>VIRH01000105.1 GCA_008107755.1 Rhodobacterales bacterium
TGTTGAGAACGTACGGTTTGCGCTCGGATGTAGCGGCGGAATTTCCACCGCTGACGCCGGAGGGCTGTTGGTAAGCTAGAAGCGCAGCTTCGCCCGAATTGGCTTGCAACGCAGCGATATCCGCCTGCGCCTGCGCAAGATCCTGCACAACCTGAAGGGCACTTAGCGTGGCTTCGTCGTCAACGCCATCCGCCACCTTGATGATGTACGGGGCGATAACAGCCTTGGCTCGGGTTTCATCCGAGGTTCTAGCCACAAGCGAGGCATCCAAGATAATGCCGTCGGCAGAAACATTTGACCCGTTGGCGCGGGCAACGTACTGCGGCAGCGTCACTTCCTCACCGCGCTTGAACACACCTTCCGCCGTATCTAATGCGTTGGCGCTGCTTGTCGAGGTATGGCTAATTTGGCCGTATAGCTGCTGAAGTGCGTCTTCCTGCACCTCGCCCACAGCATTAGCAGCGTCAGGGTTCAACACACCGTCAGCGTCAAGACCACGGACCACGCGGCCTGCAACAGCCGGATAGTTCGCCGTCGTGCTGCCATCACCGTTACCGTGTGGGAAGACGCGGATCGTCGTGCCGTCCCCGGTCGGATTGGCGGAAAGCGTGATTTGCGACGGGCTGTCAACAGAGAGGATTGTGGTGCCAGGCGGGATATTCTCGCCTTCGACCGGCCACCCGGCCTTGAGCTTTTGCGGGCAGACAATACCGGTGACCACCGGATCGCCATCGGAAAAGCTGACAGTGAACTCAGGAGCGAGAACGTCGAAAAGCTGCGGGAACATAGCGCGGGAAAAGACCTGGCCGACTCTGTCGACAAGCACCCAATACTGATTTGGAGGCCTTAGCGAAAACCACGGTGCCATGAAGCCGACCGGGACACGGCCAGAGCCAAGCACTTCAGCAGCGCCGGCGATCGCATCGTCTCGCGCCTTTTCAGCGCCGATCCTTGCCTGATTGGCTGCCTCCTTTAAGAGCTGCACGTCACTCTTGATTTGGTCTATAAGTCCTTTCGCTTCCTCTACATCTCCCAGGACCGAAACCGCCTGCTCAGCAGCCTCGACCGCTACCGCTGCCGCCTCCAGAACTTCGATGCTGTTTTGAGCATCTACGTCTCTGCGCAGTTCCTGGAGCGTGAAGGTGATTTGCGCGTGGATCTTGGCAAGCGCGGGGATGCTGATACCGGCCCCCTTCGAAAGGGCAATGCTGCGTTCATGAAGGCGCGCACCGACTACGCGAAATTCCTTCGTTTCCGACTGAATGGGGTTGAAAGTAACCGTGAAATAGTCGGCATCGTCCGGCCCCTTGCTGACAGTGAAAGCGTCCGTAGGCAACCAGAGGCTTTCCCCGATATCGCGCGTTTCGATGCGCACATCGAGCGGGTCGAAAATCTTGAAATCGAACGGCCCATAGGTCGCATCGATACCGTTGAAGGCAATGGCATCGCTGACGCGAAAACTCCGCTCTACGGGAAATTCAGTCATGGTCCGGCTCCATTGTGACCGGACCATGATGGATTGCAGACAGAAGGGTTAAGTGGTGCTCATGACCCCGGGCGCGTGATATCAAGATCCGGAGCCCGCTCCGGCAACACCTGGCCGGGTGACCACCATGTGTCCGTCCCGATATCGGAAACATACCGGCCCCGGCGACGGAATGCCTTTTCAGCATTCGGATCGGTCAACCGCCGAAGGCTGTCCATCAACACGCGGTCATAGGCCAGCCGGAAGAACCAGAGCGAACGGCCAGGCATATTCTTCGCCACGAACCGGCGGGTTTCCTCGGCCGCGTTCGTCGTGTCGCCTGTTGCGAATTGCACGGCGTTGCCGAATGTCAGGTTTGTAAAATCGGTTGCAAGCTCGGCCACTGGCCCGCCGAGCGTCTGGCCGATCCCGCCGCCAAAGCGGTTCAGATCACCCAGGATAAAATCTCCTGCGATTCCCAGGCCGCCGCCCTGCATGAATGCCTGACCGGCAAACGCGAGCGGGTTGCCGTCTTTCCCCATGATCGGGCGCGGATCCCGACCGGCGATTATGTCTTTCAGCCAGAGAGAAATCGCCCCTCCGAGCGCCGTGGTCAGCGAGATCGCCGCGACGTAGCGCGCGCCGGCCGCCCTGGAGGCTCCGAATTCACGCATGGCGCGGGATCCATAGAGAAGCGCATAGGTGACGGCAAAGCTCTTGAACATCCCGGCCGATCGAATGACCTCGCCCCAAAGCGTCCCGGGTTGTGATCCGAAGCGGGAGAAGGCACGCCCGCGCAGCGTGCCGCTCGGCACCGCGTATTCCGTCTCCTGGAGGATCATTTCCAGAACCCGTTCCGCCAGATTTTCATCAACGGCCGCGATCTCCTGCGGCCGCAGAAAGCTCGCCCCGTCTCTCTTATGAAGCGCAGACTTGCGGATCGCATCCCAATCCTCGGCCGTGAAGCCCCAGCGCTCCAGTGTCCTGGCCGTCGCCTTTTCCAGCGTGCCGCTTCTGGCCGCCTTTAATTCGGCCAGGCTCTTGCCCGCTCTGTCCGCAAGCATGCCCTGAAAGCTCAGACCAAAAGAGTGGCGGCCGGCCTGCGTCCAGGCTGTCAATCCTTGCCAGGCTAGAACTCGATCCGGCAGCACCTGGCTCCATTCGGGGCCTGATAGCGTACCTAGATAACGCGCCTCGGTTCCGAAGACATGCATGGCGCTGTCCAGGATCAGACCGCTGCGCACCGCCTCCATTCGATCGGCTTTCTTGATCTGGCCCGCCAGGTCGCGCAAAACCGGCAAGGCGGGGATCCCGGCAAACCGTCTTGAGATCATCTGATAGATCGGATCTGTCGGCACGGCAGACGCGGCAGCAGAACCGAGAATGGAAGAGGTAAGCCAGTTTCTCGTGATAGAAAGACCGTTTGCCAGATTCGTATCCACGGCAACTTCTGAATTGCCCCGATAAGCATCCCACATGTTCTCTATCGTCTTGATTTTTCCACGGGCACGACTGTCCGCCCGGCCGCTTCGCCCCGCGAAAGGCACCGCTTGCCCCGTTTTCTTTGCCTGCCCGGTCTTTTCGATCCGCTGTTTCAAAAAGGTCAGCATGGCATTCGGGTTCGGCCCGAGACGTTCGACGGCCGCAATGTCCCGCGCCATGGCGTTGATATGGTTCATCATCGACGCGAACGGATTGCCCTGACCGAAATCGCGCTGATAGGCCAGCCAGTCCTCCGGGGACTTGAAGATCAGGAACCTGTGTTCGCTATGCTGCGCGGCAACCGCACCCCGGCCGAAGGGCGCCTGGCTTGGCTCCCGCGAAGCCCAGCCATTGGTCACGATGTCGCTCCAGATGCGGTCCAGGATCCCGTCCAGTTCTTCTTCCAGGATTTCATCGCCCGTCACCGGATGGCGCATGCGGGACAGATCTAACCGTGGCCGGATCGCCTCTTTCCAGGGCTTTTTCTTGGCCTTGAGCAAGGCTTTCGGATCATGGGACTGCGGCAGGCCCCAGCCTTCCAGCTTGCCGATGTCGCCGCCAGCCTTGTTGAAGCGCACGCGCAGACCGTCCGCCACTTCCGCCCAGGCGTCGGCCAGGGCCTTGGCGGCTGGATCGCCGGTATGCTCCCCGAAAGCCTCGCGCACGACATTATCGAGGTCGGCCGCGTTCGGCGTCCGGCCTGTCAGGGCGGTGCGTTCGAATTTCTTCAACAGCTCGGTCAGCTCGGCATGGGCCTGACCGATAATGGCTTTGCGCAAGCCTTCCATGGACTGGAAAGGTGCCGTTCCATAGTGCTCTATGAGCGCAATCGTGCCTTCTGCCAGGTCCGCTTCGCCGCCGGCGGTGCGATATGCCAGGCTGTCTTTCAAAGCACGTTTCTGCGCCAGGGCCTGGAGCAATAGTCGGCGCTTTTTCAGCGCGGCGTCAGCCGCCATCCGCCGGGCCGTCGCGGCTTGAGCATCCATATGCGCGGTTGCCGTGCCACGGGTCCGGGCTTTCTTCCGATACCCCTCATACATGTTGCGGATCCAGGCCGCTTCGCGTTCGGTGATTTCGCCCTGGTCGAGAGCGGAAGTCAGGCAGTTGTCCAAGCTCATGACAGTTTGCAAGCCTTTACGAGATCAGAGAGATAATTGCCCCGGTCCGCTTCCTCCAGGGCGTCGGCCACCGTCCGGCTTTCAGCCGTCACAAGGCCGTCGTCCTGGACAAACAGCAGGTCGGAGATTTCGTCATCCGGCGATAATTGCCCTTCAAGGGCCGCGACCTGGTCAGCCGCTTCCGGACTGTCCGGCTCAAAGGGATCCGCCTTGGCAGGCCTCGCCGGCGCGGCCTGGCTCGATGCCGACGCTCGCCCAGGCGCACCCACCTCGCGGATATCACCCAGCTCGGCGCGGGCAAGAGCCCTGCCCGCCTCCAGGCGGCCGCCGGCGCGGGCATCAGCTTTACGCTGGATAGCGTTGAACGCCCTGCGGGCTTCACGAAGCTTCTTGCGCGCCCGCTTGACCTGCTTTTCAGGACCAATGCGGAAATTGCGCTCCGTGCGCTCCAGAACGTCTTCACCGATCGTTTCAACAATGCTGCGCCGTTCGGCCTCCAGATCCGCCCGACGCTTCGCGGGGATCTCGCTGTTAAGCTCGTCCTCGATCGCACGCACGCGGGCAGCGGTTTCCGGGTCAATGTCTTCCAGCGTGTCCGCCATGGTGCGGGCATTCAGCGGATTTTCCAGATCCGCGACAGTCTTTTGCGCAGCTTCAAGATCTGCCCGGGCACGCTCGAAATCTCCAGCAAGACGCGGATCCTCCGCAAGTTCCCTATCGCGTATGAACCTTGCGAAGTCTTCCGGATCAGAGGCATCGAGCGTTTCCGCGAACCTGTCCGCGCGCTCCATCATCCTGCCGAAGTCGGCGGACAAGTCGTCCCCCAGCTCGGCACGGATGGCCCGTATGACGGTACGATTTTCATCAAAGACATCGAGCGCCGCCCTGGTCGCCGCCGGCAGGCTGTCGCGGATGGACAATAGATCGTCCGCGATCTTATCAGGGTCAGGCTTGGGGAGTGCAGCTTCGAACCTTCGCGACCGAACGCGACGGATTGCGCCTGGCGTTTCGATTGCGCCCCGCAACGTGCCGCCGACCAGCCCGCCAAACAGGGTTGCCGCCGCCACATTCTTCACGCCCTCCCCGAGGCCATGAGGCAGGCCAGCATCTTCGCGCCATTTTTGAACGAAGGGCTGCATGGCGGCCTCTGTCGATCCTGCAACAAGCGCTTCGCGCCAGGTCGTCGCCAACACCTTGCCCGCGACCGTCCGCGCGCTGCCGGCACCAAGCCCAAAAGGCAACGTCAGGATTGTGGCCGGATCCTGGAAAGAGCCGCCTATTCCACCGGCCAGGCCCGCACCGAAACCGGCCCAATCATCCCTGGTCGAGGACAGCACCTGGTAACGTTCATCGGCGGAACGCGCCTTTTCCTCGGCCGCCTTCTCTATCCCTTCCAGGCGGAACGGCTCAAGGATCTCGGCCTGGTCCGGATGCTGCTCGATGATTTCGGCAATTCGCCGCTCCCATGCTTGATAAGGATCCCCGCGAATGGGATCCCGATGCAAAGGCGTAGACTGCGTGTCGAGCTGCGGGTTTTCCAGCTCGATCCCGGTAGCTTTACGGATTGACTTGACCGCATCGTCAAATGCTTCGGTGCGCGACAGGATGCGGGCATTCAGGTTGTCAACGTAGACAGCCGTTTCCCGGGCCGCGTTGGCGATCGCCGGCAAGCCGGCTTCGCCGTCAAAGACCTCTGCGTCTGCCGGCTCTATTGTGCGGAAAAAAGAGCTGGCTTTGCGAGGACGTTGGTTGACCGCGCCGGCCCCGCCCTGCTCGGATCTCACCCGGTCGGCCGCTTCTGCTTCGTCTAGCGAAGTGAACCGCTTGAACGTTGGACCATTGCGACCTTCGAAAGCGGACATGGCTCCAAGGATGGTTTGCTCGTCACCCTGATCAAATTCGACAGGCCCATCAGCACCCATCCAGAGCGACGGCACGTTGACCCAATTGCCATCCCCGAGCTGCCAGGTCGTCGTCAATTCGGTGGAATGGCTCCCATCCGGATTTTCTCGGCGCTCGCCAGGGCGAAACGGCCGCAGTTCGGCAAGACCGGAAGCCATCAGAAACCACCTCCACCGGAGTTTGCGTTGCCACCTCGGAGACGCCGCTCCTGGCCGGTTCGGAGCCGATTGAGATCCAGCTCCCAAAAGCCACCGGCAGGATCGGCCATGTACTCAAGCCGGCCGGACCGCTGTTTCGCCACGCGGTAGACACCGGGCGCGACCGCATAAAGATTGGCGCTGCGAATGTCATCTGCGGTCACAGACACGCCGAATTCGCTTAGACGCGAAAGGGGCGCTCCCATCTGTTTCAGATCCTGATCCGTCAGATCCTCCAGAACGTCTTCCACTTCCTCCAGGGTCCAGCCAGGAGGCAAAAGAAAACTGTCGCCGTTGAGTTCAGCGAAGCCGCCACGCTGGCCGCCCGGAGAGGACACCGCGCCGGCGGCCTCATTGAGTGCGCTACGGTAGATTTCCGCCGCCTCGGGGCTGTCGGCGTCAACGCCAGCTTCTGCGGCCCGGCGGCGCGCGATCGACATTGCCCCTTGCTCGACTCGGTTCGCATCGTCTGGCTGGAGCTGCGAAAGGGCGCCGCCCATCACATCAGCCGTCACGACGCGCCGCTGCTTTTTCACCGGGTTTTCGAGGCGCTTTCCATCAGGGCCGGGCTGGTTACCCAGGATCGCGTCTTGTGCAGCGCCTGGACTTCCATCAAGAGCAAATACCAAACCGGCCCATTCCGCTTCCGGTGCCGTTTCGCGCAGTTCGCGCAGCATGTCTCCGGAGACATCGCCGCCGGCTTCCACGATGCCGGCAATCAAACCCAGGCCTGTATCCGTATCCGTGCGGATCAGCTCGGCAATCTCGGCCGTTTCCGTTCCGGTGAAATACTTCGGTGCGATCCCGAAGCGATCGGCCACCGCATTCGCAGTGTCGATCCGTCCCTTGACGGCCGACAGAGCGCCACTGGCCTGAAACTCGTCGAGCAATCCAGGCACAACCGGCACAGCGCCATAGCGTTCGGCAAGCGCAAGCGGATCCTTGTCCAGGGACTTTTCCTGACGCGCGATCAGATCACGGGCAAAAGCCAGATCATCCCGGTTCACAGTGCCGTCCGGACCTTTCAGGATTTCCTCCAGTTTCTGGCGAACAGCAGCCGGAGGGTTTGTCTTGAGAAGCTGCGCTACGCGCATGCGGTTCAACGCGGATTGCCCGACCGTCTCGGCGTAGGGCGATGCCTGGAGATTGCGCTCAAACTGCGTCACCTCCTGCGCCGGGATCGTCTCGCCTTCGAGGATCCGGAGAGCCAACGCATCGCCGTCACGCTTGAGGGTGTTTGTCGTGGTGCGCTCGGCCGTCTTCGTGTCTTTCGTCAGCTTGTCGAGGCCGGCATCAATCCGGGCGTAGCTTTCGCGATCCACATTCGAAAGCTTGCCATCGGAATAGTCTTTTGCCATCTGCGTTCGCATCTCGGCAATTTCATCGGAAGTCTTGCCGTCCGCCTGTCCCAGGTAAAAGGCCACGGACGTGTCGCGCATGGAGCTGGCCTTGTATCGGTCCGCCTCGGCCTGGGACATGAGCCCGCGCGTGACTGCATTGTTGTAATGCTCGTCAATTGAATTTTGGATCCCGAACAGGTCTTCCGCGTCCCGTTCGGCTCCCGCATTCTGGCCCGCCAGAAACCGGGCCTTTTCTTCCTCAAGGGTATCAATCCGACCTAGAAATTCCTCCCGGTCCTTTTGCTCCTCGCGGATCCGCGCAGCTTCGCGGGATCGCTCCAGCATGTTCAGCGCTTTTTGGTCAAAGGCCGCCGAGTAGTCCCCCGCGATCTCGTCAAAGACATGGTCGCGCAAATGAGCCTCTTTCAGCTCGCCAAGCGACTTGTTCAACATGGCAGGATCATCGGCATAGGCGTTATAGACCGCCGTCATGTCCTGCTGCATGGCTAGGTCAAGTTGCTGGAGGTAAGTGCGCGTTCCGGCAACGTCATAGGCGCGCCCCCGGATCGTCGCGCTCCCCGTCGGCCGGAATCCCCCCGGCGCGGCCGCGCGAACGGGCACCGCCTCTCCGACAGGCGTTATGCGCATCGGCCCGTCCCGGGCGGCATCGTCAATCGCGACACCGGACAAGCCTTTGGCATAAGCCAGCCGGTTGGAATAGCCGTGACCGGCGGTCGGGTTTTCGCGCGTGTATCCGGCCGGCCGCTCGAAATGCATGAACGCTGCAACCGCTTCGTCCAGGTTCGTCGCATTTCGCAGGGCATTGCCGGCATAGCTTTCGCTGTTCGCCAGCTCGTGCATGACAAAGTCAAGCTGCGCCTCAAGCGTGTCCCAGCTTCGACCGCTCCGGGCAGCGAAGCGTTGACCATTCACAAGGCGATCACCCCTGTGCTGGAACGCGCCTTTGGCCGTTCCATTGTCGCCAACCGCAGCCAGATCAAAGCCGCTTTCCTGCATCCCATGACCGGCAATCGCTGCGGCCTGGTACGGCTGGAGCCCGTGTTTCTGGATCAGATAATCGCGCGCGGCAGCAGCTCGCTCGTTGCTGTCCTTCTCGCCGACCACAATTCCCCGCGGTGCGGTGCCGGCCGTGACGGTTCCCGCCTGCGGCGCGCCGGCCAGGGCGTCCAGCATCCCTTGGCGTTCGCCCTCAATAGCGGCCTGACGGTCGGCAAACTTCCCGGTTTCGCTTGCGAGACGCGCCCAACCAGCGGCGACACGGCGTTCCAGATCGCCGCCATCCCGAGCCACTGAGAGCAACCCCTCGGCTTTGGCCCCCTGCGGCCGAAATTGACGGTACCGCACCTGTTGACGTTGTCTGTTTGCCATTTGGTCAGCCCCTTTGCGCGACGTCGAGACCGAACGAAAGCCCCTGTTGAAGGGCGTTCTTCCGTGCGGTCTTTTTTGCCCGGCGTCCACTCAACCGGTATTGCGACGATCGTTCGTCAAGTCGGTTCAGTCTGGTTTCTTCAGTCGCGTTTTCAGTGGTCAAGGCGCGATCCGCATCCCGGAACGCTTCCTTTTTCGCCTGCGCAGGCGTTCCGAAACTCAGATCAACGCCGGATGCGGCAAAAGCGGTTTCCTGTTCGGAAACGGCCTCCAGCAGATCTTTCTTGATGCTGGTGCGCCTATCTATGGATTGCAGCGTTTCCAAAGGCTTTTCGGCTTGCGCGTCTACCGCCTTGGCTTCGTAAACATCCGCATCCTGGTCGCCCGCCTCAATCGTTGACATCATGCCAAGCAAGGTGGCCCCGCCTTGCAGGATCGTCGTAAGCAGCGATCCACCACTGGCGGCCGCCGCGCCCGCAGCACCCGCTGTGCCCGCAACGGCTGCACCGCCCGCTGCCGCAGCACCGGCCGTGCCGGCAGCTGCCGCACCGGCTCCCCCGCCGGACATAAGAGGCCCCAAAAGGGCAAATGCCATTTGCATCAGAGTTTCGCCTCCGGAGTGTAATCGCGGACCCGCAGCATGCCCGGGCGCGTTTGAGTGATGACAACTGTCGGCCCCATGACATGGCCGGGCATTCCCGTTCTGCGAACCTGTTGTGTTTTCGGCGGGATCGGCTTCGACATGTCGTCGCCTGCTTTGACCAATGGCCGGTCCCGAGGGGGCGACCCGTTGGCACCCATGGCAATGCTTTCCGTATCGATCACATGCGCAATCACGGAATGGACGCGGCCTGGCCGATGGATGATTTCTTCGTTTGGCAGCATCTTGAAGAGCGGCAACCCTTCGTAAAGTGGCGGTTGCCAGAGCCCGGCGGTTACACTCTCGTAAGGGTCGCCGAGGTCGATCGTGCCGCCCGAAACGGTGTAGGGGCCGAGAATGTAGCCATCCGCACGCGCCCACACTTCCCGGCCTTCCAGGTGCTCAAGGCCGGAGAATTCGCCGGCCAGGTCGGTAGATCCGCGAACAGCACTTTGAAACAGGTTGATATCCTGTTCCTCCATGACTTCATGGGTCACAGTGCCGCCCCGATCGATCGTCAGCCAGACCTGGTTCTGACCATCGACTGACGCCCCGACGACCTTTCCCGCGTCGGCCGCGATCCACTCGCAGAAAGCAACAATGTCCTGGTTCTTGATCACAACAGCGAGAACCAGGCGGCCGAAGGCGTCCCATAACCACAAGCGCCCGGCGTCCTGGTTTCGAACTTTCTTTTGCAGAGTGCCCCCATTCACGTCACGGATCAGATGCGAGGCGAGAAGACTTTCCGGGTCGGCGCTGAAGTTGGTCGCAACATCGTCATAGACCATGGAATAAAGCGCCTGGCCGATATCGAAGTTTTCCGGCTCGTCAATTTCCCGGCGGCCGGAAGACACGAAGAAGACACGCCCTTCCATTTCGAAAGGCGGGATCTGCGGATGAATGCCATGGCGAGACGTGCGCACCCAATTGACCGGCTCGTCTGCCTTGATCTGGCGGTTAGACACGAACCACTCCCCCTGATCCGTGAAGCCAAGCAGGTAAATGCCCTCATAGACGAACCGCACGCGCTCGGACGTTTCGGTGCGCAAGGCCTCCAGGCGGGCGGCACTGTCGCCGGCCGCCTCGATATTCAGGTCGAAATATTCTCCGACCCGCGACATGGCGACCGCCCCACCCCGCGCCTTCGGCCCGTGATAGATCGCCCGGTCCTGGAACAGATCGACGCCTTCGAACCAGCCTCGATCCGTGCTCACAAGCGGTTCGCCGTGCGTCTTTCCAATTTCACGGTGATACGACAGGACCGATGCTTCGGCCGTGTTCAGGATCCGCGCATTGACCGAGTATTCAGCTCCGGACAGATCACCGCCAAATGTGATCCGCATCAGGCGATACCGAGCTTGACCTTTGGTCCCCTCGTCGGAAACCGAGACGCCATCACTCATGCTCGGCAACTCGCGCAACTGCGCCTGTAGCGCCGCCGTGAAATCGGGCCAACCGCCGCCTAGATTTGTGATCTCGATACTGTCGATGAATTCGCCGTCTACATCGACATCAATAACCACGCTGGTGATGCCGTCCGACCAGCGAATGCCGATCTCCCAAACATCGTCATCCTTTTCGTATTCGCCGCCGAGATCCACATCAGGCAACTTTTCATAGGGCCAAAGGTCAACAGTCCAGACAGTGTCATCGTTTGGATCGCGGAACAGACGAACGGTTTCAAGATCCTGGTTGAAGACACCAAAGGTGTTTGCCTCGCCGTAGAATTTCAGTTCAGGCAGAAGATCGGCCGTGATCGCGGCGATTTCCTTGGTTGCGACTTTCACCCGATCACTCCGGAAGATATCCACCCGGCCGGGAGAAAAGATCAGCGTATAGGACAGCGTGGGCGTCACTTTCAGCACGCCGTGTTTCACATTGGCAGATGCCGCTATGCCCGCCAGTACGGTCCCAGGCATAAGACGAAAGCCGGACTGCGGGACCGGCTCGACGTTCTTCATTTTCTTCGCTGCGGAATACCATTGTTTCAGCGTCACCTTGCCTTCAAGGTCCGGGCTGAACTCGCCGGCATTGCAGGAACTCTTGAGCGTTCCGGGCTGGCTGGTCATTTAAAAAGCTCCGTGCCAGTCACCGGCACACCGTCCGCCATAGCCTTCGTGCGCACCGCTAAGAGGTTCGGCATTTGCGATCGAAGAACCGAGCGGCGCGGATGCCTTGTCCTGTGCAAGCAGCCGGCCGAACTTTCCGCCTGCCCCTTCCTGGGACGGCGTTCCGAAGGCTTCCCGGTGCTTTTCGGCTTTCATGTCGCCATTCTGGAGAAGCGGCACAGCAAGATAACCGGCAAGAGCCGTGACGAAGGCGTCGCGCCAGCCAGGATCCCAAGTCGCCGGCTCGGTGATGACCTTGCATCGCGCCCAGATATTGCGCTCGTTGCTCAGGATCAGGCTGCCCTCGCGGTCGAAATTGCGCAGCGGCTCCGGACTTTGACCGGCGCTTCTCATGATCTTCAGAGGCGGACCGACGCGATCGCCCGGAAGGGCATGCGCGTAAGCCCAGCCGGTTTCCGGAGCATCCGACAGCGGATTTAGTTTCCGCGTCCGCCGGAAATCCTTCCAATCGCCGAGCGAGACGCAACGATCAATTGCCCGTTGCCAGCTTTGATTGACCGCGTCCGTCAGATCCGGATCATCGTCCTGGGAAAACGTTGTGAAATGGCCGATTTCGCTCAGCGCCATATTCACGATAGAGGCCTTGTCTATGATCATTTCACACCCCGGGAGAGAAAACGGCCGGGCCACTCGCAAGGCCCGGCCGGTCAGGTTCAGGCAGCGGGCGTCAGGTCTTCGGTTTCAACGTCACCGGTAGCCGGAACGGCATCGACACGCACAACAACGAATGCCTGCGTGCCGTCGGCATCCACGACAGCCTCAATGATGTCGCCTTCCTGCAAGGTCGTGCGCGCTTTGTTGAAATAGCCATCGGCGACAACCTCCGCCTTTGCGTCGTTCGTCGCATACTTGAACCAGCAAATGTGCGAGTTCGCGGAAATGTGGGTTTCGTGAAACCGCGACAGGGATTTGATATTCAGAGCCATTTCGGCCTCCTGGAATTCGTTTCGATTGTGGGAGGATTGAGGGGCTGCAAGGCCCCTCTAAAGCGCCGGTCAGGCCGGTCGCGTTGCGCGGTGCTGTGCCTTGAAACGCAGACGCTTCACACCTTCGGGCAGGATCCCTACAGCGGCGCCGGAAAGACCGACCTTGCCGAGCATGGGCGTGCCTTCCATTTCCGGATGCATGGAGATGGACATGTCTTCCTGGTTCCACTCCATCTCCGCGCCCATGGCGTCTTTGGTCCACATGAACGTGTCCAGATAGCCGTCGGTATCGTAGGGCAGATTTCCGGACCCGGAGCCGAACTTGCCGGTTCCGAGATAGAAATACTTGTCGGGGAGAGTGAACAGATGCACACCCCGGAAGGTGCGCTTGCGAACGTTCGACATCCGCGCAAAGGGCATATCCTTGTCGCCGATGTAGTCCATGTTCGAGAATTCTTTGTACATCTCGAGCTGGTCCATCCAGGCTTCCGGGATCGGATAGTAGATATCCTCCTCCGAACCGGTGCCGGCAATCGCGCTACGCGCCTGGATCACATCGATCAGGTCGATGGTCGTCGTCCCATCGCCAATCGTGTCGATGGTCGTCGGCGCATCCGGCAGGGAGGATCCGTTGGTGGCGAAGGCGTTCATCGCGTCGATTTTCAGCGTGTCCCGCTTGAAGCGGATCGCCTTCTGCATTTCCTTGCCGACAGCCGACTGCTCGGAAGGCCCTTGCTTGCGGAAGTCCTGGACACGCATCCAGGCAGCGCCCTCGAAATCCTCGGCGGCGACTTCAACCATGGAAAGCGACGGGCTGGAGGTCTTGACCTTCTGGATCGCTCCGGAAAGCTTGTAGATGAGGATCTCACCGCCCACGACGGGGAACTTGATTTTTCCTGCGCCGCCGTCGCCGCGCGTCATCGTGTCATCCAGCAACCCACCCCGAACCTTGTTGCGTTCGCGGATCTGGGCTCGAATGAGTTCCTTATACCAATTTGGAGCTTGAGCGGTCATCTGGACCTTCCTTGTGATCGAGTTAACAAATCACCGAAGGGCCGATTGGCCGGAAGGCGGCAGCTCCGGGAGGGGACTGCCGCTTGGTCCAGTTCGATCCGCACCGGTGCGCACGTTCAAGCGTGCCACCGGCCGGACAGGGTTAAGTGCGCGGCTATTCGCCGTGGTGTTTCTTGAAGTCCGCAAGCAGGGTGTCATAGCTCTTCTGATCGAACTTCGAATTCCCAGGTGTATTTTCAGGAAGACCGGCCCGCCGGGTGAGTTCGGCCGCCGTGTCCTGCCCGGTCGCACCGCCGTTCCCGACTTGCGGGCCAGGTCCGCCGCCAATCTTCGCCCGCATCGCTTCGAAGAACGCATGACCTAGGGAACTGTCCCCCAGCTCGACCTTGACATGCTCGGCCATTTCCTTGGAAACGCCGCTTTTCTGGTCACCGGAAAGCAGGTCAAGCCAGCCGAAATTTTCGTTCATCCGCTTTTCGCGGGCCTGCTGTTGCTCGGCCGGCGACAGGCTTTTGGCATGGTCCGGCGTCAGCGCCTCCCTTTCGGCCTCGATATCAAGAGGTTCTTCCAGAAGCCCGGCATCCTGCGCGGCTGCATAGACCTCGGCTGTAATGGCCTGAAAGGATTCTGCCGACATGTTGAGGGCCTTCGCCTTCTCCGCTGCCCGGGCAAACACGGGATCCTGGGCCAGCTCGGCAATGTGCGGCCGGAGCGTTTCCGGAATGCTTTCCTCGTTAAAGGCGGAGTACGCGGCAATATCCTCGGGTGCGCCGGCGATCTGCGCGGAGTAGCCGTCAATCGCGGCCTTCATCTTGTCGATGGTTTCCTGGTCAGTCTCGCCCAGGTAATCTGCGGACAAGCCTTCGGGCCGGTAGTTCTGCGGGGCATCGCCGTCGGCCGCCGGATCCGGAGCACCGCCGCCGGCCGCAGGATCCGGAGCACCTCCGCCGGCCGCAGGATCCGGAGCAACGCCGCCGGCCGCAGGATCCGGAGCACCGCCGCCGGCCGCAGGGTTCGGAGCACCGCCGCCGGCTGCGCCGGATCCGTCACCCGTATCAAAGCTCAGGAGATTGAAAAACTTGAACCTGTCCATGTTCTTATTCCTTTTCCAGGAGTTGCTGGCCGCGAACGATCTCGGCCAGAATGACGGCCGCGAAACCGTCAATGCCTTCTTTTTGCTTTGCGTGAAGCGCGACGGCCTCCAGGCTCTGACCCTGCGACGTGAAATGCTGGCGAAGGGAGATATCCATCATCCATTCGAGAACGGCCCGCCCGCCCGGATAAAGCAGGAGTTTCGCCAGCGTCTTGGCAACTTCATCGGGTGCCTGGAGCCTTTCGCGCGGAACAACCGGTTCCATCAGCTTGTCGATCCCGACGAAGCCCGGGCCAGCGACCTGGTCGAGCATCATGTCCAGCGGCTGCGAAAGGCGCTTGCCGAATTGCGGACCGCCACTCATGCCGCCTGCGCCTGGTTTGCGATCATGTCGGGCGCCTTCTCGGCCATCCGCTGACCGAACAGCTCAATGACCTGGGCCATCTTGCGATCCTGGATTTCCTTCGCCCTGTCGGCTTTCTGCTGTTCGTCGGGGATCAGTTCCTTGTCGATCTGAAGACCGCTGGCGACCCGCTCCATGATCTCGTCTAGGTTCGCGTACAGCTCGACCTGGTCAGGGCCGGCGACGGCACCGACGAACTCGATGTAGTTGGCGATAGACGCCAGCCGGTCAGCATTCAGAGCGGCTGCCATCGGCGATTGCACTTCGGTCGTGTAGAGAAGCTGATCAAGCTGGACCGGCAGTTGGCTGAACAGGCCGAAACCGTGCAGGATCTCCGTTGCGCGCGGCACGATCACCGGCATGATTTCGCGCACCAGACGGCCGAACGCACCGATATGAATGTCCGCTTTCTGCCGCAGCCTGGCCGTGATCTCGCTGGCGGCCCGGGGCGTGCCAGAGTAGTCAGGAAGGCGCGTGTCCAGCATCGCTTCGCGAATCTGATCCTGGTAATTGCCGATCAGCATGCGCGCCACGTCCTGGCGGCCGCTGGCCGTGTCCAGGCGCTGCACGTCGGGGCCGAGCATTCCACCCGTAGACTGCATGGACCACATTTCGCCCGGCGCGATCCGGACCGTATCCGGATTGAACGTGCCGCCGGCGCGGTATCCCCAAATGCCGAGCATCTGGATCGCGGCCGCCTTCAGGGCGATCTCCTGCGCCTTGTTGACCGTGCGGATCGACGGCAGCGCCGTGAGCACGACGCCACGCCCATAGGCTTCACCGGGCACCCGGTAATAGCGCGGGACCGCGATTGGCTGAGTGCGGTACTGCTCGTGATCGATATGGGTTTGCTCGTTCTCGATATAGGCGACAAAATGCCAGCCGTAGCGCCAGCCGCGCGGATCCCGGAAGAAATCCTGAATGACAGTCAGTTTCTGGCTTGGCTTGTTCCGGTGGCGGTCGATAAAGGCCGGCTCGAAACTGCCATGCGCAAACTGTTCGCGGAGCTGGTCATAGGTCATCTGCTGTTTCCAGGAAACAAGCAGCGGCTGACCGACATGATCGACCGTGATTGCGATCTGATCGAAGGGGATCGCCGCAAACATGAGCGGCCTGTCCGGCGTGCCCTTCAGCGGCAGGATCGCTCCGGTTCCAACGGCAAGATCAATGCACGTCTCATGGATGGCCGTATCAAAATCTCCGGCCAGAAAGAACGGGTGCAGCATCTTCGATTGCCGCCCCAGGATCCGGTTGTAGGACTTCGTTTCCTCCTTCCGCAGAGCGGCGGCAGTCACCGGGCCGGCCTGGATTGAAAAGGTTGGTTGCCCGGAGGGGAACAGATCGCGCTGGAGGTTTCCGGCGAAATGCATGGCGCTGGTCGGTGCCGTCATGTCGTAGAGATGATCGAGCTGAAGGCCCACGCTGCCATTGCCGCCCGGTCGGCGCATCGGCACCGCCCAGCGATAAGCCTCGTCGTAGAGCGCCGTCCAGCCGGTCCGGTCGTTCCAGGCCTCTTTCGAGCGTTCCTGGAGCCGGGAAAGCGGCATTCCAAACGACGAACTCATGCCACGCCACCGAGCGTCTGGCCGGCATCTTCAAACAGTCGCCGACCCTTCGGAGCCCGCCGGCGGATCGCCCCGCTCGTTTCCCTGTCCGCCTCATTCTGTTGCTGGAGCTGGCGCTCCTGCGCGATCCGGTTCGCTTCGCGGCTTTTGCGCGCATCTTCCGTCGCAGATCCCGCTGTCGCCTTCTTCCCGCCGCCAAAAATTGCGCCCATTTTGTTTGCTCCCGCTGAAAACCCATTTGCCAGGCGTGTCGGGATCTGGCGTGAAGCCTATCAGGCGCACCATTCGCTCCCCCGGTTTGTGCCCCGGGCGGACGCGGGCCGACACAATACGGTTAGTGTTGGCGACACCGGTCACGGTTAAGTGCGTGATGCGAAGGATCTGGAGCATGTAGCGGCGTGCCTTCGGGCTGACCGAGAAGCAAAGCTCATATTCCTGGCTATCGCAGGGAAAGAGGTAGCCGACGCACAACAGATCGTCGCCGGCATAAACCGCGACCGTCTCGGCTTCGGATCGCATTCGGATCATGACCTTGCGAGCGTACCTGGTCGGCGGTGATAGCGTCAGGCAGTCGTCATAGGTTGCCGGCGAAACAACGCGCAGTTTCACCAAAGCTTGGTGTCCTGCATTCGATCGCGGTTTACTGATTGCTGCGGTCGACGTTGCCGCATACCCACAACGTTGTCCGGCCGGCCGAGCTTCGCCGCGTCATCGATCACACCATAACGGCCGCGATGCCCCAGGCAGACATATTGCAAGGCGTCATGCGGGTGCGAATACATGTTTTTCTTGACCGCCAGGACATCGGTTTCGCCCGCGCTGGCCTGCTTGGTAAGCTTATAGTGCGCCGCGAAACCACCAATGATCATGTCATTGCCTGGATCGATCTGCATGCGTTCGGTATTGCCGTCGATTGGGGCGCCCAGGTACCAGCGCACCGCATCATGACGGATCGACGGCTCATTCGAAGGCGCCGGCATAATGTTGAGCGTCAGGGCACGAGCTACCGTTTCCATGAAACTCAGTTCATCGTTTTGCTTGTCAGCCCCCCAGAATGCAGACGGATCCGCCCAGGCTTCCGAGATCGGAAAGCCCGCGAAGTCCTTCAGAAGAACTTCCAGGATCATCTCCGAGAACCTGGACGCCCCGGTGCCCGGCTGCGCGCAGATCTCGCGCAGGATCAAAAGCTGGCCGTTCGGCAGAAACTGGACGATAACGGCCGCAGGACAGCCGCCGGCGTCCAGGCCAATGGCAATCGGGAGGCCCTCACGCGGCAGAAGACGGCCGCTTGCCCGGTGCCGGCGCAGGTTGAATTCCGGATAGACCGGCTTTCCGTCGCGGGCATATCCGAATTCGCTGTGAACGAGCCGCTGCGTGTCGTATTCGGTCTGCGTTGCCAGCTCTAGCTCATAGGAGGAACGCGGCTTGCCCACACGGTTTTCGGCCTCTGCGGTCAGGCCGCCCGGTTGCCAGAAGAAATTGAAGCCCGGTTTCTTTTCCTTGACGTGGTACTTGTAGACCCAGTTTCCGAGATCGGGCGGGTTGCAGTCGCACCAGACCATGCGCGGCAAGATGATTTCCCCCGGTTCCCAGGTCATCCCCATCAGCTCGAAAGCCTTCCGCCCGTCCTTGGAAACCCGCTCCAGTTCGGACGGTGCGATCATGTCCACGGAAGGATAACGGCCGGTCCGTTGGAGCATGAGCGACGGAACGCGCTCGTTCAGCATGTCGCACTCGTTCAGCCAGGCGGCCGTGACCTGATAGCCCTTGATGAACTTCTCGATGTTTTCATCGCCGATGGCGCCGGTTTGCATCTCGAAATCGATCTTGATCTCGCCGGCGCCGGGCCGGTTCGCCTTCCATTGCAGCCGATGCTTGACCGGCCGGTCCTGGCCGCCCTCGTAATGGACCGTGAAGGGATGATCTTTCGGGAAGGCATCGTGCCAGCTATCCAGGGCGGTACGAGCGAAATCGCGGTAGGTGTCGCGGATACAGGCCACGCGCACACGCACCCAGCCATCTTTGCAAACGGGCAGATATTCCGCCGCCAGCTTCGGCCCCTTGTAGACCGAGGCAACGGTCTTCCCGGAACCCGCCGGCCCCATGATCGTGTCAATCGGCCCGAGCGAATTGAGGAACGCCGCCCCCACCGGCCCGGGCGGCTTGTACCTCTGAAAGTCAATTGCGGGTTTTTCACCCATTCCCGGCTCCCTAAAACCGCGCCGCGCACCCCGCGCCCGCGTTCCCGAGCCCTAGGATGGCCGCGCGACAAACCAGTTCAGTGCTCGCCAGGGCGAACAGATTGGAAAAGGCCGTGTGTGTGAGGACGCACTCCCCCGGGGAGGGGCGCGGATTTGATTTTTGAAGGCCGGGATCCGGACGGCGCGGCCTGGACGGAAGGCACCCCCGGGGGGCGCGACCAGGCTGGCGGATCCGCCGACCAAAACCGGCCGAGCTGGAAACCGCCTCGACCTGCCCCACTGATTTTCAATCAGCGGATCGAGCGGGATTTATTCAATGATATCAGAATGATAGCAATTTCGTGCGACCACGGATCGCAGGTCGCACGAAGGTCGGAAACCTAAGTGTCTGATTTATCATCACTTTCGGCAACCGTTCCGGTAATCGACATGAAGCCGTCATTGCTGCCCTTGGAAGGCGCAAACCCGCCGTTGTCGATGATCAGGACGTGCAGGTTCTCGGTCCGCTTGATTTCCTCGGTCGGCCGCTTGCTCTCAAAATACGGCATCAGCTCGACGTTGGCCTTGCGGATCAGCTCCAGCGCCTCGGCAGGCGTACAGCTCGCCTCGACCAGCTCGCCCTTGCGCGGCCCGCTCTTTGCCGTGTACGGCCGCGACAGCTCGGCCGCCAGCTTGTGCGGATCGGCGTTCGCCAGGTCGGCCAGGTTCAAGCCCGGGTGTCGATAGCCCATCCGGAGCAACGTATCCCGAAACTGTTGATTTGCCTTGTTTTTCGATCCCCTTGGCCTCCCGCGCCCTTTGTTTTCCGCGAAAGTTTCCGCGACATGCGCGACAGGCCCGGAGAACAGCGAAGGCTCATCATCGAACAGATCGGAAGGCTCCGGATCGGCTTCCGGCTGGATCTGCCCGGCCAGGTCATCGAGCGCGGCCTGGGCGAAGGCGGTCTGATCGCCGACCTTGGCGGATTTCTCGGCATCCGGCTCCAGGCCGCGCGGTGTGTGTGCCCCTGCAATCGTCTCGTTTCGGTCATCGTCAGCCATCGCCGATTTGATCCCCATTTGTTTATTCGGTTAGATCGCGGGCGACAGATCCGGCCGTTTCTAACCGCAACCTAACCGAGAAAACCCAATGAATTCAGGAATATAATTCCACGGGTTAGAAGTTAGAGGGTTAGGAATTCCTGCGTGTATGCGCGCGCGCGCGTTCAAGAGTTTCTCCTAACCGTTCCAACCGGCTAACCGCATTCCATACCTCATTGTTTTGATTGATATTTTCCGGTTAGAAACGCTTCTAACCGCTTCTAACCGCTTCTAACCGGCTGGCCGGATCCAGGCCGCGCCAGCCGCAAATCACAGCCTCACACGCTCCCCCGGGCGTTAAGTGTCCGCGCCGACACTGACCAGGCCACACGGTCAGGCTGAAGACGCGCGAATGCACGGCTTTGTCGCCCCTATCCACATCGGCGCGGACTCCGCTTAAGCCCAACCGGGCGCGGGTAGAAATCAATTAAATGCGGTGCCGAATTCTCAAGGTATTTACTGGCAAGGAAGCCGGGCACGGGATCGATTGCTGACTCAAAGCTGGAAGTTTTCGAACTTTAGGCGTGAAGACTCGAAGAACACTCGTTAGGTTGTGGCCTCTTACCCGCCTTTTCATCTGGTGCATTCATGTCCGATAGCCTTTCCGATCTCATCCTTTCTCTCACGCCTGAAGACGGTTCCTCTATCGGCAACGGCGCGTTGGTCGCGCTCCTCCGCGAGCAACTGCCTAATTTGACCGAGGAAGAATACGAGGCGGCACGGGACGAATTGATTGAAGAGGGACTGCTGGAGCGCGGCCGTGGGCGTGGAGGCTCCGTGTTCCGGAATATCCATTCTGCCGAGGACGAAGATGAGACTGAGGAAAACGACGAGGACTTCGAACTCGCACCGACAGACGAACCTACTCCCCGACAGCGAAAGGCAAGCGCAAAAAAGAAACCTGCCCGCAGGTCGAACGGGGCTGTCCAGGTTCTCAGTTACCGCCATAAGGAAAGCCGGGTGAACAACCCGGAAGTTGGCATGGTCCATGCGGATACTGATCCGGATGGAGAAAAAACCTCATGGGCCTATGACCCGCATCTGGATCCGGTCCTGAATTTCGACAGCGCCCGCGCCGGGGTTGAACGGCTGATCGAAAACGCACTCGCGTCGGAAGATCCGGACCGGATGAAAGAGGCGCTGACGGAGCTCAAAAGACTTCAGACTCCGTATCTGAACTGGACCGGCAAAGCGGAAAAAACCAGCTTCGAGGTCGACACGGTCTCCCTCCATGTTCATGAGCGAGTGGATCCCGCAACGATCCTCGCAAACGCGGCAAAACGGTTTAAGGGAAAAGACGGCGCAGCGCAGTGGCAGCAAGCGGACCTGTTTGCCGCACCGTTCGAAAATCTGCCGCTGAGACAGGCGCTGGATTTCTATCATCATGAAAAAGGCTGGTCCAACCGCCTGGTGGCTGGTGACTCCCTCCTTGTGATGAACTCGCTGCTCACCAAGGAGAGCATGGGCGGCAAGGTCCAGATGATCTATATCGACCCTCCCTACGGCATCAAATATGGGTCAAACTTCCAGCCCTTCACAAACAAACGCGACGTCAAGGACCGCTCGGATCAAGATCTCACCCAGGAACCGGAAATGATCAAGGCGTTCCGGGACACCTGGGAGTTGGGCATCCATTCATACCTCACCTATCTCCGTGACCGGCTGATTCTTTCGCGAGAACTAGTGACGGACACTGGGTCCGTGTTCGTGCAGATTTCGGATGAAAACCTGCACCATGTTCGCGAAATGATGGACGAGATTTTCGGTGTTGAAAACTTCGTGGGTATCATTTCGTTCCGAAAGACCACTGGGCAGGCTGGAAACTTCTTACCCGACACGAATGATTACATCGTCTGGTATGCGCGGGAGAAAGACGCCGCAAAGTTCAATGTGGTGTATCAAGAGCGGGAGGGTTTCGGCTGGGTGAACTACGATTTCATCCGGCACGATGAGGTTGCCTTCCGAAAGATGACGAAAGCTGAGAAAAACAATCAAGAAAAGTTGCCAAAGAGTGCCATCATTTACCGGCGCTCGCCGCTGACCTCAGCTTCCAGCAGCGAATCAACATTGATGCCTTTTGACGCGTTCGGTCAAAGATTCAAACCAGGAAAAGGGGGCTGGAAGACGAATTCTGAAGGGCTGTGCAAGCTTCATCGCAGCGGGCGATTGGAAAGCTATGGAAGCACCCTCGCTTTCCGTCGATACACAAACGACTTCCCGTTCTTTCCCTACTCGAACAATTGGACGGACACTGCGAGCGGAGGATATGGCGCAGACAAGACATACGTGGTCCAGACAAACGCAAAGGTCATTGAACGCTGCCTCCTGATGACCACTGACCCAGGCGACTTGGTGCTTGATCCAACGTGTGGCTCAGGCACAACTGCATTCGCTGCCGAAAAATGGGGGCGGCGCTGGATCACCTGCGATACCTCGCGTGTCGCAATCACGCTCGCCAAGCAGCGGCTGATGACCGCCAGTTTTGACTACTATGCGTTACGCTACAGCCAAGAAGGCCTGAAAGGCGGCTTCGACTACGAAACCGTGCCGCATATCACGTTGAAAAGCATTGCCAACAATCCAGACATCGACACGATCTACGACGAGGATCATCCCAAGATCGAGGCGGCACGGAACGGTCTGAATGCTGCACTGACCTCCACCCCGCCGAAGCCGCTCAAACCAACGCAAGGTGTGCGCAAGGGCAAGCCTGTGGACTTCACCAAGGGAGAGACCCTGCACGAATGGGAAGTACCCTTCGATTGGCCGGATGACTGGCCAGAGGCCGCACGCGCATCGTTCGATGCCTTCCATGCTGCCCGGCGCTCCATGCAGCGCCGCATGGACCAATCCATCGCCGATCATGCCGAGCAGGAAACGCTTTACGACAAGCCTCGGGTGGACACCTCGAAACGTCGCATTTGCGGCCCCTTCTCCGTCGAGGCCGTGCCTGCCCCAACAGTCCTGTCCCTCGACGAAAACTTCGGTCCGGAAGAAGCCGACGCGAGCATCGCACGCACTGGAGAGACGTCACGCCAGTCACTTTGGCGCGATGAACTTCTGAAAACAGGCGTGCGGGGCAAGGGTGGCAACATGATGCACTTTGCCGAATTCGAAACCTTGCCGTCAACAAGGTACCTGCATGCCAGCGGTTCATTGGCTGATACGGGTGAACGGGTCGTTGTGAGCTTCGGTCCGGAACACGCGGCGCTGGAACAGCGTCAGGTGGAAGAAGCCATGAATGAAGCCTACGCGCTGATGCCAAAGCCCAAGTACCTGCTCTTCTGTGCATTCACATTCGATCCGGAAGCGGCGAAGGACATCGATGAGATGAATGTTCCGGGCATGACGTTCCTGAAGGTCCAGATGAACACCGATCTCCTGACCGAGGACCTGAAAAAGAAGCGTGCTTCCAACGAGAGTTTCTGGCTGATGGGCCAGCCGGAAGTCGAATTGCGCAAGCGCGACGACGATCTGTGGGAGGTCGAGGTTCATGGCTTCGATTATTTCAATCCCAAGTCCGGAGAAATCGAAAGCGGCGGCAAGAAGCAGATCGCTATGTGGTCTCTTGATACCGACTACGATCAGCGCTCACTTATGCCGCATCAGGTGTTCTTCCCCATGGCGGACAGCAAAGGCGGCTGGAACCGCCTGAAACAGACTGTGCGAGCTGAACTAGACGAAGACCTGCTTGAACAGTTTCACGGGGCTGTCTCCCTTCCCTTCGAGGCAGGAGACAACAAGCGGATTGCGGTCAAGATCGTCGACGACCGGGGGATTGAATCCCTCAAGATCGTGCCTCTGGAGGGCTGAGGCATGTCACTGATCATCAACAGGCCGTGGGAGCGGCCGGTACAGCATTGGGTCGAAGGCAAGGGCGGCAAGCTGGAAATCAAACCGGAACGGCGCCCCGCCAGCTACGAGGTTTTTGACGCGCGGAACAACACCAAGCGGACCGAAGTGCTGGATATGGTCAACACGATCCGCACGCGTGTCGATCAGTGGCGCGATGACGGCTATCCAGGCATCACCATTGTGACCCGCAAGCTTCTGGAACACTGGCACGATGAGACGGCGCGTCAGCACCCCTTCTATTTCTGCCAACTCGAAGCCATCGAAACCCTGATCTGGTGGGTCGAAGGGGCAGAAGCCTACAAGCAAGGCGTCCATATTCCAGGCGACGGCGGCCCGTGGGAGCGGCTCTGCAACAAGATGGCCACCGGATCGGGAAAAACCACCGTGATGGCCATGATCATCACATGGCAGGTTCTCAATGCGCTGACCTATCCAAAGCGGACCAAAGAATTCAGCCGTGTGGTTTTTATCGTCGCGCCGGGCTTGACCGTCAAAGGCCGTTTGCAAGTGCTGATGCCAAGCGAAGGAAGTTACTACGACGAGTTCAATCTATGCCCATCGGAGGCCTTGCGGCAGAAGCTGAACCAGGCGGAAATCCTGATTGATAACTGGCACAGTCTTATGCCGTTAAAGGATGTGCAGCGCTCGGTCGTGAAAAAGGGCAAGGAATCCGACGAAACTTACGCCCGACGGGTTCTGGGGAAATTATCCAGCTACAAGGACATCATCGTTATCAACGATGAAGCCCATCACGCCTATCGCAAGCCACCTGAACTCAAGATTTCCAAAAAGGAAGCTGAAGAGCAAGGCATAGATCTTGACGAGGCAACCCGCTGGATCGAGGGGCTGGACCGGATCCACAAGACCCGCAGGATCAACCGATGCTTCGATCTCTCTGCAACCCCCTTCGCACCGACGGGCAAGAAGAGCACCGATACGGCTCTGTTCGACTGGATCATCTCGGACTTCGGGCTGAACGACGCCATTGAAGCCGGTCTGGTCAAGACGCCACGAGTTGTGGTTCGCGATGATGCTGTTCCGGATGCAAGAACCTTGCGTTCAAGGCTCTATCACATCTATCGCGACGCATCCGTTTCCGAGGATCTGAATCGAGCAAAGGCAGAACCGCACGAAGCTCTGCCCAAGCTCGTCCAGGACGCATATACGCTGCTTGGAGCCGACTGGCGGGAAGCTTATCGGCAGTGGCAGGAGGCTGGACACCACTCGCCGCCAGTGATGTTGACCGTCTGTAACCGCACCGAAACCGCGGCTCGTATAGAGCATTACTTCAATCAGGGTGATGCCCATTGGCCGGAACTTCAGGCTCCGAACCGGACACTACGTGTCGATTCAAAGGTGCTCGATAAGGCAGAGATAGGGGAAGCCGCGACCTCGGACACGGCCTACGACAAGCGCCTCAAGGCGATTGTCGCAGCTGCGGATATTCCGGACACACGGAAAACGCTTCTCGACGCAATGAAGAAGGAAGAGTTGCTCCGGGAGATCATCGACAATGTCGGCAAGCGCGGTCAGGCAGGTCAGGATCTCCAGAACGTCATTTCAGTCGCGATGCTTTCGGAGGGCTGGGATGCCAAGAACGTAACCCACATCATGGGATTGCGGGCATTCACCTCGCAGTTGCTCTGTGAGCAGGTTGTTGGGCGCGGGCTTCGACGCGTTTCCTACGACACCGACGAGAACGGCCTGTTCATTCCCGAATATGTAAACGTCTTCGGCGTGCCGCTCTCCATCTCGGAAACGGCAGAAGGTGGGGAAGCCCCACCGGCACCAAAACCGACAACACAGATCGAAGTGCTCGCAGATCGTTCGAGACTGGAAATCAGATGGCCGAATATTCTTCGCGTTGAAACCGTGACCAAGCCCCAACTGACCGTCGACTGGGGAACAGTCCCGCAGCTCGTTCTTGACCCCGCCAGCACGCCGATCAGCGCAGAACTTGCGCCCGCCCTCGGTGGCGCAACGGATTTAGGCAAGGTCACAGCGATTGACCTGGAAAAGCTCCCGGAGGGTTTCCGGCTGCAAAGGATCGTCTTTCAGGCCACCCGGAAGGCCTTCGCTGAATTGGGCCACGGGTTTTCTGGAACCCCGGACTATCTCGCCGCTCAGTTGGTGCGGATCATCGAAGCCTTCTTGCAATCCGATCGGCTGGACATCCCTTCCCTGTTTCATTCCGATCCGCTCCGCCGGCGAATTCTGATCGCTTTGAATATCGACCTTGTCGTTCAACATGTCCTGCGAGGTGTTTCAGAACAAAATACCGAAAGCCTTACGCCGATTTTTGATGATGAGAACCCGATCGGATCCACCGGCCAGATGCGGACCTGGTACACAGCCAAGCCATGTGTATCAACAAACAAGTCGCATATCAGTCACGTGGTCGGGGATTCAGCATGGGAGGGGCATGCCGCCAACATATTGGAGCCCCGCAAGGATGTTGAAGCTTACGCCAAGAACGACCACCTCGGATTTCAGATCTATTACATGTGGGCAGGCTCCCGGAGACGTTATGTTCCGGATTTCCTGATCCGCTTGACGAACGGACAGACCCTGGCGCTGGAGATCAAGGGAACTGACAGCCCCCAGAACAAGGCAAAACGAGACGCCCTCTCCGAATGGGTGAAAGCGGTCAATTCGGCAGGTGGTTTTGGTCAGTGGGCATGGGATGTGGCATTTGCTCCAGAGCAGATCCACGATGTGATTAGCCGCCATGTGGTGTGAGCCCTTCATCCAAAGGAAGCTTGCTGGTGGACAAATCAGTCTAGCAAATGTCTGGAACAGCTGTTCCTGAGACCTGTGCAGACCAATCCGTAAACAGCTCCAACCTCGCCTCCTCACTCCCCCTTCCCAACCTTGCGGTCATAAGCCGCCAGATCCACCAGCAAACAATGTTTCGGGCTGCGCTGGATCTTCACCGTCTTGGCACGCGGACCGCGCAACACGATGTCTTCCGGCGCCTGTTTCAGGGCAGTTGCCCAACCGCCCTCATAGAAATCGCTGTCCTGGAACACCTTGTTAAGGGCGGGGTGCTTTGCCGTGGGCACGGCCAGGTAAGGCCCCTCCCCGGCGCCGCTCGCCTTCACCAGGCCGAGGCCGGCCAGCGCCAGCCGGTCGCGCGCGCCGCCCAGGTCGAAAAGCCCGGACGTTCCCTTTTCGAATTCCAGCAACACCGTGCCGACCGTCAGTTTTTCGCCGCTGCGGTGCGCATCGATCGGAGCGGCCAGAAGATACTCCAGGCACTCCAGCCACTTCTCGACCTGTTCGGTGAATTCGCTTGCCAACGCGGCTTTCAGATGCTCGGCCAGGCGCGTCTGGTCGCTCACTTCCAGGCCGATTTCCTCCAGCGCGTCCTGGCCGACCACCAGCTCGGCCGCCGCAAGCAACGTGCCGTAAGTGTCCATGGCACGGGCATCGCAGCCCGCCAGGTGCAGCGTCTTTTTCCAGTCCGGCAGGATCCGCTGGCCGAATTCCTCCCAGCCGTCCATGATCTGCCGCAGGATCATGCGGCCGTCCGTATCGTGCACGACAGGTTCCTTGCCGTTGCCGAGCTCCAGCTTTTTCAGGTTCAGGATCGCCATGCGGGTCTTGTCCTGGACGCCCATGGGCGGGGGGATGATGGCCGAGAACATGAAGCAGTTTCGCGCCTGAAACGTCGTTCCCTCATGGTTCGCGCCGCCTCGCGACATGCGCCCGCCGGACGAAGCCAGGCGCGCCAGCTCGATGACGGCCATCGCCTTGGAAGATCCTTTCTTGGCTTCCAGTTCGTCCACCGTCACCGGCAGGCTGTCCTGTTTGACATGCTGGTAGATCCCGGCCGCCGTGGTATCGACCAGGGCGAACAGGGAATTGTGCAGGATCGCCTGCGTGATCTTGTGCAGCGTCGATTTGCCGACGCCGGCGCCGCCCGTCGTGAAGATCGCTGGGCGCCAGGCCAGCGCGCCCCCCATATAGGCGCACACCAGCCAGCCCAGGAACAACACGGGATCCAGATATGGCCGCTCCCAATTCCAGCTCTTGAGCGTCGTCAGGATCTCGACGGCTGGGCTTTCGTCTGTTGCAACGGCCGTTTCCCAGGGCCGGTCAACGTCGGGCGCGCGGGTATAGAGATAGCCGCCCAGCTCGCCCGGTTCGGCCGCCTGCAGCTCGCCCTTGTCGTCCACCATCCAGAGATATTCGCCCGAGTTCCAGACGAAGCGGCCGTTCTCGGCCAGCCAGCCGCCACGGCCGCGCACCGCGCGCTCCGGATCGAACAGCCCGCGCCGCTTGCCTTCCTGGACGAGGCAGATCATCGCCTTGTCGCGCTCGACGCGGTCCACGATCTGCGCCGTGATCTCGTTGCCCTCGGCGTCTTCCGTCTTGATTTTCTTGAAGGCGGGCCAGGCCCAATACATGTAGTTGACGAACGGCGCGAACAGGCTCGCCAACACGTGCATGTCCCATTTCTCGACCGCGTGCAGCTGGCCGCTGGCCGAGACAATGAACGTCGTGTTGCCGTCGTGGCCGAGCACCTTGGCCGGGCAGTTCGGCGGCATACGGTCCCAGGGCGCGCCCATCCACCGGCCGGGCCGGATCCCGTCGCGTTCCTCATTCGGATCGGGATCGGTCAGGTCCGCCCGTTCGGCCAGCCGCCGCTCCGCGTCCCTGAAATGCGCCTGGATCGCGGCGAGCCCCGTTTGCGTCTTCCGTGCCATTCACAATTCCGAAGTCAAAAAAAGCCGGGCACGAGAAACCAGAGCCCGGCAGGAAGTGCGGCAGTATGGCCGCACGGAGAGGATCAGCGGCCTTTTGCCGTCTCGGTCAGGGCGAAAGGACCTTCCGTCAGTTCAAGTGTGGTTTCGTCCAGCGGCACCTTGCGCCGCATGGGCTCCGGCTTCCGCGCGGCGGCCGCTTCCACCGCCGTCAGGTAGGCGTCCGACTTGCGCAGCACGGTCCGGAAGATCTCGGCCGCATAGAGCCCCAGGGCGCGGTCCCACTCGAAGGGAATGCGCATCAGCTCCAGATGTTTCAGCATGGCGGCCGCCGCACAGTCCGGGCTCTTGCGCACCAGGTAGCTGATCGAAACGCACTGCTCCAGCGTCAAGCCAAGGACCACTTCATAGTCCCAATTGCCGATCATCCACCTGACCGACCCCATCTGCGCGTTGTAGCCCGCCCAGATCGCCGGATCGTCGGGCTTTACGGTCCCCTTGAGGTCGGCCAGACCGAGGTCCATACCCCTCAAGGCGTAGGCTGTGGCATCGGCGGTATGGGTCGGATCGTTCACCACGGCAGCCACTCCCGAATATCCCTCAGCGCCCTTGTCTGCCGCTGAATGCACATCGGCGGTGCCTGCCACGCCCAATGCGGCGTGATCATCCGGCTGTTCTGCGGCATGTTCACCGGCACCAACGGCCTCGGCTGAGCCCTCTTTTTCCGGCTTCGCTTGATCTTCCGGTTCTGCATTTTTCGTCCCTTTCGCCATTCTCATTCTCCCTTTCCAAGGTCGGCAAAATCGCTGCCGAGGTGCGACAGCATCAGGTCCAGAGGCTTGCCGGTGGCCTCAAGCGTGTTGAGCGCATTGCGCAATTGCCCCTGCGCATGGGCGTTGTTCCAGTCGTTCTCGCCGGCGACGATCACGCTGGAGACGAACGCAAAATCCACGGGCGCCGCGCCGATCCCGTTGATGGAACCGCAGGCCCACACACGGGCCTGGGGCACGGCACGCGCGACGTGCAGCGCCGTTTCCCGGCCCTCGGTCAGGATCAACGGATGCGGCTCGGTGGAGTGCTCGGGCGGTTTGCCTTCCGGCCCGTGCGAGATACGCATGACAGCGCCCTTGTTCGGGCATTTCATCAGCCGCGGGCTTCGCGGCTTTCCGCTCGGCAGCGGCGGCAGCTTCGCCTTGTCCGGGATCAGCGGATCCAGGAAGGTCACATGATGATCGATGAATTGGCCGAGCGGCCCGCGCATGGCGGAAACGATGGCCGGAAAGCGCGGGCCTTCCTTCACCTTCCGGAACTGCCGGGTCGCCGGATCCCGCCGCCATTCGGCCAGCGGCCAGTATTCCACGTCGGGCAGATAGCGGAATGTCGTCTTGTCCAGATGCTCGATCCCGTCCAGGTCGATCCCGCGCGTCTCGATGTCGAACCGGCGGGCATGCATCTCGGCCGGGGAGCCGCTGCCGTAGACGGCACCGGACAGGAAAAGCTTTTCGGCCTCGCGCCGCTTGGCGGCTTCCTTGCGCTGTGCGGCCGCGTCGTTCTTCTCGGCCGCCACCTTCGCCTGGCGCTGGAAGTTGCGCCGGTCCTCGGCCGACATGGTGCTAAGGCCGAGAAAGTCCTTGGCGAGCCGCATCGCCCCGGCGAAATCCGTGCCGTGCACATACTGGAACAACGTGAAGATGTCGCCCTTGTCGCCGGAACGGAAGTCCTTCCAGGATCCGACGATCCCGGAGAGATAGACGTTCAGTTCGGGCGTCTGCCCGGGCTTGTCCATGACCGGATTGTTCGCTTTCCAGGTCCGGCCGATGCGCCGACCGTCCGGCAGCAGCTGCCGGCACACGTCCTCGACGCGTGCAACCAGCATCTGCTTGATTTCCAGAACCTCGGCGCGGCCACCGCCTTTATGCTTGAAATCAGCGCCACCCATGGCTTACCTCCACAGGTTGAGACGAGGAAGAAAACTCTATGGGAGCGAGGTGCGTTTGAAAGAAGATCGAAGCTGGGTCGTGCCGTTGGCATTCGTAACTTTTGGCGGCATTCTCTTCGCCGCCATTGGTCTGTTTTTGAAGCTCGAACACTTGCTGCTTTCCGATCGCGGCAGTGCTCTGGTCGCTTGGTTGACTTTGCTTTTCACCGTTTTCGCAGCACTTGCAGCCCTGATGGCCCTCGGGATCGCTCTTAATCAAATGAAAGACAGTCGGATACAAACCGAAATTGTTCAAAGAAAGGAACTTAGCGAGAAGATCTCCACAATAAAAAAAGCTGATCTCGCCCACCTTCAAATTGAGCATAAGTTTAAAATTATTATTAATTGCATTTCTTCCGGCAACGAAGAACACTACCTTCCTGAAGAAGCCACACAAAAACTCTACGACGACCTTAAAGAACTTCGTATAAAGATAGTAGATTTTCAATACCGGGATACATTCAAGGAGATTTACCCGGAGTACGATATTTTTTACGCTTTCCAAGAAACGCTTGACGCACCAATGTCTTGGCTTCAAGAGAAAATCGATTCCGGGGGATTTAGCGAAACAAGCAAGGATGACAAGCATCACATAATAGAAAAAATGGAAGAGTATACTATACTTAAAGATATAATTGATAAAAATATTGAAATAAACCTTATTAAGACCGAGGACAAACTTGACGAGATTACTCTGAGAGCACTCAGAGGAGGCTAAATTCGAGGAAATCATCTAAAGCCCCCCTATGGCAGTCTCGACCAACCGAAACAGAGGCACGTCTTCCGGCTCGCAGGCGTCCTCGACGCGGCCCATGGCCAGCGACACGGCGGCGGGCGTCAGGCCGGTTGCGGCCGCAAGCTGTTTCTGGGGAACCCCGCACACCGTGTGCGCGATGTAGAGCGCCTTGGCGCGTAGGTCGGCTGCCCGCTTCCACACCGGATCGAAGGTCGCGCGGCGGCTCGGCTCCTGGGAAAGCACGTCCTCGATCTTTACCCCTTCGGACATGCACACGGAGAGAAGGCACAGGCGGTAGATCATGGCGGGCAAGGTCGTTGCCTCCCCCCGCTCATGTCTGGACAGGGCGATCTTCAGCTTGGCGATTGTGTCAGCTCGGGGATGCTTCTTGCGCGCGACCAAATCGGAATAGTGGTTCGAATTGATCCCCGCGAGCGTAGTCAGCTTGTTCGCTGAAAGGCCGAGTTGCCGACGCTTGCGTTCGATCTGCCAAAACGCGTCCGTCATCAGAGTTCACCCGCCTGCTGGAGAGCAGTTACGCGTTTCGCTTCAATCACTTTCTTGTAGAGATGCAGCGTCGCCGGCGCATCGCCCCTGCGGCAGGTAATCGACAGGATGCGCGTCTCGCTGTTCCAGCCGGCTTCGCAGATCGTGACGCCCTTCCAGCCGTAGCTGGCGGCCATCCAATTCACGTCGTCAAGCATGGATCGGTGGAACTCCGTCGGATCAATGTCGTCAGGCATCCGATCCGCGATGTTAATTTCTTCGACTGAAGATGGACCGGACATCAGTTAGCCTCGACAGCATCGGTTGCGAACCGCCTGTCCCAAGCTCTGAAAAGCTGCTCTGCGGTAACTTCACCACCAGTCGCAGCCGAGATCTTTCTGACGTTACGCGGTGAAGGGTTCCGGAGAAAATATTCCCAATTGATATACGTAGACAGAGAACAACCAATTCGTTTGGCGGCAGTTTTCTGAGTTAAACACTTGCTTCTTCGCCAGATTTTCAAGGGATGCATGCAGGCGCTCCTGGGAGGGAGGTGACGTATCTGCTTGCAAAAATAACTCGATTTGAGATATTTTAGTCAAATCCAAATTTCCCTATTTGAGAAATAATTGTGGATTGGCTTCGTGTATGCTGTATCTCGTAATGCTAAGTTTCCCGCACAAAAACAACAAATATCCCATATATTTATGGGAATGGCGGAAGCACCGCGGCCTAACTGCAGTACAACTCGCAGAGCGCACAGGAATTACACAGGGCATCTTGTCGGCACTGGAAACGGGATCGCGCCGAGCCAACATGGATCACCTGACAACAATAGCAAAAATACTCGACGTCTCAGTCGCCCAACTATTCCGCTCACCAGAAGACCCGCTTAACGAAATCGAACTTGCTATTGTCAGACTAAATGAAGCGAAGAAGAAGCAAGCGGTTAAAGTATTGAGCGCATTCTTAGAACCAGACAGCTCCGAAGCCGGCTCTGGATAGAAATGCAGAAATCGACTGACTTGCTAGTTTGAACACCAGTCAGCTTTATAGCTTGGCGTCCAGATCCGCGCCAATCCTTCTGAAGTGAGTACGGACCCGACCGACCGTCCGTCCGCAAGAATCACCCAAACCAGCGGGCGACCAAATGCGTCCTCAGTTCCGGAATAGAAAACCTTCACCCCTGGCGTAGCCAACAGCTCCTTCATACGAGCGGTGGCCGCCCTCCCAAGCTCAAGCTCTTGCTGGCACTTCGGACGCCAGGTCTCCGGCGCATCATATCCGGAGATATTTGGGCGACCATCTCCCATATCTCGCATGTTCTCACCGTCGCATTTTATGGTATCGCCATCGACCGCAAGCAACGATGTGCAGATGATTACCACTTCGGTGTTCATGCTCCCCCCCAACTTAACAGCACCGCACGACCCTCCCAGCGCCGCGCACTTAACAAAACCATATGGCTTTTGCGACCGCCACACTTAATAAAACCATACGGCTTTTGCGGCCGCCGCACTTAATAAAACCATACGGCTTTTGCGGCCGCCGCACTTAACAAAACCATACGGCTTTTGCACCCAACCGCACTTAACAAAGCCGTACGGTTTCGAAACATCGCCACCAACAACATCACGCAATGCGAAATTTCGAACGTTTCGATATCGAAACAAAATAACGCTATTTGAAATATTTTTTAATTGACAAAAAATATCTCATTAAGGGATATTTGCTCCGTCACCAACTCGACGGAGAGCGGCATTATGCAAAGCACCACTGCACAGACCAGCCAGACAAGGGATCTGGTCATCGGACTGGACGAGCTGGCGAATGTATTGGGTAAAACGCCGGACTATCTGAAACGAAACTGGCTCAAGCTTCACCAGAAGCTTGGAATGCCGCGAAAGCATCCCGCTGCGTTCATCTGGCCGCGTGGAGCCATCAACGTATGGCTGACCAGCCAGGCATATGTCGAAGCTGTTCCCGGAAACGACAACACAGGCGACCTTCCGCCCTCGCTGCACGAAACCCGTGTCGCCGAACAGCGCGCTGCCCTCCATGCCAGCATGGGGGTAGGCGAATGACCACCCTTCACACTTTGGGACTGACCCCGTCGCACCTGACACCGGCCGCGCGGGATCTCGTTCTGGCGATCCGCAACAACTCCTGCGCCTGGAGAATCCGGCGCGGATGGTCGCCCAAGGGCCAACGCGGCAAGGGCTTTGCCGCTTCCACCGCAGACAAGCTGATCGGCCAGCAGCTCGCAGCCATCGCCCATTCCAAAGGGCCACCACGACTGGTTCTTTCGGCGGCCGGCGAAGAAATGGCAAGGGCAATCCTCGCGAACCGGAAAGCGAAAGCCGCATGAGCACCGATCTTCTCCTGTTCACTCTTATGCAGGCCCGTTTGCGCGCCCTCGGCAACGATCTGGAGTTCCCGCCGGAGCTTCGCGATCAGACCGCGCCGCTGCTCGCCCTTGCCGAAAGCAGCATACGCGAGGCGCGCACCCTCTACGGACGCATCAACGCTATTCACGACAACAACACAGCCAAACGGCTGAAAAGCCCTGGCGGCACACAATGAGTGATTCATGGGGTGCTCTGGATCCGCAGAAGATCGCAGCCCTCTCTATGATGGCCGCCGCCGCGCTGGCGCTGCTTTCGGGTGCGGTCATTGCCCTTGCCATCCTCCTGCCCGAAAGGCGGGAGCGCCCGAAGCCGGATCCGTTTTTGCAGCCAGGATCCTGCGAAGGCTTGCGCGTCGGCCTTTGCCCGCCGCGTGCCCGGCACACACAAGAATCGGGAGGTGAAACCTCCCGGCCGGGCTCATCTCAATAAGACCAAGAAAATTCCAGGCTTCGGGCGCTCCCACAATTCTCGTGTCCGTTCAGGCCCAACTCCACCGGAACCGCCCGCCAATGGTTCCGGTGTTTTCATGTCAACCTTCGGGCGGTCATTCGTATCGCATAGGCCGCCCGCTTTTGTTGGAGTACCGGAATGAAGATCCTGCGGCGAAACAATGGCGATTGGCTCATGGAGCACAACGGCGCCGAAGCCCCTTATGACGTGGTCTGTCACGTGGAAGGAAAGTTCAGCGTGTTCGACATGGACGACGATATGGGAGACGATCCGGTTGCATCCCTTGAGAACAGGGAAACGGCCGAGCGCCTGACGCAGAAACATTTCGAGCGCACGGCCGAAGGAGGGCTCGGGCGATGAAACGCAAGATCTCCATTCCCTACGTCGATTGGCGCGATGGCCGTCCGCGTTTCAAACCCGGAGCTCGTCTCCGTTCACTTGGTTTTGTCAGTCAGGATTTGCGCCACCCGGAAAGCGGCAGGATCCCACCGGCCAAGTTGAGCCCCGGCACGAAAAACAGCGGAGCATGGTTCCAACCAGGCGAAGCCATGGACTGGTCAACCGCTTTCGCCAAAAGGATAGATGCGCTTCAGAATAAAGCCTCCGTGGAGAAAGCAGAAGACGCGCCGGCCAAGCGAAAAAACCGGCGCGCTCGTCCGGCTCCGGCGACCGCGCCCAAGGGCACCTACCCGCTCAGCCGGCTCAACGAGGATTGGCAGCGCTCAGACGAATTCCACGATCTTGCCGAGAAATCCCGGAGGGACTACGCCAGCAAGATGCGCGCGATCGAACAGGACGCACCCGACGTTTGGGCGAGCGAGATCGACGCACTCGACCGGCAGATTATCAAGGCAATATACAAACGCGCCCGGGCCACGCGCGGCAACGCCATGGCCCGATCCATGATTCGCATTCTGTCCTCGGCCATCACCTGGGGCCTGGACGAAGGCAAATTCAAGATCGTGGAAGTCAACCCGGCACTCCGGCTCAAGATGAAATCTCTGGATCCGCGCGTCCGTTTCGCCAGCCGCTTCGAACTGGAAACACTTGTCAGCGCGGCCGACATGGTCGGTCGCCCGGACATGGGCGACAGCTTCATTGCCGCCGTCTGGTCCGGCCAGCGCCAGGGCGACCGTCTGGCGCTGGAGTTCAAGTCGAAGCTCAAGACGCGGCTGGTCTGCAAGCAGTCCAAGACCGGCGCCATCGTCAACATGCCGATTGCTCCGGAGTTCGAACGCCGCCGCACGGCCGCGGCCGCGCGCAGGCTTGCCGCCGGCATCGTCAGCAATCATCTGATCCTTTTTGAAAAGACCTGGCGGCCATTCCAGCAGGACACCTACCGCCACTATTTCAGCGAGATCCGAAAGATCGCGGCTTTCGGGCTTTGGAAGCTCAAGGACGGTACGCTCCGCTGTCCTGTCAACGAACGGTTCAAGCACCTGAACCACGTCACGGCAGGGCCGGTGCCCGCACCAAATCAAGGCACATGTCTGGTCGAGCCGAGCCGCTCACTTGCCGACTTTCAGGAAATGGATTTCCGCGACACGGCCGTGACCTGGCTGGCCCTCTCGGGCGCGACCGTTCCGGAGATCTGCGCTGTCACCGGCCATTCCGTCCAATCCGCAACGCAGGTGCTCAGGCACTACCTGGCAATGCACCCAGACATGGCCGACAGCGCCATTTCCAAAATGGTCACGTGGTACGAGAAGGACGGTGAAACCGAGATAGGTTTTTAGAGACGGGTCAGGCTGGAGATCAACAAATCGCAAAACCAGGCGATCGAGGTGGCTGCGGTTTAGCACCTGTTAATTTTGACGATAGATTCCCTGTCCGCAGACACCTGTTGATATCGCAAAGGTTGTAGGGGGCCGAGGGGCAACCCAAGAAACGGGACCCGCCCAATGCCCGCTCAAGAGTGCCTGCCGACACGGACAGGCGTAGCGTAGGATTTGCTCTGACGGTTTCCCCAACCGCACCGCTCACCCGTTATAGCCCGGCCGCCCTGGCTGGGAGGAGATTGGAGCGGGTCCTGGCAACAAAGGACCCAGACAATGCCAACCCTTTATGATGCCTACCGCCTGACTCAAGAGACGACGGAACCCCTCGCAGCCTTTCTCGACCTTCTGGCATGCTTCGCCAATGAGGGAGACAACGAGAAGTGGCTGCGGAACAGGTACTTTGTTGCACGGATGGCACTGGAATACAGCACCCGCCTCCGCGATCTTCAAGCGGATCTCGACAGTTTGGCGATCAGCGAAAAGTGACCTGCTGCCTCCCCGCATGCCCGTCTAGTGATCATGCTGCCCGCATGACCGACGCCACGCAAATTTGCTGGCGTTCAGAGTCCTAATTCAGACAGAACAGGAACAGAACAAAGCGTGCGACGTCGCACGGTCGTCGCACGCCGTCGCACGTTCACGTCCTGTTCACGGCGCACAAACTGCGCTTTAGCGCAATTTCATCTTAGATTTCAAAGGGAAGTTGATGGTGGGTGAGTGGGGGCTCGAACCCCAGACCCGCTGATTAAGAGTCAGCTGCTCTACCAACTGAGCTACACACCCGAGCGACAGGGCCGCGAGAAACGCGCGGCGCGTCGAATTCGGCGGGTATATAGCGACTGGGCGCCGGGCGCAATGGGGTATCTTGATATTTTTTCACCTCGTCGCACATATGCTTACCGGCATTGGCAAATTCCCGATATCGAAGGAAAGAAGATGTTGCGCGGGCGGTCTTTCGGGAAATTTTCAGAAAGATCGGACTTCTTTCGCGCAATATTCGGATTTTAGGGTTGACCGGGGAAAACCGCCTGACTAGTGTGCCGCGCACCGGATGCGGATGGACATGACGCTTCCGGAACGGACTTGCAAATGCCTGTCGCGCCGAAGGGCCATGCGGGCGATGCTCAAAGTCCGGTACCATGTCCCACACGGGCCAAGGCGGCCTGCAGTATCAAAGGACCGGGTCGGCAAGATGATGTCGCTCATTCTAGTAGTGGTAGGAACGCGCGCCCTCCAGGCGGGATAGTCCCGCTCGGACAGGATGGCGCGCGATGAAGGCTCCCCCAGGGGCCTTTTTTTTATTGCTGCCGTCCGGACCGAACGCCCTCCCCCCCGGACCTTTGAAACCGCATGCCGCCCGGCGGACAGAACAACGATCACGAGAGCCAAGGCCTGACCCCTCAGGCCGACGAATGCAAGGACGAGACGAAAATGACACGGGAAATGACCGGCGCCGAAATGGTCATCCAGGCGCTGAAAGACCAGGGAGTTGATACCATCTTCGGCTACCCGGGCGGTGCAGTGCTTCCCATCTATGACGAGATCATCCAGCAGGAGGGGCTGGAGCATATTCTCGTACGCCACGAACAGGGCGCAGGACACGCCGCCGAAGGCTATGCCCGCTCCACCGGCAAGCCCGGCGTTGCCCTGGTGACGTCCGGTCCCGGCGCGACCAACATGGTCACCGCGCTGACCGACGCCATGCTGGATTCCATTCCGCTGGTTTGCATTTCCGGGCAGGTCCCGACCCATCTCATCGGCAACGATGCCTTTCAGGAGTGCGACACGGTCGGCATCACCCGGCCGTGCACCAAGCACAACTGGCTGGTCCGTGACGTCGACGATCTGGCGCGCGTCCTGCACGAGGCATTTTATGTCGCGACCTCCGGCCGTCCGGGCCCGGTCGTCGTCGACATTCCGAAGGACGTCCAGTTCGCCACCGGCACCTACCAGGGCCCGACGCCGAACCCGGCCGCCGCGCATAAGAGCTACCGTCCGCAGATCAAGGGCGATGCCGCCTCGATCCGCATGGCCGCGGAAATGATGGCAGCGGCCAAGAAGCCGGTGCTTTATACCGGCGGCGGCGTCATCAACTCCGGCCCGCAGGCCTGCCAACTGCTGCGCGAACTGGTCTCGCTGACCGGATTTCCGATCACCTCGACGCTGATGGGCCTCGGCGCCTATCCGGCCTCCGGCGACAATTGGCTTGGCATGCTGGGCATGCACGGCACGTATGAAGCCAACATGACCATGCACGACTGCGACCTGATGGTCTGCATCGGCGCGCGCTTCGACGACCGTATCACCGGCCGCACCGACGCGTTCTCGCCCGGCTCGCGCAAGATCCATATCGACATCGACCCGTCTTCCATCAACAAGACGATCAATGTCGATCTGCCGATCATCGGCGATGTCGCCCACGTGCTGGAAGATCTGGTCCGGATCTGGCGCTCCTCCTCCATGAAACCGGATGCTGCCGCGCTGAAGGACTGGTGGAAGGAGATCGACCAGTGGCGGGCCCGCAATTCGCTGGCCTACAAGCCGAACAACGACGTCATCATGCCGCAATACGCGATCCAGCGGCTCTATGACCTGACCAAGCACCGCAAGACCTTCATTTCCACGGAGGTCGGTCAGCACCAGATGTGGGCGGCGCAGTTCTATGGCTTCGAGGAGCCGAACCACTGGCTGACGTCCGGCGGTCTCGGCACCATGGGCTACGGCCTGCCGGCGGCCATCGGCGCGCAGGTCGCGCACCGCGATGCGCTGTGCGTCGATATTGCCGGCGATGCCTCGATCCTGATGAACATTCAGGAAATGTCGACCGCTGTTCAGTTCGGCCTGCCCGTCAAGGTGTTCATCCTGAACAACCAGTACATGGGCATGGTCCGCCAGTGGCAGCAGCTGCTGCACGGCAACCGGCTGTCGCATTCCTACACCGAGAGCCTGCCCGATTTCGTCAAGCTGGCCGAGGCCTATGGCGGTGTCGGCTTCCGCGTGGAGAAGCCGGGCGACCTGGATGGCGCCATCGAGGAAATGATCGCAGTCGACAAGCCGGTCCTGTTCGACTGCCGCGTCGCGAACCTCACCAACTGCTTCCCGATGATCCCCTCGGGCAAGGCACATAACGAAATGCTGCTGCCGGATGAAGCCAACGACGAGGCGGTCGCCAATGCGATCAGCGCCGAAGGCAAGTCCCTCGTTTGAGCCCGGGCATAAGGACCAATTGAAATGAACGCACAGAACGTTGATGCGCCTTCCGCCTACTTCCTGGCCGAAGTCAGCAACGAGATCGAAACCCACACGCTGTCGCTCCTTGTCGACAACGAGCCCGGTGTCCTGGCCCGTGTCATCGGCCTTTTCTCCGGCCGGGGCTACAACATCGACAGCCTGACCGTATCCGAGACGGAGCACGAGAAGCACCTCTCGCGCATCACCATCGTGACGACGGGAACGCCGATGATCATCGAGCAGATCCGCCACCAGCTCGACAGGCTGGTGCCCGTTCACCGGGTAACCGACCTGACCGTCCGCGCCAGACGCGCCAATCAGGACAAGCCGCTGGAACGCGAGCTTGCCCTGGTCAAGGTGACCGGCACCGGCGAAAAGCGCCTGGAAGCCCTCCGCCTGGGCGATGCCTTCCGAGCCACCGTCATCGACGCGACGACCGAACATTTCGTGTTCGAGATCACCGGCCGTACGTCGAAGATCGAGCAGTTCATCACCATCATGAAGCCGCTCGGCCTCGTCGAAGTTTCCCGCACCGGCGTCGCCGCCCTCCAGCGCGGCCCGGAAGGTCTCTGAGGTTCTGACACGTCGTTACACAATGGACCCGCTGCAGAAATGCGGCGGGTCTTTTTTTGTTGCTTGATGGAAGAGCCTTCCTGGCTTCGGGATGTGAAACAAGCGGAAATCCGGACCGCAGGCACCAAGCGGCCCATCCTTCGAGACAGCGCATCCGCGCTTCCTCAGGATGAGGAGGCGTTTGTGGCCAGTTCAGCAGTTCGGGCCGAAAGCTACATTCCTCGCCTTCCCCACAACCTCATGCTGAGGAGGACCGAAAGGGACGTCTCTAAGCATGGGCGGCAGCCTCGGCGTGTCTGGCCCATCCTTCGAGACAGCGCATCCGCGCTTCCTCAGGATGAGGAGGCGTTTGTGGCGAATTCAGCAGGTTGATGCCGAAAGCCACATCACCCCCGCAACCTCATGCTGAGGAGGTCCGCAAGGGCCATCTTGAAGCATGGGCGGCAGCCTCGGAGTCTTTGGCCCATCCTTCGAGACAGCGCATCCGCGCTTCCTCAGGATGTGGAGGCGTTTGTGGCGAGTTCAGCAGGTCGCTGCCGAAAGCTACATTCCTCCCCCCCCCCACAACCTCATGCTGACGAGGACCGCAAGGGCCGTCTCGAAGCATGGGCGGCATGTTTCGACTTGGGGGGCAGGCGAAATGGCACGCTTGTAAGTTTCATGTAGTCGAACTCCGTGATTCCAGAATAACCTGAACGCCCAAATGACCTATCCTCAAGCGCGGCAATATCAATGAGCGCAATCCTTTACATTCTGAGATGCTCGAACGGCAGCTACTACACCGGAACGACAAGGAAGGCCCTTGAGTCCAGGGTCAGCGAACACCAGCAGGGAACGCATGACGGCTACACGGCGCGCCACCGCCCGGTGGAACTGGTCTTCAATTGCCACTTCGAAAACATCACCGATGCCATTGCCTGTGAACGGCAGATAAAGGGGTGGCGGCGCGAGAAGAAGGAAGCGCTGATCCGAGGGGAGTTCGACCTTCTGCCGTCTTTGTCGAAGCGAAAGGCATAGTCGGAGAGATAGCGCTGGCTGAAGGGCAACAACTCTGGACAGAGCATACGTGGCAGCCTCGAAGCATATGGCCCATCCTTCGAGACAGCGCATCCGCGCTTCCTCAGGATGAGGAAGAGTGAGCGGAGAGTTCAGCAGGGCGGGCCGAATGCCACATGCCTCACCTCCCCCCAACCTCATGCTGAGGAGGACCGCAAGGGACGTCTCGAAGCATGGGCGGCAGCCTCGGAGTCTGTGGCCGATCCTTCGAGACAGCGCTCCCGCATTTCCTCAGGATGAGGGGGAATGTGCGGAGAGGTCAGCAGTTCAGGGCTGAATGCGGCTCCTGCCGGATCCGGCGCTGCGCTGGCCCGAGAAGCCTCATTCCCTCTCCGCCGCCCGGCGGCATTATAGTGCTCCCACCTAGACGCGACGTGAATGAGCGCGTATACGACACCCGCAATTCAGCGTCGGACCGGCGCGATTCAAATCCAATGATCAAAAAAGGCATTTCGCCATGATTCACGGTCTCTCCCGGCCGAAAAAACAGATCCGCTGGCTGCTGCTGGAAGGCATTTCGTCGACCGCGAGCGCCGTTCTGGAGAAAAACGGTTATGACAACGTGGAAATCCTGCCAGGAGCACTGGAAAAGGACGCCCTGATCGAAAAACTGCAAGGCGTGCAGATGCTCGGGATCCGGTCCCGGACCCAGGTAACCGAGGAAGTGCTGGATGCCGCGAAAGCGCTGGTGGCCGTCGGCTGTTTCTCCGTCGGCACCAATCAGGTGGACCTGAACGGCGCACTGACCCGCGGCATTCCCGTGTTCAATGCCCCGTTCTCCAACACCCGCTCCGTTGCCGAGCTCACGATTGCCGAAATCGTCATGCTCATGCGCGGCGTTTTTCCCAAGTCCTCGGCCGCCCATGAAGGGCGCTGGCTGAAGAGTGCGGCCGGCTCGCACGAGGTGCGCGGCAAGACCCTTGGCATCATCGGCTACGGCAACATCGGCACGCAGCTTTCCAACCTTGCCGAAGCCATGGGCCTTCGGGTCATCTACTACGATACGGTCGACAAGCTGCAGCACGGCAACGTGATGCCCATCGACAGCCTCGACAGCCTTCTGGAACAATCCGACGTCGTCTCCCTGCATGTTCCCGACACCGCCGCAACCCGTGGCATGTTCGGTGCGGAGCAGATTTCGAAGATGAAGAAGGGCGCCTTCCTCATCAACAACGCACGCGGCAAGGTCGTTGATATCGACGCGCTCGCCGAAGCGCTCAAGTCGGGGCATCTGGCCGGAGCTGCGGTCGACGTTTTCCCGGTCGAGCCGAAATCGAACAAGGACGAGTTCGTCTCCCCGCTTCGCGGCCTGGACAACGTGATCCTGACCCCGCATGTCGGCGGATCGACCGAGGAAGCACAGGACCGCATCGGCGAGGAAGTGTCGAAGCGTCTGGTCGAATATTCCGACGTCGGCTCGACCATCGGTTCCGTCTCCTTCCCGCAGGTGCAGCTCTCCAAGGGCACCGATGCGACCCGCTTCATTCAGGTGCACCACAACGCGCCGGGTGCCATGCGCACCCTGAACGATCTCTTCACCCGGCATGATCTCAACATCAGCGCCCAGTACCTGCAGTCCCATCAGGACATCGGCTACGTGGTGATGGATGTCGACAGCCGAGTGGAAGACCCGGTCAAGATCCTTGAGGAAATCCGGGCCCTGCCGAACACCATTCGCGCGCGCCTGCTCAACCGGGTCTGACGCGGATCACAGGAACGACCGGAAAGCCCCGCCCTTCGGTGGGGCTTTCTTCGTTCGGGCACTCGCAAAGCCCCTTTGTCTTCCTGCAGAAAAACTGCCTGAAACCTTCCATCCGCCTGCACGTCACCGCCGGACATTCAACGTCATGGCCGGCTCCCGGTTGCAACGGGAGAGAGACAATGGCCTGGAAGGGACAGGATCATGGAAGATTGCGAATACCGCCATTTTGTCTGGAATTGGCTCTGCGGCGACAAACTGAAGTATCGGATCTTTCTGGAGACAGCCGTTGCCGGCCTCGTGGTGGCCGGCGGCATGGCGATCGTCAGAGAAACAGATGCAAGCGACCTTGCTTTGTTCGTCGTGCTGGGAGCGCTGGCTGGAGCGGTCGCAGGTCTCGCCTTGTCCGGTTGGTTCGGTCGCCCCGGCTACGCGGGTTGGTGCTGTGCCTTCCTCGCCTCGCTGATGGCCCCATCCCTCGGTGGGGCGGTCGCCGGAAGCCTGATTTTTCCGGGAGCAGGAACCATTGCGGGGTTTTTGTTGGCTCCCCACGTGATCGTCCTGCACCCCGTAACATCTGCCCTGTGGGCCATTTGTTTCGTCAGTATCCACCTGCACGTCCTCTCCATGCGCGATCGGACCGACGTCAGCCCCTCCAGGGTCGATGAAACGATATTCGATTGAATGGCCGGTTCTCGACCTTCGCTGCAAGGCAGCTGCCTCAGGCCGTGTCGTCGAGCCCGGACGCATAAACGCGGTTTCGACCCTGGCTCTTTGCCTCGTAAAGGCGTCGATCCGCATTGCGAAACAACTCGCTCAAGCTTCGACCATCAGCCGGTGCACTTGAGATGCCGATGCTCACCGTCACCTTTTCGGAGAAATAAATGCTGCTGAACCGGTCGATGCTCTTTCTCAGCCGCTCGGCGAGCGACTTTGCCGCTTCCAGGGGCAGAGCCTCGCATAGAAGCACAAATTCCTCCCCCCCGATCCGGTACAGGTGATCTTCGCTCCTGAGGTTCTCGATCATCAGCCGTGCGATTGCCTTCAGCACCTCGTCGCCGACCTGATGGCCAAGCCTGTCGTTTACCTGCTTGAAATGATCGACATCGATGACGAGCAGCGACAGCGGACGCCCATCTCCCAGGTTCGCCTTCAGGATCGCCGGGCCCTGCTCGTCATACTGGCTGCGATGCAGCACGCCGGTCAGATGATCGCGGGTCGAGGCTTCCAGCAAGTCATAGTAGCGCTCGCGATAGGTCAGCGTGGCAAAGACGTCGCGCAGGGGCCGGTTGGAAATCCAGCGATCCTCCTCGCCGAAGTACTTCAGGTAAAGAACGAAGAGAACCGTGTAGACAATGGTGGCGCTCATCTTGGCGACCCAGCCGCCAAGGAAGACATTCCACGGAGCGCCGGAAACGTAATGGAGCGCCAGAAAGAACCCGGCCTGATCGAAGGACAGCACAAGGGCTCCGCAGACCAGAAAGCGAAGCACCAGATGGCGTCCGAACCGGTCTCCAAGGAACTCGTAGAGAACGATGATCAGGATGGCATCCACGAAGAGCAGAAGCGTACCCCAGACCATCAGGAACCCCATCTCGTCCACGAAGGCGATGTCGGGCAGCCTGCCCGCCGAGACGGCGACCGTATCGTGGTTCCTGAGAAGGATCACGAGGCCGACCATCAGGAAGTTGCCGATCAGGAGACCGTAGATCGGCTGACGGGCGACAAGGGCATCCTCCCGAATGTAAAGCAACAGGATCATCAACAGTTTGCCGGAGAATAGCACGGTCGAACCGGGTGAGATGATGCCGAAGGGAAGCTGAATGTAGAAGACGCTCGCCAGATAGGTCTCCAGAAAGTGCATGACCCCGATCGCGCACATGAAAACGCCGACGCCCGCAGCCCTGCGGCCATGCAAAAGCGCCATCATCACGGCGAAATAGAGCGCAGCCTGCGCCAAAAGAAGGAGCGTATTGGTGAGAGCCATAGGCGAGAGCTAGCAATGGAGGGAAACTTGCACGTTAACTATATGCAGCGATTCTGGCCGTCCTTGAAACCCGAAACGCACCTCCCCGCCAGAAATTAGACAAAATTGTGGCGCGGCAAAGCTGTGGCAACAGTCACCAGCCTCTCACTCTCCTTGCGTGACCCCGATGACGAGGTTGCCTGGAAAGGCGTCATTCTGCCGGATCGATGACCAGCAGAAGACGCGCCGGGCTGCCCGAAACCATGGCGGGCGACCGGTGAAGGAGGCCGGTTGCCTCCTCGCCCGGCCATGTCCGTCCGCGGAACAGCCCGACAGAACCGCCCGGCAAAGCGCGGATCCGTTTTTCGTCGTCCGGCGCGCAGTCTGAAACATACTCACTGCCACCGCCTCTGTAGGCGCAAAGCAGGCGGGCGGCGACGTTGTCGACATGAAACTTCGGACACATGATCTCGCTCGAAACATCCAGGCGCACCCGCACCAATCGTATGTCGAGCACTTTGGCAAACATCAGTGCCCGTGCAGCCGCATCGCTTGCCAGCATGTCGCGTTCAACGCACAACGGTGTCCTGTAATTCTCGCAGGCGGTGATGACGGCCGCCTCTACCAGATGGACAGGAACAACCGTGCGCAGAACCGGCAAGTGCTCGTCGGCGAGACCCGCGAGCCATGTCCGGAAGGCGTTCACGGGGTCTCGTTTCCAGATCACCGCGGCAACCCCTGGCAGCCCGATATCGTCCAGAATGTCTGGCGTCCGCCCGACGAGTACATCCCGGGCGACGGGGGCCCTGCCGGAAAGTCCGGCTTGCAGGGGCCTCACGCCGCCTGCTCCTCGCGGCGCCAGGGCGCAAAGGGATCGGGCAGATCCCGAAAGGCTGACAGGTCATCGCCATGGGTTTCATCGAGAAGGCAATCATCGAGACGCGCTTTCAGCGCGGGCCAGTCGATACCCGCACCGATGAAAACGATCTCCTGACGCCGGTCACCGAACGGCTCCACCCAGCGAGACCTAGCAAATTCCCGTGCGCGCGGATCCTGCGGCCAGCGGCTTTCGGGAACCGATGCCCACCAGCGGCCGATCGGGCTGACGCTGGACAGCGCACCGGCCAGCGAAAACTCCGCGACCCAGTCCGGACGCGTCGCCAGCCAGAAGTGCCCCTTGGCGCGGATGACGCCTGGCAGGGCGCCGTTCAGCACCGCGTGGATCCTGGCCGGTTCGAAAGGCCTCTGCGCCCGGTAGACGAACGACGCAACGCCGTATTCTTCCGTTTCCGGCACATGGTCCGCAAAGCCATAGAGTTCCTTGGCCCAGAGCGGGTGCTCATGCGCCTTCTGGAAATCGAACAGACCCGTGTTCAGGATTGCTGCGGCGGGCACTTCCGAATAGTCGACCTCCAGAATCCGGGCATCCGCGTTCAGGCTGCGAATGATCTTGCGCGCGGCATCGACCTGCTCCGGCTGCGCCGCACTCACCTTGTTGAGAACGACCACGTCGGCAAATTCGATCTGGTCGGTCAGGAGATGCACCAGCGTCCGTTCGTCCTCCTCGCCAAGCGTCTCGCCGCGATCGCTCAGAAAGTCATGGCTCGAGTAATCCTTCAGAAGATTGACCGCATCGACGACCGTCACCATCGTATCTAGCCGCGCCACATCCGCCAGGCTGTCGCCCGCTTCGTCGCGGAACTCGAATGTTGCGGCGACCGGCAGCGGTTCGGAAATTCCGGTGGATTCGATCAGCAGGTAGTCGAATTTCCCTTCCCCCGCGAGCCGGCGCACTTCGTTCAGAAGATCATCGCGAAGCGTGCAGCAGATGCAGCCGTTGGACATTTCCACCAGCGTTTCCTCGGTCTGGCTGAGCTCCGCTCCGCCCGCGCGCACAAGATCCGCATCTATGTTCACCTCCGACATGTCGTTGACGATCACAGCGACCTTGAGCCCTTCCCGGTTGTTCAAAACCCGGTTCAACAGGGTGGTCTTGCCGGCGCCGAGAAAGCCGGAAAGAACGGTGACGGGAAGACGGGTATCGGACACGGAAGCCTCCTTCAGGTTTGTAATGTTATTACGTTACATATCTGACGAATGTCTGACTGGCAAGCGGCAGAAACGTCTGGCGACGGAAAGCCGGTGACATGTCAGTCTCGGGCAACCGGCATCGGACTGAGGTATTGCCTCAACTGGAAGTTCTCGCCCTGGTTTGCTATCGATACGTCAGTCCCATAAAGAGATGGTTTGCAGAAGCCGATGCCCGACACCGTTTCCAGCCTGCCGGAAGAGGTCCCTGACGCCACGCCTGAAACCGGTGATCGCAACCTGATCGTGTTCGATGCGCACTGCATCTTGTGCTCCGGCTTCGCGCGGTTCATGGCCAACCATGACCATCACGCGGGATACCGTTTCGTCAGCGCCCAGTCGCAGCGCGGCCAGGAACTCTACCGCCGCCTTGGCCTCGATCCGGCATTGATGGAAACGAACATCGTCATGCTAAACGGTCGCGCCTATACGAAGATGGCCTCCTTCACGGCCGCGATGAAAAGCATTGGCTGGCCCTGGCGGGTCCTCACCGTGCTGGACATCCTCCCCCGTCCCTTTGCCAATTGGCTCTACGACCGGATCGCCCGCAACCGCTACCGGTTCGGCCGGCGATCCTGCGCCCTGCCGTCAAAGGAGCTCAAGGACCGGCTGCTTGACTGAGGCGCGGGCGCGGAAGCGCGTCGTCATTCTGGGAGGCTACGGCGTTTTCGGCGGAAAGCTGGCGGAAGCATTGCTCGGAAAGACCCGGTTCGACGTCATCGTCGCCGGCAGGTCCCTCGCCTCGGCGACGAGCTTCTGTGAGCGCCACGGCGGCTGCCCCGCGCGCCTCGATCGTACTCTGTCCAGTTTCGCAGAGGATCTGGCGTTGCTGTCGCCGCATATCACTGTCGATGCAGCGGGTCCCTTTCAGGCTTACGGGGACAGCCCCTACGCTGTCGCCGAGGCAGCCTTGCAGGCAGGCAGTCACTACCTTGACCTTTCAGATGATGCCGCCTTCGCAAGCGGCTTGTGCGTCTTTGATCGAGCGTTCAAGGACAGGTCTCTGGTCGCTCTGTCCGGCGTTTCCAGCGTTCCGGCGCTCTCGTCGGCCGCGGTCGAAACGCTGAGAAAGGATCTCGGCCGCATCGACACCATCGAAACCATCATCTTGCCGGGTAACCGCGCGCCGCGCGGATTGTCGGTGATCCGGGCCATCCTTTCTCAGGCAGGACAGCCTGTTGACGAGTTTCGCGGCGGACGCCATGTGACTGTTCCTGGCTGGTCAGGCCTCGAGCGGCGCACGCTTTGGACCGATGGGAATTCCAGACTGTCTCCAAGATGGAGCAGCACGATCGGCGCCCCGGACACTGCGCTTTTTCCAAAGCGCTATGGCGCACTTTCGGTTCGCTTTCGCGCCGGTCTGGAACTCGGTCTTCTGCACATCGGTCTCTGGTGCCTGTCGTGGCCCGTTCGTCTTGGCCTGTCGACAACCCTCGAACCTCTCGCCGGCGTCATTCGCCATGCCGCAGGCTGGTTCGAGAACTTCGGTTCGGACCGGGGCGGAATGGAAGTCCGGATCGGCGGACTGGACCACACTGGCCGCCCCTTCGTCCGTATCTGGACTCTCACGGCAGGCGCAGGGGATGGCCCGCATATCCCGGCCGTACCGGGTGCCATCCTTTGCAGTCTCATTGATGAAGACAGGATATCGCCCGGGGCACGCCCCTGTGTCGGCGAGTTCGATCTTCGTGAAGTGGAAGAAGCCACCGGCCATCTGGAGGTCGAAACCGCGTCAAGATCCGACGAGACGCCCACAGTCTTTCAGAAGGCACTGGCGCAGAACTTTTACGAACTCCCCGCACAGGTCCGCGAGTTGCACACCGTCTTGGATCTGCGGCATTGGTCCGGCAAGGCACGGGTGAGCCGTGGCAAGTCCACGTTCGGCGATCTGATCTGCCGGATGGTCGGATTTCCCGAAGCCGGCGAGGACACTCCGGTTGCCGTCACGATCGAGCAAAAGGGTGAAGCCGAAATCTGGAAGCGAACCTTTGGCGGCAGGAAATTCAGGTCGGTGCTCTCCCCGTCCGGGGCACCAGGTTCGGGAAGGGTGTCAGAGCGCTTTGGCCCCTTGTCCTTTTCGATCGATCTCCGCGTGAGCGACGGAAAGCTCCACTTTCCGGTCTCGCGCGGCACCCTCCTCGGCATTCCGATTCCTGACTGGTTGCTTCCGATCAGCGAAACCACCGAGCAGGTTCAGAAAGATACCTTCAGCTTTGATGTGAAAGTGTCGATGCGCGGGATCGGACTGCTCGTCCGCTATCAGGGCTGGCTGCGCCCGGACCACATTCCGGGAGAAACGAGGGAAGACGCGCCGGCTTCCGCCGACTTGCCGGGCTCGTGAGATCGCCTTCGCCAGCCGCTTTTTGCTGTCACGCCCCGGCATCTGCATGTCCTCAGGAGCAAAGCGGAAAGATTGTCCCTAGGGACAATTCCCCGTTTGACTTCAACGACTTTAGACCCAATCTTGCAATTCTGGGCCTATCGCCTGAATCAGATTGTCAGCGACTTCATCCGGAATTTCAGAAATGTCTGCCGCCTCGCGCCTCTCAGTCAACGTCAATGCCATCGCCATGCTGCGCAACCGCCGCGACCTGCCCTGGCCGAGCGTCACCGGGCTTGCCGCGCTGGCGATGGAAGCCGGTGCCAAGGGCATTACCGTGCACCCGCGCCCGGACGAACGGCACATCCGCAAGACCGATGTCTTCGACCTTGCCGAACTGATTGAGGAGCGGTTCCCGAACAAGGAACTCTGCCTTGAGGGCTACCCGTCACCGGACTTCCTGAAGCTGGTCGAGGAGGCCCGGCCGGAGCAGGTGCTCTTCGTGCCGGACGACCCGACGCAGAACACGTCAGATCACGGCTGGGACTTTTCCAAAGACACCGGCAACCTGGAAACCGCGATTGCCGCCGCGAAGGAATGGGCCGTGACCGTTTCGCTGTTCTGTGATCCCGATCCGGACGCACCGGCACATGCAGCGCGTCTTGGCGCGGAACGTATCGAGATCTACACCGGCCCCTACGGCGCCTGTCACGCGTCGCCCGATCAGGCCGCCAGGGAACTGGACAAGGTGGTCGCAGCGGCCGAAGCGGCCCGCGACGCAGGGCTCGGTGTCAATGCCGGTCACGACCTGACGGTCGAAAATATCCCGCCGCTGATCGAGCGCGTCCCGTTCATCCGGGAGATGTCGATCGGCCATGGCTTCACGGCGGATGCGCTGGTCTACGGCTTTGCCGAAAGCGTCAAACGGTTCCGCAGCGCCATGGGCGAACTCTGATCCGCTTGCGCATCTGATATCCGCAACTGCCCGTCTGGTCGAAGCGCCCCTGGTTACGAGGGACGCAGCGCCTCGACATCCTCATCCGCCTCCGAGGACGGGCTGACACCCAGCATGACCGCCGAGCGTCGAATGATGTTTGCCGCGATCGGAGCCGCGCTGAAGCCGGCTGTTGCGGAGCGTTCGGAGTTTTCCCTCTTCGGCTCGTCGATGATCGTCAGAACGACATATTGCGGATCCTCGATGGGAAACGCCGCGACGAAGGCGTTGAAGTTCTTGTCTTTCGAATAGCGCCCATCAACAACCTTTTCCGCAGTACCGGTCTTGCCGCCGACATGGAAGCCGGGCACGGTGCCGCGCTTTCCCGAACCGCCACGGGCCGTTGCATTCAGCCTGTAGAGGTACCGCATGTCCTGGCTGGTTCTTGCATCAACGACCTGACTGGAAACCGCCAGCGCCTCTTCCTGGTCCCTGGGAAAGAATGTCGGCGGCATCAGACGCCCGCCGTTCATCAGGGCAACAACGCCGGCAGCCGTCTGCAGCGGTGTCGTTGAAAATCCGTGCCCGAAGGATGCGGTGATCGAATGGACCTTTTTCCAGACCCTCGGCTCCTGAGGCGACGCCACCTCCGGCAGTTCCGTCGAAATGCGGTCGAGCAGACCGATCCGCTTCAGGAACTCCCGATGCCCCTCGATGCCGACAACTTCCGCCTCCAGCGCCGAGCCGATATTCGAGGAGTAGATGAAGACCTCCGGAACGGTCAGCACCCGATGCTTGCCGTGAAAGTCGTGAACGGTCTGGCGGCCGATCCGGATAGGCCGGCTGGCGTCGAAGGTACTGTCGAGCGTGACCTGGCCGCTATCGAGTGCCATTGCCGTGGTGAAGCTCTTGATGGTCGAGCCCATCTCGTAAAGGCCGGCGGACATGCGGTTCAGTTTGTCCGGCCGCAGCGCATCGATCGGATTGTCCGGATCGAAATCTGGCACGGAGGTCATGGCAACGACCTCGCCGGTCTTGGCATTGATAACGACTGCCCCCGCCGCCTTGGCGCGGAACCGGGTCATTGCATCGATCACTTCATCCCGGACGATGTGCTGGACACGCAGGTCGATCGACAGCCGCACCGGCGCCAGGTCTCCCGACGTCGCGAGCCCCAGCATCTGAAGGTCGGCAAGCCCCTGATCGTCTATGTATTTCTCGAGGCCGGAAATGCCCTTGTTGTCCAGATTGGTGAGCCCGAGGATATAGGACGTGGTTGCCCCGGCGGTGTAAAGACGTCTCGTTTCCGTCCGGAAGCCCAGGCCCGGCAGGCCGAGATGCATGATCGCGTCGCGCTGTTGCGGCGAGAGCCGGCGGCGAAGCCAGATGAAGCCCCTGTCGCCGCGCAGCTTCTCGAATGTGTCCGCCCGGTCTAGATCGGGAAACACTGTCGCAAGTCCTTCGACCACCTCGTCCGCATCGATTATCCGCCGTGGCTCCGCATAGAGCGAATAGGCCTTGATGTCCGTTGCAAGCAGAACGCCGTTTCGGTCGAGGATATCAGGACGCGCCACCGTCGGGCTGATCCAGGGACTGCCCACATCCTCGACATTCTGCGAGGCAAGATAGACGAGCCGGCCGCCGATGGCCGCGAACACGCAAACAAAGGCAAGCATGACGACCCGGGCACGATTGCGCATGCTGCCGTAACCCGCACCCGAGATGCGGCGCTGAAACGTCCTGCCCGACAGGACCATGCCGACGTCGGGGTCTCCGAGACTTTTCAGCGAAGTCATAGATGATCAATCCTTGTGTAGGTGGCAGCAACGTGCGCGTCACGAAACACTGTCGAGGAGGGAAACGTCGGCAGGCGACTGAGGGCGCATCTTACAGACGCTCGGCAAGCATCACACCGGGTAACGCAAAATGATAAAATTTACCTAAATCAAACGTAAACTTTTAAGCACCCTGTGGAGATCTCCCCGCCGATTTGACACGCAAATCCAGCGCGCCGAAACCCGTGAGCGCGGCACCAGAAACATCGCACAGGGCCGGTCGAGTTGGGCCAGCGCGTCGTTGAAACGGATAGTTTTCCGATGAGGGTTGCCGTCTCTCCGTGGCCAATGACCAGCGCGGCGAGGTTCGCGCCAACGGCAATCGCCAGGGCATGAAAGTTGCGACCGATCAGCCAATCAGGATTGAGAGGCGCCGGCTCCTTGCGTTCTCCCGCGCCCAAGTCGAGCGGCCAGGGACCGGGAGGAACGCATCTGGAACCGGTGCCCTGGCATAACGGATGTTTCTTACGCCGCCTCGGCCCGCTTCATTTTCTGATGCTCGTCCTCGACCAGCCCGATTTTCCAGTACCCGGAAATATAGGTGTCCTTCTTCGGAACGCCGCGCACGTTGTGCAGATGATCACGCAGAGCCCGGATGACCGAGCTTTCGCCCGCGATACAGGTCTGCATGACGCCGTCGGGCCAATCCATGTTGGAGATGAAATCGACCTGGGCGGTGGACGGACTGTGGGTGTCGGGATGAAGCAGCCACACGATCCTGACGCCGGCCGGCGCCGAGATCTCCCGGATGTCGGCTTCGGTCGGCACTTCAAACAAGACAACACCTCTGGCATCGGCCGGCATCGCCTCAAGCGTTGCCTCAACGACGGGCATGGCCGAAAGATCCGCCGCGAGCAGGTACCAGTCGGCGTAGAACTCCGTGATCTTAGGCGCGCTTGGTCCGAGAAACCCCAGAAAACTGCCGGGGCCGGCCGCCTGGGCCCAGCGCGTTGCCGGGCCCTCGTCACCATGCGCAACAAAGTCGATATCAAGTTCCAGAGCGTCCGGGCGGAACGAACGGACCGTGTAGGTCCTGATCGGATGGACCCGTTCCTCCGGACCATCGAGTGCGAAATGCGCCTCGAACGTCTCCCTGCTCTCCCCGTCCCGAGGCAGGACGATCTTGCAGTTGGCGCCTTCATGGTTTTTGGGAAAGCCCTCAAGCTCCGGGCCTGCAAAGGTCACGCGGATGAAATTGGGGCTGAGATAACGGGTGGACTGAACGGTGAGGAAGCTGGGACGGCTGCGGGGACGTTTTGCCAAAGGGCACCTCTAAGATAACATGAGCTTTAAACTCATATTTATCACCCACGGCCCCGCGTTTAAAGAGATCTCTCGTCGCAAAATGTATCAGCCCGTGTCGGGAAGGCGTTGCGGCCGCCGGACCGCTGCAGGAAAACCGGGATCGTCCATGCATGACCGCCGTGATCAGTCACGGATGATCGGCTCCTTGAGATCTTCAGGCTTCTTGTCCTTGATGATGTCCCAGTTGAGCGTTGCCTTGTTGATATAGCCGGGTACGTCTTCCTCGAAACGCTCCTGAACTGTCAGGGAGTTGTTGAGGTAGAGCTTGCCGTCGACGATGGACCAGGCTTCCGGCACCACCGGGACCTTGAACCCCATGGCCGCGCCGAAGGCACAGAATCCGCCATACTGCGGCGCGTATTTTGCCGGATCGGCAAGGAAGGTGTCCCGGTTTTCCGCTGACGCGAATTGCCAGGTCACATCGTCATACTCTGCCGTGTAGTCGTCGGAGCCGGCGACCGGCTTGCCTTGCGTGAAATAGGCGACCGGGTCCGTACCGCCGATCGCGACACCGGATTTGGTAAAGGTCGTGATCTCGTCGGCCGACGCCGACATCGCGGTAGCGGAGAAAAGCGCTGTCAGTCCGAGGAGGACGGACTTGGAGGTATAAAGCGGCATGATCGTCTCCATGACCAGGAAAAGCAGGTTGTCGACGCCCCGTGTTCCGGCGGCGCTGCCAGACAATGCGCCGGGGCATGAAACAACACCAATCACCCTTGATCACAGCACGGATAGGCGCCCGCGAGAAAATCGTGAAGCCTGCCTCGTTACAGACCGGGAAGTCCGTCGCCTGCCTGAGGATCCCTCGGTGCGACCAGTCCGAGGGTCAGATAGATCGCCCGCTCGATATCGGCTTCCGAGATCGAGACACTCCGGATCAGCATCCTGAAATAGATGAACCCAAGAAGGAGGTCGATGCGGGCCTCCATATCCGTTTCGAAGGGCGTGGCGATGAAGATCTGGCGCATGATGAGCCGCCGGTTCTCCTCCGCTTCGTCCAGAACCCGGGCAAGAGCGGGCAGATGGCGGTAGGGAACAAGCGCGCGGATCGCACCGCCCAGAGGCGTTTCCTGAAGGGCCTCAAGCGTGTTGAGAAGGCAGCGCCTCAGGTCTTCCGCAACACTGCCGCGCTGGGGCGGCGCCGGATTGGCGACGGCGAGTGCATGTTCGACCGCTGCGGCGAGCAGGTGCGACTTGTCGCGATGACGCCGATAAACCGCCTGTTTGCTTGTCCTTGCCCGGGTAGCGATCGCCGAGATTGTCGTCTTTTCGTAGCCGTTTTCCGAAAGCTCGGCGAGCGTTGCCGTCAGCAGGGCCGAGGTGACACGGCCATCCTGAGGTCGACCGGCAATTGTCGCCTCCCCCTCAGCCATCGTTCGCGGCTTCATAATCCTGGAAGCCGTTCTCGATGCCGATACTGACATGGACGATCCGCGCAAACGGCCGGCTGAAGATCTCGGTGTCGCGCAATTCCTCCCAAAGATGATGATAGGCCCGCATGTCCGAAAACCGGCAGATGGCAAAATCCGTGTATCCCCCCGAAAGCGCATCCGCATCGAACCACTCGAAGGTCACACCCGGATGCCGGGCCAGGATTTCGCCAATAGCGGCAGCATGTGTCTGCCGCTCGTCGCGAGAAAGAGCCAGCCACGCCGGCTCGAACGCAAGATAGACAATTGCCGCCATCGGCAGCGGGCGCAGGGTGTCGGCAATTTGGGACACGCATCAACTCCAATTACGGTACTATATGTAACCGTAATATAGCGAACGTGCTCGGGGAGCAATTGGAACTTCTTGTCACGCTCCTCTCCAGGCAGCTAACAGGAGGCAGGAAAAGGCGGCTGACCCCGCCCCCGCAGTCAAGACAGGAACGAGGACCACATGTCTGTCGATACCAACACGGTAAAACGCGTCGCCAAACTGGCTCGCATCCGGGTAAGTGATGACGACGCCACCCGCATGACCGGCGAACTGAACGCCATCCTGGGCTTTGTCGAACAGCTGGACGAAGTGAACATCGAAGGCGTCGAGCCGCTGACCTCGGTTGTCGAGCAGACGATGAAGAAGCGCGCCGACGGCATTACGGACGGCAGCAAGGCCTCCGACATCATCCGCAACGCGCCGGCCTCTGAAGACAATTTCTTCATGGTGCCGAAAGTCGTCGAATAAGCACGATCCCGCCAGCACGATGATGACGGCCGTGCGCGGCCCAGCAGAGATGAATTCATGACCGATCTGACCAAACTCACCATTGCCGAGGCCCGCGAAGGCCTGAAGAAGAAAGACTATACGTCGCTCGAATTGACCGACGCCTTCATCGGCAACATCGAGGCTGCCAACAAGCAGCTCAACGCCTATGTCGCCGTGACCGCCGACAAGGCCCGCGACATGGCAAAGGCCTCCGACGCCAAGCTTGCCAAGGGCGAAGGCGGCGCGCTGGAAGGCATTCCGCTCGGCATCAAGGACCTTTTCGCCACCGAAGGCGTCCACACCCAGGCTTGCAGCCATATCCTCGACGGCTTCAAGCCGGCCTATGAATCGACGGTGACGTCGAACCTGTGGGCCGACGGCGCCGTCATGCTCGGCAAGCTGAACATGGACGAGTTCGCCATGGGCTCTTCCAACGAGACCTCCTACTACGGCCCCGTGATCAACCCGTGGCGCAAGAAGGGCTCCAATCAGGACCTCGTACCAGGCGGCTCTTCCGGTGGCTCCGCTGCGGCCGTTGCAGCCCGCATGTGCATGGGCGCGACCGCGACCGACACCGGCGGCTCCATCCGCCAGCCGGCCGCCTTCACCGGCACCGTCGGCATCAAGCCGACCTACGGCCGCTGTTCGCGCTGGGGTGTCGTTGCCTTCGCTTCCTCCCTCGATCAGGCCGGCCCGATCGCCCATACCGTTCGCGACAGCGCCATCCTTCTGAAGTCCATGGCTTCGGTCGACGCAAAGGACACCACATCCGTCGACGTCGAGGTTCCGGACTACGAAGCTGCCATTGGCAAGTCCGTCAAGGGCCTCAAGATCGGCATTCCGGCCGAGTACCGCATGGATGGCATGCCGGGAGACATCAACAATCTGTGGCAGAAGGGCATCGACTGGCTGAAGGATGCGGGCGCTGAAATCGTCGACATCTCCATGCCGCACACGAAATATGCCCTTCCGGCCTACTACATCGTCGCGCCGGCGGAAGCTTCCTCGAACCTCGCCCGCTACGACGGCGTCCGCTACGGCCTGCGCGTACCGGGCAAGGACATCGCCGAGATGTACGAGAATACGCGTGCGGAAGGCTTCGGCGAGGAAGTGAAGCGCCGTATCCTGATCGGGACGTATGTTCTCTCGGCGGGTTACTACGACGCCTATTACCTAAAGGCACAGAAGGTGCGCACCCTGATCAAGCGCGACTTCGATCTTGCCTGGCAGAACGGCGTTGATGCCATCCTGACACCCGCCACCCCGTCTGCCGCCTTTGGCGTTGCCGACCAGGACCTTCATTCCGACCCGGTCAAGATGTACCTCAACGACATCTTCACGGTGACGGTGAACATGGCAGGCCTGCCGGGCATTTCCGTCCCTGCCGGTCTCAGCGAAGACGGACTGCCTCTTGGCCTTCAGTTGATCGGCAAGCCGTTCGAAGAGAGCACCCTGTTCCAGGTCGGCCATGTCATCGAGGACGCTGCCGGCTCCTTCGAAGCCGAGAAGTGGTGGGGCTGAGGCCCGCACGGCAGGTCTGACCTGCCTTGAAACGACAGGCAACGGCATGAATGCCATGGCATGACGAAACCGAGCGCCGGGGAGGCACTCCCCCGCTCCTCGCCGCAGGGCATGCCCCTGCGAGCCATGCCTCTGCGACCAATGCCGTTGCCTCCGCAGATATAATGAGTCACGCTGCTTCAGTTTCCCGGAACGGACTTCCGACTTGACCCAATGGCCCCTGCTGCATGCATGACATCGAAACACTGGTGAGCGGCGCCGGGGCCGTGGGGCTCGCCTGCGCAAGGGCACTTGCGATGTCGGGGCGCGGCGTCATGGTGCTGGAGCAACATGGGCTGATCGGCTCTGAAACGAGTTCCCGCAATTCCGAGGTCATCCATGCCGGCATCTATTATCCGAAGGATAGCCTGAAAGCCCGGCTGTGCGTGCGCGGCAAGGAGTTGCTCTACCGCTTCTGTGCCGAGAACGGCGTTGATCACGAACGGATCGGAAAGCTGATCGTCGCTGCCAATGAGGCACAACTCTCCGTCCTTGACGCAATTCGGCAAAAAGCCGCCGCAAACGGCGTCGGCGATCTCGTCTTTCTGGACCGGCAGACGCTGACGACACAGGAGCCGGCGCTGGCCTGCACTGGTGGGTTGCTGTCCCCCTCCACCGGTATCATCGACAGCCACGGCTTCATGCTGGCGCTTCAGGGGGGCCTGGAGGCACATGGCGGCGAGGTCGTGCTGAATGCGAAAGTCGAGACGATGGAGACCCTTGATGGCGGTGGCTATTCGGTGCGTGTCGCTGACGGTGACGGCGACGGCTATCCCCTCACCTGCCGCGAGTTGATCGTTGCAGCCGGTCATGGCGCACCCGGCCTGATGGGCTCCCTTCCGGCCGCTCAGGCACCCAGGGCGTTCCTTGCCAAGGGCAGCTATTTCCGCCTTCAGGGAAAGGCTCCATTTTCACGCCTCATCTATCCGGTGCCTGAGCCCGGCGGGCTCGGCGTCCACCTGACCCTGGATCTTCAGCATCAGGCCCGCTTCGGTCCGGACGTGGAATGGCTGAAGACAGTCGACTACAGGGTCGATCCGGCACGCGGCGAACGTTTCTACTCCGCCATCCGTTCCTATTGGCCGGACCTGCCGAACGGTGCCCTTCTTCCGGACTACTCCGGCATTCGCCCGAAGATATCCGGCCCCGGCGAAATTGCGGCGGATTTCCGCATTGACGGGCCGAGCATGCACGGGCTCGAGGGACTTGTGGCGCTTTATGGCATCGAATCGCCGGGCCTCACCGCGGCATTGGCGATCGGCGAATATGTCGCCGCTCTAACCCGCCAGAATTGAACCCAAGGGTTGAAAATAATCGAAAAAGTTTTGAACCAAACGAGCGCACTGACGTTTGTCTGATGTACGTAAGCCGTGCAAATGCTGCAACGCACAGAAATGCCGCTTTTTGGTCCGCATTTGTCCTTAAATTCGCTGCAGTGGCATTGCTGAGTCAAAACCGGGTGTCAAAACAAGAACGCTATAAATTCAACGAGGTGGGCGAGCGTTGTGATCAATCGGCGCGTGTTTTTATCGGCAACAGCTCTTATGGCTGGTTCGCTCGCGAGCGGCCATTATTCGAGCGTAATGGCCGCAGATAATACCGCAGGCGCGCAGGAGGGCTCAGCCCTTCACGCAGGTGGAGAATTCTCCTTCGATCAGCTGATCGAAAAAATGAAGAAACGGGCGTCGCAGGCTTATGCGCCAAACGCGCCGAAATTGCCGCAGAAGGTTGCGGAGCTGGACTACGACCGTCATCGGGCGATCAGATACCGGCCCGATCATGCCCTCTGGAAAGACACAGCGAGCAACTATCAGCTCCAGGCTTTCCATCCGGGCTGGCTCTACAAGGAGCCGATCGAGCTTTTCGAGATCGCCGATGGCAAGATCAGGCCGCTGACATTTACCAGCGCGGACTTCGAATACCGGGACCCTCTGAACCCGGACGACTTCAAGGATCTGGAACTGCCCGGGATCGCCGGGTTCAGGCTCCACAATCCAGTAAACACGCCGGAATATTTCGACGAACTGCTCGTCTTTCTCGGTGCAAGCTATTTCCGGGCACTCGGAAAGGGAAATGTCTACGGACTTTCCGCAAGAGGCCTGGCTGTAGATACCGCGATTGCGGGTCCGGAAGAGTTTCCTCGGTTCACGCGCTTCTATCTGGAGCGGCCGGCTGACGGATCTGCGGAAATGCGGCTTTACGCCGAACTGGAAAGCGAGCGCGTGACAGGCGCCTACCAGTTCACCGTGAAGCCCGGTGCGAACACGATCATGGAAGTCGATGCGCATGTGTTCCTGCGCGACGACATCGAGCGTCTCGGCATTGCGCCCCTGACATCGATGTTTCTGTTCGGTGAGAACGACAGCCGAGGCTTCGATGACTACCGGCCGGAAGTGCATGACAACGACGGCCTGCTGATCCTGCGCCGAAACGGGCAGCGTCTCTGGAGACCGTTACGCAATCCGAACGCCCTGTCGCTGTCTTTCTTCAGCGAGGACAACCCGTCCGGGTTTGGCCTCCTGCAGAGGGACCGGGCGTTCGATAACTACCAGGACACGGAAGCCAAGTACCAGCGGCGTCCGTCCCTTTGGATCGAACCGGTCAACGACTGGGGCCAGGGACACGTGATGCTGGCGGAAATCCCGGCGGAGAAGGAAATCTACGACAACGTCGTGGCTTTCTGGGTTCCCGAGAACGGCTTGAAAGCCGGTTCGGAGCACCGCTTCGCCTATCGCATGATCTGGGGCGGAGAGCCGGAACCCGGCACGGAACTGGCCCGGATCGTCAGAACGGGAACGGGACATGGCGGCGCGGCCGCTTCCGACCCGGATCCCAAATTGCGCAAGTTCGTCGTCGAATTCGAAGGCGACGCCTTGTCTCAACTCGGTGCCGAAGCACCCTTGACGCCCCGCATGACGATCCAGAACGGATCGGTCACGCACCAGCACCTCCAGCGCCTCGAAAGTGGATCGTGGAGAATCGTGCTCGATGTGGAGCGAGAGGATACGAGCACAGCCGTGGAATTCATCCTGGCCCTGCAGCTCGACGGCGCCGACGTGACAGAAACATGGATGTATCAGTGGAGTGGAAAACAATGACCCTGCCATATGAAAACAGCTCGGCCGCCGCTCACGCCGAAACCAACGTACAGCTTTCCGTGTTCGAGGAAATCCGTGTCGTGCTTGATCGTCCCGATCTTTCCGATGCAGCTCTATCCGACACCTTGAGCGACTATCGCGCCATCACGCCTGCTGGCCTGGAGGGAAGCGATATCGCGGAAGGCCGCGGCACGCCGGAGAGCCGGCAGGAAGCGATGCGCACCATGCCGGTGCCTGCGCCGGTCCACGCTCTCGACATGCCGGTTCACGACCTGAACCCGCCGCTCGGTGTCCGGTTCGCGCCGGTCATCGCCCGGTGCCAGAACGCGCTCCAGTCCATTGCGCCGCTCATGAAGCGGGTTCCGATAGCCGCCGCTGCCCGCGTCAAGGATCATTAAGACGAGGACTGGCTTGATGACGCCAAACGGATCGGACCCCGAGACAATTTCCTTCAGAAGGCTGGCGATGCTCATCATCGCCAGCTGCCTGACCATTGCCGCCTCCTACATGTTTGCGATCGTCGTGCAGGCGGATGGTTTCGACTGGCTGGATGTCGTTCGCATCGCCCTCATGGCTATCGCCTCCTTCTGGCTGGCCTGGGGCGGATGCATCGCGCTCTTCGGCATCCTGTTTCCTGTCGAGGAGCAGCCTCGGGTTTCCGGGGAGCCGGAGGGGCGCACCGCCATTCTGTTGCCGATCTACAACGAAGCCACAGGACCTGTCTTTGCGCGCCTTGCTGCGATCATGCGGTCGGTCGACAAGCTTCCCCATAGCGGCAAGTTCGATTTCTTCGTTCTGTCTGACACCACAAAAGCCGATGTCGCCGAACAGGAAAAGCTGGCTTATGAGGCTCTCCTCAATCGAAGCCAGGCAGGCGGTCGGCTGTTTTATCGCCGCCGCGAGAAGAACATCGGCCGCAAGGCCGGCAACATCGCCGACTTCCTGACGACGTCAGGGGGCGCTTATGACTACATGCTGGTTCTGGACGCGGACAGCCTGATGGACGGCGACACCATTCTCGAGATGGTGCGCCGCATGGAAGCCGACCCGCGCCTCGGGCTGTTGCAGTCCCTGCCGCAGATTATCGGTCTTCATACGCTCTTCGGCCGCCTTCTCCAGTTCGCCACCAGCCTTTACGGGCCTTACTTCGCGCGTGGTCTCGCTGCCGTGCAGGGACACGAGGGCACATTCTGGGGGCACAACGCCCTTATCCGTACACGTGCCTTCGCCGCCTCCTGTGGCATGGCTCCCCTCACCGGCAAGCCTCCTTTCGGCGGTCATATTCTCAGTCACGATACCGTCGAAGCTGCAATGCTTGCACGCGAGGGCTGGAAGGTCCGCCTTGATCCGGATCTGACGGGTTCCTATGAAGAAGCGCCCGCGAATATGGTGGACTATGCAAAGCGTGACCGGCGCTGGTGCCAGGGCAACCTTCAACACAGCCGCATTCTGGCAGCGCCCCGTTTCCGCTTCTGGAACCGCGTGTCTATCCTGCAGGGTGTCTTCGCCTATCTGGCGTCGCCAATCTGGTTCCTGTTCCTGTTCGCCAGCCTTGCCGCCCCCATGTTCGCATCGCCCCCGGTCTATTTCGACGGTCGCTCGCCCTTCCCGGTCTTTCCCTATCCGGAAACGACCACCGCACTTGCGCTGCTCTTCGGGCTGGTTGCCCTGCTGATCCTGCCCAAGCTGCTTCTCGTCCTGAGGGCCCTGGTTGGCGGAACCACGAGGGATTTCGGTGGGCCGATCCGCCTGTTCATCAGCTTTCTTCTGGAAATCCTGCTGACCTCCATCCTCGCACCGATCCACATGATGTTTCATTGCCGGTCGGTCATTCAGGTCCTGACGGGTGCGGACAGTGGCTGGCCGACGGCCGACCGGGACGACGGCTCCCTGCCATTGTCCTCATCCATCTCCGCCACGTGGTGGATGGTGCTGACAGGTGGGGCCGGTATCGCTTACTCGCATTATTTCGTGCCGGAGCTGTTCTACTGGCTTCTGCCTGTCGCCCTGCCGCTGGTGCTGGCTCCGATCCTTGTCTGGAGCACGTCTTCGCCGGCGTTGGGACGGTTGTCCGCAAAACTCGGTCTCTTCGCCGTTCCGGCCGACCGCAGCCCGATTGCGATCGAAGCCGACATGCACACGATCCTGTCGTCGACGACTGCCGAAGAGGCGGACCTTTCCTTGCAGGAACAGATGAGCGGCGGCGCCACCGCGTAATCGATAATTTAATCAGGTAAAAATTGAGAGCGGCCGGATCAGTGCATCCGGCCGTTTTCCGCTTCCAGGATGCCGTCCGCATCCAGACCGGAGATCGGCAACCGTTTGTCGGCGGGCACGTCTCCCGAAAGCTGCAAGGCGAGATAGCGACCGCAGCAGACCCTCAGGAAACTGGTGAAGTTGCCAAGATCATGGCCGGCGTCGACGCTCTCGTGATGCAGCTTGGTAATCAGCTGAACAACGTTCATCCGGTCCCGCTCGCCGATTTCCTCAAGCACCTTCCAGAAGAAATTCTCCAGCCGTACCGACGTCACCATTCCGTCGATACGCATCGACCTTGTCGCACTTTCCCATACGCTGGCATCGGCATCGATAAAAAGCTTACACATCAGCATCTCCAGCAAGAGCACTGGCTCAGTATAGGATGAATGTTCGTCGAAGGGCACGCGTTGATGCGGCCCCCAAACTCATCAAAAAATCCGCCTGGGCTCCGGGTTGGAGCTCAGGCGGCCACCGAAGACTTCCGGAGACTTGTCGAGTGGGAATGCTCCGGGAGCGCGCGGCAAGTAGATTGCGGCCCCCTGCCCGGAAGATCCGCAATCTCGGCGTCTCAGGCGGCGGCCCGAGCTTGCGCGCCGGTCAGCACCGCGTTGAACTGTGAAAGCCATGCCGGATGCGCCGGCCATGCGGGAGCTGTAACCAGATTGCCATCGGTCACCGCGCCGTCGATGGCGATATCGGCATAGGTGGCGCCGGCAAGCTCGACCTCGGGCCGGCAGGCCGGGTAAGCCGAAACGGTGCGTCCTTCGATGCATTTGGCGGCGGTCAGGATCTGGGCGCCATGGCAGATGGCGGCAACGGGCTTGTCCTCGCTCATGAAGTGATTGACCGCCTCAAGCACGCCGGCTTCCATCCTGAGATATTCCGGCGCCCGCCCACCGGGGATCACCAGAGCATCATAGGACGCGACATCAATCTCGGCGAAGGTCGCATTCAGGGTGAAATTGTGGCCCCGCTTCTCCGAGTAGGTCTGATCGCCCTCAAAGTCGTGGATGCAGGTCGCTACACTGTCGCCGGCTTTCTTGCCCGGACAGACCGCATCGACCTCGTAACCCATTGCCAGGAGCGTCTGGAAAGGGACGATGGTTTCATAGTCTTCGGTGAAATCGCCGGTGATCATCAGGATCTTCTTCGCACTCATGCTTCAAACCTCCCTCAGCAGAATTCGCGAGAGGAAAAGCGTAACAGGCGTCGAGGTAGAGCAGGTATTACGCGGATACTACAAGTAGAATTGGCACTCGGCGACCGCAATATTATCCGCGGCGGCGCGCTTTCCGGCAATAAAAGCAGAAAAGGCGGATGCGCCAGCATCCGCCTTTCCCTTCTTGTTCGTCCTAATCGCGGAAATCGGGCTGTGTCCGATCGAGTTCCCGTTTCCAGTAATCGAAATGCGAATATCCCATCCCTACGTAAGGTTCCCACTCCGCTGCCGTCTTGGCGGCCAGATTGTCGGACATGATGGCGAGCGGTTGTCCGGCGCCATAGGCCTTCAGCAGGGTTTCCGCCGCACGCTCGAAAAAGTAGAGGTGCTCGAACGCTTCGGGAATGGTTTCCGCGGCAACCGAAACACCGTGATTGCCCATGATCAGGATCGGCTTGTCGCCGAGCGTTTCGGCAATCCGGAGACCTTCCTCAGTCGCATCCGCCATGCCGCCAAAGTCGAGATCCATCGCCACCTTGCCGAAGAAGCGCGCGGTGTTGAGATCGATGGGTTTCATCGACGGGTCCTGAAGCGTCGCCAGGGTCGTCGCGTTGGGCGGATGGCAATGGAAAAGGACCTTTGCCTTCGGATTGGAGCGATGCACCGTGCCGTGGATGCACCAGGCAGAAGGGTCCGGCGCATCGGGCCCATCCATGACGCCATCGTCATGAGCATCCAGAAACAGCAGATCACTCGCCCGGATTTCGGCGAAATGCCGCCACTTCGGGTTCATGAGAAATTTCGAACCGTCTTCCGAAACCGCCGCACTGAAATGATTGCCAACGGATTCGTGCCAGCCGAAGACGACCGCCAGGCGAAAGGCCGCGGCAAGATCTTCCCGCAGCGCCTGCTCGTTCTGGCGCTGCGCCGGTATTGATGCCAAATCTGTCACGTTGCTCATTTGAAACGGCCTTCGCCGGACAGCACACGGAAGGTGGAGCGCAACTCGCCGCGGTCGGTGTAGCAGCCATGCAGGTGCCTCTGGCCGCTGGTGGCCGAATAGGCCTCACGACCGTGGACGATGCGGTGATTGTCGAACACGATACATTCGCCGCCGTTCAAATGGAACCGCATCAGGTATTTCGCATCGCGCATCATCTTCCCGAAGCGGCAGAATGCTGGATAGTACCGGTCCAGATAGTCCTGCGGCATGTCGAAGATATCCGCGTGATGCTGGCTGATCGTCACACCCGAGATGTTGCCGTACTCGTCAAGCTCGATAACGCGCTGGCGCGAGCGCATGTCGAAGGACTCATGCTCGCAATAGTAGGGCACGTCAGTCGCGACAAGCAGGTCGAAGTCCTCCGGATAGGCTTTGCGGAAATCTTCCGCGACCGCAATCGCGTCGACGAAGATGCTGTTGCCGCCGTCCACGGTGTTCGCGCGGCAATGCAGAAACTGCACGCCAGGCGCAAGGTCTTCATCGGGCAGATCTGTGTGAAGCGGCAGCGCCTTGGAGGTGTACGCCAGGTTGGTCGGCTTGATGTGGGTCTTCACCTCAAAATCGAGACCGAAATAGCTCGGCCGCACATGGCCGATCAGGCTGGCCGTATCAAGCAGCGCGGCATCCGTGTCTGGAAGGCCCGTCAAAAGAGCAACGCCGTCGGTCAGCATGGCCCGCGTCCATTCCAGGACATTTGCCTTGTCGGCAACGAGATCGTCATAGGCAAAGCGCGCGATCTTGGCGTAATGGTCGCCGTACCAGGGAACGCGTGGCAGGTTGGCAATGTCCGGCCGCTTCTCGCCCTTGGCATAGGCGGACAGAAACTTGAGCGGCAACCGCGTGATGTGGTTTGAATCGGCCCACGAAATCTCCAGATCGCCTGCGGAAATCGCTGCCGAGCGAGCCTTTGGGGCGGTGTCCATGCCGAAGACGTCGAACACCCGCTCCCGGGTCTCCGGATCAAAGGACGTCGGGCAGTTGTCGCGCAGCCAGTAGTAATTGAAATAGGCGGTCTCGCCGTTTGCCAGCGGCACATCCAACCCATTGTCACGCAGAAGAACGCCCGTCTCGCCGGTTCCTAGCATGTTTTTGTCCTTTAACTTAACTTTCAACTCGCTTTCGCGTCATGACCGGAAATGTCATCAACTATCCGGCATCCATGCGCTTTTCGAGAAACTGCTCTTGAACCGCTGATTTGAAAAGGCGATAAAAACACAAGTTAACTTAAGCCTGGACTTAACTTGTGAATGTATCCCGCCGCCTGCCTCCGTTGCGCCTTCTGTCGGTTTTCGAGACGGTTCAGCGCGCCGGCAGCCCGAAATCCGCGGCCGGAGAGCTGAATGTCTCGCTCTCTGCCGTCAGCCAGTCCCTCCGCCAACTGGAAGAACATATCGGCACCGCCCTGTTCGACAGAAGCACCCGCCCTGCGCGCCTGACGGCCGCCGGCGAGATCCTGCTGAAGGCTGTTCTGGAGAACCGCGCCCGCCTGACCGAGGCGCTCGATGACATCCGCGCCCTTGGCGAAATGGGCGGCGCCTCCGTGCGGGTGGCCTGCACCATCGGCTTTGCCACACACTGGCTGATGCCGCGCCTGGAGGCCTTCTATGTCGATCATCCGGACGTCGCCGTAAACGTCGAAACGACCCCCCAGGAGGTTCCCCGCCTGGGGCCGGGCACGGATATCGCGATGCGTTATGGCGACGGGCACTGGGACGACGGCACGGTGGAACTGCTTTTTCACGAGGAAGTCGAGCCGGTCTGCGCGCCGGCGATCGCGGAGCGCATTGCAAGGGACGGCGGAAGCCTGGCCTCCGCATTCCTGATCCACGTCGATTTTTCCGACCCGCGCTGGATCACCTGGACGGACTATCTGTCCGCGACATCCCAGCAGGCGGCAGGGTCCGCCAAGGGTCTGAGGTTCTCGAATTATGTGCAGGCTGCGCAGGCCGCCCTTTCCGGCCACGGTGTCATGCTTGGCTGGCGCGCGATCACCGGCGAAAACGTCAAAAAAGGCCTGCTGGTCCCGGCAGGCCTGCCCCCCTTGCAGCCCGGAAACGCCTACTACGCGGTCCGGTCCCACCGGAGCCGCAACGGGGAAACGGCAAGCCTTGTCGTGGACTGGTTGAAGGATGCGGCACGGCGCGAGCGCTCCTGACCTGCTCGCGCACGGTACCACCAGGAAACCTCGGCTCACATCCTGCAATGAGGCCGAAGCACCAATGGAAGCACCCAAACCCGCGCTCGACGCGGGACGCCTTCAAGGCGAGGCGATTTCCCCTACCGCTCATCGCCGAAGTAGCGCACGCGCAATTCCTCGATCAATTCGTCTTCATGCGCCGTCAGCAGTTCCAGCGTCATCGGCCGGGTCCAGGGGCTGTCGTGCGCCAGGCCGAAGCCGTATTTGTCCGGCTCGAAGATGGGGCCGACGACGTCGACATTTTCGCGCGGATTGACATGGGAATAGTATTCCAGAACCGGCGCGTCTCCGACGACCGCATCTATTGTGCCGTCGTGAAGTGCGCTGACCGCGCTGTCGATATCGTCGAATTCCTCGAAAGACCAGCCTGATGCTTCGGCGTGCTCCTGGGCAACACTCCCGGCAAAGACACCGATCATCTTGCCGGGAAGATCGTTGGCATTGCTGATCTGATTGGTCAGCGAAAGGGTTGTCATGACGCTTGTCACCGACGAGGTGACATAGGCCATGACGGCAATGCCGCACACGAGCCAGAGCGCCTGCCAGATGCGCCCCGGCCAGCCGAACAGGTTCTTGCGCGACGGCGACCTGCCCGAGGTGACGACGGACATCACCGAATAGAAACTCTCCGAAACACCTTCCGGCCAGCCCCTGGGGAAGTTCTTGTCGAACCGGCGGTCGAAAAAGGTCATCAGCGCCGTCGCGACGACGATGACGAGCGCCAGCCAGCCGTAGGCCCGGAGATAGCCGGAGTCGCTGAGGCCCGTCAGAATTTCCGAAAAGCTTGCACCGCGTGTCTCGGGCACCAGTATCCGAAGGCCCGCATCAAACCATGGCTGGGTAAAGTCGATCCGGTCCGCCCGCTTGCGCGTGATCGTCAGATTGGTGACGGCAACGCCGATCTCCTGATTGGCCGTGGCATCGACCAGTTCGCGGATGTTGGTGAAAGGCCGATACTCGTACGGGATGGCGTTCTTTTCCGCCAGCGCTTCCCATAGGTCAATCGCCATACCCCTATAGGTGCCCTCCTCTTCGCCCTTCATGACGAAGGGCGGGCTGACATAAAGCCCGACGGTGACCGGCTCGGTCGAAACGCCCTCCTCCGGATCCGTCGCACCGCCGGCTTCCTGACCATTGGCAGGCGAGAGTGCGAACACAGGAAGCAAGATCAGCAGAAGTGAAAGTGACTTGGCAATCATTCTCGGCATAACAGGCATCCGAAGCTTTCAGGGGAAATCTGAAGAATCATGCAGCAGATGCCTTAAAGTAAAAGCCGTCAGCAGCCCTGTGGCAACCTGGGTGGCATCCTTGGCCCGAAAGCGATCGCTACCAGTTGACCGCGGTCCTGCTGGCAATTGTCGTTGAAGCGCCTATGGCGATCCTGTCGCCCACCGCTACATCCCCCGTCTCGACGCCCCCGACGCCCGGTGGGCTTGTCGTCCGACGCTCCTGGCCTGATGGTGCGGCGTCATCCCCGCCCTGATCGGGGATCCAATCGTTTCCAGAGCGCTCTGTTTTGTTCGTGGCGGCGGCAGTGTACGACCACTCACCCATTGTCTCGTATAGTGAGGCCAATGGTTCCCCGATCAGGTCGGGGATGACTGCTGCAGGGCGGCGAGCGCTCAACCTTCGGCGTCAGACATGTCCTGCACTGGCGCCGCCAACAAACGCCCTACCGCGTGATCACGACCCGGGTCTGGTTGCGGCCATAGCGTTGCACCAGCTTGAACAGATGCGCTGCATTGGCCGGGTGAAGGCGAATGCAGCCATGGGAGGCGGGCCGCCCAAGGCTCTTGACCGCATTGGTGCCGTGGATCGCGTAACCTCCCAGAAAGAACACCGAGTATGGCATGGGCGCCCAGTTGTACTTGCGAGAGTGCCAGTCACGCTCCAGCCGCGTTGGCCGCCAACTGCCCGTCGGGGTCCGGAAACCCTTGCGGGCTGTGGAGACCGGCCACTTGCTGCGCAAGCGCCCGTCCACATAGAGGTAGAGCCGCTGTTCAGAGAGGTCGATCTTGGCCGTCACCCGCTGCGCCGCATCCGCAGTGCCCGCTGTTGCCGCTACAAGGAGCAAAAACGAAAAAGAAAGGCATAGCCTTTTGAGAAGGAGCATCGAAATCACCTGAATGAATACTTCAAAATGTTTTTCTATAACGCGATCAGATTAGCGCTGATATCGAGAGATATTCAACAAAAAAAACCAAAGAAACCCTACGGAAACTCGGACGAGGACCACCTCTTCAAAAACCCTCTTGACCATGCCGGGGGCGCGATGTCATAACACCGCTCCGAACCGTACCGTACGGTTCTCAAGATCCTGAAACGACGCGCCAACGAGCCAACTGAAATGTCCGCCGCAGCCTATGACATCGCCACATCCCGTCCGGATGCGGCCCCGGAATTCTCACCACGCCAGCAGGCCGTGCTGCAACACGCCCTGACGCTGCTGGTGGAAGGCGGCGAAAAAGCGCTGACCACGGCCGGTCTGGCCCGCACCGCGAGCTGCTCCAAGGAAAGCCTTTACAAGTGGTTCGGCGACCGCGATGGGCTTCTGGCCGCCGTCGTTGCCTATCAGGCGAGCCAGGTCCACTTCCCCTCAGAAGCTGGCGCGACGGCGGATGCAGAGACCTTTCGCGCCCATGTCACCGCCTTTGTGGAAGAGCTGCTCGGCGTCCTGTTTTCGGAAACGTCGCTTGCCCTCAATCGCCTGTCCATCGGCCAGTCGAACACGAATTCGAACCGGCTCGGCCAGCTGCTGCTGGAACGGGGCAAGAACATGATTTCGGCCCGTGCGCGCACCATGCTGGAAAGCGGGCGCCGCCATGGGCTGCTGAAATACGATCACGCCGAGGACGCCTATCAGGTGCTCTACGGCCTTGCGATCCGCGACGTCCATATCCGCCTGCTTCTTGGTGCTTCTGCCAGCCCGGCGGAACGGGACCTCAAGGCGCAGGCCGAGGCGGCGGTGGATCGCTTCTACCGGCTGTTCGGAGCGTAATGCCCCAACGGCTGAAACACGAATAACCCAGATCGGCCCATAAGCCGGCAATCCAACGAAAAAGATGCAAACGGGAGAAAGGAACCCATGCGCGTTTATTATGATCGTGATGCTGATCTCAACCTGATCAAATCCAAGAAAGTCGCCATCATCGGCTACGGCTCCCAGGGCCGTGCCCATGCCATGAACCTGAAGGACAGCGGCTGCACCGAGATCGCGGTTGCCCTGCGCGACGGCTCCACCACCGCCCTCAAGGCTGAAGCCGACGGCTTCAAGGTCATGAACGTGGCCGATGCTGCCGCATGGGCCGACCTGATGATGATGGCAACGCCTGACGAACTGCAGGCCGACATCTACAAGGACCACATCGCCGGCAACATCCGCGACGGCGCTGCAATTGCTTTCGCTCACGGCCTCAACGTCCATTTCGGCCTGATTGAAGCCAAGTCCTCCGTCGACGTTCTCATGGTCGCACCGAAGGGCCCGGGCCACACCGTTCGCGGCGAATACGTCAAGGGCGGCGGCGTGCCGTGCCTGATCGCTGTCCACCAGGACGCGTCGGGCAATGCCCATGACCTCGGCCTGTCCTACGCCTGCGGCGTCGGCGGCGGCCGTTCGGGCATCATCGAAACCACCTTCAAGGAAGAGTGCGAAACCGACCTCTTCGGCGAACAGGCCGTTCTGTGCGGCGGTCTCGTCGAACTGATCCGCGCCGGTTTCGAAACGCTGGTCGAAGGCGGCTACGCTCCGGAAATGGCCTACTTCGAGTGCCTGCACGAAGTGAAGCTGATCGTGGACCTGATCTACGAAGGCGGCATCGCCAACATGAACTACTCCATCTCCAACACGGCGGAATGGGGTGAGTATGTTACCGGTCCGCGCATCGTCACGTCCGAAACCAAGGCTGAAATGAAGCGCGTGCTGACCGACATCCAGACCGGCAAGTTCACGTCTGACTGGATGCAGGAATACCGGGCAGGCGCCGCCAAGTTCAAGGCGACCCGTCGCCTGAACGACGCCCACCAGATCGAGGAAGTCGGCGAAAAACTGCGCGGCATGATGCCGTGGATCAAGTCGAACGCCCTGGTCGACAAGGCGAAGAACTGATGCTGATCGACACAGATCGATGAAGCTAAACAGAGGCCGGGCAGACATGCCCGGCCTTTTTCGTTCGTCAGGGCGCGATCTAACGGTCGAGGCGCTTCAGGGCATCCCGCGCCAGAATGATACCGTGCTCGGAAGCAGCTTTATAGAGTTCGACGGCACGTTCGAGATCGGGGCGGGTCACATTACCCTCTTCAAGAAGCGTAGCGAGATAGTAGAGGCCGTCGGGGCTGTTTTCAGCTGCCGCCTCCTCTATCAGCGACAGCCCCGCAGCGCTGTCCTGCCGAAGTCCCCAGCCGTTGATCATCATCCACCCCAGGTTGGCCCGGCCCTCCGTGCCGCCACGCATGATCGCCTGAGTGAAAAGGTCGACAGCCTTTTCGTGATCCTGCACGACACCCTTTCCGTCCCTATAGAGGATGCCGAGAGCAGATGCGGCATTTGCGTCCCCCTGGCCAATAGCCTGCTCATAAAGACTGATGGCTTTCCGAAGATCCTGAGGCACCGAAAGCCCGTTCTCGTACATCCAGCCGAGATTGTTCTGTGCCGCTGCGCTACCGAGTTCCGCGGCAATCGAATAATGTTCGGCCGCCTTGTCATAATCGACATCGCCGCCGATTCCGAAATAGTAATAGTTTCCAATCTCCGTGTTCGCTTGCGTTGGGCTTTCGGCAAGCGCATCCAGGTAGAAAGCCAAGGCTCGTTCCGGATCGGCATCAACGCCTTGTCCCCGACCGTATGCCCATCCAAGTGCCAGCCTCGCCTCATTGTTGCCAGCTTCCGCATAAGCATGAAGTAGATTAACTGCGGTGCTGACCTTGTCTGCGGAAAATGTCTTCGCATGGCCAACGTACATTTTCGCAAGATTGAATTCCGATTGGCTGTTTCCCAGCTGCACAGCCTTCAGATACCATTCCTCCGCTGCCACGAGGTCCCGATCGACCCCCACTCCCTTTTCAAGATGCCAGGCCAGATTGTCGGCAGCGCCTGGATGCTCCGTTTCCGCAGCCTGGAGCAAATAACGATACGCCTCCTTGTCGGAAGCGCCCTCGATGAAACGCTGCTCGTGCATCAGTGCAACCGAAAACAAAGCTTCGACATTTCCAAAACGGGCCGATTTCTTGAACCACCTGAGCGCAAGTTTCTGATCTACCGGTGCCCCCCCTTCACCGGAATGCAGGAAGAAGGCGAGCTTATAGGCCGCCTCGCTGTTCCCGGCGACCGCCAGATCTTCGAGCATTGCGCGTCCCACGGCCGGGTCGATGTCAGGATCCGCGTCCATCGCCAGCGCGTGGCCAAGATAAACGCGTGCCTGTTCCATGCTCTCGGCGGCAAGGCGCAGCCAAACCAGGCTGAGATCGAGGTCTGGGGCAACGAGGTTTCGCCCCATGAGAGAACCTTGAGAATAGGCCTCAGCCAGCGCAAGCTGAGCACTGTTGAAGCCCAAGTCAGCTGCCTGCCTTGTAAGGTTCAAAAACTCTTCGGAGGTCTCCGGCGTGTCGGGGCCATACTCCAGAAGAAAAAGTGCCAGCGCGTAATTGGCAGCCGCGCACTTTTCGCCTTGGGCGGCACGCCGCAGGTAGGTTTCTGCCTGAGCGAGGTCCTGCGGGACGACGATGCCGTTGGCATAACCAAGCCCCAGAAAGAGGTCTTTTTCCTGCTGAGATCCGGCCCCGGTGACAAGCGCTGATACTGGGCCGAGAATGGAAAACGGATTCTCGGCGGCCGTCTGCCTCAAATCGCCAATTCCGGCCGCGAAATCCGGCGTTTCTCCCAGGCCCAGAATCTGCAAACGCGCCCATTTTACAGAGGCATCGAGATTTCCGGCGTCTGCAGCGATCCGATAAAGCCTCGAGGCCGTTTCCAGCTTGTCTGGCGCCATTTCGCCCGAAAGAGCCTCGGCCGCTTCGAAAGCGTATTTGGAATTGCCGAGTTCACCGGCACGGATCTTCCACTTAAGGGCCTTTTCCGCATCCGCTGTGACATCTTTTCCACTGGAATAGAGATCAACTAGCCTTTCTGCATCGTCCAGAAAGTTGTCGCCGGCGGAAATCTCGTAGTGGCGGATCGCCTCGGAGAGTTGTTCGGGACCGCCCTGCCCATACTCTTCCATATAGCCCAGATACGACGCGGCACGCGTACTGCCGTTTTCGGTAGCCCGCTTGAAGAAATCGCGCGCGCGCTCCGTGTCCTCTTCCACGATTTTTCCGTAATAGTATAGCTGACCCAGAAATCCTGTCGCTGCCGCAAGTCCGGCTGAATCGGCCTCGTAGAGATAGGAGAGCGCCCTGCCCGCATCGAATTTACGCCAGTCTTCCTGGGCATGGAGATAGCCGAGATCGTATGCGGCTTCCGCACCGCCCTCTTGGTAGGCCTTCAAATAAAGCTCGAACGCTGCGTCATAATCGCGCTCGACGCCCTCGCCGTTGACGTAGAGATCCCCCAGCTTGCGCATGGCCCAGACGTTGCCGAGCTCCACCGCCGCCTCATAATACTCAAGCGCCTGTGTCAGATCTCGGGCCACTCCGGTTCCGCTGGCGTAAAGCTGGGCAAGCCTGCCTAAGGCTTCGCCGTATCCGTCACCAGCTGCTTTTTCCAGAAGGCGTCGTCCACGATTCACGTCGTTAGGAAATCCGTCAAAGCCGACAACAAGGGCATAGCCAAATTCGGTCAGTGCAGAGTTGTTGCCCGCGGCGACCGCTTCCTCGTAAAGCGCAATCGCCTTGTCGATATCAGGCTCAACCCCGAGTCCGCGCCGATGGAGCCAGGCAAGGTAAGCCAGGGCTGCCGGGATACGCTCCTTGTCGATGGCCTGACGATACTGGGAAGCGGCACGTTCGTAGCTCTGTTCGACACCCTCGCCCTTTTCATAGGCAAAGCCGAGCGAGACATGCCCGTGGACGTAACCTCCGTCGATCGCCTCGCGGAACAGGGCTACCGCACGCTCGGGATCGGGCTCCACGCCCCGTCCCCAGAAGTACATCGTGCCGAGATGGTGCTTTCCCCGTTCGTCACCCTCATCCGCGGCCCTGCGGTAGTAGTCAGCCGCCAGGGACAGGTCCTCGCGCCCCAGCTTGCCATATTCATGAATGAGGCCGAGATAGACCAGCCCCCGCGTAACGCCGTCGGCCGCCGCCTCCTCGTAGAGCGCGGCCGCCCTGGAGATATCGACTTCCGTCCCGATGCCTTTCTCGAAGAGCCATCCGAGGGCCGACCTTGCTTCCGGAAGGCCCTGACGGCTTGCCCAGTCGACCCAGAAATACGCCTGAGAAGGGGTTTTACGGACGCCTTCGCCGTCCATGTACATGTAACCGAGCCTGAGACCGCTCCAGGCATCGCCGAAATCCGCGCCCTCCTGGTAAAAACGAACGGCCTTTTCGAGGTCCTGTTCGACCCCGAGGCCATATTCGTAGTGATAGCCCAGCTCTGCCTTAGCCCAGGGAAAACCGAGTTCTTCAGATCGCTTGAAGTAGGAAAAGGCCTTCTCGTAGTCAGGCTCCCAGAGATCGGCGTTCTTGTAGGCAAGCCCCAGGTCGTAGAGATCCTTCGGATCCTGCGCGGCTTCGCGTGCAAGCAGCCGCTCCAGTTCCTCCGCATCGGGAAGCAATCTCTCGAAATGTCTCGACGCCTTGCGTGCCGGGGCATCGCCGCCGCGTGCACCTTCAGCATGCCCGGCGTCCTCAAACCCCGTATCAACAAATCCATTTGCGGCAACAGGGTCAACAGACGCAGCGATTGCGATGCAAAGACACAGACTGACAGCAAATCTCATTATTCACCCGCACGTTGCCGAACCGGTTGCAGGCATCGAAAAACGTTAAAACCAATGTTTCAAAAAAATTGCCCGAAAGCCTTCAACGCAGAATTATAATTGTTATTTATTACAATCATTTTTTGTGCATAGCAATTGAAAAGCCTATGGAATTCTGCCGACCATCAGATCCGCAATCTAGCAAAAGCCGAACCGCTGAATCGCCTTTGAGAGCTTTAACTCCCATTGGAGTTCCTCATGCGGCCCCCTCGGAAATCCCTCCCGTCTTTCGAAAACAATGAAGGACCAGTTCCGCGAAAAGAAAACCCACACGGCTTTTCGCTGAGACATCCGCCAGCAAGTCCTCACGGAGAATGGAAGCCGGCCACGGCATCGCAACAGTTGTCTGACGTATTCAGTTTCTGGAGAGTTTTCACTTTACCCGACGGGCCTGCAATGGGTGAGGTCGTCCGCGAAGTCCGGATCGAGTGCCGGACCCGATTGAGGCTACGTGGTGGTTCAACCGGCATAGCCGAAAGAAATCGGTAATTGTCGCTGCGCCGGTCCCTGTTCTTGCCACACTGAACGGTGATCAGTCCTCGAATGTCGCTCTGGAGCAACCGGCGCCCGCCGTGATCTTGAAGATCTTGTGCATCTCCACGATCGGCGCCGGATCGGCATCGACCTTCAAGGCATGTTCTACTCGCGAGGAGACAAGAAGCGCTGTCTGCAAGGAGGTCCGTTCGCGCCTGGGTTTGAACCGCCTCGTCAGAAATTTGCGTCGATCAGCCGTGTGACTTCCCGGTCGCGGGCGGCCTCGCTTTTGCCGCCCATCACGACGACGATGAAGCGCGTGCCGCCCCGCTGTCCGGTCGCGACGAGGTTGTAGCCGGACATGCGGATATAGCCGGTCTTCAGACCGTCAACGCCCGACACCTTTCCGACCAGCTTGTTGGTCGCCCGGAAGGTCCTGCCGCCGTAGGAAAAGCTTCTGGCGCGGTAGTAGCCGGCATATTGCGGAAAGCGGCGTTTGAGGGCGAGGCCGAGGGTTGCCATGTCGCGCGCGGTGGTGACCTGCTGAGGGTCGGGAAGGCCCGTGGCGTTCACGAACCGGGTGCGCGTCAGGCCCAGCGCCCGGGCTTCGCTCGTCATCCGGTTGGCGAAGGCGGCTTCGCTGCCCGAGATGTTCTCCGCGACAGTGACCGCGACATCGTTGGCGGACTTCACCGCAAGCGCCCGGGCCGCCTGCTCCACCGTGATCGTCGAACCCACCTTGAGGCCGAGTTTTGCCGGCGGCTGGCTGGCCGCCTTCTGCGAAACGGTGAGCGGCGACGAGAGCGAGTATCGACCCGAGGCAACTTCCTCGAACAGGATATAGAGCGTCATCATCTTGGTCAGAGACGCCGGGTAGCGCGGGGCATCCGCGTCGACGGCATCAAGCTGCGCGCCGGTCGAGGCGTTGAGGACAAGTGCCGAATAGCCACGCTCCACCGCCGTCGCAGGCGCATAGCTTACCGGCGGAACGACAGCAGCGTCCACCTGCGCGGGCGGCGCTGAAGAGACGCCGGAAGAAGGCGGCGCGGTCTGACAGGCCGCGAGCACCGCGACCAGGAGAAGGGCCGAAACCTGTTTCAGAGCGATTTGCCAGCGCATTTACAATCCCGCAGAACCTCGGCCCGCCGTCCCGTCAGGGTTTCAGCCGGTAGCCGGTCTTGAAAATCCAGTGCACGACGGCAAGGGAACCGCCGAGAAAGACCATCGTTGCCAGAAGCGACAGCCAGAGGCTGACATCCGCCTGTCCGTAGAAACTCCAGCGGAAGCCGGAGATCAGATAGAGGACCGGATTGAGCAGCGTCACCTTCTGCCAGAACTCCGGCAGCATGGAGATGGAATAGAAGCTGCCGCCCAGAAAAGCCAGAGGCGTGACGATGAGAAGCGGCACGAATTGCAGACGTTCGAAATTGTCGGCCCAGATGCCGATGATGAAGCCGAGCAGCGCGAAGGTGACCGATGTCAGCACGAAGAAGGCGACCATCCACACTGGATGCTGGATCTCCAGCGGCACGAAGAAACTTGCAGTAATGAGAATGACCGCCCCGACGATGATTGATTTTGTCGCCGCCGCCCCGACATAGGCGACCGTGATCTCGAAAAACGAGACCGGCGCCGACAGGATCTCGAAGATGGTGCCGGTGAACTGCGGAAAATAGATACCGAAGGCGGCATTCGAAAGGCTCTGGGTCATCAGGGACATCATGATCAGACCCGGTACGATGAAAGCCCCGTAGCTGACCCCGTCGACCTCCGTGATCCGCGAGCCGATGGCCGCGCCGAAGACGACGAAATAGAGCACCGTCGAAATGACCGGCGAAACCACGCTCTGCATGAGCGTGCGCCGCGTTCGCGCCATTTCGGAAACATAAATTGCCTTGATCGCTTCGAAATTCATGTCTTTTCCTGTTCGGCGCCGTCTTCGCGGCGCAATGTCATTTCCATGCGCGGGAGCATTCTACCCGGGATCGACCCCGACGGTGCGCTGCCGACCGTGGCAAAGCCGAGACGGGCATAAAAAGGCTCGGCGAAGGGATCGGCATCAAGCCCGATATGATGCAGCTTGTAGCGTCTGGCCTGCTGCAGCAGCGCCTCGAACAACCGCCGTCCGATCCGCCTGCCCTGCCAGTCGGGATCGATGAAGCATGTTTCCAGTTCGCCGGCTGTCCCGTCCCGCGACAACCGGATACAGCCGGTGATCTGGCCATCGCCGGCCTCCGCAAGCCAGAAATCGTCGTCAGTCACCCAGCTTTCGCGCACGCGCAGCTCCTCCGCGCATTGTGCCAGGAAGTCCGCGTCGTAGCCGTTGGACTGCTTGGAACGCATGCAGAGGTCCGTCAGCGCTTCGATGTCGTCCGGCCGAACCTTTCGAATCGCGATTTCCGTCATGGCGTCATCTTAGTCCCGCTTGACCAGATCGACGAAAATATCCTCAAGCGACGACTGGTCCGTCTGAAGGTCCTGGAAATGCACGCCCGCCGCCGAAAGGTCGGACAGAAGCGTCGTGATGCCGGTCCGGTCCGCCTGGCTGTCGTAAGTATATGTGAGTTCCGTTCCGTCTTCCGAAAGCGTCAGATCGTGGCGGGCCAGCTCCGGCGGCACTTCGCTCAAGGGGGCCGTGAGACTGAGTTTCAACAGCTTGCGGCCGAGCTTGCGCATGAGCTCGTCCTTGTCCTCCACAAGGATGATCTCGCCCTTGTTGATGACACCCACACGATCGGCCATTTCCTCGGCTTCCTCGATGTAATGGGTCGTCAGGATGATGGTCACTCCCTGGGCCTTGAGGTCGCTGACGAGGCGCCACATGTCACGTCGAAGTTCCACATCGACGCCCGCTGTCGGTTCGTCCAGAAAGAGGATCTTCGGCTCATGCGCCAGCGCCTTGGCCACCAGAAGCCGTCGCTTCATGCCGCCCGAAAGAGATTTGATCGGCCCGTCACGCTTGTCCCAGAGGCTCAGATCCTTCAGGATCTTTTCCACCAGCTTCCGGTCGGGCCGCAGGCCGAAAAGGCCCCGGCTGAGCGCAACCGTGTCGCCAACGATTTCAAAAGGCGCGGTCGGCATTTCCTGCGGCACAAGCCCGATCAGCTTGCGCGCCGCCCTGTAGTCTTTCTCCGCATCATATCCACCAACCGTGACGCTGCCGCCAGTCGACTGGACCAGTCCGCAGATCGTGCTGATGAGGGTCGTCTTGCCGGCACCATTGGGGCCGAGCAGCGCAAAGACCTCCCCTTGCTCGATCTCCAGGGACACGGATTTCAGCGCCTGGAAGCCACCGTCATAGGTCTTTTCCAGGTCACGGACAGACAATATCGAAGCCATAAATTTCCAATCGATTGAATGGCTCATGTTTTGACCGGTCGATCAAAATGGCGGGCACAGTCGCATGTGGGCGGAACCGCTTCAAGATGCAAGGCTGAAGTGACAGGCCACGCACCTCCAGCGTGTCCGTTCACCGCTGAGCGGCCAGTTTCACCCCTTTGCCAGAGAACGCGGTAGGATTGTTTCGCTTTTCGAAACAGTGCGTCTCTCCGCCGCCCCTGTGAAAATTTGCCCGAGGGTCTATCTAGTAGTCAGATCAAACAATTCGAAGGGTCACACAATGTCTATCAGACCTGTCAAACATGTTGGCCAGACCCAACCCACACTGGAAGGTGCAGGCGTCCGCCTTGAGCGGGTTTTCGGGTTCCAGGACCCGGAAATGCTCGACCCGTTTCTGCTGATGGATGATTTCCGCAACGAACGGCCCGAGGACTATCTGAAAGGTTTTCCCTGGCATCCCCACCGCGGTATCGAGACCATAACCTATGTGCTTGCCGGCACTGTCGAACATGGCGACAGCCTTGGCAACACGGGCAACCTCGGAGCCGGCGACGTTCAGTGGATGACCGCCGGGCGCGGGATCATGCACCAGGAAATGCCGAAGGGTGATGCAAACGGGCGCATGCATGGATTTCAGCTTTGGGCCAATCTGCCCTCTTCGCTGAAAATGACCACGCCGCGTTATCAGGATGTCACCGCCGGGGAAATCCCCGTCGTGGTCGATGACGATGGTGCCTCCGCCCGCATCATCTGCGGCGAGTTCTGGGGAAAGCGCGGTCCGGTCGACGGCATCGCAGCCGATCCGCAGTATCTCGACATCCACGTCCCGGCCGGTCAGAAGAAGCGCTTCAAGGTCGATACCTACAAGCAGACCTTCGCCTATATCTTCGAGGGCTCCGGTATTTTCGATGACGCCTCCGATCCGTTCGGGGTCCTGACCGAGAAGGAGTTCGGCGGCGAGGAGATCAAGATCCGTGACGAGACCGGGAACCGCTCGCTGGTCATTTTCGGCACCGGAGACGAGATCGTCGTCCATGCGGGCGAGCACGGCATTCGCTTTCTCCTCGTGTCGGGCGCGCCGATCAAGGAACCCGTCGCCTGGCACGGCCCGATCGTGATGAACACGCGAGACGAGTTGATCAAGGCCGTGAATGAACTCCAGAACGGTACCTTCATTCGATAAGGCCACCGTGACCAACATGCGGCGGGTGCCCGGCGAACCATCGCCGACAGCACCCGCCGCCCCACCGGACGCGGCGGCGTGCTACCGGCTTCTTACATTTGACCGTTGGACCTGCCTTGTAACCGTCACAGACATTGGCTACGCCTTTTCCTCTTTTCAGGACAACGGATTGCAATGTCACTCAAGCTTCGCCCCGCCACTCTCGAAGATTCCCCGATCCTCACAGACATTCTGAAACGCTCGAAAGCCTCCCGTGCCTGTTCTGATAATGGCTCCGCCGGACGCGGCGATGACTACCAGATCTCGGACCAGACGATCAGCGCGATCCACATGACCGTGGCCGAACAGAATGGCAAACCGGTCGGCTTTTCCGGACTGTCTTCCCAGAAGGGTGGAGCGATGCTGATGGACTTTCTGTTCGTCGCACCGGAAGCGCAGCGCCAAGGCATCGGGGAACTTCTGCTGATCCGGGCCGAGGACCACACAAGATGGACCAACCATCGCCGCCTGCGCCTGGAAGCGGAGACCGGAGCCACCGGATTTTATGAAAAGCGTGGCTTTTCAAGACTCGCGAGCCGGCCGAGCCAGTCGGCTGGAGGAGACAAAATCCCTTTACTGGAAAAAGATCTGACGCCACCCGTCAAGACGATCAGGGAGCTGAACCTGACTATCTCCACGGCGCCCTGGGCGTTCGAACTGGAGAACGACGCCGCCATCCTTCACCATTTCGAGGAAGCCAAGAAACGCATCGGCATGCTGTGGAACGGCAGGACCTTGAAACTGACCGGCTTCCGATTTGAAGACGGCATCTTCGAGGGCGTCTGCACCGAGTGTTCCTATGCCGCCTTTCTCACCTGGCGTGACTGGGGCGCACCGGACACAAGCGCTTTCAACCTGTTCGGCTCGGCGATCCTCAGATCCAGCGATGGCGCGCTTCTTTACGGGGTCATGTCCGACAAGACGGCGACGGCCGGGCAGATTTATGCGCCCGGGGGCAATCTGGATCCGACCGATCTGAAGGCGGACGGCACGGTGGACGTGGTCGGAGCGATCTACCGCGAGCTGGAAGAAGAGACCGGCTTGACGCCCGCCGACCTTCACCCGGGAGAACTGCTGGCAGCCTTCGACGGGCCACGCATTTCGATCGCCAAGGTGCTCGACAGCCCGCTGGAAGCCGAAGATCTCAGACGGCGCATCATGGATTTCTCTCTCGCCTCGGAGGAACAGGAACTTGCCGATGTCCGGATCATTCGCACCAGCGCAGACCTCGGCGACTGCGCCATTGTCCCCTATGCACGCGCGATCGCGTCTACCCTCTTGTCCTGAGCCCGGTCTTCCCCGGTTCCCACAGGGCAAGTTTTTGTTCACCAAGAATCCGGACTAATCACTGGCGAGACTTCGCCAGAAATGCAAAAGTCCGCGTCACCTTGCAAACCAGTTTCAGGTCATTCGCCAGGGAGAAAGTCAAAATGAGCCGCCGCTACGCGATCTTGGATGTGTTCACCAACACCAGTCTTGCCGGTAACCCGTTGGCAGTGGTTCAGGACTGCGAAGGTCTCAGTGACACGCAGATGCAGAAGATTGCTGGCGAATTCAATCTCTCCGAAACTGTCTTCGTCTTTCCCCCGGAAAATCCTGGCCAGTCGGCGAGCATGCGGATCTTCACACCCAGGATCGAACTCCCCTTCGCCGGTCACCCGACCGTCGGGACGGCCATTCTCCTTGCCACCGAACGCTTCGGCGAGATCAGCGGCGAGCAGGATGCGGTTGTCGTTCTGAAGCAGAAGATCGGCACCGTGCGATGCGCCGTGATCCTGCGGGAAAACGCGGCGGCTTTTGCGGAATTCGACGTGCCGAAGCTGCCCGAACCCGCCGGCCCCACCCATAACGTGGATCTGATCGCAGCGGCGCTGAACCTCGAACCGTCGGATATCGGCTTCGAAAACCACACTCCGTCCCGCTTCCGCGTCGGCCCCCCGTTCCATTTCGTGCCGGTGCGCGACCTTGACGCCCTCGCCCGCGCCAAACCCGTCGCCTCCATGTGGCAGGCCGGTTTCGGCAAGGACGGACACAACGACGCCTATGTCTATTGCCGCGAGACGCGCTCGCACGAAAGCGCCTTTCACGCACGCCTTTTCGCTCCGGACATGGGCATCCCGGAAGATCCGGCAACCGGATCCGCCGCAGCAGCCTTTGCCGGTGTCGTCGACTATTACGACGACCTTCCGAACGGAACGCATCACATCCGCATCGAACAGGGTTTCGAGATGGGACGTCCGTCGATCATCGATCTGGAAATCGATATGGAAAACGGCCAGATGCACGCAGTGCGCATCGGCGGCCAGGCAACAATCGTTGCCCGCGGCGAACTCTATATCTGACACGACTGAAGCAGTCGCACGATCTCTTCCTTCCGGCTGACCGTTGGTCACCGCTCTTAGCGTGATCAAAGGTCAGTCGGTTGGCGGTTATGTGCTGCGTGGGCCATGCTCCATTATCAAAGCAGTGCTGCAGACCGATCTTCCGCCCATAGGGCATTTCAGATGTCATTTTGAACCTTTCAGCCAGGCCTAAAGCCTGAGTATCTGCGATTTTTATCTCTCCTGACGCTTTACGCAGATGAACGCATTTTCGCTGGAGTGCCGGAGGCGCACGCCTCCCCATTCCCCGATCGGAATCGCCCACATTTTCACATCTATTTCCGAGACTTAGCTTCGCATGGTTGGCCAGCCACGTCACAGCCATTGCCAAAAATGTCGATTGCCAAAAAGCTTTCCTTGAATAACTTTAACAAGATTACTTTGCGAAATTCTCATTAAATTAAATAGTAGTAAGATAGAGTGGAATGTAAGAACAAAATATTCCTAATTATTGTAATTTATGACAATAAAGGAACGGAGGGAAAGAAATGAAGTTCATGCTTAGCCTGATCTTTGCGACTCTGCTCGGCTGGGCAGCGCATGCTGCTGCGGACCTGGACAAACCCTCCGGCAAGATCGTGCTCGTCGTGACCGGCAACATCAACACGACGAACAATGCCGGCGCAGCCGAATTCGACATGGACATGCTTGAGGCGCTTCCCCAGGTCGAGAGAACCATCGAGACCCCCTGGACCAGTGAGGCGACGACATTTTCCGGCCCGCGGCTGAAAACCATTCTGGACGCCGTCGGCGCGAAAGGCTCCGGACTGATCGTGACGGCGCTTAACGATTACAGCGCCGAACTTCCTTACGAGGATGCCGAAACCCTGGAAACGATGCTCGCGACCCGGATGAACGGGGACCTCATGTCTGTCAGGGAAAAGGGCCCTCTCTTCCTGATCTACCCGTTCGACACCAACCCGGAACTCTTCAACGAAAAGTACTTCGCGCGCTCTGTCTGGCAGATCCGGGAGGTTGAGGTGCTCGAGTGAGTTGTCACTTCGAAAACAGCCGGGCCGCTGTCGAGCAGGCCGCCAGAGCGACCAGGTCGGTCATTATCGTCCTGATCTTCCTGGTGTGTGCGATGGTCGTGATCCTGACCTTTCTGGTGAAGCGGGAGGGCGAGCTGCACGATGCGATCCGCGAAGACGCAATCTGGGCCGTGTACCAGCTCGACCGGGAAACCCGTGCCCTTTACGAACTGGTGCATGAGGTCAGGCTCCACCCGGACGAGCGGGATCCGTCGACTGGGGAACTGGCAGTTCCTCCAAACCAGGTCGTAGTGAAATACGACATCCTCTACTCCCGGCTCTCTGTTCTCGCCAACTCGAAATACAACAGTTACTTCGAACAGAGCGCGGCAATCAAAGCGAAGATGGCTGCCATCAGAGATAGCATTCTGAGCATAGAGCCGATCTTCAATCAGATCGACGCCCAGCAGTCCTACCAAGGCATAGAACTCGGCAGGATTGACGAGGTCCTGGGCAATTTGCGTGGCGCGACCAACACGTTTCTGGTGCGCACGAACGCTTCGGTTTCAGCCGGTCGAGCAGACGCGCGAGACAGTGTCTTCAGAGCCCAGATGCTCGCGCTTCTGTTCATGGGCGCGATAGCGGTGGCCGCCGTCTTGCTGGCGTTCAATCTTCTGAGACAGTTGCGCCTTGTCCGGCGGACGCGCGAGGAGCTGTCCAAGGTCGCGATCGAACTGGAAAACGCATTCGAAGCTGCAGAGTCCGGAAACAAGGCGAAATCCGCCTTCATGGCAACAATCGGCCATGAAATCCGCACGCCCTTGAACGCCATTCTCGGCATGTCGGATCTTCTGGCCACAAGCAATCTTCGCCCGGAAGACGCAGAGCACGTCAGCACCATATCCACGTCCGGCCGTGCGCTTCTGGAAATGCTCAACGAGATCCTCGACTTCGCAAAGATCGAAAACGGATCTCTGCACGTCGAGATGATTGCCTTTTCGCTTGAAAAACTGATCACGGAGACAGTCTCTGTCATAGAGGGAGAAGCCCGGCGCCGGAACAATAGCCTGCTTGTGGAGATGGATCCGGCCTTGCAGGGCCAATGGTTCAAGAGTGACCCGACGATCCTGAAACGGATCCTGCTCAACCTGTTGTCCAACGCCGTCAAGTTCACCGAGAACGGTCGCGTGCGCGTTTCCGCCCGCTCCGGTACCCTTTCAGAAGGCACTTCAGGCCTCTTCTTCGAGGTCTCAGATACCGGCCTCGGCATTCCCGAGGCCGCGCAGGCGAAGCTTTTCACCGCGTTCCACCAGGTTGATTCCTCCATCAGCAGACGGTTCGGGGGCACCGGGCTCGGTCTTGCGATCAGCAAGCAGATGGTAGAGACGCTCGGCGGTCGTATCGGGGTTTCCAGCGCGCCCGGCAAAGGCAGCTCCTTCCGGTTCGAAATCCCCGCCGAGACCACGCCAGCCCTGCAAGACACCGAGCAGTCACTTCCCGCAATCACAGCAGATCTGCCCCGCCTGCAGGTTCTTGTCGTCGAAGACAACACGGTCAATCAAAGGGTTGCGGTCAAATTCCTGGAGCGATTGGGCCAGCAGCCGACCGTCGCCCGGAGCGGAGCGAAAGCGCTCTCCGTGCTGCGGACCCGGTCCTTCGACCTTGTCCTCATGGATGTCCAGATGCCGGTCATGGATGGCATCTCCGCGACACGCGAAATACGCAAGCTGGGCGGCGCATTCGCCACGTTGCCGATCATCGCCATGACAGCCGACGCCTCCGATAGGCACCGGCAAGAGTGTTTCGACGCGGGCATGAACGGTTTTGAAGCAAAGCCCCTCACCTTCCAGCGTCTCGGCGCGGTTCTGCGCGATCACGGGCCCGGGCAGGAGAACCAGCTCACGCAGGTGCAAGCGGAACCGAAACATGTGACCGGCGCGGACTCGGCATCTGCTTCGGCAGATATCGTCGATTTCAACGAGGCGCGACAGAGCGAGCTTATCCAGGAATTCGGCGCGCCGGTCTACGAGGACCTTGCGGTCGCATTCTTCGAAAATGCGGAGGAACTGGTGCTGACAGCTGTGTCCGCTTCTCGCAATGGCGACCGCGCGACGTATGACCGAGCCCTGCACACCTTGAGGGGCGCGGCAGAAAATCTCGGCTTTCTGGGGATTGCCTCGACCGCCCATGACTTACGCGCGGCCTCCGGCACCGACTCTCCGGAAGCACGACTGAGAATCGCGATCGATCAGGCAAAGTCCCGTTTCCGCAGGATGGCAATATGACCGAAAACACCACCGATAATCATTTCCGCATCCTGCTGGTCGAGGATGACCCGACCAATCGCATGATCATGGAAAAGCTCATCGCGAAAATCCCGAATTGCCAGGCGATCAGCTTCGCGGATCCCGTTGCCCTGATCGCTGAAATCGAGACCTGCCGGTTCGACGTCGCCATTATCGATTACCAGCTTCCGAACCTGAACGGGGTTGATCTGATCCGGCTCATTCGCAAGTACCCTGCTCATGCGGACAAGCCCATCGTCATGGTCACGGCGGATCGCGATACGGACAGGCGTCTGGAGGCCATTACAGCTGGTGCCGTTGATTTTCTGAACAAGCCGGTGGAAGTGGTTGAATTCAAGGCGCGGGTCATGAACCTGACCCGCCTGGCGGATGCTCAGCGCAGGCTGTCGGCCCAGGCCGACATGCTCAAGCACGAGGTCGAGCAGGCAACTGCCGAGGTCCGGGCTCGCGGCGAAGAAATCGTGCACCGCCTCATCCTCGCCTCCGAATACAAGGATTTCGGCACGGCGATGCACACGATGCGCATGGCCCATTTCTGCGACCTGATTGCAGGTGAGCTTGGCGTCGGAGAAGAGCTGCGCACGGATATCAAGCTCGCGGCACCGATGCACGACATCGGCAAGGTCGGCATACCCGACCGGATTGTCCTGAAGCGTGGTCCCCTGACTGATGAGGAACGCAAGGAAATTAACCGGCATACTGACATCGGTGCGAGCATCCTGCACGGATCCAACTGCCGCCTGCTGCAGGTCGCTGCAGAAATTGCCGCGACCCACCACGAAAGGTGGGACGGCACCGGCTATCCAAAGGGCCTGCGCGGCGAACAAATCCCGCTCGTCGGCCGGATCGCCGCCGTCGCCGACGTCTTCGACGCCCTTACGACGGATCGTCCGTACAAGTCGGCCTGGACAAACGATCAGGCTTTCGACTTTCTCGCTGACAAGGCAGGAAGCGAGTTCGACCCGACCTGCGTTGCGGCCTTTCTAAAAAGGCGCGGAGAAGTGGAAGAAATCCAGGGTCGTTTTTCCGATCAGAAACTGACCGAAACGATCAAGAGCTTTGCCTGAGGCAGTTCAGGCAAGACAAAATTTCGATCAGTGCTTGCACGTGTCAAGGTGATGCCGTATGAACAATTCTCGTTAACCGTCGGGTGACGCTTTTGCTGCACCCTGATCGGACGCTCTGAAAAGACGACCTGTTTAGAGACGACTGAAGGCCAATTGAAACCCATGATCGCGCCACGCGACATTTCCGGTTCAGATATCGACGCGCAGCCCTTGCGCGGCGGCCTTCTCCTACTTGGCGATCTCCTCCTTCTTAGATGCCCCTGAGCGTCGGCTGATCCGCGTCAAGATTTGCGGAACGGGCACTTAGGGGAGATAGTTTCAAAAAACGCATCACGACATCAGGATCGCGACAGGCCCCATTGCCATTTTTTGCACGGCCGCCGATCCAAGCCAGGGACGAAACGACATGACTGCCACCTCCGAGAAGGATCAGGTCCGCATCTTCGACACCACCTTGCGCGACGGCGAACAATCGCCCGGCGCGTCCATGACGCTGGAAGAAAAGCTGCAGATCGCCGAAATCCTCGACGACATGGGTGTCGACATCATTGAAGCCGGCTTTCCGATCGCCTCGAACGGCGACTTTGAAGCTGTCAGCGAAATCGCCAAGCGGTCCGAAAAATCCGTCATCGCCGGCCTCGCCCGTGCAATTCATGCCGATATCGACCGCTGCGGCGAAGCGGTGAAACATGCCAGACAGGGCCGCATTCACACCTTTGTCTCCACCTCCCCGATCCATCTGAAATTTCAGATGAACAAGACCGAAGAGCAGGTGCTGGACATCATCACCGACACGGTGACCCGCTCGCGCAACCTGATCGACGATGTCGAATGGTCGGCGATGGATGCCACCCGCACGCCGATCGACTATCTGTGCCGCTGCGTGGATGCCGCCATCAAATGCGGCGCGACCACGATCAACCTGCCGGACACGGTCGGGTATGCGACGCCGGACGAATACAAGACCATGTTCGAGCAGATCCGTGAGCGGGTACCGAACTCCGATCAGGCGGTCTTTTCCGTGCACTGCCACGACGATCTGGGACTGGCGGTTGCCAACTCGCTGGCCGGTGTTGCCGGCGGTGCGCGTCAGATCGAATGCACCATCAACGGCCTCGGTGAACGCGCCGGCAACGCCGCCCTGGAAGAGATCGTCATGGCGATCCGCACCCGCGGTGACGTGCTGTCCTACGCGACGCAAATCGATCCGACGTTCCTGGTCCGAGCCTCCAAGATGGTCGCTGGCGCATCCGGCTTCGCCGTTCAGTACAACAAGGCGATCGTCGGCAAGAACGCGTTTGCGCACGAAAGCGGAATTCACCAGGACGGCATGCTGAAGAATGCCGAAACCTACGAGATCATGCGTCCGGAAGACGTCGGCGTGAAAGCCACGTCGCTGGTCATGGGCAAGCATTCCGGCCGTCATGCGTTCCGCGACAAGCTGCGCGAACTGGGGTACGAGCTGGGCGACAACGCCCTGCAGGACGCCTTCCGCCGCTTCAAGGATCTGGCCGACCGCAAGAAGCACGTCTACGACGAGGACATCGAAGCCCTGGTCGAGGACGAAATCAACGTTCTGGGCGAAGGTGCGAAGGTCATTGCCCTGACCGTGATCGCCGGCACCGGCGGCCCGCAAAAGGCCATCCTGACCATGGATGTCGCCGGTCAGCACGTCACGAAGGAAGCAACCGGCGACGGCCCGGTGGACGCAACGTTCAATGCGATCAAGTCGATCATGCCGCATGAAGCCAAGCTGTCGCTCTATCAGGTGCATGCGGTGACCGAAGGCACCGACGCGCAGGCAGAGGTTTCGGTGCGGCTGGAAGCCGAAGGGCGCATCGCAACCGGCAAAGGCGCCGACACGGACACGCTCGTCGCCTCCGCACGCGCCTATGTCTCGGCCATGAACAAGCTGGCTTTGCGTCAGCAGACCGGCAACCCGGGTGCCCTCGCCGCGGTTTAGGCGAAGCGTCACATAGCCGACGAACGACGGGGCCGCGCAAGCGGCCCCTTTTGCGTTCAGCGCTCGCTCAGGTCCAGACACAAAAAAGGACCGCGCGGGCGGTCCTCAACATGTTCTGTCGCGCTGATCGCCGATCCGCAGACCGGCCCTGCAAAGGGTCTAGGCCGTCATCAGGTAGGATTGCATGGACGGGCTCAGAAGCTGAAACACGTCCGCCTGCATGCCGTCGATCACCTTGCTCTCACGGTGATAGAAGCCTGCCTGCTTGACCACATTCCGGACATCGCGGTTGTCGGTGCGCACAACGGCGACGAGATGCGAGAAGTAGGTATTCTTGAAGAACCAGTCGCTGAGAGCCCGGCACAGCCGCCGCGCGAGGCTGGTGTCACGCTCCAGCACCTCTTTCTGCAGGCAATAATTCAGGCTGATCTCGGAGGTTTCACTGACCTGAGTAAACCCCGCCCAGCCCAGAAACTTGCCGTCATCGGACACGGCCTTCCACTTTGCGAAACCAAGATCGGACTGGGTCTGCAGCACGGAGCGCACGAATTCTTCCGCATCCGTCACCGTGCAGTTGGTCGCATAGTCGGAGCATCGGTTGCCGTAAAGATCCGTATGAAGATCCTTGACGAGCTTGATATCAGCCGGAGTAAAGGGAACGAGTTTAACGGAGCCGCATTCGAGGAATATCGTCTGCACCTTTGTCCTCCCAAACATCTCGATGGTATCCAACGGGCGGGACGGTCGCAGAAATTCTGCAACACGGCGGCGAGGATACATTAAACCTGTAATTGTGCCAACCCTTGGACCTGCACAATTATACGAACAAAAGTGGCGAAAATAAATCCGTATTCCCAACAGGTTATGACGATTCAGTTCGCTGCACTGCACACCCTAGAAGTTGCTGACAAATTGTCACATGTTTATGACGATTTGCTTGGAATCCAATTCGGAAGCCGGATCAAGCCGTTGCCAGAGGGGCATCTGGTTACGGAACCATGTCTCTTGCCGCTTTGCGTATTGACGCGTCGCAACAGTCAGTTTCGCTGCCGCCTCGGCGCGATCCCATTCGCCGGAAAGAAGGCGGCCGATTTCGGCGACACCGATCGCGCGCATGGCCGGAAGACTTGCCGGAAGGCCCTTGCGCAGCAGCGCCTCCACCTCGGCAATACCCTCATCGCGAACCATCAGTTGTGCCCGCTCTGCGATCCTGGCGTGCAGCCACGGCCGTGGCGGCGCCAGCACCAGACCGGAGAAAGAACCGGACGGCAGCAAAGGCGCCGACTGCTGCTCCTTCTGCCACCGCGACAAGGGCTTGCCACTTGCAAGGATGACCTCCAGCGCCCGCGCCAGCCGCTGCGGGTCGGACAGGTCCTGCGCTGCCGCCTCGTCTCCTTCGACCCGCAGAGCCTGCTTCAGCCCCTCGACGCCTTCCCGCTCGGCCAGGTCCCGCGCCCTCTCCCGGATTGTCTCAGGGATGTCCGGCAACTCGGCAAAGCCTTCTGTCAGTGCCTTGAAATAAAGGCCGGTGCCGCCGACAAGGATCGGGACCCTGCGCTCGGCTCGGATCACGCTGATCTGCTCGGCCGCCAGCCGAAGCCAGCCGCCGGTGGAAAAGGCGGCCGCAGCCGGCAGAACGCCATAAAGGCGATGGGGCGCTTGCGCCTCTTCGTCAGGCGACGGTCTTGCACTGACAATGCGCAGGTCCTCGTATAGCTGCATGGAATCGGCATTGACGATGACGCCGTCCAGCCTTTTGGCCAGTGCCAGCGCCAAAGCGGACTTGCCGCTTGCCGTTGGGCCAGCTATCAGAATGGCGCGTTTGCCGGCAGCTCTTTCCACCCCGTTTTCCAAGGAACCGTCCATGTCTCTCGTTGCCACGCTAGTCTCCACCCCCACCGCTCCGGCGGTGACCGCGGATCTCGTCCGCACGGCCGTGGAGTGCCTTGGAGCGGACGGATCGTCAATCCTCAATCCTGGCGTTGCCGCCGATATTTCCTTCGCCGGCGTCGAAGCAGCGACAGCTGGAACCCGCCTGCGCGACGTGATCGGCGATGCGCCGGTTGACGTCTTTGTGCAGGCTCACGCGCGCCGCCGCAAGCGCCTGCTCATCGCGGACATGGATTCCACCATGATCCGGCAGGAATGCATCGACGAACTGGCGGCAGAACTTGGCCTCAAGGATCAGATTTCGGCGATCACCGAACGCGCCATGCGCGGCGAGACCGAGTTCGAACCGGCCCTTCGAGAACGTGTTGGTCTGCTCGCCGGTCTTCCCGTCTCCGCCATCGGCTCCGTGCTCAGCAACCGGATCCAGCTCATGCCGGGCGGACGAACCCTTGTCCAGACCATGAAGGCAAACGGCGCCTATTGCGCCCTCGTCTCCGGCGGCTTCACCCATTTCACCAGCGCCGTCTCCGCCATGATCGGCTTTGACGAAAACCAGGCCAACACCTTGCTGGAAGCAGATGGCAAGCTGACCGGCAAGGTCGGGGAACCGATCCTCGGCAGAGACGCCAAACGCGCGCGGCTGGAAGAGCTGGTTTCGGAACAGGGACTGGATTTCGAGGATACGCTCGCGGTCGGAGATGGTGCCAACGACCTTGCCATGATCGAACGGGCCGGCGCCGGCGTTGCCTACCGGGCGAAACCTGCTGTCGCCGCCGCTGCCGATTTCCGCATCGACCACGGCGACCTCACGGCCCTGCTTTACCTGCAGGGCTACGCCGAAAGCGACTTCGTGCTGAGCTGACGCGTCTCACGCTCCCGACCAGCCGCAGGTGCGACCCTTATCAGCCAGCCCTGATGGGTAGTCCGCTCAAGGCACCCGTTATCAAACAAAGAAAGGGCGCCGTCTCCGGCGCCCTTCAAAACATCGTAGTCCTGGCGGATCAGCTTATTGCTCCTCGATCCGGACGGGAACGAACCTGACGTCGCCGGTCGGATTGGCGAGAAGCAGCAGCGCCGAGCGGCGGCCCTCGCTCTTGAGCTTGTCGATCTGCGCCTTCACTTCGTCCGGTGTGGCCACCTGTTCCTGGGCGATTTCCTTGATGACATCGCCCGCCGTGACGCGCTTTTCTTCGGCTGAAGAGCCCGGCTTGACTTCGGTCACGACGACACCGCTGACACTTTCCTCGATAGAAAACTGCTTGCGCAGCGCATCATCGAGTTCGGCCAGAACCATTCCGAGGATCTCGCTTTTCTCGACCGGCTTGGTTTCCGGTTCGTCCTCGACGGTCTCGCTGGCATCGGCAACCTCGTTCTCGTTCAGACGTTCGAGCGTCACGCTGATGGTAACCTCTTCGCCCTTGCGCAGAACCACGACCTCGACTTCCTTGCCGATAGCGGTTTCGGCGACCATGCGCGGCAGTTCGCGCATCGTCTCGACTTCATTGCCGTCGAACTTGATGATGACGTCGCCCGGCTCGATCTCGGCCTTTGACGCAGGTCCGTCGTCCGTGACACCGGCGACCAGCGCGCCCATGGCCTCATTCATCGCAAGGCTCTCGGCGATCTCGTCGGTCACTTCCTGAATGCGGACACCCAGCCAACCCCGGCGCGTCTCGCCGTATTCGCGAAGCTGGTCGATCACGCGCATCGCCGTCTTGGCCGGAATGGCGAAGCCGATGCCGATCGATCCGCCGGACGGCGAGATGATGGCGGTGTTGATCCCGATGACATTGCCGTTCATGTCGAACAACGGACCACCGGAGTTACCCCGGTTGATGGACGCATCGGTCTGGATGAAGTTGTCATAGGGACCGGAATTGATGTCGCGGTTGCGGGCCGACACGATGCCGACGGTGACGGTTCCGCCGAGACCGAACGGGTTGCCGATCGCCATGACCCAGTCACCGACGCGGATACCGTCGGAATCGCCGAAGCTGACCGCCTTGAGCGGCGTTTCCGGGGTCACCTTCAAGACGGCAAGGTCGGTTTTCTCATCGGAACCGATGACTTCCGCCTTCAGCTTGGTACCATCATTGAAGTTCGCGGTGACTTCATCCGCGCCATCGATGACGTGGTTGTTGGTGATGATGATGCCTTCCTCGCCGTCGATGACGAAACCGGAGCCAAGCGACTGCACCCGGCGCGGCTGCTGGTCGTCATCCCGGTTCTGACGGTTGAAGAATTCTTCGAAAAACTCCTGGAAGGGCGAGCCGTCCGGCACTTCCGGCATGGGAACGGACCTGCGGCCCTGAACCGTCTGAGCCGTGGAAATGTTGACGACCGCATCTGCCAGGCCTTCCGCCAGATCCGCGACGGAGACGGGTCCTTGCGCTCTTGCGGAGTGGACCGGCTGAAAGGCAAGCATTCCGCCGAGCGCGATACCCGCCGCCGCAAAGGCGATCCGGGACAGTCTGCGGCGAACAAATTCTGGAGCCATGGGGCTTTCTCCTCATCCCAGTCGTTCGACTGTTTCGGGAAGACTAAACAGTCGATGGGTTTTAGGCTGTGGCCGGCTGACCGCCACGGCCTGACGCATCTAATCAGAATATAGAACGGGCGGGAGATTTTTGCGTCTCCCGCCCGAAAACTTTTCGTTATCCTCGGATAATCCACACGAGGAACAGGCCACCTGCAGCCGCCACGAGTCCTGCGACACGCAGGGTCTGATCCGATGTCTCCAGCGCGCTGCGAATGACGCCTTTCATGCCACCTGGCACAAGTGCGTAGAGCACGCCTTCGAGAACAAGCATCAGCCCGAGCGCCGTAACCAGGTCACTCATTGCGCGCTGAGCGCGGGCTGCTGCTGCTGCGAGGTTCCGGCCTCACCATTTTCGTTGGCAGGCTCGCTCTCAACACCCCGAGGGTCCTTGAAGAAGCGGAAGAAACTGGAGTCCGGTGAAAGCACCAGGCTCGTGTCGCCGCTTCTGAGACCTGCCTCATAGGCCTGCATCGACCGGTAGAACGCGAAGAACTCCGGATCGGCGCCAAACGCCTCGGCGAAGATCTTGTTCCGCTCCGCATCACCGTCACCTCGGGTGATTTCAGCATCGCGCTTTGCCTCGGCGACGAGAACGGTCGCGTCGCGGTCGGCGCGCGAACGGATGCGTCGGGCGACTTCCTCACCCTGTGCACGGAGTTCCGTCGCTTCACGCTGACGCTCGGTCTTCATGCGCTCGTAAATCGCCTGGGAGTTGGCATCGGGAAGGTCCGCACGGCGGATCTTCACGTCGATCACCTCGATCCCCAGCTCAGCCGCATTGGTGCTGACATCCCTGCGGATCGCATCCATGACACCGGAACGGTCGTCACGCACGAGCGCAACGAAGCTGGTCCGGCCAAGCTGCGAGCGAAGCGTCGACTGCAGCAACGTGGAAAGGCGCCGGTTGGCCGTCACGACGTTCTGCACACGCTGATAGAACAGCACCGGGTTCGAGATGCGGTAGCGTGCGAAGGCATCCACGACAAGCCGCTTCTTGTCCGAGGAAATCGGCTCCAGCGGCGGCATGTTGAGGTTGAGGATGCGCTTGTCCATGTAGACGACGTTCTGGACGAACGGGATCTTGAAGTAATAACCGGGTTCGGTCTTCGGCTGCTCCACGATCTTGCCGAACTGCAGGACGAGCGCCTGCTGTGTCGGGTTGACGATGAAGATCGACATATAGGCAATCAGCGCCACGACGATGAGAACAATTGCGAGAATACCGCTGCGCATGATCAGTTCCCTCCCGTCCGTGCGGAAGACGCGTTGCCGCGTCCGTTCAGATCGTTGAGCGGCAGGAACGGCAACACGCCGCTGCCGGATGAATCGCTGTCGATAATGATCTTGTTGTTGGCTCCCAGAACCTTTTCGAGGGTTTCGAGATACATGCGTTCACGCGTCACGTCCGGTGCATTCTTGTACTGGTCGTAAATCTTGGTGAAGCGCTGAGATTGACCGGTCGCCTCGGCAATCGTCTGCTCCCTGTAGCCATTTGCCGCTTCAAGGACACGGGCCGATTCACCGCGGGCTTCCGGAACGATACGGTTCGCATAGGCCTCAGCCTCGTTGCGAATACGCTCCTGGTCGGCACGAGCAGCCTGAACGTCGCGGAATGCATCGATGACCTGTGCGGGCGGATCGACGCGCTGCATCTGCACCTCGGCGACTTCGATGCCGGCCTGATAGGCGTCCAGCGTCTTCTGCATGAGGCTGTCCACATCGTTCTGGATGGAAACACGGTTCTCGGTCAGGATCGAATCGATGTTCGACGCGCCGACGACTTCGCGCATGGCGCTTTCGGCCACCGCTTTCACCGTGCTTGACGGGTCCTGGATGTTGAACAGGAAGTCGTTGATGCCCTCGCGTGTGTTCTTGATACGCCACAGAACCTTGAAGCCGACATCGACGATATTCTCGTCACCCGTCAGCATGAGGCTTTCTTCCGGCACATCGCGCGCGCGCACAGCACCGGCAGCACTGACGGTCTCGTCGACGCCAACGGTGGTTTCACGCTGCAGCTCGACCTGCGGGCGATAGACTTCGCCGATCGGATAAGGCCAGTTGTAGTTGAGGCCCGGAGGGGTCTGGTCGGCAACTTCGCCGAGCACGAGTTCGACGCCGACCTCGCCTTCGTCGACCACGTAGAAGCCTGTCGCCAGCCATCCGATGACAACAACGCCGATAACGATCAGCACACCGATCAAACCGAGGCCTCCGCCACCGCCGGGCAGCACGTTCTTCATGCGGTCCTGAGTGCGTTTGAGGAGCTCTTCCAGATCCGGTGGCGTTCCGCCGCCTCCGCGGTTGGGGCCTCCGCCCCATGGGCCGTTGTTATTTCCGCCGCCCCACGGGCCGCCGTTGTTTCCGCCACCCTTCCAGGGGCCGCCGCCGCCTGACTGATTGCTCCAAGGCATCAAGACTTCCTTCTGTGACGTCCGACAGGCGTTGCCGGACATGGGTTCTCGGACCCGTTCTGACTCACCGTTCGTTATAGGGAGGTTACCCGCGCCTTTCAACGAAAAGCCCCGCCCCACCCCTTGAAAGACCGGCTTCTTTTCCGTGCCGGACGTGGTGCGCCGGCAGCGCGGTGTCAAGGAGCGCAAGCCGAAATCTGTCTGAAGTAGGGCTCAGTCGCTGTTCGAGGCGGGGAGGATCATGTCGATATGGGGAATGCCATCCTCGATATAGACCGGCGAAACAGTCCGGAATCCAAGGGAAACGTAGAATTCCTCAAGGTACTGCTGCGCCGACAGAAGGATGCGGCACCCGGGCACAAGATCACGCGCTTTCACGATCCCCGAGACCATGAGAAAGCGCCCCATACCCGACCCCCGCGCCGACTTGGCGATGACCACACGGCCGATGCGCGCCTCGCCGACTCCGGCATCCGTGAACAGACGAATGGCACCGACAACCTCCCCTGCGTCATTTTGCCTGATCAGAAAATGCAACGCATGCGGGTCCTTGCCGTCGATGTCGGCGTAGAGAGAGGTCTGCTCCAGAATGAAAATCTGCTGGCGAAGCCTCAGAAGATCGTGCACGTCGCGCGCGCTCAACTCTTCGAACGTCGACCATGCCGCCTCGTAGCCAGAAGGAAGCTGGACGGTTGGACCAATTGCATCCGGCGTTTTCACGGCGCTTCAGCCCGGAGATAGGTGACGAAGGCGAAAGGCGCAGTATCGCGCTCGCTCTGTTCGCCTTGCGTTCGGGCGGTCTCTTTCCAGACATCCGGGTCGATTTCCGGAAACCTCGTGTCCCCATCCGGTTCAGCATCCACCTCGGTGATCTCCAGGCGGTCGGCAAATGGCATCGCCTGCGCATAGATCTGACCGCCGCCCATGACGATGATTTCGTCAGCGCCGGTTTTTGCCGCTATGTCCTTCGCCGTCTTGAGACCTGCTTCCAGTGAGGTCACCGCCTGCGCGCCTTGCGGGGCATAGTCGGGATTGCGCGAAATGATGACATGCGGCCGACCCGGGAGCGGCCTGCCCCCGAAGGAGAGAAAGGTCTTGCGGCCCATGACGACGGGTTTGCCGAGGGTCAGCTTCTTGAAATGCTTGAGATCGGTCGGGAGTTTCCAGGGCATGTCGTTCTCGGCCCCGATAACCCCGTTGCGCGCGACCGCTGCGATCATGACGACTTCCGGCAAGACGACCTCCGAATCCGGTTTCTGGTCCATGGAACGCCTCCTACCATAGATTTTCATTTGCAGGATTGGCCCACAGCGAAAATATTCATCTCACGCGTCGGCTGAGCGGATCTCGCTTTGGTCTTGTCGGTGGGATGCCACCTGAAAGGAGTTCTCGAACATGCCGGACTTGATGGAAACTGTCCTGATAGAGCGGACCCGCGAAATGATCCCGGACGAGAACGTGCAGCAGAGGAGGATGTTCGGAACCAACTGCTTCCTCGTCAACGGCAACATGCTGATCTGCGCGTCCCGGCGCGGCCTGCTGGCGCGGATCGGGAAGGATCTGGAGGAAGAAGCCCTGAAACGGCCGCATGCATCGCGCTGCGTAATGGGAGGGCGGACGATGACCGGCTTCGTCCGTGTCGACCCCGAGGGGTTCGAGACCGATGAGGACCTGAAGACCTGGGTGGATCTGGCAAGATCCTATGTCTCAAGCCTTCCGGCCAAAAAGCCCGGCGAGAAAAAGCCCCGAGGCAAGAAACCGAAACGTCAGAGAGAGATACCATGAGCGCACCCGCCTGTCGCGGGACGCCGTCTCCTGGCCTGCTGGACTTGCCGCCGTCGCCTCCAATGAAGCCAAACTGCACGAAACAGCTTGATCCAAAGCGCTTTGGATCATATGACACCGGGACCGATTTCGAATGTGAGACGAGACCCGATGTCATCCATCAAAGATCTGGCGGCGCGCTTTCCGGACGATTTTCTGTTCGGTGTAGCCACCGCCGCCTATCAGATAGAAGGCGCCACTGGCGAGGACGGCCGCAAGCCGAGCATATGGGATGCCTTCTCAAAGATGCCGGGCCGCGTCTATCGCCAGCACACCGGTGACATCGCCTGCGATCACTATCATCGCTGGGAAAGCGACCTTGACCTGATCAAGTCGCTTGGCGTCGACGCCTACCGCTTCTCGATCGCATGGCCCCGCATCCTGCCCGATGGCCGGGGCAAGGTGAACGAGAAGGGCCTCGATTTCTACGATCGACTGATCGACGGCATGGTGGCGCGCGGTCTCAAGGTGTATCCGACGCTCTATCACTGGGACCTGCCCCTGATGCTGGCAGGTGACGGCGGCTGGACCGCCCGCAGCACGGCGGAAGCCTTTGCCGAATACACGGATGTGGTCGTCCGGCGCCTCGGCGACAGAATGGATGCGCTCGCAACCATCAACGAACCTTGGTGTGTCTGCCACCTCAGTCATCTCTACGGCATTCATGCCCCGGGCGAAAAGAGCATGGAAGCCTTCGCTGCCGCGCTTCACACGCTGAACCTTGCCCACGGCCTGAGCGTTCAGGCAGCACGTGCTGCCCGATCAGACCTGCCGATGGGCATCGTGATCAACGCGCATTCGGTCTATCCGGCCGGCGACAGCGAAGAAGACAAGGCTGCCGCCGAGCGGGCGTTCATCTTCAACAACGATGTCTATTTCTCCCCCATCTTCAACGGCAGCTACCATCCGGACATTCTGGAGGCGATCGGCGACAGGATGAACATCCAGGACGGCGACATGGAGACCATCAGCCAGCCGCTCGACTGGTGGGGACTGAACTACTACACCCCGTTGCGGGTGGCGGATGCGCCGGATGAGGCCGACTATCCCCGCACCCGAACCATCACGCCGGCGCCGGGTCCGGAGTTGACCGACATTGGCTGGGAAGTCTATCCGGCGGGCCTTTCCGATCTTCTGAAGCAGCTCCACGAGCGCTACACGCTGCCGGACTGCTACATCACCGAAAACGGAGCCTGCTACAACGATGAGCCGGAAGGCGGGGCCGTGGACGACCAGCGGCGGATTGCTTACCTGGACACGCACTTTGGCGCGCTCAACGACGCGATCGATGCCGGCGTTCCGGTCAAGGGCTATTTCCTCTGGAGCCTGATGGACAATTACGAGTGGGCAGAAGGCTACCGGATGCGCTTCGGTATCGTCCATGTGGACTACGACACCCAGGTCCGCACGTTGAAGAACAGCGCCCTCTGGTATCGGGACCTGATTGAGGCGCACAGGTAGGCGCAACATGTGCGCCTAGGCCTCGCGTAAATTCGCCAGAATGATCTCGCTCCACACCCGCGTCGGCGGAACCCAGGCATTCCAGTTGTCGTAGTTGCCTGAAAAGATGACGGCGACAATGTCCGCTTTCGGGCAGAGCCAGAGACGCTGACCGCCATTGCCGAAGCCGGCGAACCACTGGGTCGGTCCGCCGAAAGCGGGAACCGGCGCCTGTCCGCAGAACCAGAAATAGCCGTAGTCCGGCCCCTCGCTGGTTGAAACGACCGGACGAAGCGATGCCCGCAGCCAAGCCTCCGGCACGATCTGACGTCCGTTCCAAAGCCCGTCATTCAGGACGAGACGGCCGATTTTCAAGAGATCCGGCGCCGTGAGACGAAGCCCGGAGGCCGGCGAATGGGTGCCGTCCTCCCCCGCCATCCACTCGAAGGTCTCGATGCCGAGCGGCTCGAACAGGGTTTCGCGGGCAAAATCCGGCAGGTTCATCCCGGTCCCCCGATGCAGGATCTCCCCGATCAGCGCAGTCGCCCCGCCGCTGTAGATCCAGCGCGTGCCAGGCTCGCAGACAAGTGGCCTGTTGAGGATGAAGCGATAGCGATCAGAAGCCATTTCCATTGCGACTTCGCTGTTTTCGGGCCCGGTATAGGGCCCGGTCTCGTCCCACTCCATGCCGAGCGTCATTGTCAGGGCGTGTTCGACCGTCCGCTTCATTCGCTCCGGGTCCGCGGACAGATCCTTATATTCGTCAAAAATCTCAAGGAGAGGCGTATCAAGACGCGGCACCTGACCGCGTTCAAGGGCAATGCCGTAGAGCAGACTGACAACGCTCTTGGAGACGGAGCGAAGATCGTGAAGGGTGGTCGCCGTAAAGTCGACGACACCCAGCGACTTGGCCCAGCTTTCATCTGGCCCGCTGCCGTAACTCTCCAGAACCGTCTCGCCCGCCCGTTCAGCCATGACCACATGAAGATGCGGAAGAAGGCCGGAGTCCACACCGGCCAGAAGCTTGCGCCCCACCATGGGGTCGAAGCCCCGGCGTTCCGCGGCCATGGCATGAGGAGATAGGGAGATCTGAGGAGGCTCGAAAGACATGCGTTCTGGTCCGCGTGGTGGAAGCCTCCGTAGTTTGCACGAGGCTTTCCAAAATGCGAAGCTTTCGGAGCTGCGTTTTTGCCTGTCGCAGGCAAAATGACTTGACCTTCCAGTGGCTGGACACCGCACCCTCTGGCAAAATTCGCCCAGCCCTTTCCGGGACATGGACCCGAATGCCGTCAGGATGCGACACATGCCCCGATTGCCACGCAAACACCTCGCCCCCACCTCCGCTCAATGGTCACGACGCGGCTTCCTGAAAGCCGGGATGCTAGGTGCCTCTGCGGCGCTTTTGCCACGGCTATCGCTGGCCGCCAGCGGAGACGGACAGTTTGAGCTTACCGCTGCCATGGGAAAGGCGCGCCTTTACGGAGCAGACGGCGGCCTCTCCGACCTCTGGCTCTATAATGACAGCCTGCCGGGACCGGAAATCCGCGTCAGACGCGGCGAGCGGGTGCAAGTCCGTTTCACCAACAACCTGGAGGAAGCAACCTCGGTTCACTGGCACGGCATCCGGATCGACAATGCCATGGATGGTGTTGCCGGACTGACCCAACCCGCGGTGCAGCCGGGCGAAAGCTTCGACTACGACTTCGTCGTGCCGGATGCCGGAACCTTCTGGTATCACGCCCACACGATGAGCTGGAACCAGGTGCCGCGCGGGCTGGCAGGGTCGCTGATTGTCGAGGACGACGACCGGCATTTTCCGCCCGAGCGCGATCTCACGCTGTTTCTGTCCGACTGGCGACTGGACGAAGACGGCCGGCTGGAGCTTACAAGCTTCGGCGCCATGCATGATTTCGCCCATGCCGGACGGCTCGGCAACTGGCTGACAATCAACGGTAAATCGATGCCGGAGATCCCGCTGCAAAAGGAGCGCTGGCACCGTCTGCGGCTGATCAACGCTTCCCCTGCCCGCATCCTGGACATCTCACCGGAGCGTTTCGACGCGCGTGTGATAGCCCTCGACGGACAGTCCTTCGAGACGCCTCGGGACGTTTCGGGCATCATCCAGCTTGCGCCGGCCCAGCGAATGGACCTGATCGTGCGTCCGCAGAAGACCGGGGCACTACCCTTCGAGATGATGACCGGCAAGCCCTTCACATTCGCGACCTTCCAGGTGGCGGAAGCGGTAGAGGAAGACATTCCTCTGAGCCTTCCGCCGCCCAATCCCCTTCCCGAGCCGGATCTCGATGACGCCATGGTGCTGCCTCTCGTGATGGCGGGCGGCGCCATGGGCGGCATGACCTCCATGATGCACGACGGCACGCAGATGAGCCCGCGCAGCCTGATGGAAGCCGGCATGGTCTGGGGCTTCAACGGCATTGCCGGCATGGAAGGCAACCCGATGTTCTCCGCCGAAAAGGGCAAAACAATCGTTCTGGAAAGCCGAAACGACACGGCCTTCCCGCACGCGATCCATCTTCATGGTCATCATTTCAAGGTTCTGGCGCGCAACGGCAAAGCGCTGGACCGGCAGGACTGGCGCGACACCTATACGAGCGAACCTGAGGAAACGGTCCGGATCGCCTTCGTGGCCGACAACCCGGGCAAGTGGCTTATTCACTGCCACATGCTGGGCCACGCAGCATCCGGAATGATGACGTGGTTCGAAGTGGGGTGAAGGCGATTGCTCAGAGGCCCAGCTTGATTCATCAGCTGAAAGTTGCGACATTTGGAAGGACGCGTGACCGTGAAGTGCGAGCGCATGTTTTAGCGTACAGACGTGTCGCTACGTTGATGTTTGGCAAACTCACCACAACTATTTCCGCTTAAGCGCAGCAACCCATCTGACACGAGACGCTAAACTTTACTATTTTTGATTGCATTTTAACTCAAAAGAGTTACGTTGGGTAACGTTCGTTTCGCTTTAAGTGAGGAATTTAGAACGTGAACAAATTACTCTCGATTTTTTTGCTTAGCTACGGACTACCCGGTCTGACACTGGCAAGTGACTTCAGCTCTTGCGGACACAGTGACACTACTGAGCCAACAGCAAGATCAGGAGAAACGAATAGAACAAATTATAGTCATTTTAAGTGGATTGCAGATGCAGACATTTGGTCGCAAGACGAAAACGCTGTAGAGACCTATCACTCTATCCTGAATTTGTCGGAAATACCTCTTTCAGCTAGCTGGGAAAAAGCTCGCCAAACTATCCCTTATGCAAAATCATTGACGAGCGGCTACTGCACGCCCGGGTCCAAAGACTATGGACCTAAGGAATACCTGTTTCTTGACTTTTCGGCACCGATTAGCACATTTGGCGACGGAAAAAAGTCGGCGGTAGCTTTTGTTTTTCTGGACAAAAACACACCAGAAGGACCCACACTCAAGCGAATACAATTTGTTTCCCCAGAAGACAATACCTCAGACCCAACAACACATCCAAGTTCCAACCTCGACCAGAATTCAAGCACCGTTGCGCCGTTACCACTTGGCGCAGAAATCTGGAGCTACTTTGAAAGTGACGGCGACAGCAGGACCGAAGCAAGAGGTTTATTACTTGCGAGATATGACCCCCAGGATGGAAGTTTGAGTATTGACGTTAAATCTGGGAAGAATGGGGAGTACATTGCATTCCCACCCCTCCTCCTAGGATTAGATGCGAAAACTTTCCAAGAGCATTTGCGTGAAGCTGGTGTCGATTCGGACGTTTCATCCCTGCGAAATTGGCGAGAATTAGACGAAATATCATACGTAACGCACAAAGCAGATTACGACAGAGAGTACGTGTTCTTTTCATCCCCAAATCAAGTCTCTCTCCAATTCACGATTAGAAGGCCTGACGAAATTTCGCAAATGCCATTCTTGCTCTTTGCGCCACATGGTGATCTCTTGCTTTCCAAATATATCAACACTACGATTTTCTTTCCCGGCTAGAATTTCCATGGAAACAGAAGCGCTTAACAGCTCCGAGCATTCACTTCAGTTTGTTGAGAACATTATTTCTAGGTTTTTGATCCTGCCTTTTGGCGAAGAACAAACTATGACCCTGTTTGCCTTTGTGGCTTTTGTTTTTGGGAGCGCCCTAGGCGTTTCAATATTATTAAAATTCAGAATTAAGATGAGAGTTTTTTTATTGACAATTAGCCTTATATTATTTTTTACTTCAGGAAAACTTTACAACCACTCACTCACCTGGCCAAATGAGCCAAGTAACATCAATTTTATTTACTCTTTTTTTGTCCTACTCTTCATTTCGCTAGGATTTTTAATGAGCGCGCCGACTCTCTTGGCTCCAAAACCTGAGAACAATAATCCGCCTTGAAAAGGCAGAAGGACAACTCAAGAATTTTTACCCCCTTATTTATCGCTAACCTCCAAACTCCATAACCTCAACATCCCACCGCGAAATGCTCGGAGGTCAACGGCTGCTCCTGTTTGCAATTCCCAGCTGACAGTCGCCGACCGATTACCTAGACCGCGATCGGCGCCTTGATGTGCGGATGCGGATCGTAGTTCACCAACTCGAAATCCTCGAATTTGAAGTCAAAAAGGTCCGTGACCTCCGGATTGATCTTCATCTGAGGCAGCGCCCGCGGTGTGCGGGTCAATTGCTCGCGCGCCTGGTCGAAATGGTTCGAATAAAGATGCGCGTCGCCGAGGGTGTGAACAAAGTCGCCAGGCTTCAGGCCGGTCACCTGAGCGATCATCATGGTCAGCAGCGCATAGGAGGCGATGTTGAAGGGCACGCCGAGAAAGACATCGGCCGAACGCTGATAGAGCTGGCAGGACAGCTTGCCTTCGGCGACATAGAACTGGAACAGGGAATGGCACGGCGGCAGGGCCATTTCGTCCACAAGGGCCGGGTTCCAGGCGGAAACGATCAGCCTGCGGCTTTCCGGATTGGTGCGGATCATGCGGAGAAGCTTGGCGATCTGGTCGATGGACTGGCCGTCCGGGGCCGGCCATGACCGCCACTGGTAGCCGTAGACGGGACCGAGATCGCCATTCTCGTCGGCCCAGTCATCCCAGATCTTCACGCCGTTTTCCTTCAGATAGGCGATGTTGGTGTCGCCTGCGAGGAACCAGAGCAATTCGTGGATGATCGACTTCAGATGAAGCTTCTTCGTCGTGACGACCGGAAAGCCTTCCGACAGATCGAACCGCATCTGATGACCGAAGATCGAGCGCGTCCCCGTGCCGGTGCGATCGCCCCGATCGACGCCTTCGTCGAGGATTTTTGCAAGAAGATCGAGATACTGCTGCACGTCGGAGAACCCTTGTCGAGACATGGCCGGAGAATGCGCCTAACTTCGCAGATTTTCGCGAAAACACACCCCCTTTGCCGGCATTTCCCCATCATCCTCAAGCACAGGATGAGCTTCGGCGGCAAATGAACCAGGCAACTCAAGCCCCTTTCATTTCAGGTGAAAAGCCCTTATATCAAGCGTGCTGGGCAACCAGCTATGGCAATAAATGGTCAGTGCAATAAGCCTATCGGACCCGGGGGCGGTACCCGGCGCCTCCACCCAAGCCCACGAAATTTCCACCCGGAAAACTTGGGTTTCGGCGGGGGCGAAACAGGATCGACGAGGGTGTAAAGACTGTGCTTTTGCTCGGCATTGTACCACCGTTATCGGGCTTACTTAATAGTTGCAAATGACAACTATGCTATGGACAACGCTGTCGCTGCGTAACGCAGTGCCAGTCGTCCTTTAAAGCCCTGTTGGGTTAGCTCCTACAGGCGGGGTTCGGAGGCACCTGGCAACAGAAGCCTCCACTTACCCTTTACCTTGATGCCCACTTTCCTGTTTCCTTTGACGTCCTATGTTAGGCAGGAAAGCTCCTCGTGATGTCACCAGATGGAACATCATCCCGTCCTGCGCATTAATCTGGTATCACTTGGAAAAGAGCCTTTTCTTTTTCGCCTCATAGCTTCAATGTGCAGCTGATAAACAAGATTCCCAGCGAGATTCGACGAAAAGCGATGTCCGAAGACCTTCTGCGATACGACATTCTGATCCAGGACGCGCTGCGCGGCGCGGTCAAGAAAATACTGGCCGAAGTCGGTCGGACGGGTCTGCCCGGCGATCATCATTTCTACATCGCCTTCGATACCAACGCGCCTGGCGTTCGCATCTCGCAGCGCCTCAAGGAGCGCTACCCGCAGGAAATGACCATCGTCCTGCAGCACCAGTTCTGGGATCTGGCCATCGGCGAACATGCGTTCGAAGTCGGCCTGTCCTTTGGCGGCGTGCCGGAAAAGCTCCTGGTTCCTTACTCCGCCATCAAGGGTTTCTTCGACCCGTCGGTCCAGTTTGCACTCGAGTTCGATCCCGGCAAGACCGCAGAAGAACTCCCGGAAGAGCTGCTTGAAGCTGTTGAGGAACTGGCCAAGGCAGAGCAGGAGCACGCCGACAACGAAGCGGACGGCGACGATTCCTCGAAGCCCGCAGAGGTCGCGTCCTCCGGCAAACGCTCCAAGGCAAAAACCGCTGCCAAGGCTACCGATGGCGATGGCGGCGGCGAAGTCGTCTCCCTGGATGCCTTCCGCAAGAAGACCTGACTTTCGGAGTTGAGCTCATGAGCGCGGAGATCATCAATCTGCGCCAGGCGCGCAAGCAGAAGACCCGCCGCGACAAGGAAAAAACCGCGGAAGACAACCGCCGCAAGTTTGGCCGATCAAAGGCCGAGCGGGAGGCCGCGCGACGGGACCGAAAGGACCTGGAGCGACAGGTCGAAGATCACCGCCTGGACGGCGGCGATGGTAGCGGCAGCGACGAACCCACATCCTCCTGATATGGCCCTTGTAAAGCGCTCCATGTCCCTTCACGGCCACAGGACAAGCATCGCGCTTGAGCCAGAGTTCTGGGAGGTCGTGGATCAATGCACCGACAGCGAGGGCCGCTCGCTTGCTGGACTGATTGCAGATATCGACGACAACCGCGACCCGGAAGACCCGCTGTCATCTGCGGTTCGGGTATGGGTCCTGAAGCGCGTTCAAACCCCACCTTCTGAAAACTGATCTTCCGGGAAGCCGTATCGCGTCCGCGCCTGTAGCCGGCGTGCACTCCTACCCTGAATGTCTGCCGCAGGCAGTTACGGCGCGCCGGGCAAGACCAGTGGCCCGCCTTGATCCTGCATCAGCAGGTCCTCGATGGAGACAGGCGGATCGAGCGGCGGCAAGTTATCGCCGGGCTTCGCCACGGGGATCGACTGCGTCGTCTCAACGCCGGTTGGCTCATCCAGCAGTGATTTGATCCGCTCGGCAAAGGCCGGACCGGACAAGGACTGTCCGGCATTGCTCTGCCGGTCAGACCCCGGTTCGCTGTCGGCGGGCTCGTTCGGCAGAGCACTGCCGCCGATGCTGTTCGTAGGATCTTCCGTCCGGTTTTCCTGCTCCAGCCGCAGTCGTTCTTCCTCCTCGGCGCGCGCGGCGGCCTCGGCGGCGCGGCGATCGCGGCGCGCTGCTGATTCCTTCTGGAAGGTCATCTCGCGCACGAGACGATCACGCTCCAGGATTTCCGACTGCAGCTTCTCGACCCGCTCCACCTCCCGCTCGAAGGCGCGCAGTGTCAGATAGGCCGTGAACGGCGCGATATCGACCCGGCGCCGCGGGGCATCCAGCGGCCCCGTGAACAGAATTCCGACCTGCGGTTCTGCGCCGGTCACCGCATCTTCGCCCGGATCGACCTTCAGCGAAAAATCCGCGTCGAGAGCGAGTTTCGTCAGATCCATTTCGGCAGAGCCGAAGATCTCGGCATTCCGGCTGTCCACGACGACGTTCCGGGCGCTGAGCCGTCCGCCAACCATCGTCAGCGTGCCTTCCACTTTTTCGAAGGGAAGGTTTCCGGCGGCCATGTGATTGACGAAGACGTCGCGGATCTTTGCACCTTCCAGATCCAGCCCCGCATCCACGGCGCGGGTCACGAGCTGAAACGCCTGCGGGTTCAAACCGCGGAAGTCGCCGTTTTCCATCCGGAAGGTGCCACCACCGTTGAGGCCGGACACAATGGCCGAAATGGACCGGCCGACACCCTCGAATTCCAGGAAAAGGTCCAGAGAACCGGCGGCAACCGCGCGACTGTCGGGCCGCCAGACCAGTTGGCGCAGATCCGCCTTGTCCAGTTTCACCCGGCCGGAAAGCGCGGCTTCCGCATCCGTTCGGCGCAGCGAGAGGCTGCCTTCAAGGCCACCTCCGGCAAAATTGCCGGAAAGCCCGTCGAGCCGCAGCATCGTTGGCGAAATTCTGAGGTCGGCACGCGGACTGGCGATCTCCGCCCCCTCATCAAGCGTCAGCCGGTCGGCGGTCAGCCGGATAGCCAGATCGATGTCCCCGAGCAGCGGCGTCCCGAAGGAACTGGTCGGCCAGAGGCTTGAGCCATCGCCGGCCGAAAACCACTGATCCGGCCCGAGCACCAGCTCCGTCAAACCGCGAAGGTCCAGTGCGGAAACGGTCAAGTCGCCCGAAAAGCGACGGTTCTGTTCGCCCGGCGCAGGCTTGAGATTTCCTTCCAGATTGCCCTCGAAGGCGGTCGATCCAACCTTGCCGTCGATATCCGTGAAGCGCAGATTGCTGCCCTCGGCATCGAGCTTGACGGCAAGGCGCGCGGGAATGGTGCCGGTCATCACCGGCAGAACCCGTCCCGCCATCAGAGCCATCGGACCAAGGTCGTCCGTCTTGCCAATCACTTCGAGCCTGACGTGCGGTTCCGCATCCTTCTTGAGAACGATCTCACCACTGCCATTCAGATCCGATGTTCCGATATTGGAAGAGATTTCCACGGCAAGTCCATCCGAGGGAACGCCGGAGGCCTCGACCGACAACCGCCCGCTGCCCGCCTCGATCGGAATGACATCGAAACCGAGTTGCTGCAGAAGCTTGCCTCCATCGGGGCCTTCCAGCCCCAGGGCAACATCGACATTTGCGTCCCGCCATTCATCGACGCGGCCTTTCAGCTCCGCTTCGAGCAACGCGTCCGCCCCGCCGGCGCTTCCGTCGAGGCGCAGGGTCATGTCGGTCCCCTCACCCCGGGCGGCCGCCTTGAGTTCTGCGTCGAATTTGGCTGGGACCAGACTTCCAGCCGCCCTTTCGAGCCTTTCCTGGAACGTCGTCGCGGGAAAGAGACCACCTGTCAGGGCAACGAGACCGGACAGATCACGCGCATCAAGCGTTCCCTTGACCTCCCCTTCCGGGGTGGAGAAGAGATTGACCACTTCGCCGGAGACATCAAGCCGCGCACCCGCCAGATCATCGGCAAACAGCCTGTCGATTCGGACGCCGCCATCGGAGTATTCGGCCTCCAGGGAAAGCCCCTTGCCATCAATGCCGCGCGCCGAGACTTCCTTGGCCCGCAGTCGAACCGAAACATTGAGGTCATCACGAGTCGCGCCGTCCGCGCCCTGCGATGTAGCAGGCCTGATCAAGGTCGACAGGCTCTCGATCTGATCGAGATCGAGCCGGTCCGCATCGAGACTGATGGAAAATTCGGGGTTGCCGTTTCGCGGCTTGCGATAGGAGAGCCCGCCACGCGCCTCCGAACCGGCAATCGTCAGACGCAGGTTGTCGATGGCAGCCCCCTCGGGGACCACGTTCAAGCGACCCTCAAGGGCGACAGGCTCTATTGTGGTGACACCACCGGTATCCTTGCGTCGCCACCAGCCCATGAGAGCACCGGGCTGATCGGAGCTGATCGACACGGCGCCGCGATAGGTCATCGCCGGGACAAGACCCAGATCGCCCTGTGTCGTGACGGTCGTCCGGCCCGGCAACCGGCCGGACAGTCTCGCGACCCGCCATCCCCCGAGCATGGTTTCGAGATCCAGGCGAAGGTTCTGGATGACACCTCCCCCGGCAACCACGGCCGGCGCATCTAGCGAGACGGCCCCGTCGATGGAAGGAAGCGGCACGGCGCGAAGGGCACTGACGAGCCGGCTGCTTGCGGCATCGACCTCGACCGGCTGCTGCGGGCCGCCGCCCAGCAGACGATCCAGATCGATTTGCTTGGCCCTTGCACGTACGTCAAAATGCTTGTCGCCGGCATAAACGAGATCCGCATTGCCGGTCAGGCTCAGGCGCCGGTCTTCCGGACCAAAACGGAATTCGAACTGCGGTACGGCAACCTCGGCCACATCGGCCGTGAAGCTGCCCTGCGCCGTCCATGTATTGGGATCCTCGTCTTCCAGGGCGACCGACGCGATATTGAAGTCGCCCTCGAAGAAAGGCGCTTTCTCCGTCTGTGTGAGATTGCCGTCGAAGGAAAAGTTGACCGGCCGGGACGTCGGCGTCACTTCGCCCTTGATCCTGAGCCCCTCGCCCTCCTGGGCGCGCCCGGTCGCCAGGCTGACGTTATAGTGCGAGTGGTCAAGCGTCAGGCTGCCGGCGGCCTTGTAGGGGCCGGCAAGAGAGCGCGCACTGACGGTCAGGTTGGCATCATCGACCCGATGCGTCTCGCCGGACCGCGCGTCGATGATCGACAGGACCCCGTCGCGAATGGACACGTTTTCAAAGGCAAGATCGTCGGGCGGCAGCGAGGCAAGTGCGCCGTCGGACGTCCGTGCCGTCAGCCAGTCGAGGCGGCCGCTTTCATCCAGAGAAAGACTGAGATGCGGCCGGTCGAGCTCCATGTCGAGAACGCGGATCTCGCCCTTCAGCAGCGACGGCAGTTCGATCCGCATGTTGAAGCGGGAGACGACAAGCAGCGGATCTTCCGCCTCGCCCACCCTGACGTCGGAAAAGCTGATCGACGGAGCCGGCAAAAGCCGCAGGTCCGCCTCGCCGAGCACCGTCACACGGTGGCCCAGCGCTCGTTCCGCATAGCTCTCAAACGTCGATCTGTAGACCGTCCAGTCGATAAAGAAAGGTCCGACCAGTGCAGTCACCAGCACCAGAATGACGGTGATTCCCAAAGTAATGTAGACGGAGTTCAGGCCAGGTCTCCTTGGTCTCCACAGTCGGCGGAAAAGCACGCGGACAGATGTAACCTATCTCCACTGCACTGCAAACACGGTTCGGGCGTTGACCGCCGGTTGCCAGCCCGCGGGAAGCAACCGGCACACTTCATTGATTCCATACAATATCACGACTGCGGCAGGATCTTGCCGGGATTCATCAAATTGTCCGGATCGAGGGCCTGTTTGATGGTTTGCATCACGTCGAGAGCCTCACCGTGCTCCTTGCGCAGGTATTTCATCTTGCCCTGCCCGACGCCGTGTTCGCCCGTGCAGGTCCCGCCCATATCGATCGCACGAAGGGACAGGCGTTCGACGAAGCTCTCCGTGCGGCGCACGTCTTCCTCGCTCTCCAGGTCGACCAGGATCTGCACATGGAAGTTGCCGTCACCGACATGACCGACGATCGGCGCAAGGAACCCGTTGTTGCGGATGTCCTCTTCCGTATCGGCCACACAGTCGGCCAGACGCGAGATCGGCACGCAGACGTCCGTCACCATGATGTCGGCATCCGGTTTCAGGCCCTTGCCGGCCCAGTAGGCATCGTGTCGCGCGGACCAGAGCTTGTTGCGCTCCTCCGCCGCCGTCGCCCAGCTGAAGGGCCCGCCGCCGAATTCCTCGGCGATGTCGGAGAACATCTCGGACTGTTCTTTCACACCGTTTTCCGAACCGTGGAATTCCAGAAACAGCGTCGGCGTTTCCGCAAGGCCAAGCTTGGAATAGGCGTTGCAGGCCTTCACCTGGAGACTGTCCAGAAGCTCGATACGCGCCACGGGAAGGCCCATCTGAATGGTCGCAATCACGGCATTGCAGGCGGAGCGGACATCGGGGAACGGACAGACACCGCCGGAAATCGCTTCCGGCTGGCCGTGAAGGCGCACGGTCAGTTCGGTGATGATCCCGAGCGTACCTTCCGACCCGATATAGAGCCGGGTCAGGTCATAGCCGGCGGAGGATTTCTTCGCCCGCCCGCCGGTCTTGATGATGCGGCCGTCCGGCGTCACGACCGTGAGCCCCAGCACCGCGTCCTTCATGGTGCCGTAGCGCACTGCATTGGTACCGGATGCACGGGTCGCCGCCATGCCGCCAAGGCTGGCATCCGCCCCCGGATCGATCGGGAAGAACAGGCCGGTGTCCCGCAGATAACTGTTGAGCTGCTTGCGCGTGACGCCCGGCTGCACACGGCAATCGAGATCCTGAGAGTTGACCTCCAGAACCTCGTTCATGTGCGACATGTCGATCGAGATGCCACCGAAGGGAGCGTTGACGTGGCCCTCAAGGGACGAGCCTGTGCCGAAGGGGATGATCGGCACCTTGTAGCGAGCACAGAGACGGACGATTTCCGCCACTTCCTCGGTGCTTTCCGCAAAGACGACCGCGTCCGGCGGCTGGTTCTTCAGCCAGGTCGTGGTGTGGGCATGCTGTTCGCGCAGGGCCTGCGATGTCGAACAGCGATCCTGAAACTGCTCCTTCAGCGCCTTGACGACAGCGGCCACGCCATTGTTCTCGTTGTCTGACTGCGGCGCATGCGTCGCGTTTGCCATTTCGGGCATCTTGCTTTCCTCCAGTCGCGGCCCTTTAGCCGCCCGGTCCAGTTTTGTCTATGTTAGTGCAGAGCCACGGCGGCAAAGTCAATTGCGCCATGAAGACCTATCGCGACAAGAGGCAACAGGATGACACCGACATTCGAGGCAGGACCGGTCGAAAGCCGGATCATGACGGTCAAGGACGACTGGATCGACTATAACGGCCACCTGAACATGGCCTATTACAACGTGCTGTTCGACACTGCCGTCGACGATGTCTTCGAAGCGCTGGGGCTGGGCCCGGACTACGTCAAGACGCGCAAGGCCTCGTATTTCACGGCAGAAGTGCATGTCTGCTACGTGCGTGAACTCGCCGCCGGAATGCCCGTCGTCGCGACGCTGCAGCTTGTCGATCATGATGCCAAGCGCGCGCATTTCTATCAGGAACTGCGCCACGCAGAGGAAGGCTGGCTCTCGGCGACGTCCGAGCAGATGAGCCTTCACGTCGACATGGACGCGCGCAAGGTCGTGCCGTGGCCCGACGACATTCTTGCCAATATCAAGGCACTGGCGGACGCCCACGAGGGTCTGGCGCAACCGGAGCGCGCCGGACGCAGCATCGGGATACGCAGATAAGGTCGCGACCAGTTCCGCTTTCGGCCGCCTCAACCGTAGTGGTTGCTGACGACGACTTCCGCGATTTCCTTGCTGTCAACGACGCCCACGACATCATCCGGGCGCGGAATACGTCCGTCGCCGGAGACGATGATCGCATAGCTGCGCCGGCGGCTGTTCATCCGCGTGATGACCGAGTTCATGATGTTCGTCGACGGCGCGATGACATAATCCGACGACAGCACGCCGCGTAGCGTCTGCCCCGCAAGGCGGTCCGCCTGATAGGGAATGGTGCCGAAGCGCACGTAGCCGGCGATCCTGGCTCCGTCCGCGGCAATGATATGGGTCGTTCCGTCCTCGCCAACCGCTGCAAGAGCTTCCTGGATCGGAGTGTCGACCGGCAGGATCTTGAAGTTCTTTGCCATCACTTCCTTGATCGGCTGCACCAGATACATGTTGGTGTGCCGGTCCATCGGGATCGGACGACCACGGTGCCGCAGCTTGACCGTGTAGATGTTGTCCTTGATCAGCCAGCGCCGCACGCCGACGGCGATCGCGACTGCCAGAACCAGCGGCACGATCACGTTGTAGTCGCGGGTCATCTCGAAGATCATGACGATGGCCGTCATGGAGGCCCCGGTCGCCCCGCCGACAAGTGCGCCCATTCCGACCAGAGCGAACTCGACCATCGTGAAGTCGCTGTTGGGGAAGAGCTGCGAGCAGATCACGCCGACCATGCCGCCAAGCGTCGCGCCAATGAACAGGGATGGCGAGAAGACGCCGCCTGACGCGCCGGAGCCAAGACTGATGGACGTAGCGACGATCTTCGCCAGAAACAGGATGCCCAGCAGCATGATCGCATAGGGATTGGCGTTCAGGATGTCCTGGATCGTCGCATAGCCGACGCCTGCGGTGTGGTAATGGCCGGTGGTCAGCAGGAACAGATAGCTCATGATGCCGATCATCAGCATGCCGATGATGTTCTGCGTGTAATCATTGCCCGGCAGCTTGGGAAACACATCCTCGCACCAGGCCAGCGTCCGGATGAACATCCAGGAAGCGACACCCGCGAGAACCCCGAGCACCGCGTAGGCGCCAAGCTGGACAGGATCGATGGCTTCGATCGCCTTTTCCGCCGAGAGCGGCACGATGAAGGCCGGGTCGAGCCCGAAGGCGATCCGGCCGGCATAGGTCGCCGTGGCCGTTGCGACGACCACCGGCAGGAAGGTCCGGTTGCTGACTTCCGGCAGCAGCATCTCGACAGCAAAGAGAACGCCGCCGAGCGGCGTATTGAAGGTCGCGGCGATACCCGCTCCGGCGCCGGCGGACAGAAGCGTGATCTTCTGCCAGCGCACCAGATTGAGCGCCCGTGCGATCGTCGAGCCGAAGGATGCGCCGATCTGGATGATCGGCCCTTCGCGGCCGACGGAGGCACCGCTGCCGATCGAGATCGCCGAGGCGAAGGACTTGACCAGCGCGACGATGCCGCGCACGTCGCCCTTCTTGTGATAAATCGCGAACATGACCTCCGGTACGCCGTGCCCCTTGGCTTCCGGTGCGAAGGTCCTGACCAGCCAGACGACGATCAGCCCGCCAACGACTGGAACAAGGATGACCAGCGGACCGAGCGGACTGGCCGGCTCGAACTGGTTTGCGTCGTAAACGGTAGAGAATGTCCCGTAATAGAAGAGATTGTGGACGATCGATATCAGGTATCGGAAGAACACGGCGCCTATGGCCGCGACAATTCCAATGACGAAGGCGATCAGGCAGAGGACCGGAACGGAAAAATCACGCTCCTGGACGTCCGGAGCGATTGCGTCGTCTTCTGGGGAGGATGGGCTCGATTGTTCAGATACGGACATGATGGGCCAACGTTTGACAGGTTGGGTATTCTTCTGGATGCGAGCGCCCAAGCACTCCAGCCCGCGCGACCGGCAGGAGAGAAGAAGGAAGTGTTCGAGCACTGAGTGCCCCTCTCCTGAACCTGTGCTGATCGAAAATCAAGGGAAAAGCCGCGTTTTATGATATTTGGCACTGACGTTTCGCCGCAAGAACAATAGATTCGATCCATATCGGGACGTTTTGTCCCACAAACCAAGCAGCGTCATGTCGGACCAATCTCCATCAAAGCCGCCTTTCCGCGAAGCCGTGGATGCCCTGAAGGTCGCAATCCCGGCCAGCATCCGGCTGAACATCCGCGAAGCGCTGCATCAGAAAAGCCATATCGTCTGGCTGCTGGCGCTTTTTATCGGCAGTCTGGTGGCCTGGGCGGCGATCCTGTTCCGCGAAGGGATCGGCCTCGTTCAGCTTTTCTGGCTCGGGACCGCCACGGAGCGCGTGGTGAGTGCCGCCGCACAGCTTCCCTGGTACGTGATCCTGTTGGCGCCGACGCTTGGCGGCCTTCTTGTCGGATTGCTTCTCCATCGCATCCAGCCGATGCAGCGCACCTCCAGCGTTGCCGACGTGATCGAGGCGCGGGTAAAGGGCGGGCGTGGCCTCCCCTTCTGGCCCGGCATCTCCTCTGCCCTCATCACGATCCTGTCGCTCGGTTTCGGCGCCAGCGCGGGACGTGAAGGCCCGGTCGTCCATTTGGGGGCGACGATCGGCACCTCCCTTGGACGTCTCTTCAAACTGCCGGATTCCGCTCACCGAATTCTGCTGGCCTGCGGTGTTGCAAGCGCCGTGTCCGCCTCGTTCAACGCCCCTATTGCCGGCGTTCTGTTCGCCCATGAGGTCGTGCTCGGCCATTATGCTCTTTCGGCGATTTCCCCGATTGCTATTTCCGCGGTCACCGGAGCGGTGTTCTCGCGCCTCTGGTTCGGCGATGTGGCCGCCTTCATCATTCCCGGTCACCAGATCTCCTCCTACTGGGAGTTCCCGGCCTTCGCGCTTCTGGGTCTGACCTGCGCCGTCGTCGCCATCATCTTCCAGTTCGCGCTGATCGGAACGGAGTGGGTGGCGAGGAACCTGTCCCTGCCCGTCTGGCTTCGCCCCATGAGCGGCGGCTTCCTGGTCGGCGCCATTGCTCTGGTCTTTCCCGATGTCCTTGGGGTGGGCTACGAGACGACGGACGCGGCCCTGCGCGATCAGCTCCCCCTGACCATGCTTCTTGCATTGCTGGTCGCCAAGACCGCCGCGACCGCAATCACGCTGGCCTCCCGTTTTGGCGGAGGCATCTTCTCGCCCGCGCTTTATCTGGGTGCGATGACCGGCGGGGCCTTCGGCCTGATTGCCGCTTCAGTCTTTCCGGAAATGGCCTCAAGCGAAGGGCTGTATGCGATCCTCGGCATGGGCGGCGTTGCCGCGGCCGTGCTGGGCGCACCTTTCTCGACCACCATGATCGTGTTCGAACTCACCGGCGGCTATGCGCTCTCCATTGCGCTGCTCCTCACCGTCTCGATCGCGACCGGCCTGATGCAGGCGGTTCACCAGAAATCCTATTTCCACTGGCAGCTTGAGACCCGGGGCTATTTCGTCAGCGAAGGCACGCACCGCGTGCTCGGCAACACGGCGCTCGTGCGCGACTTCATGGATCAGCCGCCTGAAAACCCCGAGGACCGTGTCTTCAAGCCGGGCGAAGACGGCCCCTATCTCCACGACATGGACAGCCTCGAAAGCGCTTTGAAGAGTTTCGATTCGACCGGCATGGAAACGCTGCCCGTCGTCAGGAAGGGAAATGCGGGCGAAATCGTCGGCATCGCCCGCCATGTCAGTGCCCTGCGTCACTTCAACTCCGCCCTGATCAAGGCGACCAAGGAAGAGCACAGCTGAGGCGCAGGGGCACGTTCAGACTTCCCGTGTCGCCTTTTCCAGCCAGATGCGCTGTTGCGCCCCGACCAGCGGGCCGATCTCGGCCCTGACACGCTCGTGATAGCGATTGAGCCAGGCCCGTTCGGAATGCGTCAGCAGACCGGTCTCGATGAGCCTGAGGTCGAAGGGAACAAGGGTGATCGTCTCGAATCCCAGCATCGGCCGTTCGCCGCCGGCAATGTCACGCGCTTCGGTGACGATCTCCAGATTTTCCAGGCGGATGCCGTATTCTCCGGCCGGGTAATACCCCGGCTCGTTCGACAGGATCATCCCCGGCTTCAGCGGCACGGTCCCGGTCTTGGCGATCCGCTGCGGCCCTTCGTGAACGCTGAGATACGCCCCGACGCCGTGACCGGTGCCATGGTCGAAATCAAGCCCTGCCTTCCACAGATCGATGCGCGCCAGCGTGTCGAGCTGAGCGCCGGTGGTGCCGGCGGGAAACCTTGCGGTCGAAATGGCGATATGGCCCTTCAGCACCAGCGTGTAGTGTTTCCGCATCTCCGCGCTCATCTCGCCGACCGCAAGCGTGCGCGTGATATCGGTGGTCCCGTCTTCGTACTGCGCACCGCTGTCGATCAGAAACGGCTTGCCGACGGGTATGGGAAGATTGCTCTGTCGGCTGACCCGGTAATGGCAGATCGCGCCGTTTGGCCCGGCGCCCGAAATCGTGTCGAAGGAAATATCCTTCAGGACGCCGGTGGCAACGCGAAATTCCTCCAGCTTCTCCGCTGCCCCGATTTCGTCCAGTTCCCCCTTCGGAGCTTCTTCATCGAACCAGCACAGGAAATTCACATAGGCGGCCGCATCTCGAATATGTGCGGCACGGGCGCCTTCAAGTTCCACCTCGTTCTTGATCGCCTTGGGCAGCAGAACGGGATCCTGCGCCTCCACAAGCGTGCCACCTGCCCCGGTAATTGCATCGGCAATACCGATGCCAGCCAACGCCGGGTCGATCTGCACTTTTGCTCCGGCGGCACCCAGCGCCTTCAATCCGCTGGTGAACTCGGCAGGCTCGGCAACAGCGGTCAGGCTTTCCAGTGCATCGCGCACGGAGTTGGAGAGCTTTCGCCCGTCGATGTAAAGCGAAGGCTTGCCCTCGCTCGGGACGGTCGCGAAGGACAGCGGGAGGGGCGTGTGCGAAACGTCAGAGCCGCGAATGTTCAATAGCCAGGCGATCGAATCGGGCTGCGTCAGAACGCAGGCATCGGCCTTGTTCTTCGTGAGCGCCTTCTGGATCTCGGCAATCTTGTCGTTTGCGCTCTTTCCCGCAACGGTTTCCGGATAAAGAGACACCTGGCCGAGCGGCGGTTCCGGCCTGTCTTCCCATACGCTGTCGAGCGGGTTGTCCCCCAGCGTGACGAGTTCGGCCCCGGCTTCGCTGCAGATCTCTTTCAGGCGGCGCACTTCGCGAACCGTATGAAGCATGGCATCGATACCGAGCTTCTGTCCCGGCTTCAGGTGAGCAGCCAGCCAGTCGGTAACCGGTTCCGTGACCAGGTGCTGCGCCGGAAAGACCTCCATGTCGACCTGCTCGCAGACCTGGATGGTGTAACGGCCATCCACGAAGATCGCAGCCTCGTCACCCAGGATGGCGGCGACACCGGCCGATCCTGTGAAGCCCGTCAACCACTGCAGGCGGCAGTCGTGCGGGGGAACATATTCGCCCTGATGCGCATCGGCGCGGGGAATCAGGAAACCGTCGAGGCCCCTGTGTTTGAGTTCGGCCCTGAGAAGCGCTGCATGCGGCGCCCCGCAGGAGGGATCGCTAAGATCGTCAAATGACTGGAACATGGGGCGGAACCGTAATTTGCCCATTGTCACCGATCAAGCCGGATATTGATTTCGCCTTGTTTTCATTGTCGGAAAAAGCCACCCGCTATACCGCACTGCAACACGGTATTTCGCATATGCGAAGAATGCAGGGCTGTCATGCATTTAGAAACCTACCGGAACGCGGCGAGAAGCGGCATATAGGGGTCAAGAAACAGATTAAAGACGTTTCGCTCAGGACCGCCCACAAGAGGCCTTCCAAAAGGGACGGAGCGCGCAGGTGCGAAAAGCACGCTGCTCCGGAAACGCTCTTGAACACAAGAATGAAGGAATGAAGACAATGGCTATGAGCACCAGCACTTCCACTCGCGGCAATGGTTTTGTTCGCCGTGCATTTGATCGCATGGTCGAAGCCCGCACCATCCAGGCTCGCCGCTACGTGAACGGCTACCTCCTCTCCCTCGACGACGCAACACTGGCCGCACACGGCTATGACCGTCGCGAGTTGGAACGTGAAGGCAGCGCAACGAGCGCGTTTTAAGTCCAGACGACCTTCTTCGCAGAAGCACTGTGCACAAAATGAAATGGCCTGCCGGTTCATGGCGGGCCATTTTCCTTTTGAGTGGCACGCTTTGCTCCCGTTGCCCTACCGGCTCACGGGTCGCAAGGACGCGCCGGCGGCAGGGGCCCGCGTCAGCAGACGGCCTGACCCCGCACCAGTGTCAGCGTCAACCAGCCGTTTTTCTCCCTGCGGCGCGCAAGAACAAAGCCCTGGCAGCTATAGGCGAACAGGATGCGCGGCCCGTCCTCGATCCGCAACCCGGAAAGGACCAGCGTCGCCGAGCGGGTCATGTTTGAAGAAATGGACTTCGCCATCTTCATGAGCGGCCGAGCCAGGATATTGGCGATCACCAGATCGAAGGGTCCGTAAAGCCGAAAGCGCCGGTCCTCCGTGCCATTTGCCGTAAAGCCGCGCACAAGATGCGCAGCGCCATTGAGTCGGGCATTTTCCAGGGCGGTCGTCGTGGCAATATGATCGATGTCGGTTGCGAGGACCGGCTGGCGAGCCTTGAGCGCCGCAGCGATCGCCAGAACACCCGTGCCCGTGCCCAGATCCAGAATACTCTCGAAGCTGCGCATCGACAGAAGCCGGTCAATCTCTTCCAGGCAGCCTGCCGTCGTGCCGTGATGGCCCGTGCCGAACGCAAGCGCCGCCTCGATCTCGATGCCGATGGCGCCGGGCGCCACCTTGTCGCGATCATGACCGCCATGGACGATGAAACGACCGGCTCTCACCGGCTTCAGTCCCTCAAGGCTCTTTTCAACCCAGTTGATATCGGGAAGTTCTTCCGCTTCGAGCGGTGCTGCGAAGGCATCGGCTCCCACCCGGTCACGCACCTTGGCCGCCGCATCGTCCGGAGACATGTCGAACAGCAGGATTTCCGCCGCCCAGATCTTTCCGTCCGGCGAGGCCTCGTAGATGGTCACCGGATTGCCCTCATCCTCGAAGTACCGCTCGAGAATCTCGGAGATCCTCTTGGCTTCCAGTTCTTCCGCAGTGATCCTGACCCGGACGGTATTCATGTCGTTCGTGCTTTCGCTCTTGTGCTTCAAGGCGAGCGGTATAACGGCAACACGGTGGACATGCCAGAGGCATGAGGGCCCAAGCCGCTTCATGAAGGCAAATGCTGCAGCGGTCGGCTGACCAGGATGTCAGTGCCGCTCGACGAAACTGTCGAGAACTTTCTTCACACCGGCTTTTTCGAAATCGATCGTCAGCTTGTTGCCTTCGATCGACTTGATCGAGCCATAGCCGAACTTGATGTGAAAAACGCGTTCACCGACGGAATACTGCGACGGGCTATCGCTGACCGACTTGGCGACAAGCTCGCCTTCGATGGTCAGGGGCCCCTGGCGCTTCTGCCGGGCAGATTGATAGCCCCGCCCGCCGCCATCGGAAAACCCGGACGACGACTGTTTCGCCCTTTGCGCCCTTTGCCAGCCGGGCGTCGAATAGCTACCGCTGTCGAAAGGATCCTGTCTGTCGAAGCGCGAGGGTCCGTATCCGCCACCGCCGTATCCACCATAATTGGTCGAGGCCTCTGCGATCTCCACGTGATCAACCGGGAGCTCGTCAAGAAAGCGGGAGGGGATCGTCGATTGCCACAGGCCGTGAATGCGCCGGTTGGACGCGAAATAGATCTTCGCGCGCTTTTTGGCCCGGGTGATGCCGACGTAGGCGAGACGCCGCTCTTCTTCCAGCCCCGCCCGTCCGGATTCGTCCAGAGCCCGCTGGTGGGGAAAGAGCCCCTCCTCCCAGCCGGGCAGGAACACCGTATCGAATTCCAGCCCCTTGGCGGAATGGAGCGTCATGATGGAGACCGCATCGCTGGCATCCGCACTGTCACGGTCCATGACCAGCGATATGTGCTCAAGGAAACCGGCCAGGGATTCGAACTCCTCCATCGACCGGATCAGTTCCTTGAGGTTGTCGAGACGGCCCGGCGCCTCGGCCGACCGGTCCATCCGCCACATCTCCGTGTAGCCGCTCTCGTCGAGGATGATCTCGGCAAGTTCGGTGTGCTTCATGCGTGAGAGTTGCCCCCGCCAGCGCTCGAAATTGTCGAGCACCGTCTTCAGGGCGTTGCGCGGCTTGGGCTTCAGCTCTTCCGTGTCGATAAGCTGGCTTGCGGCCTGCATCAGCGGGATTCGTTCCGCGCGCGCCAGCCCATGCACCAGCTTCATGGTCGCATCGCCAAGGCCGCGTTTGGGCGTGTTGACGATCCGCTCGAAGGCCAGATCGTCGGCAGGCTGGGCAACGCACCGGAGATAAGCCATGGCATCGCGGATCTCCATGCGCTCGTAAAAGCGCGGGCCGCCGATGACACGGTAGTTGAGACCGAGGGTCACGAACCGTTCTTCAAATTCGCGCATCTGGAAAGAAGCACGCACGAGAACAGCCATCTCGTTCAGCGAGTGCCCCTTGTTCTGGAGCGCCTCGATTTCGTCTCCGATCGTTCGCGCTTCCTCCTCTGAATCCCAGACAGAGGCAACAGAAACCAGATCGTGGTCGGGCTCGTTGAAATCTGTGAAGAGTGTCTTTCCCAGCCGGCCTTCGTTGAAGGCAATCAGATGGGAAGCTGCCGCCAGAATATGGCTGGTGGAGCGATAATTTCTTTCCAGACGGATGACTTCGGCGCCCTTGAAGTCATTCTCGAACCGCAGGATGTTGTCGACTTCCGCACCACGCCAGCCATAGATCGACTGGTCGTCGTCGCCGACGCAGCAAACGTTCGGATTTCCCTGGGCGAGCAGGCGCAGCCAGAGATACTGGGAAATGTTGGTGTCCTGGTACTCGTCGACCAGCATGTAACGGAAGCGGCGCTGATATTCTGCGAGAACATCGGCATTGTTTCGGAAAATCGTGATGACATGGAGAAGCAGATCCCCGAAGTCAGCTGCATTCAGGATCGACAGACGTTCCTGATATTCCTCGTATAGCCGGCGCCCCTTGCCATTTGCGAACGCTCTCGCCTCGCCTTCGGGCACCTTGTCCGGCGTGAGGGCGCGGTTTTTCCAGCTATCAAGGAGGTTGGCGAAGTCTTTCGGCTTCCACCGCTTGTCGTCGATGCCTTCCGCCTGGATGATCTGCTTGATCAGACGGATCTGGTCGTCCGTGTCCAGAATCGAGAAGCTCGATTTGAGGCCGACCAGTTCCGCGTGCTTGCGCAGGATCTTGACGCAAATGGAGTGGAAGGTGCCGAGCCAGGCCATGCCTTCGACGTTGCCGCCGACGAAGCCCGCGATGCGTTCCTTCATCTCGCGCGCAGCCTTGTTGGTGAAGGTCACCGCAAGAATCTCCGACGGACGCGCAAGTCCAGTCGCCAGAATGTGCGCGATACGCGTGGTCAGAACACGCGTCTTGCCGGTTCCCGCGCCCGCCAGCACCAGAACCGGTCCTTCCGTCGTCTCCACCGCAAGCCGCTGCTCCGGGTTCAGTCCACCCAGATAATCAGGGGCCTGCCGGGCCGCCATGGCCCGTGCCGCGATGCCGCCTTGCGGCCGCGCCGGTGCGGGCGCCTGCTCGCTGCGGGCACCCAGGGGCTGAAAGGGATCGTCGAAGGAATCGTCATACCCGTCCGGGTCTGCCATGGATTACCTGTCCGGTATTGCTGGAGCTTGAAAGTTCAATCTGCCGTCGGGCAAGCGACCTGAAAGCAGACATGTCTATCGAACCGTACCTGTTCGCGCGTCTATACAGCATTCTCTTGCGGAAAGCATGCCCGAATGAGAACAATATAGCAACAAAAGGGCACTTCCGAGACCGGATTTCAGGATTTGGTGGGGACAATTTGAACGCTTCGGCTCTGTCTTGCGCCAAAGACACGTCCCTCATGACCCGTTCCCGAAGGATTGAGGACGTGTCAGATCCCCGCCAGCTTCCGTCGTGGCCCCCGGCTGCCTGGATGCACGAGCGCATCAAGCACGTGAAAGCCTTGAAGATCCAAGAGGATGCTCGCGAGAAAGCCAGGTCTCAGGTCAACAGCCGGGCCTGAACGGAGTTGAGGGCCCCTCCACCGCGCCCTCATCACGTCTGCGCGGGAAGACCGGAAACGCCGCCGGCTTCAGGCACGCGGCTTGCGCAGCCTTCCGACATTCTCAGCCTGATTAAAGGCCGACCAGATCGAACCAGTCGTCTTCGGAAATCACCTCGACCTCCAGCTCCTCTGCCTTCTTGAGCTTGGAGCCTGCGCCGGGACCAGCAACCACGAGATCGGTCTTCTTGGAAACCGAGCCCGACACCTTGGCGCCGAAGCGTTCGGCCATGGCCTTGGCCTCGTCCCGCGTCATGCGCTCCAGCGAGCCGGTGAAAACGACTGTCTTTCCCGCGACCGGTGAGCCGGAGGCATCGATCTTTTCTGCCTCCAGAGGCGTCACTTGTTCCAGCAGGGCGTCCAGCTGATCTCGATTGTGCCCTTCGGCGAAGAACTCCGCCAGAGCCTCGGCCACGATATGACCGATGCCGTCAATGTCGTTGAGGTCCGTCCAGGCCTCGCCAGCCTGGTCATGGGCCGCCTGCATGGCCTCATAAAACACACTCCAGGAGCCGTAGGCACGCGCCAGCAGCTTGGCATTGCCCTCGCCCACGTGGCGAATCCCAAGGGCGAAGATGAACCGGTGAAGGTCGATGCGCCGTCGGGCGTTGATGGCCTCGAACAGGTTCTTCGCCGACACCGCTCCCCAACCTTCGCGGTTGCGCAGCTTTGTCAGCGCCTGCTTGTCCCGCTCTTCAAGGGTAAAGATTTCAGCAGGCGTCCTGACGAGTTCGTCCTTGTAGAAAGCATCCACCTGCTTGTCGCCGAAGCCCTCGATGTCGAACGCATTGCGGGAGACGAAATGCTTGAGCTTCTCGGTCGCCTGCGCAGGACAGATCAGCCCGCCGGTGCAGCGCCGCACCGCGTCGACACGCCCCGTCTTTTCATTCTCCTCGCGCACCGCATGGCTGCCGCAGGCGGGACATTCGGTCGGAAACACGAAAGGCTTTGCATCTTTCGGGCGCTTGTCGAGATCCACATCGACGATTTGCGGAATGACATCCCCCGCTCGCTGGATCTTGACCGTATCGCCAACCCTGAGGTCCTTGCCCTCACGGATGGGTTCGCCATCCTGGCCGATGCCCTTGATGTAGTCTTCGTTGTGCAGCGTCGCGTTGGAGACCACAACGCCGCCCACGGTGATCGGCTCCAGCTTCGCGACCGGCGTCAGCGCGCCGGTCCGCCCCACCTGGATCTCGATATCGTTGAGGACCGTGAACGCCTGTTCGGCGGGGAACTTGTGAGCGATCGCCCAGCGCGGCGAGCGGGAGACGTAGCCAAGCCGCTCCTGCAGATCCAGCCGGTCGACCTTGTAGACCACTCCGTCGATGTCGTAGTCGAGCTGGGCGCGGTTTTCCTCGATGTCGTGATAGACCTCGATCAGCTCCTCGACCGTCTCGCACAGCTTCATCAGCGGATTGATCTGGAAGCCCCATGTCTCCAGAAGCTTGACCATGCCGAACTGGGTGTCCTCCGGCAGTTCGCTCATCTCGCCCCAGGCATAGGCAAAATATTTCAGCGGGCGGGAGGCCGTGATCTTCGAATTGAGCTGGCGCAGCGAACCGGCGGCCGCATTGCGCGGGTTGGCGAAGACCTTGCCGCCTCGCGCGGCCATGCGCTCGTTGAGTGCCTGAAAATCCTTGTGCGCCATATAGACTTCGCCGCGCACCTCCACGACATCAGGCACCTTGCCCTTCAGCTTGACCGGAATATCGTCGATGGTTCTGGCATTCTCGGTCACATTCTCGCCCGTCGTGCCGTCCCCCCTTGTCGCGGCGTAGATCAACTCGCCCTTTTCATAGCGGAGCGACAGGGAAAGACCGTCGATCTTCGGTTCCGCCGTCATGGCCAGTGCGCCCTGCAGCGGATCGAACTTCAGGAACCGACGGACGCGACCCGCGAAATCCCGGACATCGTCATCCTGAAACGCGTTGTCGAGGGACAGCATCGGCAGACGATGCGTGATCTTGCCGAATCCGGAGGCCGGAGCCGCCCCGACCTGGTTCGACGGGCTTTCCTCCAGAATCAGGTTCGGAAACTTCGCCTCGATCTCGGCATTGCGCCGGCGCAAGGCGTCGTAATCCGCATCGGAAATCGTCGGTGCGTCTTCCTGATGGTACCGCCGATCATGTTCGGCAATTTCCGCCGCCAACCGCCTGAGCTCGGCCTGAGCCTCCTCCTGCGTGAGATTGGCCGGATCAGTCTGCGCGAAGGAGGAATCAGTCATGTAGGTTCACAGGGCTCTTTGAAGGCAGCGGTCGCATCTGGCGTCGACAGACCTGAATTGAATCAACCGGATATCGGAACCGATCGCGATGCTCAAGCGTTGTTATCCCGAGACGGAATTCAAAATACGCTCTTTTTCTGAAACGGAAAACAAGAGGAACAACACAATGGCCTATCAGGATCGCGAGACGCGGATCGTCGAAAAACCTGCCGGTACGGGCGCAGGCTGGTTCATCGCCGGTGCCATCATCGCAGCAGCGATCATCGCGGGCGTTCTCTATGCCAACGGCTACTTCACGAATGATGACGAAGTGAGCATCGAGCTGAACGTTCCCGGCATCACGTCCAACTGATCTGCGGATACTCATAACCGGTCCGAGAAAAGGATCGGAGACAGGGCTTGGCGTCAAAGCCCATGAAACGGCGGGATTTATCCCGCCGTTTCTGTGAGGAGCTTGCTCGCGGCGGCACGTGCCTCATCCGTGATGACGCTTCCGGCCAGCATCCGGGCAATTTCCTCGGTGCGGTGGCGTTCATCGATCAGCTGCACCCTGGTTGCGACCCGGTCCTTCGTCGTGGCTTCCTTGGCGATCAGGAAATGCCCTGCCGCACGCGCAGCCACCTGCGGCGCATGCGTGACCGTCAGCACCTGCACATTTCCGGCAAGCCGGGCAAGGCGCACACCGATCGCCTCGGCAACAGCGCCCCCCACGCCCGTGTCGATTTCATCGAATACCAGCGTCGGCGCAGTGCCCTTGTCCGCGAGAGAAACCTTCAAAGCCAGAAGAAAACGGGAGAGTTCGCCGCCTGAGGCAACCTTCATCATTGGACCCGGCCGCGTGCCGGGGTTGGTCTGGACATGAAACTCCAGCTGGTCGATCCCGCTGCGGCCGCGACTGTCCGGATCGCTCTCCATCTCGACAATGAACCGAGCCCGCTCCAGCTTCAGGTCCGGCAGCTCACGTTCCACCGCCGCTTCCAGGGCCTTCGCCGATTTGCGACGCTTGGCGGACAAGGTGGCGGCCTTTGCATCAAAGCGCTCGCGTGCTTTCGAGGCCGCTTCGACGAGGGCCGACAGCTTGTCCTCGCCTGCATCGAGATCGGCGAGATCGGTGGACATCCGCCCACAAAGGTCTGCAAGCTCATCGACGGGGACAGAGTATTTGCGGGATGCAGCCCTGAGTGCGAACAGCCGTTCCTCGACATTTTCCAGCTCTCGCGGGTCATATTCGGTCTGCTGCAACGCGCTCTCGAGGCCGCCCCGGGCTTCCTCCAGATGGTCCAACGCCTCGGCCAGAGAGCGTACCGGCTGGCCGAGGAGGTGTGGCACCTGATCGGCCTTTCGTTCCAGCCGGCGCAGAAGACTAGCGAGTTCTGGAATGGGCGACGCTGACCCGTTGAGTGTCTCGAATGACTCGTTCAGATCCCCGGCGATCTTTTCCACCTGCATCATGTCCGTCCGACGGGCTGCGAGCGTCTCTTCCTCGCCGGCTTCGGCTTTGAGTTGGGACAGTTCCTCCACGGCCGAACGCAGGAAGTCGGCCTCGTTTCTTGCCGCCTCAATCCGCTTCTCGTGGTCTATGACTGCCATTTCCGCAGAGCGAAAAGCCGCATAGGCCGATGCGACCGCATCCGCTTCGCCAGTCAGGCCGCCGAAGACGTCGATAAGCGCTCGGTGGCTCTCCGGGTCGACCAGCGCACGGTCGTCGTGCTGACCGTGGATCTCGACCAGCAGCGCCCCCGCCTGACGCAGCAGACCAGCGCTGACCGGCTGGTCGTTGATGAAGGCGCGGGTGCGTCCGTCGGCAGCCTGGATGCGCCTCAGGATGACGTCCCCGTCGTCGTCGATACCGTTTTCCTGGAGAAAAGCCCGGACAGGGTGTGCGCCAGCAACGTCGAAAACAGCCGTGACCTGGCCTTGCGCTTCGCCGTGCCGCACAAGATCGGCATCTCCGCGCGCGCCCAGCGCAAGCGAAAGCGAATCGAGCAGGATCGATTTCCCTGCGCCGGTCTCCCCGGTCAGCACGGACATTCCTGCAGCAAAATCAAGATCAAGTCGGTCGATTAGAACGATGTCGCGGATTGACAGCGTAGCAAGCATAAAATGCAGGCTCCTCAGAATTCGGCGCGCTTCACCATATATGAGGTCCGCGCCGGCTTTCCAGAGCAGTTAACGACTGTACGCAACAATCTCATCAGGCATGCATCAGCCGGGACCAAAAGGAGACAAGAACGAAGCCCGAGCCAAGGCTCATGCCCTGGCTCGGCGTTCCGAGAGCCTTGCCGGCAGATCAGATGCTCTTGAATGCCCGGCTGATCCAGCTGCCACTGTCTTCCGAAGGTTCATACCCGCCCTTGTTCAGCAGCGAGTAGGCATCCTTGTACCAGACGGTATCCGGGTAGTTATGCCCGAGAACCGCGGCAGCGGTCTGCGCCTCGTTGACGACCCCAAGCGCATAATAGGCTTCGGTCAGGCGGAACAGCGCTTCCTCGACATGGCGGGTCGTCTGATACTCCACGACTACGGTCTTGAAGCGATTGATCGCCGCGATGTAATTGCGCCGGTTCAGGTAATAGCGGCCGACCTGCATTTCCTTGCCGCCAAGCTGATCCTTGACGATCCGGAGCTTCTTCTCGGCATCGGCGACATATTCAGACTCAGGATAACGTTGCACGAGTTCGTTGAAGGCGCCGGCGGCCTTGCGCGTCACGGCCTGGTCGCGGGTGATGTCCGGCATCTGGGCAAAATAGCTCTGCCCGGCCAGATAAAGCATGTAGGCAGCGTCCTCATCACCCGGGTAAAGGGTGACGTATCGCTGAGCAGCCGTGACCGTTTCGGCATATCTGCCGCGCGTGTAATTCAGATACGCCAGGTTCACGAGGGATTTCTTGGAGTATTCCGAATAGGGGTAAAGCTTGTCGAGTTCTTCGAACTTTTCGGTCGAATCGCGGAGCTTACCCTGCGCGCGAAGGGCCAGGCCTTCGTTGAAGAGAACTTCGGGGGGCGTATCGTTCAGGGCCAGCTCGTCCAGATCGTCCTTGCCGCCGCAGGCAGCAAGCGCGATCGGCGCCGTCAGAACGATCATCCTCAAGAAGAGTTTCATACGCCTGGTTCCGGTCACTTCAGAACCATATCCCATTCCATTCACGCTCATACTCCCGTGCCGTCCCGGCCCCCTCAGGGCCCGCTTTACGGCCAACGTAGTTTATTGACTGGAGTGTTTAGCGGAAATCTATTGTCCCCGTCACGCCTCAAAGGGCCGTCTGACGGTTTTTTTAAGCAATTTTGTGGCAATAGACCCAAATCATCGGCTTTTCCGCCGGTGGACGCCGCCGACAGAAACAGTCGCTCGGCAATCGTCAGGAAACGTCGGGACCGAAAGCAGCCGTTGCGGCGAGCCCACCCTTGGTCACCTGACCGACCTGACGAAAGGCAGGCGCTTCGACGATCTCGAAGGAAGAGGGATCCTCGAACAGCTTGATCAGAATCGCGTTGTTCATCTTGTGGCCGCCCTTGTAGGAGCGGTAGAGGCCGAGAATCGGCAGGCCGGCGAGCGCGAGGTCGCCCACGGCGTCCAGCGCCTTGTGACGAGCGAATTCGTCCGGCCAGCGCGTTCCTTCCGGATTGAGAACCTTGTCCTCGGAAATGGCGACCGAGTTTTCCAGCGAGGAGCCGAGCGCGAAGCCCATCTTCCAGAGCTGCTCGACATCCTTCACGTAGCCGAATGTGCGGGCCCGTGCGAGATCCTTGCGGAAAACGTCCGGTGTGATGTCGGAGAAGAATTCCTGCTTGCCGATAAGCGGCGTGTCGAAATCGATCGTGATTTCGAAGCGGGTTCCTTCATAAGGATGAAGCTCGCACCATGCATTGCCGGTGTCGACGCGGACGCTTTTCTTGACTTTCAGATACCGGCGGCCGCGATCGAGCTTCTTGAGGCCGACCTGATCGATCGCCTCCACGAACATCTCGCTGCTGCCGTCCATGATCGGCATTTCCGGACCGTCGATCTCTACGACGACATTGTCCACACCCATGGCCCACAGGGCGGCCATCAGATGTTCGACGGTGGAAACACCGTCGGAAGCGGGATCGGCGAGAACAGTGCAGAGGGCCGTTGCAGACACCTTGTCCCAGAGAGCGGGAACCTCGGTCGGGTTTTCCTGATCCGTGCGCGTGAACACAATCCCCACGCCAGCTTCGGCAGGTACCAGAGTGATGGAAGCGGGTTTGCCCGAATGGACACCGATTCCGGTAAGGGTCACCTGATCAGCAAGCGTTGTCTGTCTGTCCACGAATGAGGTCATTAGGCCCTGCCCTTCCAGTTGCCATCGTCAAAAAGCCGGGGAATCGACACAATGTGGTGTACAGACTTTTAACGGATGAGCGTTGGACGGGAACATAGTCCGCTTCGCTGCAAGAGCGAAATAAAGCTTTATTACGATATGTAACGATTCACAGGCCGATAAGGGCCTGGAAACAAATGGCAATTTTCAGAATGTTACAGGAGTGGCCCGGAGCGTGAACTCCGGGCCACCGCGATCAGGGAAGAAGATCGCGAGTCAATCAGTTGGCCTGACGGCGCAGGAACGCCGGGATTTCCAACTGATCGTCTTCAGACGACGTCACCGGCTTCGGTGCCGAACGGCCTGTGCCGTCCAACTGACCGGTTGCACCGTGAGAAGCTGACCGCTGCTGGGGCGCACGAGGAGCCTGAGCCGGAGCTGGCTGCATCTGCGGAGCCCTGCGGGCGACCGGTGCTTCCATCTCGTGCTCTTCCTCGTCTTCCCGGCGGCCGAGGCCGCTTGCGAGACGGCGCAGCAGGCCCATGGGCCGGCGGTCTTCGTCGTCGTGCTCGTCATATCCGGCGGCCGGATGAGCTTGCTGAGGCTGCTCCCTGTGCGTCGCAGCAGCCTGCTGAGCCGGGGCGGGCTGAGAAGCCTGCGGCGTCTGCTGAGCCCGGAACTCACGCTGAGCGATCGGCGGGAAATCCTCGACGCGCGGCATGCGCGGCGACTCGCTGTGCTGTTCCGCGACCGGCGGAATATACGGCTGGCTGACAGGCGTTTCCTCGACGACCGGAGCATGGTTCTCTTCTTCGAGATCCATCATCGGCGCCTTTTGACCGAGACCGTGGTTGGAAGGCTGGACGCGCTTGATCTCCACATCGGGATCGCTGGCGACGGAAACCGACTGCGGCTCGGGAATGGACAGCTCCTTTTCAAGGGAAGCGACCGCCTTGGCGGCTGCGTCCTGGGCATGCACCTTCTCGACCTGCGGAGCTGGTCTGGTCGTCGCGATTTCCGGCGTACGGCTTGCAGCCGGAGCTTCCGACCTTACAGACTGTGCGATTGCGCCGGGAAAGGAGCCGGCCAGTTCGCCCTCCTCCTTGTCGATACCGGTTGCCACCACGGACACGCGAATGATGCCGTCCAGCGTTTCGTCGAACGTCGCACCGAGAATGATGTTGGCGTCCGCGTCGACTTCCTCGCGAATACGGGTTGCCGCTTCGTCCACTTCGAACAGCGTCAGATCGTTGCCGCCCGTGATGGAGATAAGCAGGCCTCTTGCGCCCTTCATGGACGATTCGTCCAGAAGCGGGTTCGCAATGGCAGCTTCGGCAGCCTGCTGCGCACGCTTCTCGCCGCTGGCTTCGCCGGTTCCCATCATGGCCTTGCCCATGCCGCGCATAACGGAGCGCACGTCGGCGAAGTCCAGGTTGATGAGGCCTTCCTTGACCATCAGGTCGGTGATGCAGGCAACACCGGAATAAAGAACCTGGTCAGCCATTGCGAAGGCATCGGCAAAGGTCGTCTGCGCATTGGCGATCCGGAACAGGTTCTGGTTCGGAATGACGATGAGCGTATCGACGTCGCGCTGCAGTTCCTCGATACCGGAATCCGCGATGCGCATGCGCCGCGCGCCTTCGAACTGGAACGGCTTGGTAACGACGCCGACGGTCAGTATACCCTGTTCGCGCGCTGCTCGGGCAATGACGGGTGCAGCCCCGGTGCCGGTGCCGCCGCCCATGCCGGCGGTGATGAACACCATGTGCGATCCGGACAGGTGATCGTTGATTTCGTCGATCACTTCCTCAGCCGCGGCAGAGCCGACTTCCGGCTGGGAGCCTGCGCCAAGACCTTCCGTAACGGCGACGCCCATCTGGACGAGCCGGTCGGACTGGTTCATGGCCAGTGCCTGGGCATCCGTGTTGGCAACGACAAAGTCGCAGCCCTGGAGGCCAGCTGTGATCATGTTATTGACGGCGTTTCCGCCCGCGCCGCCGACGCCGAAAACCGTAATCCGCGGCTTCAGCTCCTGAATGTCGGGCATCTTCAGGTTGATGGTCATGTTTTCCTCGCGACCCACTGGCACCCCCGGTACGGGGGAACCCTCTTCTTCCCTAACTTCCACTGCCGGTACAGGCAGATCCAATTCCTGGCTTTCGTCTTCTTGGCTCATGTCGTCAAAAGCTTTCCCTGATCCACTGACCCACGCGGGCCAGGTAACCAGATTGCCCGCCCCACCCGGATCTACGGTTCTTGTGTTCAAACTGTTCGATCTGTGCGACCTGCGGATAAATCAAGAGACCTACGGCGGCAGCAAATGCTGGTCCTTTAGCGGCCTCGGGAAGACCGGCAACGCCTAGAGGCCGGCCAAGACGGACGTTGCGCCCCAGGATGTGACGCGCAACTTCTCCAAGACCCGTGAGCTGACTAGCGCCCCCTGTCAGCACGATCTGCTTGCCCACTCGCCCGGCAAAGCCGGAAGCGGTCAGGCGATCTCTTACGAGTTCAAGGATTTCTTCCACGCGCGGACGGATGACACGGGTCAGCGCCGAGCGGGGAATCTGGTTCGGCAGGTCGCTGTCGGATTCCAGCGGAGGGACCGTGAGCAGATCACGATCGTCCGAGCTGGACGCCAGCGGCGAGCCGTAAAGTGTTTTGAGCCGTTCGGCATCCTGAAGACGGGTCGCGAAAGCGCGCGCGATATCCGTCGTCACATGATTGCCGCCGACCGCGATGGCATCGAGATGGACCATGTGCCCATCCACGAAAACCGAAAGTGTCGTCGTGCCGCCGCCCATGTCGATGCAGGCGACGCCGAGTTCCGCTTCGTCGTCGACGATGGTGGACAGCCCGCTGGCGAACGGGGTCGCCACCATGGTCTCCACGTGCAGATGACCGCGGTTGATGCACAGTTCCAGGTTTCGTACCGGCGGGACTTCCGCGGTCACGACCTGCATGTCAACACCGAGCTTGTGACCCATCATGCCGCGCGGGTCGCGGATGCTGCGGCTGCCGTCCAGCGTGTAGGAAATCGGCAGCGCGTGTGTCACGGCCCGGCCATCAGTCACGGAATGGCTGGAGCCGGCCGACAGAACCCGCTGGATATCCGCTTCCGAAACGCTGTCGCCCGCCAGCGGCACGTTGGCGCTGTAGATCTCGCTCTGCAGGCGGCCGCAGCTGATGTTGGCGATCAGGGATTCCACCGTGACGCCCGCCATCCGCTCGGCGCTGTCCACCGCAAGACGGATTGCCTGCTCGGCCGCATCCATGTCGACGACGACACCGGACTTGATACCGCGGGAACGCTGATAGCCGTAGCCGAGAACTTCGACCTTATGGGACCGGCTGGACAGGATCACCTTTTCCTCGCAGGGAACAAGCTTGGCGATCAGGCAGCAGATCTTGGTCGAGCCTACATCCAGCACCGACATGATGACGGAGCGGCGGCTCGGCAGCGGGCGCATTCTCGGCAGGTAGAGATTATCAGAGCGGCTCATGTGTCACGCTCCCTTCTGGTCGAACCGGCACGTCCGCCGGTCATGACCTTGCGCTGCTCGGCACCTTCTTCCGACAGGCGAACCGTGATCCGATCCGCAAGGCGCATGTCGATTGCTACGATATCTCGTGACAAGAGACCGTTTTCCTTATCCATTTCCACGAGGTCGGCCAGGGCCGCTTCGACATTTTCTTCCGGCAGACGCACCGAAATTCCGTTTTCGAGCTGCAAGTCCCAGCGGCGCTCGCTGATCAGGAATGCAGCGCGCACGCGCGGACGAAGCTGCGGAACCGTTTCCAGCGCCGTGTTGATTTCGCGCGCCCGGCGCTGAGCGCCGTGATTGACCACAAGCAGAAGATTCGCGTAACGGCCGTCGACGTCGTCGGTGATCACTTCACCTGATTCGTTTACGATCGAGACCAGGTCGCCGCGCTGCCAGAGCGCATAGGGCACCTTCTCCTCGATGTTCACCTGAAGCGTGCTCGGATAGAGCTTCATCACCGAAGCATGCTTTACCCAGGCCATCTTGCCGAGCCGGTCGCGTGCGCTGTCGGCGTCGAAGAGAGCAAGAGACGAGCCTTCGTGAATCTCGAGCGCCTCAAGGATCTGGAATTCGTTGATTTCCCGCTGACCGGACAGCTTCACAGCTTCGATGCCGAAGCCGGCGGCGGACAGCAGCGAGTCGGAGACGAGGCGGCCATGCCCCCCTATGATTATTCCATAACCAATTGTTAAGGTTAAGAAACCAAGCGCAGCAGCAGAGCCCGCCCACTGCGGAAGCTCGGCCAGACGACCGGCCGAGCGCCAGACGGGTTGGCGATGCAGACGCGAAACACCGCGCCCGCGCGGAGCCAACTCGGCCTCCAGCGGGGTCATTCCGTTTCGTCTGTATTTGCGCCCTAGCGACAGCAACTCGCGTCCTCAACCATCCAGGCAACCAGGTCCTTGAAACCCATCCCCGAGTGTTCCGCCATTTCCGGAACAAGGGATGTCGGCGTCATGCCGGGTTGCGTATTCACTTCAAGGCAGATCAGCTCGCCGGTTCCGTCCTCCCGTTCATCGAATCGGAAGTCCGCCCGGGAAACACCCCGGCATCCCAACGCCTGATGCGCCTTGATCGCTAGTGTCTCTATGGTTTGGTAAACAATCGGTGAAATTTTTGCAGGAAGAATGTGTTTTGAACCACCTTGTGCATATTTTGCATCGTAATCGTAGAACCCATGCCCCTGCGGAACGATGTCTATGACGCCGAGGGCCCTATCGTTCATGACCGCGCAGGTCAGCTCCCTGCCGGAGATGAATTTCTCGCACATCAATACGTCCGGATAGGGCCAGTCCTCGCGGCTCAGTTCCTGGGGTGGAAACTGTTGATCTTCCTTGACAATCAGCACTCCGAAGCTGGAGCCTTCGCTGATCGGTTTCAGCACGTAAGGCGGCTCCATCGGATGCTCGCGAGCGATGTCGTGACGGTTCACGACAAGGTGGTTCGTGACCGGAATTCCGGCTGCGTCGAGAACCGCTTTTGCCTTCACCTTGTTCATCGCAAGGGCCGACGCCATCACGCCGGAATGTGTGTATGGAATGTTAAGAAACTCTAATATTCCCTGAATGCACCCGTCCTCGCCGAAGGGACCATGCAGCGCGTTGAAGACAACGTCGGGTTTCAGATCGGCCAGAACCGCCGAGACGTTCCGGTCCACATCTATCCTTGTTACCCGGTAACCGGCCTCCTCGAGCGCGTCCGCGCAGCCGTTTCCACTCGCGAGGCTGACCGGACGTTCATTGACCCAGCCGCCCATCAGGACGGCGACATGTTTCCCGGCCATTTACGCAGCCTCCCCTTCTTCGCCCAGGAACGGCGCGATCGAGCCTTCCGGACCGAACTGTCCAAGGCGCTTGATTTCCCACTCCAGCCGGATCCCGCTGTGCTTCAGGACCCTGGCTCGCACTGTTTCACCCAGAAGCTCCAGATCGTGTCCCGTGGCCTCGCCCGTGTTGATCATGAAATTGCAGTGCATTTCCGACATCTGTGCGCCGCCGACCGTCAGTCCCCTGCAGCCGGCCGCGTCCACCTCTTTCCAGGCTGACGTTCCGGGAGGATTCTTGAAGGTCGAACCGCCGGTTTTTTCCCGGATCGGCTGAGCCTTTTCGCGATGCGCGACCACATCTGCCATTTCCTGGCGGATCGAACTTTCGTCCTGAGGGACGCCCTCGAAAACAGCCGACGTGAAGATGAGGTCCTTAGAGGCAGCGGAGTGTCGATAGGCGTAGCCCATGTCGTCGTTTTGCAGCACATGCCTGACGCCGTCGCGATCGATCGCGGTCAGCTCCACCATCCGCTCGCGTGTTTCCGTTCCGTGGGCACCCGCATTCATCCGCAAGGCACCGCCAAGGCCGCCGGGAATGCCGGTGTAGAACGCAAAGCCGCCGAGGCCTGCTGTGGCAGCGGCTTCCGCAAGCCTCTTGTCCGGCACGGCAGAGCTCGCGCGGATGCGGTTTCCGCCGATCGGCTCGATCCCGCCGAAGCCCTTTGCGCTGAGGCGCACCACGACACCCTCGAGCCCACCGTCACGAATGAGCAGATTTGACCCCAGCCCAACGGCAAGAACCGGGATTTCCGTGGGCAGCTTTTTCAGAAATGCAGCAAGATCGTCCTCGTCGGCCGGCTGGAACATGAGCTGGGCCGGGCCGCCAGTGCGAAACCAGGTGACCGCGGACAATGGCTGATTTGCCGTCAGCCGGCCGCGAACGCCTTCAGCCAGATCCGGATGTTCCTGCAACAGGTCGGGAAAACTCATGGAAGCCTCACTCACGCCTCTTCCAGCTGTTTCGGCAGCGCATAGGCCCACTGCGTGATGTTGCCGGCCCCAAGGCAGACGACGAAGTCTCCGGACTGCGCCAGCTCCTTCACGGCGCCGGCAAGCTCCTCAGGCCCTTCGATCGCCCTGACGTTGCGATGGCCGCGCGTCTTGAGACCGGAAACCAGATCCGTGTGCGTGGCGCCCTCCACAGGCTGTTCGCCGGCGGAATAGACCGGCGCGACAATGACCGCGTCGGCATCGTTGAAGCAATTCGAGAAATCGTCGAAAAGACTGTGCAGCCGGCTGTAGCGGTGCGGCTGCACGACAGCGATGACCTTGCCGGGCGTCGATTCACGCGCCGCATGAAGGACAGCCCTGATCTCGACCGGATGATGGCCGTAATCATCGAAAATCTGAATGCCGTCGACCGTGCCCGTGTGGGTGAAGCGCCGCTTGACGCCGCCAAAGGCTGAAATGCCCTTCTGGATGTCTTCCGGACCGACGCCTAGCTGAGACGCCACGGCAATGGCTGCCGTCGCATTGGAGACATTGTGGAGACCTGGCATCGGCAGGACGAGGTCCCTGAGCTCGACCATAGCCCGCGTACGGCGGTCGCGGATCGTCACGGAGAAGATGGATTTTCCGCCATCCATCGAAACGTCGGTGAAGCGAACATCCGCCTGCGGGTTGGTGCCATAGGTGACGACGCGCCGGTCTTCGATCGTGCCGATCATGGTCTGGACCTCTGGATGATCGAGACACATCACGGCGAAACCGTAGAACGGCACATTCTCGACGAACTGACGGAAAGCCGCCCGGACACCGGCGAAATCGCCGTAGTGGTCAAGATGTTCGGGATCAATGTTGGTGACTATGGCGATGTCGGCCGGCAACTTGACGAAGGTGCCGTCGCTCTCATCGGCCTCGACAACCATCCAGTCGCCTTCGCCCATGCGGGCGTTGGTGCCGTAGGCGTTGATGATGCCGCCATTGATGACCGTCGGGTCGAGATTGCCCGCATCGAGCAGCGCCGCCACCATCGAGGTCGTGGTCGTCTTGCCGTGAGTGCCGCCTACCGCAATGGCCTGCTTGAAGCGCATCAGTTCGGCCAGCATCTCCGCGCGGCGGACAACCGGGATGAGTTTCTCCCGCGCAGCCACGAGTTCCGGATTGTCCTTGCGGATCGCGGAGGACACCACGAGGACCTCGGCATTGCCGAGATTTTCGGCCGCATGTCCGATCGCCACGGAAATGCCGTTGGCGCGCAGGCGCTGCACATTGGCGTTCTCGGCCATGTCGGAGCCCTGAACCTCATAGCCCAGGGTCTTCAACACTTCGGCAATACCGCTCATGCCGATGCCGCCGATGCCGACAAAATGAACCGGTCCGATATCCTGCGGCATCTTCATGGCCGTTCTCCCTTTTTGGCTGCAACCGTCTCGAAGAGATCGGCAAGCCTTTTAACCGCATCAGGCCTGGCTACCCGGCGCGCTGCGTCGGCGGCGGTGGCAAGCATGGCGGGATTGTTCATGAAACGTGTGATTTCGCTCGAAAGCCGTTCTGGCGTGATGTCCGCCTCACGGATTGGCCAGGCACCGCCCGCCTCTTCGAGGACCCGGGCGTTTGCTGCCTGGTCCTGATCGATGGCACCGGGAAGCGGCACGAGGATCGACGGCCTACCGAGAACGCTGAGTTCGCTGACGGACGAGGCACCAGAGCGGCAGATGACAAGGTGAGACTGCGAGATCCGCTCAGGCATGTCCTGAAAGAAGGAAGCGCACTCGGCCGCAACGCCAAGGCCCTCGCATGCCTTGCGAACACGGTCGATGTCTTCCGGTCGGCATTGCTGCACGAGGCGAAGCCGCGAACGGATATCTTCCGGAAGCAGCGCCAGCGCGGGCGGCAACGCATCAGAGAAGAAGCGAGCCCCCTGTGACCCGCCGAAGACCAAGAGGTTGAATGCCCCGCCGTCGGCCGGCGCTTCATAGGGCTTTCCGGCCGCCTCCAGCACCGCATCACGAACAGGATTGCCGGTTTCGACAAGCTTTGCGTTCAGCTCCTGCGACAGTCCTGCAATCGGAACGCTCGTGGCAATGGCGGTCGCACCCCGCGCCAGCATCTTGTTCGCCCGGCCCATGACACCGTTGGCCTCATGCAGGATGGACGGTGTGCCCGTCAGCCTTGCGGCGAACATGGGCGGAAAGGTCGGATAGCCGCCGAAGCCGGCAACGACATCGGGCCTCAGGCTGCGGATCAGGCTGCGCGCCTGCAGGGTGCCGCGGAACAGGCTGATGCCGGTTCTCGCGAGCGAAACCGGGTTCTTTCCCCGGATGGTTTCCGACGCAATGATGTGGACCGCCCTGGCTGGAAACGCAGTGCCGTACTTGTCCGCACGCTCGTCGGTGGCAAGTTCCACCGTCCAGCCGCGACGGTTCAGTTCGCTGGCGAGCGCCTGTGCGGGAAAGAGGTGGCCGCCCGTTCCGCCGGCCGTCAATAGGACTGTCTTGTTCATCGAATCCGGTCGGACTTACATCAAGGAAGAAGGTGAAAGACGGCTGACCGTCACGACGTCTCCGCGCGAGGGGCGCGGGCGTTTTCGAGTCAGCGCCAGAATGGCTCCCGCCGTCATTGCGGAAGACAGAAGCGAGGAACCGCCGTAGGAAATGAACGGCAGCGTCATGCCCTTGGATGGCATCAGGTGCAGGTTCACGGCGAGATTGATCGTCGCCTGAAGACCGAACAACACCACGAGACCCGCAGTTGCCAGCCGGCTGAAGGCGTCCTGATCCTTGCTTGCATGGTTGAGACCCCGCAGCACGATGAAGGCGAAGACCGACACCAGCACGAGACAGATGACGACCCCGAACTCCTCGCCGACGACGGCGAAGATGAAGTCGGTGTGACTGTCGGGAAGAATACGTTTGACCGTGCCCTCTCCCGGCCCCCGGCCGAACCAGCCACCCGCAAGGAACGAGTCCATGGCGGTATCGACCTGGAACGTATCGCCGGAACTCGGATCGAGAAAGCGGTCCACTCGGTTGGTCACATGCGGCAGGAAGGCATAGGCGGCCATGAGTCCCAACACACCGATCACCCCAAGCGCCATGATGATGAGCCACGAAATGCCGTTCAGAAAGAACATACCCGCCCACACGAGGCCAAGGAGCATCGTCTGACCGAAGTCCGGCTGCGCAATCAGCAGCACCGCGCAAACAGCGAAAAGGACGAAGGCAAACAGAACGCCGGGCACTTCGCGCCGACGACCGCTTTCCGACAGAAGAAACGCGATCAGGACGACGAAGGCAGGCTTCAGAAACTCCGACGGCTGGATCGAAAAGCCAGCAATGTAGATCCACCGCCGCGCGCCCTTGGCTTCAAGGCCCGCAAATAGCGTGGCGACCATCAAGATGAGCGAGATGACGAACAGGATGAGGGCGGCGCGACGAACCAGGCGCGGCGACATGAGCGACGCCGCCAGCATGATCGCGATGGCGGGAATGAGAAAGATCGCCTGGCGCTTGACGAAGAAGAAGGTTTCCACGCCGATGCGTTCCGCCACCGGGGGGCTGGCCGCAAAGGACAAGACGACACCGCCGACCATAAGGAGGCCGAAGGCCGCCAGTAGATAGTGATCGACAGTCCAGAGCCATTCGGCAAACCGGCTCCTGTCCGCGCGCGAAACCATTATGCGACCTCCTGAGTGTTTCCGTCACCCGGCAAGGCACGCACCGCATCTACAAAAGCAGCGCCCCGCAATTCGAAGTTCTGATATTGATCGAAACTGGCACAGGCTGGCGACAGCAAGATCGCGATCTCCTGCGCGCCATCCTCGGCTGCTTCCGCAGCCGCATCGATGACCGCCTGCGGCAACGTTCCGCTGACCTTGTAAGGAACGCGCCCGTCCAGGGTCTTGGCGAACGCGTCGGCCGCTTCTCCGATGAGGAAGGTCTTGGCGATCCTCGGGAAATACTCATCGAGGGACGAAATGCCGCCGTCCTTCGCACGGCCACCCGCAATCCAGTAGATCCGCTCGAAGCTGGCAAGAGCCCGCGCTGCGGCATCCGCATTGGTCGCCTTGGAATCATTGATGAAAAGCACGCGGCCGGTCTTCGCGACCACTTCCATGCGATGATGCAAGCCGGGGAACGTCTTCATTGCCGAGGCGATCTCCGCCGCCGGCACTTCCAGCGCCCGCAGCGCCGCAAAAGCGGCCGCGGCGTTCTGTCCGTTGTGACCCCCGCGCAGGGAATCGATGCCGCCAAGCAGGGCAACCTCGCTCTGGCTGCCGTCCCTTGCTTCCATCAACCGACCGTGACGCGCATAGATGCCATTCGTCAGCTCATGTTCGCCTGCAATCCGGCACACCGGCTTGCGCGCAAGCTCCAGCCGGTCGGCGATCGCGGACGACATCTTGTCATCGACACCGACGATTGCGACCTTCGAGCCGGCGACGAGCCGCTCCTTGATCAGAGCGTAGCTCTCCATGGTCCCGTGCCGGTCGAGGTGATCGGGTGACAGGTTCATGTGAATGCCGATGGAGGGATCGAGCGAAGGCGCCAGATCGATCTGGTACGAGGAACATTCGATGACGTACTGCCGGCCGGGCTGAGGCGGGTCCAGCTCCAGGACGGGCGTTCCGATGTTCCCCCCCATCTGCACGTCTCGGCCGACTTCCTTCAGCAGATGCGCGACCAGTGCCGTCGTCGTGGACTTGCCGTTGGTGCCGGTGATCGCGATCAGCGGGGCATCCGGGCACAGCTTGCGCCGCTCCCGGCAGAAGAGTTCGACATCGCCGATGACTTCCACACCCGCATCGCGTGCCAGATCGACGGACCAGTGCGGCACCGGATGCGTCAGCGGCACGCCAGGCGCCAGGACAAGGGCTTCGACGGAGGACCAGTCGAGCGTGCGCAGATCGCCGGTCGTCAGCCCTTCGCCTGCCGCGGCGTCCACGCGGGCAACGCTGTCATCGAAGCACACCACATCCGCACCGCCCGCCTTGAGCGCACGCGCGGTTGCGAGCCCGGACCCTCCGAGCCCGAAAAGGGCGACTTTCCTGTCTTCGAATGAGGTGACCGGTATCATGCGGCTTACCTCAGCTTCAGCGTGGCAAGGCCGATCAGCGCCAGCACCACAGAGATGATCCAGAAGCGGATGACCACCTGGCTCTCCGTCCAGCCCATGATCTCGAAGTGGTGGTGAATGGGCGCCATTCGGAAGACGCGCTTGCCGGTCAACTTGAAGGAGATGACCTGCACGATCACCGAAACTGCTTCGAGCACAAACAGGCCGCCGACGATCGCCAGAACGATCTCGTGCTTGGTAGCGACCGCAATCGCCCCGATCATGCCGCCCATGGCAAGAGAACCCGTGTCCCCCATGAAGATGGCAGCCGGCGGGGCATTGAACCAGAGGAAGCCGAGCCCGGCGCCGATCACAGCGCCGCAGATAACAGCCAGTTCGCCGGTCCCGGCCACGTGGTGGATCTGCAGATAGTTCGCGAAGACGGCGTTGCCGGACAGATATGCGATCAGGCCGAAGGAGGCGCAGGCGATCATCACCGGTACGATGGCCAGCCCGTCGAGGCCGTCGGTCAGATTGACTGCATTACCCGCACCCACCATGACGAACGCCGCGAAAGGAATGAAGAACAGGCCGAGATTGACCGTGACGTCCTTGATGAAAGGGAAAGTGATGGCTTCGGAATACTCCGAGGCGTCGAGGATCGTGACCGCGAAGGCGGCGAGAAGCGCGATGGCGAACTCGAGACCCAGCCGCGCCTTGCCCCCGAAGCCCTTGTGGGACGACTTGGTGACTTTCAGGTAGTCGTCGTAAAATCCGATGCAGCCGAAGCCGACTGTCACCCCGATCACCACCCACACATAGGGGTTGGAAAGGTCGGACCACAGCAGTGCTGCGACGAGCGCTCCGGACAGGATCATCAGCCCGCCCATCGTGGGCGTGCCTTTTTTCGTCAGAAGATGGCTTTCGGGACCGTCCGCCCGGATCGGCTGGCCGTGTCCCTGGCGAATGCGCAGACTGGCGATAATCTTCGGACCGAACAGAAAGACGAAAAAGAGCGCGGTCATGATCGCGCCCCCCGTTCTGAACGTGATGTAGCGGAAAACGTTCAGAGCTGAAATCTGATCTGCAAATTGGTCCAGGAAATAAAACATCAGTTGCCCCTTATGCCGCTGCGGTATCTTCCGCTGGCGGATATTCTTTTTTCAAGGCCTCGACAAGCGGTCCCATGCGACTTCCGAGCGATCCCTTGATCATAACAACATCGCCCGGCCGAACATCGTTCAATAGAGTTTCTTCCAGATCTTTTGCACTTTCTCCGTAGTGGAAGCGCAGTTTTTGTGGAAGTTGCTCCCAAAGGGCGTGCATGTGTGGGCCCGCACAATAGACCGCGTCGATACCCGAATCCGTGATCGGCTGTTTCAGTTCCGCATGAAGACGGTCCGCATCGGCGCCGAGTTCAAGCATGTCGCCGATGACGGCAATGCGCCTACCCGGCCGCGCGACCGGAGATTCGCCCAGCACCGCCAATGCAGCCTTCATCGACGCCGGATTGGCATTGTAGCTTTCGTCGATCAGGAACAACTCGCCGCCCGGAAGCGGCAGACGGTTGACCTCGCCGCGTCCCTTGGGCGCGCGCATGGTGTCGAGAGCAAGTCCCGCCTTGGCAAGATCCGCCCCGAGATCGCACACGGCTGTCAGCACCGCGAGGCTGTTCTTGACGTGATGCTTGCCGGCTGCGCCGATCTTGTAGGTGATTTCCTGGCCCAGCACGACGGCGTCGACGCTGGAACCCGCCGGATAGCTGGCAACGCGCTGGATGTGACTGTCGGCAGACGGATCTTCGCCGAACGTGTGGATACGCGGCACTCCCGCCGTCACGGCGAGGAACTTCAGAAGATCAAACTGACGGTTGTCCTTGTTCAGGATGGCGACACCATCCGGCTCAAGTCCCTCGAAAATCTCGGCTTTCGCCTGGGCGATCTTCTCGACCGACTCGAAGAACTCCAGATGGACCGGCTGGACGGTCGTGATCACGGCGACATGGGGACGGACCATCTTGACCAGCGGCGTTATCTCGCCGGCATGGTTCATGCCGATCTCGAAAACACCGAACTCGGTGTCTTCCGGCATGCGCGCCAGCGTCAGTGGAACGCCCCAGTGATTGTTGAAGGACGCCACGGAGGCATGCACCTTTCCGGACTGCCCCAGCGCCAGACGAAGGGCTTCCTTGGTGCCTGTCTTGCCAACGGATCCGGTCACCGCGACGATCCGTGCATTTGTGCGCGCCCGCGCCGCGATCCCGATCCTGCGAAGCGCCTCGAGGGGATCATCGACAACCACGTAACGCCCGTCGGCGGGCAGGTCCGCGAGACGATCCTCGGCCACGACAGCCACGGCGGCTCCGGCGGCCAGCGCGGCCTCGACGAAATCATGCCCGTCCATCCGGTCACCCTTGATGCACACGAAGGCATCGCCGGTTTCCAGGGTACGGCTGTCGATCGAGATGCCGCTGATCTCGGCGTTCGCCTCGCCCTTCACGCTGCCGCCGGCAGCTTCAGCAAAGGCCTCAATTGTCCAAAGCGGCTGGCTCATGTGGTTCCTTCGAGACTGATGGCGCGTTTCACGGCTTCGTGATCGGAAAAGGGAATCACTGTTTTCCCAACAATCTGGCCCGTTTCGTGGCCTTTCCCGGCAACGCACAGAATATCGCCCTTGCCGAGCCGGCGGACACCTTCCGCGATCGCGTCAAAGCGGTCGCCAATTTCCAGAGCGTCGGGCGCCCCGCTCAGAACAGCCTTGCGGATGGTCGCCGGGTCTTCCGATCGCGGATTGTCGTCCGTCACGATGACGAGATCCGCATGCCGTGCGGCCGCGGCGCCCATGAGTTCGCGCTTTCCAGGGTCCCTGTCGCCGCCGGCCCCGATGATCACACTGAGCTTGCCCTCGGCGAAGGGCCTCAGGGCAGCCAGAGCATTGTCGAGAGCATCAGGCTTGTGTGCGTAATCTACGAAAACCAAACCGCCTGCAGGGGTATGTCCGGCTAGTTCAAGCCGGCCCGGAGCGCCCTTGAGGTTCTCCAGTGCCCGCATGGCGGCACCTGTCCCGACACCGGCGGAGATCGCCAGGCCGGCTGCAATCAGGGCGTTGGACACTTGAAAACGACCGATGAGAGGAAGAGTGACTTTGTACTCGCCTCGCGCGGTCTGGATGGTGAGAAGCTGCCCTGCCCCGGAAGGTCTGAGCCCGGAGAGCCTGAGGTCCTTGCCGGTTTCGCCAACAGTGAACAGCGGCAGCCCCCGCTCGCCAGCGACAGCCATGACCCGGTCCGCGTATTTTTCGGCCGGATCGACGACCACCGGGCATCCGGCGGGGAGCAACTCGGAAAAGAGCCGCAACTTGGCGCGCAGGTAGTCTTCGATCGTCGGGTGATAATCCATGTGGTCGCGGCCCAGATTGGTGAAGGCCGCAGCGGTCAGTCGAACGCCGTCAAGGCGGTATTGATCCAGACCATGGGAAGAGGCTTCCAGTGTCGCATGGTTAACGCCCTCCGCCTCAAGCTCCGCCAGGTTCCTGTGAAGCGCAACCGGATCGGGCGTGGTCAGTCCGCCATAGCTCTCGCCGTTCGGCTTGATGACGCCAAGGGTGCCGAGGCTGGCGGCAGGATGACCGGCGGACTGGAAGATCTGACGGACGAAATGAGCGACCGAGGTCTTTCCCGCGGTGCCTGTGACGGCGACAATCGTGTCCGGTTGCCTGCCGAAATAGCGAGCCGCCATCTTCGAGAAGACCTGCCTCGGTTCATCGACGCCGATAACGACGACCGTCTCGGGAATGGAGGACCTGAGAGCATCGGCGGCTTCGCGCGTACACAAGATGGCAACGGCTCCCGAGGAGACAGCTCCAGGGACGAAGCGCGTACCGTCAACGGCAGCTCCCTTGAAGGCGGCAAACAGGTTACCCGGCTCCACGGTGCGGCTGTCAGCCGTCAGCCCCGTGATATTCAGGCCCCTTGCCGCTTCCGGCAATTCCATGCCGGCGGCTAGATATTCTAGATCCATGTCTCCCGATCATCCGGTTCGTGCGTCGTCATCTTTAGCTTTGCCATGTCCGGTAATCGGCTGCGACCCCGCCGGAAATATGGCCTCGCTGGAATTTCCCCTCGTTTTCCTAATACGAAATTTCGATTGGCTCATCCCCCTTGCCGAACCTCGGCATGACACCGAGCATGGGCGCCGACCGGCGAATGATCGCACCGACGGTCGGGGCAGCATTGAGACCGGCAGTCGCGCCGATGCCGTCGTGCTCGGGCTTGGGCTCGTCGACGACCACCAGAACCACATAGCGGGGATCATCCATCGGGAAGGCCGACAGGAAGGAGTTGCGGCGTTTGTTGCTCACATATCGGCCGTTTTCGATCTTTTCCGCCGTACCGGTCTTGCCGCCGACGGTATAGCCGGGCACGTCGGCGCGCCGCCCGGATCCGGACAGCACGTTGAGCCGGAAGAGATAGCGCATCATGCGGCTGACATCCGGAGAAACGACCTGCGTCCCAAGCGTCTTCACCTCTTCCTGGCTGCGCGGCAGGAAGGTTGGCGGCAGAAGCGTTCCGCCATTCAGAATCGCCGCAGCCGCAACAGCGGTCTGCATGGGCGTCACCGAAATGCCGTGACCGAAGGAAATTGTCATGGCGGCCAACTCGTTCCACTTCGGCGGCAGAAGCGGCGCTGCGTTTTCCGGGAGTTCAGTCTTCAGACGCTCGGTCAGATGCAGGCGCGTCAGGAATTCCTTCTGCCTGGCGACACCGGTGGCCAGCATCATCTTGGCCGTGCCGATATTGGACGAGTAGATGAAGATCTCCGGCACGGAAAGAATGCGGTTCTTGCCGTGAAAGTCGGTGATCGTCCGTCCGGCCGCCCGGATCGGGCGCGTGGCATCGAAACTGTCATTGATGGAAACGGCACCGGAATCGAGCGCCATTGCGACGGTGAAGGACTTGAAGACCGACCCCATCTCGAAGACCCCGCCGGTCGCCCGGTTCAGACGACTTTTCTCCAACGCCTGCGAGCGGTCGTTCGGGTCGTAGTCCGGCAGTGAGGACATGGCCACGACCTCGCCGGTCTTCGCGTCGAGAACGATGCCCGCAGCGGCGATCGCCTTATAGCGCTCCATCGCCTTCACAAGCTCATCGCGCACGACGTGCTGGACGCGCAGGTCGACAGACAGCCGTACCGGCTCTATCGAGCGATCCGAGGCGAACCCGAGAGCCTGAAGTTCAGAGAGCCACTCGTCATCGATGTATTTCTCGATTCCGGAGATTCCCTGATTGTCCACATTCGTCGATCCGACGATGTGACCAGCGGTTGGGCCGCCCGGGTAGAAACGCTGATTTTCAGAGAGAAAGCCGATGCCCGGCAGTCCGAGATTATGGACCTGCTCCGCTTTCTGCGGTGTCAGTTCGCGCTTCAGCCAAACGAAGCCGGCGCCGCTTTCCAGGCGATGCCGCACGACCTTTTCATTGAGATCAGGCAGAATACGTGTAAGGCCCTCGACCGCCTCGTCCACATCCAGGATGCGGCGCGGCTCGGCGTAAAGCGACGAGGTCTTGATATCGGTCGCAAGTATCTCGCCGTTGCGATCGAGCAGGTCGGGGCGTGATGCGGAGACAGAGTCCTGTGCGGAAATCCAGGCCGTTGAAGCCGACGCCTCCGTCTCGGCCAGAAGCACGAGGCGGCCCGCAATGGCGACATAGACGCAGGCGAACGCCAGCATCGCCACATAGACGCGTGACTTTACCGCGCTCGCAGAGACCGAACCGCGAGCGGTTCTCGGATGCGCGCGCCGCACTTGCAGGAAGCTTGCCGGTTCAGTGACCAATGTCATGCTCTCGCCCTCACCGGATCACTGTTGAGTTGCCGGCATAGCCGCCCATCTGGCCGGAGCCTCCGATGGGTTCGAGCATGACAGGACGGGCCGGAATCTCTTCGGGCGTTACGATCTGCTTGACCTCAAGCGGATCGAGCTGAAGGTATTCATTGTATCTCTCCACCAGGGACTGGAGCCGGTCAGGCTTGTTCAGGACGCTCCATTCGGCTTTCAGAAGCCGGATCGCGTTCCGCTCGTCCTCGATCTGCCGCTTCAGGTCAGCGACACGTTCCGCCGATTTGGTCGCGGCCAGTTTCAGGTCATAGACGGTCGCCGCACCGATCACGACCGCCAAGATGAACAGGATGTTCAGCGTTCGAACCATTTCAGCCCCCTAGTCCATGAAATTCCGCGAGGCGTGGCACCCCTGCGGCATGGATATCAAGTTCGCGCGCGGGCGCATCGGTCCGCCGTCCGGCCCTGAGCCGGGCTGACCTTGCCCGCGGATTGTGTTCCGTTTCCGCGTCCGCGGCCTCGACGGCCTTGCGCGTCAACAATTCGAATGTCGCCGGCGGAACGTCCTCCTCCGGCATATGCCGGGACCCGCCGCCGCGGGTCCGTGTACGATCCTGAAAGAACCGCTTCACGATGCGGTCCTCCAGGGAATGAAAACTCACCAGAACCAGCCGACCGCCCGGCTTCAGGATCCTTTCGGCAGCGGCCAACGCCTCTGCCGCCTGATGCAGCTCGCCGTTCACATAGATGCGCAGCGCCTGAAACGTCCGGGTCGCCGGATGGATCTGCGCCTTCTTCGGCGACCGGCCGAGCACCTTTTCGATGAGCTGCGCCAGTTCCAGCGTCCGAGTGAACGGCTTTTCCTTGCGGGCATTGTCGATCGCGTGCGCAACGGTCGTCGCCCGCTTTTCCTCGCCCAGCAACCCGATCACGCGGATCAGATCTCTGACGGGCAGCTCATTCACGACATCAGCCGCCGACGGCCCGGCCTGCTCCATGCGCATGTCCAGCGGCCCGTCCCGCATGAAAGAGAAGCCGCGCTCGGCCTGATCGAGCTGCATGGACGACACCCCGAGATCGAGAACGACACCGTCGACACCGTCAAATCCGGAACTGCGAGCATGACGCTCGAGCTCGGCAAACTGGCCCGGCACCAGAACAAGACGCCCTTCGGCCTCCTTCACCAGATCCTGCCCGGCGGCAATCGCATCGGGATCGCGGTCCACGCCGATCACGGTCGCACCACGCGACAGGATGGCACGGGAATATCCACCCGCACCGAAAGTGCCATCGATGACAACTTCACCCTCGGCGGGATTCAGCCATTGAAGGACCTCTTCCAGGAGAACCGGCACGTGACGCTCGGGTCCGCCAGCGGCAAGAGCTGCCTTCTTGTCGCCGAGCGCCATCATGCCGGCTCTCCCCGAGAGGGTGCCGGGGCTTGCCCCGACAACATCGCGAGCGCGCGCTTCTGGGCCTCTGCGCTGTACTCGCGAAACTTCTCCGGCTCCCAAATCTGAAATTTGTACTTGAGACCGACAAAAGTGACCTGATCGGTAATGCCAGTGTGCTCCCGGATCATGTCGGAAATGGTCATCCGGCCATCGCCATCGATTTTCGGGTTTTCGCTCGCGCCGAACAGGGCAACAGCCAGCGCGTCATGGCCTGGGGTCATCATGTCGAATTCGCTCCACCGCTTTTCGATCTGGGAGACCAGCTCGTTTCCGCCAGCATCAACCGCGGCACAGTGAGGTGACTTGATGCAATAGAGCCCTTCAAAACCGTCTCTCGCCAAAACCGCCCGGAAGGGTGCCGGGATCGACACGCGCCCCTTGGCATCCAGCCGGTTGGTGAAGTGAGAAACAAAGCCGGCCATCCATCCCCTCGAACGGGCTACACCCGTGGAAATCCCCTGAACACCCTTGATGAGAAGAAAAGGCCAACCACCTGCCGGGACATGCATTTTGCAAAACCGGCTTTCGCCGAACGCCAAATATCTGCCTCAGAGCCGCTTGAAATGGGCCAGCACTCCCTTTTCCGGGTTATTATGGGATACCATGGGAATTCATGGGTGGTCAATGGAATCTCGTGGATTCCTGCTGGATTTGATGCCCCACGACTCCGTCGAACGACATTAACCGAAACATGCTTAATGAACCCTTGACACGATAACAGAATCGGATGCGCAGGATTACGGAGGTTTTGCGTACCCCAGCCGGCACAGGCGGCAATTTCTGCCTATTCGGGAAAGACTTGTGGAGAACGCAGACCGGGTTCTGTGTGACGCGAAGAAGCCGGCGGCGCGTAACCGACGCAAGGTAATCGACGGGCTTATCTCGCATGTCACCCAGGCGTCCGCGGATCGCCCCGCTGACGGGGCTACTCTGCGCCTGACGACGCCATATCGGGAGTAATGTGCCAGCCGGCCTGTAAGCCGGGTTCTGTATGGCTCGCAAGGGTACGAGACCCGCACGAACGCGACAGCCATTCATCTGGGACGCCTGTTGCCAGACGCCTCTCGCAACCAACCCGGACAGCTGGCCAGGAAACCGGCCTGAGCGAAATCGCTTCCGCTCGCGCTGTCCCTATTCGGTTTTGCTCCCGGTGGGGTTTACCGTGCCGCTGCTGTTACCAGCAGCGCGGTGGTCTCTTACTCCACCCTTTCACCCTTACCCCGCGGCGAACCTTGCGATCCGGCCGGGGCGGTTTGCTTTCTGTGGCACTTTCCCTGAGGTCGCCCTCGCCGGGCGTTACCCGGCACCGTGTTTCCGTGGAGCCCGGACTTTCCTCCCCCGCGGCCTTTCGGCACTTGCGGCAGCGGCTGTCCGGCCGACTGGCGCCTGCGGACTTAAGTGTGTTTGATTTCAAGGTCAAGCTGACAAGATGCGAACCGGTAATATGCCGGGCTCCCCGCGCCAGGGATGCGGACAGGAGCACACGAAAATGCGCATCGCCCGTCGGCAGATTTCCATCTTGCGCCTGCCGTTGGGGAAAGAACCTCCTCGTCCGCGACCTCTGGCGGTCGCGTCGCGACGGCGGGCGTCTCGTTTCAGGGGATCGGCCAACTTGAGGCGCGGCAAGGGCCAACCAGCAGAAAACCCTTTTTCCTTAGTGCCAACAAAGGCTAAGCTTCCTCGAAAGTGGGTAAATCGGGGACGCACTCATGAAACATGCCATCAAGGCCGAGGATGCAGCAGCCCTTGTTCCGGACGGGGCCCGGGTGTTGATCGGCGGCTTCATGGGCGTGGGATCGCCCCATCGACTGATCGACGCCATCGTCGCACGCGGCACGAAAAACCTGACGGTGATCGCAAACGATACCGCCATGCCTGGCAAGGGTATCGCAAAGCTCGTATCCGCCGGCTGCGTTTCAACGGTGATCGCCTCCCATATCGGCCTCAACCCGGAAACACAGCAAAAGATGATCGCCGGCGAGATCGACGTCGATCTGGTTCCGCAGGGAACTCTGGTGGAGCGCATACGGGCCGCGGGCGTCGGACTGGGCGGTATCCTGACGCCGACCGGGATAGGAACCCTTGTTGAAGAGGGCAAGCCGAAGATCACGGTAGACGGACGTGACTATCTGCTGGAGACACCGATCCACGCCGACTTCGCCCTGATTTCCGCCTATCGGGCGGATTACGTGGGCAACCTCGAATATGCACTGACCGCCCACAACTTCAATCCGATCATGGCGCTTGCGGGCGATACCGTGATCGCCGAACCGCACCACATCGTTCCCGTCGGCGTCATTCCACCCGACAGCGTCAAGACACCCGGCATTCTTGTCGACCACCTTCTGGAAAGACAGCCCGATGGAAGCTAAGGAAATCATCGCGCGCCGCGTGGCGCAGGAGATCCAACCGGACACTCTGGTCAATCTCGGTATCGGCCTTCCCTCCCTGGTCGCCAACTACCTGCCCAATGACGTTCATGTTTTCTTTCAGGCCGAAAACGGCGTTATCGGCCTTGGCGCACGGCCGCCGGAAGGCATGGAGGATCCGGACCTGACGGATGCGGGCGGCGGCTTCATCACAGCCGTTCCGGGAGCGGCATCCATCGACAGCGCCGTCAGCTTCGGCCTGATCCGGGGCGGTCATCTGGACATGACAGTGCTCGGCGGCCTGCAGGTGGACGAACGGGGCTACCTTGCCAACTGGATGATCCCGGGAAAGATGGTGCCCGGTATGGGCGGGGCGATGGATCTCGTGGCAGGCGCCAAGCAGGTGATCGTCGCCATGGTTCACACGGCCAAAGGCGCGCCAAAAATCCTGAAGGAATGCAATCTGCCTCTCACCGCCAAACGGCGCGTCAGTCTGATCGTGACGGAAATGGCTGTCATCCAGCCGACCGAAGAAGGATTGCTGCTCAAGGAAACAGGCCCGGATGCGAGTGTCGATGACGTGATATCGGCAACAGAAGCCAACTTGATCATCCGGGGCGACGTTCCACGAATGCGGCTTTAGATGTTCTCTCCGCATCATCAAGCAGCCGGGCAAGTGTCTGGACGCCAGTCTCGATCTCCTTCATCGACGCCCCGGCAAAGCCTATCACGAGACCCGGTTTTGCATTTTCGCCTACGTAATAGCTGCTGAGCGGTGAAACCGAGAAGCCATGCCGATGCATCGCCGCCGAAATGGCGACATCATCGACGGGCTGCCGGAATGCGAGCGTGACCTGCACGTTCCCGGCCGGCGCCTCCACGGAAATACGATCACCAAGCCGGTTCTTGAGAGCTGCCACGAGCGCCGATCCCCGTTCAAGGTAGATCTGCATTATGGTCTTGAGGTGCTTGCGGTAGCCGCCACTGTCCATGAAATGAGCCAGCGCCGCCTGCGTCTGGACATTGGCGGCGCATCCCATGTTGCGCACGCCCTGAGACAGTCTCTCGGCGAGGCATTCAGGCACGACACAATAGGCAATGCGAAGTCCCGGCATCAGGCTCTTGGAAAAGGTGCTCATGTAAACGACCCGCCCTTCTTCCGCGAGACCGTAGAGAGCGGCGACGGGACGGCCCTCAAAGAGGAACTCGCTGTCGTAATCGTCTTCCAGGACAACGGCACCGGCTTTTCCCGCCTGCTCGAGCAACACCAGCCGGCGCGCGAGCGGCATACGCGCTCCGAAGGGAAACTGGTGCGAGGGCGTTACATAGATCAATCTTGACCGATTTCCGGAGGGCACAATCGTTTTCGGGTCGGCGCCGTCACGGTCGACGGCCATGGGCCTGATCGTCAGCCCGGCCGTATGAAAGGCGGTGCGGGCGCCGATATAGCCGGGTTCTTCGAGCCAGGCCTCATCACCCGGATCGGCCAGAGCCTGCGCGAGCAGGAACAACGAGGCCTGCATCGAGCTCGTGATGAGTATCTGGTCCGGTGTCGCTCGCACCCCTCTTTCGATCGCAAGATGGTCGACAAGCTGCCGTCGCAAGGCCGGGATCCCGGCATAATGGCGGTAGAGCATGGTGTCACCGCGCTCCAGCCGCGCCGCCCGGCGCAGGCAACGGGCCCAGTCTTCGTAGGGAAAGCAATCCAGTGCCGGAGCGCCCGGCTGAAACGCGATGTGTTGTTCGGACCGCCCCGGACCGCGCAGATTTTCGCTCAAGCGTTTGCCACGTGCCGAAAGGCCGGTCACCAACGGCGGCGCGACCGGTTTCGCCCCCTCGCCTTCCAGCGATAATTCGTCAGCAATCTGGGCGGCGGCGCCGGGTCGCAACACGACGATGCCTTCGGCCTGCAGAAGGTCATAGGCCACATTCACCGTGTTCCTGCCAACGCCCAGGGATTGGGCCAGCCGCCGCGTCGCGGGAAGCCGCGTTCCAGATCGCAACAAGCCGGAGCGAACCGCATTGCGGAATCCGCGATAGATCTGCTCGGCAAGAGGCACTTGGCCTGTCCGGTCCAGCGTGACGACACCTTCCAGGAAAACTGGTTCTTTCATTTCTGCAAATCCGGATCTTTTAAAGAACCAATTACAGGAGCAATCACAGGGAAACAACCCGGCACTGTTGCAGGAGACTTTCATGGCCGATTTGAAAAAACGAAACCAAGCGGACCGCCCACCCTATGCCAGGATCAGGCAGATGAAACGGGGAAGCTATGACAAGGAGACAGCGTATCGGGTCCTGGACACCGGTCTGGTCGCCCATGTGGGTTTCCTTCATGAAGAACGGCCGATGGTCATTCCCATGGCCTACGCGCGTTCGGGAGACACGCTGTATCTTCACGGCGCCAGCACCACACGCCTCGTGAAGGAGGATGCCGCCGGTTTGCCCATGTGTCTGACGGTCACGATGGTGGACGGTCTTGTGGCAGCGCGGGCAGCATTTCACCATTCGATGAATTATCGCTGCGCGATCGTGCACGGCACGTCACGCATCATCGAAGACCCGGATGAGCAGACCAAGGCGCTGGCCGCAATCACCGATCACCTGATGCCAGGACGGTGGGACGAGTGCCGCCCGATGACTGGCAAGGAACTCAAGGCAACCGGCGTGCTGTCGATGTCGATCGATCAGGTCAGCACGAAGATCCGGGCCGGGGCACCGGGAGATGACGAGGAAGATCTGGAGCTCGATATCTGGGCGGGGGTTGTACCGATCACCACCGCCCTCGGGATGCCGATATCGGATCCGCATGTGGCGAATGGCACCGATTTTCCCGCATCAGTGCGTCGGGCAAAACAAAAATTTGCCTGACCCTGACTTTAAGCACCCGATTTCAAAAACAAAAAACCCTGCCGGAAACCGGCAGGGAGTTCTGTGCAACGAAGACTGCCCTGATGACAAAAGCCTTGATCAGCTTGCAGACGCCATCAGTTGCTTGACCTTGCTGCAATAGCGACGGCTGACCGGGTTCATGCGCTTGGCGTAGTGTCCGGCGTTGTAGCGCAGGATCGTCCCGCAGAGGTCGCCGCCCGCCTTCTGGTGCGCACCGGCAAGATATCTCATGCCCCATTCAAGATTCGTTTCCGGATCGTACAGTGCCTTCGTCGAGCCACGGTAGCCGAGACCACGCGCGGTTGCCGGCTTGATCTGCATCAGCCCAACCTCACCTGCTCTGCCACGGGCGCGCGGGTTGAAGTTGCTTTCCACCTGAACAATCGCCCTGGCGATGTTGAGCGGGATACCATGCTTGGCTGCGGCTTTGCGGATCAGCTTGACGTAGTTTTCCTGCCGGGCGGCGCGCTTTACATTTGCTTTTGTGCGCTTGGCAACCTTGACCGACTTCTTGACGTTGCTCTCCTCAACCTTTGCCGACTTGTCGCCGACAAAAAAGCGAACGATCGGATCCATTTCCAGATCGGTTTCTTTTTCGGACGCCATCGCGGAAGGTACGACGAACGCGGTTGCGTATGCGAAAAGACAGAGTGCTCCGGTTAGTTTCTTGAACGAACGCATCATCCAGTCCAGCCCTTTTTGGTTTTTGTTGAAATTCGAAATCGGGCGGAGGTTTGAAGGAGCTATGAGACCAAAATGGGCGCTCTTCATTCACGAATTATTACGGATTATCTCAATATTTTACCGGAAATACGGATGAAAACACGGCAGATATCGGGGAATGTGACAGCAACTTGCCGCCTTTGAGGCGCGCTTGGGTCGATCATAAGGAACGCTACGTCACACTCCGGAACCTGCACTCAAATTTCTGCTGCAGTGCGGGAACCAAGTCGGCAATTGTGCGTTGCGACCGTTGGCGGGTCTGGATGCTAGACTGAATCAGTCCAACCGCGAAAGGCCATCGGCGCGTCGATCTCTAACTGATAACAGGATTTTCTCGGCACGATTCCATCAGGACCAGAGAAGACAGAAAGGGTTCCTCAACGCCCAAGGTCCGGCAGTCGTGTCAGGAGGGAATGAAGCGTGTTGATCGAGGACTGGTCGGCAACGCCGTCGACCTTGTCCTGACGGAAGTGGCGCTGAAACGCAGTGACGACATTGCGTGTCTTCTCGTCAAACTGACCGGTAATATCGATATCGTAGCCGTATAGCCCCAACATCGACTGAAGGGCCTCCACCGGCTGGCCGCTATCGCCCTCCTGCATCCACAACCCTGCTTCCAGAGGAAAAGGCTCGCTGTAGAGCCCCACGCCCGCATCGGCGAGGCGTTTCCAGGGGAACAATTCTCCCGGGTCGTCCTTACGATCAGGCGCGATATCCGAATGACCGAGAACCATCCAGGGGCGAATGTCGTGGCGTCGGCAAATATCGGATGCGAGCGCAATCACGGCTTCGATCTGCGCATCCGGAAAGGCCCTGTAGCCGAATTCGTGGCCAGGATTGACGATCTCGATGCCGATCGAACGTGAATTGATGTCCGTCTCGCCCTTCCAGAAACTCCGTCCGGCGTGCCAGGCCCTGCGCGACTCTGGAACGCATTGAACGATGGCGCCGTCTTCATGGACGAGATAATGCGTAGAAACTTCGCTCCGAGGGTCACAAAGACGCCGGAGCGCGTCTTCCGCGCTCGGCATGCCGGTATAGTGCATGATTACCATGTCGATCGGGGCGCCCTGCGCCCGCCGACCATGGTTGGGTGACGGATGTATCCTGGCCTTGACGCCGGTATCCGCAGCAACACTCATATGCCGCGCTCCGCGCTGATCTTGGCCCAGGCGTCGTTCAACGCAGCCAACCTGTCATTTGCGATCCTGACGAATTCTTCCGGCACACCCCTGGCGATAAGCCGATCTGGGTGCGTTTCCTGAACTTCACGGCGATAATGGGCTTTCAATTCCTGATCACTCGCCTCCGGCCCCATACCCAGGACCTCATACGGATTACCATCACTGCGCACATGCCGGGCCAGCACTTTCGAGAACTCTCTCTCGCTCAGCCCGAAGACTTCGGCGACCTTGGAAAGATATCCTATTTCGTTCTCGTGAACGACACCGTCCGCTTTCGCAATGTGAAAAAGACCATCGAGGATATCGAGCAGGGTCTTGCGGTCGTAAGGGAAAAGGTCGGCCAGTTTCTTGGCGTAGATCTCGAAACCGGAGACGTCTTCCTGCGCAAGATTGAAAAGGCGCGCGACGTTCCGCTCTTCATTCTCCGGCACGTCGAAGAGTTCGCGAAACGCAATGACTTCATCCGTGGTGACGACACCGTCAGCCTTCGCCATCTTCGCGGAAAGTGCGATCATCGCCACGGTGAAGCCGACACTGTTGGTGCCTTCCGGACGCGCCAGAACGAGCTGAACCAGTCGGTCGACGATTTGCGCCCCGCCAGAACCGATTGCACTGACAATACTACCGAGGCTGCTCCAGACACTCACAAATACGCTCCTGCCGGCACAGGGCGTTGAAGGCCATGTCCGGTCCGGGTGAATCACACACGGCATCGAGTCTTATCCATAGACGGACGGTTTGACCAGCGACGCGGTTTCACTTGGCGCGAGCGCACGCTCGCGCTCGCCGACCAGCGCCAGTGCGAAGGCCAGGCCCGCCGACCGCGCACCGCCGTCCGTTGAAATTCATGGATGATTCATGATGATTAAAGAATTTTGACCCACAGTGACGCTGTAAAAGCTTGCACAATGGCACCTTCCCTGATGGCAGCGACGCTGGTCAAAAGAAATATCGTCATATTCTTCGTATCCATGTCGCTGGTGCTGTTGTTGGCTCTCGGGGTTTATGGAAGCAACAGGCTTGTGACGAACTGGCTGCTGGTTCGCGGTCTCGAGCAAGCCTTTCTACCGCACCAGGACGACCTCCAAGCGCTTGCCGAAACCTTCAACGGAACAGAAACACAGGACATCGGCTCAGCGATATCCGGCCTGCGCCTTTCATCGGCGGACACCGATCATCGCAGCCTCTCCGCGGAGCAGATGGATGCACTCAAGAAAATCTATCGGCTCAGCAACGGTGTTTCCGGCGTCCGCGATGCCAAGGTCTATTTCACCGAAGAACCGGACCATATCCGAAATGCAGCTATCGACTGGTATCAAAAAGGTTATCTGCTTTCCGCCAATACGCTGACCCGGGCCGGAAACAAGCTGCACGGCAATCTGTCTGTTGGCGCGACACCTGACGTGACCTGGTTGGGCCGGTTCGGCGCGCAGGCCATCGTCTTATATCGGCCGTTCGATGCCGACGCGTCGACGCCGGGCCTGCTCATTCTGGTAGGCCAGGACGATCTTCTGGAGCGCATGCAGGGGCTGATCCGATCAATAAGCGCCGCAATTGGCGGGCTCTGTCTGGCCTCATTCGTCTTCGCCGGCTTTCTGTTGTGGATGCGGTTTTCCGATCAGATGAAGACCAACCGGAACATCCAGTATCTGGCCCATCACGACACACTTACCGGATTGCCAAACCGGGCAGTCTTCAATGCACGTCTGATGGAGGCCTTGAGGCTTGCACAGGTCAAGGCGTCCAATATGGGCGTGATGCTGATCGATATTGATAAATTCAAGGAAATCAACGACACGCATGGGCACGGGAGCGGTGATGTCTTTCTGCGGATCGTTGGAGAGCGCCTGAAATCGGTTTTCGCGGGCCATCTGGTTGCCCGCCTCTCCGGCGATGAATTTGCTGTCTTGCTTACATCTTTGTCTGACCCGGCGAGGATGACGCGCCTCGCGGCCGACATGCTCTCGGCGACGGAGACGCCCTGTGTCATCAACGGCAAGGAAATCCGGATTTCTCTGTCCATCGGCATCGCGCGGGCAACGGACGGCTCGTGGCGCTCATCCCGCCTGCTGCACTGCGCCGACCTCGCGCTCTACAAGGCCAAGCACAACGGTCGCTCAACCTTCGCCTGGTACACGCCCGACCTCGATGCGGAAGCGAAAAAACGCAAGGAAATCGAGGCCGGGCTGATCAAGGCCTTGAAGAACGATCAGTTCAGCCTGCTATATCAACCTCAATATGCGCTGCGGGACGGCAGCCTGAAGGGATACGAAGCCCTGATACGATGGGACCATCCCACCAAAGGCACGATCCGCCCGGATCTCTTCATTTCGATTGCGGAAGAAACCGGCCTGATCGAGGACATCGGCAACTGGGTTCTGAATCACGCGTGCCAGGAGGCCGCAAATTGGCCGGACAAGAGCCGCCGGGTTGCGGTCAACGTCTCGCCGGCCCAGTTCGTTGCCGGGGAAACCCAGAACCGGGTCGCGCAGGCTCTCCAGATGTCCGGGCTTGATCCAAGACGGCTTGAAATCGAAATCACCGAGAGCCTGCTGATTTCCAACACGGATGCCGTGATCGATACGCTTCGCCAGATCCGCGACATGGGCGTTTCGATCGCCATGGATGACTTCGGAACAGGCTACTCGTCACTGAGCTATCTCAGCCTTTTCCCCTTCGACAAGATCAAGATAGACAAGACGTTCATCCGCACCCTCGGCAAGGAAGCCAGCACCGACGCGATCGTCACGTCGATCGTTGGCCTCGGACGCTCGCTCGACGTAACCATTACTGCCGAAGGCGTCGAAACCGAAGAGCAGGCCATCCTTCTCAGCGCGGCGGGCTGCGACCTTGTGCAAGGTTTCATGTTCGGCAAGCCGGACACGGTCAAGAAACACGAAGCTGCCTTCCCGGTCTTCCCCCTCAATCCGAAAGGCGGAATGTGGTTCCCCCTGATCGGGAGCTTTTCAAGAGACTCCGGTACAATTTCCAGCCCGATGCTTTCGCAATACGCAGCACTGGTCTCGGAAAGCGAAGACAAATCGGAAAGTTCAGCCGAGCTTCCGGCTCCGGATCGGCGTGACGTCGATCAGACGAACACCAAGGGAAATTCCTGACACATGGCTTGGCCGCGGGCCGAGATGTCCAACTGCCGCTGTGGCGGCAGCGCGGCGCTCAGGCTTTCGAACGGTCCGAGGAAACGACTTCCCCGTCTTCCTTCGTGAAGCTTCCGATCCCGGTCGGCAAAAGCTCGAGAACCTGTTCCGAAGGCCGGCACAGTCTCGCACCTTTTTCGCTGACGACGACGGGCCTGTTCATCAGGATCGGATGTTCGATCATGAAGTCGAGAAGCTCATCGTCCGTCCACTTCGGATCATCGAGCCCGAGTTCGTCATAGGGTGTTCCCTTTTGGCGAAGCAGGTCACGCGGAGAAATGCCTATGAGAGCGATCAGGTCAACGAGCTTCTCGCGGCTGGGAGGAGTCTTCAGATACTCGATGATCTCCGGCTCCACACCGGACTTGCGGATCATTTCCAGCGTGTTTCTAGACGTCCCGCATTTGGGATTGTGATAGATAGTGATTGTCATGCTCGCGAAGTCCTATCGGCATGTTCAGGCATTCAGTCCGGCGACGGATACCCCGTCGGAGAGACAAATGCTACATCGCAGCGGCGGCTCGCGCCGCCTGATCGTAGTTTCCGGACACCAGACGAAGCGTCGCTGCCAGCCTGGAGAGTTCACTTTCATCGAGGCCCAGCCCCTTCATCGGCGTGATCAGCAACGCGTCTCGCAGCCGTTTGTAATCATGGCACGCCTGTTCCCCGGCCGCGGTGATTTCCGCCGTTTTTTCCTTGCCCCTTCGCGCCGAGGCGACAAGGCCGGCTTTCTCCAGTTTCTTCAAGGCGTAGGTGACGGTGTGCGTGTCCTCTATGTTCAGCACAAGGCAGATGTCGGACAGGGACTTGGCGCGGCCGCGATGATTGACCGAGTGAAGAACAAGAATGTCGAGGGTCCCGAGCCCCTCGGTTCCGCTCGCCGCCATGCACCGCACCATCCAGCGATGGTAGGCATTGACCATCATCGTCACTGCAAATTCGATTTCCGAAAGTGCCGGCATTGCACCGTCTGCCAGATGCGCTGACGAGACAACGGGCCCTATCGGAGTGTCGGTCTTGTCGTCCGGCGTCTGCGTCATTGAATTTGCTTCCTCGCCCGTCTTGGTCATTCGTCCCTGTAACATTGTCCGGCACCTCGCGGGTGCCAACCCCGCAACGCAGATAATCGGGTACCGCTTCAAGATCATCAACAGGTAGAACGGTCCGAAAAGAGGCATGCCCTGCTGACTTAGCCCTGTTGCAACCAATTCGCGTGCCGAGGGTTTGCCCGATGCAGGCTCCGGACACAGAGAAAACCGTTCGAACGAATACAGAGTGTGTCCTATAAACATGACATTTCGCTGCGGGAAATTGGGGGAGATTGCTTGCAGGATCGAAAAGACGCAGGAAGCCGAGCCGACCGCACCGCGCAGCTTCTCCTGTTGGTGATACTCGCTGTTGCAGCGGCGCTGCGGATCCACGATCTCGACCGGACGAGCCTCTGGTATGACGAGGCCGTGAGCTGGAGCCAGTCGACCGGCAGCTTCGGACAATTGCTGTCATCGGTCGCCGCGGACAATTACCCGCCCCTTCACAACATCATCTTGTGGTCGACGATGCCGCTTATAGGCGACAGCGAATTTGCGCTTCGGCTTCCCTCCGCCCTCCTCGGCGTCATGGCCGTCGGGCTCATCTATCTTGGCGGAAAAATGATGCAGGGCAGAGCTGCGGCGCTGACTGCCGCCGCCCTGCTTGCGCTGTCGCCGTTTCATGTGTGGTATTCGACCGAGGCGCGCATGTATGCGCTTCTGGCAGCCTGCGGACTTGCATTTCTGGTATCGACCCTGAAGGTTCTTCGCTCGCCCAGGCCCGCGTGGGTGATCGCACTGTCGTTGAGCGGCGCGCTTTTTCTTTACAGCCATGTCTATGCGCTGCTGGCTTTCGCGTCCGTCGGGTGCGTCTGTGCCGGACTGGTGCTCTCCGGGTTCCTCAGATCCGGTTCCATGGCCTGGAAAAAGCCGCTGATAGCCTGCTGCGCAATGGCAGTCAGCGCGCTCCTGTTCCTGCCATGGCTGCTCATTCTCATGAACAGGGCCAGATCCGTTGCGGACGCGGGCTTCTGGATCGCCTATCCGGACCTGGCGTTTCTGAAAGGCATGGCATTCAGCATGGCTGGATCAATGGTGCTGTTCTGGCTGCTATCCGGCCTGGCACTTTTCAGTCTCGCTCTGTCGCTCATGCGCTCGTTGGGGTCGGGCTCCCGGCACAAGGACCGCACGTACGCCCTTCCCGTTATCGTGGGCTACACGATCGGGCCGCTTCTGCTGGCGTATCTCTATTCGGTGCTGGTCCAGCCAATCCTGTTCGACCGCTACCTCATCGCGGCCTGGCCCGGCCTGCTTATCATGGCGTCGGATGGCGCAAGCCGGCTAAATCAGCGCCTTGCACCTGTCGCCCTCGTCCTCATTGCCATGACGCTGACGTACCCGGAACTCAGATTTACACTCCTCGAAAAAATCCGCCCTGAATGGCGGGACGTCGTACACGATTACAAATCATTACGTTCGCCGGACGACCATCTCATACTTTTCAAGGGCTTCTCGGCACCTGCCCTGGCCTATTATCTTCGCGATGAAGACGGTTTCGAACCGGCCGAAACCACCGAGGACCTGATGTCACTCTCGCGCTCCTCCGCCTCAGACTGGCTCCTGATCGTGCATAGCGGGCCTGAGGAAACCGAACGGGCTGCCGACCTGTTTCGGGCAGATGTGTCTCGACCGGCCGCACAATATTTCGGCTGGGGCGCAAGCGGCCTGAAATTGCTGAAAATTGAAAGATAACAGCCGATTGACGCCAAATTTGATGGCCGCCGCCAGGTGAAGTTCCGCACCCGGGATACCCGCCCTGGTCTTTCTCGCCACTTCGTCATCGACATTTTATCGATAAAGTGTCAACATAATATCAATCATTGTAAAATGGTCAGTCTCCGGATCAAGATGCGTCTCACGCAAGGCCGGGTAAATCAGAGGGATATGCATGTCTGAGAAATGGGATTTCTGGATCGATCGCGGCGGCACATTCACCGACATCGTCGGCCGCTCGCCGGACGGAACGCTCTATCCGCACAAGGTGCTTTCCGAAAATCCGGAAGCTTACCGCGACGCGGCCATTCAGGGCATTCGTGAACTCCTCGCCGTCCCGGCTGGTGATCCGATCCCGTCGGACAAGATCGCGACGGTCAAGATGGGAACGACGGTCGCAACCAATGCGCTGCTGGAGCGCAAGGGCGACCGAACGGCTCTTTTCATTACGAAAGGGTTCAGGGACGCATTGGAGATCGGATACCAGGCCCGGCCGAACATCTTCGCCAAGGAAATCATCAAGCCCGAACTGCTCTACGAACGCGTCTACGAAATCGAGGAACGGGTTCAGGCCGACGGAAAGCTGGAAAAGGCCCTTGATGAGGATGATGCCCGTGCGCAGATGAAGGCCGCATGGGATGCCGGTATCAGGTCCATCGCCATCGTTCTCATGCATGCCTATGCCTATCCGGCACACGAGCAGTCTCTCAGAAGGATCGCGGAAGAAACAGGCTTCCCGCAGATATCCGTCTCCCACGAAGTGTCGCCTCTGATGAAACTCGTCGGGCGCGGGGATACGACGGTCGTCGACGCCTATCTTTCTCCGATCCTGCGTCGCTATGTGAACCAGGTTCAGGAAGAACTGGGGGAAGGTCCGCGCCTGATGTTCATGCAATCGTCAGGCGGTCTGACAGGCGCAGAGCTTTTTCAGGGCAAGGACGCCATTCTCTCGGGCCCCGCCGGCGGCGTCGTCGGCGCCGTGGAGACCTCGCGGATGGCCGGCTACGACAAGATCATCGGTTTCGACATGGGCGGCACGTCGACAGATGTCTGCCATTATGACGACGAATACGAGCGGGCTTTCGAAACAGAAGTCGCCGGCGTACGTATGCGCGCACCCATGATGATGATCCATACGGTTGCAGCCGGCGGCGGCTCGATCCTGCATTATGCGGACGGACGCTTTCAGGTCGGGCCGGATTCCGCCGGCGCAAACCCCGGTCCGGCTTGCTACCGTCGTGGAGGCCCGCTAACGGTCACCGATGCAAACCTGATGACAGGTAAACTCGCGCCCGAGTTCTTTCCCAAGATTTTCGGTCCGAACCAGGATCAGCCACTCGACGGCGACGTCGTCCGGGAAAAATTCACTGAACTTGCCGAAAAGATCGGTGACGGCAGAACTCCGGAAGACGTCGCAGACGGTTTCCTGAAGATAGCCGTCGAGAACATGGCGAATGCCATCAAGAAGATCTCGGTTCAACGTGGTTACGACGTAACCGAATATGCGCTGACTTGCTTTGGTGGCGCCGGCGGACAGACCGGGTGCCGGGTTGCCGACAGTCTCGGTATGAAAACCGTCATCCTGCACCCCTTCTCCGGCATCCTCTCCGCCTACGGGATGGGGCTTGCCGACATCCGGGCGGACCGCCAGCAGGCTGTGGTGAAAACCTTGAGCGAAGATCTGCTTCCGGAACTGGCCGAACTCAGGGATCAACTGGCCGGACAGACGGAAGCGGAACTCGAGAAGCAGCAGATTCCGGAAAACCTGCGCAAGACCACTGCAACCGCACACCTGCGCTACGACGGAACCGACACGCCGATGCCGGTTCCGCTTGGCGGGGTCGCCGAAATGAGAGCGGCCTTCGAGGACGCCCACCGCAAGCAGTTCGGCTTTGCCTATGAAAGCAAACCCGTTGTCGTGGAAGCGCTGGAAGTGGAAACTGCCGGCGGCGGAGCAGGTCTGACCGAGCCGGATCTGGATCTCTCGACCAATGCTTCTGACGCTGTCACGGCCACCAAGCTCTACTCGGAAGGCGCCTGGCATGAAGCCGGCATCTACAAGCGCGATGGGCTGAAACCCGGCATGAAGGTCACCGGTCCCGCCGTCATCATCGAACCCCATGCGACGATTGCCGTCGAAGACGGCTGGCAGGCGGAAATCAACGCCAAGGATCATGTCATCCTGAAACGTATCGTACCGCTGAAACGTGCAGACGCGATCGGCACGCACGCTGATCCGGTGATGCTCGAGGTCTTCAACAACCTGTTCATGTCGATTGCGGAACAGATGGGCGTCACCCTTCAGAACACCGCCTATTCGGTAAATATAAAGGAACGGTTGGATTTCTCCTGCGCCGTTTTCGACGCCGATGGTGCGCTGGTGGCAAATGCTCCCCACATGCCGGTTCATCTCGGCTCCATGGACAGGTCAGTGGAGACGATCATCAAGCTCAACAAGGGCAAGATCAAACCGGGTGACGTATTTGCGCTCAACGCTCCCTATAACGGCGGCACGCACCTTCCGGATATTACGGTGGTCTCGCCGGTGTTCGATGATGATGGGAAGGAAATCCTGTTCTGGTCGGCATCGCGGGGTCACCATGCGGATGTCGGCGGCTCAGCACCCGGTTCGATGACGCCCCGCGCGACGAATGTCGATGAGGAAGGCGTTCTTTTCGACAATTTCAAGATCGTCGATGAGGGACATTTTCGAGAAAAGGAATTGGTCGAACTCCTGACCAATCATCGCTATCCGGCCCGCAATCCGCACCAGAACGTTGCAGATCTGTCCGCCCAGATCGCCGCGAACGAAAAAGGTATCCAGGAACTGAGAAAGATGGTGTCTCATTTCGGGCTGGACGTCGTTCAGGCCTACATGGGTCACGTTCAGGACAATGCGGAAGAAAGTGTCCGGCGGGTCATCGAGGCTCTCAAGGATTCGGAGTATGAATATCCGACCGATCAGGGCTCGGTGATCAAGGTTCGGATCACTGTCGACAGGGAAAAGCGGAAAGCAACCGTCGACTTCACCGGGACATCGCCGGTCAAGCCGAACAACTTCAATGCTCCGGAGCCTGTCACGCGCGCGGCAATCCTTTACTGCTTCCGCGTTATGGTCGACGGCGACATCCCGATGAATGCCGGTTGCCTGAAACCGATCAATATCGTCATTCCTGAGGATTGCATGTTGCGTCCGTCCTATCCGGCAGCGGTCGTTGCCGGAAACGTGGAGACCTCTCAGCATGTCACGAACGCGGTATTCGCTGCCCTAGGCGCACTGTCAAACGCCCAGGGAACGATGAACAATCTGACGTTCGGCAATGACACGTATCAGTATTACGAGACAATCTGCTCCGGGTCTCCTGCCGGCCCCGGGTTCAACGGTACGGATGGTGTCCACACGCACATGACCAACTCGCGCCTGACTGATCCGGAAGTACTCGAGTTCCGCTTTCCGGTTCTCCTGGAGGATTTCCATATTCGGAAGGGGTCAGGCGGCAAGGGCAAATGGCCGGCCGGAGATGGCACGAAACGCACCCTCCGGTTCCTGGAAGAGATGGACTGCGCAATCCTGGCCTCTCACCGAACGATCGCTCCCAAAGGCCTGAACGGTGGAGGAGACGGCGAACTTGGCCGGACAGAAGTCAGACGGCAGGATGGAACGACTGAAACACTGGAAGGGTGCGATCAGACAATCCTGCAGGCCGGTGAAGCGGTCACGGTGATCACGCCCACCGCGGGTGGCTGGGGTTAAAAATAACGCTAGACCGAAACAGAAATCTGGGCCGCCGAAAGGCGGCCTTTTTTTTCGCTTTCGCCATACGAAAATACTCGCGAAAATTGCAATGGCAATTCTATCATGGCGTGAAATTAACTTGGATTTACACCATAAGTTTATCAATTTTCAACCTACTCAACCATACGATCAATCTGAGGTTAATTATGGCTTTCGCTTGCGAAAATCCAAGGAGCGGTCGGGAATGTTCTCTTCAAATCCCATTTCCACGTCAGTTGCAGGCAAGATTTTCACGTTGGTTGCATTTCTCAGCGTCGGGCTCGCCGTCGTAGCGGCCGTCGCTATTATTCAGATGGGGATGATAGGAAAGGAGCTCGCGAACATCGCGGAAAAAGATATTCCTCTCACTGAAGCCATCAGTCACGTCACCAACCACCAACTGGAACAAGCTGCACTGGTTGAGAGGATCTTTCGCATATCGGGGCTGAGATCAACCCAGGAAGAGGAGACCCTGGAACAGCTGAAGTCGACGGTCTACAAGGTCGAAGCACAGGTTGCCGACGAGATCATCAAGGCAGAGACACTGGCAGAGAATGCGCTGCAGAATGCAGCGTCCGAAAGGGACAGAAGCGAGTTCCAAAGCGCGCTGAAACAACTGAAGCTGATCGAGGGCGAGTACAATTCCTACCAGGGTCACGTCAACGATATCATTCGACTGATCGAAGCGGGTGATCTTGAGACCGCCGAATCCCTTCTTCTTCAGCTGGAAGCCGAGCAAGAAAAACTCGATCTTGAGCTGGTCGCACTGCTCCAGGAAATCGAGAATTTCACACATGAGGCGGCTCTGACCGCTGAGCGCCATGAGCAGCAGGCTTTCAAGCAAATCCTAATGATCGCCATCGGGACATTCGTGGTCTGCTGTATCGGCTCTCTTCTCTTTACCCGTATCGTTATTTCGCGCCCACTCAATCAGGTCACACAGGGACTGGTTCAGCTTGCCCGCGGAGACACCAATGCGGAAATCAAGTTTCAGTCCCGTGATGAAATCGGCAAACTTGCCAAGGCGTTTGAAACATTCCGAGCCAACACAATTGAAATGAAAAGACTGCAGGAGCAGGCGCGGGAAGAGGAAATTCAGCTTCAGAACGAGCGTAGAGAAACGAGATTACGGCTCGCTGACGATCTTGAAGGCTCGCTCGTGACGATCTGTCAATCGGTCAGCGAGGCCCTCCAGGACCTGATGCAGGGCGCAAACCAACTCACACAGAACAGTGAGGATACGATCCACAGGTCGCATACAGTTGCCGCTGCTGCTGAACAGGCAAACGCGAGCATCCAGTCGGTCGCTTCCGCCGCAGAGGAACTTGCCAGTTCCATTCAGGAGATCAGCCGACAGGTTACGCTCGCAAATGGATCCACGACGGTTACATCCGAACAGGCAGAAAAATCTGGAGACACCGTTGGTGAACTGTCGAACTCTGCCGAGGAAATAACAGAGGTGCTCAACCTGATCTCTGATATCGCGTCACAAACGAACCTTCTGGCTTTGAACGCCACGATCGAAGCCGCAAGGGCCGGAGAAGCAGGCAAAGGGTTCGCCGTTGTCGCGTCTGAGGTCAAGGCGCTCGCCACGCAGACCGGACAGGCAACCGACCAGATCGGGAGCCAGCTGAGTGGTGTTCAAACGGGCGCAACGTCCTGCTCGGCAGCGATCATGACCGTCGTCAAATCGATGTCGAATATTCGCGAACAGATTTCCGGCATTGCTTCCGCAATCGAGGAACAGAATGCTGTCACCTCGGAAATCGCAAAGAACGCCAACGAGATCGCTGACGGAAGCACCGATATTTCGGTGAACATCCATGAAGTTAACAAGGCAGCCCTAAAATCCGGCGAAAAGGTTCGCGAAGTCGTCGGGAGCATTCAGATTGTTTCAACGAAAATCGACTCGATCAGAACCGAACTCGGCGACTTTCTTGGTCACCTCAGGTCCGCTTGAAAGGGTCCCCCGCAACCATTTGGCGGCGCGTCGCCATTTCTGGAAACCTCCCGCACCTGAGCCTGAACTGGAGCTTTGTGCCTGCCATCCCTGAAGGCTGCAGGCATGGCCAACCGAACCGGCAAGTTCGGACAGCCGAAGGAAAACTGTTCGGTGCGCCTTGCGCCTCCACTCGAAATACCGGAACCGCCCGCCAACTTTCCCAAATCGGGGGACATTTCCATACTGATCTGCCGGAGCAGTCTAAGAAGAGATTCCACCTCCCTCGCGGGCCTTTGATGCAAGATCAACCAGTTTTTTGCGCAATTCCCCTGTCGATATGAGACGTTCATCGAACCAAAGACGTTCCACTCTGTCACCAGCCACCAAGTCTAATCCTTCAGGATCGAGACAGCCAAGTGACCACCTTGCAGGTTCAGCCTTGAGCAACACTTCAGCATAAAGCTTCACCGCGTCCGCGTGATCCGAATTCATGTGGGCGACGGCGCCTGCTTCCATCTCAGACCAAGCGTCGAGATCTGGAACGGTGGTCAGAACATCAGCGCTTGTCAGCTCGAATGCTTTGCCAAACCCGCCATTCAGGCTCGCCCGTAACACCTCCAGCCGAAAAAACGAAAAATCGCCGAAATCGACGTAAAGACCCGCTTTGGGATGCCGAGCGAGATATCTTCGGCGGATACGGTCATGATGTGAGCTCGTCACGTCAACTTCACTCGCGTTGCAAAGAACAGTCGCGCGAGCATGTGCCAATGGGTCGCCCTTTCCGGGTTCGCCAACCAGGATGGAACATGCAGGTGTCTCTTTGATAGCGCGAGTGTGAGCAGCAAGCGAGCTGATCAGAATGACGGGCGTCCCATCGATATCCGTTGCGACGGACACCCGGCTTGACAGCGGATGACCCGTGTCGGGGTCCAGCGCGGCCAATCCCCCAAAACGCGCGGTCCGTATCAGTTTTTTTGCCAACCGCCTTGCTTGGTCGTCGGTGGGACGGATGACGGAAGCACTTTCAGGCGAAGCGTCATTTTCCAATTCCAAGTTTCTCTCCTCTTTCACCTGCTTCGACGGCCTATCCGGCATCAGAATAAGCCAGCGAGACCTCCTCTGGAAAGATGAACGAGAGATGAACGGTCGTCTCAGAACCGGTTCAGGGCCGATGTGCGACAACGTCATCATCAGTTACGGTGCCGCTCGAAGAAGCGCCCGCTCTAGGAGAGAATACCAATGAATACAATGAGCAAACGCGTCATCGCAGCCGCCCTGTCCGGAGCTCTTCTGCTGCCTGCAATCGGTTCCGCCGAAGCCGGTTCGCGAAATGGATGGGGACGTCATGGCGGAGGACATCACCACGGTCACCATTATTCCCATCGCCATCACAGGAAGAACAACAACAATGTCGGCGCTGCGGTCGCTGCCGGCGTGATCGGGCTTGCTGCGGGTGCAATTCTGCTGGGAGCGACCAACCGGCCGACTTATGCAGGCCCTCCCGCTGCCTCCTACTCCCCACCGGCCCCGTATCCCGGAACAGTTCAGGGTAGCGTCGGCTACCAGCCTTGGAGCCCTGCTTGGTACAATTACTGTTCCTCGAAATACCGGAGCTTCAATCAGGCGACAGGCACGTACACCACATATCAGGGCGAACAGCGTTTCTGTCAGTAGGCGGAACCGATCGAGAAGTGCGGCGTTATCACGAGACAGCGAGCGACAGGTCAGCCGTACTGACCACCCGCTCGCCCCCCTTCGCGGTCGCCTTCACTCTCAATCCGCCATAGTCTCGATAGAGGCGAACCCCTCAGGTGCCTCACCCGCACCGAAAGGCGTCGTTACTTCGATGACCTTATCCGGATAGAACCCATTGAACCTCGTTCTGAGCGCCAGGCTGTATGCGCCGATATGGCCGATTTCTATCCAGTCACCGGTATCAACTGTTTCTGGAAGCCAGAAGGGCCGCGAGAGAATATCAACGCTGTCGCATGTCGCTCCGCAAACCTTGAACGGAACGATCTTGTCCGCCTGACCGGATCTGGTCTTGCGTGCAGGATCCGGAATGAAGCGAGCTGGGAGCGTGATCTTTCCCGTCCAGCTATCGGAAAGGGAGGCCCAGATACCGTCGTTGATATAGAGCCTCCGCCCCTTCTTCAGAAGCACCCTTACAATCAGCGAAATCGACCGTGCCACGATCACTCGTCCCGGCTCTGCAACCAGCGGAAGATCATCGAATTGCCAGTCGTTAATATCCGCCTTGAGCTGCCCCATGAGGTCCTCCAGAGACGGCATCTCGCGAATCTTGCGCCGCGGGTCATGACCGTACTCGGCCGGAAATCCGCCGCCGACGTCCAGTTCCACGATCGGAACGCCGGCGCGCGACCTGATCCAGTCGGCTGATGCCAACGCGCGTTCATATGTCTCTGGCTCTTCAATCTGGCTGCCGACATGGAAGCAAAGCCCGCACTTGAACCCAATCCTGTCTATCCGCTGCAGCAGCTCCACGGCATGCCCCGGGGCCGCACCGAACTTCTTCGACAACTCATAAGCCGCATGCCCCTTCGTCGCGATACGAACGAACAAAGTGATCGTGCCCGGATCAATATCAAGTGCACGGACGATTCTCAGGATCTTCGCAATTTCGTCTTCATGATCGAGCGAAAGCGTACGAATTCCGTATTGCTCAAGGGCAAGCCGAATGTCGGATTGCGCCTTTATGGGGTGCATGTAGAGCATCTCGGCATCCGGAGCGGCCTCCCGGACAGCGGCAAATTCGGCTGGAGAGGCAACGTCGAAACAATCAATGCCGGCACGCGCAATCGTTTCCAGAACGAAAGGCTCGCCGTTGGTCTTGACCGCATAGGCAGTCTTGCCCGGAAACAGGCCCTGGAACTGCTGAACATCCTCGCGTAGCACATCCGGTCTGAAACAATAGACCGGCTGGTCAGGGCGGAGATTCAAGGCGGCGTCAACTGCGGTTTCGTATTGATCCATCGGCACTCTCGGTATCGGAAAGGAATAAGCGAAGGGGAACAAGCCTCAAGCCAATTTGCAAGAGCTGATTGAGAGAGGGAAATTTCTCATTGGCAGATGAGGTAAGTACAGGTCTTGCCGTGACAGCCTATATCGACGTGAAAGTGAGATTTGTGATTTGGATCTGCATCCGGCCCAAGGACCGTCGTAAATCTACGGCATGCAAGGGCATGTATGGTCTTGAGAAACCGTCCCTTTTTCGTGTCTTCGCCCCAGTCCTTGCTGACAGACACCAAAGATCCGTCAGCTATTTCGAAGGCGGAAATATCGATTGCTTTTCCAAGCGCATGCTCTGATAGTTTGCCGTCAGGCAGATTATTGCGGCGCCGGCACTGATAACCTGGCCCGCTTCTAAACACTGCAACGGCACTGCCGAACTGGTCTTCCGCCGCCGGAACGATGTCCTCGCGCAGCCACTCTGTCAGCTTCCTGGCAAATTCACATGATATGGTAACCGGAGCAGGAAACTTTGCAGCATTGTTTCCGACGACGACCCCCTCAAGCATTATCGGATCCTTGATCCCGCAATCATCATCGCCGCTTGTTCCGGCGACCGAGGAGGATGAGGAGATAAGCGCTCCTGGAATATCGCACTTGAGGGAAGCTTGCGCCCTCTTGCCTTCATCCGGAACACCACCTTGATCGGACTTTTCGACCGACCTTTCCGCCTCTTGGTTGGACTTTGGCTTGCTGGGAGGAACGTCCACACCTTCGATGAAACGGTCCTCGGTTAAAGGCTCAATGGGCTTCACGTCAGGAGCAGGTTGCGAGAGCGAAAGTTCGGTGAGGCAGAGCGTTGCCAGCACAAACGTCGCGCTCAGAATTATCTTACCCGTCATGTTGTTAAGCAAATTGCCTGTCCTTGCCACGTCGTCTGATTGAATAACCCTTTTGCCGGGACTATGGTTCCAAATATGGACCTGACGGATAGATCCGATGACCCTTGAACTCTATTCAGCGTACGTGATTTCGACCTTGATTGTTCTGGCAATACCAGGACCGACCATCATGCTTGTCGTCAGCTACTCGCTCACTCAAGGTAGAAAATCAGCTTTCGCGACGGTCATGGGAGTCGGTTTGGGCGACGCGACTGCGGCGGCCGGTTCACTGTTGGGGCTTGGCGCGTTGCTCGCAGCCTCCGCAGTGGCCTTTTCAGTGTTGAAGTGGCTAGGGGCGGCTTATCTGGTCTGGATCGGCTTGAAAATGTGGAGAAGTCCTCCGACCGCTATGAACACCGGGAAAACGATGGCTACGCCTGCGGGGAGAATATTTGCACATGCCTATGTGGTAACGGCGCTTAATCCGAAAGGCATCATATTCTTCATTGCCTTTCTTCCCCATTTCATCGTTCAGGACGTTCCCCTACTGCCGCAATTGGCATTGCTCGGTTCTACCTTTGTCGTTCTAGGGATCGTAAACGCAGCAGCATACGCAATGGCCGCCTCGGCAATCGGCCGTAAACTGCGCAACCCTTCGGTGCTGGGCGCGGTCAACAAGGTCGGCGGAGGATTTTTGATGTTCGCCGCGGCCATGACCGCGGCTTTGCAGCGTTCCTCAGCGTAGTCCTTCGCGAAGCAACTTCGAATCCCTTGTCCGGCGCTTTCATCTCGGACGAAGTGGAAATTAGCATCTCAAAAATCACGCAGCTCATTCCAGGCGTTGCAAAATTCGGGTCGGAACTTTCACAAGGCCGCAGCCTTTGATTTCAACGTTTTATTAACAAATGCGACGCTCACTCAATCATAGCGTGCATGTATTCGCTGCGCCGCAACAACTTTTTTCCTTCGCATCCCGCTTTGACTGCCCTAATATCTGTGGCAATCAGAGGTAATCGGGAGCAGACAGATGACACTTGCGCGAAACCTGAACATGATTGCCTTTCTCGCAGCATTTGCTTTCCTGGCTGCGATTGTAGTGGGCGTTATCTAAGTTCGAACGCATTAGGTGTTCCGCGACAATTACTTAGCCGAAGAAACCTTGAGCGGTTGACTCAAATCCCAACGAGAGTCACCTGTTCTGTACCATGCAGCTGGATCTTCTGGTATGGGATCGCGCCTAGCCGCCCAGGGTGGTCTGGCGCGAAAAAGCAGCGCAAACAGTTTCGCTAAATCACCGAGGTGTTGCGCTAGGTAGTACATCCTGTAATTGTCCAGCCTCAGGACAGTAGGAACACAGCTCCCCCCGTAACTACACAATCTTCCATGATGGTAGCTAGGTGTGAGTTCTGAGAAGGTTGTTCATCCTGTTTGAAAGCCTGAAGGTGTTTGCGACCAAACATTCACCGGAAGGTTTCAAGGATGAACAACCCACACAAGAATGCCCGAACGACGCCTCTGGG
>VIRH01000060.1 GCA_008107755.1 Rhodobacterales bacterium
GCTCCGAAGGCAGCCGCTCGCAGGCGTCGCCCAGTGAAGTACCTTCTGATGAGTGACTGGCCGTTTGGCCCATCCTTCGAGACAGCGCTGGGGCGCTTCCTCAGGATGAGGAGGAGGTTGGGGCCATCGCCGGGGTTCAGACTGCTCCGCCGCTTGTTTCTCACAAGCCCGGCAGGAGAATACCCCCACCTTTCCTCCCCACGCCCTCATCCTGAGGAGGACCGTCAGGTCCGTCTCGAAGGATGGGCACCTTGCTCCGAAGGCAGCCGCTCGCAGGAGTCGCCCAGTGAAGTACCTTCTGATGAATGACTGGCCATCTGGCCCATCCTTCGAGACAGCGCTTGCGCGCTTCCACAGGATGAGGAGGAGGTTGAGGCCGGCACCGGGGTTCAGACTGCTCCGCCCCTTGTTTCTCACAAGCACGGCAGGAGAATACCCGCCCCCCCCCGCACCTATCCTCCGCACGCCCTCATCCTGAGGAGGACCGTCAGGTCCGTCTCGAAGGATGGGCAGCTTGCTCCGGAGGCAGCCGCTCGCAGGCGTCGCCAGTGAGCTACCTCACGACGCAGAACTGGCCGTCTGGCCCGGACAAAGGCGGGCGGATGCGGTTTTCGGGCAGGTTTTCAGCAGCGTCAGAGCGACCGGAGCGTCTATCCGGCTACCTTTGCCTTCAGCGGTGCAAACAGCCGGTTTTCCTTCGTGAACACATAGTCCAGCGTTTCGACGGTGACGGTCTCCGCGCCTTCGTCGATCAGAAGCTTGGCGCAGTCGGCGACGGCATCCTTCGGGCACAGAACACTGACGTGGTGACCGTCGGCAGCATCGGAAAAGCGCTGGAGGGCGCCGACCTGGCTGACGGCGCGAAGGGCCTGGGTCCGGTCATCGACGACCGCCTTGACCAACTTCACGTCGCGCGCCGCTTCTTCTGCCGCGACGCGGTCGAGAATGTCCCGGGCGGCCGCAAGCGCATCGCCGGTCCAGTCGGCAGCGAGCGAGGCCACAAGGTTGGCCTGGCTCCGAAGCATCACGCTGTCGGACAGAACCTTGAGATTGTTGGCCTGCAGTGTCGAACCGGAGGAGGTGATATCGACGATGAGCTCGGCAGAGCCAGCCGCCGGCGCGCCCTCGGTGGCGCCTGCGCTTTCCACGATCCGATAGTCGGCGATGCCGTGGCGGGCGAAGAAGGCACGGGTCAGGTTGACATATTTCGTCGCGACCCTCAGGCGGCGTCCGTGGCGATTGCGGAAATCCGATGCGACATCGGAAAGGTCGGCCATGGTTTCGACGTCGATCCAGGCCTTGGGAACGGCCGCCACCACATCCGCTCCGCCGAAGCCGAGGGGGGTGACGATATGCACCGAACTGTCCGGATCGGTGATGTTCTCGTTGACGAGGTCAAGGCCGGTGATGCCGAAATGAACGGCGCCCTCGGCGAGCGAGCGAGCAATCTCGGATGCGGACAGAAAGGCGATCTCGACATTGTCGAGCCCCTTGATCGCGCCGCGATAATTGCGGGCACCGCCGGGCTGAACAACTTTCAGACCCGCGCGAGCGAAGAAACTGTGGGTGTTGTCCTGCAGTCGGCCCTTGGAAGGGATCGCGATGATCAGCTTGCTCACGGGTCAGCCTCCCAGTCCGGGTGTGATTGCGGCCGCGATGCGGTCGAGCCACATGGAAAATCCGATGGCCGGAACGTCCGTCTCCGCTCCGAGCAGCGTAACCAGCTTGTCGTAGCGACCGCCGCCGACAAGCGCGCCCTCGATCCCGCCTTCCGGCGCATGGATCTCGAAGACGAACCCGGAATAATAGTCGAGGCGCCGGCCGAAATCCGCTGCAAAGCTCAGCTGCGAAAGCGCAATTCCCTTGGCTTTCAGGGCTTCGAGACGCTGTTCGAAAGCGGCAAGCGGCGCGGCGAGGTCAAGGCCGTGCTGCGCGGCAAAGGCGCGGATGGCATCGGGTGCGGAGGCCCCGTCCGCTTTCAGCGCCAGATAGGCTTTCAGCGTTTCGGCCGCGGTGTCGTGTCCGCGTGCGCCGCTGGCAAGTGCGGCCTGTTCCAGGAACCGGTCGGCGATCTCGCTTGGCGTGCGCCCGCCAACCGCCGAGATGCCGGCGATCGACAGGAGGTCTTCGACGATCGAATGCGCGGCAGCCGGGTCGGCGCCTTCCAGGGCCGACAGGAAGCCGAGCCGCACATCCCTGCTGTCGTCATCGGACGAGGACCCGCCGGCCATCCGGCCGATGGCGGATGAGAGTTTGTCTGTCTCGCCGAAGAGATCGCGCAGGCGGCGGCGCCAGACCGACGGCAGTTCCAGTTTTTCCAGAACAGCTGCGAAGAGGGTTTCGTCGCCGATGCGGATCTCGGTGTTGTCGAGGCCGAAGGCCGCGAGAGCCTTGGCTGAAAGGGCCAGAAGGTCAGCGTCCGCTTTGGCAATGTCCGTCCGGCCGAGGCTTTCCGCCCCGAGCTGCGGAATTTCACCAAGACCGTCGGGCCTCTGGCGAAACACTGGGCCGCTGTAGCAGTAGGACGCCGGCAGGTCTGCATCCGGGCGCGCCAGGTGATGACGGCACACGGGAATGGTGAAGTCCGGGCGAAGGCAGAGATCGACGCCGTCCGTACCGTTGGTCAGGAACAGGCGGCGGCGGATGTCTTCGCCGGTCAGATCGAGAAAGATGTCGGCGGGCTGCAGGATCGGCGGGCTGACGAGCGTATGCCCGGCTGCCTTGAACAGCCCCAGAACCGTCTCGATTTTCGCCGGGTCAAGTCCCGGTATCTGCGCCGCTGTCATCGTTCAGGTCTCGCTTTGGCGTCTGCGGTCTTCCGCCTGGCCATCCAGGATGCCGCGCACCGTCTCCAGAAGGTCGGTTTCCTTCACCGTAACCTGTGCCGGGCGGCTTTCGCGCCACGTTACGTTGTCGGTGATTTCCTCCGAAAGCCGCTTGCCCTCGATCAGGTCCTTGACCTGGATCTCGCCGGCCGCGCGCTCGTCGGAACCCTGGATGATCGCGATCGGGCAGTTGCGCCGGTCGGCGTATTTCAGCTGGTTGCCGAACTTCTTCCAGTTGCCCTGGTACATTTCGGCGCGAATGCCGGCCTGTCGAAGGTCCTGCACCATCTTCTGATAGCGACCAAGAGCTTCCGTGTCGCCGTCCATCACGGTCACCAGAACGGGGGCAACCACATCGGAGGTGCCGAGCTTGCCGAGGTTCTTCAGCGCCGTCATAAGCCGCGAGACACCGATGGAAAAGCCGGTGGCCGGCACATCACGGCCGGTGAATCGCTTGACGAGCCCGTCGTAGCGCCCGCCGCCGCCGACAGAGCCAAACTGGACGACGTCGCCCTTCTCGTTGGTGACGTCGAACAGCAGTTCGGCTTCGAAGACTGTGCCGGTGTAATATTCGAGACCACGAACGACGGAAGGATCGATCTTGATGCGGTCTTCGCCGTAGCCACAGGCGGAGAAGATTGCCGCCATCGTTTCAAGTTCCGTTACGCCTTCGTTTTCAAGGCTACCGGTCCCGGAAACGAACGCGACGATGCTCTCGATAGCATCGCGGTCGAGTTCCGCGCCTTTGGTGAAGTCGCCGCTCTCGTCCTTGCGACCTTCGCCAAGCAATTGCCGGACTCCTTCGACACCGAACTTGTCGAGCTTGTCGATCGCACGCATCACGGTCAGGCGGCGTTCCTCGTGCTCTTCACCACCAAGCCCGATGCTTTCCAGAACCCCATCCAGAACCTTGCGGTTGTTCACCCGGATCACATAGTCGCCGCGCGGGATTCCGAGGGCTTCCATCGTGTCGGCCATCATCATGCACATTTCGGCGTCCGCCTGGACGCCCGGTGCGCCAATGGTATCCGCGTCGAACTGCATGAACTGGCGGAAGCGACCCGGTCCCGGCTTTTCGTTCCGGAACACCCACCCGGCCCGGTAGGTGCGGTAGGGAAGCTGGATCTCGTTGATGTTTTCGGACACATGACGGGCGAGCGGAGCCGTCAGGTCGTAGCGCAGGCTCATCCACTGCTCGTCGTCGTCCTGCACGGAAAAGACGCCGGCGTTCGGCCGGTCGGTATCGGGAAGGAACTTGCCGAGGCAGTCGGTATATTCGAAGGCGGGCGTCTCGACCGGGTCGAAGCCATATTGCTCGTAGACAGCGCGGATCTTGCCCAGCATTTCATCCGTGGCGCGGATGTCCTCGGCGGAGCGGTCAACGAAGCCGCGCGGCAGGCGGGCCTTCAGCTTGTTCGGTTTCTTGGCCATGAAGTCAATGGATCCTGGCGAGTTGCGCGCCGGCTGAAAGGGTTTTGAAAAGTCCCCGTTCCCGGCGCCAAGAATGGTGCGGCTGTCCTAGACGAAACGGGTCTTTAGAGCAAGGTGGCTGGCAAGAAGGACCTGCCGGGAAGTGATCTTCCTGGATGCCGGAGCGGCGGCTTGCGGGGTTGGTAAATCCTGCCTAAGGCGGAGAAGGTGAGGTTTGGGCAGCGTTTTACCGGGCGGCGGTCGGGCATGCCTCTGCCACATTTAGCGCATAGTCGCCGCGCAAAAGGCGGCAGATGCAGCGGCTCCGCAGTCTGGAGCCGTATGTCTTTTCTTGTTTTTAATTCGAGTCAGGCTATGGTCCGCGCGGTTTTGAGGAACAGGCAGCCGCGATCGCGGGCCGCCGCTCTTTCCGGAGGGCGGACATGAGGTACAGATGGAAAGTGCAGCGACGCTCGCGGGCGGCATGAAGAATGACGAGACTGCCGGAACGGGCGCTGCTCCGGCAACGCAGGCTGCCGAGCTCAGCGTCGTGCTGCCGAGCTTCAACGAAGCCGCCAACATTCCCATCCTCTTCGACCTTCTGAAGGAAACCCTCAAGGACATCTCCTGGGAAGCCATCGTCGTCGACGACAACTCCCCCGACGGAACCGCGGAGATCGCCCGCCGGATCGCACGGCAGGACCCCCGCATGAGGGTTATCCGCCGCATCGGCCGGCGCGGATTGTCCGGCGCGTGCATCGAAGGCATGCTGGCATCTTCCGCTTCCTATGTCGCCGTCATGGACGCGGACCTGCAGCACGACGAGACCATGTTGCCGAAAATGCTGGCGGAACTGAGAATCGGCGATACGGATCTTGTCGTCGCCAGCCGCAAGGTCGACGGCGGAACGGTGGGCGAGGGTCTTTCGTCCATGCGAACCTGGGGCTCCAATGTCGCCAACGGACTGGCCCAGAAGCTGCTGAACGTCACGTTGAAGGACCCGATGAGCGGGTTCTTCATGATCCGCCGGGAAAAGGCGGAGGCGCTTGCGCCGAACCTGTCTTCTCAAGGCTTCAAGATCCTGCTCGATCTCGTGTCGAGTGCCAATGGCTCTTTGAGGATCAGGGAACTGCCCTTCACCTTTCGCGAACGCCAGCACGGCGAGAGCAAGCTCGACACCCTGGTCACGCTCGACTATTTCGGCCTGCTGCTGGCCAAGTATTTCGGCAACGTGGTGTCCGTCCGATTTCTGATGTTCGGACTTGTCGGCGCCAGCGGTCTGGTGGTGCATCTGACGGCACTGAGGATATTGCTGCTCGGCGGCATGGAGTTCAACCTGGCCCAGACGGCGGCGTCCTTCGTTGCCATGACGACCAACTTCTTTCTCAACAACCAGCTGACCTATCGCGACCGCAGGCTGCGCGGGTTGCGCGTCATCGTTGGCTTGCTGACCTTCTATGCGGTCTGTTCCGTCGGGGTTCTGGCAAACGTCGGCGTCGCCAACCTGATCTATGCCGATCCCGCCTACTGGTGGTTCGCGGGCACCGCCGGCGCGATCATGGGCGCGGTCTGGAACTACGCTGCAAGTTCCGCCTTGACCTGGCGGAAAAGCTGAGCGACGAAAGCCCGCAAAGCGAACATCCAGAAGTCGAGAACAGCCCGTGCACAGCGAGGAAAACCAGCAAGACCTGCCGTTCTTTCTTCAGCCGGCAGGACTGTTCGTTCTTGTCCTGCTGCTGACGGCAGTGAAGGTCTTTGCCGCCGCAAACGCCCATCTCGTCGAGGACGAAGCCTATTACCGCATCTGGGGCCTTTATCCCGCGCTGAGTTACTATGATCACCCGCCGATGATCGGCTGGTGGATTGCCGCCGGGCAGGCGGTCTTCGGTGACACGATCTTCGCCGTCCGCGTTCTGGTGGTTCTGTCAGGTCTGGTCGGCTCGCTTGCTCTGTGGCGCACGGCTGCAATCCTCTTCGACAAGTATGTTGCCGGCTGGTCCGTTCTCTTTCTCAACACCAGTCTCATCGTCGGCATCGGCGGCATTCTCGCAACGCCGGATGCGCCCTCGGTCTTTTTCTGGGGCCTCAGCCTCTGGGCCCTTGCAGAGCTGTGCCATTCCCGAAATGCCAACTGGTGGCTCGTCGTCGGGCTGATGGCGGGTCTCGGCCTTCTGTCGAAATACTCCGTCCTGTTCCTGGGCGCCGGCATCGTTCTGTGGCTGCTCTGGGTACCGGACGCCCGGCGCTGGTTGCGCAGTTGGCAGCTCTGGGCGGGAGGGGCCCTTGCCATTCTTCTGTTCGCGCCGGTGCTCTGGTGGAATCACGCCCATGACTGGGTGAGTTTTTACAAACAGTTCGGCCGGGCGGGCGGCACGGGCTTCACGTCGAGATACATCTTCGAGTTTCTGGGCGCGCTCGTTGGGCTGATCAATCCGCTTCTGGCGATCCTGACGATCCTGGGGGCAGCGCGGCTGACGCGCGGGATGTTGCGGCGGGAGGCGCCGGCATCCCTGCTGATCCTCACCGTCGCGCCATTCCTGGCCTATTTGCTCTATCACTCGCTGCACGCCCGCGTTCAGGCCAACTGGCCGGCGCCGCTCTTTCCAGCCTTTGCGCTGATGGCAGGCGTCTTCGTCGCGGACCTTAGCCGCCGCGGGAGCATCTTGCGGAAGCTGGCAGTCGCAGGCGTCGTCCTCGGCGCTGCGATCGCGGTGGTCGTCCAGGTTCATGCCGTCCATCCCTTCAGTGGCGCGCTCGCCCGCAAGGACCCGACCTTCCAGCTCCGGGGCTGGCCCGAGATCGGCGCTTCTCTCCAGCGCCTTGCTGCGGAAAACAATGCCGCCTTCGTGCTCACCAACAGCTACGGACTCAACGCGCAGCTTGATTTCCTGTTCAGGAACACGTTGCCCGTCTTTCAGATGAACGAACGCATCCGCTACACGATGGTGCCTGAGCCCGAGATGTCGCTGTTCGACCGCCCGGGTCTTTTCGTCACTGAAAGCCGACGCGACAGGGCAGGCGATCTGGAGGCGATCTTCTCGCAAGTTCAAAAGATCGCGGACCTTGAGAGGAAGGTGGATGGTGTTCCGCTGGAAACGCTGACTGTCTATCTGGTCGAGGCGCCCGTGGAACCGGTTTTCGAGCCTGTCTCAACGCGATAACCGAAATGCCGCGTCTGCTTTCCTTTAAGGAAAGACTTGAAAAAGCGTGAGGGATAATCCACGAAAAGAAGTCATTTCCTTCTTTGTTTGCCGTCGTCGGAATTTCATGAAACGCATTACTCTCGGAGCACTCGATTACGGCCTGGCCTTCGGCGTGGACCGGGCCCTGCGCGAGCTCGTGGAAAAGGGCCGTTTGAGCGCGCTTGGGGCAATTGTTGCGACCGAGCTCTGGGCGCGCGAGTTCCGTCCCCTGCAGGAGACTGTCGAACGGGTGGGCGAACAGGCGCTCTTCGGCATCACGCTTGCGTTTAGTGGTGACAGGATCGCGCCGGTCAGCGCGCGCATGCAGGACGTCTATGGTGACCGCATGAAATCGCGCGAGACGCTTCTGCGGCGGGCATTTTTCCGTTTGCTGCCGGATGAACTTCTGCAGGAAGAGGCGCAGGCGCAATTGGCGCGCTACAGCGTCCTGATGAAGCGACAGCCGGATTTCGTTGCCGTCCGCGAGGGCCTGCTGCAAAGCCCGGCCATTGCCCGGATTGTATTCAGGGCCATCGAACGAGCGGGATACGAAACGCCGCCGCTGATCATTTCGCCGGTCCCGCCGGGGCTCACGTTCATGCGGTTGTCCCGGATCGCCAAGGCCTGCAATCTCTCGTTGCTTCCCAAGGCCGATCCGCTACCTGATACAAGTGACGCAGAGGAATTGCATCGCCTGCTGCACAATCATTTCGATGGCATGGGCGACAGAAGTTTTGTGGCGGCAATCCCGGGCAGGTCCGACGACCGGCTGCAGCGGGACGAGCCGCGCAAGAAGATTTTGATTAGGGAGTGTCAGTACGAGGTTCTGTCCAGCGAGCGGTTTTTTCATACCCTGGACAAGAAAGACGTCTTTCTGAACTGAAACGATTGCCAGGGTCGCGCGATGCTTTTTCGGGCGGCTGGTCCGACGGACCGCTTTCAACGAAAAAACGGCCCTGCGGGGAACAGGGCCGTTTTTCGTGGAGGTCAGGAAGAGGGGAGGGGCAGCCCCGCTTCCATGTGAATAGATATAGGATTAATCTGATTGAACGTACGTGATCGATATCACAAGTTTGCGTTTGGGCCGCAATCTTATCGATCTCAGCGTGAACCGGCAGGGGGTAAGGTGTGGCCGAAATAAAGGATTTCTTGAAGAACAGCTTTTCGCTCGAAGGGCTGGAACCGGATCTGGCCTTGGGCCTCTCCCGTCTCGCAAGGCCGATGAAGATCCCCTCAGGCACCATTCTCTTTGAAAACGGCGATCCCGGAAATGGCTGCTACGCGGTGCTGGAAGGCTCGCTCAAGGTCTCGCTGCTGTCGGTGGAAGGCGATGAACAGCTTCTGGCCGTCCTCGGCCCGGGCGACCTTGTCGGCGAACTCGCGCTTCTTGACGGCCGCCCGCGCTCGGCAACGGTCAGCGCCCTCAAGGAGGCCCAGCTCGCCTTCATCGACAAGGCTGCCTTCCAGCGTTTTTCAGATGAAAACCCGGCCGTCTACCGGCACATGCTGTCAATCGTCGGCAAGCGCCTGCGCCATGCCAACGACGTTCTGGCTGCTCGCTCGTTCCTGCCGCTGCCGGGCCGGGTCGCCCAGACACTGCTGCAGCTTTCCGAAACCTTCGGCAAGGTGCTGGACGACGGGCGGGTCCTGATCCATTACAAGCTCAGCCAGGCGGACATTGCCAACATGGCCGGCGCGGCCCGCGAGAATGTCAGCCGCGTTCTCAACGACTGGAAGCGCTCAGGCACCATCAGCCGGATCTCCGGCTATTACTGCCTGGAAGACATGGACTTCCTCGAAAAGGCATCGACCCTTTAGAGGGCGCCTGTTCAAACCGGTGTCACCTTCTGCGTTCCCGCCAGGATCGATCCGAGCGTCTGTTCGTTGAGGCTCTCGAGAAAGGCTTCCGACGCCCGTGCCATGGCGCCTTTCAGTGCGCAGCGTGGCAGGAAGGCACATACGGTTGCCTCGTCGGGCTTCAGGCACGCAACCACTCCGAGATCCGGCTCCATCAGCCGTACCACTTCGCCAATCCGGATTGCGGCCGGAGATCGGGCCAGGCGGATCCCGCCGCCGCGTCCGCGTGTCGTTTCCAGATAACCGCCCTTGGCCAGATGTGCGACGATTTTCATGACGTGTGACTTGGCGAGGCCTAGCGACACCGCAAGTTTATCGACGGTTTGAGGATCGCCTGACTGGCCCGTAGCCATCAAGATTCTCAGGGCAAAATCGCTGGCCTGCGACAGGCGCATCACTCAATCCTCTAAACATTCATCTTAGATGTTGATTTTAGGCTGCCTTCATGTCATTTAAAAGATGCATCTAAAATGAATGTTATGGAGGCGGCCATGAATGCCTGCAGATCCAGCAGAAAAGACCTTGCCGGCCCGGGCGGGGTCAGGCGGACCAACGCGACCGGAAAGGGCGACAGGCTGTTGCGCTACGAAGTCGTGGACGTAGAGGCGATCCATGTTCTGGTGCAGACATTTTACGGCTGCATCCGCAATCATCCGCGTCTCGGTGAAATCTTCGAGCGACGTCTCGCTGGCCGGTGGGAGGAGCACCTGCCGAAAATGGAGTCCTTCTGGCAGTCCGTGCTCCTGAAGAACGGCGCCTACAAGGGCAAGCCGGTTCCGGCTCATCTGAAACAGAAGGAGCTGATGAGCGCCGACTATGGCGAGTGGCTCTCGGTTTTCCGGCCGGTGGTGCGCGAACTTTTCGTGTCGGATCTCGCCGACGAAATCATCGCGATCGCTGAACGGATTGCACAGAGCCTGTGGCTTGCGACCTTCGGCCAGGCCGGCAGCGTGCCGCCGCCGGAGCTTTCGTCAAAGGCAAGCGAATGGAGCGGATCATGCTGGTGACAGCCGTACTCGTCGCGGAGGTCCAGGTCGCAGGATGGTTCCTCGTGTTTTCACTCATGATGCTCTCAATGTATCTGGAGTCCCGGAACCTGCCTCAACCGAAGCTCGACATTGCAGGACGGACACTCATTGGCAGCACCAGGTTCGCCTTCATCACCGGAATGCTCGCGCTTGCGATCCTGACCGTATTGGAAATTCCAGGGCTCATCTGAAAGGGGACCGAGAAATGTCGACCGCGCATTTCCTTGAAAGAAGCCTGCCGATCCTGCTGATCTGGGTCGCCGCCCCCATGCCGCTGTGGATCATGGTCTTTCTCATGCTGCTGATCTGACAGGACACACTTGTGATCTGCGCCGGTGCAGCTAGTCTTTCCGATGCTTGAAACAGAGGGGAGAGGGCGTTGACAGACGAACAACCGAGCGGCGAACTGACGCTGCGCACCATGGCCATGCCGGCCGACACCAATGCCTCGGGCGATATCTTCGGCGGCTGGGTGCTGTCGCAGATGGATCTTGCCGCCGGCATTGCAGCCGGCCAGCGGGCCGCGAGCCGCGTTGTCACGATTGCCGTCGACAAGATGAAATTCATCCGGCCTGTTCAGGTCGGTGATGTTCTATGCATCTATACGAGCATCATTCGGGTCGGCAATACATCCATGGAAATCAACATCGAGGCCTGGGCGCTGCGGCATCGCTACGGTCACCGCGAAAAGGTGACGGAAGCCATATTCACCTTCGTTGCCGTCGATGACGCCGGCAAGCCGCATCCCGTCCCCAAGGACGTGTGACGTCTCCAGTCAGCCGGCGCTCTGGCGGCGTCGGTTGACGATATCGGCGAACAGGTCCTCATCGACCGCACAGGTGCAGCCGTTGGCCCACAGTTGAAGCAGGCTGTGCAGGCGATCGAGACGTCTTTCGGCGCTCAGGGGTGCCTTGTGACAGGGCAGGCCGCCCACCAGACGCAGCGACTTTATGCGTGCAAGCACGCAATCCTCCGCGGCCTGCTGCCAGGCCTTTGCGTCTTCATGAGCGGGGCTCTTGGCCGCTACCGTGTTCTCGATCAGATCTGCCGCAAGTCCGGCAAATGGCTTGTGATACAAAAAATCCTCCTTCGGTTGCCCGAGGAGGACTGGCGCATGACACTTTCGACCGCTTCGTTGCCTGCAGTCCCCCGTTTTAGGTTCCTGACGGCCGCATCCCTGTTGCGGAAACCACCTTGCCCGGTCGGCAGGTTGGCGAGGGCGCCAGCCCTTCTCCTGATGTTGCAGTGCTTATAATCTGTTGCCGCGCGCTTGGCAAGGTGTCGGGCGCATGGCACATGTTGGCATCGCGTTTTCGTGGGGGAATGTGTTCCGTGGACAGGTCCGTCTTGCATTTCAACCGGCCGATCGTGCCTGTCCTGCTCGCCTTTTGCGCCTGCTTCGTCGATGTCATCTGCATAACCGGTCTGTTCCACACTTTCACCGCCTTCATTTCCGGCACGCTGGTTGTCCTGTGCGTTGAAGTCTTCAACACGGGCGATAATGCCCTCCTGAAGGTGTTCGTGCTGGTGGTCTTCTTCGCCTCCAGTCTTTTCTGGTATCTGGCGGTCAGCCGCCTCGCTGAAACGGGCGCCTTTTCCGTGCGGCGCCTGTTTGTGCTGGAAGCGGTGCTCATTGCCGCTTTCATGACCGTCGCCGGCCTCTGGGAGCCGCAGCTCGCCGGCCCGCTCGGCACGGCGACGCTGATCGCCATCGCTTTTTCCACGGTCGCCATGTCCCTTCAGAACGTCATCATGCTGACGCTGCTCAACCGGCATGTGCCGACCACGATGATGACCGGCAATTCGCTGAAGCTCGTGCTCGGGATTGCCGACTATTTCGCGCATCCGGGGGCACGGGAGGACAGCCGCGCGCGCATCCGTCATCAGACCCTGATCATTTCAGCCTTTGCCGCAGGCGGTTTGCTGGCGAGCTTTCTGGTTCTCAGCATGGGCTTCTGGGCACTGGCGGTGCCGATACTCGTCCTGCTGTTTCTGGCTGCGGCGCAGCCCTCCTCACCTGAAAGGTCGCTGGTCGAGCCGGTCTGAGCGGTCTTGCACGCTCACTTGTGGCGGTCATAGTCGATCCGACCGTCAACCAGGTGAATGCGCCGCTCCATGCGCGCGGCAAGGTCCAGATCGTGGGTAACCGCCACCACCGTTGTGCGCCGGGTCTTCACGATCGACGCGAGGCTTTCGAACACTTGCTCGGTCGATGCGCTGTCGAGGCTTCCGGTCGGCTCGTCGGCAAGGATCAGGTCCGGCGCATTGGCAAGAGCACGCGCGACCGCCACCCGCTGGCGCTGGCCACCGGAGAGTTGTTCCGGCCTGCGGTGAAGGAAGTCGGCAAGCCCGAGCTGGGAAAGCAGCTCTCCGGCTCGTTCAGCCTGTGCTGCATGCGGGAGCTTTCCCAGTTTCTGCATCGGTATCATGACGTTCTCGAGCGCGGTGAATTCAGGCAACAGAAAATGGAACTGGAAAACAAAGCCGATCTTCTCCAGCCGGATACGGGCCATTTCCGATGACGACAGCGCCTCTGCCGGACGCCCTTCGATCAGAACCTCGCCGCTGGTTGCCCTGTCCAGCAAGCCGAGAAGGTAGAGAAGGGACGATTTTCCCGATCCGGACGGCCCGGTGATGGCGACGAATTCAGCCCGTCCGATACGGAAACTCACGTCTTCCACCAGCGTTACCGGGACCAGCGCCGGCAGGATCCGCTTCAGGCGACGGGCTTCCAGCAGCACCTCGCCGGTTTCCGCTTCTGATGGCGCCGGAGAACTCATGTCGCCCCCCGGATGATGTCGACCGGATTGAGCCGCGCCGCCTTGCGCGCCGGAATGAACCCGGCGACGGCGGAGGAAAAGAGGGCAAGCAGGCAGGCGATGGCGTAATGCAGCACGGAAAAATGGATCGGCAGATGCGTAATCTCCATGTCCTGTGTGAGCTCGAAGCGGATGGTCGCCATGTAGCTGGACAGCGCGAACCCCAGCGCGGAGCCCGCGATCGCTCCGAGAATGCCGATGACAAGGCCTTCCAGAACGAAGATCTGCTGGATGTCGCTCTCCCGAAATCCGAGCGATTTCAGGATCGCGATATCCTTCGCCTTCTCGTGGACGATGGTCGAGACGATGTTGAAGATCCCGAAGCCGGCCACGAGCAGGATCGCGCCGACGACCGTGTACATGATCACGTTGCGCACGAAGAAGGCTTCCATCAGGCCTTCGTTCGCTTCTTCCCACGAGACCGCCTTGTAACCAAGCTGGCGTTCCGCGCGGGCCGCCACATCCTTGGCGTCGCTGATGGTCGCAAGCCGGATTGCAATGGAGTTCACGATATCGGGCTTTTCCAGAAGGATCTGGACCGCCTTCAGCGGCGCATAGGCCAGCCCCTCGTCACTTGCCGTCATGCCCGTATGAAAGAGGCCGACGATCTTGAACCTCTTGGCAACCCCGTTGGCAGACGTCAGCGTGACCGTGTCGCCCGGGTCCGCGCCCAGACGTCTGGCGGCACTGTCGCCGAGCACGAGGCCGTTTGCGGTCGTGTCCAGAGCTTCGAAGGAGCCTTCGCGCATGTCGTTGCGGATGGTCGAGACGACAAGTTCGCGCGTCGGCACCACGCCCATCAGTGTCAGGCCGATATCCTGGCCGCTGTAGCGAAGGACCGCCTGGCCGCCAAGCCGCTGGGCAAGGTCGCCGTCGACCCAGTCCCGCAGTGCCGCCAGCGCCTCGGTCGGGTTGCGGATACCCCGTAGGTCTTCCAGCGGACGCAGGCCCAGAAAGGCGACCGCATCATAGTGGCGAGTGGCCGGCTGCTCTGTCGGATTGCGCTGCTCATCCTTGATCTCGACATGGGGGATTGCATCGATCAGAGTTGCCATGAAATCCCGTTGCGAGCCATCCATCAGGCTGGCCATTGCCACGGAAAATCCAACCCCGAGAGCGACGCCAAGCGTTGAGACCACCGTCTGGCGCATACGTCCCCTCACATGGGTCGCGGCGATGCGCAGGAGCAGGATCATTCCCGCTCACCGCTCTGCGGCGCGGCGGGAACGGGCACGACCTTCTGCCCCTCGGCAAGGTCCGGCCGGAACGGAGAGACGACACGCGTTTCGGCGTCCGCCCCCGTCAGAACCTCGGCGGCCCGAGTGCCGCGAATTCCGGTGGTGATCTCGGTAACCCGAACCCGGTCGCCCGCGTCGATCAATTGCACCTTGTTGCCGTCAAAGGCTGCAATGGGCAGAAGCGGCACGTCTTCCTTTTCGCTGGTGACGATGTTGATTTCGGCCGTCATGCCGATCCTTAGCGGAGTGTCCTGCGGAAGATCCAGATAGACGCGGTAGTTTTTCAGAACAGGATCGCCTTTGGGCGTGATGCGCGAGACCTCGGCCGTCAGCTCCCGGTTCGCAAAGGCGTCCGCCCGAATGAGCGCCTTTTGTCCGGTCTCGACCTTGGGAATGTCCTCCTCGTTGACCTCCGCAACCAGCTGCAGCGGCTGTGGCTGGCCGATCCAGAAGAGGATCTCGCCGGGTTCCGCCACCTCGCCGACGGATCCGTCCTGACGCAGCACGACCCCGTCCATCGGGGCGACGATGCGGTAATCCCGCAGTCGTTCCTTTTGGGCGGCGACCATCGCGTTGATCCGGACGAGTTCGTTCTGGGCCTTGTCGTAGACATGCTGGCTGATGACCCGCCGGTCCATGAGCTGCAGCGCCCGCTCGCGGTCGGACTCGGCAAGCTCCTGCCGGGCTTCCAGTTCCGCCAGCGTCGCTCTGGCGTCGCCGCTGTCCAGCACGGCAAGCTCGCCGCCCTTTTCAACGCTCATTCCCTCGCAGCCGCACAGAGAGACGATCCGCTCGCGAATGATGCTGGTGACCTTTGCCCAGCGGACGGGCTCTACCACAGCCGTCGCATAGACCACTTCCGCGGCGCGGCCGGTGTAGGGGCGAACCACTTCAACGTCAGGCGGACGAACGCTCCACCAGTAGACGCCGGCAGTCGCCGCCGCCAGAACAAGGGCTATGAGCATAATCCGAAGAAACCGCATGCATCCTCCCGTGAGCATCGGCTTTAGCTTACGTCATTCGGGAACGGCCGCCTTGGTGTGGATCAAATCCGGAGAGCCCGCCGGCATGCCACCTCAGTAATGAGGAGGCTTCTCGACCTGATGAGCGGGCAGGACATTGTCCATCAGTTCCTCGACCTGGTCGGTCATCTGGGTCAAAAGGCGCGTCAGCTTGTCGATCTGCTTGCCTTGATCCACGACCACCCCGTTCAGTTCATCGATCGTGCGTGAGGCGTGGGCGAGGTCGATTTCAAGCTGCTCCAGCCGGTCTTCCTGGTCGTCTGCCATGGGTCCTGCGTTCTGTTGCCGTTTCGAAAAGGGCGGGCCGGGCGTGATGTCCGGCGCGCGGAAGGTATATTGCGAACGGGTGAAAAGAACAATTCGCCTTGGCGCACCGTTGACCGGTTTATCGGCTGTCACAATTACCTATATGCATTGCGTAGTTTCAACGCCATACCCGTATCAAAGAGTGTTTCATGACCGCGCTTTCAGACTTCGAGATTATCCGCAAGTGGCCGGCCACGCATCCGGACCGCATTCAGCTTTATTCCCTGCCGACGCCCAACGGCATCAAGGTATCAGCCATGCTGGAGGAGACCGGATTGCCTTACGAGGCTCACCTGGTGGATTTCGGCAAGGACGACCAGATGAGCCCGGAATTCCTCTCGCTCAATCCGAACAACAAGATCCCGGCAATGCTCGATCCCCAAGGACCGGAAGGCCAGCCTTTGCCGCTCTGGGAATCCGGTGCGATCCTGATCTATCTCGCTGAAAAATCCTCGATGTTCCTGTCGACCGATCCGGGAGAGCGCTACGAGACGATCCAGTGGCTCATGTGGCAGATGGGTGGCCTGGGGCCGATGACCGGACAGCTGGGGTTCTTTCACAAGTTCGCCGGCAAGGAGTTTGAGGATCGTCGTCCGTTCGAGCGGTATCGCGACGAGGTCAAGCGGCTCCTCGGGGTCCTCGACCAACGCCTGGAAGGCCGCGAGTTCATCATGTCCGGTGGGTATTCGATTGCCGATATGGCGAGCTGGCCGTGGGTTCGAACCATCGGTGGCTTTTACGAAGCGGGCGAAGAGGTCGGGTTGGCAGACTTCACCAACGTCACACGCTGGCTGAAAACCTGCGAAAGCCGGTCGGCAAGCCAGAAGGCCGTCAACATCCCGCCGCGGGATTGAGTTATCATGACGTGAAAGGTGTCAGGAGGGGCGGCGAGGCTGTCCCCTCCGGCCCATTCCAGATGGATTGTCCTGACACTGTCGTATTCAGGTCAGCACTACGTGCATCGAACCCGCGCTCACAGATATGACTAGGTCAGCTCATCCTGGCTGCCGCGCATTGAAAATGTCTGCAAGAGTGATCACGAGTGACGGGGTCACTCGTGGGCGCAAAGGCGCATGAAGATCTGCGACCTATAAAGGTTGAGCGTTCAGACCGCCCAGAGAATTGCGGTCAGCAGCGCAAGCAGAAGCACCACAACTGCTGCGATGCGCCACACTGTTCCGTTCCTGGAGACAGGCGGAACGATCGATTCCAGGTCGCCGTCCGTATGCGCATCCTGTGCGATTTCCCGGTTCACCTGATCTGCCGAAATGTAGGGTTCGGCCACCGGTTGTCTCACGTCCGCCATATGTTTCTCCATCCTTGTCCTGTTAAGCAAACAGACCGACCTCGAAAAAGTTCCGATTTCCGCCGAAGTTTGCCCGAAGAGGCGCAGGAGTGCTGCCTGGTGACCCGCGTCTGGTCGCAGGTCCGTTGCCTGCTCTGGGACTTTCAATTAAACTTATAAGTGTTTTGATGTAAAATTTGACTTTTAGTGGAATTTGAAGTGCGGCGCAGGCCGGATCGGGCGATTTCGCGCAACTTGGCCTCCCGGGCATTTTTCTCCGCTGGACATGCGCCTCCGGCGGTCAGGCAACTTGGTCAGGGGGGAGACTATGACCAGATGCGACGTGGCAAGCCTTGGAGAGGGCTGGAACGACACACTTCTTCACTATGCAATGGCGATGGGGGAACTGGACAGGCTGCCTGCGGATGATCGCAACAGCTGGCGATTTCTCGGAGCAATCCACGGCTGCGATCCGGCCGGATGGGCTCAGGTCGGCATCGTCGAAGCCGAGGCGGACCTGCCGGCGGAAGTCGCGGGTCCCTCGCCGACGTATGGTCGGCAGTGTCAGCACCAAAGCTGGTTCTTTCTGCCGTGGCATCGCGGCTACCTGGCCTCGTTCGAGGCAATCGTGGCCGCGAAGGTCAAGGAGCTGACAGGCGCGACCTGGTCTCTGCCGTACTGGAATTATCTGGACGACACAAACCCGGATGCCCTCAAGGTGCCGAGTGCATTCCTGGAAGACAGCCTGCCGGACGGCACACCCAATCCGCTGCGCAAGTACCGGATCTTTTCCGAAACGACGGAATTACCCGCCCCATCCCGGAGGCGCTTCAGTCTGGAGGCAATGGAGGAAGACGATTTCCTCGTCGGCAATGACGGCACGATCGGGTTCGGCGGCGGTATCACGCCGAACTTTGCCCAGTTCTATGGGCGGACCGGCGACCTTGAGCAGAACCCTCACAATGTGGTTCACGGTTATGTCGGCGGTCTTATGAGCAATCCGAATTACGCGGCACTCGACCCGATCTTCTGGCTGCATCACTGCAACATCGATCGCCTGTGGGAAGCATGGATGCGCACGCCCGGCAAGACCATGGTGCGGGATCCGAGGTGGCTCGACGGCCCGACGGACAGGCGCTTCATCGTCCCATCCGTCGGCGGCGAAGATCCGGGCATCCAGTTCACTGGCCGTGATACCCTGCGAGGCGGATTGTTGTGTCCGGAGTATGATGACCTGACCAAGGGAACCGGAGTGACCCCGGAGGAACAAGCTGTGGCACGCGTGAGCATGGGACCGTCGAACAGTCAGGTGGTCGAGCCGATCGGCGACAACCGGTCCGTGGTCGAGGTCGCGGCGGTGCCGCAAACATCCAGCATCGAGCTGGAGCCGACCGCCTCCGAAGATGCTGCGCGCACGATGGGCGCATCCAGGACGGGCGAAACCGTGACCCGGCTCTATCTCGCCCTCGAAGGTGTCAAGGGTGAGGCGCCGTCGCCGACCATCGATGTCTATCTGGGCCTTGCCGAGGGCGAGACCGCGCAGAGCCATCCCGAACGCTTCGCCGGTGCGCTGACCCTTTTCGGTCTCAATGTCGCCAGCGACCCGGGCGGCAATCACGCAGGCAACGGTCTGAGCTTCACCCTGGACATCACCGACATCGCGCAGCAGCTCAAGAGCGATGGGCGGCTCGACGGGACCGATCTGGCAGTCACGATCGTTCCGGTCAGCGACGTGTCCGAGCAGCGTCCGGTCACGATCGAGCGGCTCGTGATCTATCGGCGATCCGGCACCGTGCAGTAAGATCGGCCATGGGTGTTTCGGCAATCGCTTCGGCCGGCACGCCGGTCATCACGACCCGCAGCCTGCAAAGCCTGTGGCGGGCGCTGGCCCTCGTCAGTCTCGCCGGCCTGCTGCTCTCGGCGCTGCTGTCCGGCTCGGCGGTCCTTCCGTCCCTGTGCACTCGGCCCGGTTCCCTCGGGCCTTACCTGTCGGACCCCGTCGGCGCGCTAGCCCTGATCCTCGCGTTCAACTCTCCGTGGCTGCTGGTGGCGGACTGGCTCGTCATGCTTGCGGCCATGATGCCGATGCTTCTGGCCGCGCCGATCGCGCATGTGCGGCGCTGCAGCCTGCGCGGCAGGGCAGGGCGGGCAACCCTGCTTTTCTGCCTCGGCTACTGTGCCATCTGGACACTCGCCGCACCGCTACTTGTACTGGTTGCTGTGACCTTGGGTGGCCTCGTCGGTGCACCGGGGGCTGTCATCGCGGCAGTCCTTCTGGCGCTGGTTTTCAGTGCTACGCCCGTCCATAGATCCATCCTCAACCGCGCGCATCTGTTTGGCAGGATCGGCCTCTTCGGCGCTCGTGCGGACAGGGATTGTCTGCGGTTTGGTCTGCGCCACGGCGCCATGTGCCTTGCAGGGTGCTGGGCCTGGATGCTGGTTCCGCTGGTGGCCGGAGACTGGCATCTCCAGGCGATGGTGATTGTGACACTGTGTTTGCTTGTCGAGCGCCTGGCGCCGCCATCGCCGCCGCGCTGGCGCTTGCCCGCGGTGCTGCGCGCGGCGGTGTGGCATCGGAGCACGGCAACGGTGCTTGCAGGTATCCGCCATGGCTAGGCGCACCTGTCTTTCCATCGGCGTCGCCACCGTCCAGCCGCTCAATGGGCAGGCGATGACCTTCGGCTATCTGGATGGGGCCATTCCGGCTGCGGAAGCAATCGGAAAATGGGCGCTTCAGTCCGGCTTTGGAGCCGAAAACGTTCAGATCGTAACCGACGCTGGCGGAAAAGCGGTAACCGAACAGCGGGTGCGCGAGGCCGTTAGGGCGCTTTTCCCGCCTGGTGGCGAGCCGGTGTCGCATATGGTGCTGAGTTTCATTGGCCATGGCCTGACGGATGCCCACGTGGGCTCCATGTCGTGGCTCTTCACCGATGCGATCCTGGAGAAATACAGGATCCTCTCCGATGCCTTTTACGACGAACTTCTCTACTACGGGATCGACCGGCTCACCGTCCTCGCCGATGCCTGCCGGGAGGCACCTGATAGCCTCGATCTCCTGCGTCTGGAAGCGCGCAGGGGGATCGCTGTTCATGGAGAGAAGGCAAGCATTACCAAGGTCGACAGGCTGTCGTCCTGCCAGGACGGCGAGCTCGGCTATATGGTTACCGAGCCAGCCTCGGCAAATCCCGGCAAGTGCATCTTTTCCGGCGTGATTGCGGACGTCCTTTGGGGACGCGAGCCGGAAGCAATCCGCGACGGGCGGATAACGGTCGCCGGCTTTGCAAGCCATGTGCGCCGGCGCACCGCGCAGCGGGCAAAGGACTACAAACTGAAGCTCTCGCCCCAGTGCTCCGTCGATCCGGAAGAGGCCGTCCTTTATGATGCTGCCAGTCCGCCGGCCGGTGATCCGCAGCTTCAACCCTGGCCCTCGACGGCGGAAGCAACCGCCCTTTCGGTCAATGTCACGGAAACCGTGAAGCGTGTTGCCTTCGAGGCGTTCACCGAAATCCAGCGCAAGCCTGCCGGCCGCCGCAAGGTGACGGTCGCCGCCGAGCTGGATCGCTTTGGCATGTCAAAGCCGGCAAGCCTACCGCGCCACAGCAAGAAGGTACTGGAGGAACTTGTGGTTCTGCGCGAAGCCGCGGTGCCGGCATCGAAGAAGCACCGAGAGAACCAGATCCGGCAACGGGTCGGCCAGCTGCAGGTGGATGCCGCCGAAAAGGCGCGGGACAATACCGCGCAGCGCCTTCGTCGCCGATTGGCTCAGGCGGCCGATCAGTTGGGCGCCGGGCTGAACCTGCTGGTGATCGGCGAAGTCGTACGGATCTGGGCGCAAGACCCCGTGAAGCTCGTGTCAGGGGAGAACGGCCGCAGCGGATTCAGGATAGATCCGGCTCTTGACGGAACGCAGATGCTGGTCGAATTCGGCGACGGCAGCTTCGTGCCCCACGTTCCTTACGACAAGGCTGCTTCCGTCGTTCTGCGCGACCGAAGCGAAGAGGTTTTTCAGGTTTATGGTATGTCACCGGGTCTTTCCGCCTCGTTCGGAGAAGCGCTTCGCCTGACGACACGTTTTGCGTCGGGGCGGCTCGGGCCTGAGGACATCAAGTCCATCGCGGTCTCCCTTCGAAAAGGCAAGCACAGCAATCCGCTGCAGGGTGTTCTCGCCGCCTACCTTTATCGCGCTGCCGCCGACATCGCCTCGATCAGAAAAATGGCCTTCCTTTATGCCGACCGGGGCCAAGCGGTGCCGTTCGACATTGCCCTGCTGGGCGACCTCGCCGCAAAGCGCTCCGGCAGCGGTGAACTGCGCCTGGAGATACCAGCCGTTCCGGCACGGCAGGAAGCGGGGGAAGGGCTGCCTGACTACGTCAAGCGCGCAACGCCGGCCGCGAGGGCAAGTGTTGGCGGGCTCTGCCCCTGGATCGGCCTCGGCTGGGACTATGTCGGGCTTGCCCGTGCACAGGCATGGGAATTGGTTGAGAGGATTGTCCCTTGTGGTCAGGACGTTCCGCGCATCGGTTTCACGGTGCTGAGCGAAGCGGCGGGCAGGAAGCTGGTCGCCGACTGGAACCTGCATGAGGCCTATTCAGCCCTGTAGGCATGTTCGGGAATACAAAAAGGGCGGCCCGAGGACCGCCCTTTCCGTTCAAGCTTTTGAGCGAGGCTTCTTGGAAGCCCATGCCGCCCCCGTGCTGCAAGGCAGCAGCACAGCTGAAAATGATGGTCGGGGCCGGGATAAAAAAAGGGCGGCCCGAGGACCGCCCTTTCCGTTCAAGCTTTTGAGCCGGGGCTTCTTAGAAGCCCATGCCGCCCATGCCGCCCATGTCGCCACCCGGCATTGCCGGCGCGCTTTCCTTCTTCGGAAGCTCGGCAACCATGGCTTCGGTGGTGATCAGCAGGCCTGCGACGGAAGCAGCGTCCTGAAGAGCGGTACGAACGACCTTGGTCGGGTCGATGATACCAGCTTCGATCATGTTGACGAACTGCTCGGTCTGAGCGTTGAAGCCGAAGGTGTCGTCGTCGTTTTCCTGGATCTTGCCAACGACGATGGAGCCTTCGACACCAGCGTTTTCAGCGATCTGACGGATCGGAGCTTCCAGAGCACGCAGGACGATCTTGATACCGGCCATGATGTCGGAGTTGTCGGAAGAAAGGCCGGAGACGGCTTTCTTGGCGCGCAGCAGCGCGGTGCCGCCACCAGCAACGATGCCTTCTTCAACCGCAGCGCGGGTTGCGTTCAGCGCATCATCGACGCGGTCTTTCTTTTCCTTCACTTCGATTTCGGTCGCACCGCCAACGCGGATCACGGCAACGCCGCCTGCGAGCTTGGCAAGACGCTCCTGGAGCTTCTCACGGTCGTAATCGGAAGTGGTTTCTTCGATCTGTGCCTTGATCTGGGAAACGCGGCCGCTGATGTCGTCCTTGGAACCGGCGCCATCGACGATGGTGGTGGTTTCCTTGGTGATCGTGACCTTCTCGGCAGTGCCGAGCATGTCCAGCGTGACGTTTTCCAGCTTGATGCCGAGATCTTCGGAGATCACGGTGCCGCCGGTCAGGATCGCGATGTCTTCGAGCATTGCCTTGCGGCGATCGCCGAAGCCCGGAGCCTTGACGGCTGCGATCTTCAGACCGCCACGGAGCTTGTTGACGACGAGCGTTGCAAGAGCTTCGCCTTCGACGTCTTCAGCAATGATGAGCAGCGGACGGGAAGACTGAACGACAGCTTCCAGGATCGGCAGCATGGCCTGCAGGTTGGAGAGTTTCTTCTCGTGCAGCAGGATGTACGGCTTTTCCAGGTCAGCCATCATCTTGTCGGCATTGGTGACGAAGTACGGGGACAGGTAGCCGCGGTCGAACTGCATGCCTTCAACGACTTCGAGTTCGGTTTCGAGGGACTTTGCTTCCTCGACCGTGATCACGCCTTCGTTGCCAACTTTCTGCATGGCTTCGGCAATGTCCTTGCCGACCTGCTCGTCGCCGTTTGCGGAGATCGTGCCAACCTGTGCGACTTCGCCGGAGGTGGTGATCGGCTTGGAAGCGGCAGTCAGAGCCTTGACGGCTTCAGCAGCAGCAAGATCGACGCCGCGCTTCAGATCCATCGGGTTCATGCCGGCAGCAACGGCCTTGGCGCCTTCCTTGACGATGGACTGAGCCAGAACGGTTGCGGTGGTCGTGCCGTCGCCAGCGATGTCGTTGGTCTTGGAAGCCACTTCGCGCACCATCTGGGCGCCCATGTTCTCGAACTTGTCTTCAAGTTCGATTTCCTTGGCAACGGAAACACCGTCCTTGGTGATGCGCGGTGCGCCGAAAGCCTTGTCGAGAACGACGTTACGGCCTTTCGGGCCGAGGGTCACCTTGACGGCATTTGCGAGGGTGTCCACGCCGCGGAGCATGCGCTCACGGGCGTCGGAGGAGAATTTTACTTCTTTAGCAGACATGTGATCGTCTCACCTTGTACTGGAATTTTGAATGATATCAGAAGCGGTTCGCTGTTCTTAAGCGATCACGCCCATGATGTCGGATTCCTTCATGATCAGGAGGTCTTCCCCGTCGATCTTGACTTCGGTGCCGGACCACTTGCCGAAGAGAACGCGGTCGCCTGCCTTCACGTCGAGAGCGACGATTTCGCCGCTGTCCTTGCGGGCACCGTTGCCGACGGCGATGATTTCGCCTTCTTGCGGCTTTTCTTTAGCGCTATCCGGAATGATGATGCCGCCAGCGGTCTTCTCTTCTGAGTCTACGCGGCGAACTACGACACGGTCGTGCAGTGGACGAAATGCCATAAGACTGTTTCCTCTCATGAGCGCGCCCCACGCAATTGGCAGCGCGCGAGACATGATTATTGGGTTGAATTCTACGAAAGAACTGCTGTCTCCCGCAGCACATTAGCACTCCCTCTCGGCGAGTGCTAACAGCGCCTTCGATTTATGTAGCTCAGTCCGGCTTGTCAATGCTTTGGGGGAGAAAATCTCGAAGGAAATCGCGCCGGGCGGTTATGGAAACCTTTGTTCACGCGAGGGCATGCGAAGCGGCAAGGACGATGGCATGTGAGCCGTCCGTCGAACGGGTCGGCACGTTGGGTCTCATGGAAAGAAGACTAATTTTGGGCAGTCGCCGTGAATGGCAGGGCAAAGGAAGCGCTCTGGTTGCCGACTTCATCCTGGAAGACCGCTTCCAGCTGATAGTTGCCGGCCGGCAGACCGCTGAACTGGAAGGTGAGGGCAGCGGAAAGTTCATGCTGTTTTGAACGCCCGGTGTCTTCGAACTGCGCAAAATTTTCCTGCGCCGCGAGGACCTGTCCGGACATGTTGAGCAATTTGTAGCTTACCGTCAGCTTGTAGGCATATTCGCCGTTGCTGTTCGAAAAGGCGTAGCCGACAGGTTCTGCATAAACGGAAAGGCTGTCGCCTTCAGCGATGGAAGCTTCTTCAAGCGGCGTGTAATCGCCGTAGCCGGTGCTCGGCGCCTGAGTGAATGTATACACCGTAAAAGCGAGGCCGCTTTCGGTCCAGGCGCGGTCATACTCTGCCCTGGCGTTCGTAAAAGCTTCGGAAGGAGCGGAGCTGGACTGCGATTGTGCGTTAACCGACAGACTTCCTGTCAGCGTTCCGGCAATTGCCAAAACAGCAGCGGCCACTCGCCGTGCTGAACGTCTTCCCTTCCGATGGATCATATTTCCCCGCACGCCCGTAAATCTTTTCTTTTCTTAGCGAATTGTCGATATAGACCGACTCCTCGCTTTAGACAAGAGAATGTCTGCGACGCAGTAAACAGCTGTAAAACGGGCAAATGCCCACCATCGTTCGGTGGGAGGCCGATGCGGTTAAACCTGGCAGCGCTCGTCCCTGGCGTGTCGGATATCCGACTGCAACGAGCGTCTTCAATCATGCGCTGCTGTGGTTCGCGCAACAAGCGTGAACCGATGTCGTCCCTGGGGCACCACCTAGAGACTGCGGGCCGACCAGGACTGGCGTTTGCGGTAGATGGTGGAGGGACTGATCTCGAGTGCCGCCGCCGCCATGGCAATGTTGCCGTCGAAAGCGTCCAGCGCGTCTTCGATGATCCGGCGTTCCTGCGCCCACAGGGGCGCGATTGCCCCGAATGGCCGGCTCGGCGGCTCGGCGCGGTTGCGCTCACGCGAGGACAGGTCGATGACGCCGCCCGCGCGCCCGCTCTGATCGCGGATCGCAAGCGGCAGCATGTCGAAGGTCACCGCGGCGCCTTCGTTCATCACAACCATCTGGCGGATGGTGTTTTCCAGCTGACGCACGTTGCCTGGCCAGTTGTGCGAGACGATACGCGCTTCCGCATCCGCATCGAACCCGTTGAAGCCACGCCGTTCCTCTCGGGCGAAGCGCCTCAGGAAGGTTTCGGCCAGGGGAAGAATGTCGTCGCGCCGCTCGCGAAGAGGCGGCAGGTGGATCGGAAGGACGTGCAGGCGATAGTAGAGGTCTTCGCGGAACCGCCCGGCGGAAATCTCGGCCACCGGATTGCGGTTGGTCGCGCAGATGATGCGCGCATCCACCTTGCGGGTCCGGGTGTCGCCGAGCCGCTGGAACGTCCCGGTCTGCAGGAAGCGCAGCAGCTTGCTCTGCAGCAGAAGGTCCATCTCTCCGATCTCGTCCAGGAACAGCGTGCCGCCGTCTGCCTGTTCAGCGGCGCCCTGGCGGTTGTCCGTGGCGCCGGTGAAGGCGCCGCGCATGTAGCCGAAGATTTCGCTCTCGATCAGGTCTCGCGGAATTGCCGCGCAGTTCAGCGTGACGAAGGGTTTGTCGCTGCGCTCGGAAAGATCGTGAACTGCGTTGGCGCATAGTTCCTTGCCGGTTCCGGACTCGCCGGTGATGAAGACAGGTGCCTGCGACGGTGCCATTCTGGCGATCTGGTCGTGGATGTCGCGCATTTGCGGTGAGGAGCCGATAAGTCGGTTCAGGCCGCTGACATCAGCCCGGTCATCGGCAAACCGCGCAAAGCCGGAAGCAGACGAGCTGGACGGCGTCTGCCGGTCGCCGCGCTCCTGACCGGCAGCAGGCTGCGCCTGGACGGCCGACACGGGGCGGCGCTGGTCCAGTTGGAAGGTGATCTTGGAGGCAAGCGCGTCCAGCGAGAAGGGCTTGGTCAGGAAATCATGGGCGCCGGAGCGCATGGCGCTGACGGCACGGGAGACGGATCCCATAGCGGAGACGGCGATGATGACCGCCCTCGGGCACCGCACAGCATAGGCTTCAAGGGCTTCGTCGCCGCCAATGGTTTCAAGATCTATGATGAGTATGTCGGTCGTCTTGGCTGCCAGGTCCTGCAGGCAGGACGACGAATCCGTGTAAAGGATCGGGTCCGAGCAGGCAGCGCTCAGCTTGGCGCAGACGGCGGAGGTGCGGGCTGCTTCCGATGCTGACGAGTCCAGCACGCGCACAATCACAGGCAGTTCGTTGCCTTCGTTATTCCCCATTACTGGGTAACTCCCATCACTTGACCTGGCTCATCCGAATATCGAACGATTCGTCAATTTGATAATTCTCCGAACAGGGTAAACAAAGCGTTGTCAGAAGCCGCAAATTGCATTTTACCAACCAGGAAGCCGGTTTTCCGTCAGAAATTGACCTGATTGAGCCCTGCAAGATAGCCCAGCAACGCAAAGATGAGCGCCAGAATGGCGACAACCGGCAGTGAGAGCTTAACGTTGAGGAGCTTCGCATCGAAGAGGGCGGGCGAGTCGTTTCCGGCCTCCGATAGCGGCTCCGTCTTGATTGTTGGCACTGCCGTTGACGACCCGGCCCCTGTCATTTGTGACGCGTTGCTTCTTGTTGATATGATCATCGGCGTGGGCGTAAGCGCCTCTATCTTGCGCACAGGTGTCGGCTCGGACAGGGGCGAGCGTTCGGTATGGCTTTCTTCGGACGCCATCTGGTGCAGCTGCCGATCGGTTGCCGGACCGGCGGGCGGGGCCTCGAACGTCGGTGCGTAGCTGCCTTTGGGAATGACGATCCGGACGGGGTCGGACTTTCCGGTGCCCGAATAGTAACGGGACAAACGGCGGCGGAGACGGGCCGCCTCCACGCGCACGATCGGATCAGTAACCGGATTGAAATCCTCCGGCCGGCCCAAGGCCTCGACAGCGATGGTATACCCCTTGATCTTGTCCGTCTGGTTGTTCAGCGCCGCATCGACGACAAATGCCAGGAAGACCCGGAGTTGCGGCGCCGACTGGAATTCCGGGCTGTTCAGAGCTCTGAGCAGAACGTCACGAACCTGGGCCGTGGAGACGGTTCTTCCGTCTGATGAGAGCAGGACATCGCCGCTCCGATTATCAGAAGCCTCGCGGGTGGCGTCTTCGAATAGAGGCTCGTCTTTCTTTGCGCTCGTCGTGACGGAGCCCACGGCAGACTTGGACGGATGTCCGAAACCATGCATCGCGAGTTCCCCCTGCCAACTGATCAATAAGTGCGCCATGACAAAAAAACTTACCCTACGTAAGTTTACTGAACGGGCCTGAAAATGAAAAGGTAAAAAGCCAGGTGGCCGCGTTGGGGATTGAAGCAGGACCTGCAACCACCTTCGCGCGAAGGCGCGGACGGTCGTTCCGCGATTTCCTTTGCGTCGCCTGATTTTGAAGCTTAATCGGGGACAAGTGCCGGATTCGGCATGCAAAAGCGGCTTGCGGATTCGGTGGCGGCTGTTTCTTAAGGCATGATTAACCGATACATCGTGATTCGAGTTGGAACAATCAGACGCCATGGGCCGAACAGGGACCATATTTGTAGCAGTATGTATGGCCGTGATTGCGCTGTCGTCGGCAACGGTGCTGGTTTTTCAGTTCGGCCGGCCGTTCGGCGAAGCGGTGTCCTTGTCGCTCGCCCTCATGTGCACGATGATCCTCATCCACCTTCTGATCAGCCGGTCCCGCGACCGGGGCGCCGTCAGCGATGCCGTCGACCGGCTAGAGGAGCGGATGGCTGATCTCGACGATGATGTCGGCAATCTGGAAGGGCGCCTGACCGGCATGGAGCATTCGCTGCCCCGCCGCACGCGTGCCGAAATCGATCCCCTCTTTGCGGAAGTCGAGGTGCTTGGCACCCTCGTCAAGCAGATGGCGGAGGCCATGTCCGACCTCGAGACCAAGGTCGAGGACCAGCAGGCCATCGCGCCACCACCGCGCATGCCCAGCCTGCCCGGCTATCAGCAGCCCCAGCAACAGGCACCGATGGCTTATCAGCCGGAGCAGCAGCCTTGGTATCCGCAACCGGAGCCTCCGGCTGCGGAAACGCGTTCCGCGGCACGTTTTCCGGATTTCGACAGCCACCGGCCCGAACCCGTCGAGGAGGCCGCGCCGCCGCCCCGCGATGAGGCACAGGAGTGGGAGCGAAAGCAGGAGTGGGACCGCAGATCCGATTGGGATCGCAAATACGGTGTCCATTCGCCGCGCGCGGACGATGCCGACTTCCATCACGGAAAGGTCGACAACGCGACAAAAGGGAACGGTCAGTCCGGCAGGGCTGCCGCTTATCAGGACGAGGGCAATGTGTCCGGTTTCGGCGCATCGCGGGAAGAGCCGGGCGGGCAGATGACCCCGGCCCGCCCGCAGGCCGACATGGCCATGCGCGAACTCATCACTTCGGCTCTCAATGCGAACCGGGTGGAACTGCATCTTCAGCCGATCGTGTCCCTGCCGCAGCGCCAGGTGAAGTTCTACGAGGCCTACACGCGGCTCAAGGATGCATCCGGGAATGCGATCGAGGCCAAGACCTTCCTGCCAGAGGCCATCCTGTCCGGGCAGATCGCGCGCATCGACAACCTGCTGCTGTTCCGCTCCATCCAGGTCGTTCGGCGCCTGACATCGCGCAATCGCAGTGCCAAGCTCTTCTGCAACATCTCTTCGTTGTCGCTGGTCGACGAGACGTTCTTTCCCGCTTTCCTGCAATTCGTGAAGGAGCACCGGGAATTTGCGGATGTCATCGTCTTCGAATTCTCGCAGGCCGACGTCGCCCAGATGGGGGCGATGGAGCTGGAGAGCCTGAGCGCGCTCCATGACATCGGGTTCCGCTTCTCGGTGGACCGGATCGCCGACATGAAGATGGACTTCAATTCACTCGCCGGGCGGGGCTTCCGGTTCGGCAAGTTGAATGCCGACTACCTGATCGGCCGCCGCGAGGCCAATCACGGCCATATCCATCCGTCCGATTTCGGTGACCTGCTCCAGCGCTATGGCATGGAGCTGATCACCGATCACGTGGAAACCGAGTCCCAGGTGCTGGAATTGCTGGACTACGACGTCCGTCTGGCCCAGGGCAATCTCTTCTCGCCGCCGCGGCCCGTCAGGGCTGAAGTGCTGCAGGGCGCTCCGGCACCGGGCCCAAGAAGAACAGCGGCAGGGTAAACCCCGCCGCTGCCATTTCTTTTTCTTCAATGATTTGGTGTGGGGCCGGTGCCCCGTCGTCAGCCCTGAGCCGGACCGACCGTCACGACCGTCGGTTCCTTGCCTTCCAGCAGACGCTTGGCGACGCGCTTCACATCTTCCAGCGTAACGGCTTCGATCTCGCTGTTCCGGCGGTCGAAATAGTCGATGCCCAGGCCGGCGTTCTGAAGGGCGACCAACTGTCCGGCAATCTTGCCGGAGCTGTCGAACCGCAGCGGGTAAGAGCCGGTGATGTACTGCTTTGCGGATGTCAGCTCTTCTTCTGTCGGGCCGTCCGCCGCCATGCGTTTGATCTGCTCGCGGATAAGATCGACCGTCTCGCCGACACGGTCCGCCTTGGTGGCAGCCGATCCGATCAGAAGTCCGGTGTGCTCGTAGGGCGAAAGCGAGGTGTTGACGCTATAGGTCAGGCCGCGCTTTTCACGCACTTCCTCGAACAGCCACGAGGTGAAGGTCCCGCCGCCGAGGATGTGGTTCATCACATAGGCCGCCTGATAGTCCGGATCGTCCCGGGTGATGCCGGGGAGGGCGAACAGGACCGTCGTCTGCGGAACGGCGAGATCTTCATGCACCTCCACACCGGTCTCGGGCGAGAAATCGGCGACGTCGAGCAGGCTGCCTTTTTCCGGAAGATCACCAAACACCTTGTCCAGCAGCGTCTTGAGCTGATCGGGATCGATGGCACCGACAACACCGATGGTCAGACCGTCGCGGGCGACGATCGCATCATGCTGCCCCTTCAGATCCTCTGATTTCAGCGCGGAAATCGTCTCGACGCTGCCGAGGGTCGAGCGAGCGTAAGGGTGGGCGGCGAACATGGCCTTGGCAAGCGATCTGCCGGCGATGGCGTCCGGATCGCTTTCGTTGCGGCGAGCCCGGCTCGAAAGCTGGGCCTTCATCCGCTCCACTGGCGTGTCGTCGAAGCGGGGCTCGTTGACCGCAAGTGCCAGGAGGTCTCCCGCCTCGTCCAGCGTGGATGTCAGGGTACGGAGGCTTCCGTAGAAATGGTCCTTGCCGGTGCTGAAGTTGACGCTGACTGAAAGCTGTTCGAGACGCGCCTGGAAGTCTTCCGAGGTCATCTCGCCGGCGCCTTCGTCCATGGTCGCGGCCAGAAGCCGCGTCAGGCCGTCCTTGGCGTCCGGGTCCTGTGCGGAACCGCCTTCAAAGGAAAAGTTCATCGCGACGACCGGGACCGTGTGGTCTTCAACGAGCCAGGCTTCAACGCCCTTGCTGCTGACGACTTTCTGGATCTCCACCGCATTGGCAACGGGAATGAACGCGAAGGCGGCGACGGTTGCGACAAGGGCGTTGGGGACGAGTCCCCGAAGGGCTGAAAAGGGTGCCATGATCAGGATTTGTCCTCATCCTTGGTATCGTTTGTCAGTGCCGTTTCCGGCTTTTCCGTTTTCTCCTGACGCAGTTCTCCGACGACAGGTGCGGCGCTCAGATAGGTTCGGGCAGCCGCTTCCACATCTTTGCGCGTGACAGCCCGAACCTGGGCCGGCCATGTCTGGACGTCCTCGATGCTGAGGCCCTGCGTGAGGGCACCGCCGAACATGCGTGCAAGGCCGGCCTGGTTGTCCTGGGCATAGATGGCGCTGGCGATCATGCTGTGCTTGGCGCGTTCGACCTCTTCATCGCTTACGCCCTCGTCGAGCAGCTTCTTCACCTCCGCCGAAACCAGGGTTTCCATCTCCTTGAGCGTGTGGCCCGGGCGAGGGGAGGCATAGACCACCAGGCGTCCGTCATCGAGTGCGCTGCCCTGGTAGTAGGCGCCGGCAGACAATGCGGCTTCCTTGTCCAGAACGAGGGACTTGTGCAGCCGGCTGCTTGGGCCTTCCCCAAGGATATAGGACAGGATGTCGAGCGCCTCGGGCGTCGTTCCCTCGCCGGTATGCTGGCTCGGGACCACCCAGAGCTGGCTGACGGATTCCTGACGCACGCGCGGGTCGGAGACCGAGATGCGCCGTTCGCCGGAAAGCGGCGGTTCGGCAGGACGAATGCGCTCGCCGGGCTCCGCGCGCCGGGCAATCTGGCCATAGGTCTCGTTTGCCAGCTTGCGTACGTCATCGACGTCGACATCGCCGGCAATGACCAGGATCGCGTTGTTGGGGGTGTAGAAACGATCATAGAATGCGATTGCGGACTTGGCGTTGAGCGCCTCGATCTCGCTCTGCCAGCCGATGACCGGTGACCCATAGGGGTGATTGACGAAGGTGATGGCATCCATCGCCTCGCGCAGGCGTGAGCCCGGCTCGCTGTCGACGCGCGACCGGCGTTCCTCCAGGACCACCTCGCGCTCCGGCGCAACGATCTCGTCGGTCAGGATCAGGTTTTCCATGCGGTCGGCTTCAAGCGCCATCATCAGTGGCAGATGTTCCTTGGCGACCCGCTGGAAATAGGCGGTGTAGTCGTTGCTGGTGAAGGCGTTTTCCTGTCCGCCGCGCTCGGCGACCATCTGCGAGAATTCGCCCTTGGGATGGGTCGACGTACCCTTGAACATCAGGTGTTCGAGAAAATGGGCCACGCCAGACTGGCCTTCCGGTTCGTCGGCCGAACCGGCCTTGTACCAGATCATGTGCGTGACGACCGGCGCCCGATGATCCGGAATGACGACGACCCCAAGCCCGTTGTCCAGCGTGAAGCTTTCCAGGTTCGGTGCGATCGTCATGTCCTCGGCAGGGGCAGACTGAGCCTCCGCGAAGGCGGGGGGAGCCATGACGGCGGTGCCGAGGAGGGTGACGGCGAGGGCGCCGGCGCAGGCGGATTTTCCGGGCTTTCTGAAGAAGAGGGATGGGCGACGTTTCGGTATCGGGTTCACGTGCAGCTCCAGCTTATGGTTATGAATGCAAAAGACCTCCGGGCTGTCCTTCCATATAGGAGGGGCCGCCCGGAGGTCTTGTTACAATTTTGTCATTGTAGGCCGTTCGGCGCTTTGGAGGACTGAGGTCCGACTGTCAGTCGCAGTACTCTGTCTCGCCATTCAGGCAGCGCGGGTCGAGCGGCGTGGCGTCGTATTTGTCCTTGTTCATCGTCGAAGCTTTTGCCTTCTTGGTCGGAACCTCAGGCATCGGAGCATCCGGGGACGGGGTGCTGAACTTCGAAGGCGGTTCTGTCAGGAACCGACGCGTTGCAAGGCCGCTTTCGTTGATGCCGGCCTGCTGTGCCTTGAGTTGCTGCGCACGCTCCGACTCCGCTCTCAGCTCTTCGCGTGTCATCTTGTCACCCTCAAGCAGGTCGGTGTTGCGCCGTTCTTCGACAACATCGCGATTGCTGGCGCCGGTGACGCCGGTGATCTTGAAGCCACGCATTTGTTCCGGGGTCAGGGGCTCGTCGTGCATGCGATCGGTGCCTGCGTAAAGCTCCTTGATCTCCTTGAGCTCTTCGCTTTCCTGCTGCTTCGGCCAGTTGGCATCGTTGGTACCGGCCACATTGGTCTCCGGTGCCGGCAGCTGAGCCGTTTCGGCAGGCAGCGCAAGCGGAGCCCGCGGATTGTAGTCGATCGGCTTTTCCTTCGGGTCGACAGCGCCAAGACCGCTCATGAAAGCGCTCACCAAGGCGGTGTCCGGTGCCTGGGTGGTCCCGTCGGCAGCCTGGCATGCGCCCAGCAGACCGGCGGCAACCGCCAGCATGGCCGCTTTTTTTACAAACCCGATTTTCGTCCGCGCCACAGCAGACTCCCTGATTCTATTTCCGAAAGTCGGGCGCACTCCGCCCGTGCTTTTCCCGTCCAGCTTTAAAACCTCATTTTGCGGCTGAATTAGGACCATTTTTGAAACTGTCATACAGGAGACCGATGACGCCCGCAACGATCCACACATCTGCCAGGTTGAAGACGTACCACGAAAACGTTCCGACGTGAAAATGCACGAAATCGACCACCGCGCCGTATGCGAGTCGGTCGATGCCGTTTCCGATGGCCCCGCCGATGACGAGTGCCAGCGCGACCGCCGCCAGTTTCGTTTGCGCGCGCGCCGACCAGACCCAAAGGGCTGCCGTCACGACGATCGTGAACCCGGCAAGCAGCCAGCGCCCCATATCGCTGTCCTGCTGAAACAGGCCATAGGAGATGCCCCTGTTCCAGACCAGCACGATATCGAGAACGGGCAGTACCTGCACTGGCCCCTTGGTGCCCAGGAGGTAGCCGAACAGGAGCCAGAGCTTGGAGGCCTGGTCGAGAACAACTCCGACAAGAGCGATCGCCAGCACCAGGGTGCTGAAACGGCCCCACAGAAGGGACCGTTTCGCAGGTTCAGGTCTGTCCTGACCGATGTCGTTCATGTCAGATGCCACCTAGCTGCCGGCATGGGCCGCGTCCCATTCACGCAGTGCCTCGGCATCGCGCAGGGTAACGTCCGGATAATCCGGATCGCTGCCGACGTCAGGCAGGATCTTCCACGACCGGGCGCATTTGCGGCCGTCCGCCAGTCCGGGCACGACAGCAACATCCTTCGTATCGTCCAGCGTGAAGGCACCCTCGGGTGCCGGATCGCTGGAGAGCGTCAGCTGGCTGGTGATTGCGATATCGGCCATGTCGCGGCCCTGAAGAGCGGCCATCAGGTCCGGATCGGTGACATGGACGACCGGATGCGCCTCGAGAGACGAGCCGATGCGCTTTTCGCGGCGTTCGACTTCAAGAGCCCCCGTGATCACGCGGCGGACGGTCTTGATCCGCGCCCATTTGGCGGCAAGGTCGGCATCTTTCCACTCGGCGGGGACGGTCGGGAACTGCTGCAGATGAACCGAAACATCCTCGCCGTAGCGGGCGGTCCAGGTCTCGTCCATGGTGAAGGGCATCATCGGGGCCATCCACGTTACGAGGCAGTTGAACAGCTTGTCGATGACGCACAGCGACGCCTTGCGGCGCATCGAGGAAGCCGCGTCGCAGTAGAGCGTGTCCTTGCGGATGTCAAAATAGAACGCCGACAGTTCCACCGTCATGAAGGTGAAGAGCTGATGGAAGATCCGCTTGTAGTCAAAGTCCCGATAGGCTTCGCGGACCATGGCATCCAGCTCGGTCAGCCGATGCAACATCAGCCGTTCCAGCTCCGGCATGTCGGCCAGGACGACCTCTTCGCCCTTGGCATGGGCAAGCGAGCCCAGCATCCAGCGCAGCGTGTTGCGCAGCTTGCGATAGCTGTCGACGTTGGTCTTGATGATCTCCTGGCCGAGACGCTGGTCTTCCCAGTAATCGGTGGAGGCGACCCAGAGGCGCAGGATATCGGCACCGTACTGCTTGATCACGTCCTGCGGGAACACCTGGTTTCCGAGCGACTTGGACATCTTGCGTCCGTCCTCGGCCATGGTGAAGCCGTGGGTCAGCACCGCGTCGTAAGGGGCATGGCCCCGCGTTCCGCAGCTTTCCAGAAGCGAGGAATGGAACCAGCCGCGATGCTGGTCCGAGCCTTCCAGGTAAAGAACATAGTCGTTGCCGCCGTCCGGCTTGCGCTTCGGCGCAAGGTCTTCGCGCTGTTCCAGCACGAAGGCATGGGTCGAGCCGCTGTCGAACCACACGTCGAGAATGTCGCGCACCATGTCCCAGTCGTCGGCGGAATAATCGTTTCCGAGGAAACGTTCCTTTGCGCCGTCTTCATACCAGGCGTCGGCGCCTTCCTTGTTGAAGGCTTCGAAGATGCGTTTGTTGACGGCTTCGTCCTTCAGGATCTCTCCGCTGTCCTTGTGGATGAAGACGGTGATCGGCACGCCCCAGGCGCGCTGGCGCGACAGCACCCAGTCCGGCCGGTTCTCGATCATCGAGCGCAGCCGGTTCTGGCCGCTGCCCGGCACGAAGCGCGTTTCGTCGATTGCGTTCAGCGCGCGGCTGCGCAAGGTGTCGCCTTCGCCGGAAAGCTGTTTGTCCATATGGACGAACCACTGCGGCGTGTTGCGGAAGATCACCGGCTTCTTGGAGCGCCAGGAATGCGGGTAGGAATGGGTCAGCCGGCCGAGGCCGATCAGATTGCCGCTTTCCTTCAGCTTTTCGATGACGGCCTTGTTGGCCTTGCCCTTTTCGCCCTTGTGAGTGATGACCTCGCAGCCATCGAAACCCGGGGCGTCCTTGGTGTAGAAGCCATCGTCAGCGACCGTGAACGGGATGGCGGTGTTGATGCCGCGCGCCTCCAGCTCGGCCCGCTTCTCCATCCAGATCTCGAAGTCGTCCGTGCCGTGGCCGGGGGCCGTGTGAACGAAGCCGGTACCGGCATCGTCGGTCACGTGGTCGCCATCGAGCATCGGAACGTCGAAGTCGTAGCCGCCGAGGTCCAGGTCCGCGAGCGGATGGGCGCAGGTCATCGTTGCGAGTTCATCCGGCGTCACTTCGCGTACGCGGGCGAAATCTGTGATGCGCGCATTCTTGAAAACGTCTTCGGCAAGCGCGTCCGACAGGATCAGAAGGTCGCCCTTCTGCACCCAGTTGTCGTCCGGCAGTCCGTCCTGCGTCACTTCGAAGAGGCTGTAGGCAATGCGCGCCGAATAGCTGATCGCCCGGTTGCCGGGGATGGTCCACGGGGTGGTCGTCCAGATCACCACGGACGCATCGAGAAGCTGCTCGACCGCTGCCTCGTCGCTGCCGCCAGCGGAGGTGACCGGGAATTTCACCCAGATCATGTCGGACTTGTAGTCCTGATATTCGATCTCGGCCTCGGCCAGCGCGGTCTTTTCAACGACCGACCACATGACCGGCTTCGAGCCGCGGTAGAGCTGGCCGGACGTGGCGAATTTCATCAGCTCGTTCGCGATGGTCGCCTCGCTCTCGAAGCGCATGGTCAGATAGGGATTGTCCCAGTCGCCCTCGATGCCGAGCCGTTTGAACTCCTCGCGCTGGACGCTGATCCAGTGATCGGCGAACTCGCGGCATTCCTTGCGGAACTCGATGACCGGAACTTCGTCCTTGTTCTTGCCCTTGGCGCGGTACTGTTCCTCGATCTTCCACTCGATCGGCAGTCCGTGACAATCCCAGCCCGGAACGTAGTTGCTCTCGTAGCCCATCATCTGCATGGAGCGGCTGACGATATCCTTCAGCGTCTTGTTGAGCGCGTGGCCGATATGGATATTGCCGTTCGCATAGGGAGGCCCATCATGAAGGACGAACTTGTCCCGGCCCTTACCCTGTTCCCGCAGCTTCTTGTAGATGTCCAGTTTTTCCCAGCGGGCCAGGATTTCCGGCTCCTTCTTGGGAAGGCCTGCACGCATGGGAAAATCCGTCTGCGGCAGGTTCAGGGTTTCGGAATAGTCGCGTTTATCTGTCTCGGTCATCGTCGAATCGATCCGGTCGTCGTCCGGGCATGCGGCCCGCGAAAATGTTGCTGGATATGTGCCTTGCCGATGCCGGCCGGCAGTCTGATACAGGAGTATCCCGGTCCCTGGCGCCGCGTTACCGCGTCAGCCGAGGGCCGGGCAAGTAATTCGCGACAAAGCGGCCATTGTTGAGCCGATGAATATGAGAGCCTTGTTGTGCATGGCAAGGGACATAGCAGCACTTCACGCGCGAATAAAGATCTTCTGGACTTGTCTGCCGGCTTTGTCTGCCGGAACCCGCCTTCGAAGACCCTTGTGCGCTCCCCGAATGGTGGCGGGTAACCGATTAGAGAGGAGTTTGCTGCAGGATTTACCGATACGGCAAGACACAGACGGCAGGGGCGATCCGGGGAGATGGCGGACAGTGCGGACACGAATGCAGACCCTGGCGCGAACCCCGGGTCCGGCCGGACGGAGCAGGACGCAGGCCGCGGGCTCTGGCACAGGGGCGTGCGCGAAGGAGACTGGCTGACCTGGGACAGGATCGGCTTTGCCTGCGTCTGCGTCGCGATCGGCCTCGTCGCGGGCCTCCTCTGGATGCTTTTGCTTCCCAACAGCTTTTCATCGCCCAACGGCACGCTGCTCATGGACTATTTCAGCTTCTGGCTGGCGGGCCGACAGGTGCTCGCTGGCGACCCGGCATTGGTCTACCGGACAGCCGACTTTGCGGTTCTGCAGCAACAGCTGACGGCGTCCGACACGTTCTTCAGTTTCTTCTATCCGCCGACCTATCAGCTTCTCCAGGGCATCTATGCCCTGCTGCCCTACAAGGCCGCTTTCGCCGCCTTCGTCTTCTCGACCACGGGGCTACTGCTTCTGGCTTGCCGGCTCATTGGCGGAAACTGGTTGCTGGCGGTGTGCCTGATCCTCATTCCGGCGTCAGCCAACAATGCCTTCTTCGGGCAGAACGCGGCCCTCACGGCCGCACTTTTCGGCTTCTTTCTCGTCGCTGTGGAGCGGGAGAAGATGGTGCTGGCGGGCATCGCGCTCGGCCTTTTGACGATCAAGCCGCAGCTCGGCATCCTCGTGCCTGTTGCCCTGATCGCGAGCCTCAACTGGCGAACCTTCCTCAGCGCTTCTGTCACGACGCTGGTCTTGGCTGGCCTGAGCGCCGCCCTGCTGGGCGTCGGCGTCTGGCAGGCGTTCTGGCAACAGGCGCCGCTCGCCGCAGCTGTCATGGAAGGCGGCAATGTCGAATGGGAGAAGATGATCTCCGTCTACAGCAGCGGCCGGCTGCTTGGCCTCGCTCACGCTGCAGCGATGACCGTTCAGGCGACCTTCGCCACTGCGGCTCTGGCCTGCGTCTGGGTCGTCTGGCGGCGCTCGACGCGCATGGATGTCCTGGCGCCGGTTCTCGTCGGCGGAACGCTGCTCGTGACGCCCTTCGCGCTCTCCTACGACCTTGCGCTTCTCATCATCCCTTCCGCATTCCTCATCAGATCAGGGCTCGAGACCGGCTTTCTGCCTTACGAGAAGTTTGTCCTGTTTCTGGTGATCGCATTGTCCGCCTCCACCAGTCCGCTGGCGATCTGGCTGCACCTCCCCATCGCACCGCTGTTGCCGGCAATGGTTCTGGGCCTTGGACTGCGCCGGTTCGTCTCTGGCCGCCAGGAAGGCAGGCAGGCGCGGGCAGTGTCGAACGGCGCGCCTGCCTCAGCCTGAGACGACGGTCTTCTGAAGGCGTTCCCGATGAGCGATGTAAAGCCCGCTTGCGATGATCAGTGCGATGCCGGCCCAGGTCGGTCCATCAGGAAACTCGGTGAAGACGAGATAGCCGAACAGCGTCGCGCCGACGATCTCAAGATACTGCAGAGGAGCCAGCAGGCTGGCGCTTCCCCGTTGGAAGGCCGCCACCACGAGCCCATGGGCTGCGAAGGAAATCAGGCCGATCGTGAACAGAAGCAGCGTTTGCGATCCATCGGGCAGAACGGTCTCCATGCCATCAAAACCGGCCGCGGTCCCGACCAGCAGTGCAGAGCCCAGCAGAAGTGATCCCGAAAGTCCGGCGCTGAGCTGGACGGTCAGAAGATTGTCGGTGACCGGATAAAGCCGGTTGATGATGAGATAGAAGGCAAACAGCACCGCGGTGCAGACCGGCAACAGGCTGATCAGGCCGAACTCGGCGATATTGGGCCGCAGAATGATCATTGCCCCGGCGAGCCCCACGAGAACCGCGCCTATTCGCCTCGGCCCGACCCGTTCCTTCAGCACCAGCGCCGCAAGGATCGTCAGGATCATCGGCTCCACGAAGAAGATCGAGATCGCAGTCGCGACCGACATGTACTTGATGGCGATGAAGAAGCAGAGCGATGCCGTGGCCAGAAAGAGACCGCGTAGATAGTTGACCACTGTCTGCCGTCCGCGCAGGCAGGCGAAGCGGCCCGTGACAACGATGACGGCAAGGCTGATCAAGAACTGGAACAGGAAACGCCCGAAGGTGATCAGCAGCGGCGGAAGATCGGCCGACAGAAATCTGGCAATGGTGTCCATCATGGGAACCATCAGCATGGCGACGGACATCAGCAGCACCGCAACAAGCGGGTTCTCAGTGTTGCCGGCGGTCAGCGAGGTCTGGCTCAAGATGCGAGATCCAGCAGCTTGACGTCGATCTCCGACAGCGGCTGAAGGGATGCGAGCGCTGCCCGTGCCTCCGCGCTGTCCGTGTCCATCTGGGCGATCAGCGCGTCGACGGAGTCGAATTTCTCCTCTCCGCGCAGATAGGAAATCAGATGCACCCGAAGCGTCTGGCCGTAAAGATCGCCGGCGAAGTCGAACAGGTGCACTTCGAACAGTCTGGCGCCGTTGTCGAAGGTCGGCCGGCGACCGTAACTCGCAACCCCCTCGTGCCAGGTGTCCCCGACCTTGACCTTCACCGCATAGATACCTTCAAGCAGCGGACATTCCGCAGCCAGGCGCAGGTTGGCGGTCGGATAACCGAGGTCCCGGCCGCGCTTGTCACCATGTTGCACCTCGGCCTCGAAGAACCAGCGATATCCAAGCAGGGCATTGGCCTGCGCGATGTCGCCCTCGGCAAGTGCGGTCCGAATACGGGTGGAAGAGACCGCTTCTGCACCCTCGTCCTCTTCCCGATGAACGATGGTGACACCGAAGCCGCGTTCCGCGCCTGCGGTGCGCAGATAGTCCGGCGTTCCCTGCCGCGCCCGGCCGAAGTGAAAGTCATAGCCGGTGACCGCGTGACGGATGCCGAGCGTGTCGATGAGGATATCCTGAACGAAGGCGTTCGCCTCGATGCCGGCGAAATCTCGCGTGAAGGGGAGGATCAGCACTCCGTCAAGCCCGTAGTGGCGCAGCATGTCGACCTTGATATTGGCCGGTGTCAGCCGGAAGACGGGCTTTTCAGGATTGAAAACGGTTCGCGGATGCGGCTCGAATGTCATCGCGAAGACGGGGTGATGGGTCCCGTGGCCCATTCCAAGCGCGGCGTCGAGGACAGCCCGGTGGCCCCGGTGCAGGCCGTCGAAATTGCCGATCGCGACGACGCCGTCCCGCAGCTCTGGCGGAAACGCTTCAAGACTTTCGACAACCACGAAGTCGGGAGAAGTGGACGATGGCATGCGGCGGCCTCTGCGCAATTCCGATCGGAACGAAAATAAAGAGCCCGGAATGGTCCGCACCCCGGGAAGGTTCGTACCCGGAAGCGGATCCCGCGATGGGGTGCCGGCGGGCATCGGCGTGGAACCTGCCGCCAAGCTCGCAAAAGGTCAAGGTCGCGTTGGTCTTACGGCGGCAAGAATGATCACCACCCGGCGCCGCAGTGAAACGACTTATACTAGAGGCCCGAATTGTCCTCATCCCGTAGCGGTACTTTCACCAGTGCTTCGCCCTCCAGCACCACGGTGCCGTCGACGCTGCACACGCAGGACAATCTGGCGCGATTGCCCTTTTTGTGTAGCTCCTCGACCGTGACCGTCACCTTGACGTCATCGCCGATACGCACCGGTGCCTTGAAGTTCAGCGTCTGGGACAGGTAGATAGCGCCGGGCCCGGGAAGGCGCGTGCCGAGCACGGCGGAGATCAGGCTTGCCGTATAGAGACCGTGCGCGATTCGCGTCTTGAAAGGCGTCCGCGCAGCGAAATGCTCGGACAGGTGAATCGGGTTTCTGTCACCCGATACTTCGGCGAAGCCGACGACATCGGAAGAACTGACATGCTTCACGAGTTCTTCACTCATGCCGGTCCTGAGGTCTTCGAAGCAAAGTTTTTGTAGTTCCAGCATCGAGGTTACCGCTCAGTTTTGCTTTTTCAGCTTCACGGACGCTAGGCGGCACAAGCATTTATGACAATTGTGCTTTGGACGAAGAAAAAAAGCATGCCTCATTAACGGTCTTTTCAGGGGCTCGGGCTAGATTGCGTGGAGTGTGGGGAGGTGAGGACACAAATTCCTGTGTCTCTCTCCTTCGAAGTCATAACGCGTTTCCACCGGCCCACGGCCAGGGGCCGCGCAAATTGACAGTATGGAGTAGACAATGGCCCTTGATCTTCAGATGCCGGTCCTCGTGGTCGATGATTACAAGACGATGATCCGTATCATTCGCAACCTGCTCAAGCAGCTCGGTTTCGAAGACATCGACGATGCTGCGGACGGCACCGAAGCTTTGGAAAAAATGAAGCAGCGCCGCTATGGCCTGGTCATTTCCGACTGGAACATGGAACCGATGACCGGTTACGAATTGCTCAAGCAGGTCCGCGCAGACGGAAGCCTCAGCAAAACGCCGTTCATCATGGTCACCGCCGAATCCAAGACGGAAAACGTGATCGCCGCCAAGAAGGCGGGTGTGAACAACTACATCGTGAAGCCGTTCAACGCCCAGACATTGAAGGGCAAGATCGAGGCTGTGTTCTCCGACTGATTTCCAGCGCGAGACGGAACCAGGGCGCCAGGTCGCCTTTCCGTCAAGCGCAGGACGGATACCGAAGACGGCCCGGTTTTACTCAACTGAGACCGTGCCGCCCAAAGACGTATCCGTAAAGTAATAGCGGAGCCGCAGAAGGCTCTGTTTTGCGGAGGTAGCACCACCGATGAAAAGGCGAGACCTTATGGCCAACATGAGACGGGAAAACGTTGCTCGCGTAATCGATTTTCTGGAAGAGAATAAAAATCGCGAAGGCGAAGTCTCGCTGACCGACGTCATGCACCTCGCAGAAGTCATGTCCGGGTCGATGTTCGACTTCCTGTCGACGGTTCAGCCGGCCGTAACGGAAGAACTGACGGCGATTTCGCGTGAAATCGGCCGCATGAAGGATGAGATATCCCAATTGCGCGCCAATGACATGACCGGAAACAAGATTCCTGATGCCGGCCGCGAGCTGGACGCGATCGTGGAGGCGACGGAAAACGCCACCAACACGATCATGGAAGCTGCGGAAGACATCATGGGGGCCGACACGAGCGACCCTGCCGTTTACCAGGAGCTGGTCAGCAACAAGATGATCACCATCTTCGAGGCCTGCACCTTCCAGGACATTACCGGCCAGCGGATTTCCAAGGTCGTCGAAACGCTGCGTTACATCGACGAACGGGTCACCTCGTTCATCGAGCGTCTGCGCATCCCGGAAGACCTTGATGCGGCCATTTCCGAAACCGATGAGGACCGCCGCAAACGCGAACTCATCCTTCACGGGCCGCAGATGACCGGCGAGGGCGTCTCGCAGGACGACATCGATGCCATGATGGGCGGCGGCCAGGCAGATATCGACAAGCTGTTCGACTGACCTTCAAGCTGACCGGTCAATCCGGCGCATCTATCATGAATCGCGAAGGCTGCCGTTCTGGCGGCCTTTGTCTGTTTGGGGGCTCGTCTGCCGCTTGTGCCCCTTGTGACCCGCGCTCTACCAGGTGAGGCGGGGCAGGGCGGCGCGTGCGCGCAGTCCTTCTTCGGTCAGACGGCGGCGGATCAGTTGCTCGTCCGGATCGTCGCTCGGACCGAAATCGGAAGCGTGAATGCCGGCGGTGACGAACAGGACATCCAGATCCTGCGAAACCGCCCCGCGGATATCCGTCGGCAGACCGTCGCCGATGGCCAGCACCTCTTCGCGCGCCATCGGCGCGCCGGCGAGCTTTTCAAGCCTTGTCATGGCAGCCTTGTAAATGGGCGCATGTGGCTTGCCCAGGATGGCGACTTCACCACCGAGATCTTCATAGAGACGCGCAAGCGCGCCGGCGCACCAGATCAGCCGGTCGCCGCGTTCCACGACGATATCCGGGTTCGCGCAGATCATCGGCAGCTTGCGGTCGGCAAGTTTTTGCAGGCGCTCGCGGTAATCGTCCGGCGTTTCGGTTTCGTCGTCTTCCAGGCCCGTGCAGCTGATCGCCTCGGCTTCTTCGTCATTGTAGGTGAAGGTTGCGTCGAGGCCGTGATAGAGCGGCTGATCCCGGTGCGGCCCGATATGGAGCAGCGTTTTCTTGCCCTGGTCCACCAGCACGTCGCGCGTCACGTCGCCGGACGTGACGATTTCGTCATAGGCTTCGGCCGGAACGCCCATCTCTGCCAGCATCTCGGCGACCTGCTGCGCGGGCCGGGGCGCATTCGTGATGAGGACGACCTTGCCGCCGGATTGCTCACGAAACGTCCTGAGGGCCTTGTGGGCTTCGTCAAAGGCTGTCACACCGTTGTGCAACACGCCCCACACATCGCATAGGATGCCCTTGTAGGATGGGGCAAGAGCGTGGAGCCCTTCAACAAGAAGCGGTGCAGAAACGGTCATGTCAGGTCACTCGGATTGCGATTGGCGGGTGAGACTTGCAAAGAATCGGGACAAACTCGGCGCGGACCATATAGGAACATGACGCGGCGCGAAACCGAGTAGAGAGAGTTTGATGACGGTCAGGCAGCTTGGCGAACAGGTGATCAACCAGATCGCGGCAGGGGAAGTGATCGAAAGACCCGCCAGCGTGATCAAGGAGCTGGTGGAAAATGCCGTCGACGCGGACGCGACCTCGATCGAGATCGTGACAGCGGCCGGGGGCAAGACCCTCATGCGCGTTTCGGACGACGGCGACGGCATGCGTCAGGGGGATCTCGAGCTTGCCATCCGCCGGCACTGCACCTCCAAGATCACCGACGACGATCTCTTCGATATCAGGACGCTCGGTTTTCGGGGCGAGGCTCTGCCGTCCATCGGCTCGGTCGCACGCCTTGCCATCCAGACCCGCCACAGGGACGAAGCCCATGCCTGGGCGATCGCGGTGGAAGGTGGCCGGGAAAAGCCGGTGGTGCCGGCCGCCCGCACCAGGGGAACCCAGGTGGAAGTGCGCGATCTCTTCTTCGCGACGCCGGCCCGGCTCAAGTTCCTGAAATCCGACCGGGCGGAATCCGCCGCCATCACCGAAATCATCAAGCGCATCGCGCTCGCCTATCCGCAGGTTGGCTTCTCGCTGTCGGGTGCCGACCGTCAGCCGCAGAACTGGCCGGCCGCAAGAGGCGCCGAACCGCATCTTGCGCGCATTTCGCAGATCCTCGGGCAGGACTTCGTCGACAACGCGATGGAAATCGACGCCGAACGGGAAGGGGTGCGCCTGACGGGCTTTGCCGGGCTGCCGACACACCATAGGGGCAATGCGCAGCACCAGTTCTTTTTCGTCAACGGGCGTCCGGTCAAGGACAAGCTGCTCCTGTCCGGCTTGCGCGGCGCCTATGCGGATGTGCTTGCCCGCGACCGGCATCCGGTCGTGGTGCTGTTCATCGATCTCGATCCGGGCCAGGTCGACGTGAACGTGCACCCGGCCAAGGCGGATGTGCGCTTTCGCGACAGCCAGCTCGTGCGCGGACTGCTCGTCGGGGCAATCAAGCATGCGCTGGTCCAGTCTGGACACAGGTCCTCCACATCCAATGCGGCAGTTGCCCTTGATGCCATCCGCGCGCAGACCTCCGGACATTCGCCGACCGGGACCGGAGCCTACGCGTCCGAAGCGTCGAGCCATGCATCGCCGTCAGGCGGATATCAGCCCGCGCGGGGCTATGCACCGGCCGCCGAGGCCCGCCAGTGGAGCCCGGAGATCTTTCGCCCGCTGGAGACAGCCGCCGCACCGGCCGCCGGATTTGCGGAGGAACTTCAGTCTTCCTACGAAGGCCCGAATGCCTTTGCGGACCTTGTGAGGCCCTCGGCCGATGCCCGTGCAAACGATGTTCCGCTGGAGCGCGAAAAGACCGATCTTCCCCTCGGGGCGGCCCGCGCGCAGGTCCACGAGACCTACATCATCGCGCAGACCGACGATGGTGTCGTGATCGTCGACCAGCATGCGGCGCACGAGCGGCTCGTCTACGAGCGGCTCAAGGAAGCGCTTGCCAGAAAGGACGTGGCCCGCCAGATCCTGCTCATCCCCGAAATCGTGGACCTGCCGGAGGAAGACGCTGCCCGGCTGGCCGAGCGGGCTGAAGATCTGGAGAAGGTGGGCCTGTCTCTCGAGGCTTTCGGTCCCGGCGCCATCGCCGTGCGTGAGACGCCGGCGATACTCGGCGACATGGATATCAAGGGCATGGTGCGCAATCTGGCCGACGAACTTGCAGAATGGGACACGGCGGACGGGTTGAAGGAAAAGCTCGATCACGTGGCCGCAACAATGGCCTGCCACGGGTCTGTCCGCGCCGGAAGGCGCATGCGTCCGGAAGAGATGGATGCCCTGCTGCGCGACATGGAGGCGACGCCGCTTTCCGGCCAGTGCAACCACGGCCGGCCGACCTGGGTGGAGCTGAAGCTCTCGGACATCGAGAAACTGTTCGGCCGGAAATAAGCCGGTCGCCTTGCGGGGCTGGAGAGAAGGCGCGGTAAACGGCAATGTCAGACAGAAGTCCTGAGCCCGGTCCGGCAATCTCATCTCGTCACGAGTGCGGCTCATGGTCCTGACGAGATTGGTCAAGCGCGTTGTCATCGTGGCCGTTGCCATCTATCTCGCCGCGACGGCCTTCATGTATGTCAATCAGCGCGGCTTCGTCTTCGTGCCGACCGGATCGCTGGCAATGCCGCAGGATAAGGGACTGCAGGGCGTCACCGTTTCAAAAGTCGCCATGTCCGACGGCACCAACGTGACGGTCTGGTCCGCCCCGCCGCGCGATCCCGGCCTTCCGACCGTGCTTTATCTTCAGGGCAACTCGGGCAATCTTTCCTCCCGCGCAAGTCGCTTTGCACAGATCCTTGAGAGCGGTTTTGGACTCTATGCGCCAAGCTATCGGGGATACGCAGGCAGCGAAGGCAGTCCTTCGGAAACCATGCTGATATCCGATGCCCTGGAGCAGTTAGACCGCCTCTCGGCAACCGGCACGCAGGTGATCCTGCACGGCGAAAGCCTGGGCACTGGGATTGCGACTGCGGTTGCCGCGCAGCGCGACGGGGTTGAGCTTGTTGTTCTTGAGGCGCCCTACACCGCGCTCGTCGACATGGCGCGTGAAAGCTATCCATGGCTGCCGGTGGGGCTTCTGATGAAGGACCAGATGCCCACCCGCGAGCGCATTCAGGCTGTTTCCGCCCCGATCCTGATCGTCCATGGTGTGGAGGACAGGTTGATCGACGCGGAGCACGCAAGACGTCTCTTTCGCCTCGCGCCGGAGCCCAAGGATCTGCTGTTGATCGACGGAGCCGGTCACGCGAACCTTTGGAGCAACGGTCTTTGGCAGGCGGTGCTCGACTATCGAGACAGGCTTCGCTGAGCCAAAAGGGCGACGGGAAGGGTGGCAAAAAAAAGCCCCCGGATCCGAAGAGCCGGGGGCAGAGCCCGCATATCTGGCAGGCGTTTTAGAATGTGCGCTGCATACGGAACGTGCCGTAAAGCTCGTACGTGTCGCTGAGACCGGAGGAATTGCTGTAGTCAATGTCGCGATACTGTATTTCCGGACCGATCTCGAGACCGGAAACCGGCGTCCAGACGACGTTGGCCGTTGCATCCCACTGGGTGAAGTCATAGGCGCTGGTGCCGCCTTCCACCCGGTGATAGCCGCCTTCGACATTGGCTGCGAGCGTGTTGGTCAGACCCAGGTTGACGCCGCCATAGATGTTGAAGGTGCGGGTCGTGTCAAAGCCGGTGTCCGTATAGACCGCATCGGTGATCCGGTCGTTCCAGTCGGACCCGTAGGCGCTTGCACCATCGGTATAGACAGTCTGGAGAGCCACACTGCCGCCATGCGCGATCCCGCTGAAATTGACCTGGACGCCGGCGCCGACGGCCCACCCGAAATCATCCTCGTCCCCGCCGGTGCGCGTGCCGTTGATGATCGAGTTGGGATAGATCTGGTGCATGGCACCCATGATCTGGGCGGAGCCCCAGCCCTGGCTGATGGCGAGCGCTGCGACAAAGTCCGGCACACGCGTTCCGCCATAGCTCTGGTTCACGCCGTTGAGCGCAAGGGGTTCTTCACGCGAAGACCTGTCTTCCGCCGCGATCGTGGCGCTCAGGCCGTTGCCGAAGGCAAGCGTATAGGCAAGCTGGTTGGTCTTGACGTCGGAATAGGTGGCCGTCTGCGCGCCGAACGCATAGCCCGTCCAGAAGTCGAAATTGGACTGGGCCTTACCCGCAAGCAATCCGCCCCACTGCACATAGGCCTTTTCCAGTGTCGGGGAGAGTTCGTTGTTGGTGACGGTCTGGTACATTTCGGCATACGCGCGAAGGGTGCCGAATTCCGTCGCCGTGCGGGCGTCCAGATAAAGGTACCCACGCGAACGCCACTGATAGCCGTCCGAATCCCGGTTGCCCCAGTTGTTTTCCGCTTCGCCGAAATTCGTGACCCGGAATTCCGTCCGCAGACGCCCACCGACACGAAGGCACGTCTCCGTGCCCGGAATATAGTAGAACTGCGCGCCGTAGGCGTCGCAGATCCTGACGTAATCGACGGATTCCGGTGCTACCGGCAGATCCGCCGAGAAAGCTGGTGTGGCTGCAAGTCCGGCAAGTCCTGCCAGTGCGCCAAGAACAGCGTTACGAGACATATGTCGCTCCTGAGACATCGTATCTACCCCCGCCCCACAGGTAGACAACGATCGCGGAAATAACACCTGCAGTTTCATGAAATTCGGGAGTGCGGATGGCTTTCCGACAACGCTGTGGCCGATTGGCAACGCTTTCGTCCGCTGGCTGTCAGATCACACTGATGACGTCAGCGCCGGGATCGAAAGAAGGTCTTGAGGATATCGGCGGCACGGGTCTCGCCGAAGCCGGAGTAAACCTCTGGGGCATGGTGACAAGTCGGCTGGCAGAAGAAGCGCGTACCGTGATCAACCGCACCGCCTTTTGCATCGCCCGCGCCATAATAGAGGCGGCGAATGCGGGCGAAGGAAATCGCGCCCGCGCACATCGGGCAGGGCTCCAGCGTGACATAAATATCGCACTCAGGCAGACGCTGCGATCCAAGGGCGGCGCAGGCCGAGCGGATGACGAGGATCTCCGCATGGGCGGAGGGATCGTTCAGCTCCAGCGTCCGGTTGCCATCGGCCGCCAGAACACGGCCATCCTTCACCAGAACCGCACCGACGGGAACCTCTCCGCGTGCCGCCGCCCGTTCCGCTTCCTCAAGCGCCAGATCCATGAAGGAAGCACGGCCGGTTTCTGGGTCTGCGGCAGTCATGAGCAAAGAAGCCTGATCTTGAAGCGAGAGACGGAAGGTCCCTGTTTAGAGGCATTTGCGCGTGTCGTCAGCCCCGATGAAGCAGCTTGGAAGTCACCTTGGGACGATTTGATGAAAACAACAGATTCCCGAAACGTCGAAGCTCTGCTATGACGCGCGCATGACGACAAGAAAATCTTCCGAGCGCCCGGGTCAGGCAAAAGGCCGCGAGCGCGGCAAAAGTGCATCCGACAAGCGCCGTCCGGGGCCCCGCTCCGGCAAGCCTTTCGAGAAATCGGACCGCCCGAAAAAGGGCGCGCCGGAAACGCGCGCACCTGCCGCGGCAGACAGTTCCGACCGCGGCGAGCGCATCGCCAAGGTCATGGCGCGCGCCGGGCTGTGCTCGCGCCGCGAAGCCGAGACCTGGATCGAGGCCGGCAGGGTCTCGCTGAATGGCAAGGTGCTGGATACCCCGGCCGTGACGGTGACCCCGGACGACAAGGTGCTGGTCGACGGCACGGCTCTTCCCATGCGCGAACGCACGCGCCTCTGGCTCTACCACAAGCCCCGGGGCCTCGTGACGACCAACAAGGATCCGGAGGGCCGTCCGACGGTGTTCGACAGGCTTCCGGCCGATCTGCCGCGCGTTCTGACGGTCGGCCGTCTGGATATCAATACCGAGGGGCTTCTGCTTCTGACCAATGACGGCGGGCTCGCTCGCGTCCTGGAGCTTCCGGCGACCGGATGGCTGCGCCGCTACCGCGTGCGCGCCTTCGGCAAGGTGACCCAGGCCGACCTCGACAGCCTCAATGACGGCATCGCCATCGACGGCGTTCTTTACGGAGCGATCGAGGCAACGCTGGACAAGGAGCAGGGCGGCAACGTCTGGCTGACGGTTGGCCTGCGCGAAGGCAAGAACCGCGAAGTCAAACGCGTTCTGGAGCATCTCGGCCTTGCCGTGAACCGCCTGATCCGCCTGTCCTACGGCCCTTTCCAGCTCATGGAATTGCCGGAAGGCGATGTGCGCGAGATCCGCGGCCGCGTCCTGCGCGATCAGCTTGGCGAAACGCTGGCCGAGGAAGCCGGTGCCGATTTCGATGCGCCGATCTTCCATGCTCCGGCCCAGGAAGAGGAAAAGAAATCCGCCGGGTCCAGATCGAAATCGACTGGCCCCAGATCGACCGGCGCCAGATCGACTGGTCAACGGTCGCAGGGTGGGCAGCGGTCGGAAGGTGGACGCGAGCAAGGCGGCCAGGGAAAGTGGATGTCGGCCCGCGAAGGAAAATCGGAAACCGACCGCCGCAAGGCCGCGAAGAGCGACCGCTCCGATCAGAAGAAGGGCAAGCGCCAGAATGAGGGCCCGCGGCGGGAAAAGGTCTCTCCGCGTTCCCGTTTCCGTCTGACGTCCGAGCCGCGTGTGCGCAAGGACTACAGCGAAGAGCGGCGCACGCCGCCGCGGCGCAGGATCTGGGGCGATGAAGGCCTGGTCGAGGACAAGCAGCAGGAAGTGCGCGGCAGAAGTGACAAGCCCGACAATGCCGGCGGACGCGGCGATGCGCGCCGGGACGACAGGGGCGGCGCGCGTGGCCCCCGTTCCGATCGCGGTGAGCGAGGCGCTCGGTCCGATCGCGGTGAACGCGGTGACAGGCCGGATCGCGGCAAGCGGCCTCCTCGTGGAGACAAACCCGACGGTGGTGACCGTCGCGGCGGCCCCTCCAAGGGCGGCAACCGACCGCGTGGTGGAGGGCGTTCGTGAGGATCGTTGCCGGGCGGTTCAAGGGAGCCGCTCTGGCAGCACCGAAGTCACAGGCGACCAGACCGACCAGTGACCGGCTGCGCGAAACCGTCTTCAACATCCTGGCCCACGGGCTCGATGTCGATCTCGACGGTACGCGCGTGCTTGATCTTTTTGCGGGAACCGGTGCGCTTGGCTTTGAAGCGCTCAGCCGGGGCGCGCGCCACTGCACCTTCATCGAGGAAGGGGCCGAGGCACGCGGGGTGATCCGCCGCAACATGGAAGCGCTCGGCCTCAACGGCGCTTCCAAGATCTTTCGCCGCGATGCCACAAGGCTCGGAAACGCCGGCACGATCGAGCCGTTCGACGTGATCTTTGCCGATCCTCCCTACGACAAGGGACTTGGCGAAAAAGCGCTTGCAAGTGCCGCGGCCGGTGGCTGGCTTCAGCCGGGTGCCATCTGCATTCTGGAAGAGCGGGCGACCGCAGAGATCGACCTGCCGGACGGCTTTTCCGAACGCGACCGGCGCCAGGCCGGTGACAGCCAGGTCCTGTTTCTGGCCTATACGGCCGGCGTCTAGTTTTCCGCCAGACATGATCTCAGTGAGATGATCAGGCGCCGCCCGGCATCATGACATAGACTGTCGGCTTGACCGGCAAAGCGGCCCGGCTCGTCACCAGGGCAGGGCCCGGGGCGCGAACGATCGCGTAGCCTTCTTCCGCCGCGCGTCCGACGAAGGACTGCAACGCACCGGCGAAGTGAAAGTGCATAGGGATGACCATTGCAGGCCCGATGCTCTTCAGCACGTCGATCATGCTTTCCAGGCGAAGGCTCGAGGAATTGTCGATCGCGGCAAAGACGATGTCGATCTGGCCGAGCCGCGTCAGGTCGTCCTGCGTCAGCCGGTGATGAAGATGCCCGAGATGGGCGATGCAAAGATCGGCAACTTCGAAGATGAATATGGAATTTCCGAGCCGCCGCGATTCGCCGTCCCAGCCGCGGATATTCGTCTGGATGTTGCGAATGCGCACATCCTCGACGGTCAGGTCATGATCCATCGGCCCGCCTTCCGGGTTCCAGCCGTAGAGCAGGTGCTCGATATCCGGTGACGGATTGACGGAATAATGTGTGCTGTGCGCCCCGTTCATGGTGGCGACGGTGGGCGGCAGGAGAGGTCTGATGCTGTCGTTGTAGTCGGTCGCGATCCGCACGCCGCCCGGTGTTTCCAGCTCGAAGGTGGAGTGGCCGATGTAACGGATCTGGACCTCGCCGGCCTGGAGGGCCGCTCGCCAGATCCGAGCCTCTCCTGGACCGGGAGCGCTATAGGGCGCCTCGGCCACAAGCTGGCAGACAGCAAAGGCGGGCTGCACCGCCCCGACCGACGGCAACAGCAGTGCCGCAATCATCAGGAAGCGCCGGGCCCGCGCGTGGCCCGAAATGGGAGCGCACGCCCTGGCGCCTCCGGCCATTGCGTCTTTCAGGAAGGGGAGGAGTTTTCCGATCATGACGTGCCATCCGTCCTTGTCCACCCCTATTAGTGTAGGCGCGGACGGCGACGCGGCAAGGCGCTAAGGCAAAGGAACGGCGCCGGGAGACGACCGGATTTCAGGCTTTTGCCAAAAGAAAAGGCAACCGGCTCTGCAAATCATTGCGAAGGCGGTTGCCCAAGGTGGGGGCGGGTGGGAGGAGGTACGCGCCCCGATAGGTTTTTCAGATGACGTGGAGGCTGACAGGCGCCTTGCCGAACCTTGATCTGGTATCTGCACCGAAGCTGGCGGGCTTTGCGCCGTCAAGGGCCTGCCGATGCAGCAGTTCACCGGCGTGGCCGGCTTCCTGCACAAGGGCAGTGCGGCTGCACATCGCCGCCAGCGACAAGCCCAGATTTCTGAAATGCGCCCGCCTGTAGCAATAAATCGCCAGCGCCGCACGTTCTGTCTCCGGCAATTGCTCGCCGATGTCGGACACCGCGTTCAGCGTTGCGTCCAGCAATTGTTTGAGGAGAACATCCGGTACCGGACAGTTCTCCATATCTGTTGATCCCGTCGATTGCATTGCCCAGCTCCTGCTTCAAAACTTTCCGTTTCAGCGAACTTGATACGACGCATTCGGAAGTCTTGTTTGCACGTAGAAGTAATTTGAACCTTTAGGTGAATTATTTGCTCTGTTTCTTAAATATCTGTTAAATGATGGTTTTGAGGAATTAAAATATAGTTATCTCGTGAAATGTGCCTACGTAAAACTCAGGTCTTTTCCATTACACCTTCGAGCAGGTTCGTCAGTTTTACCTTTGTCAATTCTCTCAGGCTCTCAGCACTATTCAGGATCTGCTCCGCCTTCATGAAATCGAGGACGCGGATCGAATCGTGAGGTGGGCGGATAAGGATATCCGGTTGATCCTGCTTGAGTTTCTGGCTCGTGATGGTCTGCATGAGGATCTGAGAGGAGCCAAAAAGCGAATCCAGCATCCGGATATCTTCGCTTTTTTCCCGGGGAACCGGTGCCCCGACGACATCCACAGCAATTATGATGTCGCAATGGCCCCGCAGACCGTCAAACGGCAGCGGATTGACCACGCCGCCGTCAATCAGGTGACGTCCTTCGAATCGAACCGGACGAAACAGGGCTGGAACGGCAATGGATGCCGCAATCGCCGGTAGCAGTGGACCGCTTTCGAAATCGATCTCTCGGCAACCGTAGAAATCCGTCGCGATCAGCCGCAGGGGTATCTCGAGATCCTCGAACATTTCCGGGAGATAGCCGGCAATGAAGACCTCCAGGACCCGCTCTGGATCGAACTGCACTATCCCGGAGCGAAAGACGTCGGCGAAGCGTTTCGGGCGGAGTTTCCAGAGCCGGGACAGGACGCTGTTACGGTCGGAGAATAGGTCCAGAACGATCGTGCGAAGCTGCTCGCCACTCAGCCCGCTCGCATAGGCGGCGCCCATGATCGCGCCGATCGAGGTTCCGGCAATGCGTGCCGGCTTCATGCCGAGATCGTCGAGGGCTTCCAGAACCGGAATATGCGCCAGACCGCGCGCACCGCCCCCTCCCAGTGCGAGGCCGATCTTCGGGGGCTCTGAGGGGAATGCCATGCTGAAAGCGATCCTGGGGAAAGTCTAAGGGATATGCGGGTGCCCCAAAGATAGGAACCAGAGCCGGCAATACCAAGTCCGCAATACCACGAAGGATACGCCCCGGAGCAGCCCAGGTCGACCTGGGCGGAACCGTCAGTAGACGAACACCAGATCGCCCGCGCTGTCGCGGATCCAGTCTGTAAGCTGATCGACCCTCATCGGACGCGCGATCAGGTAGCCCTGAATGGAGAAGTCGCCCATCATCCGTAGCCGGTCGTACTGTTCTTCGGTTTCGACACCTTCGCACACGACGCTGATGTTCAGGCTGCGTGCCAGATGAATGAGCTGATTGACGACGACTTCCTTGCGATGATCCTCAAGCATCTGGTGTGTAAAGGACCGGTCGATCTTCAACCCGTGAATGGGCAGGTCTGCGACATGGGTCAGGGAGGCATATCCCGTTCCGAAGTCGTCCAGCTCGATGTGGAGCCCGAGCTCGTGAAGCTCGGTCAGGGTCGCAAGGTGGCCGGACCGGTTGTCGTTCAGAAAAACCGATTCCAGAACTTCGGCCGTGACATCCGCCGGATTGATGTCGTGACGCGCCAGAGCCTCTCGGAAATGATCGACGATCTGTCCGGAAGCCAGGTGTGCCGGTGAAATATTGACCGAGATCCGGCCGAAATCGAGCCCCCGGTCGAGCCAGCTTCGCGCCGCCGCGAGCGCCTTGTCGATGACCATCTCTCCGACGAGCGGCGCAAGGCTGGACTTTTCGACGACGGACAGGAACTCACCGGGCGCAAGTTCGCCGCGCTGCGGATGGTGCCAGCGCAGCAGCGCTTCCACGCCGGTCACAGTCTGTGATCTGAGGTTGACCTGCGGCTGGAACACCAGGAAGAACTCGTCGTTCTTCACCGCCTTCTGCAACTCAAGTTCGATCCGGGCTTCCTTTTCGACATCCTTTTTCATGTCGGGCCGGAAATAGGTGAAACGGTCCTTCCCGTTTTCCTTGGATTGGTAGAGCGCGAGGTCGGCGTTCATCAGCAACGTTTCGAACTCCGCGCCGTCCGTCGGACAAAGGGCGATGCCCATGCTGACGGTCGGCCAGAAGCGATTGCCATCGAATTCCATGGGCAGCCGCATGATGCGCCTTGCGCGCTCGAACAGGATATCTGGATCGGACGAGCTGCTGTCCGCCAGAATGACGAACTCGTCTCCGCCCCAGCGATAGGGCGTGCCAAGCCCGCGGGAAATCTCCCGAAGCCGGCGCCCGGTTTCCTCCAGGCACTGGTCACCGGCCAGATGCCCCATCGTATCGTTGACGCGCTTGAAGCCGTCCATGTCGATATGGACCAGGAAGGACGGTTTGTCGTCGCTTCCAAAGCGCTCCAGTGCATCGCGCTGGCAGGCGGCCCGGTTGGAAAGCTTGGTCAACGTGTCGAAATAGGCAAGGCGCTCCGCCCGGTTCTTGGCGTCCCGTGTCTCGTTCTCACGCTGCACCCGTTCCGAGATGTCGTTGGCAATCGCGACGAAAAGCTTGCGGGTGTGGTCGGACAGAAGCTGGATCTGCAGGTCGACGGGATATTCTGTTCCATCCCTGCGTCGATGAACGCTTTCCAATGTCAGACTTTCCTTTTCGCCGCTCAGAAGAGGGGCGACGGCATTCAAGATCTTGGCACGGTCGTAGTTCGGATTGATCTCCCAGACCGGAATCGATTTCAGCTCCATCAGCGTGTAGCCGAGATTGTCGATCGCGCTCCTGTTGGCATAATCGATGACGAAGGTTTCCGTATCGAGGATGAAGATCTCGTTCAGCGAGGACTGCAGGATATTGGCGAGGAGTTGATTGCGCCGTTCGGCAAGGCAGCGTTCGGTGTTGTCATGCACGATGCCGAAGAAGTCCGCCGCACGCCCGTCCACCCCTGCCAGAACATAGCCGCGCGCATGGAGATACCGCGTGATGCCGCCGTCCAGAGTGATTTCATGTTCAAAGTCGAAATCGCTGCAATTCTCGATCGCGTGCCTGAAGGCCTGCCGGACGCGAACCACCTGATCCTTCGGAATGATGGAGAAGAGATAATTGCTGATGTCGGCTGGCGGGAGGTCGGGTGGGATCTTCATGATCCGGAAGAATTCCTCCGATCCATGGATCTCGTTCGTCTTCAGGTTCCACTCCCAGTTTCCGACGCTTGCAATCCGCTGGGCTTCCAGCAGCTGGAGCGCGCTGTGCTCCAGCTTCGCGGAATGGTCGCGGACTTCATTTTCGAGGCCGGCCTTGGTTGCCTCTACCGATGCCTGCAAGCGTGCGAGAAGGCGATGTATGACCGTCCAGGCGACAAGACAGATCCCTGTCCCGGCGAGAATGAACAGGGCAAGATCCTTGACAAAACGCCAGACGTTTTGCGTGACGTCCATGACGAGAACCAGATTGAAACGCGGATCGTTCGACTCCAGGGCAATGGGAAGATTGCGGGTCATGAAGACCCTGTTGTCTTTCAGGAAAAAGCGCTTCAGCGCGTGACGTTCGTCGGTGGTGGCATCAAGTACGTCAAGATCCAGCCCGCCGGACGTCAGGTCCCCGACCTCGGCGAACCCTGTTTCGCCGATGCCGCGGGGTGAAGTTGCGCAGGTCGGGCAGTGCTTGATGATCTGCGCATTGACCGCCGAGCTGGCCAGGGCGAGGGCGTCTTCGATATTTATGGCGAGCTTGAGGTAACCAACCAGTTTGCCTTCCGCCACCCAGGGCCTCAGGACGCTGACGATGATCTTGCCTTCGGGATCGAACTCTATGCCGTGGGCATTCCCGATGAGGTTTGTCAAAAGTTGCGATTGGAAAGACAAGGCGGGAGAACTGGCGTACCCGTTCGCATCAGCCCGGTAGACCAGTTTCTGGTTTGCGCCGTAGATGGAAAACTCGGCAATATCCAGATCGCCGGAGCTGCGGGAAAAAACCTCGTCCGCTATGCTCTTGATTTCGGAGGAAGCATTGCGGTTGAGAGCGCTCTGCAAGTCGGCATTGGTGCTGATCTGGACGGCGAAACTGTCGAGAGCCTGCGCGCCGAGTGCCCGTTGCTGCAGCAGCAGCCGCTCAGCCGTCTGGACGATCTGTTCCTGCGGCTCCTGCAGGTTCCTGCATTCGGATACGACGTTCTGGATTGTCAGGACCAGAACGGTCAGGACCAGAAAGGCCAGGACCACTGTGCGCAAGGGCCTTTCGAAGTTCGTGCCTTGTGTGCAGCTATCCAGAAGACGGTCGAGCAATCCGGTGGCGTGGCCGGAAGAGGTGGCCCTTTCCCGATCACCGAAGTGTGTCGCCAGATTTTCCGTTTCAGTATTCTGCACAACTGTCCCCCGGCAGCCGAAGCTGCATGTTGCCGGGTCGATCCTGCCGCAAGCGATCCGAAACCTCTCGGGGCGGCATGGTCCTGCCAGCAATCACTGCTATTTTTTACAATAGGATTAAAACGTTAAATTGTTTTGAATCTGCCGGTTGCGGCTCGCAAGAAATACAGTCGGAAAAATTGCTTATACCGCTTGTTGGGTAATCTTACGCAGCGGAGGTAAAGTCGAGCTCGCATTCTTCTGCGGAGGGATCTTGTCATACCCGCGCCTATCTTCCGAAAAAGCGCAGCAGCAGTTCCAGTGTCTCTTGAGGTGCTTCCTCGGGCAGGAAATGCCCGCAAGGGAGTGCTGCGCCTTCCGCGTTCGGAAACCAGTTTTTCCATGCCTCCAGGGGCTCATCGACCGATGTGGCAATACCCTTGTCGCCCCACAGTGCGAGGAAGGGCATCTCGCCTGTTCGGCCCGCGTCTCTGTCCGCCCGGTCATGGAGATAGTCCGGACCGGCTCCGGCCCGGTAGTCCTCGCAGGTCGCGGCAATGCGGTCCGGATGGCAGAACCAGGCGCGGGTGTGTGCAAGCGAGGCTTCGCTGAACGCCTTCAGGGACTTGTCCGCCGTCCAGCTCGCCAGCGTGTGCTCCAGAAAGCGGAGCGGGCAGGCGCCAATCACCATTTCGGGAAACGGCGCGGGCTGGGCCAGGAACATCCAGTGATAGATCTTGATCCCGAATGTGCGGTCCAGCCGATCCCAGTAGTCCGACGTCGGCAGAATATCCAGCACCGCAAGACGCTTCACCGTGTCGGGCCAGTCCAGTGCGAGCCGGTAGCCGACCCGGCCACCGCGGTCGTGGCCTGCGACCATGAACCTTTCATGGCCCAGCACGTGCATCATCTCGCGCACGGCAAGAGCCATCGACCGTTTGGAATAGGCGGCGTGATCATCGCTGAGCGGCGGGATGGAGGACCGGCCGTAGCCGGGCAGGTCGGGTATCACCAGATGGAAACGGTCTGCCAGGCCCGGTGAGATCGTATGCCACATGACGTGGGACTGGGGATAGCCGTGAAGAAGCAGGAGAGGCGGCCCGGAGCCGCCTGTTCTGCAGTAAAGATTGGCGCAGCCGGTTTCGACCGTGTGGCTTTCAAAACCGGGAAACAGGTCGTCCTGCCTGTCGCTCTCCACCGCACTCTCCCCATGTCCGGACAGGGAAAACTATCAATGCTGGTAACTGGTTGCCAAGTCCCTTGCCGAGGCCGGCGGCGCGGCAGGAGAGAAAGGGACGATCAGGTGTCGTTCTAGCGGGCGATCGCCCGCCAGCCGATATCCGTTCGGCAGAAGCCTTCCGGCCAGTCGATTTTTGCCACTGCTTCATAGGCCTTGCGCTGGGCGTCTGCGACCGTCGCGCCAAGCGCCGTGACATTGAGCACCCGTCCGCCATTGGCCAGCAGATTGCCGCCTTCGCTCCGGGTGCCGGCGTGAAAGACCTCCAGGCCATCCGAGCTGAGCGGTTCGACACCTTCGATCCGCGTCCCCTTCTCGTAAGATCCCGGATAGCCCTTTGCCGCCATGACGACGGTCAGCGCGACCTCGTCCTTCCAGGCGGCGGTTGCCTTGTCGAGAGTACCCTCCGCGCTGGCAAGCAGAAGATCCAGAAGGTCGCTGTCGAGACGCATCATGAGGACCTGGCATTCCGGATCGCCGAAGCGTGTGTTGTATTCGATCAGCTTCGGTCCGTTTGCCGTGATCATCAGGCCGGCATAAAGGACGCCCTTGAAGGGGGTTCCGCGAGCCGCAAGCGTTGCGATTGTCGGCTCGATGATCCGGGCCATGACGTCGGCAACGAGGGCGTCCGTCATCACCGGTGCAGGCGAATAGGCGCCCATTCCGCCGGTGTTCGGGCCTTCGTCGCCGTCATGGGCACGCTTATGGTCCTGGGCAGTCGCAAGCGCGAGCGCGTTCCTGCCGTCGGAAAGAACGAAGAAGCTGGCTTCTTCCCCTTCCAGAAATTCCTCGATGACGACCTCGGCGCCGGCATCGCCGAAGGATCCGGAGAAACAGGCCTGAACGGCGTCTTCGGCCTCTTGCGTGGTCATGGCGACGACAACGCCCTTTCCGGCAGCCAGCCCGTCCGCCTTGACGACGATGGGCGCGCCCTTGTCACGGACATAGGCGAGGGCAGGCGCTTCAGACGTGAAGCGGCCATATCCGGCTGTCGGTATGTTGGCCTCGTCGCAAACGCCCTTGGTGAAGGCCTTGGAGCCTTCCAGTTGCGCCGCCGCCTTGCTTGGCCCGAAGGATTTGATGCCGGCCGCATCCAGATCATCGACAAGGCCTGCCACAAGAGGAGCTTCCGGACCGACGATCACGAAATCGATGTTCTTGTCGCGGCAGAAATCGATGACCGCCGCGTGATCGGAGACGTCGAGCGAGCACAACTCGGCGACCTTGGCGATGCCGGCATTGCCGGGCGCCGCGTAGAGCCTGGTCAGCTTCGGAGATTTTGCCAGCGCCCAGGCAAGGGCATGTTCGCGGCCGCCGGATCCGATGAGGAGAAGGTTCATGAAAAGCTCTGGGTCTCTAAGGGCACGTGGGGCGGAGCGGGCGCTCGCGCGGGAAACACACGCGCGGACCCTGTCGCCGCGGGGTCTAGCATGGGTCCGCCCGGGCCGCAATTGGCGTTGGCCGGCAGCTCTGGGTGCAGATCACGCCGGAGAGGCGTCAAAAAGCTGCGGTAAGCGAAAAATATCGTCGCATATGTTGCACAGTGCTTCACAACGTGTTCCTCCTCTGCTCGATTATGGCAAGCGATGGCCCGGGAGCTGCCGGCCAATATCAGGTCTTTTGCAAGGGCAACGGGGGTGAGACGACAGATGCTGTTTTCAACGCGGGATACAGGCCCGGTTTCCGATGCCGTCAAGCGTCACTGGGTGGACACGCGCCTTCCCGTGTCGCTGCGTCCCTACGCGCGGCTTGCACGCTGGGAGAGGCCTATCGGCTGGTGGCTGCTGCTTTGGCCGTGCTGGTGGTCGGCGGCCCTGGCGGCGATTGCAGCAGGCCATGGCTGGCCGAACCCGTTTCATCTCGTCCTGTTTCTCATCGGGGCCGTTGCCATGCGAGGCGCGGGCTGCACCTATAACGATCTCGTTGATGTCGATATCGATAGCCGCGTGGAACGCACGCGGTCCCGGCCGATCCCGGCGGGCCAGGTCACCAAGCTGCAGGCGAAGATCTTTCTCGTGGCGCAGGCTCTTGTCGGTCTGGCCGTGCTGCTGCAGTTCAATACGTTCTCGATCTTGCTCGGGATCGTCTCTCTCGTTCCCGTGGCGATCTATCCCTTCATGAAGCGGGTGACCAACTGGCCCCAGCTCTTCCTGGGGCTTGCCTTCTCCTGGGGGGCACTCATGGGCTGGGCGGCGGTGTTCGGCTCGCTGTCCTGGGCGCCGGTGATGATCTACCTCGGCGGCATTTGCTGGACGATCGGCTATGACACGATCTACGCCCACCAGGACAAGGAAGACGATGCCATAGTTGGAGTGAAATCGACGGCACGCCTGTTCGGAACCTGGACCAAGCCGGCGTTGATCGGCCTCTATACCGCGGCATCCGTTCTCTTCGCGCTGGCCGCGACGTTGGCGGACGCAGGACCGGCAGCTTTCATCGGTATTCTGGCAGGGGGGCTGCATCTTGGATGGCAGGTCGTGGTTCTGGACATCGACGACCCCGACCAGTGTCTGAAACTCTTTCGCTCGAACACCACCTATGGCTGGATCCTGTTTGCAGGGTTCGTTATCGATGCGCTGATCGGCTGGATCTGACCGAAGTCTTGAAACAGAAAAAGGCTCCGCACCGCGGAGCCTTTTTTGTGGTGTCCGACGCCTCCCTGGCTGTTTCGGACATCAGGTGCGGGCGATTATTTCCCGTTCGTTTTCGTAGACCGTCTGTGTTTCCTGCCGCTGACCCACCGCGCGCTTGTTGAGGAAGCGCGGACGCCGACCGGTCAGCAGCCGCAGCTTGCGCCGCGGGGCGGGTCCGGCAACCGGTACTGCGCTATAGGCCTCGATCGGCTTCACCTTGCCGCCAAGGTCGCAAACCAGCATCGGCAGGTTCAGCGTCTGGGCCCAGCGGCTCCAGAGCGTCGCCAGATCATCTGAATGCTCGGTTTCCGCAAGGGTGATCGACAATGCGCTGTCCGGGTGTTTCAGGATCAGCGCGGCGACGATCTCACCGGGGGCATTGCCCGGCACGATCCGCACCATGACCCCGTCGAACCCGTTTGACGGAACGACGACCGAAACCGGCACTCCGCCGACCCGGCGTTTGATGATCGTTCTGTCCCGGTCGAGGTAGATCTCGGCCGGAAGGGATGGAGTGCCAGGCCGCGACTCGAGGCGTTGCTCGAAGCGGACTGGCAGGGAGCCGGGATGCGGCATTGTTTTTCCGTCTATCCCGGCTACTGCTTGTTCCTGTTTTTCTGTCTGACGTCTCAAAATGACTCTCCAGCGGACCTGTTGGCCTCTTGATGAACTTGAAGGTAACAGCGAAGAGTCGTGAACCACTTAAGATACACAGTTAAAAAAGTCTGATTCTAAAGACGGTTACTGGAATCTAATCATTGGCGTAAGCTTTCATTAAAGGGTGTGGCAAGGAAACGCGAAAACCCCCGGTTGCTCTGAGGTCGGGCTTGCCTCCTTTGCCATCTTTTCCTCTTCAAACTGGCCATCGGAACCCCATTTCTTCGGGAGAGGACGAACCGGGTTCTCCGGTTTCGGCAGCGACGGTTGCGGTGCATTCGTCCGGGGCGTAAACAACAGCCTGACAAAAAGGGTGAAAAAACATGTCCGAACTCATCGATCAGAGCGAACTCCAGTCCCGCGCGGCACGGCTTGTCGAGGCCGCGAAGAAGGCGGGTGCCGATGCCTGCGACGCAATTGCCGTGACTGGGGTCTCGCTGGCTGTCGATGTCCGCGAGGGCGCAGTCGAGGAAACCGAGCGGGCCGAGGGCGACGATGTCACCTTGCGCGTCTTCGTCGGCAAGCGCACGGCTGCCGTTTCCGCCAACCAGCTGGACGATCCGGCTGGACTTGCCGAACGTGCCGTTGCGATGGCGAAGGTTGCTCCTGAGGATCCCTATGCCGGGCTGGCCGATCCGGACCTTCTGGTAAAGGAGTTCCCGGCCCTTGAACTTCTCGACACCCGGGAGATGACCGCAGAGGAACTGACCCGGATCGCGCTCGAGGCTGAAGCAGCAGGTCTGGCCGTCGATGGTGTCAGCAAGTCGGGCGGAGCGGGTGCGTCCTGGCGCCTTGCCGGGGTCGTGCTTGCCACCAGCCACGGGTTTGAAGGCGCGTACATGGCCTCACGCTATGGCATGTCCATGACGGCGGTGGCCGGCGACGGCACGACCATGGAACGCGATTACGATTTCGACAGCCGCACCTATTTCGAGGATCTGGAAAACCCGGCCGAAATCGGCCGCAGGGCGGGCGAGCGTGCGGTTCGTCGTCTCAATCCGCAGAAGCTGTCCACGCGCACGGCCAATGTCATCTATGAATCGCGCGCGGCCCGCAGCATCCTCGGGCACCTGACCGGCGCCATCAACGGGGCCTCGATCGCCCGCAAGACGAGCTTTCTGCGAAACAGGATGGGCGAGGCCATTCTGGCCCCCGGCATCAAGGTCGTGGACGATCCCTTCAAGCGCCGGGGCGCGGCTACCCGGCCGTTCGACGGGGAGGGGACACGCGCCGACGTCCTGAATGTCGTCGAGGACGGCGTTCTCCAGCACTGGTTCCTAGATGGCGCGTCCGCGCGCGAGCTGGGGCTGAAGCCCAACGGACGCGCCCATCGCAGCGGCAGCGGCACGTCACCCGGAGCCACCAACATCACCCTGATGCCGGGCGACAAGACAATGGAAGAATTGATGGCAGAGGCCGGCACCGGCCTTCTGGTCACCGACCTGATCGGCCACGGCGTCAATGGCCTGACAGGCGATTATTCGCGCGGTGCGGCCGGCTTCTGGTTCGAGAATGGCGAGATCGTGGAACCGGTCAGCGAGATCACCATTGCCGGTAATCTGAACGACATGTTCAAGCGGCTCGTCCCGGGCAGCGACCTCGACAACCGTTACTCGGCAGCAACGCCCTCGCTCATGATCGAAGGAATGGCGCTTGCGGGAAGTTGATCACGCGCATCTGCCGTCCGATCGCGATGCCGATCGCCGTCTGCTGGAAGAGGCCGCCCGTCAAGCGGGGGAACTGGCTCTGACCTATTTCGGGCAGGATCCCGAAACCTGGTTCAAGGGCAACAAGTCTCCTGTTTCCGAGGCGGACCTGGCGGTGGATAGGTTTCTGGCCGGCGAACTCAGGTCGGCGCGACCCGACTACGGATGGCTTTCCGAGGAAACCGCCGATGATCGCTCGCGCCTCGAATACGACAGGGTGTTCATCGTCGATCCCATCGACGGGACCCGCGCGTTTCTGGCCGGCGGCGACGAATGGACGGTGTCCCTCGCCGTTGTGGAAAAGGGACGGCCGGTTGCCGGTGCAGTGTTTTGTCCGCGGCGCGAAGAAATGTTCGTTGCCTCTTCGGGAGGCGGCGCCTGGCTGAACGATCAACCGATTTCCGTGTCTGCCCGGACGGATCTCGACGGCGCAACCCTGACCGGTCCGCACTCCATCGTCGCCAACGAGCAGGTGATCGTGGCGGGTTTCAAGTCAACGGGTATCCTGAGGTCGCTCGCCTACCGGATCGTGATGGTCGCGGCCGGCCGCATTGATGTCGGTGCGGCGCGAGGCGGTCCCAGCGACTGGGACCTTGCGGCGGCCGATCTTTTGGTGCAGGAAGCAGGCGGCGCCCTGACCAACCTGTCGGGAGAGCCTTTGATTTACAATCGTCCGCGCACCGGACACCCCGCGCTGATTGCGGCGTCCAGAGCACTTATCGGCCCCGTGCGAGATGCGCTCGACGATCTGATCGGATAACAACGCAAAGCCGGATTGAGCAAAAGCGAGGATTTCTATGAGCGAGACCGATACCCAGAAACAATTGCTTCACCTGGTGTTCGGCGGTGAGCTGGAATCGCCGGAGGGCCTGACTTTCCGCGATCTTGATGAACTCGACATCGTCGGCATCTATCCGAATTACGCCGAAGCCTACAAGGCCTGGAAGGCCAAGGCCCAGTCAACCGTGGACAATGCGCACATGCGCTACTTCATCGTGCACATGCACCGTCTGCTCGACCCGGAAACTGCATAGCGCTGCGGCGCATTCTCTCAGGCGACAAGATAAATGTTGAAACGCCTCAGCCGCCACCCCCGGGTCCTTTCGGGTGTGGGCTCCCTCATGGCTGCCTATCTGAAACTGGTTTACCGCACCAACCGGTTCGTCATCGAACCGGAGCATGCGCATGCACAAGTCGAAACCGATCTTCCCGTGATCGTGGCAATGTGGCACGGACAGCACTTCATGGTGCCGTTCGCAAAGCCCTCTCACTGGCCTGCAAAGGTGATGATTTCACGCTCTGCGGACGGTGAAGTGAACGCGGTCGCGGCGTCGAAATTCGGCCTCGGGTTGATCCGTGCCTCTGGTGGCAAGAACGCGCGCCAGATCCGCAAGCGCGGAGGCATGCGCGGGTTCATCGAGGCGTTGCGCGCGCTGAAGGACGGCTACAGCATCGCCATGACCGCGGATGTTCCCAAAGGGCCGTCGCGCCTCGCTGGCGAAGGGATCATCCAGCTTGCCAAGCACTCCGGCAGGCCTATCCTTCCGGTCGCGGTCGCGACAAGCCGGAGCATCGAGCTGAACACCTGGGACCGTGCAAGCATCAACCTGCCTTTCGGCAAGGGGGCTATCGCCGTGGGGGACCTCGTCTGGGTGCCGAATGACGTGGAAGACAATGACCTGGAGACCTTCCGTGTGAAGGTCGAGGAGGGGCTGAACGCCGTCACGACGAACGCCTACCGTCTGGTCGGCAGGTCGGATGGCTGAGCGCCTGCCATTGCCGCTCGCTGTCTACCGCGCCGCCGCACGAGCGGCGACGGGTCTGTTCCATCTGCTGTTTGCACTCCGAAGCCGGTCCGGCAAGGAAATCGCGGCACGCAAGGGCGAGCGGTTCGGCCGGACCGTTCTGCCCCGCCCCAAAGGGCATCTCGTCTGGATACACGCCGCCAGTGTCGGCGAAACCATGTCGGTCCTGCCGCTGATCGATGCGCTGGCGGCGCGCGGAAGCAAGGTGCTTCTCACGACCGTCACCGTGACGGCGTCGCAGGTCGCGGAAAAGCGCCTGCCGGAAGGCTGCATCCACCAGTTCATCCCCTATGATGCCCCGGGGCCGATCGGCCGCTTTCTCGATCATTGGTTGCCCGACCTGGCTATGGTGGTCGAATCCGAGATCTGGCCATGTCTCTTCATGGACCTGCGCTTCCGCGCGATCCCCTTCGTCCTTGTCAACGGCCGTCTGTCGGACGGCTCCAGCCGGACCTGGTCCCGCGTCCCGCGGATTGCCCGCCATGTCTTTGAATGTCCCGATGCCGTGCTTGCGCAAAGTGACGCCGATGCCGAACGATTCCGCATGCTCGGTTGCCGCAATGTGCAGATGACCGGAAACGTGAAGTTCGATGCCGCCGAGCCGCCGGTGCGCGAAGAGGATCTGGCTGCGTTCCGCAAGGAGATCGGATCCCGACCCGTCTGGCTGGCGGCGCTCACCCATCCCGGCGAGGACGAGGTCGTGCTCGATGCCTTCGAGACGCTCCGCCGCGACCTTCCGGATCTGCTCCTGATCATCGTGCCGCGTCATCCCGCGAGGGCGGGCGACGTCTGTGATATGGCGGTCGGCCGTGGCTATTCGGTTGCCAGCCGCAAGAACCAGCAACCTGTCAGTGAGGAGATCGACATCTATCTCGGCGACACGCTCGGCGAGATGGGGCTGTTCTATCGTGCCGCCCCCGTGACCTTCCTCGGCGGGTCTCTCGTCGATGTCGGCGGCCACAACCCCGTGGAGGCCGCGCTTCTGGGCTCGGCGCTCGTCACCGGGCCAAAGGTTTCCAATGCCCGCGCCGTCTACAAGGACTTCTGGAGCCATGGCGCGGCCTTGCGGATCGAAGAGGCCGACGACCTTGCCGACCGCGTCCTGACGCTTTTCCGCGCTCCCGGTCGGGCTGAGGCTCAGGCCGAGACCGCGCGTAAACTGGTCGAGGCAGGACGCGGGGCACTGGAAAAGACATTGGACATGCTGCAACCTCACCTCAACGGGAATGGCCGCGACACCGAGGCGGAACGCAGACATGAGCAAGGCACCTGATTTCTGGTGGAAAACCGGCCTGTCGGCTGCGGCCCTGCTGCTGTCGCCAGTTGGCTGGATCTACGGCGCGCTGACAGGTCGGCGCATGCTGTCGAAGCCCCGGGGCAGCAGTTCGCTTCCGGTCATCTGCATTGGCAACTTCGTGGTCGGCGGCACGGGAAAGACACCCTTTGCCATCGAACTCGCCTACCGCCTCAGGGAAGAGGGCTACCGGCCGGGCTTTCTGCTGCGTGGTTATGGCGGCAGTGAAAAAGGGCCACTTCTGGTCGATCCCCAACAACACGATGCGGGGAGGGTAGGCGACGAAGCATTGCTGCTTGCCCCATTCGGACCGACCCTGGTGTCCGCCAACCGCCCTGCCGGCGCTGAACTTGCCGAACAGCAGCCGATTGACGTTCTCCTGATGGATGACGGATTTCAGAACCCGGCGCTTGCCAAGGATCTGTCTCTGGTCCTGGTCGATTGTTCTGTCGGGTTCGGCAATGGTCTTTGCCTTCCCGCTGGGCCGCTTCGCGCGCCGGCGCAGACGCAGATTCTGAAAACCGACTGCCTTGTGCTCGTTGGCGATGGCGATGCTGCCTCAGATGCGGTCCATCTTGCCGGGCGGAAGGGACTGCCCGTCCTGCATGCGCATTTGCGGCCGCAGGCGAATGAAGCTCTCGCCGGGCGGAAACTCTTTGCCTTTGCGGGCATCGGGCGACCCGGAAAGTTCTTCGACTCGCTCAAGTCGCTCGGCTACGAGGTTCGGAAAACGCGAGAGTTCGCCGATCATCACCCCTATTCGGAAGCTGATGTGCGCGCGCTGCTGACCGAAGCCGAGGAACACGGGCTGCAACTCGTCACGACCTCGAAGGATATGGCACGGCTTGTAACCAGCGACGGCGAACTGTTTCACTGGATCGCGTCCAGTACGACCGTCCTCGAAATCCGCATGGAAATCGACGATGAGGATCGTCTGATGGGCTTGATCCGGGAAAAGCTGCGCCAGCGCGCGTTTCGTCAGTAATCCGTCCGGGAACGACGTGTCAGGCCCTGCCTGAAACGAGCAGGCGCTATGACGTCAAGGGCGACCTGTTTCCAGGAAACGTTTCATCGACGCATTGGCATCGACATAGGCTTCCTGGCGCTCGACCGACCAGTATTTCAGTTCGTCCAGCGGAATGGCAGCGCCGGTCACCGCACAGCGCACAAAGGTGCCCGGAGTCTCGACCTGATAGTCACCGTCCAGATAACGGACGCGGGCCTCATTCGGAATGCGCGGGTTTTCGTATCGATTCATTGTCGCCGGTGTCGATCATCTTGTGTTTCTGGTGCGGAAGGACTTGTACGGCAGATTGCGGGTCCGGAGCAAGTCCAAGCTTTCCCCGATGAAGGCCGAGAACGCCTTTGAAACCTGAACGAAGTGGCGGCCTGGCGATACGTCGTGAGACAGATTGATCGCGGCGAGAGATCACGCCGCGCGGTGCCGCTGCCTCAGCGCGCTTTGCTTTGCGTGGTGCCGGTCGGGCGTCCACGCCCGAATACCGGCCGGACGATATTGTCGTCTTGCGGTTCCGATGCGGGCGGAGGGCCTGAAACATACCCTGATTTCACCAGCGCTTCGGCAAGGCCGGGAAGCAACCCGTCGCCGCGCTCGGCTGCGATCTTGTGAAAGCTCAATAGGGTTGTCGGATCTGGAAGGTTCTTGTCCGAATAAGACATCGCTTTGCTCCGTATCTTTACCCGTTAAGGAAACCTCGCTGGCCTCAACGGCCGGTTTTGCTGATGAAGATCAGGAAAGAGTACCGAAATTTTGTGCAAGTGCGAAAAGAATTTTGCGTCGCAGCATAAAATGTCAAAGGGCGCCCCGCAGTTCGGCAGGCGTCTTAAATTCCTCGCAATGGGGTGAATTGTCCTTCAAAAGGCTTATGTTTGGGATAAAGGACGGCCATCTTTCGAGCTGTCGGACGAACCAGGCCCACCGGCGGTGTCGGAAGGGCTCAATCAGGACAATGAAATGACGCTTTCCACCACAGACCTCATCGAATCGTCGGGCCTTGGACTGGATAAGGCCAGACGGATCACCGCGGACGCCCTGTCCGGCGCGGACGACGGAGAGCTTTACGTCGAATACCGGCAGACCGAGGGACTGGTGTTCGACAATGGCCGGCTGAAGGCCGCGAATTATGACACAGCTCAGGGCTTCGGTCTGCGTTCGGTCGTGGGCGAGGCTGCCGGCTATGCGCATGCAGGCGACATTTCCGAAGGCGCCCTCAAGCGTGCGGCCGAAGCGGTCAGCGCGGTGAAGAAGGGATACGCCGGCACCTACGCCGCGGCTCCGGCGCGCACCAACCAGACGCTTTACACCGACGCCAACCCGCTGGGCGGGCCGAGCTTTGAGGACAAGGTGAAGCTGCTTCAGGAGATCGATGCCTACGCAAGGGCCAGGGATCCGCGGGTGCGCCAGGTTACAGCGTCACTTGCCGGTTCGTGGCAGGTCGTCGAGATCTTGCGGGCCGACGGTCATTTGGTGCGCGACGTCCGCCCGATGGTCCGCATGAGCATCTCTGTGGTGGCAGGCAATGAAGATCGCCAGGAAAGCGGCTCCTTTGGCTGCGGCGGCCGGGAAGGGTTCGAAAGGTTCATCACCACCGAGAACTGGCAGGGCGGCGTCGATGAAGCCCTGCGTCAGGCCCTGGTCAATCTGGAGGCCGTGCCTGCGCCGGCCGGGGCGTTCGACGTGGTGCTTGGCCCGGGTTGGCCCGGCATCCTGCTTCACGAGGCGGTCGGTCACGGACTGGAAGGCGATTTCAACCGCAAGAAGACCTCTGCCTTTGCCGGCCTGATGGGCCAGCGCGTGGCATCGCCCGGGGTAACGATCGTGGATGATGGAACAATCCCTGATCGCCGGGGCTCGCTGACGGTCGACGATGAAGGCACGCCGGCAAGTCGGACGGTGCTGATCGAGGACGGGATTCTGAAAGGCTACATGCAGGACCGGCAGAACGCCCGGCTGATGGGCATGGAGCCGACAGGCAACGGCCGTCGTCAGTCCTACGCCCATATTCCCATGCCGCGCATGACCAACACTGTGATGATGGCGGGCGACAAGGACCCGGAAGAGATTCTCAGCTCCGTGAAGGACGGTATCTATGCGGTTTCCTTCGGCGGCGGCCAGGTGGATATCACATCCGGCAAGTTCGTGTTCTCCTGCACCGAAGCTTACCGTGTGGAAAACGGCAAGGTCGGAGCCCCGCTGAAAGGCGCCATGCTCATCGGTAATGGCCCGGATGCGCTGACGCGCGTCTCGATGATCGGCAACGACATGCAGCTCGATCCCGGCATGGGGACCTGTGGCAAGCAGGGACAGGGCGTACCCGTCGGTGTCGGCCAGCCCTCCATGCGCATCAACGCAATGACCATCGGCGGCACCGCGGTCTGATCACGCGAATTCCGGCGGCAGGCGCACCCGACCCGGGGGTCGGCTTTGGCGTGCCGCCGAAACGATAGGGAAAGCGGTTCCAGGGGCCACATGACCGAAATCAGGTTTGTCATCTTCGATATGGACGAAGTCCTTTACGACTACGATCATGGCGAACGCCTGCGCCTGCTGGCAGAACTCACGGGTCGCCCTGCTGCGGAAATCGACGAAGCCGTCTGGGGCGGGCCGCACGAAAGTCGCGCCGAGGCAGGCCATCCCGACACCGCCGAAGGATATCTCAGGCAGTTCGGCGATCTCCTGGGCTATCCGATCGATTTCGATACCTGGGCCCTGGTGCGCAAGCGCATGATGCGCCCGCGGCACGAGGTTCTGGATCTCGTGCGCGGTATCAGATCCGGAACGGATCTGGCCCTTCTGACCAACAACGGCATGATGCTAAAGGCTGCCCTGCCGGTATGCGCGCCGGAAATGCTGGAAATCTTCGGCAAATGTGCTCATGTCTCGGCCGAGTTCGGAGCGCGGAAACCTGATCCGGAGATCTATCGGCGGATCTGTGCCCGCTACGGCCATGCGCCCGCAGAAACCGCATTCGTCGACGACAAGGCAGAGAACGTCGAAGGCGCGTTGGAGGCCGGGCTGTCGGGACATCTCTATAGCGGTCCGGAAGGCCTGCGCGCTTATCTGCAGAGCCTCCATCTGATCTGACAGCCGATCGGCAATCGCAAATTCCGTTTTATTCAGTCACAGTGCCCGGTCGCGTCTGGATTTGCCGTCCCAAATGCGCGTATTGTTAAATAATTCCAATGCATAAATCGCTTTGCCTCCCGACTGGAGTTGTGCGGGGCGCAAATCCTTCAACGGAGACAGTATGGCCGCTGACGAGGCTCCCCCGTTTTTTGCAGAATCGATCGTCTTTCTGGCTGCGACGGTGGTTGCTGTTCCGATAGCCAAGCGTCTGGGGCTCGGGTCCGTCGTTGGCTACCTTGCAGCGGGGGCTGCCATCGGCCCGCATGGTCTGCGCCTGCTCGGGTCGGGCGAGGATGTCCTGCATGTCGCGGAACTTGGTGTCGTCTTGCTGCTCTTCGTCATCGGGCTCGAGCTTGACCCACGCAAGCTCTGGCGCATGAAGCGCGACATCTTCGGACTTGGGACCGCGCAGGTTCTGATGACCGGTTTTTCCCTTTATGCGGTCACGAGACTGTTCGGGCTTTCCCACGCGACGTCGCTTGTGGCCGGATTCGGACTGGCTCTGTCGTCCACGGCCTTCGCACTGCAGATCCTGCAGGAACGCGGACAACTGTCCTCGCCATATGGGCAACGGGCCTTCGGCATCCTGCTTCTGCAGGACATCTCCATCGTGCCGCTTCTCGCCATGGTGTCGATCCTCGCGCCGAGCGAGGGCCCGGCGACATATACGGAGATCGGCTGGGAAATCGCGCTGGTTCTGGGGGCCGTTGCCGCGGTGATCATCGCCGGGCGGTTCCTGGTCTCGCCGATCTTTCTTCTTCTGGCGGCGAGCCGGGCGCGCGAGGTCATGCTTACGGCAGCACTTCTGGTCGCACTCGGCAGCGCCGGCATCATGCATTCGGCCGGTCTTTCCATGGCGCTCGGCGCATTCCTTGCCGGCGTGCTGCTGGCGGAATCCAGTTTCCGCCACACGTTGGAAGCCGATATCGAACCCTTTCGCTCGCTGCTGATGGGGCTCTTCTTCGTCGCCGTCGGCATGTCTCTGGATATCCATCTGGTCATGGATAACTGGGTCATCGTCGCCGGAGGTGTCGCGACCGTGATGCTGGTCAAGGGCTTCTTCTTGTGGGGCCTGTCGCGCGGAACCGGGTCGCCGAACTCCGATGCCCTGCGCATAGCCGTGACCCTTCCGCAGGGCGGCGAATTCGCCTTCGTTCTTTTCACGGCGGCGGTCGGCACCGGGTTGCTCGGCTATCAGACCTCCAATCTTCTGAATGCGATCGTCATCCTGACGATGCTGTTCACGCCGCTCGCCTGTCTCGGCCTCGACTGGCTGGCAGCGCGCGTGAAGGCGAGTGGGGTCGAGAATCCGTCCATCGAGACCTTCGAGGAAGCAACGCCCACGGTCCTCGTCATCGGCTTCGGTCGATTCGGCATGGTGGTCGCCCAGATCCTGACGTCGGAGGGGCTGGAGATCACGGCGATCGACAACCGGCCGGACCGCATCGATTATGCGCGCAAGCAGGGCTACAAGGTCTATTACGGCGATGCCACACGGGCAGACGTGCTGGCTGCGGCCGGGGCCGGCAAGGCAACGCTGGTTGCCATGTGTGTGGAGAATGACAAGGTCATGGCGCGGGCCATCGACAATGTCCGCGAGGAATTCCCCGATGCGCTCATCTTCTGCCGCGCAACGGACAGGGCGCATTCTCTGGATCTCACAAAGCGCGGCGTCGATTTTCAGATCCGCGAAACCTTCGAATCGAGCGTTGTCTTCGGCCGCGCCGCCCTGGAGGCACTTGGAACGCCGCTGGCCCGGATCGATCAGATCGAGGAAGACGTGCGCATCCGCGATGAGGAGCGCCTTGCTCTGCAACTTGAAAACGGCATGTTTGCCGGGCAGGAGCAGCTCCACAAGGTCACGCCGCGCAAGCAGCCGGCGCAGGACCCGGATGCGGCGGCGAGTTGAGCCTGGTCTCAGGGGAAGAAATGAGAAAAGGCGCCGTCACCGGCGCCTTTTTCCGTTGTTTGCCGGCGCTGCCGCGTCAGGGCAGGGCGTTGAAGCCTTCGGAAAATCCGTTGAGAGAGATCGGGATGCCGATCCCTTCTTCCGGTGTCTGGAAAATGATGAACGTGGCGTTGGTGCCGCTTCCCATCTTCGACAGCAATTCGTCTTCCAGAATCACTTCCGCGATGCAGCCGTTCGGAAGGCAGCGGACGAAACCGGCTCGGCCGATATCTTCGGAATCGACCCTGAGGCCGAGCCCGGACGGCAGTAGTACACCGAGCGGGGCGAGGACACGCAGGATGCGGGCCTGTTTGTCGGCGGTCTTCAGGATGATCACGGACAGACCGACATTCTCGCGGTCCGATGCGGTGACGTTCTGGATCAGGGCGCACTGCTCGTTGGATGCGCCTGGCGGCGTGTCGCAACGCATCTGCCAGTCGCCGTGAGTCGAGCGGACCTCACCCTGCGCGGATGCGGGCAGCGACGCCTGCAGAAGCGATCCCAGAAGGATGCCTCCGGCTGCCACGAGGTTCACAATCTTGTTTCCGGAACGTCCTGCGCGACGGTCGCGAACGGGCTGCGGCTGTTGGGGTGACAAGAAGTCCTCCAGTCAATCGTCTTTCTTGATCCTCCGGCAGACCTTTCCTCGGCTTGCCGGGGGCTGCGTCGCGAATCATGGTGTTATCCCGGCCAGACATTGCCGCATGATGGCGCCTGATTCCAGTCTGACGGATGGGTTCAAACACGATTACTCGGGATTTTTGTCCAAAATCCGCCTGTCGTTGACATTGATCAATCCTTCAACGGCTTGGCGAACTTGCGAAAAGTTGGAAATTCCGTTGCAGCTTGGCGTGTCTTGTGGTTTTTGTGCGGCTTAAAGGTGTCTGAGACGGATGCGTCACATCGACGCCCTGTCTATTTGTAGCCATCGCCCTTTAACCGGGTTTGTGGTTATAGTCCGGCAAACGAATGGTACCATCGTATGACCGGGATTGGCGAAACGGGCCTGTGGCGGAGCTGCAGAGCACGGTATGGCCGCACCGAAGTGGGCCGGGCATGGGTCCGGTAAATATGCATGTGCCGCGTTCGCAAGCGGCTGAGGGAAGGGAGCGCAGACGTGAAGGCAATCTTCAAGCGTCTCATGACTATGGCCGGAGTGGCGGCGTCTTTTGCCGGACTATCCACTGCGGCGCTGGCAGCCGAATCCGGCATTCACAAGTGGCAGCTCGGGTTCCAGGAATCCGTCACGGACGTGATGGACGACGTAACCTGGTTCAACGGCTTTACGCTTGTCATCATTACCATCATCACGCTGTTCGTTCTGGCGCTTCTGATCGTTAGCGCCATGCGCTTCAACGCACGGTCCAACCCGGTTCCCTCGCGTACATCCCACAACACGATGATCGAGGTTGTCTGGACCATCGCGCCGATCCTTATCCTGGTCGTGATCGCGATCCCGTCCTTCCGCCTTCTCTACAAGCAGCTCGACATTCCCGAATACGAAATGACGGTGAAGGCGACCGGCTACCAGTGGTACTGGGGCTATGAATACTCCGACGACAACATGGGCGACCTCTATTTTGATTCGCTGATGGTCGGCAGCTACTCGGATCCCGAGGCGGACGTTGCAGAGCGGCAGGAAGTTGCCGACGCACGCGGCGTGACGCTGGCTGAAGTTCCGCGCCTGCTGTCCGTAGACAATGAACTGGTTATCCCTGTCGATACAACGGTTCGTCTCCAGGTAACGTCCGAGGACGTGATCCACTCTTTCGCCATGCCGTCCTTCGGCGTCAAGATCGATGCGATTCCGGGCCGGCTGAACGAGAGCTGGTTCCATGCGCGGCAGGAAGGCGTCTTCTATGGCCAGTGCTCCGAGCTTTGCGGCAAGGATCATGCCTTCATGCCGATCGCGATCCGCGTCGTGTCCAAGGATCAGTTCCAGACCTGGGCGACCGCGGCACAGGACGATCTCGATGCGGCGAACGAAGCGCTGATGGCTTCGCTGAAGTCGGGCGAGAAGGTGGCCGTCACCGGCACGCTTGAAGAGATCGCAGTCGCCGCTAATTAATGCGGCGACAGGCCAATCTGGCGATGCGCGCGATGACACGCAGCGCCGCTGAGAGAGAGTAAAGAGGGAGCCACACATGGCTGCGACCGAAGTACATGCGGCACATGATCATCCGACCGGATGGCGCCGCTGGGTCTATTCGACCAACCACAAAGACATCGGGATCATGTATCTCTTCTTCGCGATCTTTGCAGGGATCGTCGGCGGCGCGCTCAGCGTCGGTATCCGGCTTGAGCTGCAGGAGCCGGGGATGCAGTTCTTCACCGACCCGCATGTCTTCAACGTGTTCACCACGTCTCACGGCCTGATCATGATCTTCTTCATGGTCATGCCCGCCATGATCGGCGGCTATGCCAACTACTTCGTGCCGATCATGATCGGGGCGCCGGACATGGCGTTCCCGCGCATGAACAACATCTCCTTCTGGCTGCTTCCGCCGGCCTTCCTGCTTCTGATCCTCTCGCTCTTCGTCGAGGGCCCTCCGGGAGCGAACGGCGTTGGTGGTGGCTGGACGATCTATCCGCCGCTCTCCACGTCCGGCCAGCCCGGCCCGGCGATGGACCTTGCGATCCTGTCCCTGCACATTGCAGGTGCTTCCTCGATCCTCGGCGCGATCAACTTCATCACGACCATCTTCAACATGCGTGCGCCGGGCATGACCCTGCACAAGATGCCGCTGTTCGCCTGGTCCGTGCTAATCACCGCGTTCCTGCTGCTGTTGTCCCTGCCGGTTCTGGCTGGCGCCATCACCATGCTGCTGACGGACCGCAACTTCGGCACCACTTTCTTTGCGCCGGCCGGCGGCGGTGATCCGATTCTGTTCCAGCATCTGTTCTGGTTCTTCGGTCACCCGGAAGTGTATATCCTGATCCTGCCGGGCTTCGGCATCATCAGCCACATCATTTCCACCTTCGCCCGCAAGCCGATCTTCGGTTATCTCGGCATGGCCTACGCCATGGTCGCCATCGGCGTCGTCGGCTTCATCGTGTGGGCTCACCACATGTACACGGTCGGCATGTCCTCCGAGACTCAGGCCTACTTCGTGGCTGCGACGATGGTCATTGCGGTGCCGACAGGGGTCAAGATCTTCTCCTGGATCGCGACCATGTGGGGCGGCTCCATCGAGTTCCGTACCCCGATGGTCTGGGCAATCGGCTTCATCTTCCTGTTCACCGTCGGCGGTGTGACGGGCGTGCAGCTCGCCAATGCGGGTCTCGACCGTGCCTTCCACGACACCTACTACGTCGTGGCGCATTTCCACTACGTGCTGTCTCTGGGGGCCGTCTTCGCGATCTTCGCGGCCTGGTACTACTGGTTCCCGAAAATGTTCGGCTACATGTACAACGAGGCAATCGGCAAGACACACTTCTGGATCACCTTCATTGGCGTGAACCTGGTGTTCTTCCCGCAGCACTTCCTGGGCCTGAACGGCATGCCGCGCCGGTATGTCGACTACCCGGATGAGCTGGCCGGCTGGAACATGATTTCCTCCATCGGCTCCTACATCTCCGCCTTCGCGGTTCTGGTGTTCATCTTCGGTATCGTCGAAGCGTTCTCCAAGAAGCGGGTCGCCGGAAACAATCCGTGGGGCGAAGGAGCGACGACGCTGGAATGGACCCTGTCCTCTCCGCCTCCGTTCCACCAGTTCGAAACCCTGCCGCGCATCAAGTAACGCGGCGGGCAGGACGACCCGATATGCACCGCGCCGGGCCTCCGGCGCGGTGCACCGTTAAAGAACGAGTGCGGACTGTGACCCGCGCCGCGCCGCCAAAGGCGCTGGAACCATAACAAGAATTCGAAGGACGTGCCGATGTCGCTCGTTGAGCGCCAGGATACGATGAACCAGGAAGCAGCCGTCTGGGACGGTGGAATGGGATCCGTGAGCGACTATGTGGCGCTCCTGAAACCGCGCGTGATGTCCCTGGTGATCTTTACCGCCTTTGTCGGGCTGATGCTGGCACCGGGCCATGTGCATCCGGTGCTCGGCGCGGTCGCGATTCTGTGCATCGCCATCGGCGCAGGCGCCTCCGGTGCCCTGAACATGTGGTACGACGCCGACATCGACGAAGTCATGACGCGTACCCGCAAGCGTCCGATCCCGGCTGGCAAGATCACGGGTGAGGAAGCCTTTGCCTTCGGCATGACGCTGTCCATCGGCTCTGTCGTGACGCTCGGCCTCCTGGTCAACTGGTTCGCCGGTGCCTTTCTGGCCTTCACGATCTTCTTTTATGTCGTCGTCTACACGATGTGGCTGAAGCGCGCGACGCCTCAGAACATCGTTATCGGCGGTGCCGCCGGCGCGTTTCCGCCGATGGTCGGCTGGGCGGCGGTCACCGGCTCCGTCAGCCTCGAGAGCTTCGTTCTCTTCCTGATCATCTTCATGTGGACGCCGCCGCACTTCTGGGCGCTCGCGCTTTTCAAATGCGGCGATTACCGCTCCGCGGGTGTTCCGATGTTGCCCGTCGTTGCCGGCGAAACCAGCACCCGTCACCACATTCTGATCTACTCGCTCCTGCTCGCGCCCGTCGGCGTCGCGCCATACTTTCTCGGCTTTGCAAGCGTGGTCTACGGCGTCGCGGCTGGCGCGCTCGGCCTTGCCTTCGTTCTGCTGGCAGCCGATGTCTGGCGCAAGCGGGAAGGTGACGCAGCGCGCGTTGCAAGCGTGCGCCTGTTCAAGTTCTCGATCTTCTACCTGTTTATGCTTTTCGCCATGTTGCTGGCCGAGAGCCTGATTGTGGGGGCTTGAGCCGGTGAACGAGGAAGAACAAGGCATCCGTCTGACGGACGCGCAGAAAAAGGCGCGGCGTTCAAGATCGATCGCGATTGCGCTGGTGCTGGTGGCGCTGGTGGTGCTCTTTTATGTCGTGACCATCGTCAAGCTCGGTCCGGGCGTCCTCGACCGCGCTCTTTGAAGGAAGGCTAACGTGCAGAACCCCGGGAACAATCAGGAAATGGCGCGCCGCAACCGCAAGGTTGCGATCTACTGCGCCGGCCTGTTCGTCTCCATGGTTGGTGCTGCCTATGCGGCCGTCCCGCTCTACAATCTCTTCTGCAGCGTGACAGGCTTCGGCGGCACGACCCAGGTGGCGGACAGTGACAGCGACGTGATCATCGACCGGATGATCACGATCCGTTTCGACGGCAACGTCAATCACCAGCTGCCGTGGAAGTTCAAGCCGAAGCAGCGCTCGGTGAGCCTGAAGATGGGCGAGACAGGCCAGCTTGCCTATCTCGCTACCAACGAGGCGAACGGCACCACGGTCGGCACCTCGACCTTCAACGTTTCTCCGCCGACAGCCGGGATCTATTTCAACAAGCTGCAGTGCTTCTGCTTTACCGAGCAGGAACTGAAGGCGGGCGAAAGCGTAGAGATGCCGGTGGTGTTCTTTGTCGATCCGGAAATGGACAAGGATCCTGAACTGAAGTCGGTGAAGGAAATAACTTTGTCCTACACGTTCTTCCCGGTAGAACAACCGGAACGTCCTGTTGCAGCGAAGGCCGACACGCCTGAAACTGAAACGAATATGTAAGTGATTGGCGCAAAAACGCGCCTGAGATGACTGTGTTTGGGGAGCTTGCCGATGGCTGAGGCACATACCAAAAATCACGACTACCACCTTGTGGAGCCGTCTCCGTGGCCGTTCATTGCGTCTGTGGGCGCATTTGTTCTGGCCATCGGTGCGATCGCCTGGATGCGTTCGGCCTCCGACAGGTCCTTCGAACTGTTCTTCATCGATTTCTCCGCGGCCAGTTGGGGGCTCTTCGCCGTCGGCCTGCTGATCGTTCTCTACGTGATGTACGGCTGGTGGAGCGATACGATCCGCGAATCCCGTCAGGGGCACCACACGCGGGTCGTTTCCCTGCATCTTCGCTACGGAATGCTGCTGTTCATCGCCTCGGAAGTCATGTTCTTCGTGGCGTGGTTCTGGGCTTATTTCGATGCGGCGCTCTACAGCCACGAAGCCATCAATTTCGCGCGGCTGGAAGCGACCGGTGGACATTGGCCGCCGGAAGGCATCGCCACCTTCGATCCCTGGCACCTGCCGCTGCTGAACACGCTGATTCTTCTGTGCTCGGGCACCACCGTCACCTGGGCGCACCATGCCCTGCTGCATGATGACCGCGAAGGCCTGAAATGGGGACTGACGCTGACCGTGATCCTCGGCGTTCTCTTCACGATCTGCCAGGTTTACGAATACGCCCATGCAGCCTTCGACTTCGGCGGCAACATCTACGGCGCGACCTTCTTCATGGCGACCGGATTCCATGGCTTCCACGTGGTCGTGGGAACCATCTTCCTGCTGGTTTGCCTGCTGCGCGCGCTGGCCGGGCACTTTACCAAGGACCAGCACTTCGGCTTCGAGGCGGCAGCCTGGTACTGGCACTTCGTCGACGTGGTCTGGCTGTTCCTGTTCGTGTCCATCTACATCTGGGGCGCAGGCACACCGGCCGCCCACTAAGGGCTCGAAAGCCAATCACCGATCACGCCCGATCCGACACCGGATCGGGCTTTTTCGTTTCAGCAACCGCTCAGGATCAGGCTCATGGACGACAAGGCGCATTTTCCACCCATCAATCCGGTCCCGGCCGGACTAGCCGGCAAATGTCCTCGCTGCGGTCAGGGCAAGTTGTTCGACGGATTCCTGAGCGTGAAGAAATCCTGCATGTCCTGCGGGCTGGATTATTCCTTCGCCGACAGCGGCGACGGTCCGGCGGTTTTCGTCATCATGATCGTTGGCTTCATCGTCGTCGGGCTGGTCTTGTTCGTGGAGTTGTCCTTCCAGCCGCCGATCTGGGTCCACATGGTGCTCTGGCTGCCGCTGACCGTCATCCTGGCAGGTGCGACCTTGCGCCCCTTGAAAGGACTGATGATCGCGCTTCAATACAAGCACAAGGCGGAAGAAGGTCGTCTCGACGACGCCGGCCGCGAATGATCTGCACACGCGTCAGCTGACAGCGCACACAGGAAAAGAAGTTCCCTGACATGGGGCCCTACAAGAAACTGATCATACCCGCGCTCGCCGCGGCGGCCGCTCTCGCGGTCCTTCTGAAGCTTGGCTTCTGGCAGCTGGACCGACTGGCCTGGAAGGAGCATCTGATCGCACAGGTCGAGGAGGGCGTCTCGAAGGACCCGGTCCCGGCACCCAGGCCGAAGGACTGGCCGGCAATTGGCGAGGAGACCGACTACCGCCATGTGGAGGTGACAGGCCGTTTCGCGGAAGGGGCGGTCTTCTACTATATTGCCCTGTCAAACCCGCAAGGTCCTGTGGGCGGCCCGGGCTACATGGTCTATGCACCATTCACTACGGCGGACGGCTGGACGGTTCTGGTCAACCGCGGCTTCATCACGATGGCCATTCCGCCGGATCTCAAGGCCGAGGCAATCACCGCTCCGCAAGGTGAGATGCAACTGACCGGCCTTTTGCGTCTCAGCGAAAAGCCGAACTGGACCACGGCCGCGCCGGCCGACGGGGTCTGGTTCGCACGTGACACAGCCGCGATGGGCGAATTCCTGGGTGTCTCGGAGACGCGGCTGGCGCCCTACAGCATCGATCTCGATGCCGCGTTCACGCCGCCATCAGGTCTTCCCGAAGCCGGAGAAACGATCGTCCGCTTCAAGAACGATCACCTCGGCTATGCGCTGACATGGTTCGGACTTGCCGCAACACTTGTCGGTGTCTTCCTCACCTACGCCGCCGGCGTCCTGTGGCCGCGCGACCGGCGACAGGTCTGACAAAAAAAGAGAGGCCATCGGCCTCTCTTCTCTTCGGAACCAATTGTTTTCTGGATCAGGACAGCGCTTCCAGAATGGCGGCGGCACCGGTCTTGGTGGCTTCGCCGGGAGACTCCTCGACGGCGAGGAACGTGACTTCACCATCCTTTGCGACAAGCGCGAACCGCTGCGAGCGGACATGGCCAAAGATCGGCGCAGGCCCGAGGCCAAGGCCCATCGCCTCGACGAATTCGGCACCGGTATCTGCCAGGAACTGAATGTTGCCGCCGGTCTTGGAAGCCTTTTCCCAGGCGTCCATGACGAAGACGTCATTGACCGAAACGACCGCGATTGTGTCGACACCCTTCGACTTCAGCGTGTCGGCATGCTCGACGAAGCCCGGCAGGTGGTTCATGTGGCACGTGGGCGTGAAGGCGCCCGGCACTCCGAACAGCACGACGGTCTTGCCGCCGGTCAGGTCGCTGACCGACATTTCGCCCGGTCCATCGGACGTCATGATCTTGAAGGTAGCTTCCGGAAGACGATCCCCAACCTTGATAGTCATAGTGCCTAGTCCCTTTTCTGGTGCAGGTCCCGGCTACCGGCCGGGCGGATACGTGAAACGTGTCTAGCCGAAGCACAGATAGAGCGTCCGCGTTCAGCCGTCGAGTGCACTCAACCGTATCTTTGAAATCGATCAGCTTTTGGACGCCTGAACAAGTCCTTTGGGGCAGGCGCGAGTTTCGTGATCTGCCAAGCTTGCGATCTGATGACTGAATGACGTGAACAGCCCAAACGCCCTACTGTGCCTTGGCAAGCCACTCCGGCTGGATTGCCACGTCATGTTCGACCGAGACGCCACCGGCCTTGAGCACCAGATGGAGGTCGTGGTCTTGCGGTTCGGACTTGAGGCCTCTGGTGGAAAGCGCCCAGAGGGCTGTTCCCTCGCTGCGACTTTGAACGTCAGGCAGGCCGATATAGGATCCGGCCGGCGCGGCGGCAAAAAGGTCGGCCTCGGCCCCTGGGGGGAGCTTCGTCTCGATCAGAAGGCTATCCCCCGCGTCGGACAGCGTCACTCCCGTGATCACAAGTGCATCATCCTCCGCCTTCGTCGGCACGGCCGCCAGGTCGCGGTCGATCAGTTTCGCGGACAGGCGGTCGCCGTCGTCGTCGGGAGAAAGCTCCAGCGACAGAGAGGCCTCCCCGGGTACGCAGATATCATTGCAGACACCGAAAAAGAGATCGAACGCAAGGGTGACCGGTGCGCCAGGGTCTTCCGGCGTCACGCGGATAGGCAGCACGATGGCGTTGTGGTAGACGATCGAGCTTGAAAAGCCGTCGCTGTAGCGCTCCGGCGCCGGGTAGAGCACCTCGAAGTCTTTCAGATTGTCGCTCTGCGACCGTGTAATCTGGGGCGGAATGCCCGCTTCGCCAGGATAGCGCCAGTAGGTATGCCAGCCGGGCTCGAGCTGGAACTCAAGTCCGGTCATGTAGATGCCGTCCTCGGGCGGGCCTGCGGAAATCAGCCGGACCGCGCCGCCTTCGACTTCGATCCAGTCCGTCGTGGCCGCCTGAAGCGGGGACGCGCCCACCAGGGCTGCAAGCAAACCGGGAACGAAGGAGATGAAAAACCGTTTCATGAATGACGTGCTACACGAGTTTCAGGCAAGCGTCATGTCGTTACATTGCCCCGCTCGGGTCATATCCTCGTGACGGTCATGTGAAGGAGCGACGTCGTCAAGCGTCGGCAACACCATTAACATGATCGGCCAAAGCGGCTATGCTCCCGGAAGGACTGAGGGTGACAACGGAAGATGAGGTGCGCATGGCCGGAACCGAAGCAGCAGAATCCCTCGAAGGTCAGTTTCTGATTGCGATGCCGAGCATGACGGACAGTCGGTTCGAACATTCTGTGATCTACCTGTGCTCGCACTCGGAGCAGGGGGCCATGGGACTGGTCGTCAACCAGGTGGCGCGTCATCTTTCTCTGGAAGAACTTCTCATTCAGCTCGACATCGTCAATGACGAGGGCGCTATTCGCCTGCCGTCCAAGGTGCGCGACATGAACGTCCACAAGGGTGGTCCGGTCGAGATGGAGCGCGGGTTCGTGCTGCACAGTGACGACTTCATGCTGAACCAGTCGACCTTGCCCATCGACAACGGCATCTGTCTCACCGCAACGCTTGAAATCCTGCGTGCGATCGCGCAAGGCGACGGTCCCGATCAGGCGATGCTTGCGCTCGGCTATGCCGGTTGGGCTCCCGGTCAGCTTGAAAACGAGATCCAGGCCAATGGCTGGCTGACGGTCCCTGCCGACATGGATATCCTTTTCGACCAGAAGACCGAAAAGAAATGGCACCGGGCCCTGGGCCTCCTCGGCATCGACCCGGCCATGCTGTTTTCGGATGCCGGCCACGCCTGACCATCACGCACCGTGCGTCATAGGGTCCCGCGCCGGCTTTTGCGTCCCTCTACATCGGAAAATTCCGCAAAAGCGACTTGCGCTTGAATGGGCTGGCGCGTAAGTCGCAACAATGGCATGGTTTGTTTCAAAGTTTCCGGGATTGAAGTAGGCTGTCTGTCCGGCTGCCCGGACGCGCTCAAACACATCCTTGAGAATGTGACAAAAGGGAAGAAACGCGGTGAAATACATCAGCACGCGGGGTGAAGCGCCAATCCTGGAGTTTTCGGATGTCCTGCTCCAGGGGCTTGCACGCGACGGCGGGCTGTATCTTCCCGAAAGCTGGCCGCAGTTTGACACCGAAACCATCGCGTCTTTCGCCGGCAAACCCTACAAGGATGTCGCATTCGCCGTCATGCAGCCCTTCATCGGTGACGCCATTGCGGAAGCGGACCTCAAGGACATGATTGCGGACGCCTATGCCGGGTTCCGGCATCCGGCGGTCACGCCCCTGGTCCAGAGCGGCGAGAATACATTCATCCTGGAACTGTTCCACGGCCCGACGCTGGCGTTCAAGGACGTCGCCATGCAGCTTCTGGGAAGGCTGATGGACCATATCCTCGCCAAGAGAGGTCTGCGCGCGACGATCGTCGGGGCCACCTCCGGCGATACCGGCGGTGCGGCGATCGATGCCTTTCGCGGCCGCGAGCGGACGGATGTCTTCATTATGTTTCCGGACGGGCGGGTCTCGAACGTGCAGCGCCGCCAGATGACGACGCCGCCTGAAAAGAACGTGCATGCGCTGGCCCTGACCGGCAATTTCGATGATTGTCAGGCCATCGTCAAAGGCATGTTCAACCATTTCTCTTTCCGTGACCGTGTCGCGCTTTCCGGCGTCAACTCGATCAACTGGGCGCGCATTCTGGCGCAGACCGTCTATTACTTCGTCGCGGGTGTGGCTCTGGGTGCGCCACATCGCAAGGTGTCCTTCACCGTTCCGACGGGCAATTTCGGAGACATCTTCGCCGGCTATGCCGCGATGAAGATGGGGCTTCCGATCGAGAAGCTGATCGTTGCGACAAACGTCAACGATATTCTTGCGCGGACGCTGGAAACGGGCCGCTACGAAAAACGCGGCGTGACGGCGACGATCTCCCCGTCCATGGACATTCAGGTCTCTTCGAACTTCGAGCGCCTGCTGGCGGAAGTCACCGGCCGCGACGGCGAAACCGTCCGGCGGATGATGAACCAGCTCGCACAGTCGGGCAGTTTCTCCATCGGCGACGGGCCGATGGACGAAATACGCGCGACCTTTGCCGCGGGCCGCTGCGACGAGGATGAGACCGCCAGCACTATCGCCGAAACCTGGAATGAAGCGGGCTATCTTCTTGATCCGCATACCGCAATCGGCGTTAACGTGGCCAGGAAGCTGGACGATGGCACGGCGCCGATGGTCGTTCTGGGAACGGCGCATCCGGCAAAATTTCCCGAGGCTGTCGAAAAAGCCTCTGGTATTCGGCCTCAATTGCCGGAAAACTTGCAAGAAATGATGACTGCGGAGGAGCGCCAGCAGGTTTTGGCGGCAGAGCAGGACGTGGTGGAACGATATATCGAAGATCACGCCCGGGCCGTCACCGCCAGGGTGTAGGTATATGAAAGTAGATACGACAGTACTGGATAACGGGCTGACGGTCGTCACTGACCAGATGCCTCATCTCAAGACGGCGGCGCTTGGCGTTTGGGTCAAGACGGGCTCGCGTGTCGAGGCGGTTCATCAGAACGGCATCACCCATTTGCTGGAGCACATGGCGTTCAAGGGAACCAAGACGCGCTCCGCCCGGGATATCGCCGAGGAGATCGAAGCGGTCGGCGGCGAACTCAATGCCTCGACCAGCATCGAGCACACCAATTACTACGCGCGCATCCTTGCCGAGGACACGCCTCTGGCGGTCGATATCCTATCGGACATTCTCCAGAACTCGACCTTCGATGCACAGGAGCTGGTCCGCGAGCAGCACGTGATCCTTCAGGAAATCGGTGCCTCGAACGACAGTCCCGAAGACCAGGCGTTTGACTTTTTCCAGGAAACCGCCTGGCCGGATCAGGCCATCGGCCGTCCGATCCTCGGAACACCGGAGACGGTGAAGGGCTTCAACCGCGACACGCTCAACGGATATCTGGCCGAGCGCTACCGTGCACCGGACATGGTTCTTGCGGGCACCGGCGCCATCGAGCACTCGGAACTCGTCGCCCTTGCCAAGGAGAAATTCTCAGGGTTCAGCAGCGAGGCTGCTGCGCAGGAGCCCGAGGCGAAATATGTCGGCGGCGAGAGCTTGCGGTCCAAGGACCTCATGGAAGCGCAGGTCCTGATCGGCTTCGAGGGACAGCCCTACAAGGCACAGGACTACTACGCGATCCAGATCCTCGCCTCCGTTCTGGGCGGCGGAATGTCCTCGCGGCTCTTTCAGGAAATCCGCGAGAAGCACGGGCTGTGCTACGCGATCTACAGCTTTCACTGGGCGTTTTCCGATACCGGCCTCTTTGGTCTGCATGCGGCAACGAGCCAGGAGGATCTCGGCGCCCTGATGCCGATGATCGCCGACGAACTCGTGTCCGCGTCCCAGACGATCACCGATGCGGAAGTCGCCCGTTCGCGCGCCCAGATCCGGGCCGGCCTGATGATGGCACTGGAAAGCCCCGCAGCACGCGCGGGTCAGATCGCGCGTCAGACGCTTGTTCATGGCCGTGTCCTCAGCCCCGACGAGATCGCCGCGAAGATCGAGGCCGTGACAGCGGCCGATATCCGGCGTGTCGCCCATGAGACCTTCGTTGGCTCGACACCGACCATGACTGCTATCGGACCGGTGGACGGCATCATGAACGCAGGAGAATTGGCGGAACGGCTGCAGCAGAACCCGGTTCTGCGAGCTGCTTCGATGTAAACTGGCGGAGAGGGGGCATGTCGCTGCTGCGACCCGGGGCGAGCCCGGATGCTGAACTGATGATCGAGGCGGGAGGTCACTACCTGCGCCCCCCGATCATGTCCGACTTCAAGCCCTGGTCCGAAATCCGTGCGCAGAGCCACGCCTTTCTAAAGGCCTGGGAGCCGACCTGGCCCACCGATGACCTGACCAAGACCGGCTTCCGTCGACGCCTGCGCCGCTATGCGAGAGATCGCAAGGAGGGGCGCAGCCTGTCGTTCCTTCTGTTTCGTTCCTCGACAAACGAGATCCTCGGCGGCCTGACGCTCAGCAATATCCGCAGAGGCGTCAGCCAGACGACCACGCTTGGCTACTGGATGGGAGAAAGACACGCGGGGAAAGGTCACATGTCGGCGGCTGTCGCCATGATCTTGCCGTTTTGTTTCGACGTCTTGAACCTCCACCGAATTGAGGCGGCATGCCTGCCGAACAATGCACCGTCTATCCGATTGCTGGAGAATGCTGGATTTCACCGGGAAGGTTATGCGCGTAACTACCTGCTGATCAACGGATCCTGGCAGGATCATTTGCTTTTCGCCTGCCTGGCGGAGGATCATGCGGCACGCCCCGGAAAACTTGCTCCCAGTGTTGAGGGTATCTTGAAAGAATTCTTGTGACATGCGCTCCAAACCGGTAGTTCTTCGCCCAATGACGACCCAGTTACCGGAAGTTTCCCGCAGCGTGTTCAAAAGCTTGCTAGTTGCCCTTGTTGCGATCGTGACCACGCTGGCGGCCGTGCCTGCGCAGGCGCTTGAGCCGATCCCTGTTCCGATCGATGTGGGCGCGCTCGACATCACCAACTCCATCGAGCTTCACAGGGACGCCGGCACCCGGCTTCAGGTGTCGACGGCGCCGGGGGCGGACGGCATCGTGCGCCGCATCGAGGTGCCTTCGCTCGACGGCGACAACACCGACTGGGCGGTTTTCGCGCTGGCCAACACCAGCGACGAGCAGATCGACCGGCTTGTCGTCGTGCCCAATTACAAGCTCGTTGGCTCGCAGATCTTCTGGCCGGATCTCGGCTCTTCACGCATTTCCCGCATCACGCCCAGCCAGGGCATCGCGCCGGAGCGCCAGAAGAGCCTGGAAGCCGACGTCTTTCTCGTCACGCTCGATCCCGGCTCGGTCGTCACCTTCGTTGCGGAAATGACGACGCCCAACCTGCCGGAGATCCGCGTCTGGGAGCCGGACGTCTATGAGGAGACGGTCAACGCCTATACGCTCTACCGCGGCATCATTCTCGGCATCTCGGGGCTTCTGGCCCTGTTCCTGACGATCCTCTTCGTCGTCAAGGGAACGGTCATGTTCCCGGCAACCGCTGCACTGGCCTGGTCGGTCCTGGCCTATCTGTGCATCGATTTCGGTTTCTGGGGCATGGTGTTCCATCTCGAGGGCGGGGGAAGCCAGCTCGCGCGGGCCTGCGCGGAGGTGATGCTGGCGGCCAGCCTGATCATCTTCCTCTACGCCTATCTCAACCTGAACCGCTGGAACATCCACTATTCCCATCTGGCCCTCACGACGTTGATCCTCATCCTGGGTCTTCTGGGTGTCGCGGTCTGGGACCCGTCCATCGCGGCGGGCATTGCCCGCATCACGCTGGCCATGATCGGTGTTCTCGGCTTCGTCACGATCGCGATCCTTGCGTTCCAGCATTACGATCGCGCGATCCTGCTCATTCCGACCTGGTGCCTGCTCATCGCCTGGCTGGTCGGGGCGGCCATGACCGTGACCGGCTATCTCTCGAACGATATCGTCCAGCCCGCACTCGACGGCGGCCTCGTCCTGATCGTTCTTCTGATCGGCTTCACCGTGATGCAGCACGCCTTTGCCGGCGGCGCGATCGCGCAGGGTCTGATCTCGGACGTCGAGCGCAAGGCACTCGCCCTCACAGGGGCAGGGGACATCATCTGGGACTGGGACATCGACCGCGACCGGATCTACACCGGCAACGAGGTCGAGGAGCTCTTGAACCTGAAGCGCGGCTCGCTGGAGGGCCCTGCGCGCGACTGGCTGGAAATTCTGCACCCGCAGGACCGGGACCGGTTCCGCGCGACGCTGGACGCGGTCATCGACCAGCGCCGCGGCAAGGTTCTGCAGACGTTCCGCCTGCGCTCCGAAGACGGTCACTTCCGGTGGTTCCGCCTGCGCGCCCGGCCCATCATCGGCTCCGATGGTGAAGTGATCCGCTGCGTGGGCACGCTCCTTGATGTGACCGAAGAGCGGACCGCGGAAGAGCGGCTTCTGCACGATGCGGTCCATGACAATCTGACCGGCCTTCCGAACCGCGAACTTTTCGTCGACCGTCTGCGCACCAGTGTTCTTCGCTACAATGCGGACGAAACCTCCAAGCCGACAGTGCTGGTTCTCAATCTCGACCGCTTCAAGCAGGTGAACGACAGCATCGGCCTGTCGGCAGGGGACAGCATCCTGCTCACCGTCGCCCGCAGACTCGGCCGTCTGATTGGACAGCAGGACACGCTCGGCAGGCTGTCGGGTGACCAGTACGGCCTCGTGCTGACATCCGAACAGGAGCCGGACCGGATCGTCGCTCTGGCCGATTCCCTGAGGAAGGCCGTGCGCGCACCGATCACCTTCGGCGACCGCGAGATCTTCCTGACCTGCTCCGTCGGCATCGCCTTCTTCGACGGCGGCAAGCAGGCTGTCGAAGACATGCTCACCAATGCGGAAATCGCGCTGAACCACGCCAAGCGGCTCGGGGGCGACCGGCAGGAGGTGTTCCGGCCGATCCTGCGCCCGCTCGACAAGAATATTGTCGATCTGGAAGCGGACCTGCGCGAGGCGATCAAGAAGGAAACGCTTGGCGTCTTCTTCCAGCCGATCGTCCGCCTGGAGGACCAGTCGGTCGCCGGCTTCGAGGTTCTGGCACGCTGGAACCATCCGCGCCGCGGCAAGATCGCGCCGTCAGAGTTCATTCCGATTGCAGAGCAGTCCGGTCTGATCAACGAACTCGGCATGTACATGCTCGACAAGGGGGCACAGCAGCTCGCCTTCTGGCAGCGTGAGTTCCAGACGGCACAGCCGCTCTTTGCCTCCGTCAACCTGTCGTCCCGGCAACTGCTGAAACAGGACCTGATCAACGATGTGAAGGCGGTGCTGTCCAGAACCTCTCTGGAGCCTGGGACGCTGAAGCTGGAGCTGACCGAATCGCTGGTCATGTCCAACCCGGAATATTCTGCCAAGGTACTGGAGCGCCTGCGCGGTCTTGGTGCCGGTCTGTCCCTGGACGATTTCGGAACAGGCCACTCCTCGCTGTCCTATCTCCAGCGCTTCCCGTTCGACACGATCAAGATCGATCAGTCCTTCGTGAAGCCGAATGGGTCCTCGGCGCGCCCGGTCCTGTTGCGGACCATTGTCGCGATGGGGCACGATCTCGGCATGCAGGTTGTTGCGGAAGGCGCGGAAAGCGAAAGCGATGCGCTGGAGCTGTTCCAGCTCGGCTGCGAATACGCACAGGGCTATTTCTTCGGCGAAGCTGTCTCTGCCTCGGAAGCCACCAAGATCCTGCGCAAGATGCCCGCAGAAGCGCAATCGGCCTGATAATCATACGGCACCGCCGGAAGGGCCTTGCGTGCACGGGGCAGCGCCGAATGGCTCTGGCGGGCTATCCAGCCGTCAGGGCACAAGGATGGGCACTGTCCGCTCGGTCTGCCGGATTTCCAGAGGCGTTGCGCCGAACGGGTCGCCATCGACCTGCGCGGCAACACTGGCCGCCGCGGCGATCGTGGCCTTGGAAAACGCTGCCACGCGCGCACCACCTGCATTGTGAATACGCCCGCAAACAAGCGCCAGGCCATAGAGGAACGACGACCAGGGGTCGTCCCTTTCCAGGATCAGCATGTGAAGACCGGGATCGGTCGCGCCGGACGGGCAGATCACGAAGGGGCCGCCATAGTGCCTGGCATTGCTGGCAACAGCGAATTTCCCCTCCAGCGGTGCGCCGTCGTCCAGCGTGATGGTCAAGGGGCTTCCCTTGCGTGTCAGGCCGATCCTGAGGGCGGTGATGACATAGGCTAGCTTGCCGAAGCGTCGCTTCAGATCGAGCGGAACGGCATGAACCACCTCCGCATCGAAACCGGTGGATGCCATCAGCACGAAAGGCCGGCCATTGGCGAGGCCGTAGTGAAGCGGCATCGTCCTTCCGGCCCGGATCGTCTGCGCGATCAGCCGCGCCTTCCGCGGAAGACCCAGTTCAAGGGCGAGGACATTGGCCGTACCGAAGGGAATGACCGCGAGTTGAGGTGGGTTGGGGTGGGTCTGCAGCCCGGTCAGCGCCTCGTTGATCGAGCCGTCGCCGCCGGCGATGACGATGGTGCGGACTTTCAGATCAGGATCCGAACAGACCTCGCCGATTTCTCCTGCGTGGGTCGTCAGGCGGAGAATGGTCTTGCAACCGAGGTCTTCCAGCCGGTCGCGGACATCCTCCAGAACGCCCGGCCGATAGCCGCCCGACGTGGGATTTGCCATGATCAGCACGGTGCCGGAGACGTCCGGATGGATCGTGCGGGCGGGAACCTGAGGGGGCCACGAGAAAATTCTCACTGAAATTCCTCTGCGTATGAAACGGGTTTGTTTCTATCTGCCGCTTTTATACGGGGCCATGCCGCTGCGCGCCAGTTCGTCCGCGCGTTCGTTGTCCGGATGGCCGGCGTGGCCCTTGACCCAGTGCCATGTCACGTCATGGCGTTCGCGTGCCGCATCAAGCGCCTGCCACAGGTCGGCGTTCTTGACGGGCTTGTTGTCTGCCGTGCGCCAGTCGCGGCGCTTCCAGCCGCTCATCCAGTCGTTGATGCCGCTGCGCACATAGGTGCTGTCGGTGTAAAGGTCGATGGCGCAGGGGCGCTTGAGGGCTGTCAGCGCCTCGATTGCGGCCGTCAGCTCCATGCGGTTGTTGGTCGTCTGCGCCTCACCGCCCTTGAGTTCCTTCTCGTGCCCGCCGAAGCGAAGGATAGCGCCCCAGCCGCCGGGACCGGGGTTTCCGGAGCAGGCGCCGTCGGTATAGATGGTCACACGATTTTCCGCGCTCATCGTTCCAGCCCGTAAGATTCGGCCGTCTCGACGTTCCGGTGAAAGCGCAGTTTCTTGAGATATTCCATGGGATCCTTCGGGGTGACCAGCGCGCCCTCGGGGACACTCAGCCAGTCATAGAGGCGGGTCAGCAGAAAGCGCAGGGCAGCGCCCCGCGCAAGCAGCGGCAGGGCGTCGTACTCGGCGTCGGTCAGCGGCCTGACGGCTCCGTAGCCTTTCAGCAGCGCGCGTGCCTTGGTGACATTGAACGACAGGTCCGGCTCGAAGCACCACGCATTGAGGCAGATCGCGATGTCATAGGCGAATGCGTCGTTGCAGGCGAAATAGAAGTCGATCAGCCCGGAAAGCTCGTCCCCCAGAAAGAAGACATTGTCGGGAAAAAGGTCCGCGTGAATTACCCCGGAGGGCAGCTCCTGCGGCCAGTTTGCTTCCAGGTAATCGAGCTCCCGGGAAATCTCCTGGCCAAGCCGCGGGCTGACGCTGTCGGCACCCGCCGCGCTCTGATCGAACAGCGGTCGCCAGCCGGTAACGTCGAGGGCGTTCTTGCGATAACCGTCATAGTCGCGGCCGTCCAGGTGCAGCTCAGCCATTGCCTTGCCGAGCTCAGCGCAATGGCTGACCCGGGGTTTGCGCACCCACATGCCTTCCAGAAAGGTGACGAGAGCTGCCGGACGCCCGGCAAGCGTTCCCAGCAACTTACCCTCGCGCGAAGGCACCGGCGTCGGGCAGGAAAGGCCCTTGCGCGCCAGATGTTCCAGAAGGTTCAGAAAATAGGGCAGGTCGTCCGGGTTCACCCGCTTTTCGTAAAGCGTCAGGATGAAGGACGCCTTGTCCGTCTGGAGCAGGAAATTGCTGTTCTCGACGCCTTCTGCAATGCCCTTGCAGGACAGAAGGCGACCGACGTCGTAGGTGCCGATAAAGGCGGCGAGGTCTTCATCGGACACTTCGGTGTAAACGGCCATCTGACTTATCCGGCGCTGACCTGAGCCGGCGCGACCATGTCGCGAAGCTCTCTGGGCAGGTTGAAGGCGATTGTCTCATCCGCGGTGCGGACCGTCTTGACGGTCACGTCGTAACGCTCGCGGAAGGCGGTGATGATCTCTTCGACCAGCGTTTCGGGAGCGGACGCACCTGCCGTCACACCGAGCGAGGAAATCCCCTGGAAGTCCGCCCAGTCGATCTCGTCCGCCCGCTGGAGGAGAATGGAGGTCGGGCATCCGGCGCGTTCCGCCACCTCGCGAAGACGCTGGGAGTTGGATGAATTCGGCGCGCCGACCACGATCATCGCGTCGACATCCGGCGCCACGTGCTTGACCGCTTCCTGACGGTTCGTCGTGGCGTAGCAGATATCTTCCTTGTGCGGAGCGACGATATCCGGAAACCGTTCCCTCAGGACCGCGACGATACCGGCCGTATCATCGACGGAAAGCGTCGTCTGCGTGATGTAGGCGATCGGCAGGTCGGAGGTGGGCGTGAAGCGCCGTGCATCTTCTTCCGTCTCGATCAGCGTGACCGTGCCTGGAGGCAGTTGGCCCATGGTGCCGATCACTTCCGGATGACCGGCATGACCGATCAGAAGGATCTCGCGGTCACGCCTGAAATGGATTTCCGCTTCCTTGTGCACCTTCGACACCAGCGGGCAGGTCGCGTCCAGGTAGAACATCTTCCGGTTCTGGGCATCCTGCGGAACGGATTTCGGGACGCCATGAGCCGAAAAGATCACCGGACGTTCCAGATCCGCGGCGGGAATTTCGGAAAGCTCCTCGACGAAGACGGCGCCTTTGTCCCGCAGACTTTCCACCACGAACTTGTTGTGCACGATCTCGTGGCGCACGTAGACGGGGCGGCCGTATTTCTCCAGGGCCAGCTCGACGATCTGGATGGCTCTGTCGACGCCGGCACAGAAGCCGCGCGGCGCGCACAGATGTATGGTCAGTGGAGATTTATCGGTGTTGGTCTCGGTCATGGGGCTCTTTCGGAAACCTTTCTGGCCGCAATAAGGGCTTGCATGTCCATCGTGTCAAGGGACGGGCGAAATCGGTGCACCATTTCAGCCACAATAAGCTGCTTTGTGACCCCGTCATCCGGTTGTGGGAAGGACGTCCTGACGTTACGTATGCGGCCGTGCCTTTTCCCTTCCTCAAGTGAAACGTCCCGCAGGGCCCAAGGATCCGGAACACAGGGTGTTAAGCCTCGCCAATTCCCGGCGGACCTGTTATGAAGCCCGGCCAGATTGCTTTGCATTTAAGTGGAAATAGAATGATCAGTGCGATTAAGGCCGTGGCCGGTTGGAACCTGAAACCGCTCCTCGTCGCCGGATTTTGTGCCGCGGCACTGTCCGGTTGCGGCGGGACTGCCGAAAAATTCATCTCGGCCGGACAGGAACCAATCGAAATATCTCCGGAAACATTCGCACCGCCGGTCCAATGCCCCCCGATGGAGCTGAAGTCCAACACCTACCTGATCCGCAAGTTCGTCCGCGGTCAGGAAGACAATCGCGAGGCGTTGCTTTACCAGGCAACCGTCGAGGACTGGGCCAACACCTGCACCGCGCTGCCGGATGGCCGCCGCCAGATGAAGCTTGGTTTCTCCGGCGAAGTCACGTCTGGCCCGGCCTGGAAGGGGGGCGAAGTCACCTTGCCGCTCAGGGTCGCGATCGTGCCGGGCGGTGAGGGCGTCAAGCCGCTTGCGTCGGACCTTCTGACCATCCCGGTCACGCTCGGTGCCGATTCTCCGAGCGAAAGCTGGACGCTGATCGAGAACAAGTTCGTCATCGATGCGAACCAGAGCGTGAAAGTGGTGTTCGGTTTCGACGAACGCGGCCGCTGAGCCTGGTTTGTAAACAGGCACGCCTGTTTTTCATGCAGGGACAATATGCGGCAAGGCCATGTCGCATATTGACAAGATTATGTCCGCCTCGCACAATCCGCCGCAAGATCAGGGTCGTTCCCTGGTCGGCGTGGCGACGCGCCGAAGCTGTGCGGGAGAGGCCGGTTGAAAAGACACCGGCGCCGAAGGAGCAACCGCCCCGGAAACTCTCAGGCAAAAGGACCGCACAAGCGACAACGCTCTGGAAAGCAGTGCTCCGCTCCATAAAAAGCGCGGACTGCTCACCGAAGGAGTAACCGCTGGCCGCCTGGCCATGCGGGAAATCTCTCAGGTACTCGGACAGAGGGGGTGCAGACGAACCGTTCCAGAAGGTCGGTTCGGGACTGCGCAACCCCGAACTCGAGGACCGTTCATGGCGGATGCCGCTACCGAGAGCGACCTGAAACAGACACCCCTTCACGACCTCCATGTCGAGCTCGGCGCCCGGATGGTGCCGTTTTCTGGCTATTCCATGCCTGTGCAGTACAAGGCCGGCATCATGGCCGAGCACCTGCACACCCGTGCAAGCGCCGGCCTCTTCGACGTCTCCCACATGGGCCAGGCCGTCCTGATCGGTCCTGATCACGAAACCACCGCCCGTGCCCTGGAGGCGCTGACGCCGTCCAACTTCGTGGAGCTGGGCCTGGGACGCCAGCGCTACACGGTTCTGCTCAACGACGATGGCGGCATCATCGATGATCTGATGGTCACGCGGCCGCTTTCGCCGGCGGAAGACGGCAAGCTGATGCTTGTGGTGAATGCCGCCCGCAAGGATGTCGACTATGCGCATTTCCGCGCAAAGCTACCGGACAACGTCAAGCTGCAAGTCGTCGAGGACCGTGCCCTCATCGCGGTCCAGGGCCCTGAAGCGGTTGCGGCCGTTGCCGCACATGCTCCGCAGGCCGCCGACCTCGCCTTCATGTCGGCTGCTCCGATGGAATTCGACGGCATCGACTGCCACATCGCACGCGCCGGCTACACGGGCGAGGACGGTGTCGAGATGTCCGTGCCAGCCGGCGCGGCGGAAGCCATCGCCCGCGCACTGCTCGCCGACGATCGGGTCGAGGCGATTGGTCTGGGTGCCCGCGACAGCCTGCGGCTGGAAGCCGGTCTTTGCCTCTATGGCCACGATATCGATGAAACCACGTCTCCGGTCGAAGGCGCGATTACCTTCTGCATGCAGAAGCGCCGCCGCGAGGAGGGGGGCTTTCCGGGTGCTGACCGCATCCAGTCCGAACTGAAGGATGGCCCTTCACGCGTGCGCGTTGGTCTGAAACTGGACGGTAAGGCACCCGCCCGCGAAGGCGCGGAGATCGCGTTGCCTGACGGCGACGTGATCGGAACGCTGACGTCCGGCGGTTTCGCCCCGACGGTCGGAGGACCGATCGCCATGGGCTATGTGCCGGCCGCATACGCTGCCCAAGGTACGTCCCTTGAACTCATCGTCCGCAATCGCCGTCTACCGGCGACCGTCGCGGATATGCCCTTTGTGCCAAACCGGTACTACCGCAAGCCCAAGACCTAATCCTTTTCCATAGAACAGGCAGAACATGACAACCTATTATTCCAAAGACCACGAGTGGATTTCCGTTGACGGCGATGTCGCCACCATCGGCATCACGTCCTACGCGCAGGAACAGCTCGGCGACGTCGTCTATGTGGAACTTCCCGAATCCGGCAAGTCCCTGTCCCAGGGCGACGAAGCTGCTGTCGTGGAATCGGTCAAGGCCGCCAGCGAGGTCTACGCGCCGATTGACGGCGAAGTCGTCGAAGCCAACGACGCCCTTGCCGAGGAACCTGCCAAGGTGAACGAAGATCCGGAAGGGGCCGCCTGGTTCCTGAAGATCAAGGTCGGTAATGCGGATCAGCTGACCGAGCTGATGGACGAAGCCGGCTACAAGGCCTACGTGGAGGCGCTCTAAGCCATGCCAGGGCACTCCTATACGGCCGAGGTGGAATGGGCCTGCGACGGCGACTATGCCGCAAACGCCTATTCGCGCGGCCACATATGGCGTTTCGACGGCGGGCTGGAAGTTCCGGCCAGCGCCTCGCCGACGGTGGTGCCCTTGCCTCATTCGATCGAGGCGGCAGTCGACCCCGAAGAAGCATTCGTGGCAGCGATTTCCTCCTGCCACATGCTCTGGTTCCTCGATCTGGCCCGGCGGGCCGGCTACCAGGTGGCGAGCTACCGGGACCACGCCCGGGGCGAGATGAGCCGCATCGGACCCGGCCGGATGGCCATCAGCAAGGTGGTGCTGAAGCCGCTGGTGACGCTGAAGGCTGACACGGAGCCGGATCCGACCTGGATGAGGGATCTGCACGTAAAGGCGCATGAGGTCTGTTTCATCGCCAATTCCGTGAAGTGCGAGATCCTGATTGAGCCCGAACCGCTGCGCCTTGTGGCGCCCTGAATGAAAGACGCCGGGCAGTGTTCCCCTGTCCCGCCACCGTCATTCCGGCCAGCGTGCGAGCGCCTGGTACAGGATCCGATAACGGTCCGCGGATTGACGAAGTGGACGGTCGATGGAGCGGCGCACGTCCGGAAAGATGATGAAACCCTAGGAGCTGCCTGATGCGCTACCTTCCTTTGAACGAGACCGACCGCGCCGACATGCTTGCGCGGATTGGTGTCAAATCCATAGACGATCTCTTCGCGGACATTCCCGAAGACGTGCGCATGAAGGACCTGCTGGACCTGCCGACGCGCGCCAGTGAATTGCAGGTCGAGCGGAAGCTCTCGGCCCTGGCGGCGAAGAACACGTCCGCCGGTTCAGTGCCGTTCTTCGTCGGCGCCGGCGCCTACAAGCACCATGTGCCGGCCACCGTCGACCACCTGATCCAGCGGTCGGAGTTCCTGACGTCCTACACACCCTATCAGCCGGAAATCACGCAAGGGACCTTGCAGTACCTGTTCGAGTTCCAGACCCAGGTGGCCCGCCTGACCGCGATGGATGTCGCCAACGCGTCCATGTATGACGGCTCCACCGGGACCGGCGAAGCGGTGCTGATGGCACACCGCGTGACCAAGCGCAGCAAGGCGGTTCTGTCCGGCGGACTTCATCCCCAGTACCGCGATGTGGTCGAGGACGTTTCGCACATGGCTGGCGACACCGTGGTCAGCCTGCCGGCAGACCCGACCGGAACGGAAGATATTCTGGCGCAGATCGATGACGAGACCTCCTGCGTTGTCGTTCAGTCGCCGTCCTTTTACGGCCAGCTCATCGACCTGAAGCCGATCGCGGAGAAGGCCCATGAACACGGCGCGCTGCTGATCGCCGTCTTTACCGAAGTCGTTTCCCTGGGGCTGATCGAACCTCCCGGAACGCAAGGGGCCGATATCGTCGTCGGTGAAGGCCAGTCGATCGGCAATGGCCTGAATTTCGGCGGTCCTTACGTCGGACTTTTCGCCACCCGTCAGAAGTACGTCCGCCAAATGCCGGGTCGCCTCTGCGGCGAGACGGTGGATGCGGAAGGAAAGCGCGGTTTCGTGCTGACGCTCTCGACGCGCGAACAGCACATTCGGCGGGACAAGGCGACGTCGAACATCTGCACCAACTCCGGCCTCTGCTGCCTTGCCTTCACCATCCACATGTCGCTGCTGGGGCAGGCGGGCCTGACCAAACTTGCCCGCATCAACCACGGCAACGCGGTGAAGCTGAAGAAGCAGCTGAGCGGCGTACCCGGTGTCGAGGTTCTGAATTCCGCTTATTTCAACGAGTTCACGATCGCGCTGCCCAAGGTGGCTGCCGAGGTTGTCGAAAAGCTTGCCGAGCGCGGCATTCTGGCCGGCGTCCCGGTCTCGCGGCTGGTTCCGGAGAACAAGGATCTGGCGAACCTCGTCGTCGTCGCCTCGACCGAGGTCAACACGGATGAAGATCGCGCCGCGTTCGCGGACGCACTGAAGGAGGTGCTGGCATGAGCATGAACACGCAAGGCCGCCCGACCAAACCGGGCGAAGCAGACGGAGCTTTCCACCCGAAAACCTTCACGGGGAACCGCGGTCTCGACATGGAAGAGCCGCTGATCTTCGAATTCGCGTCGCTGGAAACCACCGGTGTCGATCTCGATGAGGACGACAGCGCCGACTTCGAACTTGGCGGCCACGAGCGCAAGGCGGAAATCGGCCTGCCAGGTCTCGCCGAGCCGGAAGCGATGCGCCATTACGTGCGTCTGTCGCGCAACAACTTCGCGATCGACAGCGGGCTTTATCCGCTTGGCTCCTGCACCATGAAGCACAATCCGCGCCTGAACGAGAAGATGGCGCGGCTGCCCGGCTTCGGTGACATCCATCCGCTGCAGCCGGTTTCCACCGTGCAGGGCGCGCTGGAACTGATGGAGGATCTGGCGCACTGGCTGATGGTGTCCACCAATACCTCCGCTGTTGCCATGAGCCCCAAGGCTGGCGCCCACGGCGAGCTGTGCGGCATGATGGCGATCAAGGCGGCACATACGGCTGCTGGCCGCGATCCCAAGATCGTGCTTGTTCCCGAAAGCGCGCATGGCACCAACCCGGCAACGGCGGCTCTCCTGCGCTACAAGGTCGTGTCCATCGACGCCAAGGATGACGGCACGGTGGATCTGGAGGCGCTCAAGCGCACGATCGCCGAGCACAGCGGCAACATTGCCGGCATCATGCTGACGAACCCGAACACCTGCGGGCTGTTCGAACGTGATGTGAGGCAGATCGCCGAAATGATCCACGCCGAGGATGCCTATTTCTACTGCGATGGCGCCAACTTCAATGCCATCGTCGGCAAGGCGCGTCCTGGTGATCTCGGCATCGATGCCATGCACATCAACCTGCACAAAACCTTCTCGACGCCCCATGGCGGCGGCGGTCCGGGTGCCGGTCCGGTGGTGCTGTCCAGGCGTCTGGCGCCCTTCGCGCCGCTGCCCTTCATCCGCAAGACGGACAAGGGGCTTGAGCTGGTCGAGACCGAAGCCTCCACGGCAGAGGGCGAAAAGCCTTTCGGCCGCATGACCGCATTCCATGGCCAGATGGGCATGTATGTGCGCGCTCTCTCCTACATGATGAGCCACGGTTCGGATGGTCTGCGTCAGGCATCGGAAGACGCCGTGCTGAACGCCAACTACATCCGCGTTGGTCTGCAGGACCTTATGAGCCTGCCGTTCGGCGAACGTCCGTGCATGCACGAGGTGCTGTTCGATGACAGCTTCCTGAAGGACACCGGCGTCACCACGCTCGACTTCGCCAAGGCGATGATCGACGAGGGCTATCATCCGATGACCATGTATTTTCCGCTGGTTGTTCATGGCGCGATGCTGATCGAACCGACGGAATCGGAAAGCCGGGCGTCGCTCGATCTCTTCATCGCCACGATGCGTGACCTCGTCATGAGCGCAAAGCGCGGCGAGACCGATCGTTTCGAGGGGGCACCCTACCTTGCGCCGCGTCGTCGACTTGACGAAACGACGGCGGCCCGCAAGCCGGTGCTGAAATGGACGAAGCCGGAGCCGGCGGAAGTCACATCGGCTGCCGCTGAATGATCGCTTGATCACATCGATGATATCCAAAGCCCCCGGCTTCGGCCGGGGGTTTCATTTTGGAGCCGGCGAATTCGGTAAGGCAAGGGACCGATCAAGGCATATGCATGATTTGAAAGAGACGCTCCCGCCCCGAAATGCTACGGTCTGGCCCTGTTTCACGCCGATGCGGGCTCGCGGCAAACCGTTGCGCTTCCACCGGACGCCACTGGAAATTGCGACCTCAGTTATTATAACAGGGGAACAAGGTGTTTGTGTCGGCACAGGTTTTGCGGCCCGGCAGGGCTGCTTCGGGGAGAAGTGCCTTGTTCCTTCGCATCAGTGCCCGCAAACCCACACCGCTCACTTACCGTTTGATCGAAAGACGCAGGCCTGATCCTTTCATGACTGATCCAAATAATCTCGACCGTCGCAGCGGCCTGCCGGAAGAATGGCTGTTCCTGCTCAAGGAATATCCGCGTGCCGAATGGGGCGTGAGCCGAGAGCTCGGTCCCCTGACCGATTTCTGGCTGAACCGCCACGACGGGTTTCGCCAGTTCGGCAAGACGCTGGGCTCCCTCATGCACCAGTTCCGGGAGGGGCAGATCGAGGCGAAGCAATTCGGCAACCTGTTCGCCCCGCGCCTGCAACACTTCCTGAGCGAGCTTCACGGCCATCACATGATCGAGGACCATCACTATTTTCCGGTGTTCATTGAGGCGGAGAAGCGCCTGATCTCTGGATTCGAGCTTCTGGAAAGCGATCACGAACTGATTCATCACCGGATCGAGACCGTGATCGGCAGCGCCAACAAGCTGCTTGGTCAGATCCAGGAGGGGGACATGGACAAGATCCGTCGCGCCGCCGACGACTATGCCAATGTCAGCAACACGTTGATCAGCGGACTGATGCGCCATCTTGATGACGAGGAGGATCTCATCGTTCCGTTGATCCTCGATCGCGGCGAGCGCAAGCTGGGACTGTCCTGAGGCTTTTCGGCAACAGTCAGTCGTCCGGGATCGCCGCGTGAAACATCTCGCTTGACTCTTTTAACGGCGTCGCACAATTAAGCTGACATGACCAAGATGAGCGCATCCTTTGTGTATTTTTATTACGTCACCGACATACCGGCGGCTGCGTAGGATCTTGTTCACCCGATAGAAACCTCAAAAGCCGCCGCGTCAGGCGGCTTTTTGGTTTCTGGAAAACCCGAGCTTCCTGGCGGAGGAACCAGGAAGCGACCCATGACCACACACATGATTGAAGCCGGTAAACCGGCAACCAAGCTCAGATCGGAAGCCCTCAGCATCCTTTTGGAGCGTGGCCTCGTGCATCAGTGCACGGATATCGACGCGCTCGACCGAACCCTTTCTGCCGGACCGATCACCGCTTACGCAGGTTTCGATGCGACCGCTGCAAGCCTTCATGTCGGCCACCTCATGCCGCTTATGACCATGCGCTGGCTGCAGAAACTCGGCCACCGCCCCATCGTCGTCCTCGGTGGCGGCACCAGCCTGATCGGCGATCCGAGCTTTCGCAAGGACGCACGGCCCATGCTGGAAGAGCAACAGATCGCGGCCAACATCGCTTCCATTCGACGGTCGGTCGAGCGGATGCTGGACATGGACGGCGCCGACGGCGCGCTGCTGATCGACAACGCTGAGTGGCTCAACGAGTTCCGCTTCCTGGAATTCCTCCGCGATTACGGATCCCAGTTCACCGTCAACCGAATGATGACCTTCGACAGCGTCAAGTCGCGTCTGGATGCGCAGATGCCTCTGACCGTGCTCGAATTCTGCTACATGATGCTGCAGGCTGTCGATTTTCTGGAACTGGCAAAGCGCCAGGACTGCGTGTTGCAGGTCGGCGGTTCGGACCAATGGGGCAACATCGTCAACGGTATCGAGCTGGGGCGCCGCGACGGGCGCAAGCTGCATGGGCTGACCGTGCCGCTGCTGACAACCGCGAGCGGTGCGAAGATGGGCAAGACCGCTGCCGGAGCGGTCTGGCTGCACCCCGAGCACCTGTCGCCCTTCGGCTTCTGGCAATTCTGGCGCAACACGGCTGATGCCGATGTCGGACGGTTCCTGCGCCTGTTCACCGAGCTTCCGTTGACCGAGGTCGAGCGGCTTGCCGCCCTGGAAGGGGCTGAACTGAATGAAGCAAAGCGCATTCTTGCAACGCAGGTGACCACCATCCTGCACGGTCCGGAGGAAGCGAGAGCGGCGCTTCAGCAGGGTGACGCGCTGTTCTCCGGCGAAGAAGAATTGACGGAGCCCACGCACACGCTGGCACGGTCGACGCTGGCAGAGGGGCTTGGCCTCTTGGAACTCGTCGTCGCTGTCGGTTTCGCATCCTCCAACGGCGAGGCCAGGCGCCTTGTAGAAGGCGGTGGCGTGCGGCTCAACAACAGCATCATCGACGATGCCCGCCGCCGGATCGCCATCGGCGACCTGCAGGCAAACGAGCGGCTCACGGTCTCGGTCGGCAAGCGCCGGAAGGCCCTTGTCGGTTTCGAATAGGCAGCCTTCAGGTGCGCTCCGCCTCACGGGCAGGTTCCTGCACGAACCCGCCCGGCCGGAGCGTGCCTCGGTAGCCGGGAAGCTTTCCGATAGCCGACCCACCTGAAGGTGGCAGGTGCCGTATCGCACGCGGTTTTCCCGTTTGCCTCAACTGCGAATACAAGGAGGCGGAAATCGGCTTCCAGTCGGGGAGAAACGCTCGGCTACGGTCCGAACGTCAAGGAGTGGGTAATAAAGACATTGTAAAAACAAACAGATAGCCATGAAGATTGTTTGCATCCTTGAGAGAATCTTAAGTCTCTATCTGAAAGGGTAGGATAAACGGGGCGTGAGTGCTGCAGCGATCTGGCGACCCGATAAGATGACGTAAGTAAGCTGGCGACACTACACGGCTGTGTTTGAAACGAGGCGGAAATGTATGGAATGGTCAATGAAGGCATTCGGACCTTCATTCTGACGAACCACGGTGCAGAAGCCTGGCGCAGGATCTGCGCGCGGGCTGGCGTTCAGGAAGCCGAGTTCGAAAAGATGACCAGCTATGAAGACGAACTGACCTACAAGCTTGTTGATGCGGTCGGCGAATTTACCGGCCTCGACGCGCAGGATGTCCTCAAGGTCTTTGGAAAATACTGGGTGGATTTCGCCGGCGGGTCGGGCTTCCGGCATCTGATGCGCCTGTCCGGCCCGACGTTCATCGAGCAAGTGAGGGGGCTGGATGATCTGCATGACAGGATCATCCTGTCGATGCCCCATCTCAAGCCGCCATCCTTCGAGCTGGAGGACCTCGGCGGAGAAACCTTTCTGCTCCATTATTATTCCGACAGGGACGGACTTGCGCCGATGGTGGAAGGGCTGCTGCACGGGATTGCCAAGGACACCGGAGAGGAAATCGACGTGGAGCAGGTGGCTTTCCGGTCAGAGGGAGCCGACCACGATGTCTTTCGCATCAGGCTGCTGGCCTGATATGTCCAGTTCCCGCGAACACGAGATCGGCGCCGGGTGATGCTTCCAGAGATCACACTTGGTCGAGAGATGGCCGACATGCTGTTTCCCCTGCATGTCAGGCTGGATGGACTTGGCAGGATCGAAACTGCCGGCCCGACGTTGCGGCGGATCTTTGGCGAGGAGATCATCGGACAAGCTTTCCTTGATGTCTTCACCATGGTACGCCCGCGCCGAATTCAGGGGCTGCAGTCGATCTGGGAGCGGCTCGGCGAAAAACTGGTTGTCAGCGCGGCGCCTTCGGGCGAGGAGCCGATCCAGTTCCGCGCTGTCGCGGTTCCGGTCGACCGGGCACACGAAGGGCTTCTGATCGACCTTTCCTTCGGGATTCACCTTGCCCGCTGCGTCCACCGGTTTGCCCTGACCGAAGCGGACTTTAAGCCCAACGATTTTTCGATCGATCTCTTCTATTCCTTCCAGACCCAGCAGACCCTTCTGAAGGACAGCCAGAAACTGGCGCAAGCCCTGAAGCAGTCCAAGCTGCAAGCGGAACGCAAGTCATTGGAAGATTCGCTCACCGGGATCGGCAACCGGGCCTCCCTGCACCGGCGCCTTGAGGAAATGCTTGCCCACCCCGATCCCGGCGCGCGCTTCGCGCTGATGCATATCGACCTGGACGACTTCAAGTCGGTCAACGACAATTTCGGTCACGCCGCCGGCGACAGGGTCCTCATGCAGGCTGCCCGCGCATTGCAGGCCTCTTGCGGCATCAAGGATATGCCGGCCCGTATCGGCGGTGACGAGTTTGCGCTTCTTTTGGCGGATGCGCCGGAAGAGGGCGAACTGGAAAAGCTTGCGCGCGATCTCGTCGCAGCGCTTTCCATGCCCGTCCATCACAATGATCAGAGCTGCAGGGTCGGGGCCAGCATCGGCCTCGTCGTGTTCCAGCCGGGCCAGGTTCCGAATGCGGACCGTCTGATCGCAAATTCCGATATCGCCCTTTATGAGGCGAAGGGGCAGAAGTCGGCCGTCAAGGTCCTTTCGGAAGAGATGATCGAGCGGCACGAGAAAAGCACGCGCCTTGTTTCCGAAATCAGACGCGCGGTGAAGAAAAGTCAGTTCGTGCCCTTCTTCCAGCCGCAGATCGACACGCTCAGCGGCAGCATTCGCGGGCTGGAGGTCGTGGCCAGATGGGAGCTGCCCGGTCAGGATGTGCTGACGCCAGCATATTTTCTGGAGGTTGCCACCCGTTCGAACATCATGGTCGACATCGACCGCCAGGTGCGCCGGAAGGCATTCTCTCAACTTGCCGCCTGGCAGCGGCAGGGCCGGAAAATCGGCAAGCTCTCGCTGAACGTCACAGCCTCGAACCTCAGGTCGGTCGATTTCGTGAGCGTGCTTCTTGTCGAACTCGCGGCGGAGGGACTGCGGCCGTCCGACATTCAGCTCGAGCTTCTGGAATCGATCCTGTTCGAGCAGTTCGACCACGAACTCATCGAACAGTGCCGGACTTTGGAACAGGCAGGCTTCACGCTGGCCCTCGATGATTTCGGAACGGGGCACTCCTCCATCGCGACGCTGATCGATATGCCCATTTCCGTTCTCAAGATCGACCGGTCCTTCGTGTCGGGTCTGGACAGCAATGCCAAGATGCAGCGGATTACCGGCGCCATGCTGGCAATGGCGAAGAACATGGGGCTCGATGTTCTGGCGGAAGGCGTCGAAACACTCAAGGAACTGGAATTCCTGGAAAAAGCAGGATGTCGTTCATTCCAGGGCTTCTATTTCTCACCACCTGTGAACGCGGAAGAGATCGAGCGTTGGCTCGATGTCTGGCAAGCCAATCTCTGCCAGCTGAGCGGCTAGGGCTCGGTTTCCCGAACCGGAATGGCCCGTACTTCCTGACATTTCCTTGCTGCTGCATATCTTCCGGCGCCAATGCGGTCGATGCGCCGGCCGCGCCATGAGACGATGGCCAGATAGCCGCAGAGGCTGGTCGGCCTGCTCTAGATGCTGACAATGTGAGCGGAAGCCTGCCGGCAAAAAGAAAAACCCCGCCTCCCATGAAGGGAGACGGGGAAGAAGTGAGCTCGCGGGGAAGCGAAGTGTACTTCTTTTAAGCCGCCTGCTTATGCTTGCAGACGGGATCTGACTTCCTTTCGCAGCTCATCGATAGGCGAGGTCTTGCCATCCTTGAGCGTGTGCCAGAATGTCCAGCCGTTGCAGGCTTCCTGGCCCTGAACAAGCGCGCCGACCTTGTGGATCGAGCCAGTATGGTCGCCGGACTTCAGGGACCCGTCGGCCCGCACGACGGCAAGGTGCTTGCCCTTGGAACACGTCAGTTCCGTTCCGGGCGCAAGCAATCCGCTTTCGAGCAGCGTGCCAAAGGGAATGCGCTTCTGCGCCCGTTTGCCTTGATGCATCTCGAGCGAAGCAGCGTCGCCGGTCTCGATCGCGGAGATCCGATCGGTCGCCGCGTCGATGTAGTCCTGCTCGCGTTCCACACCGACATAATGCCGGCCGAGCTTCTTGGCGACAGCGCCGGTCGTGCCGGTGCCGAAGAAGGGATCCAGCACCACGTCACCGGGTTTCGAAGACGCAGTCAGCACCCTGTAGAGCAGGGATTCAGGCTTCTGTGTCGGATGAACCTTCTGTCCGGCCTTGTTCTTCAGCCGCTCGGCGCCCGTGCAAAGCGGCAGGTGCCAGTCGGAGCGCATCTGAAGATCTTCATTGAAGACCTTGAGAGCGTCATAATTGAAGGTCGGTTTGGCGGTCTTCGATTTCACGGCCCAGATCATGGTCTCATGGGCATTGGTGAACCGCTTGCCGCGAAAGTTCGGCATCGGGTTCGACTTCAGCCACACAATATCATTCATGATCCAGAAGCCGAGATCCTGAAGGATCGCGCCAACTCGGAAGATGTTGTGATAGGAGCCGATCACGTAGAGCGACCCGTCCGGCTTCATCACCCGCCGCACGGCCAGCAGCCATGCACGGGTAAAGGCGTCATACGCCTCGAAGCTTTCGAACTGGTCCCATTCATCATCGCAGGCGTCCACCTTGGAATGATCCGGCCGGTGCAGATCGCCACCGAGCTGGAGATTATAAGGTGGATCCGCGAAGACGAGGTCCACGGAACGGGACGGCAGCTTTTCGAGGGCGGACACGCAGTCGCCCTTGAAAATGGTGTTGAGCCAGGAAGCGGGTGCTTCCGATTTGATCGAATGTTGGGGTGCCACGGAGGACACCCCTTTACGCAGTACACTCATTGCGACGCATTACCTCACGCAATTTCGAGTGTCATGGTTACTTGTTTTGGTAAATCAGGAGTTAAGCTCACAAAACAAAAATTAGCGTTGAATCAATGCTTTGTTTACGTTCGTAAAAGCTGAATGAGAAGTTAATGGGTCGGCCCGACCGAAAAGGCCAGAATTCTGCTGATTTCATTCAGGGGACGACCGGAAGTTGCTTTCCATTCGTTAAACGCAAACTGGATTGCGCCAAGATTTTTTTTCGAAAGCCGATCATTCGGGATCACGTTTTCACGTATGAGCGCATTAACCACATCGTTCGACAGGACGAAGCTCTCCTTTCCCATGAACCTGAGTGCGATCTGCCCCGTGTTGCCGCCGAGACGGCTGCCGCGCTTCTTGAGGAGGTCCATGAGGCCGATCTGATCTGCTGCCGGCCAATGAGCGAAGAATCTGGCGGCGCTGCCGTGTTCTGCGGCGAGGTCCCTCAGGAGAATCGCGTTTTCCTGCACGGATCTGATCTTGGCGCCATTACGGACGATGCGCGTGTCACTCGCCAGACTTTCGAAGGCCTCTTCCGGGAGGAAGGCGAGCCGCGCTACGTCGAAACCTTCGAAGGCGTCTTCAAAGCCGGGCCACTTGGCGTCGATGACCTTCCAGCTGAATCCTGCCTGAAAGACGCATCTGGTGAACATGGCAAGCCAGCGGTCGTCGCTGATTTCCTCCAGCTCTTCCCTGGACTTCGGCGGGTTGTGTTCGCCAAGGAGCAGGCCAAGCTGATCCGCACCGCCTTTCCACTCGGCGGCAAGCGCCTCGATCTCTTGAAAGGATTTCATGGGTGCCCAGCCAGTGCCTCGTTCCGCTCCGGAGATGTTTCCACGGAACGACAGTCAGCGGAAGGCGTGGGGAGCGAAATGGTCCGGCTGGCTACCGAGCCTGCGGCGTCTTCGTGCGTTCGAAGCGCCTCAGCGCCAGCGACAGCGTGATCGTCATCATCAGATAGATGAGGGCGACGACGTTGTAGGTTTCCAGGTAGCGGAACGAACCTGCCGCATAGACCTTGCCGAACTGCGTGATATCCGCGACGCCGAGGACGGAAACGAGCGAACTGTCCTTGATCATGGCAATGAAGTCGTTGCCGAGCGGCGGCAGGATCGTTTTCAGGGCCTGAGGAAAGATGATCAGCCGGAAGCGCAGCCCGCGATTCATGCCGAGCGCTTCTGCGGCTTCGATCTGTCCCGTGTCGACCGCCTGGATGCCCGCACGGAACACTTCTGCGATGAAGGCGGAATACCCGATCGTCAGCGCCGCAATGGCGCGCCACAGAAGCGGAAAGTCGCGCGTGCGCAATGCGTCGATGCCGAGAGGTTCCAGGACCGTGTTCGCCGCGCCGATCAGGATCGGCGTTGCAACGAATGCGATGTAGAGCAGCAGGACGATGATCGGCATGCCGCGGACGATTTCAATGTAGAAGCGTGCCGCCTGCCGAAGAATGATCGACCCGGAGAGCGAGGCGAGCGCGAGCGCCAGCCCCAGGACGGAAGCCATGAAGAAACCGAGCAGAGTGACGAAGATCGTGATCCCGATGCCGCGCGAGACGGTGGCGATGACCTGCGAATAGATGTCGTCTGTCGCGATCTGGAAAAGAAGGAACGCGGCGAGGAAGCCGGCGACGACGAGCCAGTAGGGAAAATCCTCCCTGGCATCTGTCTTGTCCGTCTTGTTTTGCATGGGGTGGTCTCGGAGCAGGTGTCTTTCGGGCGGGGCCCTGGCGCTTAAACGCCGATGGCCGGTGTCGGGTGGGTCCCGGCTACCGGCCATACATGCGAAAGTCCAGGGTTTACCCCCGGGTCTATTCTTCGGCCTTGTAGTCGAAGAACCATTTCTTGTTGAGCGCATCGAGCGTCCCGTCCTCGCGCAGGCTTGCGATCGCCGCATTGACGGGCGCCACAAGCTCCGATCCCTTCGGGAAGATGAAGCCGAATTCCTCTGTCCCCATCGGATCGCCGATCAACTTGAACATGCCCGGGTTGGACGCCACATAGCCTTCACCGCCGGTGCTGTCGGTCAGGACGAGATCGACGTCGCCGGTCTTCAGGGCCTGAACGGCGGCGCCAAAGGTCTCGAACAGGCGGATGCGCGGATTGGCTTCGTCGCCGTCGAGAACTTCGTAGACGGTGACATAGAAGGGGGTCGTGCCGGGCTGGGCACCGGCCAGGAGGTCGTTATCGGAGTTGAACCCGGCGGCGTCGGAGAACCGCTCTTCATCGGCGCGTACCAGCATGAACATCTCCGAGCGCATGTAGGGTTCGGAAAAGGCCACCTGCTCGGCGCGGTCGGCGCGGATTGTGATACCGTTCATCGCCATGTCGTATTCGCCGGCGGAAATCGCGGGGATCATTGCATCCCAACTTGTGTTCTGGAAGCTGACAGTGAGGTTCAGCCGCTTTGCGATTTCGGCGACGGCATCATATTCCCAGCCAATCGCTTCGCCTGTCTTCGGATCGACGAACTGCAGCGGAGGATAGGTGTTTTCCGCCGCTATGACGATTTCCTTGCCGCCGAGATCGGGCAGCTCGGCGGCCTGGGCGATATCAAGACCGATGAAGGTGGTAAAAAGCGCTGCGGCTGTGGTCAGCAATGATTTCATGAGGGTGCTCCGGTCAACATTCAACCAAGCTTACCGGCTTCAAGGACGTCGGGGAAGCCGTCAGGTGTGGAACCTTCGTCCGCGCAAAAGTTTTCCTGCTGTGAAAAAAGATTCAAAAAGCCGGGATAGCTCTATTGACGAGAGCGTGTGTTGGAATGACCCTGACCGGATAAGAATAATAAGGAGACACGAGATGTCCAATCCCCGATATCGCAATCTTGAGCAGCCCGCCCGGCAGGTGCGGCTGGCACCATCTCATCCGCTCGAGGTGTTTACCGATCCCGGTAAAGCGGTCGCGCGTCTGATCGAGATCTTTGAGGCAAACACATCCTTCCTGCGGTCCCATTTCGAGGATCTTCTGGCAGGAAAGGACATCGAAGGGCGCGTCAGGGCGTTTTACCCTCAGGTGCGCATCGTGACAGACACGCATGTCCGGCTCGACAGCCGCCTGTCCTATGGGTTTGTTTCCGGTCCGGGAACGCATGCGTCCACCATCACCCGGCCGGACCTGTTTCAACATTACCTGGAAACGCAGCTCGGGCTGCTGATGAAGAACCACGACGTGCCGATCCTGGTTGGCGACAGCGACACGCCGATCCCGCTTCATTTCGCCTTCTATGACGGCACGCATGTGGAAGGCGGTGCTGCGGCGGCTCATTTCGAACGGCCGCTGGCGGATATCTTCGATCTGCCTGATCTGACGCTGATGGACGATTCCATCGCCAACGGCACCTACGAGCCCACCGACGGCATCATGCCTCTGGCATCCTTCACCGCGCCCCGGATCGATTATTCACTGCACCGTCTGCAGCACTACACGGCGACCAAGGCCGAACATTTCCAGAATTACGTGCTGTTCACGAACTACCAGTTCTATATCGACGAATTCTGCCGCATGTCTCGTGAGCTGATGGCCGATCCGGACAGCGGGTACGAATCCTTTGTCGAGCCCGGCAACGTGGAAACGAAGGCCGGAGAGGCCGATACGGATTGTGGCCTGAGGCCCGACAAGCTGCCCCAGATGCCCGCCTATCACCTGAAACGGGCTGACGGCAGCGGCATCACGATGGTCAATATCGGCGTCGGTCCGTCCAACGCGAAAACCATCACCGACCACATCGCCGTGCTGCGTCCCCATGTCTGGCTGATGCTGGGCCACTGCGCGGGCCTCAGGAACAGCCAGACGCTCGGCGACTACGTCCTCGCTCACGGATATGTTCGCGACGACAATGTGCTCAACCAGGATCTGCCGGTTTGGGTGCCGATCCCGCCGCTCGCAGAAGTGCAGGTGGCGCTGGAAGACGCGGTCGCCGAAATCACCGGCATCGACGGGTATGACCTGAAGCGGGTGATGCGCACGGGCACGGTGGTTTCGCTCGACAACCGGAACTGGGAACTCTGGAACCAGCCCGAACTGGTGAAGCGCTTCTCGCAGTCGCGTGCGGTCGCCCTCGACATGGAATCGGCGACGATCGCCGCCAACGGCTTCCGCTTCCGTGTGCCGTACGGCACGCTTCTGTGCATCTCCGACAAGCCGCTCCACGGCGAGTTGAAGCTGCCGGGAATGGCGACGGATTTCTACAAGCGGCAGGTCGCTCAGCACCTCCAGATCGGTATCCGGGCTGTCGAGAAAATGCGCAACATGACCGCCGAGCGACTGCATTCGCGCAAGCTCCGGAGTTTCGCGGAAACGGCGTTTCAGTAACGCGCATCAAGGAAGAGTGTGGATGGACCGGCCGCCCCTGCGCGCGGCCGGTCTATCCTTCTTTGGAAGCGGGCCGGGGTCAGACCCTGGCCCAGCCACCTGTCTCGAAGGATGTCCAGGCAGCGTCCGTCACCTGTTGGACGTCCAGGCCATCGCGGAAGGTCGGCCAGACCGGCTCGCCGGTCTCTATGGCGTTCAGGAAATCCTTCATCTCGATGATGATCTGATCCTGATATCCCGTCCCGTGGCCCGGTCCCTGGCAAAAGGGAAGGTAATCCGGATGAGCCGGTCCGGTCAGGATCTTCCTGTAGCCGCGTTCTTCTTCGGGGCCTTCGGCAAGATAGAGCCAGAGCGCGTTCTGGTCTTCCTGATCGAAGCGTATGGAACCCTTGTCACCATAAATCTCGTAGGCGTATCCCATCTTCTTGCCGGTCGCGACGCGGCTGATGAAGAGGTGGCCTGACGCCCCGGTCGAAAAGCGGCACATGAGATGGGCCTGATCGTCATTCAGGACCTCTTCGGGACCGTTTGGGCCCGGCCGTTCGCGGTGGACGGTCTGGATATCGGCACACACGCTCTCGATAGGCCCTGCAAGCCGCAGGGCGGCATTGATGATATGCGGCGCAAGATCTCCCATGCAGCCGGTCCCCCTGTCCTTGGTGCGCCAGTGGGAGGGTGCTTGCGGGTCGGCCAGAAAGTCTTCCGTGTGTTCGGCCCGGATGTAATGGATCCTGCCGATCCGCCCGGTCTGGATCAGGGAATGGGCAAACTGGCTGGCCGGTGTCCTGATATAGTTGAAACCGGTCATGTTCGCGCGCCCGCTGGCCTCTGCGGCGTCCACCATCTTCCGCGCGGCTGAGAGATCGTCCGCCAGCGGCTTTTCACAGAACACCGCCTTGCCGGTCTGAAACGCCGCAAGCGCAATGTCCATGTGGGTGGACTGGGGTGAGGCAATCACGACCGCGTCGATATCGGGATCGGAAGTGACATCCCGCCAGTCGGCCGTCGCGCGGCGAAAGCCGAATGTCCGCGCCTTGGCCGTTGCGCCCTCCAGCGTCGTCGCGCAGATCATGTCGCATACGGGGCGCAGCGGTGTGTCGAATACGGCCGCAACCGAATTGAGGGCGACCGCATGGGCCTTGCCCATATATCCCGTTCCGATCAGCCCGAACCGAATTTCCTTCACCGCACGTCCTCCCGCGAAAAGGTCAAAAAGAAAGCCGGTGCTTGGTAGCACCGGCTTCCAGACCGGTCCAGACGACCGGAATTTGCTGACAGCCTTATTCGGCTTCGTCGGCGGAGACCGCGTTCAGCAGGCCGTAGCGTTCCACGCCGATCTTTTCCAGAAGTTCCAGCTGGGTTTCCAGGAAGTCGATATGGCCTTCCTCGTCCGACAGCAGTTCCTCGAACAGTTTCATGGAAACGTAGTCGCCTTCCTCGCGGCAGATATCGCGGGACTTGGCGTAGGAGGTGCGGGCGTCGTATTCGCCTGCCAGATCGCTCTCCAGAACTTCCTTGATGTTCTGGCCGATGCGCAGCGGCGCCACCTTCTGCATGTTCGGAAGGCCTTCAAGGAAAATGATGCGGTCGGTGATCTTGTCCGCGTGATGCATTTCCTCGATCGATTCCTCGCGCTCCTTCTTGGCGAGCTTCGCGTAGCCCCAATCAGCCAGGAGGCGATAGTGCAGCCAGTACTGGTTGATTGCACCGAGCTCCAGAAACAGAGCTTCATTCAGGCGCTCGATGACTTTTTCATTTCCCTTCATGGGGGTGCCTCACTTGCTTCAGAAATGCCATTACCTTAGAATTATTCTAATTCTTGTGTCCAGCCTTTGTTGTCAAAAAAAGCGAATATTCTGTCTTGAATCATGGCGCGTCCACAGCGGTGGGGCCGCTGCCCTAGCGTGATGCCGGTATGCCGCCCGCGGCGGGCGTCTGCAAGATTTGATGAGAGCGCGTATTCGCTGCCGGCGTCAAGTGAGCAGGGCATCTGAATTGCCTCCAGGAACCGGCGGTTCAGCGTCAGCGGAACCTGGGGCCGTGGCTCCAGCAAGTCAGTGAACAACGGACACCTTTCGTCACAGGAACGACCCGGTGCAGCATGAAGCTGGCGAAAAGCGTTGCGCTGCCCTGGTTGCGCGAGGCGGTCAGGGTGTGATGTCCGAGGCTGATCTCAAGCGCGCCGCCTTCATAGGCTTCCGGCGCGGACAACTGGGTGACGATGGTCGCCTTGCGAAACTGTGCGATAGGCCCGTCGCCGATGTCGGAATGCCAGTCATAGTGGCCTTCCTCATTCTCGTCATAGATCGCGACCTGAAGCTTTTCGCGAAATTCCGTGATGTCGAAATCGAAGGCGTCCCGGTTGGCCTTGGCGACCGCGCCAACGACCCTGTCGAGAACCCATGCCGCCGGTCCACCATCGTCCATCCAGCTGATTCTGGCCCGGCGGATATTGCCGTGCTGCTGGCCGCCGAGGAGACCTCCGCTGTCCGGCGTGTCAGCCTGGCTCAGACGAACGATCTCGTCGCAGTCCTTCCGGGTGAAGAGCGCGTCATGAGAATAGGTGAACATTGGCGTCGAGATCCAGGGTGTGACTGCGCTCTTCAACATCCAATCCGCGAAGACAGCAACTGTTTTCTGCGGGTGGAGGTCGACTTCGCGCTCACATTCTCGTCACTTGCTAGAGGCCGGCCGCCAGCGCCTTGCGCATGACCGTCGGCAGCGCCTCGTCCTGTTGCTCGGCCGGGGCTGACCACCAGCCATCCTCAAGGGAGACGGCATCAGGGTCGACCTCGGCCCGGAAAATCGACAGCAGCAGGTGAAAATGCGTGAAGGTGTGCTTCACCTCGCCGGTCTTGCGTTTCCAGTCGGCGGGGAAGGGCGCGCAGGAAACCGCATCGGAAGGGTCGAAGTCCTCTGCCCACTCCGTGCCGGGAACCTCCGTCATTCCGCCGAGAAGTCCTTTCGGTGGCCGGCGGCGAAGAAGCACGGCACCACTGTCGCGGTCGATGGCGACGAACGCCGCACCGTAACGGGTCGGCTTTTGCTTCTTGGGCGCTTTGCGCGGGAGGGTTTCGGCGAGGCTGCTCGACTGGACCTTGCACTTCTCGCGCCAGGGACACAGCGCGCAAGCCGGACGCTTGGGGGTGCAGATCGTGGCACCGAGATCCATGACGGCCTGGGCAAAATCGCCGGGCCTTTCGTCCGGCGTCAGCTCCGCCATCCGTGCCCTGATCTCCGGCTTGGCATCCGGAAGCGGAGTCTCGATCTGATAAAGGCGCGAGACAACCCGCTCCACGTTGCCGTCGACCACGGCTGCGTGCCTGTCAAAGGCGATGGTCGCAATGGCTGCGGCCGTATAGGGGCCGATGCCGGGAAGGCTCAAGAGGTCTTGCTCCGTCTCGGGAAAGCGTCCGCCAAATGTTGTTGCGACTTCTTCTGCGCATTTCTTGAGGTTACGGGCGCGGGAATAGTATCCCAGCCCGGCCCACGCCTTCATGACGTCTTCTTCCGGCGCCTCGGCAAGGTCTGTCACCGTCGGCCAGGTTCGGGTGAATTTTTCGAAGTAGTCCTTCACGGCCGCAACGGTGGTCTGCTGAAGCATCACCTCCGACAGCCATATGCGATAAGGATCGGGAACTTCACCAAGTGCGCGGTTCTGAGGGCTGACGCGCCACGGCAGGCTGCGCGCGTGCCGGTCGTACCAGTCAAGCAGAAGGTGGTGATGAGAATCTGTGCGCATGATAGGTTGTGATCAGCTAAACTCGGTGGCTAATTGCTGGACAGCCTGGGGACAACTGGGATGCGTGGAGCAGGCTATTTGCATTTGAAAAGTATTCGTCGTCTTTTTGTCGTATTGTATTGGGAAGGACGTCCAAATCACTGCTGCAGGTTTTGCGGCAACAAAATGAGCCGATCCATCAGGAGGTAGGCGATAACGACCGTGAAGGCAAATCAGAAGCGCCGGCAAAGGGATGCCAAGCCCCTTGCCGATCTGGTCGGCAAGGCAATGACGCCAGCCTGCCGAAAGCGCGGCTTTGCGTCCGTCGATATCGTTGCGTCCTGGGCGGAGATCGTCGGGGAACGATACGGCACCCGTGTCCAGCCCGACCGTCTGATCTGGCCGCGCCGGCCGGACCTCACCGATCCCGAACATCCGCCTGAACCTGCAACGCTCGTGGTGCACACGGACGGGGCGACGGCGCTGCTTCTCACGCACGAAACCCCGCAGGTGCTCGAGCGGATCAACACCTTCTACGGCTGGGCGGCCATCGGCCGCATCAAGGTTCTGCAGAAGCCGGTTCTGGCCAAGCAGCCGGAAAAACCGAAGTCGCTGAGGCCCCTGACGAATTCGGAAGAAGAACGTCTTGCCGGACATGTTGAGGGCGTGGAAAACGATCGCCTTCGCGAAGCGCTGAAAAAGCTGGGCGCGCAGGTGATTGCCCGCAACACCGACAACGCCGCCTGAGACGGCGGCAAACCGGCTTTGTTCCCGGCAGGTCGCAGCTTGCCTCTCCACCCGAATAACAACTTTGTGAGACAGAGCGTTATGCGGTCCTCGATGCTGCCACATTTGAAAAGCCTTGTTGACGGAACGCGCCCGAGCGGGCACATCAACATCAAAATCCGTGGCCGCAACGGCTGCATCTGAAACTTTGTGACAGGACGAGCTTCGTGACCCAGACCCGTAGACAGTTTCTCAAGACCACCGCCATGGCGACGCTGGCTTTCGGAATATCGGCTTCGCTGCCGGCATTCGCCCAGGACGTCAATGAGGCAGACCTTCTGAAACCGGGCCCGCTGGGCGACAAGGTCCTGGGCGACGAGAACGCCCCGGTCACGATCGTGGAATATGCCTCGCTCACTTGCGGCCATTGTGCAAATTTCCATGAAACGACGTTCAAGGATCTGAAGAAGGACTATATCGACACCGGCAAGGTTCGCTTCATTTTCCGGGAGTTTCCTCTGGATGCCGTTGCCGCCGCAGGTTTCATGCTGGCGCGCTGTTCGCCGCAGGACAAGTACTTCAACGTTGTGGACATCATGTTCGAACAGCAGCGGAGCTGGGCATTTACCGACAATCCTTATCAATCGCTGCTCGACTTTTCCAAGCAGATCGGATTTACACAAGAGTCCTTTGAGGAATGTCTGACGGATCAGGGATTGCTGGACTCGGTCAATGCGGTGAAAGATCGTGCTGCGGGTGAGTTCGGGGTGAATTCCACACCGACTTTATTCATCAACGGGGAAAAGCACTCCGGGGCTCTGACGATTGAAGAGATGGGCAAGATCATCGACGAGAAGATTTAAGCTGGCGGCCGGCCGCCCGGCTCCGTTTTCTGTTTCCCGGTCCCATCCGGATCCGTCGGCGCCGTCTCCCGAGAGGAGGAGGCGCCGATGAAGTTTTCAAAGCTCCGTATCGTCGGTTTCAAATCCTTCGTCGAGCCGATGGAATTCATCATCGGCAACGGCCTCACCGGCGTGGTTGGCCCCAACGGGTGCGGCAAATCCAATCTCGTCGAAGCCTTGCGCTGGGTCATGGGCGAGAATTCCTACAAGAACATGCGCGCGTCCGGCATGGACGACGTGATCTTTTCCGGCAGTTTGAACCGCCCTGCGCGCAACACGGCCGAAGTCACGCTGTACCTGGAAAACCCGGACAGGACAGCGCCGGCGGCCTTCAATGACGCCGACCTTCTGGAAGTCAGCCGCCGGATCGAGCGCGAGCAGGGCTCCAACTACAAGATCAATGCCAAGGATGTGCGGGCGCGAGACGTCCAGCTTCTCTTCGCCGATGCCTCCACGGGCGCGCGGTCGCCGGCCATGGTGCGCCAGGGCCAGATCGGCGAGCTGATCGCGGCCAAGCCCACGTCGCGGCGCCAGATCCTGGAAGAAGCTGCCGGTATCTCCGGCCTGCATTCGCGCCGCCACGAGGCGGAAATCCGTCTGCGCGCAGCCGAACAGAACCTGGAGCGGCTGGAAGACGTGCTGGTCCAGATAGACGGCCAGCTCGACAACCTCAGGCGCCAGTCACGTCAGGCTTCGCGCTACCGGAACCTGTCGTCCGAGATCCGCGGCGCCGAAGCGTCGATCCTCTATATCCGCTGGACGGAGGCGCGTACGGCCCTGAGTTCGGCGGAGGAGCAATTCGGCGAAGCGCAGAAACAGGTCAACGAGGCAACGGGCCTGCAGGCTGAAAGCGCCAGGCTTCAGGCGATTGCCGCGCACAAGCTGCCGGAACTGCGTGACGAGTCTGCGAAGGCCGGCGCTGCCCTTCAGCGCCTGGTCATTGCGCGCAATGAACTTGATGCGGAAGAGCGCCGGGTCAAGGAGCGGCTGCAGGACCTCGAACGCCGCCTGCATCAGCTTGCCGAGGACATCCGCCGCGAACAGAGCATGGTGTCGGAAAATGACGAGGTGCTGGAGCGTCTGACGGAAGAGCGTGCCGAACTGCTTGAAGAAAACGAGATGGTGCAGGAGCGCACCGAGAGCGCCCGTGAAAAGGTTGCCGAGGCCGAGGAAAGCGTCCGCGAGCTGGAAAGCAGCCTGTCGGAGCTGACGGCGGCAGAGGCCAGATCCCGTGCCGAGCGCCAGCAACTGGAGCGCGCCGTCGCGGACAGCCGCCAGCGTGCGGACAGACTTCTGGCCCAGGCGGCCGAGGCCCAGCAGGCGCTGGCGCAGATCGACGAGCAACTTTCCGAACACGATGGCGTTGCCGAAAACAGGGAAGCACTGGAACTTGCCGAAGAAGCCCTGGCGGAAGCGGAAGGCGCTGCAGAGGAGGCAGAAGCCGCGACGCGTCAGGCGCGGGAAAGCGAGCAGGCGGCCCGCGAGCCCGTCGGCGATGCCCGTCAGGCCTTGCAGGGGCTGGAGACCGAAGCCCGCACGCTCGAGCAGGTTCTGAACGTTCACGGCGAACAGGACCATACGCCGGTGGTCGAGCAGCTCGAGGTTCAATCGGGGTTCGAAACGGCTCTTGGCGCCGCGCTGGGCGAGGATCTCGACGCCTCTCTCGATGATGCCGCCGCCGTCAAATGGGGAAGCGCGCTGGATGGGGCCGGAGATCCGCCGTTGCCGGAGGGCGCTCGTCCACTGGCAGAGGTTGTCAGCGCTCCGGCGGAACTCGCGCGTCGCTTGGGGCAGATCGGCATCGTCTCTCATGAGGACGGACCGACGCTCCGCGCGCAGCTGAAGCCCGGACAGCGCCTTGTTTCCCGCGACGGTGATCTCTGGCGCTGGGACGGGTTCGTCGTCGCGGCCAATGCGCCGACGCCCGCGGCACAAAGGCTGGCGCAGAAAAACAGGCTCGCGGAACTTGGCGAGGAGATCGAGACGGCGAGGCGGGAGCTGGAGGACCGTCAGCAGGCGCTGGAAGAAGCTGCAGCCCGCGTGCGCGGCGCCACCGAGCTGGAACAGACGGCTCGCGGCAAGGTGCGCGACGGCCAGCGCCAGGCGGTCTCGGCGCGCGAGGCGCTCGCCGCGGCCGAACGCACTGTCTCGCAGCTAGCGGCCCGCAAGGAAGCTGCGCGCGACAGGGCAGAGCGCCTTGGCGAAGATGTCGAGCTTGCAAGAGAGCAGGTCGTGGAAGCCGAGGAACGCCTAGAGGAGGCCCCGGCCGATTCGAGCTACCAGGACCAGATTGCCGACTTGCAGGCCGAAGTGGGCACCGCGCGCGGTGCGCTGGCCGAGGCGAGGGCGGTTTCGGAAGGCCTGACGCGCGAACAGCAGATGCGCGACCGTCGCCTGGAGGCGATCGCCCGCGAATATGATGGCTGGAAAACCCGTGCCGCAAATGCCGCGCAGCAAATCTCCGTTTTGACAGAGCGTCGTCAGGAAGCGGAAGAAGAGCGCGCGGAACTGATCGAGGCGCCGGAGGACATTGAGATCAAGCGCCGGGAGCTTTTCTCCGCGATTGCCAGGGCCGAAGAGGACAAGAAGGAAAAGGACGACCGGCTGCAACAGGCCGAACTCGACCAGGCCGATGTCGATCGAGCGGCCAAGGTTGCCATGGAGGCGCTGTCCGGGGCGCGCGAACAGAAGATTCGCGCCGAGGAGCGCCTGGAAGCTGCGCGTGATCGCAAGACGAATCTGGAACGTCGAATCGACGAGGACCTGGACGTTTCCGTCGCCGCCTTGCCGGAAATCGCCGGACTGAAGGAAGGCGCGCCGCTGCCCGACCCGGAGGCGATGGAGCGCAAGCTGGAGCGGCTGAAGGCCGAGCGCGAGCGCCTCGGGGGCGTGAACCTGCGGGCCGAGGAGGAACTGAAGGAAATCGATGAGCAGAAAACCACGCTCACGTCCGAGCGGGACGACCTGATCGAAGCGATCCGGCGACTGCGCACCGGCATTTCCAACCTGAACCGGGAAGCGCGGGAACGTCTGCTGGCATCGTTCGAGGTGGTCAACGGCCATTTTCAGCGTCTGTTCACGCATCTCTTCGGCGGCGGTACGGCGGAACTTCAACTGGTCGATTCCGACGACCCGCTGGATGCGGGGCTGGAGATCATCGCCCGTCCGCCCGGCAAGAAGCCGCAGACCATGACACTTCTGTCCGGGGGCGAGCAGGCCCTGACGGCCATGTCCCTGATCTTTGCGGTGTTCCTGACGAATCCCGCCCCGATCTGCGTGCTCGACGAGGTCGACGCCCCGCTTGATGACGCCAATGTTGAGCGTTACTGCGACCTGCTCGATGAAATGTCGCGCAGTACCGAGACACGCTTCGTCGTTATCACCCACAACCCGATCACCATGGCGCGCATGAACCGTCTGTTCGGTGTCACAATGGCCGAACGCGGCGTTTCCCAGCTGGTTTCCGTGGATCTGGAGACGGCCGAGAGATTCCGTGAGACGGCCTGAGCCGCCTTTCCCGGTGGCCCTATCGGCACATTCCCGTAAGACTATGGTGGAGGAAAAAGCTCTTCCTGGCCTAATGGTGAGTAAAATCAATAAATTAGCGCAAGTCTTAGTGTTCTTGACAGGTTACGGGCCCCCGACTATGGTGCGCGCGGCTTTAGGGGGTATCCAAGGCCTGGTCGGAAGTCTGGACGGGTGCGGGGGACGGCATGAGTGGCTCTTCGCAAAACGGTAACGAGGACGGACGGACCGAAGGTACCTCCGAGGCGGATCTGTCGGAACGGCGGAGCCGGCTCAACCGGATGCTGGAGGGGCAGCGGGCGGCGGAAGATGCCGAGCGTAAATCCCGGAATGGCAAACCATCCGGCTACGCCCAGGCGATGAAACTCTCTTCGGAGTTCATTGCGGGGATCGTGGTTGGGTGCGGTATGGGCTGGGTCTGCGACCACTGGCTGGGAACATCACCCTTCGGGCTGATCGTTTTTCTGCTGATTGGTTTCGCGGCGGGCGTCCTGAACGTGTTACGGGCAGCGGGTGAAGTCGCGCATCCCGAAACGCGCATGGGCCGAGGCGACGCGAATAAAGACGGATCTGAATGAGTTTTTTGCGCAGTTCCTGCGTGTCCTGAAATGTAATGAGCGAAGAAGGCTGACCGGTGGCGAACGATCCGATCCATCAGTTCCATATCCAGAAACTCTTCCCGATCGAGGTCGGGGGCATGGATTTCTCTTTCACCAACTCTTCGCTGTTCATGGTCCTGACCGTAGCAGCGGCGTCCGCCTTCCTGATCCTGTCCACCAGCGGTCGCGGCCTCGTGCCGAACCGGGTGCAGTCCCTATCGGAAATGGCGTATGAATTTGTGGCGGGGATGCTGCGAAGTTCGGCCGGAACCGAGGGCATGCGCTTCTTCCCGCTCGTGTTTTCGCTGTTCATGTTCGTTCTCGTGGCGAACCTCTTCGGCATGTTCCCGTACTTCTTTACGGTGACCAGCCACATCATCGTGACATTCGCACTCGCCATGCTGGTCATCCTGACCGTGACCATCTACGGCCTGGTGCGCCACGGACTGAAGTTCTTCCACCTCTTTGCGCCGGCCGGCGTTCCGCCGGTCCTGCTGCTGATCGTTGCACCGATCGAGGTCGTGTCCTTCCTGTCCCGCCCCGTCAGCCTCTCCGTTCGTCTGTTCGCGAACATGCTGGCAGGCCACATCACTCTCAAGGTTTTCGCCGGCTTTGTCGTCAGCATGGGTGCCGCAGGCATCGCTGGGGCCGCCGGTGCCATTCTTCCGCTCGGAATGACGGTAGCGCTCACCGCGCTGGAGTTTCTCGTCGCCTTCCTGCAGGCCTATGTCTTCACGATCCTGACCTGCATGTACCTCAACGACGCCCTTCACCCGTCACACTAGGCAAACCGTTCTTGCGGCGGCGTGAGCCGCTGCCGGGAATAAATCCGAAATCTGCAAAACACCAATTAGGAGCACGTGTCATGGAAGCAGAAGCAGCAAAATACATCGGCGCTGGTATCGCATGCCTCGGCATGGGCGGTGCAGCTATCGCACTCGGCACCATCTTCGGTAACTACCTGAACGGCGCTCTGCGCAACCCGACTGCTGCTGATGGCCAGTTCGGCCGTCTGGTCTTCGGCTTCGCCGTTACAGAAGCTCTGGGCATCTTCTCCCTGCTGATCGCTCTTCTCCTGCTGTTCGCTTGATTCTCTAGGGTCTTCCGAGAGAAATTGAGTGACTCCGAGGGCGGCGCAAGCGCCGCCCGATCGGAATTTGGAGATAGAGCATGGCAGGCGACGCCCATTCCAACGCCGAACTGAATGCGGAAGTTCACATTCCTGAAAGTGAACACGGAGCGGGATTCCCGCCCTTCGACGCAACCACCTATTCTTCTCAGATCCTGTGGCTGGCCATCACCTTCGGTGCCTTCTACTGGATCATGAAGAATGTGGCCGTCCCCCGTATTTCCGGCATTCTGGAAGACCGTGAGGACCGCATCGCAGGCGATCTTTCCGAGGCGAATCGCCTGAAGGAAGAAACCGACGAGGCGATCGCGGCCTATGAACAGGCCCTGGCGGAAGCGCGCAACAAGGCACATGCCATTGCCAGCGAGACCCGGGCCAAGCTGAAGGCCGATCAGGAAGCGCGTCGCGAGAAGGCGGAAGCGGAACTGAACGAAAAGCTGAAGGCTGCTGAAGCACAGATCGCCGGTGTTAAAACCGAGGCCCTGTCTCAGATCGGTGATATTGCCGGAGAAACCACATCGGTGCTCGTCGAGCAACTGATTGGCAAGGCTCCGACCAAGACCGACCTGAACAAGGCACTCAAGTCGGCGATGAACTGAGGAGACCGTCATGGACGCAACTTTCTGGGCCCTGATCGGTCTCATCCTGTTCTTCGTGCTGATGGTCTATGTGAAGGTTCCGGGCAAGATCGGTTCCGCACTCGACAATCGCGCCGTCAAGATCCGTGAAGAGCTGGAAGAAGCGCGCAGGATGCGCGAAGAAGCCCAGGCTCTCCTGTCGGAATATCAGCGCAAGCGTCACGAGGCCGAAAGCGAAGCGGAAGCCATCATCGCGGAAGCCAATGCGGAAGCCGAGCGTCTGACGCTCGAAACCAATCAGGCTCTCGATGAGATGATCGCCCGCCGGACCAAGGCCGCCGAGGAAAAAATCGCGCAGGCCGAATCTCAGGCGGTCGCCGAGGTTCGTGCAAAGGCAGCTGACATTGCTGTTGCCGCCGCCGAGGAAATCCTCACCGCCAAGGTGAAGGACAAACTCGCCGACGACATTCTTTCCAAGAGCATTGCTCAGGTGAAAGATCGGCTGAACTGAGTTCTTCGGAATTCTTGAGACTTTGAAAAGCGGCCTCTCGGGGCCGCTTTTTTGTTGGTTGAAGCGGTTCGGTCCGGAAGAGCTTCCGCCGCTGTCGACCTGATCGAGTTCTATCGCATTCGCTTTTGCTTCCTGAAATCCAAGATTTCAAAGCGGGAAAAGAAACAGGATATTTTCGGTCAAACGCGACAGGCTCTAGTCGATATGGCCGGCGGCCACCCGCACGGGGCGGAAACTCATCCGGTGATGCGCGCTTGGCCCAAGTCGCGTCAGCGCTTCCTGGTGGACCGGGACACCATAGCCCTTGTGCTGGGCGAAGCCGTAACCCGGACAATGCTCCTCGAGTCGCACCATCATCCTGTCGCGCGTTACCTTTGCAACGATGGAGGCCGCCGCGACGCACAGGCACCTGCCGTCACCCTTGATAAGCGCCTGGCCCTGCCGGCCCAGACCGGGGGGGACGTCCCGGCCGTCGACGAGAACAAAATCCGGAGCCCGGGAAAGACCGTCCACGGCGCGGACCATCGCCGACAGGGTGGCTGCACGAATGTTGATGCGGTCGATGATGGTGGGGGAGGCGCTGGCGACCGAAACCCAGGACGTCGCCAGGATCTCTTCGTAAAGGTCCTCCCGGCGGGCTTCGGTCAGTTTCTTGGAATCGTTGAGGCCATCAGGAAGGTTGTCATAATCGAGCACAACCGCAGCGGTTACAACGGGCCCGGCCCATGGACCACGCCCCGCCTCGTCAACGCCGCACAGGCGGCCATCAAAGCTGCCTGCATGCCTGCGTTCCAGAACGGGATCCGGCGCTTCGCCGAACGCGAGATCGAAAAGCGTCAACGTCATGCCCCGAACCTGCCGCCACCCGCGACAGGCTTCAACCCTTGAATTCAGAACAGGGACAGTTGCACACCGCCTTTTTGCGGCTGAACAAAAGCGTCGGTGCTCAGTTTCCTGCGCCGGATGTTGAGCCCCAGTCGCTTGGCAGCGAGTGAGAAGCGTTTTGCGATCTGGTCTGCATAGGGACCGCGGCCCCGCATGCGCTCACCCCACTTGGCATCGTAATCCTTGCCGCCGCGCATCGACCTGATGAGGCTCATGACATGGCGATAGCGGTCGGGCCGCTCGCGGACGAGCCAGTCGCGAAAAAGTTCGGAGACTTCAAGCGGCAGGCGGAGCAGGACGAAGGCGACCTCCTGCGCACCATGCTCCGCAGCCGCTTCCAGAATGGCCTCGATCTCGCTGTCGGTCAGTGCCGGGATCACGGGCGCCATCATGACGGAGGTCGGTATTCCGGCGTCCGACAGGGCCCGGACCGCGTCGAGACGCTTTTGCGGTGCCGAGGCACGCGGCTCCATCGCGCGGCAGAGTTTCCTGTCGAGCGTGGTGATGGAAAGCGCGACCTTGACGAGATTTCGTTCGGCAAGCCGTGACAGGATGTCGATATCGCGCGTGACCAGCGCAGATTTGGTCACGATCGCAACCGGATGTCCGCAGCCCTCGAGAACCTCCAGAATGTCCCGCATGAGTTTGTAGCCACGCTCCAGCGGCTGGTACGGATCGGTGTTCGTGCCGATCGCGATCACACGGGGCGTGTAACCGGGCCGCGACAGTTCACGCTCGAGAAGCTGGGCGGCATTGGGCTTTGCGAACAGCCTCGTCTCGAAATCGAGGCCGGGGGAGAGGCCCATATAGGCGTGGCTGGGCCGCGCGAAGCAGTAGATGCAGCCATGCTCGCAGCCCCGGTAGGGATTGATGGAGCGGTCGAAGGAAATGTCCGGAGAGTCATTGCGCGTGATGATCGTCCGGGCGCGCTCTTCCTGCACCTGCGTCTTGAGTGGAGGCAGATCTTCCAGGCTTTCCCAGCCGTCGTCGAAGCTCTCCCGGCTCAGCGGCTCGTAGCGCCCGCTTCTGTTGAGGGCGGCTCCCCGGCCGCGTCTGCGGTCCTCTGAAAGCCGCGTTGCATCTTCCTCGTGTAGGGGTGGTGTAGGGGGCTGAAGCGCGGTTTTCATGAAATTGAGCGGCTAAAAAGGTGGAACATAAAGGGAACATTAGCCAAAAACCGGCCTTTCACAAGTCCCCTCTATCGCACTTTGAAAAATTTCATGTAAAACTCAGCTTCATGATCAGCGTCATTATTTCGACAAAGAACTCCGAAACCGATCTGGTCCACGCTCTCGCAGCGCTCGTTCCCGCTGCTGCGGAAGGCGTGATCCGGGAAGTCATCGTCGTCGATGGCGGCTCCAGCGACAACACGGAGCGCGTTGCCGACGCAGCAGGTTGTACCTGGATCAGCAGGCCCGGTTCTCTTCGCAGCGAACGGCTCAGCCAGGGTGCCGCAGAATCGTCGCGCGGCGAATGGCTCCTGTTCCTGCAGCCCGACACACTCCTAGAAAGCGGCTGGTACCACGAAGCCCAGGCATTCGTCGAGCGTGCCGCGCGGGCGCGCAACGGCGTGCGGACGGCAGCGAGCTTTCGCCTCCGCTATGAGGCTTTCGGGCTGAGTTCCAGGGTTTTCGAAACGGTTGCGGCCCTGCGCTCGCAACTTCTCGGCATGCCCTACGGCAACCAGGGGCTTCTGATCTCGCGTCAATTCTACTCCACGATCGGCGGGCACCGTCCGTTGCCCGAGATGGAAGATCTCGACATCGCCAAACGGATCGGGCGCACGCGCATGGCCTTCCTGCGCGCGGCTGCCGTGTCGTCGGGGGCAGGCGAAGGCGATGGATCGACCTCTCGCCTGCGTCAGTCGCTGGCCCGGTTTTGCGTCGGTATGCTCAGAATTCCCGCAAGCGTTGCGCTTAAGTTGCACGGCTGACACGCTTTTTCACGTCGCGTGGCTCGGCAGTCGCTCACGCCTCCTGCAGCTTACCCCGTTTCAGGTGCTCGTCGAGGCGCGGCATGATCTCGACGAAATTGCACGGCATGTGCCGGTAATCGAGCTGCCATTTCAGGATTCCGTCCCACGCATCCTTGCAGGCGCCGGGAGAACCGGGCAGCACGAAGATGTAGGTTGCACCGGCAACGCCCCCGGTTGCGCGGGACTGGATGGTCGATGTGCCGATCTTGTCGTAGGAGATTCGATGGAAGACTTCCGAGAAGCCGTCCATTCGTTTTTCGAAGAGCGGCTCCATGGCCTCCGGGGTCACATCGCGTCCGGTAAAACCGGTTCCGCCGGTGGACACGATCACATCGATCCCTTCGTCCGCTATCCAGTCCTTCACGATCGCCTGGATCGCAGGCACGTCATCCGTCACGATCTTCCGATCTGCCAGGAAATGCCCACCCTTTTCGATCCTGTCGGCCAGAGTGCTGCCGGATCTGTCTTCCTCGAGCGAGCGCGTGTCGGAAACCGTCAGCACGGCAATGTTGAGCGGGATGAACGGGCGGGTGTCGTCGATACGGGACATGAAGCTCTCCTTTGCACCATAGATAAGCAATCTTTCGGGTCGTCACCAGAGGGGCAGACCGCTGAAGCCTGAGCGAGGAATTGAAATAAAATTTCAAAAAATAACAAGATTGGGACACTTGCAAGATAGTTAGGTCAGTAGTATTGACTTAAATACAAAGTCAAAAATATAGAGCCAAACATGACGTCCTGGGAAAGCCTTTACGCAAGACGCGCAACCCGAATGCGCGCGTCCGAAATCCGCGAACTTCTGAAACTCCTTGACCGACCCGACGTGATTTCCTTCGCCGGCGGCATTCCGGATTCCGCGCTTTTTCCGGCGCGGGCCTTCAAGGAAGCTTATTCGGAGATCCTGAGCGGCCCGGAAGCGGACCGCGCGCTCCAATATGGGGTCAGCGAAGGCAGTCCGCGGCTACGCCGCTGGATCGCGGAGCATATGAAATCCCTCGGTGTGGACTGCGGCCCGGAGAACATTCTTGTCACCTCCGGATCCCAGCAGGGGCTCGATTATATCGGCAAGCTGTTTCTCTCCGAGGGTGACACCGCGCTCGTCCAGTGGCCCACCTACCTCGGGGCCTTGCAGGCGTTCAATGCTTATGAGCCGGCCTACGACCGCCTCGACCCCGGCACGAACCTCTCGGCCGATGACATACGCGCGAAAGCCGCGGCATCGGACGGAAAGGTCAAATTCGCCTATCTGTCACCCGACTTTGCCAATCCGACAGGCCGGACCCTCGATCTGGCAGAGCGCCGCAGAACACTTGCGCTTGCAGAAGAGCTCGATTGCGCCTTGATCGAGGATGCTCCTTACGAGTGCCTGCGCTACGACGGCGCTCCGGTCCCGGCGCTTCTGGCGCTCGACTGCGAGGCAGCGGGGGGCATAGAGGCAACACGCACGCTTTATTGCGGCAGCTTCTCGAAGTCGCTGTCTCCGGGGCTGAGACTGGGCTGGATCTGTGCCGCGATGCCGGTCATTTCCCGCCTGGTTCTGATCAAGCAGGCAAGCGACCTCAATTCGCCGGTGCTGAATCAGGAGGCTATGGCCCGCGTCGCCGAGCGCGTTTTCGAAGACCACACGGCCGGCATGAGGGCGACCTACAAGGCGAGACGGGATGCCATGCTGGCAGCGCTGGAGGCCCATATGCCGAGGGGAACGTCATGGACACGGCCGGAAGGCGGCATGTTCATCTGGCTGGAACTTCCCGCCGGCATCGATGCGGCCGACCTTCTGACCGCTTCCGTCGAAAAGGCCAAGGTGGCCTTCGTCCCGGGCAGGGCCTTCCATCCGGATGGAACTGGCGGCAACACCCTGCGGCTGAGCTTTTCCTGCGCCGATGCGGAAAAGATAGAAGCCGGGATCGCCAGACTGGGCAGCTTGATTGCCGAAACGGTCACCGCCACCCTGTAGCCTTGTCGCAAGCTGTGGGAAGATTGACGCCACATGGCATTGAGCGATCAGGTGAACAATTACTGCGAGCGCCTGGGCCCGGAATTCTGGTCCGAGCCGCTGAACGCGATCACCAACGCTGCCTTCCTGGTGGCGGCGTTGGCCGCATTCCGTCTGTGGCGCAGGCAAACACCGGGCGACCTTGCGACACTGGCCCTGATCGTCGATCTGGCCGCAATCGGCATCGGGTCGTTCCTGTTCCACACCTTCGCAACCCGCTGGGCCGCGATTGCCGACGTGGTGCCGATACAGATCTTCATTCTGGTCTATCTTTGCCTCGCACTGCGCAACTTTCTGCAACTGCCCTGGTGGGGCGCTCTTTCAGGAGTTGTGGTTTTCATCGCCGCGACACCGGTCGTCGGCTGGTGGGCGTCCGGGTTCGCCCAATCCTCCTCCATGTACATACCGGCCCTCTTGGCAATCTTCGTCGTGGGCGGGCTGTATTTCCGCAAGGACCGGAGGCTGGGCGGCGCAATTCTGGCCGCCGGGGTGCTGTTTGTCTTTTCGTTGACGTTTCGGACGCTTGACGCGCCAATCTGTCGCCAGCTGCCCTTTGGCACGCACTTCCTGTGGCATATCCTGAACAGCATTGTGCTCTTTGCGCTAATACGGGTTCTCATTTTGAGGCGCGCCGGTTAAACCACAGGAAGATTCAATAATCTGCGGCCGGTCGGCAAAGACGATCCGGGTATGGCCGCGGAATCGAGGAACGCAGGAGACAGGGACCGTCATGAGCGATATGAAGAAAACCGACAGCGATCTGACCGAAGCTGCCCTGTACTTTCACGAGCATCCGCGCCCGGGTAAACTGGAAATTCAGGCGACCAAGCCCCTCGGCAACCAGCGCGACCTGGCGCTGGCCTATTCGCCTGGTGTCGCCGCTCCCTGCCTTGAAATCGCCGACGACCCCGGCAAGGCCGCCAACTACACCTCGCGCGCCAATCTGGTCGGAGTGATCTCCAACGGCACGGCGGTTCTCGGTCTTGGCAACATCGGGCCGCTCGCCTCCAAGCCGGTGATGGAAGGCAAGGCTGTTCTTTTCAAGAAATTCGCTGGCATCGATGTCTTCGATATCGAGGTCGCGCAGAACGACGTCGACAAGTTCGTCGATGCGGTCGCCGTTCTCGAGCCGACGTTTGGCGGCATCAATCTTGAAGACATCAAGGCACCCGAATGCTTCATGATCGAGGCCGCGCTTCGGGAACGGATGAACATTCCCGTTTTCCACGATGACCAGCACGGCACGGCGATCATCGTCGGTGCGGCCGTTCGCAACGGGCTCGAGCTTGCACGCAAGAAGATCTCGGACGCGAAGATCGTCGCCTCCGGCGCCGGCGCTGCGGCGCTCGCGTGCCTGAACATGCTGATCTCGCTGGGCGCAAAGCGCGAGAATATCTGGGTCACCGACATCGAGGGTGTGGTCTACGAGGGGCGCGAAGCCCTGATGGATCAGTGGAAGGCGGCCTTCGCCCAGAAGACAGACATGCGCACGCTGGAGCAGGTCATCGACGGGGCCGACGTGTTCCTCGGCCTTTCGGCCGGCGGTGTCCTGAAGCCGCACATGGTGAAGAAGATGGGCAAGGGGCCGCTTATTCTTGCCCTTGCAAATCCCAATCCGGAAATCATGCCGGAAGAAGCGCGCGCCATTCGCGACGACGTCGTCATGTGCACCGGACGCTCGGATTATCCGAACCAGGTCAACAACGTTCTCTGTTTCCCGTACATCTTCCGGGGTGCGCTCGATGTCGGCGCTACGACGATCAACGAGGAAATGAAACGTGCAGCCGTCGAGGCGATTGCCGGGCTGGCGCGCGAGGAGCCGTCCGATGTCGCCGCCCAGGCCTATGGCGGCAAGACGGAAACATTCGGACCCAACTATCTGATCCCGTCCCCCTTCGACCAGCGCCTGATCCTTCGCATTGCGCCCGCCGTCGCCAAAGCCGCAATGGAGACCGGCGTCGCGACACGGCCGATCGACGATTTCACGGCCTATTACGACCGCCTCAACCGCTTCGTCTTCCGGTCCGGCCTGATCATGAAGCCGATCATCCAGAATGCCGGCAAGGACCCCAAGCGGATCATCTACGCGGAAGGCGAGGACGAGCGCGTGCTGCGGGCAGCCCAGGTCTTGCTGGAAGACGGCATTGCCAAGCCGATCCTCGTCGGGCGTCCGGAAGTCATCCAGGCGCGCTGCGAGCGTTTCGGGCTGAAGATCCGGCCGAACACGGATTTCGAGTTCATCAACCCGCAGGACGATCCGCGATATCGCGACTATGTCGACGAATATTTCGAATGTGTCGGCCGGAAGGGAATGCCGCTGAACGCGGCCCGGACCGTGGTGCGCACCAATTCCACGGTGATTGCGGCTCTTGCCGTGCGCCGCGGTGATGCGGATGCCGCGATCTGTGGTCTGGAAGGACGTTTCATCCGGCACCTGCGCGACATCAAGCAGATCATCGGCGTGTGCGAGACGGCGCATGACCTTTCCGCCATGTCGTTGCTGATCAACAGCCGAGGGGCCATTTTCCTGTCCGATACCTTCGTCACGGAAGACCCGACCGCTGAAGAAATCTGCGAAATGGCCAATCTCGCAGCCAACGAGATCCGCCGCTTCGGCATCGAGCCGAGGATTGCGCTGCTGTCGCTGTCCAACTTCGGCTCGCGCGACACGGCGTCTTCGCGCAAGATGCGCAAGGCGCTTGAGTTGATCTGGGAACGGCATCCGGAACTGGAAGTCGATGGCGAAATGCACGGCGATTCGGCACTCAGCGTCGCCTTGCGCGAGCGCGTGATGCCCAACAGCAAGCTGAAGGGAGAGGCCAATCTGCTGCTTTTCCCGAATCTCGATGCGTCCAACATCGCGCATAATCTTCTCAAGGTCTCCACCTCGGCGCTCCATGTCGGGCCCATCCTGCTCGGCACGGCCAAACCCGCACATATCCTGACGCCGTCGGTTACCTCGCGCGGGGTCGTCAACATGTCGGCGCTTGCCTGCGTGGAAGCTCAGACCCGCTCGGCCCGCTGACCTGTCAGCTTTCAGGGACCAACCATCTTTCCGAGTATCGCGGACCGGGCAACCGGTCCGCTTTTCTTCAGGGACGCTCTTTTCATGACCTTGTTCAAGAAGCCCGCAGACTGCACGACAAAGACCGACATTCGCGTGGCCATCGATGCTCTGGATGAAGATCTTCTGCGGCTTTTTGCGCAGCGACAGACCTATGTCCGGCGCATGGCCGAGTTGAAGAAGAACCCTGACGAAGCCTTCGATAACGATCGGATCGAGACGATGGTGGCGGCGTTGAAGCAGAGGGCCGAGGCCAAGGGCCTGGAAGGCGAACAGGTCGAGGCGGTCTGGCGAACGCTGATCGAGTGGAATGTCGATTATGAACGGCGCACCATTGCCGCACGCCTCGCGAAACAGGCGCAATCGGAAGACCGTTGAAGAGGCCCTGAGGCGCACGTCTGACTGCTCGGGAGCGGACCAGGGCGCTTCCAGCGATCGAGGTGCGATGGAGCGACTGCCTCACATGAGACCTACCCCGTCAGGGGCTTGCCGAATGTCAGGCGGTCCAGATTAATCTTTCCAAAATGCTGGCTTTTCAAATTGGCACCCTAGTTAGGTAATGAGACATTCGAACTGCGGAAGGATCTCATGCACCTGACAAGGAACGCCCGGATATCGGCTGCCGTCATGGCTTTTCTTGCGGCATTGCCGCTGTCAGCTCCCGGTTTCGCACAGTCACAGCTTCGCCCGGAAACGGTTGCCGAAGGCCTCGTCTATCCTTGGAGCGTCGCCTTTCTGCCCGGAGGGGGATACCTGGTCACGGAGCGGGACGGGGCGCTGAAATTCGTTGCGGAAGACGGTCGGCAAAGCACGGTGGCCGGAACCCCCGACGTCTATGCGCAGGGGCAGGGCGGTCTGCTTGACGTCGTCCTCAGTCCCCATTTCGACGATGACAGCCTCGTTTACATGACATTCTCGCAGAGAACCTCCGAGGGCGCTGGAACAGCTCTCTTCAAGGCTGCCCTTGTGCAAGATGGTGACGGCTACAGGCTGGAAAACGGCGAGACAATTTTCTCTGGCAACAACCGGACCTCGGGTGGCCGACACTTCGGCTCCCGCCTGGCCTTTTCCGAAGACGATCATCTCTTCATGACAGTCGGCGAACGCGGCGAGCGCGAGATGGCGCAGAATGCTGCGACACACCACGGCACCGTCCTGCGCCTGACGGCGGACGGCAAGCCCGCACCAGGCAATCCGTTTCTCAACGAGGAAGGCATGCAGCCTGAGATCTGGTCCTACGGCCACCGCAATCCGCAGGCGGCCGCGATCCACCCGCAAAGCGGCCTGCTCTGGACTGTCGAACATGGTGCGCGCGGCGGCGATGAGGTCAACATTCCCCAGGCCGGCAAGAACTATGGCTGGCCGGTGATCTCCTACGGACGGCACTATTCCGGCGGAAAGATCGGCGAAGGTACATCGAAGCCGGGACTGGAACAGCCGATCCATTACTGGGACCCGTCTATCGCCCCCTCCGGCATGGTGTTCGTGACCAGCGACAGATATCCCGACTGGCAGGGCGACCTCTTTGTCGGCGCCCTGCGCGGGCAGCATCTCGCAAGGCTCGACCTTCGGGGCGACGAGGTTGTCGGCGAAGACAAGTTTCTGACGAATCTCGGCGAGCGCATTCGCGATGTGCGCCAGGGGCCGGATGGCTATCTCTATGTTCTGACAGACAGCGACGACGGAAAATTACTACGGTTACTGCCCGATTGACCGGCAGCAGCGATGGTGTCGTCAAGGGCGTGCACTATATTCGCTTGACTTTTGGAGCCACCCCAACGATATACCGCACTGCAACCGTTGCCGCGTGAGCAGTTTGCGTGCCCGACCGGAAACATGAATTTTCCATTGTCCGGGCCCCGGTTGCCAATCCCCTTGAGCCTAATGAGAGGCTCGACCAGTTCCCATGTCACGCGAGGGTCTGGCGGCAGTGAGCCTGTTTGAGAAATCGAGCAGCTGCCGCGCTCTACCATGATGTCGCACTGCTTGATTGCGGCACGGCAAGCGCTTTGAAGGCGCTTGAACCAAGGAATTTATATTTGACCGACTTTCAAAGTTTGGGCCTTTCCGAAAGCCTCCTGCAGGCAATCACTGAAAACGGATACGACACACCGACCCCAATTCAGCAGCAGTCCATCCCGCTGATCCTCAACGGCAGCGACCTGATGGGTCTTGCGCAGACCGGGACGGGTAAAACCGCCGCATTCGGCCTTCCGCTGATCGACCGCCTTCTGATCGAAGGTGGCAAGCCCGCGCAGCGCGGCACGCGTGCCCTCATTCTGGCGCCGACGCGCGAACTTGTGAACCAGATCGCCAAGAGCCTGGTGTCCTTCCTGAAGAATACGCACCTGCGGGTGACCCCGGTTGTGGGCGGCGTTTCCATCAACGGCCAGATCCGCAAGCTGTCCAAGGGCACCGACATTCTGGTGGCAACGCCCGGACGTCTTCTGGACCTTGTGGACCGCGACGCCGTGGATCTTGCCAGCGCGTCCTACCTCGTCCTTGACGAAGCCGACCAGATGCTCGACCTGGGCTTCATCCACGCGCTTCGCCGCATCGCAAGCCTTGTCTCCAAGGATCGTCAGACGCTGCTCTTCTCGGCAACGATGCCGAAGCAGATCAACGATCTTGCCCGGTCCTACCTGCGCGATCCGGAGCGTGTCGAAGTCGCCCCTGCAGGTAAAACCGCAGACAAGATCACCCAGTCGGTGCATTTCATGGATCAGAAGGCCAAGACGTCCTTCCTCCTGAACCAGCTTCAGGATCAGCCCAATGACATGTCCCTGGTTTTCTGCCGGACGAAGCATGGTGCGGAACGGCTGATGCGCAAGCTGGCCCAGAGCGGTATCTCCGCCGGTTCGATCCACGGCAACAAGAGCCAGGGGCAGCGTGAGCGGGCAATCCGCGATCTGCGCGAAGGCACCATCAATGTTCTGGTGGCCACCGATGTGGCCGCCCGCGGGATCGACATTCCAGGCGTGAGCCACGTCTACAATTTCGAACTGCCGGAAGTGGCCGAAGCCTATGTGCACCGTATCGGCCGCACAGCACGCGCCGGCGCCGAAGGTGAAGCTGTCGCGCTTTGCGCACCGGAAGAAATCGGGTTGTTCCGTCAGATCGAAAAACTGATCGGGATCGACATCGAGGTCGCGAGTGGCGAAGTGCCGCCTATGTCCGCGGCATCCGGGCGTCAGAAGCGGAGCGGGGGCAATGGCGGCGGCAAGCGTCCGCAGCAGCACAAGCAGTCCTCCTCCGGCGACAACGACAACAGGGCACGCGCCCGCGCGCAGCGCCGCAAGCGCCCTCAAGGCCGGCGAAACGCAGCCTGACGAAACAAGAAGCCCCCGCACTCCGGGGGCTTTTTTTCTTTTACTGACAGAAAATACCCTGCGGCTTGGGGATGGGGCTCTGCTGAACTCCGGAGCCAGCGCCGAGGCATGGAGTGGCCAATCCTTCGAGACATCGCTGGCGCGCTTCCTCAGGATGAGGAGGAGCTTGCGGCGAGTTCAGCAGCCGGGCCAAAAGTTAATTTCCCTGATCTTCTCATTACCTCATGCTAAGGAGGACCGCGAGGCCCGTCTCGAAGCATGGGCGGCAGGCGTTGGTGGGGGAGGCCCATCCTTCGAGACATCGCTGGCGCGCTTCCTCAGGATGAGGAGGAGTTTGTGGCGAGTTCAGCAGCCGAGCCCAAATGCAGTGTCCCTGATCTTCCCATGACCTGATGCTGAGGAGGACCGCAAGGTCCGTCTCGAAGCATGGGCGGCAGATCCGGAAGGGAGGGGGGCTTCGAAACGGCGCGTCCGTAAATCCCCAGGCTGAGGAAGAAGCTTTGGCAGGTTCGGCTCGGGATGGCGACAAGCAGTTTGCCATCGCGCTGACGCGATGTGCTTTGCGAACGTTCGCTCTTCTTTGTGATCCGGGAGTTCTGCCCGTTACGATCTCCGGGCCGAAGAAAAAAGCACCGGGAAGTGGCCTTCCCGGTGCTTGTCCTTGTGGTCGATGGGGTCCAAAGAAGCACTGCCGCTTTGAATGTTTGGAGGAAGGTCCGCCCAGCCCCGTTCGAATCCGCCATTCGCCCGGTTTTGACTGTTTCCTCCGGCCCACAAGGCATCGCGCCGTCTTGAGAACGGTCTGATCCTGTAGAGTAATTGCGGGGCCGCAGGAGATCTGCGAAGAACTGCTGCATGCCGACTTCTTTGCAGGTCGCCAATTGATTTAGCCCCTAGTGAAGTAAACGTAAATTAAGACAACGCGCTTTGCAAATCGACGAATTTTATCCAGAAATGGCGTGTGGATAAGGGAAAAAATAAAAGAAAACAATGTGTTGACGGAAATCGGACTGTGAGGAAGGCCGCAATTTAAGATTGAGTACGGGTTGCAGCGCCCAGAAGAGAGCCGAAAATGCAAAGAATTGGTCATTTTGACTACTTTATCTATTGCGGTATAAGAAAAATTTATGGTTTTTTTCCATCGCTGAACCACCTGCATCTTACTGAAAACACTGTGCAATCACCGGTTTCGGTTCTCGTCATGGCTACTTGAGTGTTTTCCTCCGGTTACTTATACGTCAGTAGAGGTTAAGAGCGTGCCAAATTATAGCCAAGCATAAAAATTGACCAGGCAGTATAAAAATGCCTTCTGGAGTCATAATAACTTCTTATTCAGGAATTTATTGAATTGACCTTTTGGTAAGGTGGGGGTATTTCAACGCTCATCGCGGATATGGTTAACGCGATTTAAGAAATCAAAGACCTATAAAAATCCCGGACTTAGTCTCGGAAAAATGTGCACGTCGGCTCCCCCAGGGCGACCGACCCCATAAAAATGTCTGCTTGGACGAAGCAGCACTATCCTTGTGGCGCGGGAGTGGCATGCTGCAGACTGCGGAAGTGCGTCACCTCCGATGTCTGCATATACGCCACGACAACCGCAACAGGCCGGTCCCCCACTTTGCCGGTCTGGCATGACCCATCGGCCGCAAGACTTTGGCACCGGGAAGATCTCCTTCCCGGTGCCATTTGTTTTGGAGACGAGACCAGGCGCTGTCACAGCACCACGGCAGATCCGGACGATAGGGGAGGCGCTCAGCCGGCCCGCCTTACACTCTTGAGACGAAAAGCCAGCAGACAGGCCAGGCAGCAGACCGAAAGCGCTGCCATAAGCGAATAGGGAGCCGTTCTGCAGCCTTCCGAGAGAGCTGCCGTCAGGACGTCGTCCTGTTGCAGCCAGTCCAGCGTGACAAGCATCAGCCAGAGCGCGGCCATTCCTGCGCAAACCAGACATAATAGCTTCTGGCGCAGGGCGAGTGAAACAGCAACCAGGGTCAGGAACATCGCGCCTGGCATCCCCCCGAAGACAAGCATCAGCTCATCAACTTGCGTGACGGGCCCGTGCACAGGAGACCATCCGGGGCGCACCTTGTCACACACCTCGGCAGACGCAGGTGCGCAAGAAGCGAAAAGAGCGGCCGAAGCGGCTCCAATGCGTTGTTGCAGATGTGTGATCATCAAGTCTTGTCACATGTTCGGATAATTCGGGCCCCCGCCGCCTTCAGGCACCGTCCAGGTGATGTTGCGGTTCGGGTCCTTGATGTCGCACGTCTTGCAGTGCACGCAGTTCTGCGCGTTGATCTGGAAGCGCGGAGCATCCTCGCCTTCCTCGACCCATTCATAGACGCCTGCAGGGCAGTAGCGGCTCGAAGGTCCGGCATAGACATCATGCTCGGACGCCTTCTGGAGCGCCATGTCCTCCACCTTCAGGTGAACCGGCTGGTCTTCCTCGTGATTGGTATTGGACAGGAAGACGGAGGAAAGCTTGTCGAAGGAGACGACACCATCCGGCTTCGGATAGTCGATCTTCTTGCAGTCCTTCGCCGGCTTCAGGGTGTCTGCGTCCTTCTTGCCGTGCTTCATGGTGCCGAAGAAGGAGAATCCGAACAGTTCGTTGGTCCACATGTCGAGGCCGCCGAGGGCGATGCCAACGGCCGTTCCGAACCGCGACCAAAGCGGCTTTGCGTTCCGTACCTTCCACAGATCCTTGCCGATCGGGCTGGCCCGCCAAGCCGTGTCATATGCAGAAAGTTCGCTGTGGGATTCGCCGCGGCCGATTGCCGCCATGACCTCCTCTGCCGCCAGCATGCCCGACAGCATCGCGTTGTGTGATCCCTTGATCCGCGGAACGTTCACGAAACCGGCTGAGCAGCCCATCAGGAGGCCGCCGGGGAAAGACAGCTTCGGCACCGACTGGTAGCCGCCTTCGGTGATCGCACGCGCCCCGTAGGAAATGCGCTTTCCGCCCTCGAACGTGTCGCGGATCGCCGGATGGGTCTTGAAACGCTGAAACTCATCGAAGGGTGACAGCCACGGGTTCTCGTAATTGAGATGGATCACGAATCCGACGGCCACCTGATTGTCTTCCAGATGGTACAGGAAGGAGCCGCCACCGGTCTTGCCGTCAAGCGGCCAGCCGAAGGAATGCTGCACCAGGCCCTCGCGGTGCTTGTCCGGTGCGATTTGCCATAGTTCCTTGATGCCGATCCCGAATTTCGGCTCGTCGCTGTCCTTGGCCAGATCGTATCGGTCGATCAGGAGTTTCGCGAGTGAACCGCGAGCGCCTTCCCCGATCAGCGTGTACTTGCCGCGCAGTTCCATGCCGCGGGTGAACATGGCGTTGGGTTTGCCGTCGCGTCCGATGCCCATGTCGCCCGTGGCGACGCCGGCAACGCTGCCGTTCTCGTCGTACAGCAGTTCCGCGGCCGCAAAGCCGGGGTAGATCTCCACTCCGAGCGCTTCGGCCTTCTCGGCCAGCCAGCGGCACACGTTCCCGAGAGAGACAATGTAATTGCCGTGATTGTTCATGAGCTTGGGCATGAACAGGTTCGGCAGGCGAATGGATCCTGCGGGCCCGAGCGCCAGAAAGTGGTCTTCCTTGACCTCCGTCTTGATCGGGCTTTCTTCCTCGCGCCAGTCCGGCAGAAGCTGATCCAGGGCGATGGGGTCGATGACTGCGCCTGACAGAATATGCGCGCCGACTTCAGACCCTTTTTCCAGAACCACGACGCTCAGCTCTTCGCCTTCTTCATTGGCAATCTGCTTCAGTCGGATCGCCGCGGCGAGGCCGGCCGGGCCTGCCCCCACGATGACGACATCCACGTCCATGCTTTCGCGTTCGCCAAGCACGTCTTCCTGCTCGCTCATTCCTGTCTCCCTCTGCCCGAACATCTTTCGCCCTGTGTGCCAAATTTTGCAGCGCAAAACACGGCTTTTTTCATGGCAGGTGTAAATGCAGCCACGATGTCCGAAGTTTCAGTCAAGATAGACCAAAGCAGCGGCGGCGCGTCAAGGCTGCGGAGTTACGTTTACGTAAACGGAATTCAGATGGAATTGTTGCTGGACAGGTCTGGAAAACGACTTTCCGCACCTGATCGTCCCGCTCCGTCTCTTGTGCTCTGACGCCAGCAGACTAAACTGCGCGCCCGGAGATCATGGACCTTGCAACAACCCACCGCCACTGACGACCTGCGCCGCCTCGAATCCCTTCTGGATTTCTATCTCGATTCGGGGGTGGACTGCTTTCTGGACGAAGAAGCCCTCGACTGGCCGGCTCAGTCGGCCCTGCAGGCGCGTGCCAGGCAGGAGGCGCCCGTGCCGGCTCAGCCGGCCGTTGGCGGCGGGCATGCGGGTCAGGTCCCTCCTGCGGCTCGCACGCCAGAGGTCGCGTCCGGTCCGGCAAGCCGATCCTTTCCCGCACAGGAACGCTCGGCCCCCTCCGCCCCGACACCTCCGGCGCAGGGGCAGCCGGCCGTCATTCCCGACCGGGAGGTGATCGCCGCCGCAAGAGATCTTGCTGCGACGGCCGCAACGCTCGAGGACCTCAAGGCGGGCTTGGAATCCTTTGACGGTTGCAATCTGAAGCTCACCGCCAAGAAGCTTGTTTTCGCGGATGGCAATCCTTCCGCCCGCGTGATGCTCATCGGCGAAGCGCCGGGGCGCGACGAGGATCTGCAGGGCAAGCCTTTCGTCGGGCGTTCGGGACAGTTGCTTGACAGGATGCTAAACGCGATCGGGCATGACCGCTCTTCAACATATATCGCCAACGTGGTGCCCTGGCGGCCGCCGGGCAACCGTACTCCCACGCCTCAAGAAACGGAGATCTGCCGGCCTTTCATCACGCGGCAGATCGAACTGGTAAACCCTGATGTTCTGGTCTTCCTGGGGGCGGCTTCCGCAAAGACGCTTCTTGGCGTACAGGACGGTATCCGGAAGATGCGCGGCCGCTGGATGACCTATTCCGGCGCGGGCCGGGACATTGCGGCAATCGCGACCTATCACCCCGCCTACCTGCTGCGAAGTCCCCTGGAGAAACGGCTGTCCTGGCGAGACTTTCTTGCGATACGACAGCGGCTGGATTCGTCAAACTAGTGGTTTGATCCATTGCCCTGAAATTGCATCTCATTGATTGAGGCTATTGTAGCATTTGACATACGGTTACATAACGATCGTTCTGAAAATCCCGCGAAAGACTGAAGATCGGTAACCGTATTCTCCAGGGTTGCTGTATTTTAGCTTATGAATTCATGTCTTGTTAAAAGAGGTATGTCTTTCTACCTAGGTGCGTTGTCGGTCACGGGGCTGCAGTCAGACGCCGCTGTTTCAGACAATCGACGAGGATTGCGTGATCGTACCGGATTTGAATATTCCCGAGAACGCGGTGCTGCATATCCTGATTCTGGATTTTGAAACTCTGGCCTGCGAGGAAACGTCGGCATCCGGCTTCGGTCAGAAAGGGTGCCGCGTTCACACCAGCGCCAACATGCAGCTCGGCAAGGTGATCGGTGTCAGGCTTGCCGGTTACGATCAGATGATCAAGGGCAGAGTTTCGGAACTTACCGAAAATGAAGCGCAGATCACCTTCGAGTTTTCAGACGCACCGGATTACGAAAAACGCAGTGAGCGACGGCGCAAGGTCTCGATCCCCGTCTGGGTCAGCGGGCGCACCTCGGACGGCGGATTGAGGTGCCGGATCGTTGATGCCAGCCAGTCCGGCTGTCGCCTGCTCAGCAAATACCTCGAAGAACTTCCCGCGGATATCAAACTCCAGATCCCCGGTCTTGATCTGCCGGTCTACGGAGAAATCGTCTGGCGCTCAGCCGATTTTGCCGGGGTTCGACTGCTCTGGAAATTCTCCAACGGAGCGGAATTCGACACGAAAGTCCGTCGCAAGCGATCCACGAAGCCAACCGCGAAAGAGGCGGGGAGCGAGCAGTCCAACTCAACGGGCTTCGGCGTGAAGCGAAAGAAACGCAAATCCTGAACTGACACCCGGATGGGGCGTTGGTATTACGGCGTTAATGCATCTTTTACGGGTGCCCCTGCAAGATTTGACTATTACGTAACGGAAATCGAGCGATTCAGATGGAAACTTTTTCCAGCGGACGTCTCGAAACGCTTGTTGTCGATCTTGCCAACATGTCTTGTTTCAAGGCGCTGGCGCATGACTTTTCAAAAGACGGCTGCTGGATCGTCTCGGACCGGGTTGACCGCATAAGAGATCAGGTCGGGCTTAGGATCTCCGGTGTTGAGAGCCTCATCCACGGAACGGTGGTCGCTTATGGCGACAACGCCGCGCGCGTGTCGTTTCGCCGAGAGATGCCGGAACGAACCGAAAAGCGCAGCGAGATCCGCAAGGCCGTGCTCATTCCTGCCATCGTCTGTGGTCAAACCAATTCGGCCTCACTTCGGTGCCGTATCGTTGATGCCAGCCTGTCCGGCTGCAGGCTGGAGGCGGAAAACCTCGACAGGCTTCCGGACGCAATAGACATCTTCATTCCCGACCTCGATCTGCCCATCCCCGCCCGCATCGTCTGGCGAAGTGACGGTCAAGCGGGAGTGCGGCTCAACTGGCCGTTCATCGAGGACGCTGAGGGTGAGACGTCGCAAGCACTTGCCGCCCGTACGGAGCAGACGCAACAAGTGCAGAATTCCAAGGGTTCGGACGAGACGGCGAAGGCGACGACGAAACGGAACGCTCCCAAAAAGCGGATCAGCGCCTTCGGCCGCCCACCGAAAAAACGGTAAGCCGGCGCAAGTATTTCGTCCGTTTGCAGAAATCGAGCCTCGCAGGACTTTCATGCAGGCGCGCCCATACATATATGCGATACAGACTGTATCGACCGACAGGGTTTTATCGCGTGTTATCAAGCTTCCGCCGTTTCCTTCCCAAGCCGTTCCGCAACGACAAGCCGATCATCCCGGTGGTCCGCCTGCAGGGGGCGATCGGCATGAGCGGCCCCATGCGGTCGACCCTGACGCTCGCTTCCGTGGCGATCCCGCTGGAAAAGGCCTTCTCGTCCAAGTCGGCTCCGGCCGTCGCCATCATCGTGAATTCGCCAGGCGGATCCCCGGTTCAGGCGCGCCTCATCTACCAGCGCATCCGTGACCTTGCGAAGGAAAAGGAGAAGGACGTTCTGATCTTCGTCGAGGATGTGGCGGCCAGCGGCGGCTACATGATCGCCCTTGCCGGCGACGAGATCTTCGTTGATCCGTCCTCCATCGTTGGCTCGATCGGTGTCGTCTCCGCAGGATTCGGCTTTACCGAGATGATCCGGAAGATCGGCGTCGAGCGACGGGTCTATACTGCGGGCGAGAACAAGATGACACTTGATCCGTTCCAGCCGGAAGATCCCAAGGAGATCGAGTATCTCAAGAGCCTTCAGCAGGAGATCCACGAGACCTTCATCGACATGGTCAAGACAAGCCGCGGAGATGTTCTGGCAGATGATCCTGACCTGTTTTCGGGCAAGTTCTGGACGGGCAGGACGGCGGTGCAGCTCGGACTGGTCGATGCGCTCGGCGATCTGCGCGGCGTGATCCGCAAGCGCTATGGCGAAAAGGCCGAAGCGAAGCTGATCTCCGCACCGCGCGGTTTGTTCGGACGCCGCGTCTCACCCGGTGTATCCTTGGGTGGCACGTCGTTTGTCGACGGTCTGGGCGACGACCTGATCGGCTCGATCGAGAACAAAGCCATCTGGACGCGCTACGGCCTTTAAAAAGGCGCATTGCTTTCGTGATCTTGAGGGCAGGAAAGGGGACTTGGCATGACGGAACTGATTGGGGTTGCAGCCCTTGCTGTCGGCGGCTACTGGATCATGCAGCGCGTCAAGCGCAAGATGGCCGAGGTCGAGAAGACGATTTCGCGCGCGGCCGCCAAGGCCGATCCGAATGGCCGCGGCACAAAGCTGGTTTTCGATCCGGACAGCGGCAAGTACAGGCCGAAATCCTGAGGCCTCGGGCCACCTGCTTGTGAAGAACACCAAATGCGGATGACACCGCCGGCGGCCGCCCCCTGCCACCGACGGTTCCTTTCATTCGCCCGGCTCTTCCATCTTCTTTAGAAAAAGACCCAACCGTGCCTTGTCGCGCCGCGCCAGCAGTGCCAGCAACGTCAGACATGCGACGGCCAGACAGCCTTCCGCGATGGGGCTGGCGAGCCAGATGCCATTGGCGCCGACTGCTGCCGGCAAGACGAATACCAGCGGCACGAAGAAGACATAGGGCTTCAGAAGGCTCAGGAGCCCGGCAACTGCTGCCTTCCCTCGCGCCTGAAAATAACTCGCGATCACAAGGTGCGGCCCGCTCGCAAAATAAAGCCCGACGATCATCGGCAGGATATGGGCGATCTCCTCTGCCAGCGCGGGGGCGTCGCTGAAAATCCCGCCGGCCTGCCGGGCGTAAACCGTCAGCAGTATCTGGAGCGTCAGGCAGTAGCCAATCGCAGCCGCAAGTCCGATGCGCAGAACGCCATCAGAGCGGTGGAGGAGACCGGCTCCGAGATTGTTGCCGATCATGGACTGCAGTGCCTGGCAGAAGCCAAGCAGCGGCAGGTAGGCAAAGGTCAGGATGCGTGTCACGACACCATAGGCCGCAACGTTCGTTTCGTAGTCGGCAGGCGCGTATATTTGCAGTGCCGTCACGGTTGCCGCCGACCCGATCGCGGTTCCGAGGAACCCGAGCGATTGAGGTGCACCGAGCGCAAGGATGCGGGCCCAGTCGCATGTGAGCTGCTTTGCGCTAAGGGTTTGCAGGCGAAGGGGCGTGTCGCCGCGTGTGCGAAAGACAACGACGCCCGTCATCGCCAGCACCTGTGCGGCACCGGTACCGAGAGCCGCGCCGGCAACGCCGAAACCTAAGCACGCGATCACGACATAGTCGAAGCCGATATTCGCCGTCGACACGACAAGGCTGATGGCGGCCATGAGGCCGGCCCGGCCTTCGTTTCGCAGGGCATCGCCATGAACCGTGAGCAGGAAGAACAGGGGTGAGAAAAGAAGCGTAATCGCAAGATACTTGTGCGCCATGCCCGCGATGCCCTCATCGCCGTCCGCCGCAAGCCGGGTCAGACCGGAGCCGGCGACCAGAAAGAGAAGCATCGCAAGGGCTGCGACCAGCAGGCACAGACCATGTGCTCCGGCGAAACTCGATCTCGCATCTTCAATCTGTCCGGCGCCCAGCTTTCGCGCCAGAACGCTGGACATCCCGCTCGAGATCAGGGTGGCCAGTGACGCAAGCAGCATGTAGGCCGGGAACATCAGGGTCACAGCGCTGAGGGCATCCGCTCCTGCGAAATACCCCAGGAACACGGCGTCGGTAACGGCAAGCAGACCATTCATGCTCATGACGAAGATGATCGGCAGGGCTGTTCTGGCGAGGGTGGCGGCAAGCGGACCCTGCGTGAACACATTGGCACGGGAAGTGTCCATGGACATTCCAGTCTCCCAAAGTCGTCATTTCGGTAAGGGGAGGCGCTCGCATTGCCCCGCTTGCGAAATGCAATGGGGGAGTGGACTATCCGATGAGTATGCTCAGGACTTCACCGTGACGAACGTCAGCGAGCGGCGGGTGCCTGAAACCTGTTCGCTTGATAACCGGACGTGCTGCCCCGGTCAATCTGGTCTCGGCCGGGGACTGCCGCCTTGACGTTCCGTGCGCATCGTGGCACCTGTCGCCACCGACCGGCAGGTCCGGCCTGCCTCAGGAAAAGCCATATCTCGGAACAAATCCATGACGACTGAAACCCTGCCGGCGCACATGCGCCCGGAAAATTCCTTTCAGGGCCTGATCCTGACCCTCCAGCGCTACTGGGCGGATCAGGGCTGCGTCGTCCTTCAGCCTTACGATATGGAAGTCGGCGCCGGTACCTTTCACCCGGCGACGACCCTGCGCTCGCTGGGACCGCGTCCGTGGAAGGCGGCTTACGTCCAGCCCTCCCGCCGCCCGACCGACGGCCGCTACGGAGAGAACCCGAACCGGCTGCAGCACTATTATCAGTTCCAGGTGATCCTGAAGCCGTCGCCGGCAAATCTCCAGGAGCTGTATCTCAACTCGCTTTACGCCATCGGCCTCGATCCGAAGCTCCATGACATCCGGTTTGTCGAGGATGACTGGGAAAGCCCGACGCTGGGCGCCTGGGGGCTCGGCTGGGAGTGCTGGTGCGACGGGATGGAAGTCTCCCAGTTCACCTATTTTCAGCAGGTCGCGGGCTTCGAATGCACGCCGGTCTCAGGTGAGCTGACCTATGGGCTGGAACGTCTCGCGATGTATATCCAGGGCGTCGATAACGTCTACGACCTGAACTACAACGGCATGGAAGGCGACGACAAGGTCAGCTACGGCGATGTCTTCCTGCAGGCCGAACAGGAATATTCGCGCCACAATTTCGAGCATGCCGACACGGAAATGCTGTTCCGGCACTTCAAGGACGCGGAAAACGAATGCCGGGCTCTGCTGGACGCAGGTGCACGGGCGCGCGAGGAAGCAGGCGCAAACGTGCATCAGGTCGTGCTGCCCGCCTATGATCAGTGCATCAAGGCCAGCCACGCGTTCAACCTGCTCGACGCGCGCGGCGTCATTTCGGTAACCGAGCGCCAGAGCTATATCCTGCGCGTGCGCGAACTTGCCAAGGCCTGCGGAGCAGCTTTCCTGGAAACGGAAGCCGGCGGTGTCGGCTACCACAATCAGGCGGCAAGCTGACAGCAACCGGTTCTCGTATTCATGTAATCGGCCGCTCCATGGGGGCGGCCGAAGCTGTTTGTATGCCAACGAAAACGGGCTCGGCCCGGGCCCGTGAGACTGCAGCCGGCAAACTTGGAACCGTTTTAAAATCAATGATTTGATGCAAAAATGTCACGGTCTGAAATTGGCCGTAACGTAAGCTTTTCGACCCGTCTCCAGAGTTTGATCCATCTCAATGTTGACGTCTCGCGCCAGGCCTAGGCGAAGGGACGGCGCGGTTCTGCGCAGCGACTCATGGAGATTGAAATGAACAAGACTTGGACCGGTCTCTGCCGCGTGGCGGCAGCAGCGTTGACAATGGCGACTGCCCAGCAGGCGCTGGCTGCCGATCTTGGAAGCGAAGAGGCGCCGGCCGGCTTCCAGGCTGTTGCACCGTCAAAAAGCCCGTGGCAGATCCGCGTTCGCGCGCTGGGCGTCATTACCCAGGACAGCGGCTCCGTCAGTGGCATTCCGGGTTCTGATCTGTCCTATTCGGACACGGTCATTCCCGAACTCGACATCAGCTATTTCTTCACCGACAACATCGCGGCAGAACTGATCCTCGGCACCACCTTCGCCAAGGTCAACGGCGAGGGCTCGATTTCCGGTCTGGGCGAAGTCGGGGAAACATGGCTTCTGCCGCCAACCCTGACGCTGCAGTATCACTTCACCAACTTCGGCAAGTTCAAGCCGTATATCGGTGCGGGCGTGAACTACACGATCTTCTATAACCAGTCTGCCGAAAGCGCTGACAAGCTGCATGTGAAGAACAGCTTCGGTGCGGCGCTACAGGCTGGGTTCGACTACATGCTCGACGACCACTGGGGCGTGAACCTCGACGTCAAGAAGATCTTCCTGGAGCCCGACTACGACGTCACGGTTGCCGGCAACAAGCTGGAAGGCACCGCAGACATCAACCCGTGGCTCATCGGTGCAGGTCTGACCTACCGCTTCTAATCAGATTGGGCGCAAAGGCCGCAGACGAATAGCAAATTCGCATAGGGGCTCGCCCGAAACAGGGGGGCAGGAGCAGGGCCCGGAATCGCCTGGCGGTTCCGGGCCCGAATTTTATTGGGCACTCACGCCGGTGCCGGCCAGGGCTCGCCGATCCTCGCCCGGTGTGCGGGAAAGGCATCTGGCTCCGAGACCCGTTTTCGCCATCGGATCCGGTCCCGTGCAACTGGTGGGATCAAGCCGCTCGTCACGTTCAATCAGCGCAGCGGAAGAGAAGGGGCGCTGCGGGAAGGGTGGGGCTGTCGAAACCGGCACCTCAAAACTCCATGACAAGGCGGCAGGCAGACGATAGGTTCCTCTGCAAATTTTCGGAGATCCACATGATATTCGCCTGGTTCGCCATCGCATTGCTTGTCGCGCTCTCGCTCGCCGTGATCTTTCTCTACAACGGCCTCGTCAGCAAGCGTCAGATGGTGGAAGAAGGCTGGAGCGGGATCGATGTTCAGCTCAAGCGGCGCGCGAATCTGGTTCCCAACCTGGTGGAAACCGTCAAGGGCTATGCATCCCACGAGCAGGATGCTCTGAATGCCGTTACCGAGAAACGGACGCAGGTCACGTCCATGTCGCGGGACGATGTGGCCGGACGTGCACAGGCGGAAGGGGAACTGACCCAGGCGCTCGGCAGGCTCCTTGCCGTTGCCGAAGCCTATCCGGACCTGAAGGCGAGCCAGAACTTCTCCGATCTGCACAGATCTCTGGACGAGATCGAGAACGCAATCCAGATGTCCCGAAGGTATTACAACGGCGCCGTTCGCGGCTTGAACATCGCCGTCGAAAGCTTCCCGTCCAATCTGGTTGCTTCGCAGTTCAACTTCGAAAAGGCCGAGTACTTCGAAATCGAGGACGAAGCCGAGCGCGCCGTCCCAACCGTGACGTTTTAAAAAGGGCGTGAGAATGACCTGTTTCCGGCCGCTCCTGACCGCGCTTGTCTGCCTCGTTCTCACGCTTGTTGTCGCCGTGCCGGCCAGCGCCGACGAACGGATCCTGAATTACGATTCCGATATCCGCATCGCCCGCGACGGCATCTTGACGGTCACCGAGGCCATCAAAGTCCGGGCGGAGCAGAATAATATCCGGCAAGGCATCTATCGCGACTTCCCGCTTACCGCACGCGGTGCCTTTGGCCGACAATATCGTGTCGGTTTCAAGCTTCTGTCTGTCCGGCAGGATGGCCGGCCGGCCCCGCATTTTACGAGGGAAAGCGGCGCGGGTATCCGCATCTATGTCGGCCAGGAAGGTGTTCTGGTTCCCGTCGGCATTCACACGTACGAGATCAGATACGAAACGACCCGTCAGATCAGGTTCTTCGACGATCATGACGAGCTTTACTGGAATGTCACGGGCAACGAGTGGATCTTCCCGATCGACAAGGCTTTGGCGCAGGTCACTCTGCCGCAAGGCGTCGATGCCACCGACTGGACCGCCTATACCGGGGCGTTCGGCGACGATGGAACCGACTTTCGCGCAGGTTCCGCCAACGGCGGCAACCGCGTTGATTTCGAAACGACGTCGCCGCTGGGGCCGGGCGAAGGTCTGACAGTCGTCGTCAGCATGCCGCCGGGATCCGTCGACAGACCGTCGGAAGCAGAACAGCGTGCGGCTTTCTTCCACGATTTCCGGCTGGATCTCATCGGCGGTATCGGTGTGCTGCTTGTCTTCGTCTATTACTTGGTGAACTGGTTCAGGCGAGGGCGGGACCCCGCGAAAGGCGTCATCTTTCCGCGGTTTGAACCGCCCGAAGACGTGTCGCCGGCGCTCGCGAACTTCATCGAGAACCGCGGGTTTGGTAATGGCTGGGTGGCGCTTTCGGCCGCCGCAATCAGCCTAGCCGTCAAGAAACGCCTGAGACTGGAAGAAAGCGGCGGCGATACCGTGCTTCATCTCGACAAGTCCGGCCGGCAAGGCGCGGACGCCGGATCGGGCCTGCCGAAAGGCGAGGCGGCCATTGAGAAATGGCTGGATGGCCGAGGTGACGCGCTGCCGCTCAACAAGGCGAACGGCAAGTCGATCCAGGCGCTGGGCCGGAAGTTCCAGTCGGCGATCAGCAGGGAATACGGCAACGTCTATTTCCATAGCAACAGCCTGCTGGTCCTGCCGGGTATCCTGATGTCCGCTCTCACGATTATCGCAATGTTCGTCTTTCTGGACGGAACGGAAGACGAAACCGGATTCATGATCCTCTTCGTGTTTCTGTCGGTTTTCGCAAGCATATTTTCCGGCGTGCTCGGGGGCCTGTCCACACCATCGGGACGGCCGGTTCTTCGGCTGACGGTAATGTTGTTCCTGCTTTCTTTCGCCCTCGGTGGCGCAGCTCTCTTGGCCCACGTGGTGACAGGTGCGCTCGGCACCCTGATCGCGCTTCCGATCACACTGTGGGTTTTACTGGCGCTCAATATCGTCTTCATCTCTTTCATGGGGGCGCCGACGCATCTGGGCCGAAAGGTGCTGGACAAGATCGAAGGTCTGAAACTCTATCTGACCGTCGCGGAGAAAGAGCGAATGAACATGGCAGAGGCACCGGACATGAGCACCGTGCATTTCGAGAAGCTGCTTCCCTATGCGGTCGCGCTCGGTGTCGAAAAGCCCTGGGCCGAGGCGTTCGAAAGCTGGCCGTCGAGCGCGGCGGCAGGTGCCGCCACCGCAAGCGCCTACAGTCCGGGCTGGTATTCGGGTCGAAGCTTCGATGCCCGGCATATTTCCGACAGCGTCGGCCGCACGGCGAGCTCGATGGCCGGGGCGTTTGAATCGTCCCTTCCGGTGACGTCATCCTCCAGTTCCGGCTCCTCCCTCCG
>VIRH01000106.1 GCA_008107755.1 Rhodobacterales bacterium
CTCGACCCAGAGGCGTCGTTCGGGCATTCTTGTGTGGGTTGTTCATCCTTGAAACCTTCCGGTGAATGTTTGGTCGCAAACACCTTCAGGCTTTCAAACAGGATGAACAACCTTCTCAGAACTCACATCTAGATCGTGTGTCTCATTGAATCCGTAACGATGAGGTCTGTGATTTGAAAGTTTTTGTATCTTGGTCCAAGCGGCTTCGATTTTCGAAATGAAACTTCCAAAGAATAATCGTTATTTCTTGATATCGATTAACGTTTTGTGGTTTTTAAGGCGCGACGAGGGTTGCGCAAATGTCAACCAAACGGCCACAGAGTGACAGGCAAGCCGTACTCAAATCGCATTCTCATGATGATGCGATCCGCCGGCTGGAAAGGCCAGAGATCCTCGAGCACTAACAAGTATTCACTGACTTGTATTGCCCGTGCCGAAGCCTAGCATTCCTACCAGCGTGCTTTAGTGGGGCAAGACGAGGTTCTCGAAAAACGCGTCATCCTCGTGAAAGAGGACAATAGGCAGCAAAACGCCAACACGGGCTTAACTCCCCCATCGCGACCATCCCACGCAAAGAAACTCGAACGACTGCTTTGGAGCGTCCCGACCATCGGTCGCGGCGACCGTCACCTGGCTGCCACTTACCTACCGACCAAGCGCCGCGCGTACCTGCCAGCCGAATTCCACGGCCTGTTCGTCAAGCATTTGCGGGCAGTCGCCGTCGAGGGCCTGCACCATGATCTTGAAATCTTCCGCGAGGTCCCTCAGCTCCGGCAAGAGGGCGTCGGGGAAGAGGCCCTCCATGGCGTCTTCCTGCTCCACGATCATGTCGGCGAGGCAAAGTGCCGTGCCGAGGAGGTAGGCGCGGTATTGCAGTTTCTTGACGTGGGAAAATTTTCTGGCGGTCGGCTCCTTCAAGAGCTTTCCGAACCCGATGACGTTTGTGCACGCCCGTTTCAGGTTTGTGCGGCATTGGTCTTCACTGGTACGGGACATTGTCTGCCTCCCAAGAATCAGCCGAATACATGAATCGTAGCTGAAGAGGCGGCGAATGCAACGACGCGTGGCGGCAGCGGTGGAGGACTGTGGGTAAGATCCTCCGGTCGGTCTTGATCGCAAACGTGGCGGGATTCCCCTGCGGTGCTCCGCCCGGACAGCCCCTTCGGTCCTTCGAAAGCAGCTCCGCACACAGGCAGTCTTTCGTTATCTGGTACGCGGAAGAGGTCGGCTGGTGGCCCTGCCGGTCGAGCCGATCCCACCTGACGTGCCTTTTGCCTCGCGAGTTTTGCGGAGGTTGGGTGAGCTCGCCCCGGTTCGGGCTTTGCAGGGCTTTACGACCGGCCGCCCGCATCTGGCCTGCCACGCGGTCGGCGTGGTCCTTCGTTGACTGACTGAGGGGTATCGCGGCTTGACAAAACGTCGCGTACCTATTTTGGTAAGATGTCAGACCAATTTGGAATTCGTGGTGAATTCATGCGTATGGGGCGCGTCGATGGCGGGGGTATCGAGTGAGGACAAGGCGCGGATCGCACCGCTGGCACCCATGGATCGGGCGCAGCAGGTCAGCGAGGCCCTGTCCGGTTTCATCTCCCGCGAGAACCTGAGGGCAGGGGACCGACTGCCGACGGAACGCGAGCTGATGGAAGCGCTCGGCGTCGGCCGGTCTACCATCCGCGAGGTCATTCGCCGCTTTCAGGCGCTCGGCGTCATGGAAACGCGCAAGGGCAGCGGCACCTATCTTCTGAAACCGATCAGCGCCGGCACCATCCATATGCCGCTGACGCTGGATGCCCTCGATCTGCGAGACGCGCTGATGCAGACGCTGGAAGTGCGCCGCGGCATCGAGGTGGAAGCGGCAACCGTTGCGGCCCGCCGCCGCACCGCGGCCGATATCGAGATCATCGAGGAAAAGCTGGACGTGATGGAGCGCGTTCACCTGTCGAAGGGCACCTCCGGTCCGGAGGATCTCGCCTTTCATCTCGCGATCTACGACGCAACCCACAACCCGCTGTTTCGCCAGCTTCTGGAACAGATGCGCGAGGCCTTCGAGAGGTTCTGGTCCCGGCCCTTTGACCGGCCGGACTTCGCCCGAAGGTCGTTCCCCTATCACCGAACCCTCTTCAACGCGATCGCGGCCCAGGACACCGAAGCGGCCCGGCGCGAAACCCTCAAGATTCTCGACGTCGTCGAAGAAGACATCAAGGAAATGTCCCAATGAAAGACGGCCTGGACCCGTTTGACGCCTTTTCGCTGATCACGGCCCATGACGAGGCAAATGCCTTCGACGCGGTGGTTCCGCCGATCGTGCAGACCTCGCTGTTCACCTTTTCCGACTATGACGACATGGTCTCGACCTATCGCGGCGAAAAGGTCCGCCCGGTCTATTCGCGCGGCCTCAATCCGACCGTCCGCATTTTCGAAGAAATGCTGGCGAAGCTGGAAGGCGGCGAGGACGCGCTCGGCTTTGCCAGCGGCATGGCCGCGATTTCCTCCACGGTGCTGGCCTTCGTGCAGCCCGGCGACCGGATCGTCGCCGTGCGCCATGTCTATCCGGATGCCTTCCGCCTGTTCGGCACCATCCTGAAACGCATGAAGGTCGAGGTGACCTATGTCGACGGCCGCGACGAGGAGGCGGTCGACAAGGCTCTTGCCGGGGCGCGGCTTCTCTATCTGGAAAGCCCGACGAGCTGGGTCATGGAAACCCACGACGTGCGCGCGCTCGCGGCGCTTGCCCGCAAGCACGGCGCGCTGTCGGTGATTGACAACAGCTGGGCAAGCCCGGTCTTCCAGCAGCCACTGTCGCTGGGCGTCGATCTCGTCCTGCATTCGGCTTCGAAATATCTCGGCGGCCACAGCGATGTCGTCGCCGGCGTCGTTGCCGGGCCGAAAGAACTGGTCGACCGGATCCGCGGCGAAACGCTGCCCTATCTCGGCGGCAAGCTGTCTCCCTTCGATGCATGGCTTCTGATCCGGGGCATGAGGACGCTCCCGGTCAGAATGAAGGCGCATGAGGCCTCGGGCCTTGAAATCGCGCGCCGGCTGCAGGCGCTGGAAATCGTCGATACGGTGTTTCATCCGGCGCTCGGCAACCACCTGCCGGCGGGCCTCACCGGCTCGTCGGGTCTGTTCTCCTTCACCTTCAGGGAAGGGATCGACATCCGCGCCTTCTGCAATCACCTGCGCCTGTTCAAGCTGGGTGTGAGCTGGGGCGGCCATGAAAGCCTTGTGGTGCCGGGCGAGGTCGTCCTGCAGCAGAAGGCCCAGCCAAATTCCGCGCAGGCCTTCGGCATCGATGCGCGCTCTGTTCGTCTCCACGTCGGTCTCGAGGGAACCGAGGCGCTGTGGAGAGACCTGGAGGCGGCGATCGCCGCATCCCAAGACTGAAAAACAAGAAAAAGAAGCCAAGCCTTTAAAACCGGAAGGGGAACCCCGATGAAGAAAGTCATACTTGCAGCACTCATGTCATCGATGATGGCAGGAACCTCACTTGCCGATACCACGCTGAAGCTGGTCGAGGTGATCACCAGCCCGGACCGTACGGAGACGCTGAAATCCATCGTCTCGAAATTCGAGGAAGCCAATCCGGGCACGAAGGTCGAGATCGTCTCCCTGCCCTGGGGCGAGGCGTTCCAGAAGTTCGCGACCATGGTTTCGGCTGGCGACGTTCCGGACGTCATGGAGATGCCGGACACCTGGCTGTCGCTCTATGCCAACAACGGCATGCTGGAAAGCCTCGAGCCGTACCTGGAAAACTGGGACGTGACCCCGGACCTGTCGGCGCGCGCACTGGAACTCGGCCGCGACGTCAACGACACCGCCTACATGCTGCCCTACGGCTTCTACCTCAGGGCGATGTTCTACAACAAGAAACTGCTCGAGGAAGCCGGCGTCAGCGAGCCGCCGAAGACGATGGACGAATTCCTCGAAGCCTCCAAGAAGGTCTCTGCCCTGCCTGGCAAATACGGCTATTGCCTGCGCGGCGGTCCCGGCGGCCTCAACGGCTGGGTCATGTTCGGTGCCGCCATGGCCGGGTCCAACGAGTTCTTCACCGAAGACGGCAAGTCCACCTTCAATTCCGAAGGCTGGGTCAAGGGCCTGACCTGGCTCGTCGACCTCTACAAGAACGGCTATGCGCCCAAGGACTCCATCAACTGGGGCTTCAACGAAATCGTGGCCGGCTTCTATTCCGGCACCTGCGCCTTCCTCGACCAGGATCCGGACGCGCTGATCGCCATTTCCGAGCGCATGAAAGCCGAGGACTACGGCGTCACCACCATGCCCAAGGGCCCGTCCGGCAAGACCTTCCCGACCATCGGGTACGCCGGCTGGTCGATGATGTCGGCGAGCGAGAACAAGGAACTGGCCTGGAAGCTCATCGCGACGCTCGAAGGTCAGGAAGGCAACATCGCGTGGAACAAGCGCACGGGCGCACTGCCGGCGCTGACCTCCGCGGTCGACGACCCGTTCTATGCCAGCGATCAGTTCAAGGGCTGGTTCGCGGAGCTGAGCGACCCGGACGCGGTTCCGACCACGATGCCGACCTATCTTGAAGAGTTCGCCTACTTCAAGGATGCACTGGTCATCAAGACATCGCAGGAAGCTCTGCTCGGCGATATCACGCCGCAGGAACTGGCCGACCAGTGGGCCGAGTACCTGACCAAGGCGCAGCAGAAGCACCTGTCGTCCAAGAACTGACGAAGCAAACCGGGCAGGGACAGACCTGCCCGGCCCACTTTCGATCCGAGATGACCCGCCGAACCACCGGACTTTCATGACCCCTGATGTCACCTCCCGCAGCCGGGCGCCGCTCATGCGCCGACTGGCGATCGCGTCGGAACCCTATCTCTACAGCGCGCCGGCGTTCTTCCTCATCGTTGCCGTGATGCTGGTTCCGCTGGTCCTCGGCATTTCCTATGCCTTTCGGGATGTGCAGTTGCTGAACCCGTTCTCAGGCGGTTTCATCGGCCTCGACCACTTCCGCACCCTCTCCGAGGACCAGGCCTTCCTGCGTGCGCTCAAGAACACGCTATGGTGGACCGGGGCTTCGGTGTTTTTCCAGTTCGTGTTCGGTCTGATCCTTGCCCTTCTCCTCGACAAACCCTTTGCGGGACGCGGCCTGGTGCAGGCGCTCGTGTTTCTGCCCTGGGCAGTGCCGACCTTTCTGGCGGGCCTCAACTGGGCCTGGCTCTTCAATCCGGTGATCGGGCCTATACCGCACTGGCTCTATGCGCTGGGCATCTTCTCGGAGCCCAACAACATTCTGTCCGATCCGCACATGGCGATGTGGGGTCCGATCATCGCCAATGTCTGGTGGGGCATCCCTTTCTTCGCGATCACCATGCTGGCCGCCCTGCAGTCGATCCCGCGTGACCTTTACGAGGCGGCCGCGATCGATGGCGCCAGCGGCCTGCAGCGATTCATGTCGATCACGCTGCCGTTTCTCGCCCCCACGATCGCCATCACCGTTCTGCTTCGCACGGTTTGGATCGCGAATTTCGCCGACCTGATCGTGGTCATGACCAATGGCGGGCCGGCTGACCGGACGCAGATCGTGGCGAGCTACATCTTCACCCAGGCCTTCAAGCGGCTCGACTTCGGTTACGCCTCGGCGATTGCGCTCGTGCTGCTCGGCCTTCTGCTGATCTACTCGATGCTGATCGTCCTGTTGCGGCAGACGCTCCTGAACAAGGACTGATCCCATGCGCGCCAAGAAACTTTCTCTGACCATCGCGCACCGGCTGGCGATCCTTGCCTATATCGTCTTTGCGCTCTTCCCGCTGTTCTGGCTGCTCAAGGTGGCGGTCACGCCCAACGACCTGCTGTATTCGGAGGGCGTTCGCATGTGGCCCTCGCGCGCCACGCTGGAACATTTCGAGTTCGTGATTGCCCACAGCGCTTTCCCGACCTTCTTCCGCAACAGCGTCATCGTCTCCGGCTCCACGGCAATCGCGGTGACCATCATCGCCTCGCTCGCCGGCTACGCGCTGTCGCGCTTTTCCTTCCGGGCGAAATACTGGCTGATCGCGCTGATGCTGATCACCCAGATGTTTCCGCTCGTCATGCTGGTTGCGCCGATCTTCAAGATGCTGACCCCGCTCGGCCTGACCAACAGTCTCGCCGGTCTCGTGATCGTCTACACCGCTTTCAACGCGCCCTTCGCCACCTTCCTGATGCAGTCCTTTTTCGACGGAATTCCGAAGGATCTGGAAGAGGCCGCGATGATCGACGGTGCGACCCAGTTCAAGGCGTTCCGGCAGATCATCCTGCCGCTGACGCTGCCCGGCATTGCCGCAACGCTCGGCTTCGTCTTCACAGCTGCGTGGAGTGAGCTGCTTTTCGCGCTGATGCTGATCTCCGGCAATGACGCTGCGACCTTCCCGGTCGGGCTCTTGTCCTTCGTTTCGAAATTCTCCGTTGATTTCGGGCAGATGATGGCGGCGGGCGTTCTGGCGCTCATTCCGGCCTGCCTCTTCTTCCTGCTGATACAGCGTTACCTGGTCCAGGGCCTGACGGCCGGTGCGGTCAAAGGCTGAAAGGAAACACCATGGCTTCCATCGATGTTCAGGGCGTTCGCAAGAACTACGGCGACGTTGAGGTTCTGCACGGCGTCGATCTCACCATTCGCGACGGCGAATTCATCGTGCTCGTCGGCCCCTCCGGCTGCGGCAAGTCCACGCTTCTGCGCATGATCGCGGGACTGGAAGAGGTGACCGGCGGTGACATTCACATTGCCGGAAAACACGTCAACCACCTGGCGCCGAAGGATCGGGACATCGCCATGGTGTTCCAGTCCTACGCGCTCTATCCGCACATGAGTGTCGCCGACAACATGAGCTACAGCCTGCGGCTGCGGAAAACGCCGAAGGAAAAGATCGCCTCCGCTGTCGGCGCAGCGGCGGCCAAGCTCGGCCTCGACCCGCTGCTTGAGCGACGTCCAAAGGCCCTGTCCGGCGGCCAGCGCCAGCGCGTTGCCATGGGCCGGGCGATCGTCCGCCAGCCCAAGGCGTTCCTGTTCGACGAGCCGCTGTCCAATCTGGACGCGCGTCTGCGCGAGCAGATGCGAGCGGAAATCAAGAAGATGCATGGCGACCTTGGTGCGACCTCGATTTACGTCACCCACGATCAGATCGAGGCCATGACGCTGGCGGACCGCATCGTCGCCATGCATGCCGGCGTGGTCCAGCAGATCGGCTCGCCCCTGGATCTCTATGACAGGCCGGCCAATCTCTTCGTCGCAGGCTTCATCGGCTCGCCCGGCATGAATTTTCTGGAAGGCACCTATCATTCAGGAGACGGAAAGGCGGACATCAGGCTGTCCGACGGCACCGCCATCCCGATCCGCCCGCGCGAAGGACTGCGGGACGGTTATGCCGCGACCCTCGGCATCCGGCCGGAGCATGTGGAGCTCAAGGAGGACGGGTCCTGGCAGGCGGATGTGGAGCTTGTCGAACCGACCGGCCTCGGCATCATTCTTCACCTGTCGATTCACGGCCAGAGCTTCAAGATCTTCACCGCTGACCGGGCCGTCCTGTCCCCTCCGCCAAGTCTGCAGGTCAATTTCCCCGAAGAGCATCTTCATGTCTTCGACGAGGACGGCAACCGCGCCGACTGAGAACGGTCAAACGACTGGCGGCGCCCTGCGTCGCGGCCGATCGCCGGCTGCGATCTGTTCAAGGGCAACCTTCGCGCGAAGACGATCCGTGCGCCATACGCAGTCGTGTCGCTAGCCGGAGAGCTCGACGGCGCCTAGACGGGGCTTGGGAAGGTGTTGGTCTGATGGCTGAGGACCATCTCGCGGAACAACGCGTCGATGTTCATCGATCCGGAGAACCGATGCCCTTCGGATCGCAAGGCAACCGACCATTCTCTGCGTTGCTAAATCTTCAAGATCTGACGGACTTTCTGCGATTTCTCGTCTTGAATACGATCATGTACCGCTCGCCCGAATTGCCGAATTTTGTGGGGCCACACCCTAGGGTACGGACCCATAAAATTGTACGTACAGGTCGCTCGGGAAAGAACTGTAACCAAGGCGTGAAAGCGCAGGAAACCTGGAGGGTTTTCAAGCTTCCACAACGCAGGAGACAGTTCTTTCCCGAACGATCCGAAGGACGCCAAGCGGGCGTTGAAAAGCCGCGTCAAAGCCTTTGACCTATGCGAAAGCATAGCTCTGCAGGCTTTTCCTTGCTTTTCTGTGCCCGATTGACGCCTGAATGCACAATTTTATGGGTCCGCACCCTAGAATTTCCAGTTGAGGCCGGCTCTGACGACGGTGAAATTGTTGTCGCTGTAATAGTCTTTGTCGCTTTTGCTCTTCATGGTTTGCAGTCCGATATAGAGCGCGTCGATCTGCGCAGTCAGATGCTCGGAAAAGGCCTTTTCAATGCCGGCACCGGCTGCGACGCCGAAAACGTTCTTGTAAAGGTCCGTGCCAGTCGTGCCGCCTTCGTGAGTGTCACGGCTCGTGACGCCTGCATAGGCAAGGCCGGCGGTAATAAACGGCAGATAGCTCTTGTAGGCAAAGCCCGCGCGCCCGCGTACTGTCGCATACCACTCGACCGAATTGTAGAAACGTGCCTGTTCTTCGCAAATCCAGGTGTTGTTTGCCATAGGGTGGGAAGGAACCGTCGATCCCCGAGGCCTGAAGGTCCGCCTCGATGGCCAGAACCACATCGGTCAGTTGCAGGTTGTAGCCGACCGTCGCACCGCCGGTTACTCCATCCAGGTATCCTTCCTTGGTCTGATCTTCCCATTGTCCCTGAACGAACTGACCCCAGCCATAGCCGACGTTCGCACCGACGTAGACGCCGCTCCAGTCAGAGACTGTTTCGTCGGCCAGGACCGTGCACGGGGAAAGCAGCAGAGCAAGGAGCGCGGCCGCAAGCGCGATACGGTTCTCGGTCCTTGAATGTGATCCTGAATGGTCAGACGGAAAGCGGATACCCGCGACGTAGTTCGATGTGGGCCGCAAACTCGGCAGACTACCAAGTATTCTGCAGATTCCCGCAATGATTGAAACCGGAACCTATCTCAACAACTAGTTAAAAATACCAGGTTCGTCGTGTGAGCAACAGAGTTTTGAACCAGCGTGCACGTCTACCGTTCTTCAAGCTTGCTGGTGGGCGAGGTAGTCTCTCGCAGCATGCAATACGGCCGATCCAGCCGGCGAATGCGGATGGAGACTGTCGTTCATGGAGGCCTGTATCCTGCGGCAGATCTGGCTTCGAAGGGCGCGACTTCGGGGTTCGGCCGACAGACAGGACCGTCCTGTTTCCCCCATCCAACCTTGAGAGCAATTTGCCTTCCCCTAAGAAATTGCATCTGAATGTCTTCGACACGGACGGCAATCGTGCGGATCGGGATTGACCAGTCCGGAGCAAGAGCGGGCGTACCGTTTGCTGAAAATCCGCATTGCACTCCATCGGTGCCGGCACTAGCTTGAGCTATACAGGCATTCGCCTGGCGGCTTGCCACAGCCGCCCCTCCATCCCCTTTTGACGAGACGTTCATGGCGCAGCTCCCCAATTCACTCGAAGCCCGCGACAAGGCCTTCCAGCTTCACTCCTATGCAGACGCACGCCGGCAGGAAGACGACGGCGCCCTCGTGATCGAGAAGGGGGAGGGCATTTACGTGGAGGACCTCTCGGGCAAGCGCTACATCGAGGGCATGGCCGGGCTCTGGAGCGTTGCCGTCGGCTTCGGCGAAAAGCGCCTTGTCGAGACGGCGGCACGGCAGATGGAAAAGCTGCCCTACTACCACACCTTCACATACAAGTCGCACGGCCCCTCCATCGAGCTGGCGGAAAAGCTGATCGGCATGGCGCCGGTGCCGATGTCGAAGGTCTATTTCACGAATTCGGGCTCCGAAGCCAACGACACCGCGATCAAGCTGATCTGGTACCGCTCCAATGCGCTCGGGCAGCCGGAACGCAAGAAGATCATTTCCCGGGTGAAGGGCTATCACGGCGTCACGATCGCCTCGGCCAGCCTGACGGGCCTGCCGAACAACCACCGTTCCTTCGATCTGCCGATCCCTCAGGTTCTTCACACCACCAGCCCGCACTACCGGACGTCGAAGAAGGATGGCGAGAGCGAGGCGGACTTCGCCAGGCGCTGCGCGCAGGACCTTGAAGACATGATCCTGGCCGAAGGGCCGGAGACCATCGCGGCCTTCTTCGCCGAGCCGGTCATGGGCGCTGGCGGCGTCATCGTGCCGCCGGATGGGTACTGGGAAGCGGTGCAGCCGGTTCTGAAGAAATACGGGATTCTGTTCGTCGCCGACGAGGTCATCTGCGGTTTCGGCCGCACGGGCAACATGTTCGGCACCCAGACCTACAATCTGCAGCCGGACATCATGACCCTCTCGAAGGCCCTGTCATCTTCCTATCAGCCGATCTCCGCCCTTCTGATCAATGATACAGTCTATCAGCCGATTGCCGACGAGAGCCACAAGATCGGCGTCCTCGGTCATGGCTACACCGGCAGCGGTCACCCGGTTGCGGCCGCCGTTGCCCTTGAAAACCTCAAGATTATCGAGGAACGGGACCTGGTCGGCAACGTGCGACACGTCGCGCCCCTGTTTCAGAAGCGTCTGGCGGCACTTGCCGAAAACCCGCTCGTCATAGAAACCCGCGGCATCGGGCTTATCGGCGCCGCCGAACTGTCTCACGAGGCGCTGGCCGAGACGCCGGGCGCCCTCGGTGGCAAGGCGAATGCGGCTTTCCTGGAAAATGGTCTGATCTCCCGCAACATGGGAGATGCCATGGCCTTCTGCCCGCCGCTGATCATCACCGAGGCGCAGGTCAATGACGTGTTCGACATTGCCGAAAAAAGCCTGAAGGCCGTCGCGGACAGCCTATGACCAACTGGACGATCCTCGGCACGATCAGCGGAACATCCGCGGACGGTATCGATCTGGCAGTGATCGATACCGACGGGCTGAAGGTGTCGCGCTTCGGGCCGGCGGAAACGTCCCCCTATCGTCCTGAAGTCCGCCACTTCGTGCTGGAGGCAGCGTCGAAAAAGGGCTCCGGCCGGGATACCTGGCCGGATCTCGCAAAATCGGTGACCGCGGATCACGCAGCGGCCATCCGCGCCTTCCTGAAAGAGCATGGTGAGACACCGGATGCTGTGGTCTTTCACGGCCAGACCGTCTGGCACGATCCCGCCGCAGGCGAGACCGTCCAGCTCGGCGATCCTCAGGCGCTTGCCGACTCTCTGCTGATACCGGTCATCGGCGAAGTGCGCCTTGCCGATATGGAAGCCGGAGGGCAGGGCGCACCGCTGGTGCCAGTCTATCATCAGGCGCTCGCAAAGACGCTCGTCGGCCGTGACAGGGAGCCGCTGTGCTTTCTCAACATCGGCGGGGTCTCCAACCTGACCTACATCGACGGCGAGACACTGCTCGCCTTTGACATCGGTCCCGGCAACGCCTTCCTGGATGACTGGGTGCGCCGCCACGGTGCCGGCGACTATGACGCCGGCGGCGCGATTTCGGCGAAGGGCACCGTGGACAGCGACCGCCTGAAGGCGGCACTGGCCCATCCCTTCCTGAAGGAGCCCGGTCCGAAATCGCTGGACCGCTACAGCTTCTCCGGCGAGTTTGTCGAAGGGCTGAATCTAGAGGATGGAGCCGCGACATTGCTGGCGTTCACGGTCGAAGCGATCGGGCTCGCCGAAAAACTTCTGCCGAAGGTCCCGGGCCTCTGGCTGGTCTGCGGCGGCGGGCGGCACAACCCCGTGCTGATGCGGTCGCTGAACGACAAACTTGCCGGTGAGGTCGTCTCCGCGGACGGCTACGATATCGACGGAGATGCGCTTGAGGCACAGGCGATGGCGTTTTTGGGCGCACGGCTGAAAGCCGGATTGCCGACAACGTTTCCCGGAACGACAGGCGTGAAAGAGCCGGTCGTCGGCGGCAAGCTTTATATGCCGAAGGTCTGAAACCGGAAAATTCCAGACATATGGAGACCACGTGAAACGGATTCTCGAACCCGCACGCGAAATCGATGTCATTCACGAGACCGACGTCCTTGTCGTCGGTTCGGGACCCGGAGGTCTGTCGGCGGCGCTGGGCGCCGCAAGGGTCGGTGTCGACGTGACGCTCGTCGAACGCTTTGGCTGTCTCGGCGGAAACATTACCGCCGTCGGCGTCGAGGGCTTCGCCTGGTATCGGCACGAGAACACAATTGATACGGAAGGCGTCGGCCGCGAGTACGAGGATCGCGCCCGCGAGGCCGGCGCGGCGACGCCCGAGCCCCAGTCCGACAGCCACGCCATCGACGCGGAAGGCTTCAAGCTGGTTGCCGACACGATGGTCGAGGAAGCGGGCATCCGGCCGATGATGCACCGGGCCTTCGCCGCCCCCATCATGGAAGGCAACGAGATCCGCGGGATTATCGTGGAAAGCAAGGCGGGCCGCGAGGCGATCCTGGCAAAGCGCGTGATCGACGGTACGGGCGATGCGGATGTCGCCTACCGTGCGGGCGCGGCCACGAAGAAGACCCCGGTTGAGGAAATGCAGGCGGCCTCCGTCATGTTCTCCATGACTGGCGTCGACAAGAAAAAGTTCATGGAAGCGGTCACGGCGGATCCCCAGACCTATAAGGACTGGGAAAGCGGCGAGTGGACGGTGGAGACCACAGGCAAGGAGGACAAGATGTTCTCTCCCTTCCTGAAGAAGCCGTTCAAGCAGGCGATGGAAGCCGGCATGATTCCGGCCGCGCTGCAGACGATTTCCGGAACCTGGGGGGCGGTCTATGACAGCGGGGACCTGACCTATCTGAACCTGGTCCATCTGCCCTTCTGCGACGGAACCGACCCGGATTCCATGACGAAGTTCGAGATCGAGGGCCGCCGTCAGGCCATGCTGGCCGTGGAGGCGTTGAAGCGGTTCCAGCCCGGCTGCGATACCGCCAAGCTCAGAAACTTCGGCATGACCATCGGCATCCGCGACACGCGCAAGATCCTGGCCGCCTATGACATGACGGGCGAGGACGTGCGCGGCGAAGGCCGCTTCGAGGACAGCGTCGGCATCTTCCCCGAGTTCATCGACGGCTACGGCATCCTGATCCTGCCGACGACGGGCCGCTACTTCCAGCTTCCCTATCGCACGATGGTTCCCAAGGGCGTGAAGAACCTTCTCGTGGCCGGCCGTGCGACCGGCGGCGACAAGGTCAGCCACGCCGCCACCCGCAACATGATGTGCTGCACGGTGACAGGTCAGGGGGCGGGCGTCGCTGCCGCGCTGTCGGTCAAGCACGGGCTCGATCTCGAGGCGATGGACATTGCGCTGCTGCAGAAGGAACTGAAGCGCCAGGGCGTGCGCTTGCACTAGATCCCGGACGAGGAGAAGCACGACTGTGGCTCGGCCAAGGCTCCACGTCTGCCCGGAGGCTTCAGGCTTCCGTGGTCGGAGGGGCATAGCTCATTGCCGTGCTGTTCCCTGTTCGCTCCTTGCAACTCCCTTGCCTAAACCACCGCCACCGGCTAACCAGATTTCATGAACGGATCTGAAATCTACCAGCGGCTGATCGGGCTGATCGAGGAGCGGGTGCTCAAACCGGGTGACCGTCTGCGTGAAGCGGATCTGGCGGTGGAATTCGGCGTCTCCCGCACGCCGATCCGCGAGGGGCTGAAACGGCTTGAAGCGCAGGGGCTGGCGATCCACGAGCCAAACCGCGGCATGGTCGTTCCGACGCTCGACCACGGGCAGATCAACGAAGTCTACTTCATGCGCGAAGTGCTGGAGGGGACGGCGGCGGCCCTTGCCGCCAAGCACGCCTCGAAGCCGGAAATCGAGATCCTGCAGGACCTTGTGAACGCCGACCGTCAGCGCATTGCCGACAAGGACAGTCTCGTCCGCTCAAACCGCGAGTTCCACCGGCGGCTGTGCCTTGCCTCCCACAACCGCTATCTGGTCGACCAGATCGACCATCTGCGACTGTCGCTGATCCTGATGGCGGGAACGACACTGGATACGCCGGAGCGGCGGGAGACGGCGGTGGAGGAACACGCGGCCATCGTCAATGCCATTGCGAAAGGCGACGGCGCGGCGGCCGAAGCGGCGGCCCGGCTTCATATTTCCCACGCTCACAAGACGCGTCTGCAGCAGATATGACCGTTGCCGGGTAGTCGGCTTTGGTGCCATGTCAAGTCATCGAATATGTTTCGTCAAGCTAACCGCAACCCTTCAGGCTTTGCATAATTGGTCCGAACATGGGTTCGATTGCCGACTTCACTGCCTCGGAGTATGTGATTTCGACCGACGCCTTAATGTCATCGCCGTCGCAGCTCTGGGTCAATTCATCGTTTCAAGCGCGTTGGCGTTCGGCGCCACGGATAACGAGATCCCGGCCCTCAACATTCCACGATGTTGACCGCCAGTCCCCCTTTCGAGGTTTCCTTGTATTGCTCCATCATGTCCATGCCGGTCTGGCGCATGGTCTCGATGCAGCCGTCCAGCGGCACGAAGTGGGAGCCGTCGCCCCGAAGGGCCAGCGAAGCGGCCGTGACGGCCTTGACCGCGCCGAGGGCGTTACGCTCGATACATGGCACCTGAACGAGGCCCGCGATCGGATCGCAGGTCATGCCGAGATGGTGCTCCAGAGCGATTTCCGCCGCGTTCTCGATCTGCTCGTTGGTGCCGCCAAGTGCCGCACAAAGTCCAGCTGCCGCCATGGCCGAAGCGGAACCGACTTCGCCCTGGCAGCCGACTTCAGCACCTGAAATCGAGGCGTTGGACTTGATGATCCCGCCAATAGCCGCCGCTGTCAGCAGAAAGGTGCGGATTCCGGCCTGATCCGCGCCCGGGCAGTGGTCGAGATAATAGCGGGTGACGGCAGGAATGACCCCGGCCGCACCGTTGGTGGGCGCGGTGACCACACGTCCGCCGGCCGCGTTTTCCTCATTGACGGCCATCGCATAGACGCCCAGCCAGTCGACGACGGAATGCTCGAAAGGCGGATTGGTGCGGCCTTCACGGATGAGCTTTTGGTAGATGTCCGCCGCCCGCCGCTTCACTTTCAGCCCGCCCGGCAGGATGCCCGACTGGCCGATGCCGCGGTTGATGCAACTGTCCATCGCCGACCATAGTTGGTCCAGCCCCTGCTCGACGTCCTCGGCTGGTTTGTCGGCGCATTCGTTCTGGAACTTCATCTCGGCAATGGAAAGCTCGGCTTCCCTGCCCATGGCCAGCATCTGCTTCGCACTGGCAAAGGGGAAGGGGACTTCCTGGCGCGCAAGTTCGTTGACGGGTTCGTTGGTGGTCTTGCGCAGTTCCGCCTCGCTGACGACGAAACCGCCGCCGACCGAATAATAGACGAAGCTGTCGATTGTCTTTCCGGAGCGGTCCAGAAGCTGAAACGTCATGCCGTTGGCATGGAGCGGCAGCGACGGGCCATAGTCGAAGATGACGTCCTTTGCCGGATCGAAGTGCAAGTCGGGCATGCCCTCAATGATCAGACGCTGGTCCTGCTGGAGCTTTTCCAGCATGGGCTCGACGTCGTCGGGATCGAGACTGTCCGGCCTTGCTCCCAGCAAGCCGAGGCAAACCGCCTTGTCCGTCGCATGGCCCTTGCCCGTGAAGGAGAGCGAGCCGTGAAGCGTCACCGTAATGCTTCTGGCGTCGGCCTCCGTACCCGACAAACCCTTGAGCCTCTCAAGGTATCGATGCACCGCAACCATCGGTCCGACGGTGTGTGAACTGGACGGCCCGATGCCGATCTTGAAGATATCGAAAACGCTGATGAACATACGATCCCGGTTGCTCGCTGGTTCAAGTCTTCAACGCATCCTAGCAGAGACCGTTCCGCAAATCGCCGATCAAGCGGGCGAGACTATGCTGTTTGCGACATGTTGAGAGCCAAAAATGGCTCTCTTACCGCCAAATGCGGAAACCCTGTTCCGGGCCGCAGTTGTCGGGGTTTCGGAGCTTTGCTATAGCGGTCGCCCTGTTTTCCGAACCTCGACCGCAAAGAACCGCAATGAGCGCATCGCATTCCCTCGACCGTAACGATCTGCTGGCAGAAAAGCGCAGTGCCTTCGATATTCCGGAGGGCGTTATCTATCTGGACGGCAACTCTCTCGGCGTCCTGCCGGGTCATGTGCCGGCCCGACTGGCCGAAGTCGTTGCCGGGGAGTGGGGAACAAGTCTCATCAGGGCGTGGAACGATCACGGCTGGATAGACCTTCCGGGGCGGACCGGCGACAGGATCGCCCGTCTGATCGGCGCGCCAAAGGGCTCGGTCGTTGCCTGCGACAGCACGAGCGTCAATGTCTTCAAGGTTCTCGCTGCCGCCTTGTCGCTGCGGCCGGACCGAAAGGTCATCCTGTCGGACACAGGCAATTTTCCGACCGATCTTTATGTTGCGTCCGGCTTGAAGACCCTTCTCGACAAGGGGCACGAACTGAAGGTCGTTGCTCCCGAAGAAGTTCATGACGCAATCGACGAAACGGTTGCCGTTCTCATGCTCACGCAGGTGGACTACCGCTCGGGCCGGCTCCACGATATGGCGGATCTGACCGCGGTGGCACACGGGGCAGGGGCGCTGACCGTCTGGGATCTCGCCCATTCCGCCGGCGCTCTCCCTGTCGATCTTGCTGGAGCGAAAGCGGATTTTGCGGTCGGATGCGGCTACAAATATCTGAACGGTGGGCCTGGCGCCCCGGCGTTTCTATACGTCGCGCCCCAGCATCAGGAGAGGGTCACGTCGCCGCTCACAGGCTGGATGGGACATGCGGCACCTTTCGCCTTCGATCTCGACTATCGGCCGGAAACCGGCATTGGCCGAATGACCGCCGGCACGCCTCCGGTCCTGTCGCTGTCCGGACTACACGCGGCTCTGGATGTCTTTGAAGACGTCGACATGGCGGATATCCGAACAAAGTCCATTTCTCTGAGCGAGTTCTTCATTGCCGAAGTCGAGGCCCGCTGTCCGCAGCTCGAGCTGGCAAGCCCGCGCGATCCGAACAGGCGCGGCAGCCAGGTGTCTTTCCGCTTCAAGGAAGGCTATTCGGTGATGCAGGCGCTGATTTCGCGAGGCGTGATCGGCGACTTCCGGGCCCCCGACATCATGCGCTTCGGGTTCACGCCGCTTTATCTGTCGCATCAGGACGTTGCCGATGCGGTCGCGATTCTGGCGGAGATCCTGGAGACGGAAAGCTGGAACCGGCCCGAATACCGCAAGCGGTCAAAGGTGACCTGAAGTTTCGCTCTGGCGGGGCAGGTCAACTGGCCGCGCTCTCTGCCTGTGCTTTCAGCAATGAGACGAAGTTCTCTTCCGGCATTGCCCTGGCGTAGAGAAATCCCTGGAAAAGGTTGCAGCCGTTGTCCGAGAGCCAGCGCCGCTGCTCGTCCGTTTCCACTCCCTCCGCCACGATGCCCGCTCCCAGCGCCGACGCAAGCGACAGGATCAGTTTGACGATGGCACCGCCGGACGCGATGTCTTCCATGAAGGACCTGTCTATCTTGATGCCATCGATCGGATAATTGCGCAGGTAGGCAAGGTTTGAATAGCCGGTTCCGAAATCGTCGATCACGATCCGGTAGCCTGCCTCCTTGAGGAGGCTCAGGGTTTTGTGGGCGTCTGGGATATCTCCGAGCAGAACGTTTTCGGTAATCTCCAGAGAGATCATGGCAGGATCGCAGCCGGTCTCGCGTGGAAGCGCTTTCATGCGGCTGACGAAGAGGGGATCCGAAAGCTGCATGGGGGACACGTTCATGGAAATCGAGACGGCGAAGGACTGCCGTTTCAGGCGCGCTTGCATGGCTGCGACCTCATGGCCGATCCATATGCCGATCTTGTTGATCAGGCCCGTTTCTTCGGCCACCGGAATGAACTCGTCCGGATGCACCAGCCCGCGTTCGGGATGCTGCCAGCGGATCAGTGCTTCCGCCGCCACCGCCCGGTCGGCCCGAACGTAGGAAATCGGCTGGAAATGCAGAACGAATTCCTTTTCCCGGATGGCCCGTTCCAGATCCTTTTTCAGGGCTATGTGCTGGTCTCGAACCCGGCGCATGCTTTCGCGAAAGCGAATGCATTTGGTCTGAGGAACTGATTTCGCCCGGTAAAGGGCAAGGTCGGCATGCCGCATGAGTTCATCGATCGAGTTTCCGTCTTCGGGATAATGGGCATAGCCGATGCTGAGACCGACCGTGCGCGGCTTGCCTTCCACCATCTGCGGGGTCGAGAAGGCCGCAAGCAGCGACTGGCCGAACCAGTCCGGTTTCGGCAGCCCGGGCTTTTCCAGATGACAGATCAGGAATTCGTCGCCGCCAAGACGCGCAACGATATCGTCGGGGCCGGCGAGCTGCAGAAGCCTGTTGGCCACCAGTTGCAGCAGTGCGTCCCCGGCCGTGTGCCCCATGGAATCGTTGACCATCTTGAAGTCGTCGAGATCTGCCAGATAGAAGGTCGCGGTCTGGCCCCGTTCGGAAGCTGATTGCAAAACCGCGGTCAGGCGCTCCTTGAGATACGTCCGGTTGGAAAGCCCTGTCAGCGTGTCGTGGCTTGCCAGATATTGCGCCCGTTCCTTGGTTTCATGCAGCTCGGTCACGTCGATCTCGCTGACGAGATAGGCGGGCTGGCCCGAAACAGGGTCATGGCAGGCGGATATCGTCAATTCATGCCAGCGTGGACCATCGCTTGTCCTGACATTGGCCACCTGCCGCGCCTTGCGGTCCGTTTCCACTGTTCGCAGAAGCTGCCGGGCATCGTCGGGGTTGGCGAAATGGTCGTGGAACACCGTATCGAGCGACGGGCTGACTGCGCGCGCCGTAGTGTTCCTGTAAAGCGGGCTACCGTCGGTCGCAAAGAGCGAGATCATCACGGTGGTGTGCAGCAAGGCCTCGGCGCTGCGGATTGTCTCCGGTCGTTGCTCCTCGTGCTGCTTGCCCTCGCACAGCATCGCGATTCGACCGTCCAGCAGACGAATGCCTTTCATCTTGACCAGCAGCACCTGCGCCTTGCCTTGCGGATACAGCGTCCAGACTTCCTGGAACCTTGCATCGGAGGTGCTGAAATCGTGACGATACTGCTCCAGCCGCTTCGCCACGGAGTGGGACATGTCGGCACTCAGGTCCCGGGCTTGCAGGTCCTCAAGCGTATCGGCATCCATCAATTCGAGGACCGTGCGATTTCCCCAAATGATGCGCTTCATGTCGAAATCGTAGATCCACACACCCGTCTCAATGTGATCGTAAATGGAGGCGATCAGGTCAACGTCGATGGTATCGGCAATATTCACAAGCTCTGACATCATTTGAATATCCGGAATTTCGGATTTATTCGCGCTAGCACCTAGTTTAAATCTTCGAAATCCGTTCGAATCATTCGAATTCGGGTTTAAGTAGAAGTACAAGTATCAGTCTGCTTCGTCATCACGCAAAGTTGCGTAATTCTGAACGCAAAAACGACTTTGTGCAATCGTGGGCGCAGACAGATTTCGATCTGGAGTGAGGGGATGGTGTATTTCCGGTTGTAATTTTTACTGAGGCGAAAGCGCGCGGTCGCTTCGCGCTCCGGCGCCTGAGGTCATGGCACTGCGCGCCGATTGCGGTGTAAGCCCGGCCCGTCGATCCGGAAAGCGCGGCGGACTTTCCGGCGCAGCTAATTGACAGATCGCGCGACATGAGAATTCCGGAAAATCTCGACCTTTCCGTAGTGGAGCCAAGCGATTATGAGTTGATTGCTCTGTCAATAAAGTTAGAAGGGCTGGATGCCGCGCCGGTGCGGGCCGTTCTGTGCCAGCAGTGACAGGACACCCGACGTCGCCGCGATCGAGAAAAAGAAAAATGCCGTGGGCGGCGAGGAGACCATATGCTTGAGCTTGATGGGCTCGTGATGGATTTTGGCGGATTTCGGGCAGTCGACGGCTGCTCTTTCCGCGTCGATAAAGGCAGTATCACCGGGTTGATCGGCCCCAACGGCGCCGGCAAGACAACCCTCTTCAACCTGATCGCCGGCGCGCTGCCGCCGACGGACGGAACCATCCGTTTTCTCGGCGAGGATGTCACCGGCCTTGCGAGTCATCAGCTGTTCCACAAGGGGCTGGTGCGAACCTTTCAGATACCGCACGAGTTTCACAAGCTCACGGCTCTCGAAAACCTGATGATGGTTCCCCCGGCGCAGCCCGGCGAAAGCCTGTTCTCCAACTGGTTTGCCTGGGGGCGGGTGCATGCCACCGAGCAGGACGTGACGGAAAAGGCCTATGAAACGCTGGAGTTTCTGGAGCTGAGCCATGTCGCCCACGAAATGGCCGGAAATCTGTCAGGCGGGCAGAAGAAGCTTCTCGAACTTGGCCGCACGATGATGACCGACGCCAAGCTGGTTCTGCTCGACGAGCCGGCAGCCGGCGTCAATCGCACACTCCTGCGCAAACTGGAAACCAAGATCGAGATCCTGAACCGGGAGAGGGGCTACACCTTCATCCTGATCGAACATGACATGGAAATGATCGAGAAACTGTGCGATCCGGTCGTCTGCATGGCCGAGGGCAAGGTGCTTGTCCAGGGCGATTTCCAGACGGTGCGATCCAACCCTCAGGTGCTCGAAGCCTATCTGGGCGAGACCACGGGAGATGCCGCATGAGTGCACTCCTCAGCATGGAAAACCTGACCGGCGGCTATGGCGACGCCGACGTTCTGGAAGACGTGTCGCTTCATGTCGATCCGGACGAGATCGTCGTCATCGTCGGACCGAACGGAGCCGGCAAGTCCACGGCCATGAAGTCGGTATTCGGTCTCTTGACCATTCGCGGCGGACGGATGCTGTTCGACGGCGAGGACATCACCACATGGGCGCCGAACCGGATCGTCCAGCGCGGCATCTGCTACGTGCCGCAGGTCGACAACATCTTCCGGGAGATGTCGATCCACGAAAATCTGGAAATGGGGGGCTTCCTGAAGAAAGGCGATCTTTCGGCCGCCTATGACCGGGTCTACACCCTGTTCCCCGACCTGAAGGAACGGCGCAAGACGCCCGCCGGTCGTCTTTCGGGCGGGCAGCGCCAGATGGTCGCGATGGGCCGGGCCCTGATGCTTGATCCCAAGCTTCTGCTTCTGGACGAGCCGACGGCGGGCCTGTCGCCGAAATACATGGAGCAGATCTTCGAGATCTGCCGCGACGTTCGCGACACCGGCGTCGCCATCCTGCTGGTCGAGCAGCACGCCAAGCAGGCGCTGGCCTTTGCCGACCGGGGCTACGTGCTGGCCGCCGGAAGAAACCGTCACGAAGGAAGCGGCGCCGATCTGCTTGCCGACCGTGAAGTCGCCGAAATGTTCCTTGGGGGCTGAGCGGAATGGATATCCTCGAACTCGTCAACTTCTACATCATCCCCGGCATCGTGCTCGGGTCGATCTATGCGCTGGGCGCAGTCGGCATCACGCTGGTTTTCGCGATCCTGCGGTATGCACATCTGGCCCACGGCGATCTGGCGACGCTTGGCGCCTTCGTCGCGCTCGCCTGTGTCACCGCGCTCGGCATATCACCGCTGCTCGCCCTGCCGATGGCGATCGTGGCGACAGCCGCAGTCGCGGTGGGCATCGACAAGGTGTTCTACGAGCATTTGCGCAACCGGCCGAAGATCGTCACGGTCATGGCGTCCCTCGGCGTCGCGCTCATGATCCGGTCCGTCATTCAGGTCGTTTGGGGCGTCGATACACAGACCTATTCGCGCGGGATCGTGCGACCGGAGGACTACTTCGGCCTGCGCATCCGCGATCGCGAGTTCTATACGGTTTTTGCCATGCTGCTTCTGGTCGGTGGTCTGCAGCTGTTCCTGACGCGAACCAAGTGGGGCAAGGCCATGCGCGCCATGTCCGACAACCCGAACCTCGCGCTCCTGTCTGGCATCGACAACAAGAAGGTCGTGATGCTGACCTGGCTGGTCGCCGGCGGCCTGTGTGCGGCGGCCGGGTACTTCCTGGGGCTCAACACGGAACTGAAATCCCTGATGGGCTGGAGCATGCTTCTGCCCATGTTCGCGGCCGCCATCCTCGGCGGCGTCGGACGGGTAGAAGGCGCCGTGCTGGGCGGACTTGTCGTGGGGATCGCCGAGGAATTGTCGGTCCTGTGGATCCCGAGCGAATACAAGGCCGCGATGGCCTTCGTGATCCTGCTGTTCATGCTGCTTGTGCGCCCGACGGGGCTGCTCAAGGGCAAGGTGTTGTAAGGAGGGTCAGGACATGGAAATTCTCGGTCTCGTGAACTACGCCCTCTACATGGCGATCTTCATCGCCATTTACGCGCTGCTGGCGCTGGGCCTCAATATCCAGTGGGGCTTTGCCGGGCTGTTCAATGCCGGCATCGCAGGCTTCTTCGCCGTTGGCGCCTATACATCGGCGATCCTGACCAGCCCGGCTGCGGACGGGCGAATCGGCGGTTTCGACCTGCATTTCACCATAGGCTGGATCGGGGCGATGGTTGCCGCCGCACTGGTGGCCTGGCCCATCGGCAAGATCTGTCTGCGCTTTCGCTCCGACTATCTTGCGATCGCTTCCATCGGCGTTGCGGAAATCATCCGCCTCGTCATCAAGTCCGAGGCGGAACTGACCAACGGCGCACGGGGCATCTCCAACATTCCGCGCCCGGCGGGCGACTTCGGCTACATGGAATCCCAGATCGCCTATCTCGCACTGGTGCTTGGCGTCCTGATCGTCGTCTATCTTCTCGTGGAGCGTCAGTTCAACGCGCCCTGGGGGCGCATGATGCGCGCTATACGAGACAATGAGGATGCCGCCAGGGCCATGGGCAAGAACGTCGAGTTCCGTCGTCTCGAAGCCTTCATCTTCGGCTCTGCCCTGATGGGTCTCGGCGGCGCGCTGTTTGCCCATTTCAACCGCTCGATCACGCCGGAGGCGATCGACCCGATGGTCGCGACCTTCCTAGTCTGGATCATGCTGATCCTGGGTGGCTCGGGCAACAACCGCGGGGCGATCCTGGGGGCTGCGGTCGTGTGGATCATCTGGTCCGTTTCAGAGATTGCAACCGACCAGCTTCCACACGAATATGCCGTCCAGGCAAAATACATCAGGCTGTTCCTGATCGGCCTCATGCTGCAACTCGTTCTGCGGTTCCGGCCCGAAGGGCTGCTGCCCGAACCTTTGAGAGGCGACCTGAATGGGCGGGGGCGGAACACGAAATCGGGGCCGGCAAACCAATAACCGGCTCCCGGGACCGCGCCGTAAGGAGCTGCCCCGAACACCAAAGACCCGGCGAAGACCGGATAACCGAGGAGGTATTTTTATGAAAACCAAGGTTCTTGCGCTCGCGGCCTCTCTGATGGCCGCAACGGCTCTGGCAGGTGCTCCGGCGCATGCCGACGTGAAGATCGGTCTGCTCGGCGGCATTTCCGGCCCGATCGCAGCAATGGCCCCGGCCATGATCGATTCCGCGCAGCTCGCCATCACCCAGGTCAACGAGCAGGGCGGCATCGGCGATGGCGAGAAGCTTGTCGGCGTCGTTGGCGACAGCGCCTGCAACCCGCAAAACGGTACCGACGCAGCCACCAAGGCCGTCAATATCGAAGGCGTTGCAGGGATCGTCGGACCGCATTGCTCCGGTGCTGTTCTGGCCGCTGCCGGTTCTGTCAGCATCCCGGCCGGCATTGCCATGATCACACCGTCGGGCACGTCCCCGGAAATCACCACCCTTGACGACAAGGGCATCGTCTTCCGTACCGTTCCCTCCGACGACTACCAGGGCCGTGCGCTCGCCCGCACCATGAAGGAGCAGGACTACGGCAAGGTGGCTGTCGCCTATCTCAACAATGACTACGGCACCGGCCTCGCCAATGCCTTCAAGGCGGAATACGCCGATGAACTCGGCGGCGAGATTACCCAGTTCGCAGCCCACGAGGAAGGCAAGGCCTCCTACCGCTCCAACCTTGCCGAACTGGCAAAGGGAGACGCGGATACGCTGGTCATCTTCGATTATGGCGACGGCACCGGCCTCACAATCCTGCGCCAGGCTCTGGAAAACGGCTTCTTCGAGAAGTTTGTCGGCGGCGACGGCATGAAATCCGAAGCGGTGATCGATGCGCTCGGCGCGGAGAATCTTGTGTCCTTCGTGGCGTCCTCGCCGGTCGGCGAACAGTCTAAGTCTCTCGACATGTTCAACGAAGCCTTCAAGGGTGCCGGCGGTGACCCGGACGCGATCTTCGCAACCACGTCCTATGACGCGGCCTTCCTGATGGCGCTGGCGCTCGAAAAGGCCGGCGGTAACAAGGACGAAGTTGCGGCTGCCATGATGGAAGTTTCCAACGGCGAAGGCGAACCGATCCTGCCGGGCGAATGGAAGAAGGCCAAGGAACTGATCGCAGCCGGCACGGCCATCGACTACAAGGGCGCTGCAGGCGACCAGAACTTCGACGAAAACGGCGATGTTCCGGGCACCTACGCTCTCTGGGAAGTCGGTTCGGACGGCTTCGAGGTTCTTTCCGAAATGAAGTGAGGTCGTCTTCTTCGGAAGAGATTTCAGGCAACCGGCGGCTCGCAAGGGTCGCCGGTTTTCTTATGACACGCAGTCTTCCGTCGTCATGGCTGAGATCTCTGGCTCTCCGTCCTCGGGACGACGAGAGGCGGATAAACTTCCTCTCTTACTCCTGTCCGTGAAACCCGCTATACACCGCGCCATGCGTGATCTGGATGTTCTTGTGCTTGGCGGCGGCGCTGCCGGTTTGATGTGTGCGATCGAGGCGGCGAAACGCGGGCGCAAGGTGCTCGTGATCGACCATGCCCGGAGACCTGCGGAGAAGATCCGGATTTCCGGGGGCGGGCGCTGCAATTTCACCAACCTGCATTCTTCGCCGGCCAACTTCCTGTCCCGAAACCCGAGGTTCTGCGTGTCGGCGCTGAAGCGCTATACGCAGAACGATTTTCTGCAGCTCGTCGAAAAGCATCGCATCCCCTGGCATGAGAAAACCCTCGGGCAGCTCTTTTGCGACGACAGCGCGAAGGACATCATCCGGATGCTGCTGGACGAGCTGGAAGCCGCCGGCGGGACGCTGCAGCTCGAAACCGAGATCAAGGCCGTCAGCAAGCCCGATGACCGGTTTTCCGTCGCAACGTCGAAAGGGCCGCTGAGGGCGGAGGCACTTGTCGTGGCGACCGGCGGTCCATCGATCCCGAAGATGGGCGCCACCGGCTTCGGCTACGAGCTGGCGAAGCAGTTCGGGCATGAGGTGATCGCGCCGCGCGCAGCCCTCGTGCCGCTGACCTTCACCGATACCAACAAGGACCTGTGCGGCCGTCTGTCCGGCGTCTCCGTCGATGCGGAAGTGTCGTTCCGCAAGACCACCTTTCGCGAGGGACTGCTCTTCACCCACCGCGGTCTTTCCGGCCCTTCGATCCTGCAGATTTCCTCCTACTGGGAGGAGGGCAATCCGATCTCGGTCAATCTCGCTCCGCAAGAGGACGTCTTCGAGGTCCTGCGCGCCGCCAGGCAGCAGAGCTCGAAACAGGACCTGAAAACTGCCATCGGCCAGCTGCTGCCCAACCGCCTCGCAGAGGAACTCGCCAACGCCTTCCAGCTGAAGGGTCGGCTGGCGGATCAGTCGGACAAGGTGCTGCGCAAAACGGCCGAGCAGATCAATCGCTGGCAACTGACGCCGGTCGGCACCGAAGGCTACCGCACGGCGGAAGTGACGCTGGGCGGTGTCGATACCAGGGAGCTGTCCTCACGGACAATGGAGAGCAGCAAGGTTCCGGGGCTTTACTTCATTGGTGAGGTCGTTGATGTCACCGGCCACCTCGGCGGTTTCAATTTCCAGTGGGCCTGGTCATCCGGCCACGCGGCGGGGCAGTTTGCCTGAAGGGGATAGTCAATTCGCACCAATGGCTTGAAAGTATCGCCATTTCCTGATGACCGTACCTCAATTGGCGCTATACTGACGTGAAACGGGGCTCAATCGAGGCGGAGCCTTCTCTGGATACTGCTCCCTCCCATGGCGAGGAAGCTGACGGGGAAAGGTTCTGACCGGCCGGATGAGATCCCGACATTGAATTTGGGGGCTTGATGCGGCGTGTGACGATCCATGACGTGGCCGAAGCGGCCGGCGTCAGTCTGGCGACGGTCGACAGGGTGATGAACGGTCGTCCGGGTGTCCGCAAGACCACGATCGAGAAGGTCCGGCAGGCCGCCGAAACGCTCAATTACACGCCGGACGTCTTTGCCGCCGGTCTTGCGAAGAAGCGGCTGTACCGTTTTCATTTCCTCATTCCCGACGGCCCCAACGCCTTCATGGAGGACCTCTCCCGCGAGGCGCGGTCTCATGCCGTCACCATGAGCGGTGCGCGCATGCATGTGCATGTGGAGCCGATCGATGCCTTCGACGGGCACCGTGTCGCGGGCACGCTGGCCATGCTGGACAGATCGGCCTGCGACGGTGTGGCCGTGGTCGCGCCGGCCTTTCCGGAGGTGCGGGCTGCCATTGACCGCCTGCAGGCACGCGGCGTGCCTGTGGTCACGCTGGTGTCAGATCATCCGGCCTCGACCCGCCAGCATTTCGTCGGCATCGACAACATCGCCGCCGGGCGCACCGCCGGCCGCCTGATGGGAAGGTTCCTGCCGAAGGCGCCCGCGACGATCGGCCTGATAGCCGGCTCTCTTGGCCTGCGTGACCACTCTGATCGCTATGCTGGGTGCCGCGAGGTGGTGGAGCGTGACTTTCCGCATCTCAAGCTTCTCAAGGTCAGGGAAGGGCGCGACGACAATGCACGCAACGCCGATCTCGTGAAGAAGATGCTGGCAGAGCACCCGGACCTTGCTGGCTTCTACAATATCGGTGCCGGCAGCCGGGGTATGATCGCGGCGCTGCAGGCGTCGGGCAGAAGCGGGGATATCGTCTGCATCGGCCATGAGCTGACGCCGCATACCCGTGAAGCGCTGATGTCGGATGTGCTTGACGCAGTCATCGCGCAGGATCCCGGCCACGAGATCCGCAGCGCCATCCGCGTCCTGAAGGCGCTCTGCGACGGGGTGCCGATCATCGAGGGGCAGGAGCGAATCCGGATCGATGTCTTTCTGAAAGACAATCTGCCTGACATTTCCGAATTGCCCGATTTGCCGGGCTGAAATCATCAACAGGACATGAAACGGCTCAGGGAGAGAGCCGTCGGGAGGAAAAATGAGCAACGCACCTCAGAAGATCGTCAATCCTATATTGCCCGGGTTCAACCCGGACCCCTCCATATGTCGGGTCGGCGACGACTATTACATCGCGACGTCCACATTCGAATGGTACCCGGGCGTGCAGATCCATCATTCCAGGGACCTGAAACACTGGCGCTTGCTCACGCGGCCGCTGACCCGGTCCGAGCAGCTCGACATGCGCGGCGATCCAGATTCCTGCGGCGTCTGGGCGCCGTGCCTGACATATTCCGACGGTCTTTTCTGGCTGGTCTACACCGACGTCAAGCGCAAGGATGGCGCCTTCAAGGACGCGCATAACTACATCGTCACCGCGCCGGCCATCGACGGACCCTGGTCTGATCCGGTCTACGCCAATTCCTCAGGTTTCGATCCGTCGCTGTTTCATGACGATGATGGCCGCAAGTGGTTCGTCAACATGATCTGGGATTACCGGGTCGGCATTCATCCCTTCGCCGGGATCGCGCTGCAGGAATTCGATCCTGCGGCCGGACGCCTCACCGGGCCGATCAAGAACATCTTCAGGGGCACGAGCCTTGGGCTGACCGAAGCGCCGCATCTCTACAAGCGTGACGGCTGGTACTATCTGCTGACGGCGGAAGGCGGCACCGGCTACGACCACGCGGCAACCCTGGCCCGCTCGCGGCGGCTCGGCGGTCCCTACGAGCTTCATCCCGACGCCCACGTCGTGACCTCCCGCTTCTTTCCCGACAACCCGGTGCAAAGGGCAGGTCACGCCGATTTCGTGGAAACACAGACTGGCGAAACCTATCTGGTTCACCTGATGGGCCGACCGCGCGCCGGTCAGAACCGTTGCCAGATGGGACGGGAAACGGGCATCCAGAAATGCGTCTGGGGCGAGGACGGCTGGCTGAGGCTGGCCTCGGGAGCGCTGGAACCCGAGGCCGAGGTCGACGCGCCCGATCTCCCGCCGCATCCCTTTCCCGAAGAGCCGGCGCGGCACGATTTTGACGTTAAGGACCTGCCGCTCGACTTCCAATGGCTGCGTTCGCCCTACTCCGAGCGGCTGTTTTCCCTGTCGCAACGGCCGGGACACCTGCGCCTCTACGGCCGGGAGTATCTCGGCAGCTTCTTCGAGCAGGCCCTGGTCGCCCGGCGCCAGACCCACTACGACTACCAGGCGGAAACCCTGGTGGACTTCCAGCCGGACAGCCTGCAGCAGACGGCCGGTCTCATCGCCTATTACGGCAGATACCAGTTCTTCTATCTAGCAATCACCTTCGACGAGATGCGGGGCAGGGTGCTGACGGTGCTGGCCTGCCCGGGCGACTACCCCTCCGCTGCCCTGATCGCGCCGCTGGAGGCGCCCGTCCGCCTGCCGGAAAGCGGCCCTGTCGCCATGAAGGTCGTGGTCAAGGACATGGCGCTGCGCTTTCTCTACCGGGTGGACGGCGAGGACTGGCAGCGGATCGGCCCGACCTTCGATGCCACCATCCTGTCCGATGAAGCCGGACTTGGACCTCACGGAAATTTCACCGGTGCCTTTGTCGGAATGCACGCGATGGACGGCTCAGGGCGGGCTTTTCCGGCGGATTTTGATTATTTCGAATACCAAAATGACCTCTGACATCGTCACTTTCGACAAGGCCGGAAGGGGGCGAGATTAAAAGTAGTCCGAAATATTCAATATTTAGCGTTGACGTTTGGGTACTCGCACCGCATATCTAGACCATGCGTCTGACACAACAAACCAACTATGCGGTGCGTGCTCTCATGTACTGCGCGGTCAATCCGGACAAGCCGAGCAAGGTTGCGGATATTGCGGCCAGTTTCGACATGTCCGAGACACACCTCTTCAAGATCATGAAAGTTCTGGTCGATGGAAATCTGATCAGAACGATCCGCGGTCGCAACGGCGGCGTCATGCTTGCCCGTCCGGCTGAGGACATCACGGTCGGCGAAGTGGTTCGGGCCGCCGAAGAAAGTTTCCTGCTGGCGGAATGTTTCGATTCCGGCCGCAAGGATTGCCCGCTGATCGTATCATGTGGTTTCAACGGCCTGCTTCACGAGGCTCTTGAAGCCTTCATGGAAGTGCTCGACGGCAAGTCCATCGCGGATCTTTCCGAAGACCGCTTCGGCATGCGCGATCTTCTGAAGATCGACGCCGGCGCCCAGGCGCCTGTGGCTGCCAACGCCTGAAGATACGTCGTTCTTGACGACAAGATGAAAGCGCCACCGGTTCGGTTGGCGCTTTTTTTGTTTCAGGCTGCGTCGGATCCTCATCCCTTTGGCTCCCACAGCGGAGACTTCTTCCGGTGATACATTTAAAGCCGCAAACTGTCCGGGCACGCACGGGCAGACTGCAGCGTGGCGACACGCTGCTCCATTCCGCACGGAGCCGGATCGGCGCTTCGTTCTAGTCAGTAGATGGGGAATGGAATTGCCGTTTTCCGGCAGCGGAGGCCTGTGCGACACAGCTCCGGATAAACGCCTGGCTGGCTTGCCGCTGAGGGAGAGGAGAGGGCGGTTGGCTTGCCTGGCATTTTGTCTCCCCGACGGATCGGGGGCCCGGGCTTTGAAATCAGAGGACGCGATTTCCAATTCCATTGCGATCAGGCATTGCCTTGATAATGAAACTTGAGTATGAGTGTCAAGTATAAAGTGGAGTATGAAACTCACCTTTTAATCATTCTTATCTGGCCGCCCCGAAACACAAGGTTCGGAACGGCGATAAAAGGTAAAAGGACCGATTGCGCGCATGACACCGACAGCCAACCGCCAGAAGCGTCGCCTCACTCTTTCCCCTGCCGTTCGGGCTCAATCGGCCTTCGTTGCCGCGCGGGCAGACGATATGCGCTCCGAGTTCGATTCCCAGGAATTGTTCAGTGGTCAGCGTCAGATCAACATCGTCCACAACGACGAGACCTATCGTCTGTCGATCACCAAGCAGGGCAAGCTGATCCTGACCAAGTGAGGCCTGCCGTCAGGCCTCTCGAGCGGGCTTGATCCTCGACAGCGTCGGCGATGTTTCAGGCCGCGAAGATCGCGACCGGCTTGCCGACACCGCGCAGGGCGTGGTCGCCCATTGACTTCATGCCCTTCACCACATCGCTCGACAGGACGTCGCGCACCGGCGCGGTCAGTAGTAGCGTCTTGCCGAGGGGTTTGCACAGGGATTCAACCCGGCTGGTTTCGTTGACGGCCCGACCGATGACGGTGAAATCAAGCCGTTCCTCGCCGCCGACATTTCCGAAGAAGACCTCTCCCCGATGCAGGCCGATGCCGATCCTGAGCGGCTGCCAGAGCGCGGGGTCGGGAAGGCCCTCCGGCGTGTTTTCGTTGAGGTCGTCAATGGCTGCAAGTGCGGCCCTGGACGCTTCGACGGCTGCCGTCGCGGCGGCGCCTTCTCCCAGAACCTTCTGGTCAAAGACCGCCAGAATTCCGTCTCCCATGAATTTCAGGATATCGCCGCCGTGGTTGAGAACGGCCGTGGAGACGCGATCGAAATAGGCGTTCAGGATGGCAGTCACCTCCGGCCCGCTCAGGCGGTCCGCCAGATCCGTGAAGCCGCGCATGTCGGCAACCAGAACCACGGCCTTGATCGCCTCGCCGTCGCCGCGCTTGATTTCTCCGTCCAGCACCCGGCGCCCGGCGATTGGCCCGAGATAGGTGTCGGCGACGTTGCGGGCGATCCTTGTCACGATGTGCCGCTCGACGTGAAGCGCAAGAAGATCGATCACCGAGCGGATCTTTTCCTTGTCGACCTCAGCAAACCCGCCGGGTCGCATCGTCGCCAGGGTCATGGCGTTGTGGTTCGAACCCGAACCGCTGAGTGGCCACGCGAGATACCGCGTGAAGCCCTGGTCGGCGAGTTCGCGCATCAAGGGGGCAGAATTCGCGCCTTCTTCCGTCTCCAGATCCACCTTGATCGTCCGCCCTTCCTGCATGACCGAATAAAGCGGGTTGCGGGTGAAGGCCGCATGGGCGATCACGCCGGCATCGGCCGCGATCTCGTCACAGATCATGTCCTGGCTGCTCCAGAACCAGGAAAAGCCGATCATGCGCGGGTGCAGCGTCCCGAAGTGCAGCGTCGCGCGGTCGATGCCCAGCCCTGCCGCCTTGCAGCGCCAGTTGAATTCCTCGAACATCAGCATGACGTTGTCGATGCGGGTCGCCTCATGCAGCAGCCAGTTGTGCAAGTCTTCAACGCTCTGCTCGGCCGGCGCGCAGGCGGGTCCGCGCATCGACCTGTTCTGCAGGTAGACATGCGGTGCGTAAGTGCGCGGCGACGGATCAAGCGCGGGTTTGGTCATCGGGGCTCCGGAAGTTTGACTTGGCTATATCTCGGCCTGCGAGGCGAAAAGTTCAATCGGAAAAGAAACGCAGTCGGGACAAAGCGAACTGGATTCCACTCCCGCCTCAGGGCCGGGCGGTCCCGTGCAATCGATGTCGATCACAGACCCATGTCGGCAGGGACGAGGCTCGCCATGATAGATGGCTCATCGTCAGGAAAGCGTACCCAGTCTCGAAAGAGAGGCTGCTTCCACCCGCGGCCAGCAGTCGCGAAGGCGGCTCAGAAAGCCGCCTCGACCCCGCCCATCTCCACGTAGACGCTCTTGATCTGGCTGTAATACTCGATCGCAGCATGGCCGTTTTCGCGTCCCATGCCGGATTTCTTGTAGCCGCCAAAGGGCATCTCGATCGGCGTGAGGTTGTAGGTGTTGATCCAGCAGGTACCTGCCTGCAACTGATTGATCACCCGGTGCGCTCGCTGGATGTCCTTCGTGAAGACGCCGGCCGCCAGACCGAACTCGGTGTCGTTCGCGCGGGCAATGACATCGTCTTCGTCGTCGAAATCCAGCACGCTGAGCACGGGGCCGAAAATTTCCTCACGGGCGATACGCATGTCGTCCTTCACGTCGGCGAAAACGGTCGGCTGTACGAAATACCCGTCCGGTAAGCTGCCCACGGTCGCCGTGCCGCCACCGCACACGAGACGGGCCCCTTCGTCCTGGCCTACCTGCATGTAGTTCAGCACCTTGTCGAACTGCTGTTTCGAGACCAGCGGCCCGATGTTCGTTGCTTCATCAAGCGGATCGCCGAGGACCGCCTTTGCGGTGCGCTCGGACAGACGTTCCAGAAACGCCTCCTTGATTGCCGAATGCACGAAGACCCTGGTGCCGTTGGAGCAGATCTGGCCGGTGGAGTAGAAATTGGCATTGATCGCCGCCGAGACCGCGTTGTCGACGTCGGCGTCATCGAACACGATCAGCGGCGACTTGCCACCGAGTTCCAGCGTCGTCTTCTTCAGATGCTCTCCGGCTAGCGCGGCCACCTTGGCACCGGTCGGAACCGAGCCGGTCAGCGACACTTTCGCGATCTCCGGATGGGCGACGAATGTCGCGCCGACATCGCCGAAGCCCTGCACGACGTTGAAGACGCCTTCCGGCAGCCCCGCCTCGATCAGCGTCTCGGCAAGTTTCAGGGCGCTGAGCGGGGTGATTTCGGACGGTTTGAAGATCATGGCATTGCCGCAGGCCAGCGCGGGCGCGGCCTTCCAGCAGGCAATCTGGATCGGATAGTTCCAGGCGCCGATGCCGAAGCAGATGCCGAGCGGTTCGCGCTTGGTATAGGCGAAGGAACCGCCGAGATCGATATGCTCGCCGGTCAGCGTCGGGGCGAGATTGCCGAAGTATTCCAGGCAATCGGCCCCCGAAGCGGCGTCGGCGATCAGCGTTTCCTGAAGCGGCTTTCCGGTATCGAGCGTCTCCAGAATGGACAGCTCCCGGTTCTTTTCCCGCAGCAGTTCCGCGGCACGGCGCAGCACGCGGCCACGGTCCGCAGGGGAGGTCGCGGCCCAGATCCTCTGACCGTCCCGGGCAGAGCGGATGGCGGCGTCGACAACGCTGTTGTCGGCCGCCATGATACGGGCGATCACTTCCCCGGTCGCCGGATAGATGGAGTCGAACGGGGTGCCGATCTGGCTCTCCAGATATGAGCCGCCGACGAAATGCGAAGCTTGCGGTTGGGCGCGCATGAAAGGGCTCCTCTTGGTTCTTGTCTTGTCAGGACCGTGTTGAAAACGGCCTCAGCGCTGACTGGTTTCCCAGTCCGGATTGATCCACGGTTCCTGATTGGAGGCCGGCAGCGGATCCTTGCCCAGGATGTGGTCGGACGCTTTTTCGCCGACCATGATCGAGGGCCCATTCAGGTTGCCGTTGGTGATCTGCGGGAAGATGGAACTGTCGACGACGCGCAGGCCCTCGACGCCGATCACCCTGCAGTCCGGGTCGACCACGGACATTGGATCGTCCTTGGCTCCCATCCGGCAGGTGCCGCAGGGATGATAGGCGCTTTCCACATGTTCGCGAATGAAACCGTCCAGCTCTTCGTCGCTCTGCACCTGGTCGCCCGGCTGGATTTCCTTGCCACGATAAGGAGCGAAGGCCTCCTGCGCAAAGATCTCTCGGGTGAGGCGGATACAGGTGCGGAAATCTTCCCAGTCGTCCGGATGGGACATGTAGTTGAACAGGATTGACGGCTTCTCGCGCGGATCACTGGACGTCAGCTTGACATGCCCGCGGGATTTTGAACGCATCGGTCCGACGTGGGCCTGGAAGCCGTGACCTTCGGCAGCTGCCTGGCCATCGTAGCGAACGGCGAAAGGCAGGAAGTGATACTGAATATCCGGATATTTTACGCCTGCCTTCGAGCGGATGAAGGCGCAGCTTTCGAACTGGTTGGACGCGCCGAGCCCCTTGCGGAAGAACAGCCATTGCGCACCGATCAGCGCCTTGGAAAAGAGGTTCCAGTGCTTGTAGAGCGTGATCGGCTGGGTGCAGGCCTGCTGCAGGTAAAGCTCCAGATGGTCCTGCAGGTTGGCCCCGACGCCGGGCCGGTCGGCCACGACATCGATGCCGAGGTCCGCCAGTTGCGCTGCCGGTCCGATGCCGGACAGCATCAGGATCTTCGGCGAATTGATCGAGGAGGCGGCGAGGATCACCTCGCGGGCAGCCTTCGCCTCGCGAACTGACCCGCCGGTCTCGAATTCCACGCCGGTGGCGCGCCCGTTCTCGATCAGGACCTTGCGCACGAGCGCGCCCTTGACGAGGGTCAGATTGGCGCGCTTGAGCGCGGGCTTCAGATAGGCATTGGCGGCCGACCAGCGCCGGCCCTTGTGGACCGTCATCTCCATGTCGGCGAAGCCTTCCTGCCGCTCGCCGTTATAGTCCCGAGAGACGCCGTACCCGGCCTGTTCGCCGGCGTCCTTGAAGGCTTCAAAGAGCGGGTTCCACTTGCTGCCGCGCTGAACGTGCAAGGGGCCGTCGGTGCCGCGCCAGCCGCTCTGGCCGCCATGGCTGTGTTCAAGACGCTTGTAGTAGGGCAGCACGTGGCGATAGCCCCAGCCGCTTGCGCCCATCTCTTCCCACGTGTCGAAATCACAGGCGTGACCACGCACATAAACCATGCCGTTGATGGACGACGAGCCGCCGATCACCTTGCCGCGCGGGGTGGCGAGGCGCCGACCGCCGAGATGCGGCTCCGGCTCGCTCTCGAAACCCCAGTCGTAAAGCGGCATGTTCATCGGATAGGAGAGGGCGGCCGGCATCTGGATGAGCGGGCCGACGTCGGAGCCTCCGAACTCAAGAACCAGAACACGGTTCTTCGGATCCTCCGAAAGCCTGGAGGCCATGGCGCACCCGGCGGAGCCCGCCCCAACAATGATGAAGTCGAATTGATCGGTCATGTCTGCAAAAGGCCCGCCCTGCGACGGCTCAACTCTTCGCGCCGTGCGTCGGCTGCGCGGCTATCTGGGTTTCGACATAGGTCTCGACCATGGAGACGGCGGCCTGCCTGTCCGTCGGAGCATCGCTCAAGGCCTGGCGGATCCAGACCCCGTCGATCATCGAGGCAGTTCCTTCGGCAACCAGCAAGGCTCTTTCGCGCGGCATGAAAGCCTTCAGGTTATACGTCAGGTTGGAGGTCAGGCGCGCAGCGTAGATGCGCAAGAGCCGCCTGTTGCTCTGCGTCGTCCGCGATTGAACATAAAAGGCAAGCCAGGCCGCGATCACGGCGGGCTGAAACTGGTCGCCTGCGAAATTGCCCTCGATGATCGCGGAGATGCGCTGGCGCGGTGTTTCCGCCTTCGCCAGCCTGTCGCGGATCTCGCGGGCCAGTTCGTTCAGAAGGTGGCGCATGGTTGCAGCCAGGAGCTGATCCTTGGAGCCGAAATAATGATGCACCAGCCCGCCGGAAACCCCGGCGCGCTTGGCGATCTGCGCCATGGTTATGTCGCTGTATCCGCTCTCGTGTATCGCATCCACCGTCGCAGAAATGAGACTGCGCCGCCGCTCTGCTTCCATTCCGACTTTCGGCACACCGGCCTCCTGAATTCCGGGATAGTGAATTTGCACCCTACCATTGGTGAGTGCCATATTTTTAATTGATCAGTCAATCAATGAAAACTTGCAAAATTGTGACGGAGATGTTTGGATTTGCCACCAAATGGCTGTCGGCAGGGGAACAAGAAGCTAAAAAAGTTCGAGCAGAAGCGCTATGAAACACGAGCGCCGATTTGCTTGCGGCGGCATCAAGAGAACTGAAAATCCACTGGAGGTATCCCGAATGAACTCAACAGCAAGACTTGCAGGTGGCCTGGCACTGGGCCTGATGCTCGGCGGGACCGCGCACGCCGCCGAACCGGAAAGCTGCAAGACGGTTCGCTTCTCCGACGTCGGCTGGACCGATATCACGGCGACGACCGCGGCGACCTCTGTCGTTCTGGAAGCGCTCGGGTACGAGCCGGACGTGAAGATCCTTTCCGTTCCGATCACCTATGTGTCGCTGAAGAACAAGGACATCGACGTCTTCCTCGGCAACTGGATGCCCACCATGGAAGCCGACATCAAGAAATACCGCGATGACGGGTCCGTGGAAACGGTACGGGCCAACCTGGAAGGTGCGAAATACACGCTGGCCGTGCCGCAATACACATACGACAAGGGCCTGAAAAGCTTCGCCGACATCGCCAAGTTCAAGGATGAACTCGACGAGAAGATCTACGGCATCGAAGCCGGAAACGACGGTAATCGCCTGATCATCGACATGATCGACCAGAACCTCTTCGATCTGGAAGGTTTCGAAGTGGTGGAATCCTCCGAGCAGGGCATGCTCTCCCAGGTCGAACGCGCAACGCGCCGCGACAAGGATATCGTCTTCCTCGGCTGGGCGCCGCATCCGATGAATTCCAAGTTTGAGATGGCCTATCTTGAAGGCGGCGACGACATCTTCGGTCCGGACTACGGCGGCGCTACGGTCTATACCAACGTGCGGGCCGGCTACACTGAAGAGTGCCCGAATGTCGGAAAATTCCTGAACAACCTTGTCTTCTCGCTGCCGATGGAAAACGAGATCATGGGCGCGATCCTGAACGATGGTGAAAACCCCGACAAGGCCGCTGCCGCCTGGCTCAAAGACCATCCGGCAACGTTCGAAACCTGGCTGGAAGGCGTGAAGACCTTCGACGGCAAGGACAGCTTTCCGGCTGTGAAGGAAGCGCTTGGCCTCTGATCTGGCCTGATTTCAGCGCCGGACGGTCCCACCGCCCGGCGCGTTTCTCATGAAGAACAACAAGAAAACGGGGTTGCGGATTGGACTGGCTCATTGAACACAAGATACCGATAGGGCGCTGGGCGGAAGACGGCTTCAACTTGCTGGCCGACAATCTGGAATGGTTTTTCGACGCCACAAAGTACGGTCTGAATCAAGCGATCGAAGGCCTTCTCTGGCTGTTGGTCACTCCACCGGAGCTTGCTATTGTCGCCGCAGTCGCACTGCTGGCATTCCTTGTTCGCCGAAAGCTGTCCTTTGCTGTCTTCGCAGCCCTTGCGCTGCTCCTGATCATCAATCAGGGGTACTGGCAGGAGACGATGGAGACGGTGGTTCTCGTGATCATGTCGACGGCTGCCTGCATGGCCATTGGTGTGCCGGTCGGTGTCCTCGCGGCGCATAATCCGCGGTTCTTTGACTTTCTTCGTCCGATCCTGGACATGATGCAGACCATCCCCACCTTCGTTTACCTGATCCCCGCGATGGTTCTGTTTGGTCTGGGAATGGTGCCGGGCCTGTTCGCAACCGTCATTTTCGCCCTTCCTGCGCCGATCCGGTTGACGCAGCTCGGTGTCTCCTCGACCCCGACGGCGCTTCTTGAAGCCGGAAACGCATTTGGTGCGACCCGGCGTCAGCTCCTCTGGAAGGTAGAGCTGCCCTATGCGCTGCCACAGATCATGGCCGGCCTGACGCAGACCATCATGCTTGCGCTCTCCATGGCCGTCATTGCCGGTCTCGTCGGTGCGCCCGGGCTGGGACAGGAGATTGTTCGTGCCCTCAACACTTATGATATCGCCATGGGTTTTGAAGTCGGTCTCTGCATCGTGCTGACCGCGATCGTGCTCGACCGCTTCTTCTACGGCAGGGAAGGGGGCAGGGGATGAGCAGTCCTGACAATTCGCCCATCGTTACCTTCAAGGACGTCGACATCGTTTTCGGCGACAAGCCTCAATCGGCGCTTCCCCTCATCGATGCGGGCAAAACCCGTCAGGAGATCCAGGACGAAACCGACCAGATCCTCGGGGTGGCAGGTGCGACCTTTGACATCCACGAGGGCGAGGTGATCGTGCTGATGGGGTTGTCCGGTTCCGGAAAGTCGACGCTTCTGCGTGCGGTCAACGGCCTCAACCCGGTGATCCGCGGAGAAGTTCAGGTTCACGACGGCACGACCTACGTCAATCCCGAGACCTGCGGTGAAAAGGCTCTGAGGGAGCTGCGCCGCAAGCGTATCGGGATGGTGTTTCAGCAATTCGGACTACTGCCCTGGCGCACGGTTGCCGAAAACGTCGGCTTCGGACTCGAACTGGCCGGGCGTTCCGTAAAGGAGCGTGCGGACAAGGTTGCCGAACAGCTCAAGCTTGTGGGCCTTGACGGCTGGGGCGAGAAATACGTCCACGAACTGTCGGGCGGCATGCAGCAGCGCGTCGGTCTCGCTCGTGCTTTTGCGACGGACGCGCCGATCCTCCTGATGGACGAACCGTTTTCCGCGCTCGATCCGCTGATCCGCGACAAGCTCCAGGATGACCTGCTTGAGCTTCAGGCCAAGCTGAACAGGACGATCATCTTCGTCAGCCACGATCTTGATGAGGCCGCCAAGATCGGCTCACGCATCGCGATCATGGAAGGTGGCCGGATCATTCAGCTAGGCACGCCGCAGGAGATCGTGAAGAAACCGGCGACCGGTTATGTCGCCGACTTTGTCGGTCACATGAACCCGCTCAATGTCCTGCGTGCCCGCGATGTCATGGTACCGCCCGGCAGTCTTCCGGGGTCTCTGGCAAGCGGTCTGACCTGCGAAATCAACACGCCGATCCGGGACGTCGCGCGCCTGAAACAGTCCAGTTCCGAACCTGTGGTCGTTCGCAAGGACGGCGCCATCGTCGGCGTCATCGGCGAGAACGAACTTCTGGGCTGCATGCTCTGAGCCTGTTTCCGGCCCATCTCATGAAGGGCCGGACCTCAGGTCAAAGATCGTCGCCGAAACGCTCGCCGGAATAGAAGATCACCCCGGTGGCGCGGATCTCGTCGGCGATGCTCTGGTCTTCGGCTGAGAGAGACCCTGCCTGTCGCAGGAACACCTCCCTGATCCTCTCCGGGTGACGCTTGATCGCATCGAGATAGACCTGGCCGTCATGCTGGCCGGTGTCGCCGATCAGCGTGACTCCGAGACCCGGGTGGGCGTCAAGAAGTTCGTCGATCCGCTCGCCCTTGTGGTTGCCGTGTGATGTCTTGATGAATTTCGCATCGTCGATACCGAAATCCTTCAGGAACATCGGCCCTTTGGGCACGCCGCCAGCCTTGAAGACCTGACCGAGGTAATCATGGAGGTTCCACGGCGAGGAACTGACGTAGAAAACCGGATTCCCGCCGTCCATGCGCCTCCTGATCAAGTCGACCGTATCCTGAAAGACTTCGCGCTGGTCGACACCGGTTGTCATCGTGCGCCAGAAATTCTGCAGCTTTTGCCAGGCGCCGGTCTTGATGACGGTATCATCGATGTCGGAGATCACCATCCGGGATGCCGAGGGCGATGAGGATGCCACTTCAAGTTCGAAAGTTTCGCCTGTCCGGGGAACGGTCACGTCGACAGTGCCGTCCTGCACGACCTCATGGGGAACCTCGAGCCTGAAGTAACCTTCCTCGTCGCTGGTCGTCTTGTGGGAACCGCACTCGATCTCGACACCGCCTGCGTCATTGGTGAGAAAGCTCATGACGCGCGCCCCGACGGTCCCCTGGCGCGATATGAGGGTTTTCAGATCGCTGGTGGCGGTGATCGCGAGCACACGGCCGCGCAGGACTGCGGCTTCGGACGTGGTGTATCCCATGTAGGGGTCAAGAGTTACCGCGTCGTCCTCGTCGGACGCGGTCAGACGGTCGAACCAACTCTCTGCCGTAAGAGCAATATTGTGCAGCATGGCCATGGTGTAGCGGTCCCCCCGGTCTATTCGAAACATGAGCGCAGAAAACGCAGTGGAAACCTGACAGTTCCATTGTCCGGATATCCGAAGGTCGGCCGGTGGCGCGAGGGACGATCGCCCATAAAAAAACGGGACCATAAGGTCCCGTGCGTCAAGGTCATGCACTTATCCGCCGGCATTTCCGGTCGGCATGCAGAAAATTCTTAGAGCATCTCGAGCTGCGCAGCCTGCTTTCCGCGGCCTCGGCGGTCGTCTTCAGCGACGTAGGAAATCTTTGCACCTTCAACCGGGGTGCCGAGACCGGCCTGTTCAAAGGCAGTGACATGGACGAACACGTCCTTGCCGCCGTTTTCCGGCGTGATGAAGCCGAAGCCGCGGTCGTGGTTGAAGAACTTAATGGTGCCGTTCTCACGCATGGAGAAACCTTTCCGTCAGAGTGTGCGCCAGCCCGTTCCCGGCAAGCGCGGATAAACGAGAGGTCAATAAGAAACGGAAAGCTTGGTAATTCAGAGCGGAGCTTAATGGAGCATCCGCCGAAGTCAGTCTAACCGGGTCTATGTCTTGTCCCGTACGGTACATCTCGCACCGATGACCCGCATTCTATGCGCAGACGCGCCGTCGGGCAAGTGACAGAAATTTGAGCGGCCGCAGCGGGAACAAAGGGTAAGCTTGGTCATTAACCAAACGTCGTAACTTGCCCCTGAATGGCCCCGATATGATCATTCTTTTGTCAATCCGCTTGCCGAAGCTTATCGTAATGAAGTCTGCGATCATGCTCGGCCGCTGCGGCATTGCGCGAAAGAATGATCTTGTGACCGCTGTCACACAATGCTGCCGGCCAGAGGGCTACTGTCCTTCCAAGCGCTGAGGCGGCTTGTAGGGGCCTCGCAGGAGACAAGGGAAATCGTCATGTTCAAGAAGGTTGCCACCACTGCTGTTGCTCTGGCTCTTGTTGCCGGTGCCGCCCTGACCACGCAGACCCGTTCCGCCGAAGCCGCAGAGGGATGGCAGGTGGGCGTCGGGATCGCGAGCGGCCTTGCCGCCGGTGCCATCCTCGGCTCCGCCCTTTCGCAGCCGCGCTATGCCGGCCCACGCTATTACGCCGGACCCCGTTACTACGGTCAGAGGCGCTACTACGCCCCACAGCGCTACTACGCCCCACAGCGCTACTACGCCCCACAGCGCCACTATGCTCCGCCGCCCGTCTATCACCGGGCACCGGCTCCAGTCGTCAGCTATCGCCCGGCTCCCTGGTCGCCGGGCTGGTACAACTACTGCAGCCGCAAATATCGGTCGTTCAATCCGCAGACAGGCTATTTCCTGGCCTATTCAGGTCAGTACAAGTTCTGTCGCTAGAACAGCCTCGCGCACGACAATGCAGCGACGCTGAGACGATGCAGACCCGCCGGGGCGCAAAGCAGCCTCCAGAGTGAGGCAACCGGCACAGCACTCCCCGCAAGGTGGTTCCTCCCCTTCCTTGCGGGGAGTTCTTTTTGTGCAGCTCTCTCTTGCCGGATTGACGCCGCATTGCTGAATTTCTCTGGGGCCAAACTTTAGACCGCTCTTTTCGCGGCCCGCATCGTCGTCTCGAGCTGGTTGAGAAAGCGGGACCTGTCCGCTTTCGTGAAGCCGGGGCCGCTTTCCCGAATTTCTCCGATTTCGCGCAGATGCGTGTTGAGGTCGCGCATGGCGAGCCGCATGCCGATGGCGTCTTCACGGAAGAGCTTGCCCGTCGGGCCGATCACCAGCGCTCCCGCCTTGACGCAGCGGGCTGCCAGCGGAACATCGGCTGTCACCACCACATCGCCCGTTGTCGCCCGTTCGGCTATCCAGTTGTCGGCTTCGTCCGGCCCTTCCGGAACGACAATGCGCTCGATCAGGTCTCCCTCCGGCAACCGCATCCAGCTGTTGGAGACGAACTTGATCTCCACCTTGTGCCGCTCTCCGACACGCACCGCCTCGTCCTTCACCGGACAGGCATCAGCATCCACATAAAGGATCGTCATCAGGTGTCTTTCCTTTCGCTGCCGGCATCGAGGTAGTCGCAGATCCCGTCCGCGGCGCTGCGTCCCGTGGCGAAGCAGGCCTGGAGGAGGTAGCCGCCTGTCGGGGCCTCCCAATCCAGCATTTCGCCGGCGGCGAAGACGCCGGGAAGTTTCTTCAGCATCAGATCGCTTCCGAGTTCCTCAAGCGCGATACCGCCTGCCGACGAGATCGCCCGGTCGATGTCATAAGGGGCGATGCAGGTGATGGGAAGTGTCTTGATGCGGCTGGCGATCCCGGCAGGATCCTCCGGCAAGGGGCCTGCTTCGCGCAGAAGGGCCAGCTCCGCCGGGTTGAGTTTCAGTGTCTTCTTGAGGTAGGTCGCCGTGGATTGCTTGCCACGCGGTTTCTGCAGCTTTGCGGTCAGGGTCTCCACGCTCATGGATGGCCTCAGGTCCACCTGGAGACTGGCTTCGCCATCCCGAGCAATTGCCTCGCGGATCTCCGCCGACAGAGCGTAGATCGCGCCGCCTTCCAGCCCTTTTTCGGAGAGGACCGCTTCGCCGGGAACGGTTCTTCCGGCAAAGCTCAGCGCGATCCGCTTCAAGGGGGTGCCGGAAAAACGCTCCCGCACGAATGGGCTCCACGCGACCGCAAATCCACAGTTGGCGGGCCTGAGCCGGCTGACGGCAATGCCTCTTGCCTCCAGCACCGGTACCCACGCGGCATCCGAGCCCAGTTTCGGCCAGCTTGCCCCGCCAAGAGCCAGCAGCACGGCACGCGCGGTGTGGTTTTCCAGGTCGTCACTGTCCGCCTGCAGTAGAACAGCGCCATCCTCGGCAAATCCCGTGAAGCGTCTTCCCGCCAGCAGCTCCACGCCCATCGCGCTGAGCCGGCGCAGCCAGGCGCGCAGCAGGGGCGAGGCCTTCATGGAACACGGAAAGACACGTCCGCTGCTTCCCACGAAGGTCTCCTGGCCAAGGCCATGACACCAGTCGCGCAGGTCTGACGGCGTGAACGCCTCGAACATCGGCCGGAGGAACGGTTCCGCCTCGCGGTAGCGGGACAGAAACAGGGAAAGGTCTTCGCTGTGCGTGAGGTTGAGGCCGCCACGCCCGGCCATCAGGAACTTTCGCGCAGGCGACGCCATCCGGTCGGCAATCGCCACCTTGAGGCCCCGTTCGGCCGCGCATTCCGCCGCATACAAGCCGGCGGGGCCGGCGCCAAGTACAAGCAAATCAAGCATGGCGCTTTATAGGGCGGCATCTTTGCAAAAGACCACTGTCTATTTTCTCATTGTCCGTTTGACCAAGATTCGAAGAGCCGAAAAGTTTAAATTTATCAAGTGTTTGTTATCAGTTTTATGCGGAAATTACACGCTATGGCAATGTGCAGTCGCATCTGGAGGATAGTGCGATAGGGAGTAAGTGCGCATGGACAAAAATGTGGACTTGATCTTGGTGGCGGACCCGGACGAAGCGGTCCAGGCAGGCTTCCATAGACTGTTCGACGACCGGTTCAAGGTGGTTTGCTATTCTCATTCCGATCCCGCTCTTCTGTTCCTGAAACAGAATCCGAGCACATCGGTTGTCTTTTCCAGCTACAAGTTGCCCGGCAGGGGCGGGGTCGCATTCCTGCGCGCCTCGGAGCTGCTCGCGCCGCTTGCGGCCCGCGTGATGCTGACCCGCGAAACCTCGGCGGAAGCTGTCAAGCGCACCTTGAACGAGGGCCGCGCCTTCATGTTCCTGGAAAAGCCCTGCAAGCAGGAAGAGCTTGTGGCGGCTGTGGAAACGGCGATCGCGCATCACGCCAACCTTTCCCGCGACAGGGCGCTGCTGGAACGCACGCTGTCCGGCTCGGTGAAACTTCTGATCGACATGCTGGCGCTGTTCCATCCGGACGCCTTTCGCCGCACGGGAACCGTTCGCAAGCAGGCGCTTAAGATTGCGTCCGCCCTCGGCATGAAGAAGACCTGGGAACTGGAAATGGCGGTCATGCTGTCGCCGCTCGGTGAAGCGCTGCTGCCGGTGCAGATCATCTCGCGTTACCGCGCGGCGAAGAGCCTGACGGAACCCGAACGGGACATTCTGGAGCGCTCTCCCGCGCAGACCCGTGATCTCCTGAAGAACGTGCCGCAGCTCGAGAAAGTCGCCGAACATCTCTATCTCTCGGCCCGGGGGTTCGACGGTTCGGGCTTTCCCAAGGATGGGCCGAACGGCAAGGAAATTCCGCTGGTCTCGCGCATCGTCAAGCTGCTGACGGACCTGTGGTACGCGAGCCCGGAAAGAGGCCCGGATTCCGCCGCCTTCGAGGCGCTGGCGATCAATCATCGCAAATACGATCCGGAACTTCTGGAGCTCGCCAGAAGCGTTCTTCTGGAAGGCGTGGCGGAAGTGCAAAAAGGCAATTACTCGGAATGTTACATCCGGTCTTTGCGGCCGGGCGATGTGCTGCTGGAAGATGCGCTGACGGAAACCAGCCACGAACTGGTCCTCGCCAGAGGCCATGTGTTGACGCCAACGACAATCCGTCGCCTCGAACAGTTTCACCAGACGGCGGGCGTCCGTCAGCCAATCCGTGTCGAGCGGCATGAGGCGAAGGAAGAAGAACTGGCGGTTTCGTAGTCGCGCAAACGCAGTGACAAGGGCGCGGAAGCGAGCACGCCGGCTTAGCGGCGCTCCTTCCGGGTCTCCTGGCGATCGAGCAGCTCGGCTTCATAGGCCTTGGCAACCCGCAGGAAACGCGCGTGGGCGTAGTTCATCGCCAGGATGAACCCCCACCAGCCGTATTTGCGGTACTTGCGTGCGAAATACGCCTTGAAAAAGCTTACGGGGAATTCTGTCAGAAGTCGGCTTCTGGCAAGGCGCCGCCCGCGGGCACGCATATCCTCCACCTGCATTCCCGAATATCGGTTGTACTTGCCGACCTGAAAGTCCAGCGACCTTATCGAGCGATGCGCCATGATGCCGGAAAGGTTCGCGATCCGCGCGCCTTCCTTAGGACGCACCGTGTCATGCACGATGGACTCCGAGAAGCGTCCCTTGCGCCGGTCGTAGAGCCGGATCTGGTGATAGCCATAGGCCCAGTCGGCGGGCCGGCTCTCATGAGCGTACATGTCGCGGATCATGATCCGCCAGCCATCTGCGCTCTCGTGGCTGCCGTCTTCGAACTTCGCCCGGATCTCCGCGGCCAGTTCCGGCGTCACTTCCTCGTCCGCGTCCAGATTGAGCAGCCAGTCGTTTCGGCACTGGTGTTCGCCGAAGCGTTTCTGGGGGCCGTAGCCGGGCCAGTCGTTGTGGAGAACCCTTGCGCCGAGCGCCTCGGCAACCGCGACAGTGGCGTCGGTCGATCCGCTGTCGATGACGATCACCTCATCCACCCAGTCGATAACGCTGCGGATCGGTCGGTCGATCCGGTCGGCTTCGTCCCTGGCAATGATGAAAACGGAAAGGGGCAGGCGGTCGGTCATGCGGGGTCCGGCTCGGGTGGTCGCGCCGGAACGTCCCGGCGCGCCTTTGTAGCCGCGCCGGAACGGGATTTGAAGGGGCGTATCAGGAAGTCACACGCGCGAAGACCGCATCGAGACCGGGCAGAACCAGAGACGACCCGTCGATGGCGCCCGTAAAGCCCGGCGCTTCAAGGTTTTCAAGCGTCATGTCGGCCAGGGAAACGGAAACCTCTTCACTGCCGAGATTGAAGGCGCAAAGCACGGTTTCCCCCTCGTGGCTGCGCGTGAAAACGAGCGTTTCGCCGGAGCTGTCGAGAAAGGTCATGTCGCCCTTCTTCAGCGCGGTGTGCTGCTGGCGCCAGGCGTAGAAGGCCCGGTTGCGATTGAGAATGGAATTCTCGTCCTTGTCCTGCGCGAACGCGGCCCGGCCGCGGTGTTCCGGCGCCACGGGAAGCCAGGGTTCGCCATCGGTAAAGCCCGCATTGGCGTTGTCGTTGACCCAGGGCATCGGTGTACGGCAGCCGTCGCGGCCCTTGTACTCGGGCCAGAAGCGAATGCCGTAGGGGTCCTGCAGCTGCTCGAACGGCACATCCGCCTGCGTCAGGCCGAGTTCTTCGCCCTGGTAAAGGCAAGGGGTGCCGCGCAGGGAGGCGCAGAGCGCCGTTTCAAGCGGTGCGAATTTCACCACGTCCAAGCCTTCGCCCCAGCGGCTGGCGACACGCTTGACGTCATGGTTGGACAGCGCCCAGCTTGCCCAGCCGGACCCGATCCCTGCGTCCATTTCCTCGATGATCTCGCGGATATAGGCTGCGGAATGCTGCGGCGTCAGCAGGTCGAAGCTGTAGGCCATGTGAATGCGCTTGCCGATATCCGTATAGGAGGCCGTCAGCTCAACGGCCTGACCGTCCGCACCGATTTCACCGACGGATGTCGATCCGGGATAGCGATCCAGCAAGGCCCTGAGCTTTTCAAGAAAGATAAGGTTTTCCGGGCGGGTCTTGTCGTAGACGTGGTCCTGGAAACCGTAAGGGTTGGTCGGGTCGACGGTGGAGGGCATCTCGCCGGCGCCGAGGGCTGGATTGTCGCGCAGCTCCGCGTCGTGGAAATAGAAGTTCACCGTGTCGAGACGGAACCCGTCGACGCCCCGGTCGAGCCAGAACTTCGCAGCACTCAGGACCGCGTCCTGGACCTCCTCGTTGTGAAAGTTCAGATCCGGCTGGCTGGTCAGAAAATTGTGCATGTAGTACTGGCAGCGCCGGCTGTCCCACTCCCACGCGGGGCCGCCGAAAAGCGATAGCCAGTTGTTCGGAGGCGTGCCGTCAGGTTTTGAATCTGCCCAGACATACCAGTCGGCCTTGGCATTGTCTTTGGAGGAGCGGCTCTCGATGAACCAGGGATGCTGGTCAGACGTGTGCGAGATCACCAGATCGATAATCACCTTCAGGCCGCGCTCATGCGCCGCGCCGAGCATCCTGTCGAAATCGTCCAGCGTGCCGAACATCGGATCGACGTCTTCATAGTCGGAAACGTCGTAGCCGAAATCATCCATGGGCGAGGTGAAGAAGGGCGACAGCCAGATGGCATCGACCCCGAGCGAGGCGATGTAGTCCATGCGCTCGGTGATGCCGCCAAGATCCCCGATGCCGTCGCCGTTGCTGTCATTGAACGAGCGCGGATAGATCTGATAGATCACCGCACCGCGCCACCAGTCCAGGTCCTTGTGGGTGCTTTCGGGCAGGCCGGCTTCCCTGCCAGTGTCGGCGTCTTCAAACATTGCCGGTCTCCAATCCGCTGCAAGGCGACGTTATCGGGTTTCAGCCGCTCGCTCTCACAAGCGGCGGTCTTTTCATGACGTGAGGAAGAAACTGAACAGACTGGAGATGGCTGTGATCTCGCGGGTCTGTTCGCGCATTCTCCAAAGCGCTTTGAATGGCTATATCCGAGGATCTTCCAGGTCAAGAGGGCGCATTCAAATAGCGGTCGGCTTCTCGGAAAAAATCGGCAACAGGTAAATGAAAAATGCAAAACCGGCCCTGCGATGCAGAGCCGGTCGAGCAACTGAAAAGGTCCAAAAAATGATTTTTCGATAACGTCCGTGTTTTAGCGCTCGCTCATGACGCCTGTATGAAAATCACCTGGAAACTCGACGCAACGGAAGACGTGCCGCAAACCGGCCCCGGACCGGGCTGTCACAATATTTGGCTGCCATATATCAGGCGGGGTATCTATATGGAAATACGTGCTTAAATCTAATCATATGACCTAAAGGTCAATTTATCCTTGCAAAGCGTCGTGGAAGCTGGAACTGTCCGCTCACAGCGAGACGCGGTAGAATGGCGGCAGACCCGAGGTGGTCGGCACCGGCGCTGCGGCCGGTAACACCGGCTCTCGGCACAAGCACAATTGGAGGAAATGTGATGACGGCGGCAATGGTGGGTTGGGCGCATATGCCCTTCGGCAAGCACTCCGGGGAAACGGTTGAAAGCATGATCGTGAAGGTGGCTGTCGATGCCATCCACGATGCCGGCATCGAGCCGGACGATGTCGACGAAATTCTGCTTGGCCATTTCAACGCTGGCTTCTCCGCTCAGGACTTTACCGCCTCGCTTGTTCTGCAGGCTGACCCGGCGCTGCGCTTCAAGCCGGCGACCCGTGTGGAAAATGCCTGTGCGACCGGTTCGGCCGCCGTTCACCAAGGCGTTCGTGCCATCGCATCGGGAGACGCCCGCGTCGTGCTGGTGGTCGGCGTCGAACAGATGACCACGACGCCCGGGCCAGAGATCGGCAGGAACCTTCTGAAGGCGTCCTACCTTGCCGAGGAAGGCGATACCCCGGCCGGCTTTGCGGGTGTCTTCGGCAAGATCGCCGATGGCTATTTCCAGAAATACGGCGATCAGTCAGACGCTCTGGCAAGGATCGCAGCCAAGAACCACAAGAATGGGGTCGGCAATCCCTACGCCCAGATGCGCAAGGATCTCGGTTACGAGTTCTGCCGCGCCGAAAGCGAAAAGAACCCCTTCGTCGCCGGGCCGCTGAAACGGACCGACTGCTCTCTGGTCTCCGATGGCGCCGCCGCACTCGTCCTGACCGATACGGCGACCGCGCTCGGAATGAAGAAGGCTGTTGCCTTCCGCGCCCATGCTCATGTCCAGGATTTCCTGCCGATGTCCAGGCGCGACATCCTGAAATTCGAGGGCTGCTCGCGCGCCTGGGGCGAGGCGCTCGGTGATGCCGGCCTTGCGCTTGAGGATCTTTCCTTTGTCGAAACCCATGACTGCTTCACCATCGCCGAGCTGATTGAATACGAGGCCATGGGCCTGACGAAGGAAGGCGAGGGCGCGCGCGCGATCCTGGAAGGCTGGACGGAGATGGACGGCAAGCTGCCGGTCAACCCGTCCGGCGGCCTCAAGGCCAAGGGCCACCCGATCGGCGCGACCGGCGTATCGATGCACGTCCTGACCGCCATGCAGCTCACCGGAACGGCCGGCGATATCCAGGTGAAGAACGCGGAAATCGGCGGCATCTTCAACATGGGTGGGGCTGCGGTTGCCAACTTCGTCTCTGTCATGCAGGCGATGAAGTAAGGTCGCAGCCTTCAAAGACACCAGGAAACGTCTTACGGGCGGGTCGGTGCGTGCCGGTCCGCCCGTCTGTGTTTCAAGGTCCGCATCCGCATGTGAGCACGCTTTTGCCTTCCGGTTCAGATTTTCTTCTGGTCCCGAAGGCCGAACTGGCCGGGACAGACAGAGGAACCGGTCGGCGTGACGCGGGGGATATCCGGGTCCGGCAACGTCAGGGGAGCTCGCTCGTACCAGTAGGCGGCCCGTAACTGCTTGAGGCGGTAGAGAGTTCTTCCGATGGCGTTTCGTGCTGTGAAAATCTCATTGTAAAAACCTGCAGGAGAAACCGGAACCATTCGTCAAACCTCCCGTTGCTGCCTAGACGCCACGCACTTGAAGCCGTGGCAATTCTCCCGAAAGCGAGTGAGGACGAAATGGCCAAGGGCAGCAGCAAAAAAGCGGCAACCGTCAAGGTTGGAGATCAAACGGTCCATCGCGGCGCAGGCGGGGAATATCACCAGACGGCCGGAGACGGTGTCGAGACATTGACGACGGCGCTCGGAACCCCTGTCGCCGACGACCAGAATTCTCTGCGCGCCGGGCCGCGCGGCCCCACCTTGCTGGAGGACCAGCATTTCCGCGAGAAGATGTTCCACTTCGACCATGAGCGGATCCCGGAACGCGTCGTTCACGCACGAGGCTTCGGAGCCCATGGCTATTTCGAAGCCACCGAAGATATTTCGGACATCACCCGCGCAGCTGTTTTCCGGAAGGGCGAGAAGACCGAGGTATTCACCCGCTTTTCGACGGTGGCCGGCAACAAGGGATCACCCGACCTTGCCCGCGACGTACGCGGTTTCGCGGTCAAGTTTTACACGAAGGAAGGCAACTGGGATCTCGTCGGCAACAACATTCCGGTGTTCTTCATCCAGGACGCGATCAAGTTTCCGGACCTCATTCACTCCGCCAAGCAGGAACCCGACCGTGGGTTTCCGCAGGCCCAGACGGCCCATGACAATTTCTGGGACTTCATTTCCCTGACGCCGGAGGCCATGAACATGGCGCTCTGGATCATGTCCGACCGGACGATCCCGCGCTCGCTGCGTTTCATGGAAGGCTTCGGTGTCCACACGTTCCGCCTCGTGAACGAAAAGGGCCAGTCCACGTTCGTCAAGTTCCACTGGAAGCCGAAACTTGGCATGCAGTCGGTGGTCTGGAACGAGGCACTGAAGATCAACGGCGCCGACCCGGACTTCCACCGCCGCGACATGTGGAACGCGATCCAGTCCGGAGATTATCCGGAGTGGGAGCTTGGCCTGCAGGTCTTCGATGAGGAGTTTGCAGAGAAGTTCGAGTTCGACGTTCTCGACGCCACCAAGATCATCCCCGAGGAACAGGTGCCGGTGAAGATCGTCGGTCGGATGGTCCTCGACCGCTGCGTTGACAACTTCTTCGCCGAAACCGAACAGGTCGCGTTCCAGACCGGCAGCGTTGTGCCGGGCATCGATTTCACCAATGATCCGCTTCTGCAGGGCCGAAACTTCTCTTATCTCGACACGCAGCTTTCGCGGCTCGGGTCGACGAATTTCACCCACCTGCCGGTCAATGCACCGCGCTGCCCGTTCCATCATTTCCAGCAGGACGGCCATATGGCGTTTCGCAATCCGAAAGGGCGCGCGAACTACGAGCCGAATTCCTGGGGCGAGGAAGGTGGTCCGCGCGAGGATCCCGAGCGCGGTTTCAGATCTTACCCGGAGGAGATCGACGCACCCAAGGGCCGCTACCGGTCGGAGACATTTGCCGACCATTACAGCCAGGCGCGCCAGTTCTACGCCTCCCAGACCGAAACCGAACAGGGACATATTGCCGATGCTTTCGTCTTCGAGCTTTCGAAGGTCGAAACGATGGCGATCCGCGAACGGATGGTCGGCCACCTTCTCAACGTCGACAAGGACCTTGCAAAGAAGGTCGCAGACGGTCTGAGGCTGAAATCCATGCCCGACGCGATCGAACCGGCGTTGGCGCCGCGCGATGATCTGAAGCCTTCTGACAAACTGTCGATCGTCAAGAACGGTCCGGACAGCTTTGCCGGACGCAAGGTCGGGGCGCTCGTGACCGATGGTGCCGATATCGCGCTGATAAATGCCCTCAAGGACGTCCTGGAAAAGGAAGGCGCAAAGCTTGAATTCATCGCGCCGATGGTCGGCGGCTTCGAGGCGAGCGACGGGACCTGGATCGAGGCCGACGAGAAGGTCGATGGCGGTCCGTCAACCGTCTATGACGCGGTTGCCATTCTGGTCAGCGAGACCGGCGCGGAAGATCTTGCCAAGATGCCGCCGGCGAAAGATTTCGCCTCCGATGCCTTCGCCCATTGCAAGTTCATCGGCTACACCGGGGCGGCCCAGGCGCTTTTGAAAAAGGCGGGCGTCTGGGAGGATCTGGACGACGGCTGCATCGATCTGTCCGGCAAGTCTGCTGCTGCGGGCTTCGTCAAGACCTGCCGCAATCTGAGGTACTGGGAGAGGGAAGCCAAACTCGGCTAAGCCTTCCGCAGCAAGCACGCCCCCGTTTTCAACGCAAGCGAGGGCGTCACTCTTCAGCGACACAATTTGATCTAGTAGGTAGCGGACGCCGCCGCGGGATAAAGATCCGGGTCGTTCATTTCCGGCGGTGAGACAGGGGGGCGGCTGCCGTTGCTGTCAAATATGTCGGAAATGGCGTAGACGAAAATGCCCCCCGCCTTGCGCGTGACAATGACTATGCGTTCGAAGATTTTGCTGTCGCCTTGATCGCAGACGCAATAGCTGGTGAAAAGACCCTTGCCGTCCACCGTCGTTCGCTCGGTGCCTGAAGTGAAATCGCCGTCACACCCCTCCTGGCTGTCGGCGACGAGGCCTGACATCAGAAGATTCTCATTTGTGTAGGTGCCGGGTTCGAAGATTTGCACGAAGATCATGCGGGTTCCGCCGGCTGCCACCGCATGCAGCCCCTGCAGGCCCTCGGGGCGCTCCTCCTCGGGGATGAGTTCCAGATCGCCGATTCCCGCGCTGCTCATGAATTTGACGAGGGCCTCGGTGGCTTCGAGGGAGAGTTTCGGATCGACTGCCACTTCGGCAGTTTCCTCATTCTGCGGCCGGCCAAGCCCGCCGGTGGGCGCTTCGGCAGGCTCTTCATTATGCGGCCGGCCAAGTCCGCCGGTGGTCGCTTCGGCAGATCGTGTCCGCCTTCTTGGCTCGGCGCCGTAAAGCGCCGTATTCTTGTCGACGCAATCAGCCATGCGGATCATCAGCCGCGACGTGTCGGTCAGGTTGAATCCATAAGAGTTTGCCTCGTCACGAACGTATAGAACACGTCCGCGCCGGAAGCGGGTCAAGATGTAGCTGTCTGCAGGCATCTCCAGGCGCGCCAGACGCTCGGTGGTTGCGATTGCCGTGCCCTGCCGCCACGCTCCGCTGTCGATCCGGTATTCCAGCGGAATGCGATCGTCCACTGTCATGTTCCATTCCGGTGACGAAAAGGCGATGGCCCAGGAATAGTGGGCGTCCAGAAGCACATGAAGGGTTATGCCGCTTCTGTAGTCGGCCGTGGCAATGCAGGCGGACAGTCTGCCTGTCGAATTTTTCGTGAAGGCATCGGCTCGCCAGGGGCCTACGTCGAAACTGTCGACAACCGCAGCTTGGCACGCTGCCGCAGTGAGCGCGATCAACATGCCAGCCGCAGCCAGCACTCGTATAAAGAGCATCCAATTCCCCAGGTCTTCATCACGGGCCAGCCGCCAATTCCCCGAAATCTATGCGAATTCCTCCATCGTATCAAGAATGTACGGTCCTTTCGCACCGCGCGGACGGGAACGTCTCGGGTGCACATCAGGCTGTACTGGCCTCCGAAAACGGGCATGACATGTTCGGCCCTGGTATCCACACTGCAAGTTGCAAGCCATGCCTGGGCGGCCTTGCGATGATGCAGCAGATCGCCATCGGTCCGGGAATCGAGCAGTGACGGAAAGCCCGCGTCACCCGCAATCTCCATCATCGTATGGCGGATGTTCGGCTCCGATAACCCGGGCAACGGCAGAATGCGGGAAAGGTCCACAGAACCGCGGCCGGCCCGGTGAAGCGTTTGCGGTTCGCCGCGCGCCGGGTTCGTGCCGGCCAGCCCGCAAAATGCACCGGCGGACATTCTGTCCACGTCTGCCGGTGCCGGACTGCCTTCTTCAGCCAGTCCACCCCACGCCGCCTCGAGTGTTCATTACTTCTCTGGCGTTCGGGTCCGGAGCGGCGTTAGTTCGCCGCGCTGGCGGCGGCGGAGTAAAAGGCCGAAGCGGTCAGGTCAGGGGCGAGGGCTTTGCCTCCATCTGTCTTCGACCGGGTATTCGCGACACTGTAGACATAGACACCGCCCGCCTTGCGTTTCACGATCGCCGTGCGTTCAAACAGGTGGCGGTCAGGCCCCTTGCAATCACAGTAACTGGTCAGCAGTTGCTTGCCGTTGCTGGTGACCTCCTCCGTGCCGGAGGAAAAGGTGCCCTGGCAGTTTGTCCGACTGTCGGCGACGACCAGCGCCATCAGATCGCTTTCGCTGGTATAGCCACCTGGCTGGAAAATATGGGCGACCACAATGCGCGCATCGTTGCCGGCCACTGCGTGCAGACCCTTGTAGTTGTCGCTCCGCTGCTCTTCGGGGACAATCCGTAATCCGCTCAAGCCAGCCTCGCCGATCAGGTTGAACAGTGCCTGAGTGGCCTCGAGTGTCACGGCCGGATCGACAGCGGCTCTAGGGGCGGATGATTCCGTCGGCTGCGTGCCCGCGTTGTCAGGGCTTGCGGAGGAATCGGCGGTAACGTCACCGGCAGCGGGAGAGGCGCCGTAGCGGGCGGTGTTCTGGTCGATACACGTTGCCATGCGCTTCATCAGCCGGGAGGTGCCTGTCAACCGGAACTCGTAGGTCTTGGAGCCGTAATCGACATAGAGTGAGCGCCCGCGCCGGAACCGGCTGATGATATATCCGCCATCGGGCATCTTCATGCGTGCAAGGTTCATGGCGGTCGCCTTCGCGGTGCCCCGTTGCCATGCACCACCATCGATGCGGAAGCGCAGCGGAACGTCTGACCCGATCCGCAAGGTCCAGTCGGGAGCGGAAGAGCCTATTGCCCAGCGATAGCTCGTATCCACCTGAACATAGAGCGTGTTGCCGCTCTTGTAGCGGGCCGCGGCGACACACGTTGCAAGGCGTCCGCCGCTGTCGGAATAGGCATTGCCTGCCCAGCCGCCGACGCGAAAGCGTTCCAGAACGGCGGCACGACCGACTTCGCTTCCCGCAACGATCAAGAGGCAGGCAAGCGCCAGCACCTTGAACAACCCTGCGATCAGCCCCCTGACCTGACCCCCAAACAGATTCATGACATCCCCCGACGTGTTTCCAACGACTCGTATCTGTCAGGAAATGCTATGAAAGCCACCTTGCGGCATCAAGGAAGGGGGCGGACGCAAAAGGGTTTGTCCTCTTTTTACTGCCCTCTCTCGTCTGACGCCGTTACTGGATCGCCGCCATCGCTCTGCTGAAGCCATCCAGTGGCACGTCTATGGTCCGACGCTTGTTTGCGACGGGTGCGAAATCTACCTGTAACTTTGCCCCGGCCTTCATCGCGGCGATCATGTCGGGTGTCGCTGTGGTCGCGAGAAAGCAGCCACGCCCATCGCATCTGCCGACCTCAAGTTCGCTCAGCGGGTCTCCGTCCACCGCCAGCTTGACCTTGCCGGGCAGGAAGAAGCCGAGCGGGGCCTGGATCTCCAGCACCGGTTCTCTCTTGTTTGCCGGCACGATGATATCGAACTTGAAGACAATCTGGCCGCTTTCCTTCACGCGAATGCTCTCCGTCGCCTGACAGGTGAGCGTTTCCGGTGCGCGTGAAGGTCCGGCGCAGCGTGTCTGCCACAGCGTATCGCCTGCGTTCGCTTGCGCCGTCGCCTCCTGAGCTGCCACTGGCGGCGCGAAGTCCGCCTGTCCGCAGAATGCGGCCGTGAGAAGGAGGGCGGGGATCAAAATTTTCTTCCGTAAAGGCATGTCTTTGCCTCTTTCTTCTTGAGGGTTGCGTCCAGCGTCAGGGATAGACGGAGCGATCGCGACCGTCACGTGCAAATTGTCAAAAATACGGATTGCCACTGGATATCGGCTTGCTGCCGGAGGGCGCCGGCCGATGTTTCTCGCGCTCGGGAACGCGAATTGGTGAAAACCGCCAAAAGCAAAAAACTATTCCGCTTATTCGCCAAGCTTTGAAACCCGGTGCCCGGCGTCGGTGCGGGCTGGCGTCTACATTAAAGCAGTCAATTTGGGATTGGAGACCCTGCAACATGGTGCACGGCCGCAAGGATACAGCCAGAACACTGAAACAGCCGGATCAGAGGCTCGACGTGTTTCCTGCCTTCATGAAGGTGGCGGGTCAGCGTGTGGTTGTCGTCGGCCATGGCGGCGAGGCTGCGGCCAAGGTGCGCCTTCTCGGGGAAACCAATGCCACGATCGTCGTCGTCGGGCGCTATCTCGAGCCTGAACTGCAGGAAGCGATCGATATCTTTCAGGCAGAGCATGTCGCCGAGGACTTCCGTCCGAGGCATCTGACCGGCGCTGCACTCGTGTTTTCCGCGCGGGAAGACTGGAACCTGGACCAGGCCGTTGTGAATGCTGCGCGGATTACCGGTGTTCCCGTCAATGCGGTCGACAAGCCGGAGCTTTGCGATTTCTACACCGGGGCCCTGGTCAACCGCGCCCCAATCGCCGTTGCCATCACGTCCACCGGCGTCGGGCCGGTCTTGTCCCGCCACATCCGGGCTCGGATCGAAGCCATGTTGCCGCGTGCGACCGGCGAACTTGCGCGGCTCGCCGAAAGCTTCCGCGATGCCGCAACCCGCTTCATCGTCAATGGAGCCCTGCGTCGTTCCTTCTGGGCACGCTTCTTTTCAGGGGCTGTCGCCAGCAACCTTTACGCCGGCAAGCCGGACGCAGCCCGCGCCGAAGCGCAGCGGCTGTTGAACAGCATGGGGGATGAGCCGGGTTTCGTCTGGCTGGTCGGGGCCGGACCCGGGGCGGAAGATCTCCTGACCCTGCGCGCGCAGCGCCTTCTGCAGGAAGCCGACGTGATCGTTCATGACGCCCTCGTGCCGGCCGGTGTTGTCGCAATGGGCCGCCGGGATGCGGAACGCATTTCCGTCGGCAAGCGCAAGGGCGCACATTCCGTGCCGCAGTCGGAGATTTGCGAACGGCTGGTGGACCTTGCCCGCAAGGGCCTCAAGGTCGTCCGTTTGAAGGCCGGAGACCCGATGATCTTCGGCCGCGCCGCCGAGGAAATGGAGGCCTTGCGCGCTGGTGGTATCGGCTTCGAAGTTGTTCCGGGTGTCACGGCGGCCTTTGCGGCGGCTGCGTCCGCCCAGATCCCGCTGACCCTGCGCGGCGTTGCCTCCAATCTCGTTTTTGCCACCGGCCACAACGCCAACTCCGAGGTTCTGCCGGATTGGGCCGGGCTGGCGCTCAAAGGCGCGACGGTCGCCGTCTACATGGGCCGAACGGTCGCTGCGGCGGTTGCCACGCGCATGATTGACGCGGGCCTGACGGCGCACACGCCGGTCGCGGTCATCGAAAATGCCGCCCATCCGGATGAGCGACAGCTTGCCGGTTCGCTTGGCGATCTCGCCATCCTGTCGGAGCGTGAGGAGATCGACGGTCCCGTCCTGATCGTGATCGGCGAGGCCGTCGGCCATGCCGCTCTGGAAAATGCCGAGCCGCTTGTGCCGCAAAAGGCGGTGCGGGTCGCGGCCGCCTGATGTCAAGGAAAGACAACGTAATGAAAGTCATCACCGCCAACCGCCTTCTGAACGGCGATGTCGTCTGGCTCGGCAAGGACGATGCCTGGGTCGAGCGCATCACACTGGCCCGCACCTTCGACGGAAAGGAAGAGGTCGCTGAAGGCCTCGCTATCGGCCAGAAGGCCGAAGCGGATCAGAAGGTCGTCGGTGTCTACGACATGGACGTGACCGTCGAGGACGGCGTCATTTTGCCGGTTCGCCTGCGCGAGCGCATCCGCGCCACCGGCCCGACCACCCACCCGCAGTTCGGCAAACAGGCACAGGCCGTTTCCGCTTGATCGAAACGAAAGGACAGGGCTGCGCCTGAAACGGCTGCGCCCGGTTTGGAGAGGATAACATGTACCGCTACGACGAATTTGACGCGAGTTTTGTCAGCCAGCGCACCGAGCAGTTCAAGGACCAGGTGCGTCGCCGCCTGGCAGGCGAATTGTCCGAGGACGAGTTCAAGCCGCTGCGCCTGATGAACGGACTGTACCTGCAGCTTCACGCCTACATGCTGCGCGTGGCCATTCCCTATGGCACGCTCAATGGACGGCAGATGCGCAAGCTCGCCCATATCGCCCGAACCTACGACAAGGACTACGGCCACTTCACCACGCGCCAGAACATTCAGTTCAACTGGCCGAAGCTGGAAGACACGCCGAAGATCCTGGAAGAACTGGCGGAAGTCGAGATGCATGCCATCCAGACCTCCGGCAACTGCATCCGTAACGTGACCGCGGACCATTTCGCCGGTGCTGCCGCCGACGAGATCGCCGATCCGCGTCCCTATGCGGAAATTCTGCGCCAGTGGTCCTCGCTTCATCCGGAGTTCTCGTTCCTGCCGCGCAAGTTCAAGATCGCGATCACCGGCGCGCCGAACGACCGTGCGGCTGTCCAGGTCCACGATATCGGGCTGCAGCTCGCGCGCGGCGAGGACGGTGGCATCGGCTTCGTCGTCTTTGTCGGCGGTGGTCTCGGCCGCACGCCGATGATCGGCCGCAAGGTGCGGGACTTCCTTCCCGAAGAAGACCTGCTCGCCTATTCCGAGGCGATCCTGCGCGTTTACAACCGCTACGGCCGCCGCGACAACAAGTACAAGGCCCGCATCAAGATCCTCGTCCATGAAACCGGACTGGAGGAATTGAAGGCGGATATCGAGGCGGAGTTCGAGAAGATCCGCCACGGTGTGCTGCGTCTGCCGGATGAGGAAGTGCGCCGCATCGAGGCATACTTCGCGCCGCCTCCGCTGGAAGTCGGCTCGGCCTCCTCCGACGCCGTCGAGGCGCGCAAGGCAAGCGATGCGGCCTTTGCCCAGTTCGCCGCGCATAATCTCAACCCGCACCGGGTGCCGGGCTACACCTCCGTGACCTTCTCGATGAAGCCGATCGGCGGCATTCCGGGCGATGCATCGGACAAGCAGATGGACGCGATTGCCAATCTCGCCGAGGAATTCGGGCATGACGAGATCCGCATCAGCCACGAGCAGAACGTGATCCTGCCGCATGTGAAGCTGGACGATCTGCCGGCCCTCTTCGACAAGCTTGTCGAAGCCGGCATCGCGGAAGGCAATGCAGGGCTGATCACGGACATCATCGCCTGCCCGGGCATGGACTATTGCGCGCTGGCGACGGCCCGTTCCATTCCGGTGGCACAGCGGATTTCCGAGCGTTTCGGCGCGGCCGAGCGGCAGTCAGAAATCGGTGAACTCAAGATCAAGATCTCCGGCTGCATCAATGCCTGTGGCCACCACCATGTCGGCCATATCGGCATTCTCGGCCTGGAGAAGAAGGGCGAGGAATTCTACCAGGTGACGCTTGGCGGCTCTGCCAACGAAAACGCGTCCATCGGGGAAATTGTCGGTCGCGGCTTCTCGTCCGAGGAAGTGGTCGATGCAATCGAGAAGCTGGTCGATACCTATCTCGGCCTTCGCTCTGGAAAAGAGGAAACCTTCCTTGAGGCGTATCGACGTGTCGGGGAGGAGCCCTTCAAGGAGGCTCTATATGGCGCTGCATGAGACTTACGCACTGGACATCGATCCGGACCTTGGACTTCAGGCTGAAGTCGATGCCCTGAACAACCAGTTCGACGGCATGACGGCCCAGGAAATCCTGATGGCCGCGATCCGGCACCAGTTTGCCGACGGCATCGCGATGGTCTCCAGCTTCGGCGCGGATTCGTCCGTGCTGCTGCACATGGTGGCGCAGATCGATCCATCGACGCCGGTTCTGTTCATCGACACGAACAAGCTGTTTCCGGCAACGCTGCAATACCGGGACGACCTGATCGCGAAGCTCGGCCTTACGGACGTTCGGTCCATCAAGCCGAACAAGTCGGATCTGACCGAGCAGGACCCGGCCGGCATGCTTTGGATGAGCGACACCAACGCCTGCTGCCACATCCGCAAGGTGGTGCCGCTGGAAACGGCGCTGAACGGCTTCGAAGCCTGGATATCGGGCCGCAAGCGGTTCCAGAGCAAGTCGCGCTCCAGCCTGTCGATCTTCGAAGTCGACGCGGACCGGGTGAAGGTCAACCCGCTCGCGGACTGGTCGTCGGAAGAGATCCTGGACTATGCGAGAACGCACGAGCTGCCGCCGCATCCGCTGGTCGCGCAGGGCTACCCGTCCATTGGCTGCATGCCCTGCACCAGCAAGGTTGCCCCCGGCGAAGACCCCCGCTCCGGGCGCTGGCGTGGACAGGACAAGACGGAGTGCGGCATTCACTGGCCGAGCCACGGCAAGGAAGTTGACGGCAGCGGCATCTGACCCTGCCCGAATGAGAATTTTGAGGACGCTGAGGATGGCAATGATATTCAAGGATGGCGAGTTCATCGAGGAGAGCTGGGAACGCGCCGACGCGGAAACCGGGACGGAAGTGAGGGGCAACGCGCTCGTTGCCCAGACCCTGTTCCTGGCGGAGCCGGACAACTATCTTGGCCGTGACGGCAAGACCGGCGTCCTGGTGGAGGCCGGGGACGATGTCGAGGAGATCGTTCCATTCCTCGACAAGCTGGCACTGGTTGCAGTCGACTTTCCCGCCTTTTCGGACGGCCGCGGTTTCTCCGCCGCGCGTATCCTGCGTGAGCAGATCGGCTACAAGGGCGATATCAGGGCGGTCGGCAAGTACATTCTCGACCAGGTGCCCCTGGCCCGCCGCTGCGGCGTGACCTCCTTCGAGATCTCCAAGCCCGAGGTCCTGAAGGCGCTGAAGGCCGGAGAGTGGCCGGAAGTCACCAAATATCTGCAGCCGGTCGGAACCGTCGAGGAAATTCCCGCAGGCACCCGCCCCTGGGCCCGCCGCTCCCCCCGCGACGTCGCCGAGGCAGCGGAATAGCAGTTTCGGGCGGTCTGGAACGAGGTGCGCCGCAATCCCGTTGGCCTTATCCTGAGGAAGCGCGTTCGCGCTTTCTCGAAGGATGAGCCGCTTGCTGAGGAGTATGCCGCCCATCCTTCGAGACGCCGCTTGAGCGGCTCCTCAGGATGAGGGGGAGTGACTGCTATTGATCGAGCCTTCCAGTTCAGCCGCAGCTGCGATTGCTGCGACCTCTGCGCGCCATCAGGACTCGCCCGCCATACCATTTCGGGTCTTTCAGATGCATCACTCGCTGAACTCGGTTGCAACCTCATCCTGAGGAGGACCGTTAGGTCCGTCTCGAAGGATGGGCCTCTGGCTGAGGAGTTTGCCGCCCATCCTTCGAGACAGCGCCTCGCGCTTCCCCAAGAGCAGGTCCGGTGCGTGGCGATGGTCTCGGAGAAGCGAAGCCCGCGTCCGATCACGCGTTGCCGATCAAGACTCCTGCCGCGAAGACCAGCGCGCCGCCGAGCACCACCTGGAAGGCAGCGCGCAGGAACGGCGTTTCCATGTAGCGGTTCTGGATCCAGGCGATTGCCCAGAGCTCGACGAAGACCACCGCCGCCGCCACCGATGTCGCCGTCCAGAATTGCGGGATGAGATAGGGCAGGGCATGGCCCAGCCCGCCAACGGCGGTCATGACGCCCGAGGCGATGCCGCGCTTGATCGGGGAGCCGCGCCCTGACAGGACGCCGTCGTCATGGGCGGCTTCCGTGAACCCCATTGAAATACCCGCGCCGACGGACGCCGACAGGCCGACAAGGAAGGTCTGCCATGTGTCCTGGGTTGCAAAGGCGGCGGCAAAAATCGGTGCCAGCGTCGATACGGAGCCGTCCATCAGTCCCGCGAGCCCGGGCTGGACGTAGGTGAGGATGAACTGACGGCGTTCCGTCATCCGTTCCTGATCCAGCACGTCTTCCGGCGTGTGTTTCGTGCCGAGGCGCTGTGCAAGGCTCTCGTGGCCCTTTTCCGCGACAGCCAGATCGCCGAGCAGCTTGCGCGTGCCGGCGTCCGACGCCCGTTTCGCGGCCTCGATGTAGAAACGGTAGGCTTGGAGCTCCATCTGCTCGGCCTGGGCACGCACCTTGTCGAGCCCGAGGGGTCGGACCAGCCAGTCCGGCTTGCGCTCATAGTAACCGCGCACGTGCTCGCGGCGGATCAGGGGAATGGTTTCGCCGAAGCGCTCCCGATGCTGTTCGATAAGCCGTCGCCGGTGTTCGTTTTCTTCCGCCGCCATATCATCGAAAACCTTGGCCGACTGCGGAAACTGGTCGCGCAGACCGTCGGCATAGGCAGCGTAGATCCGGGCGTCATCCTCTTCTGAGGAAATCGCGAGCGCCAGGATTTCCTGTTCCGACAGGGATGAGAAATCCCGTTTTCCAGGACCGAAGAAACGTCTGAACATGAAAATCCTTGTGAAACTCTGTTCCGGGCGGGCTGCCGTGATGTTGCTGCGATGGGATGAGCGAGAATAGCATCCCGCGGCGGCAAGGTCGGCGCCATAGTGACGCAGGAACAATATCGAGCGCTAGTCCGGCTGTCAGCGATCGATTGTCGACCTGTTTTCCGCGATGAAATCCAGAAAGGCTCTCAGAGGCCGTGGCATGAAACGGCTGGAGAAATAGATCCTTGGTCCGTCGAATTCCGACCACCAGTCCGTCATGACCGGTGTCAGTGCGCCGCTTTTGAAATGGGGCTCCAGCCAGTTGCGGAAGGCCAGGATCAGGCCGTGTCCGGCCACTGCAAGGTTGATGGCAGCGGCCGCGCCGTTTGTGCCGACGATGAGACGGCCCGGAGGATCGACGCTCAGGGTCTCGCCGTCCTTCTCGAACTCCCAGTCCGTCAGCGCACCGCTGGAAAACCGGGTGCGGATGCAGGCATGGCTGAGGATATCGCGCGGGTGCTCCGGTGCACCATGTCGCTCAAGGTAGTCGGGAGAGGCGGCCAGGGCAGCCCACTGCCGGCGGGGCCCGATCGGCACGGCAACCATATCCTGCGAAAGGTGTTCGCCGTAGCGGATGCCGGCGTCGAATCCTGCTGCCGTTACATCCAGAAGCCGGTCATCGACAATGATCTCGAATGTCACGTCGGGATGTATTTTCAGGAAACCGTCGATCAGCGGCGGCAGGATATCCACCATGACAGCTCCGGGAACGTTCAGCTTCAGTCTGCCGCGAACGGTTTCCTGTGAACTGGCCGCATCGCTGAGGGCCGCCCGGGCCTCGGCGATCACCGGTTCCATGCGATCCACCAGCGCGCGACCGGCTTCCGTCAGGCGGACGCTGCGCGTGGTGCGCACGAAAAGCGGCACGCCGAGCTGCTGCTCAACCCGCGTCACTGTCTCGCTCACCGTCGACGGAGACATGCCGAGCCAGCGGGCGGCTGCGCGAAAGCCGTTGCCGCGCGACACAGCGAGAACGATGGACAGATCATCGAGGGAGGGAAAATAGGGATTGTTCGTCATGCCGAACGCCTTATTCGATTTGAGGCCGGTTATCATTAGTTTGCCGAACAGTCATATCAGGCGGGAAGGAGATACTGCCATGACAAATCAATACCCCGCTGCCGCCGCCGGACGGTTCACCTTTCCGGGCACGTCCATTTCCGTGAACCGCATGGGCTACGGCGCCATGCAGCTTGCCGGCCCGCATGTCTTCGGTCCGCCGAAGGATGCGGACGAGGCGCGCGCTGTCCTCAAGGAAGCGATCGAACTCGGTATCGACCATATCGATACCAGCGATTTCTACGGGCCTCATGTCACCAACGAACTCATCCATGAGGCACTTCATCCCTATCCCGACACTCTCACCCTCGTGACCAAGATCGGCGCCTGGCGCGACGACAAGGGTGAGTGGATCCTGGAGCGCAGTCCGGATTTTCTGCGCAAGTCCGTCGAGGACAATCTGAAGCGCCTCGGGCTTGACCGGATGGCGATCGTCAACCTGCGCATGAGCGGCCCGGAAGACGACATGATCGAACCCATGAAGGCCATGCGGCAAATGCAGGAAGAGGGTCTGCTCGCCCATATCGGTGTGAGCACGGTAACGCGCGAGCAGCTTGCCGTCGCCCGCGACATCGCGCCGGTTGTCTGTGTCCAGAACCACTACAATCTTGTCCAGCGCGACGATGATCGCATGATCGACGAACTGGCTGCGGATGGCATCGCTTATGTGCCGTACTTCCCGCTCGGCGGCTTCACGCCTCTGCAGACGGAAGAGCTGGACCGCATCGCGCGGGATCTGGGCGAAACGCCCCAGACCGTTGCCCTTGGCTGGCTGCTGCATCGCAGCCCGAACATCCTGCTCATCCCGGGAACTTCGCGCCGGGCGCATCTGCGGCAGAACGTTGCCGCCGCAGCCCTGAAGCTGGACGCGGACCATCTGAGCCGGCTGAATGCCATCGCGGGGCTGGCCTCGGTCTCCTAAGAGACGGAAAGGAAGGGGCCTGTGACGGGATCAGCCATCAGTTCTTCGGACGGTCGAAGCTGATTTCGAAGCAGGCACCGGTTTCGGATGGCACAAGCCATATCCCGGCGTTGTGCGCTTTCAGGAGCGCGTGGATGATGCCGAGACCCATGCCCGTGCCGCCGCTCTCCCGGCGGGTGGTGAAGAAGAGATCGAAGATCTGTTTCTCGTTGCCCGCCGAAATGCCGCTGCCGTCATCGCAGACGGTGAGCGCCAGAACGTCCTCGCTCTCGTGAGCGTCAAAGACAACCTTTCGCGCCCCGTGCCGGGCGGAATTGTCGACGAGATTTTCGAAAACGATGCGGGCATTTTCCGCCGACAGCGGCAGCACGCAATCTGCCGGTGCCTCGAGAAACACCTGGCCGGACCTTCTGCGGATATCCTTCAGAACCTCGGACAGGCGGCACGTTCCGCCGATGTCCACGCTGTCGGCCCGGGCAAGATCCCTCAGACGATTCAGCAGGGTCGTGGCGCGGTCCGTGTCATCGATGATGTTGCCGAGGAAGCGCGCCCGTTCGGCCTCGTTCATGTCGTCGCCACCGTCAACAAGCAGTTCCGCGGCACCCTGAATCGACGTCAGCGGCGTTTTGAGCTCATGGGTCACGTGGTTGGCGAAGGTGCTGATGTAGTCGTTTCGTTCGAAAAGTCTGCGCGACATGTCGAGCATGCTCTCCGAGAGCGCATGAATTTCGCGGTTGCCGTGGGTCTTGAGAGGCTGAATGGCGCTTCTGTCACCGCTGCCGATCCTGAGCGAGCGGTTGGTGAGGGCCTTGATCGGACCCGCGATCGTTCTGGCAAAGATGAAGCCGACCACGAAGGTCGCCCCCAGAACATAGAGAACCATCCAGAAGACAGTGCCGCGCTTGAGGTAGAGTTCCCTGAAGATGTTGCTCGGTGTTCGTGAGGCGTAGACGACGCCGGCGACCTTGTCGTCGATGACGATGGGAAAGGCGGTGAACACCCGGACACTCGTCCCACGGCTGATCGCATAGATCGGTTGCGGGTTCCTGACGTCGCGCACGCGAAGCGCGCTGGCATACTGTCCGCTCAGCGCCCGTTCGACCTCCTCCACGTGGGCGAACGACAGACCTATGTCCTTTCGTCCGGCAATGACCGTGCCGTTGAAATCCAGAATCCGGAACCCCGCAAGCGTCGTTTCCTGCGCCTTCAGAAGGATCGGCCTCAGCCCGGCTCCAACGCGGGAATACGCCGGGGCCGGTTGCTGGCCGGTTGCGATCGGATCCGGGCGCGGGGGCAGACCCGGGGTTTTGTTCAGGTCCAGCTGGGGTTGCACCGGTGACCAGCCGCCGAGATAGCCGTTGACCAGGCTGTCCATCGATCCCGATCGGGCCAGCGGTCCTGCAACGCTTGATCCCAGCGGCAGGTCCGGTCCGCCGGCGTCGGACAGGCCCTGCGCCGTTGCTGCGGCGATCACCGCCGACTGCGCAATCAGTTCGCCCTCCGTGGCCTGAATGAGCTGGTTTTCATAGATCCGGAAGAAGACAATGCCAGCCAGTGGAACAAGCAGCATGATGCCGAGAACACCCGCGACGACCAGGCTGAGAGGGGGGCGAAAGCGGTCGCTGAACTTGCGGGACAGGGGCATCGCGGATTAGCTGTTCACGGCCGCTGTCAGGCACGGGCCAAGCCGGAAGCCGACACCGTGCACCGTTTCCACTGCGCTGTCGCATCCGGCCGTCGAAAGCTTGGCGCGGATGTTCCGGATGTGGCTGTCTATCGTCCGGTCTGAAACGTGAATGTTATCCTTGTAGGCGCTGTCCAGGATCTGGTCCCGGGTGAAAACGATCCTCGGCCGGTTCAGGAACGTCGCCAGGATGTCGAATTCAATTGCGGTCAGGGGAACCGGCGTTTCGCCGAACACCACCTTTCGTTGGTCCTTGTCGAGTTCCAGCGCACCCTGTTTGAGAAGTGGCGCCTCCTGCTGTTCGGCGGGTGTCCCGCCATAGCGTTTCAGGATTGCCCCGACACGGGCAATCAGCTCGCGCGGGCTGAAGGGCTTGGTCACATAGTCGTCGGCTCCAAGCTCAAGTCCGACGATCCGGTCGATCTCGTCATCTCGCGCCGACAGGAACAGGATCGGAACGTCAGACGTCTTGCGCAGGTGCCGGCACACGTCGAGGCCATCCATCTCCGGCAGACCGATGTCGAGGACGATCAGCATCGGCTGGAACAGGGACGCCTTGTCCAGGGCCTCCTTGCCATTGGACGCCTCCTGATAACCGAAGCCGGCTTTTTTCAGCGCAAAACAGATAACGTCCCGGATGTGCGGATCGTCGTCGACAACGAGAATGGTTCTGCTCTGCAATGGACTGTTCCGGTTCGGTCGCACCCCTTGTCTCGCGGGTGCTGAAAAAGGTTCTGAAGACAACGCTCAAGAGATAGCCGAGCTGGGATCAGGATTCCAGCCACCAGCCGTCCCGACGGAGGGTGCGGGGCAGCGATCGGTCGATCTCGCGCACATCCGCTGGAAAGAACAGCCGAACGCCGGTCCTGCATGTCCGGGTGAATCTCCGGTAGAGCGGATCGAATGCGCGCGGGCGACGGTTTGCAGGTGCTGATCGAAACATCGTGGCGTCCTTTTGGCACTGGGAGGCTTCGGCCAATATGAGGCCTTCCTCTCAAGTTGATTGACGCTTGATGTTTTGACGAACCGACCAGCAGGCGCTTGTGAGGCCTTGTGCAGATTTTGTGCATTTGGCAGGAAGCGGTCGAAAGCTCGGTTCTCCCGCGACGGTATCAGCTGGCAACACCTGCTGCGCGCAGGAGGATATAGCCTGGAAAGACCAGCATCGGCAGCAGGGTCAGGATCATCCCTGCCTCGCGGCCACGGCCGAAGCCGGTGGTGATCAGGGTGCCGTAATGCAGAAGCCGGCCCAGGAGAAGCGCGCCGCCGCCGATCCACAGAAGCAAATCTGGTGCGCCGGAAAGCTCGGCCGCAGCCATGGCGAGAAGGGCCATCGGAACGGTTTCGGTGAAGTTCGCATGTGCCCGCGAGCGCTTGAGCAGCACCTGGTCGCCGCCGTCGAGAAACTGGATACCGGTTCGCGCCCGGCGAATGCCGACAGCAACCGTCATAGGTATCTGCACCAGGGCAAGGATGGCGACAAACAAAACGGTTATCGGAAGTGTAGAGACGAAGGCCATTTCGGTATTCTCCGAAATCGGTGGGAGGGAGCGGCGAGCCTTTTGCCCGCCGCCTGGAGCGTGTTTGCGTTGACAATGAGAGTGTCAGCGATGCCGATACAGCGCGATTTGCTCTAACGGATCATTCTGCGTCCGGGCTTTCATAGGTGATCATGGCGATGATGCCTCCGACAGGATCGACGATGGTTGCCATCCGTCCGACCTTCGGAACACTCATGGGTTCGCTGGCGATTGTGGCGCCGAGTTCGCGCGCCTTCTCCACCCGGACGTCCACATCGTCCACGGTGACATATGGCAGCCAGCGCGGTGCGTCGGTCTCCATCGCGGGATACCCCCCGAGCATCTCCTCGCCGTTGGCAATCATCGTATAGGGTCCCATGCCCATGTCGACGGTCTCGCTTCCCCAGCCGAAGAGGTCGGAATAAAACGCCTGCGCCTTGCTGCTGTCGTTGCTGTGAAGTTCCATCCAGCTGAAGGTGCCGTGAACCTGTGACGGAGTGCTCATGTCTGTGATCCTCTCGTTTCATGGTGCCTGGATCGATCCAGGTGATCAGAGGACGGGGCAGCCTCGTCAGATCCGACAGGGCAAGAGATTTTTTTGCTAATCGTTTTCAGGTGGATCGGGCAGGCGATCGGCATGGTCGCCCCGCGGACAAGTCCAGCGCCGCGTTTCGAGTCAGGGCGAGCCGTTCCAGAGAGGCCCTTCAGGCTTCGATACCTTGAAGTCCTGCGATGTTCTGGAATTTCTGGTCCCACGCACGAAAATCACGAATACGGCGATGAAACATCCCAGTCCCACCCGGATCGACCAGGGACTGGCGGCGAGTTTTTCAAGGGATACCGGATCACGGATCCTCATCTGCCACATCATCACTTTCAGGAATGTGGGGCACCCCAATCAATTTCGGGTCGAATGTGGCAAGCGGGAAAGCAGCTGCAGGATGTGGTTCCGCTCAACGTCCGTACCTGCCAGATCGAACGATTTCCGGTACGACTGCCGGGCCTCTTCCGCTCGCTCCAGCTCTGCCAGAAGAGCGCCCTTCATGGCGTGAAGAGCCGCATACCCGTCGAGCGTATTGCTCAATTGCTCCAGATGGGACAGAGCTGCAAGCGGCCCGTCGATCTTCGCCCTGACAGCCGCCCTGTTGAGCGTCACGACCGGAGAGGGCCGGATGAGCTCCAGCGCCCGGTAGAGACGGTCGAGCTCCGCCCAGTCCGTTTCCTCAAATGAGGCGGCCTGCGTGTGAGTTGCCGCAATGGCGGCCTCGACCTGCAATGGTCCGGGCCGGCCGCTCCGGAGCGCCGCTTCCAGCAGGATGTGGCCCTCCGCGATCAGTTTGCGGTCCCAGAGCGACCGGTCCTGATCTTCCAGCGTGATGGCCTCGCCATCTGCGCTCAGCCGCGCTGTGCGGCGTGAGTGCTGGATGAGGCAGAGGGCAAGAAGCCCGCGCAGTTCCGGTTCTTCGGGAAAAAGGCGTACGAGAAGGCGGGCGAGACGGATGGCCTCCTCGCAAAGCGTTTCGCGGATGAGCGCTGGCCCCTGCGAAGCGGAATAGCCCTCGTTGAAGATCAGGTAGACCGCGTTTGCGACGGCGGCGACGCGTTGTCCGCGTGCACTGGCGTCCGGTTCTTCGTAAGGAAGCCTGGCGGCCTGCAGCCGTTTCTTGGCGCGGGTTATGCGTTGTTCCATGGTTTTCGGCTGGACCAGAAAGGCCCGGGCAATTTCCTCGACAGTCAGACCCGCGACAACCTTGAGAGCAAGGGCGATCTGCTGCTCGCGCCTCAGCACCGGATGGCAGACAGTAAACAGGAGCCGCAGGATATCGTCCCTGAAGGCGGCCTGATCGAGCGCCCGGGTCAGATCTTCTTCCGGGTGAGCGCCATCGAATGTGGTTTCCAGATCCTCCGGGACCGCAGAGGTCTCAAGGCGCTTTTTCCGGATCGCGTCGATGCCGGCGTTTCTGCCGGCAACGATCAGCCAGGCCGCAGGATCTTGAGGAAGGTCGTCCTGCCGCCAGGATTTCAGCGCTCTGAGCGAGGCTTCCTGAAAGGCGTCCTCTGCGAGATCGATATCGCCGAAGACGCGGTTGAGTGCGGCCAGAACACGGGGCCGTACGGCCTTAAGATGCGTTGATAACCACGCGTTCCGCATTCCTGAAATCCGCCCCTTCGAAGTAGTCGACCGGGCGGATCTCGATACGGCCATGATCGAGCGGCAGGAATTTTACCGCTTCGATAGCTTCATCAAGGGTTGCGCAGTCGATCAGGTAAAGCCCCATGAACTGCTCCTTCGTTTCCGCGAAGGGGCCGTCGGTAACAACGAAGTCGTCATCCTCGCGCTTGACCGTGACCGATGTTCCGGTCGACATCAGCTTGACCCCGGCACCAAACGATCTGTTGCTCTTGGTGTGCTCGTGGAAGCTGCCGTGCTTCTTCAGGATTTCCTGATACTCCTCCGGCGGGAGGGCATCGATGAAATCCTCGCTGGCATAGATCAACACGGAAAACAGCATATGGAGAACCTCCGGTGTCTCGGGACGATATTTCGAGGAACGCACGGAGGCCAGTCTATCCGACAGCGGCCGAAGAAAAATCTTTTCGCAACGGAATGATACGAGAAGTGCAAGAGTTTGCTTGCCCTCCTTCCGGAGGGCAGTTGTCTTGCCAGAAGACAGCCCCTGGACTTCTCGGCATAAGGATGAGGATGAGACAGGAGAGGGCGTGAAACAGTGCCTGCCGGCCTCCTGCAAGGTCAGGAACGGAGCCTGTCTGTTCTCGGGCCTCATCCAGAGAAAGCGCGAAGCACTGTCTCGAAAGAGAGGGCCCGATTGTCGCCAACCGGACCCTCTCCTTACAAAGGCCTCATGTTGTTCTTGGCCGTCAGCCCAGCCAGCCGTCCTTCTTGAGGATCTGCCAGGTGTCGTTCAGCGTCTTTTCCGCTGTTTCAATCAGGATATCGGCTTCCTCGTGGGTGAGGACCAGAGGCGGCGAGATGATCATGCTGTCACGGACAGCGCGCATGACCATGCCGTTGGCAAACGACGCGTCGCGGCAGATGGTGCCGACCGTTCCGACATTCTTGAAAGGCTTGTGCGGGTTCCTGGCGTCGGGCACCAGTTCCAGTGCGCCGACAAGGCCGGTCATGCGGGCTTCGCCGACCAGTTCGTGGTTGGCCAGCTTCAGCCAGCGTTCCTGCAGGTAAGGGCCGATGTCCGACTTGACCCGCTCCACGATGCCTTCCCGCTCGATGATCTCCAGGTTGGCGATCGCGGCGGCCGCACAGGCCGGGTGACCGGAATAGGTGTAGCCGTGGTAGAACTCCTCGCCGGCCAGCATCAGACCCTCGACCACCCGGTCGGAAACCATCACGCCGCCCATCGGAAGGTAGCCTGACGTCAGTCCCTTGGCGATCGGCATGAGATCCGGCTTCATACCGTAGTGGGAAGAGCCGAACCAGTCGCCGAGACGGCCGAAGCCGCAGATGACTTCGTCGGAGACGAACAGGATATCCCGTTCATCGAGAATGCGGCGGACCTCCGGCCAGTAAGTCTCGGGCGGAATGATCACGCCGCCGGCACCCTGGATGGGCTCGGCAATGAAGGCAGCGACCTTGTCTTCGCCGATCTCGTCGATCGCCTGCTCCAGCTTGCGCGCAACGTGGACGCCGAAGTCCTCCGGGCTCATCTCGTAGCCTTCGCCGAACCAGTAGGGCTGGTCGATGTGGTGGACGCCGGGCACCGGCAGGTTGCCCTGCTCGTGCATGCCCTTCATGCCGCCGAGGCTTGTGCCGGCCACCGTCGAGCCGTGATAGCCGTTCCAGCGACCGATGATCACCTTCTTGTCCGGCTTGCCCATCTTGTCCCAGTAGGTCCGCACCATGCGGAACACCGTGTCGTTGGCTTCCGATCCGGACGAGCAGTAAAAGACGGTGTTGATGTGATCCGGCGCAAGCCTGGCAAGCTTTTCGGACAAGGCAATCGCTGGCGGGTGGGACGTCTTGAAGAACGTGTTGTAGTAGGACAGCTCGTTCATCTGCTTGTGAACCGCGTCCGAAATCTCCTGCCGGCCGTGCCCGACCTGCACGCACCAAAGGCCGGCCATTCCGTCGAGAATCCGGTTGCCGTCCGAATCCGTCAGCCACACGCCGTCAGCACTGGTGATGATCCGGGTGCCTTCCTGGTTCAGCGACTTCATGTCGGAAAACGGGTGCCAGTGATGGGCAGCGTCGAGGTCCTGCAGGGCCTTGGTCGGGTAGAGGTTGGAATGGGCCGTCATGGCATATGCTCCGAAGGGAAAGTAAAGGTCAGACGTTGAGCAGGAGATATTCCCGTTCCCACGGACTGATCACGGACATGAAGGTTTCGAATTCTTCGTATTTGATGGCGCGATAGGTGGCGACGAACTTCTCGCCGAAGATCTCGATCATCTCGTCCGAACGCTCGAACTTGGCCAGCGCTTCGGGCAGGCCGCGGGGCAGGGACTTCGCCCGCTCCGAACAGTCGTCCGATTTCGGCGAATCCGGCTTGAGTTCGTTGATGATGCCGAGATAGCCACAGGCAAGGCTGGCGGCGATGGCGAGATACGGGTTGGCATCCGAGCCCGGGATGCGGTTCTCCAGACGCCGCGCTTGCGGGTTGGAATAGGGAACGCGCAGACCGACCGTCCGGTTGTCGTAGCCCCAGTAGACATTCACCGGCGAGGTCGAGGTCTTGGCAAAGCGGCGGTAGGAGTTCACGAAGGGCGCCATGATGCAGGTGACCTTCGGCAGATGCTTCTGTTGGCCCGCGATGAACGACAGGAACGCGGGCGTTTCCTCGCCATTCGGGCCGGAAAAGATATTGTTGCCGGTTTCCTTGTCGATGACCGACTGGTGAATGTGCATGGCCGAGCCGGGCTGGTTCGACATCGGCTTGGACATGAAGGTCGCATACATCTCGTGGCGAAGCGCGGCCTCGCGGATGGTGCGCTTGAAGAGGAATACCTGATCGGCCAGCGCCAGAGGATTGCCGTGGCGCAGGTTGATTTCCATCTGCGCCGCGCCTTCCTCGTGGATCAGCGTGTCGATTTCCAGCCCCTGGTTCTCCGACAGGTCGTAAATGTCGTCGATCAGGTCATCGAATTCGTTGAGCGCCGAGATGGAGTAGGACTGTCGTCCGACTTCCGGCCGACCTGACCGCCCGCGCGGGGGCTCCAGCGGATAGTCGGGGTCGGTGTTCGGGCGCACCAGGTAAAACTCGATTTCCGGTGCCACCACCGGCTCCCAGCCCTTGTCCTCGTAAAGCTTCAAGATGCGTTTCAGCACGTTGCGCGGAGCGGTCTCCACCGGCGAGCCGTCGCGGGTATAGGCGTCATGAATCAGCTGGGCGGTCGGGTCGCTTTCCCAGGGAACAGTGGTCAGGGTCGAGTAATCGGCCTTGAAGTAGAGATCGCCGTCGATCGGATTGTGCTGGAAGCGCTCGTCGTCTTCCGGGTAATCGCCGGAAATCGTCTGAGCGAAAATGGAGGCGGGCATGGTCATGACCGGACCGGAAAAGAACTTGCCGGTCGGCATCATTTTGCCGCGCGCGACACCGGCGATATCGGGCACGATGCACTCGATGTCCTGAATGTTGCGGGCATTGAGCCAATCCTTGGCGGCATCGACATCCGGAACGCCGCGCAGACTGTCCACGGGGTTTACGGTTTCGCTTTCGGGAGTGTCGGCAGTCACGGGATGCTCCGGTTGCTTGCGGCCGGCTGTCGGCCCTGGGTTTTCAGCCCGGTGACGGGAAGCGCTCTGGAAAGGCGCAGAACCCGAACGGGTGTCGATTTGTGATCACAAAATGGCATGGCTGGGAATATGGATCAACCGCACTCTCATGCGGACAGGATTTCTTTTCCGAGCAATCCCATGCCCTCCGCGATGTCGGCATGGATCGCGGCGCGTAAGGCAGTGGCGTCCTGCAGTTCGACCGCGCGGATTGCCTCCTTGTGACGATCTTCCAGGATGGCGGTTCCGACACGGCCGTAGACCGTACGCATGAAAGGGGCGAACTGCAGCCAGAGACTTTCGATCAGCGGCAGCAACACGCGGGAAGCCGAGGCCCGGTAGATGAGAAAATGGAAGGCATGGTTAAGCCGCATGTAGGCTTCGGCATCGCCGGTGATGATGCACCGGTCGATCTCGTCGTCAATGGCCTCCAGCTCCCGTGCATGCGCAGGGGAAAGATGGGCAAGCGCGAATTCGGCGAGCTCAGGTTCCAGCAAAAGCCTTGCCTTCAGGACCTCTTCGAAGCGGTCCGGCGTCATGTCCGGGACCTGCACCCGGCCGTTCGGCTTGACCTCCAGCGCGTTTTCCGCCGCTAGCCGCTGCAGGACCTCGCGTACGGGCATGGGGCTCACCCCGAGTTCGGCCGCAAGGCCGCGGATCGTCACAGACTTCCCCGGTACGAATCGGCCGGTCTGCAGACCGGCGCGCACCGCCGCGTCCACCTTGTCGCGGGTCGCGCCGCGGGAGGTGGCAGGGAGCTCGCCGGCGGTTGACGCCGGTGCCGATTTCAGGGCGGAACGCAGGACGGTCAAGGTGTCATTCCTGTTGTGCGCTTCGGGCCGGCCTCGACGATCCGGCTTGACAGTCTTTCCCGAAAGTGATCACATTTTTTAAAACGAAGCAAATGAAAGCTCGCGCGGCGCGCAGGGGAATGATGGTTTCCATATGAATGAACTTCCGCATCAGATCCTCGAACATCCGGCCGAGCCCGGATGGAAGACGGATTTCGACGCCTTCATGGCCGAACACCCGGATCTCGACACGCTGGAAGTCATCCTTCCAGACACCAACGGCGTCCTCAGGGGCAAGTGGTTGCCCGGCTCGGCCCTGCCGAAGGTCTTCAAGGGTGGGGTCGCCTTTCCGTATTCGCTCTTCGGTCTCGACGTCTGGGGGCGCGAGGTCGAGGCGACCGGCATGCATCTGGAGACGGGCGACAAGGACGGCGTCTGCTGGCCGATCCCCGAGACGCTGAAGCTGGTGCCCTGGACCGACCGCAAGACGGCACAGGTTCTCCTGTCGATGTATGACCGCGACGGCGAACCGTTTCTCGCAGATCCGCGCCACGTGCTGGAGAACATGGTCAGGCGCCTGAAGGACGAGTTCAATGTAACCGCGACCTGTGCCTTCGAGCTGGAGTTCTATCTGTTCGAGGAAAGCGACGGCGACTGGACGGAATCGCCCAAGCCGCTCTTTTCCACCCATCTCGGCCCGGCGCGCCAGAACATGTACGCCCTGTCCGATCTGGAGGCGCTGCTTCCCGTGGTCGACGACCTGCGCACGGCCTGCGAGGCACAGGGCATACCGGCGGACGCGGCCGTTTCCGAAGCCGCTCCCGGCCAGTTCGAACTCAACCTCCATCACCGCAACAATCCTCTGCTGGCGGCCGACGATGTGGTGCTGCTGCGCCGCCTCGTGGCGGGGGTTGCCCGGAACCATCAGCTGAAGGCATCCTTCATGGCCAAGCCCTTCGTCGAATGGCCTGGCAACGGCATGCATGTCCACGTTTCGATGGAAGACGAGAAGGGCAATCTCTTTGCCGATCCCGAAACCGGCGGCGCGCGACTGGGATATGCGATCAACGGCTTGCTGAAGACCATGCCGGAATCGCAGCTGCTTTACATTTCGACCTTCAACGGCTTCCGCCGCATGCAGCCCGGCTCCTACGCGCCGGCCTCCATCTGCTGGGGCTTCGACAACCGCTCGGTCGCCCTGCGCGTTCCCGCGTCTCCGCCGGAAGCGGCCCGCGTCGAGCACCGGATCGCGGGCGCCGATGCCAATCCCTATCTGGTGCTGACGGGGATTCTGGCTGGCATGATGGAAGGCTTGCGCCAGAAGAAGGATCCTCCGGCGCCTGTGACGGGGAATGCCTATGAAAAGCGCAAGAAGCGCCTCACGCCCTGGATGGACGAGGCCATCGACGCCTTCGAGGCCTCCAAACTGATGAAACAGGCGGTGGGCAAGGAGATGCACAAGGTCCTGACCGAGATCAAGCGAGAGGAACTGAACGAGTTCGGACGGGAGATCTCCTCCCTCGAACGGCAGACATATCTTTGAGGCAGTTCCTGCCCAAAATCGTCGCTGGACAAAATCCGGCACGATAGCCAATCTGCGGATCAGACAAGACGCGAAACAGCGCAAGTGTCCGTTTGTAATTCAGGCACAAGGCCTTAGCGGGCCGCTGACAAACCTCTGAGGGGAGTTTTGAAATGAAGTTGAAGAGCCTGCTGACCGGAGTAGCCGTGCTGACAGTGATGAGCGGCGCAGCCTTCGCCCAGGATCGGACTGTCAATGTCTACAACTGGTCGGACTACATCGACGAATCCATTCTTGAGGACTTTACCAAGGAAACCGGGATCAAGGTCGTCTACGACGTCTTCGACAGCAACGAGGTTCTGGAGACCAAACTTCTGGCAGGCGGCACCGGCTACGACATCGTCGTTCCCACAGGGACGTTCCTGTCCCGCCAGATCCAGGCTGGCGTCTTCTCCGAGCTCGACAAATCCAAGCTTTCGAACCTTGACAACATGTGGAAGCAGATCGAGGAGCGTGTTCAAAAATACGATCCGGGCAACAAATATTCCATCAACTACATGTGGGGCACTACCGGCATCGGCTACAATGTCGACAAGGTGAAGGAAGTTCTTGGCGAGGATGCGCCGGTCGACAGCTTCGACCTGATCTTCAAGCCCGAGAACATGGAAAAGTTGAAGGAGTGCGGCGTATTCGTGCTGGATGCTCCGACAGAAACCTTCCCGGCGGCGCTCAACTATCTCGGCATGGACCCGGACAGCAAGGACCCCGAGGAACTTGAGAAAGCCGCGGAGCTTTGGAAGTCGGTGCGGCCCTATATCCAGAAGTTCCATTCCTCCGAATACATCAATGCCCTGGCAAATGGCGACATCTGTGTCGCGCTCGGCTGGTCCGGCGATGTGCTGCAGGCACGCGACCGCGCAGCGGAGGCCGACAACGGCGTGACCGTGGAATACTCCATTCCCAAGGAAGGCGCGCTGATGTGGTTCGACCAGATGGCGATCCCGGCCGATGCCCAGCACAAGGACGAGGCGCATGAGTTCCTGAACTACATCATGCGTCCGGAAGTCATGGCAAAGGCCTCCAACTATGTCTATTACGCCAATGGCAACAAGGCGTCGCAGGAGTTCCTGAACGACGACGTGATCGGCGACCCGGCGATCTACCCTTCCAAGGAAACGGTCGAGAACCTCTACACCGTCACGGCCTATCCGCCCAAGGTGAACCGGGTGGTGACGCGCTTCTGGACCTCGGTCAAGAGCGGTCAGTAATCAACCCCAGCCGCCGGGACCCCTTGGACCCGGCGGTTCTTGTTTTTGAACATATTCATTGGGCTGGGGAGCATTTTGGCGAAAAAATCTGTAGGGCCCGTGCGCCGGGAATTCACCCCGTGGGAAGACCCTGATCATCCGCCATTTATCGAGTTCAGGAACGTCACCAAGAAATTCGGCGACTTCACTGCGGTCAACAATCTCTCCCTGAAGATCTACGAGAAGGAATTCTTCGCCCTTCTCGGAGGCTCGGGGTGCGGCAAGACCACCTTGATGCGGATGCTCGCCGGCTTCGAGACGCCAACGTCGGGACAGATCTTTCTCGACGGCCAGGACCTCGCAGGCATTCCGCCGTACCGGCGACCTTCCAACATGATGTTTCAGTCCTATGCGCTGTTCCCGCATATGAGCGTGGAAAAGAACATCGCCTTCGGCCTGAAGCAGGACAAGATGCCCGCGTCGGAAATCAACGCACGGGTGGCGGAGATGCTGCAGCTGACCAAGCTGGAGCAATTTGCCAAGCGCAAGCCCCACCAGCTGTCCGGCGGGCAGCGCCAGCGCGTTGCCCTTGCCCGTTCGCTGGCAAAACGGCCGAAGGTGCTGCTGCTTGATGAACCGCTCGGGGCGCTCGACCGCAAGCTGCGCGAGGAAACCCAGTTCGAACTGATGAACCTTCAGGAAGAGCTCGAGATGACCTTCCTGATCGTCACCCACGACCAGGAAGAGGCCATGACCGTCGCCGATCGCATCGCGGTGATGGACAAGGGGCAACTGGTTCAGGTGGCGACCCCGGCGGAGATCTATGAGGAGCCCAATTCGACGTTCGTGGCCGATTTCATCGGTGACGTGAACCTGATCGAGGCGACCGTCTCGGACAAGAGCGACGCCGGGACGAAGCTGACATCGGTGGAAGACGGTTTCGCCATCGACAGCGATCAGGTGACGACGGCGAATGTCGGGGACAAGGTCTGGTACGCGATCCGGCCCGAAAAGGTCCGTATTGCCCATGGGCGTGCGGAGAGCGGTCAGCCGAACCAGATCAATGGTCTCGTCTGGGACATCGCCTATCTCGGCGACGTCTCGATCATTCATGCGAAGGTGGGCGCCGACAACGAGGATATCCTGCGCGCGACCATCGCCAATGTCTCACGCATCGTCGACAACCCGATCACCTGGGACGAGGACGTCGTGCTGTCCTTCGACCGGGATGCGGGCGTCATTCTGACCAGCTAGGGGGACGCTGCATGGACCAGGAACAGAACACGGCTCCGACGAGACGAACGCTTGGCGGGTGGCTCCTGATCGCGGTGCCTTACCTCTGGCTGCTGATCTTGTTTCTCGCGCCTTTCCTGATCGTCTTGAAGATCTCGCTGTCCGAGGTCGCTGTCGCCATACCGCCCTACCTGCCGACCTTCGATCTCGCCGAAGGCTGGGCAGGGTTCACGGAGAGCCTCTCGCAGCTTTCCTTCGAGAACTATATCTGGCTGACGGAAGATGATCTCTACTGGAAGTCCTACCTCTCGTCAGTGGTCATCGCAGGCATCTCGACGATCCTGACGTTGCTGCTCGGATATCCGATCGCCTATGGCATGGCGCGGAGCCCGCAGGCATGGCGACCGACGCTGCTGATGCTTGTCATCCTGCCCTTCTGGACCAGCTTCCTGATCCGCGTCTACGCCTGGATCGGCATCCTGAAGAACGAAGGTCTCCTCAACCAGCTGCTCCTGTTTCTCGGCGTCATTGACGAACCGCTGGTCATTCTCAACACCAATATCGCGGTCTATATCGGCATCGTCTATTCCTACCTGCCGTTTCTCGTCCTGCCGCTTTACGCCAGCCTCGAGCGGCTTGACGGCAGCCTGCTGGAAGCCGCAGAGGATCTCGGGTGTCCACCCTGGAAGGCCTTCTGGAATGTCACTCTGCCGCTGTCTCTGCCCGGCGTCATCGCCGGCTGCTTCCTGGTCTTCATTCCCGCCGTCGGCGAGTTCGTGATCCCGGATCTTCTCGGCGGATCGAATACGCTGATGATCGGCAAGACGCTCTGGGTGGAGTTCTTCAACAATCGTGACTGGCCGGTTTCTTCGGCGGTGGCGGTGATCCTGCTGCTCATCCTGGTGATCCCGATCGTGCTCTTCCAGAACCAGCAACAGAAAATGTCGGAGAAGAACGGATGACACGCGGCCCGACCTGGTTCAACATCACCTCGCTCGTTCTCGGCTTCTCGTTTCTTTATCTGCCGATCGTGCTGCTGGTAATCTATTCCTTCAATGCCAGCCGTCTCGTCACGGTCTGGGGCGGGTTCTCGACCCAGTGGTACGTGGCGCTGCTCGACAACGACCAGCTGCTCGACGCCGCCTGGGTCACCCTTCGGGTGGCCTTCGCCTCGGCCTGCATTGCCACCGTCATCGGGACGCTCGCGGCGCTGGTTCTGGTGCGCTCGGGCCGGTTCCCCGGACGGACGCTGTTCTCGGGCATGATCTTCGCTCCGCTGGTCATGCCGGAGGTCATCCTCGGCCTGTCCCTGTTGCTGCTGTTCGTGGCCATGGAACAGACGCGCGGGTTCTGGACAGTGATGCTGGCACACACCACCTTCGCAAGCTGCTACGTGGCCGTTGTTGTGCAGTCGCGCCTCGTCGGCTTCGACAAGTCCATGGAGGAAGCGGCGGAAGATCTGGGCTGTCCGCCGGTCAAGACCTTTTTCCTGATCACGCTGCCGATCATCCTGCCCGGCGTCATCGCCGGCTGGATGCTGGCCTTCACGCTGTCGCTCGATGACCTGGTGATCGCAAGCTTCACCACGGGCCCGGGAGCGACCACGTTGCCGATGAAGATCTATTCCCAGGTCCGTCTCGGCGTGACCCCGGAAATCAACGCCGTCTGCACGATCCTCGTCGCTTTCGTCACCACCGGCGTCATCGCCGCCTCCATCGCCACGAAGCGGCAGCAGTCCCAGCGGGAAAAGGACGAACGGGCGGCCTTCGGGGCGGAGGGGTAGCCAGGGTAGCCCTCAGCGCACTCCCTTTTACCCCTTGTGTACGGACCGGAGACATGGTGGACACTCGGACAGTCAAAGAGAAGGCTTCGCGAGTGCCATCCTCCCGGCGTCATCCCCGACTTGATCGGGGATCCACTCGCTCCAAGAGATTCAGTCTTTTGATGGCGACCTGCCGCGCCGCATTGCCCGCTCTCGAAAACGGGAGTGCTTGCTCTGTGGAATGGATCCCCGATCAAGTCGGGGATGACAATGTGGGCGTGGCAGGCAGGTGAGTTAGTCACCGCCGACGCGATCAGTCGTCCGCGTCCGTTAAGAATGTACATACGATAGTCCGCGCGGCGGGAAAGCTGTCGGTCTTGCAGGAGCCTGTCACCGGCGAAACCTTGCTGACGTCGCAAGGTGCGGCGATCGCTCGCATTTCGCTGCAATGCGGCAAAGACATCTTGACCATGAACGGCCAAGCGGCGAATGTGCGCGTCACGCACCAGCCGGTCTTGAAGCGACAAGTCGATTGGTCGGCACGGTCTGAATGGGGAGTGAACGATGAACAAAATCTATCCGGACGCGAAAGCCGCTCTGGAGGGACTGACCTTCGACGGCATGACGGTGATGGCCGGCGGGTTCGGCCTTTGCGGCATTCCTGAAAACCTGATCGAAGCGCTGCGCGAGTCCGGCGCCAAGGATATCACGGCGATTTCCAACAATGCGGGCGTGGACGATTTCGGCCTCGGCCTCTTGCTGCAGACGCGCCAGATCTCGAAGATGGTGTCGTCCTATGTCGGCGAGAACGCGACCTTCGAAAAGCAGTATCTGAACGGCGAACTGGAACTTGAATTCAACCCGCAGGGCACTCTGGCGGAACGCATCCGGGCCGGCGGCGCGGGCATTCCCGGCTTCTATACCAAGACCGGTGTCGGCACGCTGATCGCGGAAGGCAAGGAGCACAAGGATTTCAACGGCGAGACCTACATCCTGGAAACCGGACTGGTCGCCGATGTCTCCCTGGTCAAGGCCTGGAAGGCCGACAAGGAAGGCAACCTGATCTACCGCAAGACAGCCCGTAACTTCAATCCGATGATGGCGACCGCTGGCAAGACCTGCGTGGTTGAGGTCGAAGAGATCGTCGAGGTCGGCGAACTCGATCCCGACAACATCCACACCGCCGGAATTTTCGTGGACCGCATCATTCTCGGTGAACACGAAAAACGCATCGAAAAGCGCACGACGCGCGCAGCCTGAGGGAGGACACATCATGGCATGGACACGCGATGATATGGCTAAGCGCGCTGCGCAAGAGCTGGAAGACGGTTTCTACGTGAACCTGGGTATCGGCATCCCGACCCTTGTCTCGAACTACATTCCGCAAGGCGTCCACGTGACGCTGCAGTCGGAAAACGGCATGCTCGGCATGGGTCCGTTTCCGACCGAGGACGAAGTCGACGCCGACCTGATCAATGCGGGCAAGCAGACCATCACCGAACTGCCGCAGACGAGCTATTTCTCGTCCGCCGATAGTTTCGGCATGATCCGCGGCGGACACATCGACCTGTCGATCCTGGGCGCGATGGAAGTTGCCGAGACCGGTGACCTCGCCAACTGGATGATCCCTGGCAAGATGGTCAAGGGCATGGGCGGCGCCATGGATCTGGTGGCGGGCGTCAAGCGCGTCGTCGTCATCATGGACCACACCTCCAAGGCCGGCGATCCGAAGCTTCTGAAGGAATGCAGCCTGCCGCTGACCGGCGTGAAATGCGTCGACCGGATCATCACCAATCTCGGCGTCTTCGACGTGACCGAGAACGGACTGAAGGTCGTCGAACTCGCACCGGACGTCACCATGGACGAAGTCAAGTCGAGCACGCAGGCGACGCTGGTCTGACACTCCGGCCCGCGAGACGCGCGGTCGATAACCGAACTGAAACGCCCGCCGCCTGTGCGGGCGTTTTTCGTTGCCGTGCGAACCAGCCGGATCGAGTAAGCGGCAGCCCGGCGACTACTGTGCCGCCGCGCTGTTCTCGCGTTCGGCCAGCGGCCTGATCGGCGGGAAATCGTCGCTGGTGATTGTTTCGTTGGAGAGCAGAAGCCTGGCGCCTTCGTCAAGCTCGTTGCGATGCGCGTTCAGCAGATCCTTTGCTTCAGCGAAGGCCTTTTCCACCCGCATCTTGATGGCGTCATCGATTTCCCGCTGTGTCTGGCTGGAAACATCCGCCATGTCGCCGGCCGGCTGGCCGAGGAAACTGCGCTGCTGGGTAACGTAGACCCGGTTGCCGAGGTCAGGGTCCATGCCATACCGCATGACCATGTCCCGGGCCACTTCGGTGACCTTCTGCAGGTCGTCGGAGGCGCCGGTGGAAATCTCGCCGAAGACGATCTCTTCTGCGGCCCGCCCGCCCATGAGGACCGCCATTCTGTCTTCAAGATCACGCGTCGACAGCAGGAACCGGTCTTCGGTCGGCCGCTGCATGGTGTAGCCGAGGGCGCCGATGCCCCGCGGGATGATGGAGATCTTGTGCACCGGATCGCAGCCCGGCAGGTTGGCGGCAACGAGCGCATGCCCCATCTCGTGAAAGGCGACGGTGGTCAGCTCCTTTTTCGAGAGAATACGGCTGCGCTTTTCAAGGCCCGCGATGACCCGCTCCACCGCTTCGTTGAAATCGGCAAGCGTCACCGCGTCGGCGTTGCGGCGGGTCGCGAGCAGGGCGGCTTCATTCACCAGTGTCGCCAGATCCGCACCGGAAAATCCGGCGGTCAGCGCGGCGATCTGCTCAAGATCCGTCGACGGATCCAGCTTGATCTTCTTGATATGCACGCCGAGAATTGCCTCGCGGCCGGACTTGTCCGGACGGTCGACCAGCACCTGCCGGTCGAAACGGCCCGCGCGCAGCAGCGCAGGGTCCAGAATCTCGGGCCTGTTGGTCGCTGCCAGCAGGATGATCCCGCTGGAGGGATCGAAGCCGTCGAGCTCGGTCAGAAGCTGATTGAGCGTCTGCTCCTTCTCGTCGTTGGTGCCCATGCCGCCGCTGGACCGCGCCCGGCCAAGGGCATCCAGCTCGTCGATGAAGATGATGGCAGGGGCAGCCTTGCGGGCCTGTTCGAAGAGATCGCGCACCCTGGCGGCGCCGACACCCACGAACATCTCCACGAATTCGGACCCGGAGATGGAGAAGTAGGCGACGCCAGCCTCGCCGGCGACGGCCCGGGCGAGCAGCGTCTTTCCCGTTCCCGGAGGGCCGACCAGAAGAATGCCCTTGGGAACATGGGCGCCGAGGCGGCCATAGGATTTCGGATCTTTCAGGAAATCGACGACTTCCTTCAGTTCTCGTTTGGCTTCGTCAACGCCGGCGACATTGTCGAAACGCACTTTCACGTCGGTTTCGACATAGACCTTCGCCTTCGACTTGCCGACTGTCATCATGCCGCCAATGCCCTGCTTCTCGGCAAACTTGCGGATGAAGAAGGCCCACAGGCCGAACAGCAGCAGGACCGGCAGGACCCAGGAGAGTATGTCGCGCAGGAATGTGCTCTGGACGACGCCGGTGAACTTCACGTCGTACTTGCTGAGGTCCTCCGCGAGCGGAAGGTCGACACGTGTGGTGACGAAATAGATCTTTCCGTCCTTCAGAGGCGTCTTGAACTTGCCCTCGATCGTGTTTTCCTTGATCGCGATCTGTTCGATCTTCTTCTCCGAGAGAAGCTGCTCGAACTGGCTGTAGGGGATCTCCTCGACGGTCTTGTAGGTCGTCCACCAGCTCTGGAAAATGAGCACCGCCATCATGGCAATGAGGGCGTACCAAATATTGATCTGGTGTTTCTTTTCCATCGAAGGGGCTGTCCTGAACGTGGCGAGTTACGCTGTCATAGGCACGCTTTGCCAAAGAAGTGTCAAGCGTGGGCGTTCGCCCGGCCCGTGGCAGGAGACTGCTGCTGCCTGCGCGAATGTCTGGTGCGGAAGGACGACGCACTGGAGCGGGCGAGATAGATGACCGGGATCAGGCCGACGAGCACGATCGCAAGGGAGGGCAGGGCGGCATCCTCGAAGGCTTCGCGCGAGGCGGCTTCGAAGACGGTTGTCGCCAGGGTCTCGAAGTTGAACGGCCTCAGCAGTATGGTTGCCGGCAGTTCCTTCATGCAGTCGACGAAACTCAGAAGGGCAGCCGACAGCAGGACGGGCTTGAGGATGGGCAGATGGATCTGCGTCAACGTCTGGCCGGTGTTGCGCCCGAGGGTGCGGGCTGCCATGTCCAGATGCGGGGAAATACGCCCGAAGCCGCCCTCAACCTGCCCGTAGGAGACAGCGAGAAAGCGGACGACATAGGCGTAGACGAGCCCCGTGCCGCTGCCCAGAAGCAGCAGGCCTGTCCGGATGCCAAACCATTCATCCATCCGGGCATCGAGGAAATTGTCGAAGGAGGCGAGCGGGATCAGGATGCCGATGGCGAGCACAGTGCCCGGGATCGCATAGCCGATGGCGGCGATGCGGACGGCGAATCTGAGGAGGCCCTTGCCATTGAGGCGAATTGCATAGGCAAGCGAAACGGAAATCGCCACGGTCAGCAGCGCCGCGATTGCAGCAAGGCTGAAGCTGTTCCAGACGGTGCCGAGGAAACCCTCCGACATGACATCCTCGAGCCTGCGGCTGGCGCGGTCCGCCAGAAGCAGGCCGGGGACGATGAAGCCGAGAAAGATCGGAACGAAGCACAGCACCAGCGCGAGCAGCGCGCGCGAAGGCGAAAGGTCGAGCCGTGTCGGCGGCCGGTGCTTGGATCCGCCGCCGCTGTCGAACCTCTGCTTGCGCCGGCCGAACCGTTCCAGCCAGAGCAGCAGAAACACCATCACCAGCATCGCAAGGGCAAGCTGCGCCGCGCCGCCGAGGCTCGAACGGTTGAGCCAGGTGTCGTAGACGGAAAAGGTCAGCGTCCTGACGCCGAAAAAGGTCACCGCGCCGATATCGTTCAGGCATTCCATCAGAGCCAGCGATACACCGATGGCGATTGCCGGGCGCGCGAGCGGCAAGGCGACGCGGAAGAACAGGCCGTAGGGTGATGCGCCGAGCGTGCGCGACACGTCGAGCGTGGACGCCGACTGAATGAGAAAGCTCGCCCGTGTCGTCAGGTAGACATAAGGATAGAGCACGACGCTCATGACGAAGATTGCCCCGCCGAGCGAGCGGATTTCCGGAAACCAGTAGTCTCGCGACGTCTTGAAACCGAAGAGGCCGCGAAGGACGCTCTGGACGGGCCCGGTGTAATCGAGCACCTCCACGTAGGAAAAGGCGACGATGTAGGTTGGCACCGCAAGGGGAACCAGAAGCGCCCAGTCCATGATCCTGCGGCCGGGAAAGTTGCACATGGTCACCAGCCAGGCGGTGCCGACACCGGTGATGCCGGTAATCAGGCCGACCCCGAGCATGAGCAGGAGCGTGGTGCGAAGCGAGCCCGGCAACACGGTCCCCAGCAGATGGCCCCACACGTCTGCCGTCGGCGTGAAGGCAATCCAGACGATCGCCGCAAGCGGCAGGAGAACCATCGCCGAAATCGCGATCGCGGCGAGACGCCAGAAACGGTCGGACAATGTCAGGGACGGCGTGCGCAGCAAGGCGGGGTTCCAGCTTGTGGTGGGTCGATGCGAGACCTAAAGGCTATTGGTTGAAAAAGCAAAAAGCGCCGTGCGATACGGCGCTTTTTCCAATTGACCTGAAAACGCTCAGGACGCCGGACCGTCGTCGAAGCCGACCTTGTCGACAATCTCGCTCGCAGCCTTGCGGTTGGCGGCGATTTCGGACAGGGGCAGATCGTCCGGATGGAGGTCGCCCCAGCTTCGGACCCGTTCGGAAATTTCCACGCCGGGCGTCACCGGATATTCGAAATTGATCTCGGCGTAGATCTTCTGCGCCTCGGGGGACGACAGGAATTCGATCAGCTTGAGCGCGTTTTCCTTGTGCGGCGCGTGTTTGGCCAGAATGACGCCGGAAATGTTCACGTGGCTGCCGCGCCCCTCGGCGTTCGGAAAGATCACGCGAATGCTGTCGGCCCATTCCTTCTGCTCGGGTTCCTTCTCGCTGGTCTGCATCTGCCCGACGTAATAGGTGTTGCCGAGGGCGATGTCGCATTCGCCGGCGAAGATCGCCTTCGCCTGGTCGCGGTCATTGCCGGCCGGCTTGCGGGCGAGGTTGTCGCGCACGCCGGCGAGCCATTCCTCGGTTTCCTCGACACCGTGATGGGCAATCATCGAGGCGACGAGCCCGATGGTGTAGACGTGTTGGCCGGAGCGCGAGCAGATGCGCCCCTTCCACTTCGGATCTGCAAGCTCTTCGTAGGTGATGCTGTCCTGCTCGACGCGCTCCCTGGAGGCATAGACGACGCGGGAGCGGCTGGTCAGGCCGACCCAGTTGTTGTCGACGTCGCGGAACTGTGCGGGGATATGTTCATCGACGACTTCGGAGACGATCGGCTGCGCCACGCCCAGTTGCTTGGCGTTATCGAGGCGACCGACGTCGACTGTCATCAGAACGTCCGCAGGGGAGTTTCTGCCTTCCGCGGCGATACGCTCGCTGAGACCCTGCGACGCGAAGACGACGTTGGTCTTGATGCCGGTCTCCTCCGTGAAGGCGTCCAGCAGGGGATTGATCAGGAAGGGCTGGCGATAGGTGTAGATATTCACCTCGCCGTCAGCCAGCGCCGGAGCCGCCGTCAGGGTCGCCAGGGCGAGCGCGAGAGCGCCTGAGACGGAGCGCAGCTTGAAAGTCATGAGGAACTCCGCAGACAGATGTCATAGCCGTTGTCACGAGCCGGGACTATGTCTTCGGGTCGCTGGGAAGTCAATAAATGCAACAAAATCAATAATTTGGAATTATTCAAAACTAATAGCCGCCCGCCTGCGGCTGTTTCCGGAAAACAGGTGATAAAACAGGAGTTTAATTCTCGACTTTCCTCAGGGTTACGCCTTCAGTCGCCGTCAAGAACCTTGGCAGAAGTGCCGAGTGTGCGGCGAAACGTATCACGCAGGCTTTCGCCGGGGGGACACCGAAAATAACGACAGCTGAATACAAAGACGCCGCCCCGAGGGGCGGCGCCTGTCATCAGAATGCAGTTTGCGTCAGGACGCGGGGCCTTCGTCGAAGCCGATCCGGTCAACCATCTCGCTCGCGGCCTTGCGATGGCTTGCGATTTCGGCGAGCGGAAGCGGGTCCTTCTTGATTTCACCCCAGCTCTCGACACGCTCGGAAACGTCCACGCCCGGCTTCACCGGATATTCGTGGTTGGTTTCGGCGTAGATCTTCTGGGCCTGCTCGGAAGACAGGAATTCGATCAGCTTGACCGCATTTTCCTTGTTCGGAGCGTCCTTGATCAGGACCACGCCGGCAAGGTTGACGTGGCTGCCGCGACCGTCGGTGTTCGGGAACAGAATGCGGACGCTTTCTGCCCATTCCTGCTGCTCCGGTTCCTTCTCGTTGGTCTGCATCAGACCCATGTAATAGGTGTTTCCGAGTGCGATATCGCATTCGCCGGCGAAGATGCCCTTCACCTGAGCGCGGTCGTTGCCTGCGGGCTTGCGCGCTAGGTTGTCGCGAACGGCGGTCAGCCATTCCTCGGTCTTTTCCTCGCCATGGTGGGCGATCATCGATGCCACCAGACCGATCGTGTAGACATGCTGCCCCGAGCGGGTGCACAGACGGCCCTTCCATTTCGGGTCGGCAAGTTCCTCATAGGTGATGCTGTCCTGGTCGACCCGCTCCTTGGAGCTGTAGATGACGCGGGCGCGGTTGGTCAGGCCGATCCAGTGACCTTCCGGATCACGAAACTCTGCCGGGACGTTGGCATTGACGGTCTCGGATTCAACGGGCTGCGAGATGCCGAGTTGCTTGGCGCCGTCCAGACGACCGATATCGACGGTCAAGAGAACGTCTGCTGACGAATTCCGGCCTTCCGCCGCAATCCGTTCTCCGAGGCCCTTGGAAGCGAAAATGACGTTTGCCTTGATGCCCGTTTCACTGGTGAACGCTTCCAGCAGCGGCTCGATCAGGTATGGCTGGCGGTACGAATAGACATTGACATCGCCATCTGCGAAAGCCGGTACGGCTGTGGTGGCTGCCGCGCTCATGGCAATGGCACCGCTCAGGGCACGCAAGGATGCACGCATGTGAAACTCCCCTTGATCATTCAACTCTCCGGCACAGGCCGGAACGTGCTGGCATATAGGTACGAGTTTCGCAGGGTCAAGTAAGAAAGTATAATAATTTCAATAGTTTAGAAGGATTAAAAACTGGACGTTATACCCGTCGGAAACGCCTCGCCGGAAAGCTGAGTAAAAACAGGAGTTTAATAGTCAGCTTTTATGGCGAGGAGAATTCCGGCGGCGGTGACTTTTTCGGATCGTCAGTTTCAATATGTCGGCATCAGAGCCAGGAAAGAGACTTTTGCAGGTAGGCGGTGCCGTTTCGATCCTGCCACTGACCGTGAGCCATGATGACGCGCTCAGGCATCCAGCCAAGGATCGCGTCCTTTGCCTTGCGCGCCTTGCCGCGGTTGAGGAAGGACAGGCGCCAGTCAAGTGGCGCATAGCCCCGGCCTTCCACGATTCCCATGAAGTTGGCGAGCGCCCGCTGCCAGGGTTTCCAGTGCCGCTTCAGAAACTCCTGCGAGAAATTCTCGCTCAGGTCCGCCATGATCGCCGTGCCGGAGGCGCGGTGCAGGAACACCAGTTCATCGACGAGGAAGGACCCCTGGAAATGCACCATGTCGAACTGGTCTTCCCATTCGGCAGGCACCTCGGCATCGAGCGCGGGCTCGAATGACAGGTCGTCGCGCTTTTCCTGGGTGCTCGCAGGGGCCCAGATCTTTGCGTCGGGCCAGACCTTCTTCCAGTCCAGAAGATAAAGATGATGGATCTTGTTCGGGCTGACGAGATGCGCGGGCCGCCCAAGCGCCTCGACCTCGGCTTTCAGGTCATCCGTCAGTTCCGTGGGCGACCAGACCCAGAGCGCGCCGGAGGGTAGGCGCGCGATGACGCATCGGGTCGGGTAGGCACAGCCGAGAAAGGGCACGATTGCCCCTTCGAAAATCCAGAGGTTCTCGGCAACTTCAATCTTACTGTCGGTATTCACTCGGAAAGAACTCTTTGGGTGGGAAAGACGATTTCCACGAGAGTTCCCTGATCGGGCGTGGAATCGATATGGAAGCTGGCCCGGTTGGCCTCGACCAGAGCCTTGGTCAGCGGCAGCCCCAGGCCTGTGCCCCCGCCGCGGCTGGCCGTATGCAGCTGCCGGAAGGGCTCCAGCGCCGCTGCAAGCTGCTTGGCGGTCATGCCGGTGCCGGTGTCGCGTACCCGCAAGATGACCTCGCCGTTGTTCTCAAGCGCCGTCGACAGGATCACCTGTCCGCCGGACCTGTTGTACTTGATGGCATTCGACAGAAGGTTCAGCACGATCTGGCGCAAGGAACGCGGATCCGCCACGACATCGGGAACGGATTCGGGAAGGCTCGCGCGGATGATGATACGCTCGCGGTTCGCCTGCGGCTGCATCAGGGCGACGCATTCATTGATGACATCGTTGGTCGAGACGGCGGTGAACTTGAGATCCAGCTTGCCTGCCTCGATCTTCGACAGGTCGAGCAGGTCGTTGATGAGGCTCATGATATGCGAGCCCGAGGTGCGAATGTCCTTCAGGTAATCCTTGTAACGGTCGTTGCCGATCGGTCCGAAGCGCTCCTCCATCATGACCTCGGAGAAGCCGATGATCGCGTTGAGGGGCGTGCGGATCTCGTGGCTGATCTTGGCCAGGAAATCCGACTTCTGCGAACTGGCGTTTTCCGCCTGGCGCTTGGCCTGGGTCAGCTCTTCCTCGGCCGTCTTCCACTGCGTGATGTCGCGCAGAACCGCGCAGTATTTCACATCGTCCTTGCCGCTGGTGATGCGGCCGATGGTCATGAACAGCGGGATCAGCCCGCCGGTCGGAACCGTACCGAGCACCTCGCGTCCATCATTGAGGATGCTGGCGACGCCATTCTTGGACAGGCCATCCAGATAATCCGCTGCCGCCCGGTGGCTTTCGGGGGCGAGGAATTCCGCGAAGGGGGCGCCGATCATGTCGGACCTGCTTGCGCTGAAAAGCGCCTCGGCCGACCCGTTCACCTTCACGATGGTCCCATGCTCGTCCAGAACCAGCACACCGTCCGTGGCTGTTTCCAGGATAGTGTCCATTTCGGTGATCTGGTTGCGCGCGCTTTCGAGTTCCGACCGCACCTCGGCGAAGAAATTCGGAGATGCCGGTTCACCGGCTTCCGGCGAGGCCGGCTTGCCCGGCCGTTCGGTGACGGAGATCATCAGACCCCGGCTGCCGTTCCACGGAACCGAATGCATGTGCGCATCCACGCAGATGATGCCGCCATCCGCATGGCGCATCTTCATGGTCTCGTCGACTTCGCCGTCCATGCGCGCGGCATCGGGAAGGTCCTCGGTGTCGTCGATGAAAAGGGCTTCCAGCCCTCCGGACTCCGACAGCGACCGGGTCGACTTGTAGCCGAGCATGCGCAGAAGGGCCTTGTTGGAATAAAGCACCTCCCGGTCGTGCACGATGGCAATGCCGATCGGCAGCCGATCCAGAAGGCTCGGGTCGATCGGCCCGGCCTCGGGCACTTCGGGCGGCAGGTCCTCGAGAGGAAGGTCTTCCTGGTCGGTGGATTCAAAGTCGTCGAGATCCCCTTCCAGGCGCGCACCGAGTGCTTCCGCGATCTTGCGGAACGCGGCGCGTTCGGGACGCGACAGGCTGGACGTATCGACCGGCACGACGCGCGGACGGGCAGTCGCAAGCGGAATGACCTGGCCGGTCTTTTTCTCGGCCGGCGGCGCATCGTCGCCTGAGGGAGCCGCACTGTCCTCCTGCTGGAAGGCGGCTGTCTCCTCGAAGAATTCCTTCTCACCGGCGCCGACGGTGTCGTCGGCCTCGTCCGTATCTTCTGCGAGCAGGTCGGAGACTTCGTCGGCAGCAGCTTCGAGAACAGCCTCATCAGCGGCATCGAATGTGTCGTCCGTCTCGGAGAGAGAGGTCTCGTCAGTCGGCGCTTCAGTCTCGGTGTCCCCGGCAATGGCTTCCCCGGCATCCGGGTCTTCGGAAAGAAGAGGCGCTGCGACGTCGTCTTCCCGCTCCGACAGGATATGTGCCGTGTCCGGCGCGTCGATCTCCGCAGCAGGTTCCTCGCTGTCCGCCGGCTCCTGATTGTCGGGCGTCTCGAAGAGGTCCGGTGACTTGCGGCTTGCCTGCTTGTAGGACTTTGCGAGCGTCTTCACAGCGCTTTCGATTTCGGCAGGCTTCAGCGGTGCCGGTCCGGTGATGCCGGCAGGCTCTTGCGCATCGGACCGGGCAACGACGGGCTCTTCTTCCTCCGGCTCCGCTGCATCAGCCTCCGGCAGGGCATCTGCGGCAGTGCTGTCGTCGCTGTCGATGATCTCATCGTCGGCAGGTGCTTCGTTGCCGTCTTCGGCAGCGTCCTGAACCTCAAGGTCGTCGTCGGTCGACGCCTTGTCGTCCGCCGAGGCGCTGGCAGGCGCATCGTTGCTCGCGTCGAATGGCTTTTCGGCCTCTTCGTCCGCTTTGTTGAGCGCAGCTGCCGCCGCGCGCAGTTCTTCGGCGAGGTCTTCGCCGTCAGACGATTTGCGCGGCTCGGCTGGTTTTGGCGCCACCCGCGAAGGTGTCTCGTGCGCAGGCACCGGCTTGCCGGTGAATTTCGCGAGAGAGCCGACGAGGGCTGCGGCGCTTGCACCGAGGAAGGTCTTGCCTTTCAGGGAATCCGGTTGAAGCGGCTTCAGGTCCTCAAGACGGTTCTGAGGCTGCTGCGAAGGCTTGTCGGACGTATCTGCGCCAGCCTCGGATTTTTCCTCAGCGTCCGGTTCATCAAGGCCGGGCTCTTCCTCTGGAGCATCGACCGTCTGCGGCGCACTCTCGGAAGCAGGCTCTTGCGCATCCGCGGTCGTCGCTTCAGCCTCTTCGGAGCCTTCCGAAACGTTCTCTTCCGCCTGCGAGGACAGGGACAAGACCGCATCATCCCGAGAGGGGGCAGCGTCGTCCTGAACCGTCGTTTCGTTCAGGTCTGCCGCCTCATCGCCGGAAGCCGCTGCATCATCCTCGACGTTTGCCGCGGACATATCCGCGGTTTCATCAAGGTCTGCTGCGTCGTCCGTGATAACGACCGTTGCCGCGGCTGCGGCGAAAGGCGCGGCGCCCGCGAAGATCGCCGGGACGTTCTGATCCTGGATCGCGTCCGCCGAGCGACAGACGCCGAAGCCTCGGTAGCCTTCGAACTTGCGGTTCCTGTCGAAAGCGGGCAGGGCCGCCATGTCGACCGGAACGCGCAGCGCGGCACCAGTGACCGGCCAGTTGACCGTCTTGCCGCTCCAGGTGTCGCGTCGGTCCAGTGCCCTGGCGATCTGTCCACGCGGGTCAAGGCCGAACCTGGCCGAGACGTCCTCCCAGGTTGCTCCGACGATATCGGTGGCATCCGGGCCCAGGACGTCCGCGAATTCGTCCGACAGGAACGTGAAGCGCTGGTCGATGTCCATCTTCCAGGCAAACCGCACCGGACGGCGGCGCGGCTGGAACACGAAGGCCTCGTCGTTATCTTCACCGTCGCTTTCGTCTTTGGCGTCGGCGACGGTTTCCTCGATGTCCTTATCGACTGAGGTCTCCTCAGCAGGGGACAGGTCAACAGTGGCCGCCGATGAGACGTCGGTTTCCTCCGAAGCGGTCTCCGGCTCATCCGGCACATCAACCTGCTCTTCAGGCCCGGTGGTCTCAGCCGCCTTCTCCGCAGCATCCTCTCCGCTTTCCTGCGACGCGGTTGTCTCCGCGTCGACGTCGTCACCGTCCGTTGTGTCCGGGTCAATGTCGCCGGCCTTGTCATCTGTCTCGCCGTCGAAGGCTTCGTCCAGATAGAGATCATCGGCGCGCAGCCATTCGCTTGTTTCGCTTGCCTCGTCCGAAGCCGAAACGTCTCCCGCGTCCTCGCTCACCTCTGCGGCGGGGGCAGGGGACTGGGTCTGCTGCGCATCTGCCGGGTCAGTATCGCCAAGGTCGTCCTGCGCCTCATCGTCGGGCAGGGCGTCATTTTCAAGGACGACGATCTTCGGACCGCTTGGCAATCGCAGCAGGATGCCGTCGTGATAGCTGCCCTCAAGGTCGAGGGCGCCCGAAAGAAACGGCTGGCCCTTCGGCAGATCGAGATCCTCAGGCACGCCGGTGAGACGCCCGGCCTTCTCGGTGACGGCGCCATCCGTCATCACGAAGACCGTCGCATCCTCTTCCGCGATCAGATGGGCGAAGGCCGCAACCGGTTCCTTGTTCGACGCAATCCCCTTGTCGTTACAGATGATGAGCGCAGCCGCTTCGCCGCTGTCCAGTTCGACCCGCTTGCACTGGCAGGTCAGCAGCATCACACGCAGCCCGCGATAGAAGCGCAGACGGTCGATGCTGAATTTGTCTGTCAGGCCGGTTTCGGCGATGCGGGAAATATGCGGACGCGCCGGAGAACGCTCCAGACTGGCCAGTCCGGAAAGAGCCGAAAGGGTTCCGGCGGAGAAGAACGCCGCGCCGGCGGCATTCGCCCACAGGATACGCGCCCCGTCCGCCGACCAGAGCCACGCGGCCCTCTTGTCGGCGACAAGCTGAACCAGATCATCCTTGGCGCTAAGCTCCAGGAATGATTGGATGTGTTCGTCCATGGGTCTGCTCCAAAGGGTCTGCGCCACCGGATCGTGATGCTCTGCCGGACCTGCTTGCCGTGGTAAACGTTCTGTTAATACAAGCTAATGTCCAGTTCGTCCATGTATAGCAAGGCACCTGCCTGGCTTACATGAAGGCGTGGTTAATTGACGGATTGCATAAACCGTCAGCGCAAAAAATACTGATCCGGCGTTAACTGACCTTGAACGCGCCGGCGGGTTGGGGACCCGGGGTGGAAAACCTCCTCACCGACACGCCGCGCACCACCCTGTCAGGGGCTTCGACAGGACTGGCGTCGTGAAAACGAGGCCGGAGGGTGTGCGGGGCCGTCCCGTCGGTATCTTGGGCGCTGTTACGTGCGCTGGCATTCGGGTGCCCTGCGGCATCACAGCTGTTTGCCCGCAGGGCGTGTGCATGTTACGAATTTTGTCATGGGCAGACGTCGGGATCACCAGCCCGTCATCTTCCCGCCACCTTGAGGAGCGTCGACTATGAGTACAAACAAGCCCGGTTTCGAAATTCCCGATCAGATGCGCGATTTTGCCGAGAAGAGCGTCGATCAGGCGCGCAAGGCATTCGATGACTTCATGGGAGCGACGCACAAGGCCGTCTCCAACGCGGAAGACAGTGCCAGCGCGGTTCAGGCGGGTGCGGTCGATGTCAACAAGAAGGCCCTGACCTATGCCGAAGAGCATGTGGATGCGGCCTTCAAGTTCGCTCAGGAACTGGTCAAGTCCCAGAGCGTCGAGGACATGATGAAAATCCAGCAGGCCTATCTGCGCGGGCAGATGGAAGTCTTCGGCGAGCAGGCGCGCGAATTCTCCAACTCGACGTCCAAGGCCGTGCAGGATGCCGCGAAGGCTGCCCAGAAGAAATAGTCGGGCAGCCACCCGGAACCCGATTGCGCGGGGCACCGACGCCTCGCGCATCTGAACCGGCAATTCATCCAAGTGGCTAATTGCGCGATCGCGCATTTGCCTGTATTTTTACTTCACATTCATTGATCGCAGTCTTACGCCGGTTCTCGCGCTCCTATGTGCTTGAGCGGCGCCCTGGTTTTCCGCAGATGACCGGACCGGTAACTTGGACTGCCTTGAAACTTCCTTTGCGTAAATTCTATTGTGCAGTGCAAAAAAATGTTGCAATGCAGCAAGCGGTATCCTATGTAGGGGATGCGGATGACGACAGGGTCCGTCGGCGAGAGACCGGCGGGATGAAACTACCAATGATCGCATCCGAAGTCTAAGGAGATGAGATCATGACTGACACAAGCACAACAACGCCGAAATCGGCACCGAAGTCCCGCACCACCAAGGCAAAGACCGCGCCGGCAGCCGGCATGTCTTTCCCGGATTTCGAAGCTTTCGCGATGCCGAAGATGGAAGTCCCGGCCGCGTTCCGTGAAGCGACTGAAAAGAGCATCGAGAACGCCCGCGAAGCATACGCAAAAGTGAAATCCGCAGCCGAGGATGCAACGGATATGATGGAAGATTCCTTCGAAACTTCCCGCCAGGGTGTCGTTGAATTCAACCACAAGGCGGTTGATGCTGCCAAGACCAATGCAGACGCTACATTCACCTTCATGAAGGACATCATGTCCGCGAAGTCGCTTGCCGAGGCAATCGAACTGCAGTCGACGTTCGCACGTCACCAGTTTGACGCTCTGAGCTCGCAGACGAAGGAAATGCAGGAACTGGCAACCAAGCTCGGCACCGACATGTCGGCTCCGGTCAAGGAAGCAATGGAAAAATCCTTCAAGGACCTGAAGCTCAACTGATTGCGTTGAACGGCACCCTCAGGGTGACCGTATGACCGCATCATCCAAATGCCCGGAGTTCCGCTCCGGGCATTTGCTTTTCAACAGGCCGGAATTTTTGAAAATTCCCGCTTGCCGGTTGGAAAAAACGGCGTTAGAAGTCGCCCTTGCATGCGGCGGGCAGGCACCTTTCAGGGTCCGCACCGCCCCGATTGCCTTAAGCAGACGTAGCTCAGTTGGTTAGAGCGTCGGATTGTGGCTCCGAAGGTCGGTGGTTCGAATCCACTCGTCTGTACCACTTCTCTTTATATCTTTTCCAAATCAATTACCCGCCCATACGCGAGACACTCTTGCGTCCACCGCTATATCCCACTGCAAATCGAGGGCCTTGGAAAGGTGTCCGGCCACACCCTTTTGTAGCGCCGTGGAGCGGTCTGTTATCGGCGCGAGACACAGCATCTGTGGGGGACGAGATTTCCCGGATCAGGTCCCAGTCCGCAGTGCCATCTATGATATCAGATTGCGCGAAGTCTGGTTGCAATACCTAAAGACGCTCGAATACAGTGAGTTGAGGTTTCAATGAACTGTACCTGAGTGCGATTGCCAATGATCTACAAAGTCCTTGCGGTGTTGTTCTTTGTCGTCCTTCCATCTGCAGCAAAAGCCGAGCTTAGCTACAGTCCAATGGAGGGGGACGATGGTCTGCGGATTGTCATTGTGGCTGGCTCTTTCGCTCTCACTGATGATCTTTCCGACTTCGAAAAAGTCGTTGGTTCATTTGCCCCGAAAGTGATCGGCTTCGACAGCGAAGGCGGGAACATTTTCAAGGCGATGGACCTTGGTCGACTTATCAGGCGCCACGGTCTGGCCACCATCCAAATACGCCAACTTGATTGTGCTTCCGCATGCTCCCTGGCATTCATGGGAGGAAGATCGCGCTATGCCGAACCTGGCTCCATCGGGGTGCACAAGTCATCGTTCTCGCCAACAACTCCCATCAACAAGGATGACGCCGTTTCTGCAGTTCAGGACGTCACTGCAGACATCATCGGGTATATGGTGGAGATGGGGGTAAACCCCGCTCTCTTGCAGCTCGCCTTCAAGACTGAAGCGAATGACATCAGATATCTTTCAGGGCAGGAGATGGCTGATTATGGTGTGACCCTGTCTGAGGGGGGCACAGACACGGCCGGGTTCTCTTCGCCTTCGAGCCAACCGAAGCCGACTCTTCCTCCACCTGCCGCTTCGACAACTCCAAGGTTTGTTGAACCGGGCAGGACTTCCATCCCCGTCGCTCGCTCTGGTCGTGTCCGACACCCCAAGGGATCCGCTTTGATGAAAGCCGAACCCAAGGCGAAAGCTCACAGCCTTCGTCGGTTTACCAACGGTGTGGCTGTGCAGATCACTGGTGAGGAGGATCGCTGGTATCGCGTGAGTGCCGCAGGTCTGACAGGGTATATGCATCATACGTGGATACGAGTTGATCAATTCGATGCCACGCCCGGCCAGCTTCGCCTCATTCAGATCAAGAGCTTCGACAACATTCACGAAGCAGTGGGCTACGCAACTGCCAGAGACCTACCGTTGTCGGTCTACCTCGCGACAAACGGATGGTACGCCGTCACAATTGCCACGCCCTTCGACATTAAAAAGGCTCTCTATTTCACGAAAGGGCTCAAACGGGAGGGCGCCATTCCAAGTGACAGTTTCGTCACCTTAGGGAATACCTACGTGATGAAGGTTTGTTGCGGGCCTGGTTCATCACAGGGCGGCACTTCAAGTGCGTCAGGCTACAGTCGATAGACAATCAGGTCATCGTCGAATCTGTCCCTCAAGCCCACCCTGGCGCAGGGGCTTTCTGCGCGGCGTGACAATGCGTGTTTCGGACCGTCGGAGGGGGAGAGAAGATTATGGCAGATCGCGAATCTGGGCTCGGCAGCCGGTTGATCAGGCTTCCCGGGCAGTTGCTTCTGGCGCTCGTCAATGCGACGGCGGTGCTGGTCATTGTCGCCTGCGTTCTCGCGCTTGTGGTGCTTCATCGCATCGATACGGCCGGGCAGAGGATCGGGGCGCATGTGACGGAGGCGGCTCTTTCGCGGCTGGAGATCACGCCGACCGAGTTCAAGGCGCGTCTCGGTGACATTGAAACCCGGCTTCGGGAGCTTTCGGCCCAGCTTTCCGATCCGTCTCGCGTCGATCACTGGCAGGTCACGGAAGAGCTGAGGACGCTCAACCGCAATCTGGAGGAAATCAGATCCGCCGCCAACGCCCTTGGCGCTGCGGCTCCGCAGATCACGTCCACGGCCTTCGATGAGGCCGGAGACCTGCTGACGAGGCTGCTCTATTCCCTGCGCGATTGCGAGATGCCGGCGAGTGTGACGGACGATAGCCCGGGCAGGGAAAACCCGACGTCATGAGGGGTGTGGCCCTCAGCGCTGAAAGACGTCCGACCATTCGGGATGCTTCTTGCGCTGGGCATCCACGAAGGGGCACAGCGGGACGATCTTGAAATTCTTCTCGCGTGCGTCCGCAACAATCCGGTCAACGAGCTGCTTGCCGATCCCCATGCCGCGCATGGAATCCGGAACGCCGGTATGATCGGCAATGAAGAGCTGATCACCGGCGACCGAGAAGGTCAGCTCAGCAACCTCTTCAATGCCCTCAAGTCTTGCGACATACCGGCCCTTGGTGGCCGACTGTTCCAGCGAGATGTCGGCTGTCTTTTCCGTTTGCGTCATGATGTCTCCTGAAGCCTTTCGCCAGTGCATCGGTTTGACCGGGCAGGGACCGGAACCGCTGCATTATCATCTGGACGCGGGCGGACGGTATTTCAAGCCGCAAAGACGGCTATTGAACGACCTGCGGCGGGTCGGAGCGCAACGCGTTCCGTTCGGCAAGCGCGCGGACTGACCGGGTGTCCACTTCCACAGGCCGCCCTTGCGGGTCGAAGGCTTTCTTGAACGAAAAGGCCTCGGGCGCCGGGCCGTTGTCTCCCAGCGTCTCGAACCGCGCGACGGCTTCCGCCCAGTCCGGCAGATGGTCCTGGCTTACCCACCAAAGCACGTAACCCGGATAGGAGGCGTCCTCGTTCTGAAACAGATGACCGAGACGAAGCGCCGTGCCGTGCGTGCCGCGATAGACAGCGGCCAGCGCACATTCCAGAGACGTCCAGACGGAGATCGTCGAGGGGGCCCAGCCGTCGCCGTTGTCGGTCCAGTATTTGGGAAACACCTGCTCGCCCCAGCTCTTCGGGCCTACTTCATCCGCATAGCCGGAGCGGGCGACAAACCCTTCGGAGCGTTCGATGGCTGACATGACCGAAGGCTCCATTTCGAAAAAGGCGTCATTCACGCTGTCCTCGGCCGGCCGGCGGAACTGCCCGAATGTGTAAAGCGCAAGCCAGTGTCCTGACATCGGTTCTCCTGTCGGTTCAGGAGGAAAAGAGTGCCGAGAAATCGGGGTTTCATCAAGGCTGTGCGTTGGTGGCAAAGATGTTTTTTGTCTTTGTTATCTGGAAAAATGGCAAGGAGTCGGCTAATCGCGGGAGGACGGCCCGAAAAACATGCCTGCCGAAACGGGCCCGGACCATCGGCGCTCCGACTGCCGGTGCCCTGACTACCGGTGCCAAAACCGTCGTTGCCTGGACAAGCAAGGAATTCTAGCGTGGAAGATCTCAGCCTCTTATCCCTCGGCCTTCTGGCCCTTGCTCTTGTCGCCACTGGCGTCGTGGCGGGCATCATCGCCGGCCTTCTGGGCGTGGGCGGGGGCATCGTCATCGTGCCGGTGCTCTATTACATGTTCACCGCCCTGAACATCGATCCGGATGTCCTCATGCATGTGGCCGTCGGGACCTCTCTCGCCACGATCCTTGCGACCGGCGCTTCTTCGGCCAAGGCGCATTACAATCGCGGCAGCGTCGATATGGATCTGCTGAAGCGCTGGTGGTGGGCGATCGCGATTGGCGTGGTGGCAGGGGCAACGCTCGCCGGCAACATTTCCGGCGGCGCCCTGACCCTTGTCTTCGGTATCGTCGCTATCGCCGTGTCGGCCAACATGCTGCTCCGAAAGAACGGCGCCCACCTCGCCGACAGTCTTCCCGGGACGCCTGTCAAGGAAATCCTCGGTTTCCTGATCGGTGGCATTTCCGTGATGATGGGCATCGGCGGCGGCACGCTCGGTGTGCCGACACTGACCCTATTCAATTACCCCATCCGGAAGGCGGTCGGCACGGCGGCTGCGATCGGGCTGATCATTGCGGTGCCGGGCACGCTTCTGTCGATCTATTTCGGCTGGGGCGAGGAAGGGCGGCCTCCGTTCTCTCTGGGCTATGTCAACATGATCGGCTTCCTTCTGATCATTCCCGCATCCACGCTCGCCGCCCCTCTGGGTGCGAAGATCGCCCATGCGATCGACCCCTCGAAGCTCAAGCTGGTCTTCGCGCTCTTTCTCGGGTTCACGGGGCTTCGCATGATTTACGGCGTTTTCTTCTGATCAGGGCCGGCCGGCGATCGGCAACGAACGCTGATGAGTAAATCAACAGGTTTCATTGGTTCTTCGGTTCCGGATCGTGGATAGTCCAGCCGAATAGCCTTACAACCCGTGGACGCACATGCTTGAAAAGAACGTCACCCTCAGCTTCAGGGGCTGCGTCCAGGGTGCTGCACTTTGCATCCCGCTTTCTCCGGGGATCATTGCGCTCGGCATGGTCTTCGGCACGGTGGCGGCCCAGAAGGGCCTGACCTTTCTGGAGGCCGTGCTGATCAATTCACTGGTTTTTGCAGGCGCCAGCCAGTTCGTCGCCATGGAAGTCTACAACGACCCGATAACCTGGACGACGCTCATCGTCATGGTCGGCGTCACTGCGGCGGTCAACATGCGCATGCTGCTGATCGGGGCGAGCCTTCGGCCCTGGCTTGGTCAGGTACCTTCGCGGCAGACCTATCCGTCGCTCCTCTTTCTGACCGACCTCAACTGGATCCTGGCACTCGCCCAGTACGACAAGGGCAACCGGGACTGGGGGGTATTCCTTGGCAGCGGCCTGTTCACCTGGGCCGTCTGGTCGCTTTCGGTCATTCCCGGCTATTTCGCCGGCGGTCTGATTTCCGATCCCAAGATCTTCGGGCTGGATGTCATCCTGCCGGCATTCTTCGTCGCCATGCTGGTGCCGCTTTGGCGGGGAAAACGCCAGACCGTCAGCTGGCTGGTCGCCGGGATTGTTGCCGGCGTGACCTGGTGGCTGGTCGGCGGCTACTGGAGCATCTTCACCGGTGCAATTGCCGGGGCATTCGCGGGGGCTTATCTCGATGACTGACGGGGCCTTTTCCGCTGACGGCATGTTTCTGCTCACCGTCACCTGCATGGCCCTGGTGACCTATGCACTTCGGGCCGGCGGCTACTGGGCGATGGGCCGGCTGCCGATCACACCGCGGGTGCGCCGCGGTCTCGAGGCGCTTCCCGGTGCGATTATCGTCTCCACCGTTCTGCCCATTGTGCTCAAGGGTGGCATCACGGTCGGGCTCTGCCTCGTGGTCGCCGCGGCGGCCCAGGTCTTTCTCAGGAAAGAATACGTCACCGTCTTCTGCGCGGCGGCGGCGGCCGCAGCAATGCGCCAGGCGGCGGGGCTCTCGTGACGGCTGTCAGTCTTTCGTCAGTACCTTGAGCGCCCTGGCAGCTGTTTCCTGCGCGCTGCCACCGGCATCAACCTGCGCCCATGTCATGTCTCCGAGCTCGTAGCCAAGCTGGATGTCGATGACATCCGCGGTCGCGTCGGAGGCATCGCCCTTGCGATCCGAAACACGCGCTTTCAGAACCTCCGGCGACGCCGTCAGCCAGAGGCCGGTAAAACCGCCTTCGACGCGCGCAGCAATGTCTTCTGCCGCAGTACGTTCGTGGGGCTTTGCAAACACCGCATCGAAAACGGCAGAATGCCCCGACGCGAGCACGCTCTGCAGGGCCTCTTCCAGAGTGCGATACACCTTGGCGGACGCTTCCGGCGAATAGGCCTCGGAAGGGGCTTTCTGCGTTTCGGGAAGATCGAGAAGTCGCTTGCGCATGACGTCGGTGCGCAGGACCCGTGCGCCGGGCGCCCGGCCGATCTCCGGCGCGATGGCATAGGAAAGCGTCGTCTTGCCGGTGCCCGACAGGCCGCCGATGGCAACGAGATGCGGACGGGATGGCGACAGAAAATCGAGCGCGAAGCGGAAATAGGTTCTGGCCTGCTCCTGCTGCTCGCGCTTGAGGTCCTCATCCGACTGGTTGAGCGCAGCGCTTGCCGCGATCTTGGAGCGGATGGCGGCACGCATCATCAGATAGAAGGGCAGGGCGGCAAGCCCCTCCGGCTGTCTGTCGATGCGGGACTTGTCGAGATATCGGTTGAAGATCCGGTTCGCCGCCGTCAGCTGCCCCCGCTCCCAGAGGTCCATCAGCAGAAACGCGAGATCGTAGAGAATGTCGCCTGTTGCGATGGCATCGGAAAACTCGACCGCATCGAACAGGACTGGCGCGCCTTCGATCAGGGCGATGTTGCGCAGATGCGCATCGCCGTGGCAGCGCCGCACAAGGCCTTCCTCGCCGCGCCAGAGGATCAGCTCGTGCAGGGAGGCAAGCGTGGTGCGGGCGGTGTCGGTCAGATGCCGGACCTCTTCGGCCGGATAAAGGTCCGGATGTTCGTGAAAGGCCGCTTCGTTCTGCTCGACATAGGAAGACAGCTCCTCGTGAAAGCCCGCTCCCGGGCGCAGCGGTGCCACGTCATGGGCGTTCAGCATCATGTCCGCCAGCTGTTCGCACAGAGCCGGCCCGAGCGGCCCGCGGTCCGCAACGGCATCCAGCTCGTCGGCACCGTCGAAACGGTTCATCTCCACGGCCCACTCCACCACGTCGCCGGATCCGGCAAGCGCGATCTCTCCATTTGCTTCCCGCGTCAGCGGAACGGCTCGCAGATAGATCTGCGGCGCGTTGGGTCGGTTGAATTCGATTTCCGCCTTGCAGGCGGTCTCGCGCAGCGCGAGCGTCGAATAATCGAGAAACGGGAACCGGACGTCGCGCTTGATCTTGTACGCCTTGTTTCCGATGAGAAAGACCACATTTGCATGGGTGTCGATGCGCCGTGCATCGGCTCCGGCATGATCTTCGGCGGACAAACCCTCGAAAAACGCGAAGACGTCGGTTTGACTGGAGGGCTGATCCATGAAAGGTCCTTCCGTTGGCGCCGTGAGTGCGCAGAGCAAGTTTGCCCTGTCAGCCTAACGGGCAGATTGATCCTGCTCAATGTGGGTGAGCCATGATTGGCACAAATTGATATCGATAGAGAACCTGGAGGATTCCATGAGCGATTACCCGGCTTTGAAAAAGATCAGGCTGAACCTGGCCCGGACGAACGACTTTCCGCAAGGCTCGGCGCAGCATGGTTACGAGTTCACCGCACCGCTGGACGAAAGCGGCCATATCGACGCCGGCTTGTGGAAGACGGAGCGCGAGCATTGCCGCGTCCGCCGGTTCTGGGGCGACGAGGAAGAGGAAATCGGCCACCTGATCCATCGTCCCGGCGGCTCCTGGGCCTTCCACTATGATATCGACGGCGATGACGACGACGAAGCCGGCTACCGCTTCGGCGCTCATGCCTTCAACCCGGGCGAATACGTCTCGATCAAGGATGAGGACGGCGACCTGCACACATTTCAGGTCGTGACCGTTCAGCCGGTCTGAGACAGGACGACCTCGACGCGATTTGAAAGGGCATCGGGCAACCGATGCCTTTTTCATGACGGTGGGCAGGTCGATCGCGACAGGGGCAGTTGTTCCAAACCGGAATGATCTTATTGCGAAATAATCTGATTTCTGGCTCTGACGGCTCATTGTTTCTTACGCTATAGAATGATGATCGATCATGGAGCAGCAGGAACGGGAAATGGAACAGAAGACCGGCGGCCAATTGTTGGTGGAAGCGCTTGAGCGCCATGGCGCGGAGCGGGTGTTTTGTGTGCCGGGGGAAAGCTACCTCGCTGTTCTCGACGCACTCCACGATGCGTCCGTTCCCGTGACGGTCTGCCGGCAGGAAGGCGGTGCCGCGATGATGGCGGACGCCTATGGCAAGCTGACCGGCAAGCCGGGCATCTGCATGGTCACGCGCGGACCGGGGGCCACAAACGCCTCCGCTGGTGTCCATGTGGCCGCTCAGGATTCCACGCCGATGATCCTTTTCATCGGTCAGATCGAGCGCGGCATGCGCGAGCGGGAAGCCTTTCAGGAAGTCGATTATCGTCAGATGTTCGGCGGCATTGCCAAATGGGTAGCCGAAATCGATCACGCCGACCGGGTGCCGGAATTCATTTCCCGCGCCTGGCACGTCGCGACCTCCGGCCGGCCCGGTCCGGTCGTGCTGGCGCTGCCGGAAGACATGCTGGTCGAAACCGCCGATGCGCCGCAGCCGCCCGCCTGGACGCAAGTCGAGACGCATCCGGGACTGACGCAGATGGCCGATCTGCAGAAGCGGCTCTGGGCTGCCGAACGCCCCATCGCGATCCTCGGCGGTGGCCGCTGGTCGGCGGAGGCCGTCGCCGGCTTCACCCGCTTTGCCGAGCGGTTCGACCTTCCGGTCGCCTGCTCCTTCCGGCGGCAGATGCTGTTTGACAACCTCCATCCCAATTACGCTGGCGACGTCGGCATCGGCATCAACCCGAAACTGCTGGCACGCGTGAAGGCGTCGGACCTGATCCTGCTGGTCGGTGGGCGCCTTTCCGAAATGCCGAGCCAGTCCTATTCACTCCTGGACATTCCGTCGCCCTCTCAGCAGCTCGTCCATATCCACCCGGATGCGGAAGAACTCGGCCGCGTCTATCGCCCGGATCTGGCGATCCATGCCAGCCCCACCGCCTTTTGCAAGGCGGTCGAGGGGCTGCAGCCGCCCAACGAGACCAAGGGCGCGGGCGAAGCCGAAAAGGCGCATCGCGATTATCTCGACTGGTCAGGTGCACGACCTGAAATTCCGGGAAATCTGCAGATGTCCGGCGTCATGGACTGGCTGGAAGCCAACCTGCCGGAAGACACTGTCTGCACCAATGGCGCCGGCAATTATGCGACCTGGCTGCACCGGTTTCATCGCTTCCGCCGCTACGGCACGCAGGCTGCGCCGACCTCCGGCTCGATGGGCTATGGTCTTCCGGCCGCCGTATCAGCCAAACTGACATTTCCGGACCGTGAAGTCGTCTGCTTTGCCGGGGATGGCTGTTTGCAGATGACCATGCAGGAATTCGGGACCGCCTGTCAGGAAGGTGCGAACATCATCGTTCTGGTGATCGACAACGGCATGTATGGCACCATCCGCATGCATCAGGAGCGCACGTATCCCGGCCGTCCGTCGGCAACGCAACTGGTCAATCCTGATTTTGCGGCTCTGGCCAGAAGCTACGGGGCCTTTGGCGAGACCGTCGAGCGAACGGAAGACTTCGGTCCCGCCTTCGAGCGCGCCCGCGCTTCGGGCACCCCGGCAATCCTGCATCTGAAGCTCGATCCGGAAGCAATCACCCCAGCGGCTTCTCTCAGCCAGATCCGGTCCGCGGCGCAGAAGAAGGGCTGATCGAGACAATCGCCTGAAGGGCCAGCGCGCGAGACGGGCCGCATAAGGCGCTCGTGCGCGCTCCGCGATGCGGACTACTCGTCGATCAGCTCCTCCGGCACCTCGGCGACCGGCAGCGTCACCAAGGCAATGCCCGGATCGTCGGGCGACGTTCCGACCTTGAAGCCGAGTGCCTGGCAGACCGAGATCATGGAGGTGTTCTCCTTCAGGACCTCGCCCTTGATGGTCTCGATTCCGTCGGTCCGGGCATAGCGGATGATGAGTTTCATCAACGCCAGTCCCAGGCCGTGCCCCTTGAGGTCCGAACGCACCATGACCGCATATTCCCCGGTCTGGTGATCCGGATCGGCATGAAGCCGGACGACGCCGAGAAGGTTTCCGCTGGCCGGTTCAATGGCGGCGAATGCCATGGCGCGGGCATAGTCGAGCTGGGTGAGGCGGGCGAGGAAGCGATGGCTGAAGTCGCGCACGGGGGCGAAGAACCTCAGACGCAGATCCTCAGGCGTCACAGATTCGAAAAACGCCCGGAACAGCTCCTCGTCTTCCGGCCGGACCGGTCGGACGAAAATCTCCTGCCCGTCCCGAAGCGTCATCGTCTGTTCCCACTCCTGCGGGTAGGGCGCGATCGACAGACGCGAGCCGCCGGTGCGTCCACGGCGCTTTTCCGGATGGCAGAGGGTCATGCGTGCATCGAGCGCGATCAGGCCGGAGGGCAGGGCGACCATCGGATTGATATCGAGTTCCAGGATTTCGGGAATGTCGATCGTGATCTGAGAGAGCTTTACCAGCGCTTCGCCGATCGCCGCCCGGTCCAGCGCCGGTCGGGACGGGCCGCCGTCGAGCAGGCGCGCGATATGCGTCCGGCCGATCTGCGCCCGGGCCAGGTTGAGGTCGAGCGGCGGCAGCTCCAGCGAGATATCGACGCTTTCCTCGATCGAGGTTCCGCCATGGCCGAAAACGAGCACAGGGCCGAAATCGGGCGTCTCGGCAACGCCCATGTAAAGCTCGAGGCCATGCCGGTCCTCCAGCATCGGATGCACCGAGATGCCGCTGATGGCCGCGTCCGGATAATTGGCACGCGTCCTGACGATCAGGTCCTCGGCGGCGGCACGGACCGCGGCCGGCGTTTCCAGGCCAAGGCGGACGCCGTCGATCCGGGACTTGAACGGCAGGTCTGGTGAAATCAGCTTGGCGACGCAGTGCTTCGTCGTTTCGAAAAAAGGACGCGAGGCCTCCTCCGCCTCTGCCGGCGTTCCGGCCATCACCGTTTCCATGATTGGAATGTCATAGGCCTGGAGCACGTGACAGACCTCGGCCGGATCGAGCCAGCCTCTGCCGTCGTTGAGCGCGCCTTCCACGATCGCTCTGGCACGTGCGACATCCGGCGAAAAGCTGGAGGGAAGGCTCGGCGGAGCTGCCATCAGGAACTCGCGCGCCTGGGCGTCATGGGCCAGATGCATCAAGCTGCGCGCGGCCTCCGCCGGGCTGCCGTAGTTCGGGATCTTCGCCGCCGACAGTTCGGCCCGGATCGCTCCGTCGCTGCCCGCAAGGCCCGCCACAAGCGCCTTTCGTCGTCCCGTCCGCCGCCTGTCGGCGCTGGCGGCCTCGCAGATCGCGTTGGCGATGGCCGGCAGAGGCTGAAAGGCACTCGCCGCCTGCAGCACCACGGCGCCGTCGACTTGCGGGTCCTTAAGAACGGTGGTGATGGCGTGGGTAATGTCCTGCGGCGAAACGTTCTCGCGCAGGATAACCGAAGCATTGGCGGCCGTCGTGACTTCAAGGGCCTTGTAATGGCGGCTGATCCCTTCGAGGCTCTCACGGGTTTCGGGCGACAGCTGCGCGAACTGCGCCCCAAGATCCGTCAGCCGGTCGACCGCAAGGCTGGCAAGGCTGCGCCCGTTCGCTATCACCGCGAGCTGTTCGCATCGCGGCACCCGCACATGAGAAAGCGTTTCCAGCGCCTCGAACATCTCGTCGAGATCCTGCACGCGCAGAAGCCCGGTGCGCCGGAAGACCGTGTCATAGACTAGATCGGTTCTTGCAAGCCGCCCGGCATGCGTCCGTCCCGACCCGCCTGTGTCCCGGCTTTTGCCCGAGCGGATGACGATCACCGGCTTGCTGCGTGCCGCGGCCCTTGCGGCGGAAATGAATTTCCTCGGAATGGCGATGCCCTCCATATGGAGGACGATCGAGCGGGTGCGGAAATCTTGCGCGAAATAGTCGATCAGGTCGCTGATATCGACATCAAGGCGTTCGCCGAGCGAAACCGCTGCCGAAAAACCGGTGTTGTGGTTCTTGGCCCAGGACAGCGTGGCGTTGAGAATGGCGCCGGACCGAGAGAAGAAAGCGACATCGCCCTTCGAGGGTGCTTCCGCGCTCAACAGCGCGTTGAGCCCGATGGAAGGGACGGCAAACCCGAGGCTGCCCGGGCCGATCATGCGCAGGTTTGTTTTCCGGGCGGCGTCCCGGCACGCCTGCAGCTGGGGTTCCGGCCAGGTTTCGTATCCGGGAGAGGGGATCAGAACGGCCCGGGTGCCGCCGGCGCCCAGCCGGTCGATCAGCGCCGGAAGTTCCTCGGCCTTGCCAAGGTAGATGGCAAGGTCCGGCATGCGGTCCAACTCATCGAGACTTGCGGCATTACGGCCGTTGAAGGTTATGGTCTCGTCGAAGCCGACGAGCGTCACCGAATGGCTGGCGGCAATCTCGTGAAGGCAGCTCAAAAGCTTTTCGAGGAGGACACCGGGATGGCGGCACGGGCCGAAAACCGCGATGGACTCCGGGGCGAAAAAACCTTCCAGATTGCGAATGGTCACGTCGGCGATCCTCGTCAAGCAGCGGAAGCACCGTGAAGGATACCCGAAAAATAAGTCTTAAGAAGACCAGCGGGCGAAAACGGCGGGCACGGTAGGCTCGCCGGCAGTCGAGCGGATACGGCGTCAGTGCGCCATCAGGACCGGCACGGTCATGGCTTCAAGGATCTCGCGCGTTGCGCCGCCGAAGAGGAACTCCCGCATGCGGCTGTGTCCGTAGCCGCCCATGACGACGAGGTCGTTGCCGTTGTCGGAAACGTGGTTCAGCACTGCGTCGGCAACATTGGTCTGCGGGTTCGTGATGACTTCCACCGTGACGTCCATGTTGTGGCGGGCAAGATAGTTGGCGACATCCGCGCCGGGCTGTCCGTCCGTCTTGGTGGCCTTTTTCTCGATGACCAGCACCGTGATCTTTTCGGCCTTTTCCAGAACCGGCAGCGCGCCGTGAATGGCGCGGGTCGCGGTGGAGCTGCCGTCCCAGCCGACAAGCACGTTCTTGGGCTGATAGGACTGGCTGCCGATATAAGGAACCAGCAGCACCGGAACGCCGCTTTCGAAAAGAACCGTTTCGATCAGAAGCTCGCGCATCGGCTCGGGATTGTCCGGATTGCTCTGGCCGATGACGACGAGGTCGGTCGGCCGGCAATGCACCAGCACGTTTTCCAGCGGACCGCCGGTCAGGATGTCGGCCACACGGCTCTCGTTCTTGACGGACGCCACGCGGGCCAGTTCGTTGAACTGATCCCTGGCTTCCTTGGCGGCGGCAACCGCCTGTTCGTGGGCTGCCTGCAGATAATCGACGGGCATGGGCGCTGCGGCAAAGGCGGGAACCACAGGCTCGAACGACACCGCCAGTCCGGTGACATGGGCATCGTAGTTGCGGCCGAATTCCAGAGCGTACTTGGCGGCGGGCTGATCCCCTGCCAGATCCAGAACGGTCAAAATATCTTTGATAGGCATAATTCCCTCCTTGGCGGACGCATGACACTGATCCGGCCTCGGCAGAATTCTACGAAGCCCGCAAATCTGGTGTCCTTGACGCGTATCAAACCACACACCCGATTCATATAGGCATCTGTGGCCGGAAGAGGGATGCCGTCGCTGCCGATTGATTTCATCGCGAACTGGCCGCAGCGGAAAAAATGAGCAAGACTGAGAAAATGTCGAAATGCTTGTTCCTTCTGGCGCTCCCGCCGCTCGTTTTCCTGATTCTCGGGTTCGTGCTCGCCACGGTCGCGCGGGAGCTGGAAGAGGACAGGGTCGACCGGAAGGCGGCCGAGCGTCTGACGCTCTACCGGCAGACAATTCTGGGCGAGTATCAGAAATACCGCTATCTGCCCTACATGATCGCTCGCGACCCGCGCGCGACCGCGGTCCTGGGTCTTGGACAGCCGAATGAGACGGCCAACCGGTTCCTGCAGGAAATGGCCGAAAATTCCGGCGCCGACCTGCTCTATGTGATGAATGCCGACGGGACGACGCTCGGCGCGAGCAACTGGCAGGACGAGCTTTCGCTCGTTGGCCGCAATTACGGTTATCGGCCCTATTTCAGCGCTGCCATGAACGGTGAGGAAGGGCGCTTTTTCGCCATTGGCGCCACACTGGGCGAGCCTGGCCTGTTTCTGGCGCGTCCCACACCGGTCAGCGGCGAACCGATCGGCGTCGCGGTGGTGAAGGTGGACATGGGGCCGCTTGAGGACGCCTGGGCGGAAGGCGGAGAAATCGTCTTTGCGTCCGACGTGAACGGAGTGATCTTCCTTTCCAGTGATCCGGACTGGCGCTACCGGACGCTGACGGACTTGCCGGAGCCGGTCCGTGGGACCATCGAGTCGACCCGGCAGTATTTCGGCGAGACCCTCGTGCCTGTCAGTTCGAAGCCACAGGCCGCCGAGGAGCTTCTGACGATCGATGATCGGGTCTACCGGCACAACACGGCCGATGTCGGGCTGCTCGGCTGGACGCTTCACTTCCTGGTGCCGGAGGAGGAAACCCGCAGCAACGTCCTGCCGATATGGGCGGGGACCATCGCGCTCTGCCTCGTTTATGTCGTCATCGTTCTTGTTTTCGGCGCGCGCCGACTGCGCAAGGCCTCGGTTCGTCTGCGCCGGGAGTCCGACGAGCTGAAGGAACTGAACACCCGGCTTGTCGACGAGATCCAGGAACGTCGGCGGGTCGAGCGCGAACTTCTGCAAGCCCAGCGCGGGCTGGCCCGGTCGAGCAGGCTCGCGGCGGTCGGCGAAATGTCGGCGGCGGTCGTCCATGAACTCAGCCAGCCCCTGGCGGCCTTGCGCATGTTTGTTGCCGGCACCCGCAAATTTCTTGAAAAAGGCGACACACAGACTGCGGCCAGCAATCTGACGGAGATCGAATCGCTGCAAATGCGCATGGCGCAACTGACACAGGAGCTGAAGCGGTTCGCTCGGCCGGGCGAGAGCCGGATCGAGAAGATCGACCTGCGCGAGAGCATCCGGACCGCCGAGAAAATCGTTCGCCCCCGCTTCGATGAAACCGGCGTCTGCCTTCGCCTGGACCTGCCGGAAGAGCCTCTGGAAGCGGAAACCGCACCGCTGAGGGTGGAGCAGATCCTGGTCAATCTTTTAAGGAACGGTGCCGATGCGGCTGCCGGACAAGACGTCGGGCAGGTTTGCCTGACCGCCGTCAGCGAGAATGCCGACCTGCTGCTTCGGATCTCCGACAACGGGCCGGGCGTTCCCGAGGGCCTTCGCGAGCGCATCTTCGACCCGTTCTTTTCCACCAAGGCCAACTCGGAAGGCATGGGGCTGGGTCTTGCGATTTCCATTCGTCTTGCGGAAGATCTCGGCGGCAGCCTTTCGGTCGGGGCAAATGCCGGTGGGGGAGCAGCTTTCGATCTGAGGCTCCCGGCTGTCGGCGCTGGGCCGGCGCCGGACCAGGCACCTGTCGTCAAAAGGGAACCAGAAGCCGCAGAATGACAGTCTCGACATCCCCTACACCCGTTCTCATCGTAGATGACGATCCGGCCATGCGCGCGGCCCTTCGCCAGTGGATCCGGCTTGCCGGTTTCGAAACACGGGAGGTTGCGACCGCCGACGAGGCCATGGGCATTCTGTCCGCCGACTTCACCGGCTGTATTGTCTCCGACGTCATGCTGGACGGGCAGGACGGTGTCGAACTGCTCGGCCGGATCAACGGACTGGACCGGGACCTTCCGGTCATCCTCATCACCGGCCATGGTGATGTCGCCATGGCGGTGGAGGCGATGCGGGCCGGGGCCTATGACTTTGTCGAGAAGCCGTTCGACCCGGATCACATCGCCGATGTCGTTCGCCGCGCGTGCGACCGGCGGTCCCTCGTTCTGGAAAACCGGGTCCTGAAGCAGCAGATAGACACTGGGCCTGGGCTTGAAAGCCGGCTCATCGGCAACAGCCCGGTCATGGAAACCCTGCGCCGTCAGATCCTGCATTTCGCGCAGAACGACGCGTCGGTGCTGATCACCGGCGAAACCGGGACGGGCAAGGAAGTCATTGCCCAGGCGTTGCACGATTTCGGCCTTCGCAAGAACGGCGCCTTCATGGCCATCAATGCAGCCGCCCTTCCGGAATCCATGGTCGAGGCGGAACTCTTCGGTCACGAACCCGGCGCCTTTACCGGGGCGGACCGGCAGCGGATCGGCCGCATCGAGGCTGCGGACGGTGGTGTTCTGTTTCTGGATGAAATCGTCTCCATGCCGCCAGCGCTCCAGCCGAAACTCCTCCGGGTGCTTCAGGAACGCAAGGTCGACCGCATCGGCGGCACGGTTCCGGTCGATGTCGACATCAGGCTGATCAGCGCCGCCAATATCGATCCCAGGGAGGCGGTGGCTTCAGGACGCCTGCGCGAGGATCTGCTCTTCCGCCTGAACACGATCGAAATCCACGTTCCGCCGCTGCGAGAGCGTGGACGCGACACGTTGTTGCTGTTCGACACCTTCCTCAACCGCTTCGCCGCCCGTTATTCGCTCGAGGTGCCGGTCACCAGTGCGCGTGACGAGGCGTTCCTGCAGACCTATTCCTGGCCGGGCAATGTGCGCGAGCTGCGCAACGCGGCAGAACGCTTCGTCCTGAACGCCGGTGTCAGTCCCCGGCCGCTGGAAGCCGTCGTGACCGGAGGTCCGCACGATGTGGGACCGGCAGTTGCCGCAGGCGGTCTGAAAGAGCTGATGGATGTCTACGAGCGCACCCTGATCGAGGGCGCGCTGCGCCGGCACGGCGGGCGCATCGCGGACGTCATGCGGGAGCTGAACCTGCCCCGGCGAACCCTCAACGAAAAGATGGCGCGCCATGGCCTGAGCCGGGAGCTGGTTGCGGGCGACGAAGTCGTGCCATGACGCGGGCGTCGGCGGATTTCCGCCGACCTTATAAGGTGGTGAGCGGAAATTTGCCTAGATGCAGTGCGGTATTCGTCCGAATTACGGCGAAAAGCGCCCGATCCCCTGGGTCATTGCTTGTCAACGCAAGCTGGCACGGGTCATGCTACGGACTCTGGTGTCCGGCTCGGGCCTGCCGCGCGCAAAGCGGGGTGGTTGAGCTGCCGGGCAACTGGGCTTACAGAATCTGGGAGGATTTCATGCTCATATCTCTTAAATCCGCAACCGCCTTGTCGGCGGCGGCACTTAGCTTTGTATTCGCCACCGAAACGTTCGCCGCAGACGTCACCTGGAACGTGTCGCTGTGGGGCAAGCGCCGGGCCTTCACCGAGCACGTCGAGAAGCTCGCCGAGGAAGTTTCCGCCAAGACGGACGGCAAGTTTGAACTGAAACTTCAGTACGGCGAGGCTCTTTCGAAATCGAGGGAGAATCTGGACGGCATTTCCTTCGGCGCCTTCGAGATGGCACAGATCTGTGCGTCCTATCACCCGGACAAGAACCCGAGCCTCACGGTCCTCGAACTGCCATTCCTCGGCGTCAAGGATCTGAAGGAGGAAATCAAGGTTTCCATGAAGCTCTATGAGCAGCCTGCGGTGAAAGAGGACCTGGGCCGCTGGAACGCCATGGCCCTGATGCCTTCGCCGATGCCGCAGTACAATTTCGCCGGCAAGGGTGACGTTCCCGATTCCATCGAAGCCTTCAACGGCATGCGCGTGCGCGCTCTCGGCGGCATCGGGCAGCTGATGGAAGCCGTAGGCGCTGTTCCGACCTCCGTTACGGCGTCCGAAACCTATCAGGCCATCGACTCCGGCACGGTTCGGGCTGCCAGCTTCGCCCCCCATGCTCATCTCTCCTTCAAGGTCGTGGAAGTTGCCGACTGGTGGACGAAGAACCTCAACCCGGGAACTGTCCAGTGCCCGGTGATCGTGAACATCGACGCCTATGAAGCGCTGCCGGATGATTTCAAGCAGGCCCTCGACAGCTCTGTCGACCCTGCGCTGGCCCACTATCTGGAGACCTATGACAAGGTCTACGAAAAGTGGTGGCCGGAGCTGGAAAGCCAGGGCGTGACCCAGGTCGAATTCTCCGACGAGGAACTGGCCGCCTTTGCGGAAAAGGCCGGACCGATTCACGCAGCCTGGGTCGAGGAGCAGACCGCGAACGGCCTGCCTGGCCAGGAACTGCTGGACATGGTCAAGACGACCATTTCCGAATAAGCCCGAACCCGGCTCAAATCGTTTGCCTTCCGGCGTGACAACGCCGGTAGGCCCTGCTCAGGGCTGACACTCATGATGACAATTGATTCCGACGCGCGTTCCGGTTCGGAGCGCCCGGTTACCTACATTCGTTTCGATGGCTGGCTTTCCCATGTCGAGAACGCCTTCAATCTCATCGCCGCCTTTTCAATTCTGACGTTGATGCTGCTCGCGGTTGCGCAGGTGATCGGACGTCTGCTGTTCAACATGCCGGTTCCCGGTTTCATCGATATCACCGAACAGGCCATGGCTATCTTCGCCTTTGCCGGCGTTGCCTATTGTCAGCGTGTCGGCGGGCATATCCGGATGGAGATCGTGCTCGGCCGGCTGAGTGGCCGCACGCTCTATGTCTGCGAAATGGTCGGCGTGATCCTGATCGCCTTCACGGTCGCTCTTCTGATCTGGGGATCCTGGTACCACTTCGACCGGTCCTGGACGATCGGCGACAGCACCATGGACATCCGCCTGCCAACCTGGCCCTCGAAGCTGGTGATCCCGGTTGCTTTGAGCCTTCTGCTTGTTCGGCTGATCATGCAGATCTACGGCTATGCGCGTCTGGTGGCCGACCCCTCGCGCGAACCGGTTGCGGTGCCGATGATCGAAGGCGTCGAAGAACATGCAAAGCACGAGATCGATGAAGCTTTTGGCGATGAGACTGCCGAAGGAGGCACCCGATGACCCCGTTGGAAGTTGGTCTCATGATGACGGGCGTGATGCTCGTTCTCGTGGTTCTGGGCGTACGCGTTGCTTTCGCAGCCGCCTTCACCGGGCTTGTCGGCCTGATCATCCATTTTTCCATGAAAATGGGTTTCGAGCGCGGTTTCTTCGTCGCTTTGAAGATGGCGGGCACCATCCCTCATTCCAAGTCGGTGACCTATTCGCTGTCGGTCCTGCCGACGTTCATCCTGATCGGCTTTCTGGCGTTCTACGCCGGCTTTACCAAGCAGCTGTTCGAAGCGGCGAAGCGCTGGCTGGGCTGGCTGCCGGGCGGCATGGCAGTTGGAACCGTGTTTTCGACGGCAGGCTTTGCTGCCGTCTCCGGGGCTTCGGTCGCAACCGCTGCGGTCTTTGCCCGTGTTGCCATTCCCGAGATGCTCGAGGCGGGCTATTCGAAGCGCCTGTCGGCGGCTGTCGTCGCCGCAGGCGGAACGCTTGCATCGCTGATCCCGCCATCGGCGATCCTCGTCATCTATGCCATCCTGGTGGAACAGTCCGTCGGCAAGCTGCTTATCGCGGGTTTTCTGCCGGGCGTCTTCTCGGCGTTCATCTATGTCGCCATCATTATCGGGATCTCCGCGTGGCGCGGCGATGCACCGCCGGTTCGCGGCTTCACCTGGAAACAGCGGTTCGAGAGCGTGCCGGGCACGCTGCCGATCATTGCCGTGGTTGCCATCATCTTCTGTGCATTCTTCTTCGGATTGGCGACGCCGACGGAGGCCGGTTCGCTGGGCGCCTTTGTCGTGCTGATGGTGGCATTCTTCAGAGGCATGAAGATGAAACAGCTCGGCCAGGCTCTGCACGAGACGGCAAAGTTGACGGTGATGATCTTCACCCTCATCTGGGGCGTGCTGGTCTATGTCCGCTTTCTGGGGTTTGCCGGTCTTCCGGATGCCTTCAGGGACTTCATCGTCACGCTTCACTTCTCGCCCTGGATGATCATGGTCTGCATCCTGCTTGCCTACGCGGTGCTGGGCATGTTCATGGATGCCATCGGCATGCTGATCCTGACGCTGCCCGTCGTCTACCCGGCAGTTATGGCGTTGAACGGAGGCGAGGGGGTCTCGGCCGTCGACAGTACCTTCGGCATGTCGGGTGAAGCCTGCGCCATCTGGTTCGGGATTCTGGTGGTGAAGATGGCGGAGCTCTGTCTGATCACGCCACCCATCGGCCTCAACTGCTTCGTGGTGTCCGGTGTTCGCCCGGACATCCCGGTGCAGGAGGTGTTCCGGGGCTGCGTTCCCTTCTTCATCGCAGACGTTCTGACGATCGGTGGCCTTCTGGCCTTTCCGTCAATCATCACGATCCTGCCTGAGCTGATGGGATAGACCCCGACGCAGGGACCTTGTGAATCGGGCCGCCGGCCATGCCGGCGGCCCGATTTCTGTTTTCAGGGACGCGGTCCGAATTCGTTGGTTCCCGCATCTCCGAGAAAGAAGCAGTTCTTGAAGTATTGAACGAGCATAAAAAAGACCCCGACGATCGGGATGAACCAGGTGACCAGCCACAGGGCGGAAACGCCCCGGTCATGCATTCTGCGCGCGTCAAGCGCGAGCCGGAATACGGAGGCGGCCACGAAAACGAGCATGAAGGCGAAAAAGGCCGGTTGCCCCGTCGCCTGCTCGACATCCGCTGAGGTCTGCACATTCTGATCCATCAGCCAGAACGTCAACATGGTCGCCACGCAGATGAGAAAGACAAGATGCGCGATCTGCAGAATCCAGTAGTTCAGAAGACCGGTCCGGCCCGTGAACGAGAAGGCTGAAACAATAAGACCGCCTACGGACGCTGACAGCGAACCGCCAGCTTCTTGATCGAGTGATGGTGGCGCCGCCGCCATTGCCGGCGAAAAACCGGCCGTTGCTACCCGAGCCGAGCCCCAGGACGTGGGCGCGTTATCCAGCCCCCGTTTCCCAAACTGCTTTCGCTGCATCAAGACGCCCCTATGCGATGGACAATTTCTAAAAACGAAACAGACCTTGCGTCAGCCCATTTAAGATTACGGAAAGGGGCGTGGTAAAATTTGCATGAAGAAATATGACAGGATGCTACCAGTCTTTATTCGGGTCTGTTCTGAAATTGTATCGGACTTCAAACGGAAGGTCTGTGTGGCTTGTTGTTTTTGCACCTGCTAGAAGGTGCGTATTTACAAGATAGTCGACCCGTGATTGCATTTGAGATGTCGAATTGGGGGGAGATATGTCGAACTTACCGTCTATATTGAAACAAGGAGAAAGGTCTCGTCTTTTTCCTGTCCTTGCAGAAACGTCGAAAGAAGGGCGCACGCTTTCCATTCTTTTATCGTGCATTGAAAACGTGCACGAATTGGGCAAAGTCCTGCTAGCTGACCTTGGCGTACGAATTGGACCTCGCGCAAAAGTGGAGACGTATACCGAGGTAGTCTTCCATAAGCGAATTGAAAACAGAGCACTGAGGCCAGATGGCTTGATTGTCGTCCAAACGGGCTCAAAACAATGGACCGCCTTGATCGAAGCTAAAGTAGGAAAAAATGATCTGACAGCCGAACAGGTTGAAGGTTATCTGGAGATTGCAAAACAATCCGGCATTGATGCATTGATTACGATATCAAATCAGTTCGCGCCCTTGCCAACTCATCATCCAGTTCCTGTCAGTGCGAACTCGCGCAAGAAGGCAACATTGTTTCACTGGTCTTGGAAGCACATTCTCACGACAGCCAAACTGCTTTTGGATAATCGCGAGGTCGGGGATGCAGACCAACAGATCCTATTGAATGAAATGCTTCGCTTCTTAAGCCACGATAGTGCTGGAGTGCGAAGCTTTGATCAGATGCCAAGCTCTTGGAGCGATTTGCTTGCCGTCGTTCAGGCCGGAGGCTCGGTCGCGGCGAACAACAGTGACACGAAAGAAGTTATCGGCGCTTGGCATCAGGAATCACAGGACCTTAGCCTAATATTAAGTCGCCAGTTGGCGCGCAATGTAGAAATCAAGGTTCCTCGCAGTCATCGGCACGATCCTCTTGCGAGGGCCAAAGCGGATGCGCAAACTTTATGTACGGACAAGAAACTCCAAACTACTTTGTCAGTGCCTGATGCGGCATCTCCGATCGAAGTGATCGTAGATCTGCAGACAAGATCGATCGCAATTTCGATGAAGCTCAAAGCTCCATCAGACAAGATATCCACCAAGGCGAGACTGAATTGGCTTCTTAAGCAAATTGCGAACTCAGATGACAAGAATCTATACGTAAGACTTTTTTGGCCAGGACGAGGTCCATATAGTCAGTTTTCGGTAAAGCAACTGCGAGAAGATGCTCCTATCGTAGATGAAAAGAAAAGCAACACAGTAACGTCATTTGAAGTTGTTATGGTAAAAGACTGTGGCGCTCGCTTGGGCCAGAGACGGAACTTTATCGTCGATCTCGAGAATGCGGTTCCTGATTTCTACGAACAAGCCGGACAATATCTTAGAAATTGGCAAGCGCCAGCGCCAAAACTAAAAGAGGAAAAATCTGATCCAAAAAACGTTGATACAAGATCTATGCAAAAGGAAGCCGAGCTAAAGGCCTTCGAAAGACATGACATTTCAGACGTTGACAGAGGAATGGATGCGCAGAGCGATTAGTCAATCCTAAACTCCCGTCGTTCCGAAAATCCGCTCTATTGCAGTTAGAACAATGTGCCTTGGGACTTAGGCTCTGTCTTTATGGAACCGGGCTTTTTCGACTTCGTCGGCCTGGGAGCTGCGCTGTCGCTGACGGCGACGGCGTCGAGAAGGCCGTCGGCAAGCTCGATTGAAAGGCTGGCGCCCGAGGCGACTGCGTCGGCGGAGCGTACCGGCTGGCCATCGCTGTCGCGCACCACCGCATAACCGCGGGCCAGCACGTCCTTGTAGGAGAGCGACTTCAGCAGCTTCTGCAGTCCGTCAAGCCGGGCTTTTTCCTGCGCAAGCCGCGCGACATAGGCACGGGTCAGGCGCTCGCCCAGTCCGCCGAGGCGTTCCTGACCGAGAGTCGCCTGCTGGCTGAGACGGCCGGGCGACAGCCTCGCGGCGATGGCCTCGAAGGCCTGCCGCTTGTGGGTCACCGCGACCGAGAGCGCGCGTTGCTGGCGTTCGCTCGCGTTCAGGAGATCCTGCCGCGCCTTGGTGCTGAGCCGCGTCAGAAGCAGGGGAGACAGGCGACCGGACAGGTTCTGGAAATCCGACCGGTGGCTTCGGGTGCTGACGATGAGCGAGCGTTCGAGGCTGTTGGCCAGATTGTCGAATTTCTGGCGCGGAAGGGCGAGAAGATCCTGCGGCGCGGGCAGGGCCGCACTGGCGGCCCGCAGCTCGGTCCGCCGGGAGGCGACGAAGCGCACGAGGCCGGAATTCAGCCTCCGCGACCGGTCGTCGACCATCGCCATCAGTTCGGCTTTCACCGGCACGGCGATTTCGGCCGCACCTGTGGGCGTGGGGGCGCGGACATCGGCCGCCAGATCGATCAGCGTCCAGTCGGTTTCGTGCCCGACTGCCGAGATCAGCGGAATGTCGCTTGCCGCCGCCGCCCTGACGACCGCTTCCTCGTTGAACCCCCAAAGGTCCTCGATGCTGCCGCCGCCGCGCGCGACGATCAGGACGTCCGGGCGGGGGATCGGGCCGCCTTCGGCAATCGCGTTGAACCCACGTATGCCGTTCGCGACTTCCGCGCCCGACGTCTCGCCCTGGACGCGAACCGGCCAGACAAGCACATGAATCGGGAACCGGTCGGAGATGCGGTGCAGGATGTCGCGGATGACCGCACCGGTGGGCGAGGTCACGACCCCGATTACGCGAGGCAGAGGGGGGAGGAGGCGTTTGCGCTCTTCGGCGAACAGGCCTTCACCGGCGAGCTTCTTCTTGCGCTCTTCCAGAAGCGCCATCAGCGCGCCCGCGCCCGCCGGCTCCAGCGCGTCGATCACCATCTGGTATTTCGACTGCCCCGGGAAGGTGGTGATCTTGCCGGTGGCGATGACTTCCAGCCCCTGTTCCGGCTGGATCTTCAGCTTGGAGGCAACGCCGCGCCAGATAACCCCGGACAGAACCGCACGGTCATCCTTCAGGTCCAGATAGATATGTCCGGAGCCGGGCCGCGAAATCCGTCCGAGCTCTCCGCGAACGCGGACATAGCCGAAGGCGTCCTCCATCGTGCGTTTGATGGAAAACGAGAGTTCGGAGACCGAGAACTCCGCGACGTTGGACTGGGTTTCGCTCACGCGGTTGATTCCTTGTTCTTGTCCGAAAGTGGCCGTTCGCAATCCGGGGGTCAAGGTCTGGCGACCGCCGGCCCACCGATCAGTCACAGCGGCTGGCGGGCGGAATTCGCCGACACCGCGCCTTGCAGGTCAAAAGGATGTTGAACACCGCCTGGGCCGCCTTGAAACATACACATTCGACCGCATAGCTACTCTCATGGGCAAATACGAATTCAAGATGCAGCGTCTTTTCATGCGGCATATCCTGGCTGACGGTGCGCGGATCGAGGCGGATCGCAGCCAGGCGAACTACCTGATGAATGTGCTCCGGATGAAGGATGGGGACTACATCCTGGTCTTCAACGGTTCGGACGGGGAGTGGCTGGCCAAGATTTCGAGCGGTAGCCGCCGGGAATGTGCTCTCCAGTTGATGGAGCAGGTGCGGGAGCAGACCGCGCGCAACGACCTCATGTACATGTTTGCCCCGCTCAAGCATGCCCGCCTGGACTACATGGTCCAGAAGGCGGTCGAAATGGGGGCGGGAAGTCTCAAGCCGGTGATGACCCAGCACACCCAGGCAAGCCGGGTGAATGTCGAGCGGATGGAGGCAAACGTCATCGAGGCGGCCGAACAATGCGGCGTGCTGTCCGTGCCGGAAATCCATGAGCCCCAGCCCCTGCGGGATGTGCTGGCGGCGTGGCAGGAAACCCAGCCGGGCCGCCGCCTGCTGTTTTGCGACGAAGCCGAGGGAACCGACAATCCGCTTCTGTCGCTTGCCCAGATGAAGGAAGCCGGTCCCAGTCCGCTTGCCGTTCTGATCGGCCCTGAGGGCGGCTTCTCGGAGGAAGAGCGGGACGCCTTGCGAAGCCTGCCCTTCGTCACACCTATCCCCCTCGGACCCCGTATCCTGAGGGCTGATACCGCCGCGGTTGCGGCCCTGACGGTCATTCAGGCCACCATCGGCGACTGGAGATAACTCTGCGTTGAAAACGCCGGCCGGGTTCATGGTGGATCCGGCGTCTGGCCACGCGCAGTCAAGACCCGGGCCAAGCCGCTTGCATTCTGCCCTCAAGCCTCCTAAATCACGCTGGCTCGAAGGCATTTTCTTTAAAAAGCTGCGCTAGGACGTTTTCATGGCCCGCGATACGGTCGACACAACACCGATTGAAACAGTTGCGGAGCTTGCTGCGACTCTTGAGGCGGGCTGCAAGCCTGAAAGCAAATTCCGGATCGGAACGGAACACGAGAAGTTCCTGTTCTGCGAGAAAAACCTGACCCCGATTCCCTATGAAGGTCCCAAGGGCATCGAAGCCATCCTGACCGGCATGCAGAAACTTCTGGGCTGGGACCGGATCGAGGACGCAGGCAAGATCATCGGTCTTGCCGACGACCAGGGCGGCGGCGCGATCTCCATCGAGCCGGGCGGCCAGTTCGAGCTGTCCGGGGCCCCCCTTGAAAACCTGCACCAGACCTGCCGCGAGGCGAACCAGCATCTGGCGCATGTCCTGGAAGTTGCCGAGCCTCTCGGCGTGGGCTTTCTCGGCATCGGCATGACGCCGACCTGGTCGCGGGCGGACATGCCCCGCATGCCCAAGTCGCGCTATGACATCATGACGAACTACATGCCGAAGGTCGGCAATCTCGGCCTCGACATGATGTACCGGACCGCGACGATCCAGGTGAACCTCGATTTCTCTTCCGAGGCGGACATGGTGAAAAAGATGCGGGTCGGCCTCGCCCTGCAGCCGATTGCAACCGCAATCTTCGCCAATTCGCCCTTCACCGAAGGCAAGCCGAACGGCTACAAGTCGTTCCGCGCCCAGATCTGGACCGACACGGACCGCAACCGCGCCGGCGATATCCCCTTCGTCTTCGAGGACGGGTTCGGTTTCGAGCGCTACGTCGAATGGGCGCTCGACGTGCCGATGTATTTCGTCAAGCGGGGCACCGAATACTACGACGCCACCGACACCACGTTCCGCCAGTTCATGAACGGTGCGCTGGAAGGGCGTGTTCCCGACGCGAGGCCGAACGTCGGCGACTGGAACAATCATCTGGGCTCGCTTTTCCCGGATGTCCGCCTGAAGAAATTCATCGAGATGCGCGGCGCCGACGGCGGCCCGTGGCGCCGTATCTGTGCTCTGCCCGCCCTGTGGGTCGGCCTTCTGTACGACAGCGGAATTCTGGACCAGGCCCTTGAACTTGTTCAGGACTGGACGGTCGAGGAGCGCTCGGCGCTTCGCCGCGACGTTCCCAAATACGCGCTGGAAACGCCCTTCCGGAATGGCAAGGTGCTGGACGTTGCCAAGCAGGTTCTGGCTCTGTCTCAGGAAGGTCTCAAGCGCCGTGCGCGCCTGAGCGACGGCGAGCTGGACGAACGGGTGCATCTGGCACCGGTCGACGAGGGCCTCGCCTCCGGCATGTGCCCGGCCGATGTTCTTCTGCAGCGCTACAACGGAAGCTGGAATGGCGACGTAAACCGGGTCTATCGGGACTACGCTTACTAGGTAATCGCACAGGTGAATTGACCTGACGCGCTCAAAGGGTCACTCTGTTGCCGGATGGTCTTGTTTCTCAAGGCTTTGCAGCACTCTGACTGGAGCAGTGCGATGACTGGCAGCGATCGGGCGACACCCCCCTTTGACATCTTCACCCTGACGGAGGATGTGCGTGAACGATTCGGCTGGTCGAACGAGGATCTGAACCGGGTGATGGAGCAGCTCATGCCTGCCGCGCTCAAGGGGTTCAGCTACTTCGGCAGCGCGGTTCCCGGCATGCCGAGTTTTCTCAACCCGTCCGCAGGCATGCCGCAGGGCTTCCAGTCTCCGTTTCAGGGTTTTCCCGGTCTGACGCAAAACGCGTCCGAGTCCGCACTGACGCCGTTCTTCGGTCCCGAAGCCGTGCAGCGGGCGCTTGCGGCGCAGATTTCTCATCTGACGGGTCTCCAGAGCGATGCCATTCACGAAATGATGCCGGTGGCGGCAACACTTGCCATGGGCCAGATCGCAAGACCTTTCGTCCATGGCGAGGCGCGCAATCTACTCGACGCGTATCTGCGAGGTTTTGCTCGCGGGCGTCCGAAGCCCCAGCCGACACCGGTTGACTATTTCCAGGGCTATGCAGAGGCGATGCAGGCCTTCTGGGGCGCCTTCCTTCAACCCTCCGCGGACACTGCCCCGAAGGAAACTCCAGCCGAAGAGCCGGACGAAGAGGAAGAAGATGTGCCCGACGAGGATGAGATGCCCTCGGCGGAAATCTCGGAATTCGACGAGATGGTCTCCGGCTGGATGGCGGCCGGACGCGATTTCCAGTCCAGCCAGTTCAAGGCGTTCGACAGCTTCTTCGAAAAGGCCTCCAAGGATTTCACGAATCCCTGACCGGAGTGCGGCCCCTTTAAGGGCGCCGCCCGAGTCGTCCGCGGAAAGCACTTTGCGGCGAGGAGAGAACTTGCGCACGGTTTCCGCATGGACGCGAAATATCACTTAGCCAACTGGATAAGTTTTTCTTGACTCTGTCCAGAGGCTGATAATACTTAGCCTTATGGATAACCATCTTGACGGCTTCTTTTCCGCTCTCGCGGATCCAACCCGACGCGCCGTGATCGAGCGGCTGACCACCGGTCCGGCTCCTGTTTCCGAATTGCACGCGCCTCATGACATGGCCCTGCCATCCTTCATGAAGCATCTCGGCAAGCTGGAAACTGCCGGTCTGATTCGCTCCGAAAAGGTCGGGCGAGTTCGCATGGTCCACATTGAGGCCGGGCCGATTGCCGAAGCCGAAACCTGGTTGAAGAAGCAGCGCCGCCTCTGGGAAGGCCGACTGGATCGTCTCTCCGCTCTTGCCGAACATATCGAAGAGGAAAGCAATAATGGCTGACTATGAAACCGTGACCCTTGAACGCGAGATTGCCTGTTCTCCCGAACGTCTGTTTCACCTCATGACGAACCGGACCTCGCGGCAGAAGTGGATTGCACCGGACGACAGCAGCCAGGTGATCATCGAGACGTTCGACTGCCGGGCCGGGGGGCGCGAGGAAACGCGCTGCGGCTCGGCGGAGGCTCCGGAATTCAACACGGTTGGCCTCTTTCACGTGGTTTCGCCCGAGTTGCTGTGCCTGACCGAAACATTGATCGTTCAGGGCGAGACCATGTCCGTCTCGCTGTGCAGCCAGGAGATCTCGGGCAGGTCCGGTGGAAGCAGGCTGCGTGTGACGCTGCAGGTCACAAGTCTCGCCGGGCCGGAGCTTTTCGAGGAATATGGCGCCGGCTGGTCAGCGGCTCTCGATAAGCTGTCGCTGCTTGCCTCCAGCACCGGCACTGCCTGAAGAGCGCGCTCGATTGCCTGTTAAAAAAGCCCGCCGGAGAAGCGGGCGAATTCGCCAGCAAGGCGTTGCCGAAAACAGCTGATCAGCCGGCAACAGCTCCCGTTAGCGTTGCGGGTCTTCCTCTCGACGTTGACACCGCGTTGGCGGCGGTGCGTTCGCGCGGGGCTGTAGGTACGCGGTAGACGTGCGTGGAGGAGTGATGGCAGCGCGCCCCACCAGCCTTTTTCCAATTGAAGTCTGCAAAGATTGTGTGCAATTGCAGTTCAATTTTGCATGCAATTTGGCTTTCGATGGTTCATTTGTATACGAACAATCAGTATTTATGCCAATGGCATACAACTTGCTCCTGGGTGCGACGATGCGTCGACCGTGCCGCATCTGTGAACGATGCCAAAGGAGTTCCACCTTGCAACGCCGCCAATTTCTCACCGGCTCGGCCCTGGCTGCCACCGCCACCCTTGCAGCACCCGCCGTCGCGCGTGCGCAAACCACCTTTTCCTGGAAGATGACCAACGCCTATGGTCCCGGTTCGCCCTATTATGTCGAAGGCCCCGGCAGCCCGACCGATTTCTGCAAGAAGGTCGAGGCCCTCAGCGGGGGCCGGCTGAAAATTCAGCACTATGCCGCAGGTGAACTGATCCCCGCTCTGGAAGGCTTTGATGCCGTTCAGAACGGTATCGTCGAGATGAACGCCGCCAACGCCTATTTCTGGGCGGGCAAGATCCCGGCCGCGCAGTATTTCACCACTGTCCCCTTCGGCATGGATGTCGCCGGCACCAATGCCTGGCTCTACCATGGAGGCGGCATCGAGCTCTGGCACGAGCTCTACGAACCGCTTGGCATGCTGGCGTTCCCGATGGGCAACACCGGCGTTCAGATGACCGGCTGGTTCCGCAAGGAAATCAATTCGATCGAGGACTTCTCCGGACTGAAGATGCGTATCCCCGGGCTTGCCGGAAAGGTGTATGCGAAGCTCGGCGTGAACGTCCAGCTCCTGCCGGGCGGCGAGATCTTTCCCGCCCTCGAACGCGGGGTCATAGATGCGGCCGAGTTCGTCGGCCCTTACCAGGACCGCCGGCTGGGGCTGCAGAAAGCTGCGAAATACTATTACACCACTGGCTGGCACGAGCCGAACAACGTGACAGAACTTCTGATCAACAAGCAGGCCTGGGAAAGCCTTCCGGAGGATCTTCAGGAGATCGTCAAGATCGCCGCAATGGCCTGCAACGTGGAAAGCAACGCCTGGTGCGATGCGACCAATGCCGAGGCCATGGAAGATCTGGTCAACAACTTCGGTGTCATCGCGCAACCGCTGCCCGAGGAGATCGTCGAGAAACTGCGGCCCCTGACAGCAGAAACGCTGGAGGAGGGCGCCGAGGCCGATCCGCAGACGCGTAAGGTGCATGACGCCTATATGGCCTTCAAGGCCAAATACGGCGCCTGGGCAGGCGAATCCGCCGAGCCTCTGTTACCGACGCTCTACGGCAAGTCATGACTGGCATGATCCATCGCCTGACGGACGGAGCTGACCGCTTCGTCCGTCTGGTCGGCGAGATCATGGCCTGGACAGGGCTGGCCCTGGTGCTCGTCATCGCCTTCAACGTCTGCGCGCGCTACCTCTTCTCCTTCGGCTCGGTCGGCTTGCAGGAAACCGAATGGCACCTTCTGGCCGTCGGGGCGCTCTTCGGCATGCCCTACGCGCTCAACCGCGGCGAGGAAGTCAGGGTGGACGTGCTTTACGGCCGGTTCTCCCCCGGCACGAAACGCGTTGTGAATGCGGCGGGCGCTCTGTTCCTGATGATCGCATCGCTCATCATCGCGTATCTGTCGCTGTCCTTCGTCCGGCAGTCCTTCGTGCTCGGCGAAGGCTCGGCGGATCCCGGCGGCCTGCCGGGACGCTGGCTGCTCAAGTCGGCGATCCCGATCTCCTTTTTCCTGCTGGCGCTCCAGGCCCTCAGCACCTTTGCCCGTCTCGTCACCAGCCCACCGGCGGACGACGGCAAGACATCCCGTTCCGCAGAGATCTGACCTCCATGCCGATAAATGAAATCTACGCGCTCCTGATGATCGGTGCGTTCTTCCTGTTGCTGCTCGGCGGCCTGCCGGTTCCCGTGTGTCTGGCCGTCTGCGGTTTCGTCTTCGGCTACATGGGCTTCGGGGATCTCCTTTTCGGGCTTCTGCCTGCCCGCATCTACGGCGTGGTGACCAACTACACACTGCTGGCCCTGCCGCTGTTCATCTTCATGGGCATCATGCTCGAACGATCCAAGATGGCGGAGGACCTGCTGGACGTCATAGGCCTTGCCATGGGCGGCCTTCGCGGCGGTATGGCGCTGGCGATCGTGCTGGTGGGCGTCCTGATGGGGGCGGCATCCGGGGTCGTCGGTGCCACGGTCGTGACCGTCGGCCTGATATCGCTGAACCCGCTGATCCGGCGCGGCTACGACAAGGGCCTCACGGCCGGCGTCATCTGCGCGTCCGGAACGCTCGGCCAGATCATCCCGCCCAGTCTGGTGCTGATCCTTCTGGCGGACATCATGGGCGAATCTGTCGGAACGCTTTTCGCCGCCGCGCTCATCCCGGGCCTCGTGCTCTCCAGCCTCTTCATTGCCTATATCATCGCCCTCGGTTTCATCCTGCCCGATGCGGTTCCGGCGATCCCGGTCGAGGAACGGCGCCTGGTGTCCAGAACGGAGCTGGCAAAACGCATCCTGACCGTCGTGGTACCGCCCCTGGCACTGATCTTCCTGGTTCTCGGTTCGATCATCGGCGGTATCGCGGCGCCGACAGAGGCGGCGGGCATGGGCGCCTTCGGCTCCATTGTGCTGGCTCTTGTCAGCGGCCGCCTGAACGGCCGGGTCCTGACCAGCGTCGTGCGTGATGCCTTTGTGACCAGCGCGATGGTTTTCTTCATCCTCATCTTTTCGCAGGTCTTCTCGCTGGCCTTCAGAGGGCTCGGAGGCGAGCGCCTTGTGCAGGATGCGTTCGCCTTTGTGCCCGGCGGGCTCGACGGGCAGCTCCTGTTCCTGATGGTTCTGCTGTTTGTCCTGGGGTTCTTTCTGGAATGGATCGAGATCTCCTATATCGCGCTCCCGCTCGTCCTTCCGGTGCTTCACCAGTCAGGCGTCGACATGGCCTGGATCGCCATTCTCGTGGCCGTGAACCTGCAAACCTCTTTCCTGACGCCTCCCTTCGGCTGGGCTCTCTTCTTCCTGAAAGGGGTTGCGCCGCCGGAGCTGACGACCGGCCACATCTATCGCGGCGTGATACCTTTCATCTTTCTTCAGTTGATCGGTCTCGCGCTCGTTTATAATTTCCCGGCAATGGCGCTCTGGCTGCCCGACGCGATCGGTTGGTAGATCGAATGGAGCGGCGAGGCTTTCGTTTCGAAGCCTCGCCGTCGACACTACCAGGAGGAGGCGTCAGATGGCGATGCGGCGCGGAGCAGACGCGCCGGGATGCGGTGCGGTCGATCGGGGAGGTACGAAATCGCTCATGGTAACAGACAAGACCAGCCGGCGTGTGGTTCACAGCGAACTGATCGCAGGCCAGATCGAAAAGGAAATCGTTGACGGCACCATCAGGGCCGGCACCAAGCTTGACGAGGCCGCAATTGCGGCTCGCTTCGGAGTTTCGAGAACGCCGGTGCGCGAAGCTCTCCTGCAGCTTGTCTCGCGCTCTCTGGCCGAGCGGGTTCCCTACAAGGGCGTCATCGTCTGCGATCTCGCTGCCGAGCGGATCGAGGGCATGTTCGAGGCGATGGGCGAAATCGACGGTATGTGCGGACGTCTTGCGGCAGGGCGGATGACTGCATGTGAACGGGCGGTCCTGAATGACCTGCATCTGTCCATGGGTGAACACGTCAAGGCCGGCCATCTTGAGGCCTATCAGAGCGCCAATTGGGAGTTCCACGACCTGATCCATCGCGGTACGCACAACAGCGATCTCATTGAAATCGCGCGCGCCATGGGGATCAAGCTTGCGCCCTTTCGCAGGTCCCAGCTCCTCAGCCGTGACAGGGCGGAAAAGTCCTGGGCCGAACATGGCGACATTGTTGAAGCGCTTCTGGAACGCGATGCCGTCACCGCCGAACGGCTTCTGCGCCTGCACCTGCTCAGTTCCGCGCACACTTTCCTGAAAGCGCTGTCCGAACGGTCGGGCGAAGGCGCGGCCCAGGGACATCCTGCGCCGGAGGCGGCGGAGACGGCTGATCCTGCGGGGAGCACTCCATACCTGTGAACCTGCGGGTGTCGGCGTTGCGACAAAAAAAGGCCCGCCGGGGAGGCGGGCCAGTTCGTCAGCAAGGCGTTGCCGACAGGGGCTGCTAAACAGGTAATCAGGCGGCAATCGATCCGCTGGCGTCGTGGGTGTTCTTCACGACCTTGAGTGCGGGTTTCGCCTGTGGTGTGTTCGCTGCGTTGATCGTCACGGTGTGACGCATGGCCGGCGATCCGGACACCAGGGAAGACGGATCGGAATAGAACGGCAGCGAAAGCGCGCGGCGCACATCGTGGCGGGTCAGCCCGACATCGAGAAGCTGCTCGTCGGTCCAGTGGGATAGCTCGGCAAACTGGCGGCGGTTCTTGTACACGCGCCATGCACGGGCAACCGTCTGCCCGAAGAGAGCGAAGAAGGGGGTGCTGAATGTCTGTGTCATGGCAAAAATCTCCTGTGGGCGGCCGAAGGGATTTCGGCAGCCTGTTCCGCGCCTGTTGGGCAGTCCTTGTTTGTGGAACATCCTCAAGGTGACGTAGTGGCACACATAAATCCAACGAATGTTTGTGATGTAAATAATCATAAACGGTGATGCCATATTTGGTCGGCGGCTTTCGCTAAAACATTTCCCCTCTGAATGATTGTCATGCTAAACATGAGCATGCTTTATCGGTGAGGTGACGGATGCTTGATCTGGACCAGCTCAGGACCTTTGTCGCGATTGCGGAAAGCGGCAGCTTCACGCGCGCGGCGGATAGCGTCCACAAGACCCAGTCGGCGGTGTCCATGCAGATGCGCCGTCTGGAGGAACGCATCGGCAAGCCGCTCTTCACCCGCGTCGGGCGGCAGTCGCGCCTGACGGAACATGGCGAACGGCTACTTCAATATGCCCGCCGCCTTGTGCAGCTCAACGATGAAACCCTTGCCGCCTTCGACGACACGGAGCTTGCCGGCCTTGTGCGCCTCGGCACGCCGGATGACTATGCGGACCGCTTTCTTCCCGAGATCCTCGCGCGCTTCTCCCGCTCCAATCCGAAGGCGGAGGTGAGTGTCGTCTGTGCCCCGACACCCAACCTTGCGGACATGATCGCGGCAGGGGAGCTGGATGTGGCCATCATTACCCACGTTCAGAAACGTGGCCGCAAGCACGTTGAACTGGTTCGGCGCGAACCGCTTCTGTGGGTGTCCTCAGCCCGTCATGCGGTTGAAAACGAGATCCCGCTGCCGCTCGCGCTGGGACGCTCGACCTGTGACTGGCGCAAGGCTGCCGTCACCGCGCTGGAGGAGCAGCACCGCGAACACCGCCTGCTGTATTCGAGCTGGAATTCCACGGCCGTCGGCGCAGCTGTCCTAGCCGGCCTTGCGATTTCGGTTCTGCCGGAATCAGCGCTGCGGTCGGGCATGCGCGTTCTGACGGAAGCAGAGGGGTTTCCGAGGCTGCCCGAATGCGAAATCGGGATCATGCGGTCCTGGCAGAACACGTCCCGCGTGATCGATGCGCTGGTGGAGCACATCGTTTCGTCGCTCGACAACCTCTCCGTTCCTCTGGCCGCAGAATAACCCGATCTTGAAATGTAAGAGATTTTGATGTATTAATCGCACATTGATCAGAATTTGATATTGCCCTTCCATTTCCGCCTCTATTTGATGGTACCTGCATGAACCATGCACTGGACATAGATCAGCTCAGAACGTTCCTCGCGATTGCCGAACTCGGCAGTTTCACGAAGGCGGGAGAAGCCGTTCACAAGACCCAGTCGGCCGTCTCCATGCAGATGCGCAGGCTCGAGGAAAGGGTTGGTCAACCGATCTTCGTCAAGGACGGACGTCAGTCGCGCCTGACCGAGGATGGTCAGCGTCTGGTCGAATACGCCCGCCGCATGATCCTTCTTAACGACGAGACCCTGTCCGCATTCAACGGCCAGAAGGAAATCGGGCACATCAAGTTCGGCGTGCCGGACGACTATGCCGACCGCCTGCTGCCCCAGGTGCTGGCGGCCTTCAACCGTCTCAACCCCTCCATCGAGGTGCTTGTGGAATGCGCGGCCAGCGCCAAGCTGACTGCCGCGATCCGCGAAGGCGCGCTCGATGTTGCGATCACGACATCTCATGAGACTTCGGGCGCGCGTGGCGAGATCATCCGCCGGGAGCCGCTTTACTGGGTCACCTCGAGCCAGCATTCTGCGCACTCGCAGGAAGTTGTCCGTCTTGCCCTCGGGCCGGCCACCTGTGACTGGCGACGCATTTCGATGGAGGCGCTCGACAGGGTGGGGCGGCGGTACCGCGTGTCCTACACGAGTTCCAGCGCCGCCGCGCTTGTGGGTGCGGTTCAGGCCGGTCTCGCGATCACCGTGTTTCCGGAAAGCGCGATCAGGGACGGTATGCGTGTTCTGGATGAGAAGGACGGCTTTCCCGCCCTGGCGGATTGCGACATCGCCCTGTTGAGATCCGATGCCGCCCGCCAGGAAATGCATGACACGCTCTGCAACCATCTTGTGGCTGCGATCGGCAACGTCTCCATTTCCTCCTCGACGCTCGCCGCGGAATAGTTGGTCAGCCAGCTTTCCGAACGCCGTACGTCTTCGGCGTCAGCGTGCGCGCAGCATCAATGCATTTCCGCAAAGAACGAAAACAAGCCCGGCGGCCGCATAGGGCGTCCAGTGGTAGCCTTCGAAGATCGTTGAGAGCGAGAGGGCAATTACCGGAAACAGCACGGTGGCATAGCCGGCGCGCGCCGAACCGATCCGTCCGAGCAGCGTCAGGTAGGACGCAAAGGCGATCACCGACGAGACGATGGCAAGGTATGTCAGGCTGAAGAGATAGGTGGCGCTCCACTCGACCTCGAAGCTCCGGCCCCGTGCCAGGCAGAAGATCCCCAGAAACGCGGTTCCGTAGACCATGCCCCAGGCCGTGGCCGGGGTGACGGCGATGCCCTTTTTCTGGGTGTCGGCGGACAGCATGTTGCCGAGGCAGAAGGACAAAGTGCCGCCGACGCACATGGCAAGTCCCACAAGCGCATCATGGTTGAATTCGGCTCCGGTGACCTGCGGCAAGAACATCAGCCCGACGCCTGCAAATCCGAGAACGCCGGCGGTCAGGGCGATCTTGTGAGGGCGCTGGCCGAACAGGATGAGGCCGAGAAACAGATTGAAGATCGACGCTGTCGAGAAAACGACGGCGAGGAGCCCGGAGGGCAGGTAGCTCGAGCCGTAGTAGAACAGCGTGAAATTGGTGGAGAACATCAGGGCGCCGAGCCCCGCGAAGCGGACATGATCTTTCAAAGGAAAGGCGAGATTGTACCCGCGCAGCCTTGCCCAGATCATCATCACCATTGCCGCAAGCACGAAGCGCCAGAAGACGGACACCTCCGGCGACACCGTTTCGACCTGCCCTTTCATTGCAATCCAGCTACAGCCCCAGGCAAGGACCGTGATGGAATAGAGTCCGTAATCGAAGGCGGAAAAGCCGCCTGACTCCTGTCGGACTGCAGGAGAGGAAATGCTCATGAAAGACACCGAGGGGCAAGCTGAGGGAGCCTCAATCTGGGTGCATCGGAACGTCAATACAAATGATTGTTTTTGATCTTCTCATCACACCGTCAGATGAGTACAGTCGCTGCGATCCGTCGGTTTCCGGGAGACGCTTTACAAAATGACCATTCTCGTTATCGAGAATTACCCGGACACGGGCCTTGGCCTGCTCGGCCGCGTGGCGGCAGCTTCCGGCCATGAGTGGACCTCCGTCAGGGCAGGGCAGGGGGAGATGGTTCCCCAGACCGCAGGAGATTTCAGGGCCCTCGTGGTTCTTGGCGGCGTGCAGAACGCGCTGGCTGATGAAGACTATCCCTTTCTCCCCGATGTCTGTGGTCTGATTCGCGACTTTCACAGAAAGGATCTGCCTGTCCTCGGCATCTGCCTTGGGTCGCAGCTCATCGCCCGCGCGTTCGGCGGCGGGAATGTTCTGGGACGGCCGGTAGAGTTTGGCTGGCGGGAGGTGACGCCGACCTCCGAAGGCGACCGGGATCCTGTCCTCAAGGTGCTTGGGCGCGGCGTTGCGCAGTTCCACTGGCACTCCGACACGGTCACCCTGCCGCATGAGGCGGTCCATCTGGCGCAGAGCGGGATGACGCCGATCCAGGCCTTCAGGATGGGGCGGGCGACTTACGCCATCCAGTTTCATTTCGAAACCGGCCTGGAGGAGGCACGTCATTGGAGCAAAGCCTTCGCTGACGAGATCGCCGCTCATACACCGGACTGGCAGGAGCGTTTCGCGGAAGAGGCGAAGCGCAACGCGGGCCGTGCTGACGAGGCAGGCGCCGCGATTTCGCGGGCCTGGCTCTCGCTTGTGCGTCGCTGAGCGACAGGACCTGCGACTGGCCTAGAGAACGAGGTTATGCCGACCGACGTTGCGGATGTCGGTCTCGCCGCAAAGCCCCATGGTGATATCCATCTCCTTGTGCAGGATTTCCAGCACTCGGGTTACGCCCTTCTTGCCCATGGCGCCGAGGCCATAGATGAAGGCGCGGCCGATATAGGTGCTGTGCGCGCCCATGGCGACCGCCTTGAAGATATCCTGGCCGGAGCGGATGCCGCCGTCGAAATGCACCTCGATCCTGTCGCCGACCGCATCGACAATGTCACCGAGCACGTCATAGGAGGCGAGCGCTCCGTCGAGCTGACGGCCGCCGTGGTTGGACACCACGATGGCATCCGCGCCCAACTCGGCCGCGATCTTTGCGTCCTCGACGTCGTTGATGCCTTTCAGGATGAGTTTGCGGTTCCAGTGTTTCTTGACCCATTCGACCGATGACCAGTCGAGCGTCGGATCGAACTGGCTGTTGGTCCATTCGGCCAGCGAAGACATGTCGTCCACACCGGAAACGTGGCCGTGGATGTTGCCGAACTGGCGGCGCTTGGTCTTGAGCATGTTCAGGCACCAGCGCGGCTTAAGGGCAAGATCCAGAAGAACATGCGGCTTCGGGTTGGGCGGCGTCGACAGTCCGTTCTTGATGTCGCGGTGGCGCTGGCCGAGCACCTGAAGATCAAGCGTCAGCACAAGCGCCGAACAGCCTGCGTCGTTTGCCCGCTGCATCAGATTTTCCGAAAAACCCCTGTCGCGCATGACATAGAGCTGGAACCAGAATGGGTCCCGGGTGTGTTCCGCGACATCCTCTATGGAGCACACGCTCATGGTCGACAGCGTGAAGGGAACACCGAACTCCTCGGCTGCCTGCGCCGCCAGGATTTCGCCGTCGGCATGCTGCATGCCCGTGATACCGACCGGGGCAAGGGCCACCGGCATGGCCACGTCCCGCCCGATCATGGTTGTCTTGAGCGAGCGATTGTCGATGTTGCGGGCGACCCGCTGACGAAGCTTCTGACGCTGCAGGGCAGTCTCATTGTCCCTGTAGGTGCTCTGCGTCCAGGAACCGGTATCGGCATAGTCGTAGAACATTTTCGGTACGCGGCGTCTCGCCAGGGCCTGCATGTCGGCAACATCGGTGACAACTGTCATTGGAGGTTCCTCTCCGGAAATCAGGATTGTAATGATTGTTTGGGTGATCTGGAGCGCCTGAGGCCGGCCAGCTGTTCCCGTCGGTCCAGTTCGTTGGCATCGGCGAGTGTGCCCCGCACATAGTCGATGTGATCTTCCGACGCCGTGCGGGCGCCATCTGCCTCGCCGGCGGCCACGGCTTCGGCGATTCGAAGGTGCTGCCGCAGTAGATCTGCCCGCGCACCGGGATGATGATAGAGCCGGCCGCGGTTATAGAAGACGCCGTTTTCCAGCAGCCGATAGCAGGACCGCAGCGTGTGCAGCAGCACCACGTTATGAGCCGCTTCACCGATCGCATGGTGAAAGTCCACATCCAGCCGCGCTTCGGCTTCAAGGTCTTCCTGCTCATAAGCTGCGCGCATCTGGTCGGTAATATCGGCAAGCCGGGCAAGGTCCGAGGGGGCGGCGCGGTTGGCCGCCTGGGCCGCGGCCATTGCCTCGATCCCCCGGCGGAACTCGAAATAGTCGCTGACAGCATTCTGGTGCCGGGCGATCAGGTCGATCACCGCGTCGGAGAAGATCGGGCCGATCAGGTCGCAGACGAATGTGCCTCCGCCCCGGCGTGCCTCGACGAGCCGGCGCTCCTCAAGTGTCTTCAGCGCATCCCGCAGGACCGGGCGCGAAACATGCATCCGTTCGGCGAGGTCGCGTTCCGACGGTAACCGCTCGCCGGACACGAGAACGCCCTTCAGGATAAGATTCTCGATCTGGTCGACGATGGCATCCGCCGTTTTCTGATGGTCTATCGGTTGGAACATGACTGCCGAAACGTGAGTTTGAAGACTGCAAAATACGGCGATTTTGTCGATTGGTCAATTTTATTGTCCAATTTGTGCGATCCGATGCCGCGACATTTCGTCAGTCACCAGCTGAGCACTATTACGGGGGTGGCGTTTGCGGTTAGAGGAGGCCAATCTAGGCCTCTTCTAAAAACAGATTTACGGAGCGGAATGCGTGGAAGGTACCAGCGAAAACAGGTCGGCGTTGCCCTCCTTTCGGACATCGGCGTTGCGCGACAAGGTCTTGGGCGAGGTTCATGCCCGTCCGTTTCGCCCGCTCGGGACGCCGCGCACGGTGCTGCACTACGCCTTTCTCACCAGTGCCGAGGAAGCCGCCGTCGATCAGGCATGGTTCTCAGAGTTCTGCATCTCGCACGGCAACAATGGCCCGACCGAAGGGGCGCGCCATCACACGCTTGCCTTTGGAGGCGGCAAACTGAGCTGGGAACAGCACGCCGAATTCACCACTTACACCTGGGACGGCGCGGCAAGTGCCGATGCCCTGTTCGCCCCCGTCTCGCACTCCCATCCTTTCGGGGCCGCTTTCAAGGCGCCTGGTGACCTGCTGGTGGCAGCCCGTCTGGAGCTTTGCGCACCAACGGAAAACGAAGACTGGCGCCGGCAATTCGACGCCGGCAGCCTCTGCGTCTCCGATCTGGAGGAAGGCAAGGCGATGGTCGCGACCGACTTTCGCCAGGATGGCGACGGCCTGACTCGCTTTCTGGTGTTCAACCGGTCGCTGAGTGAGGTTCAGCTTGGCGCGGTCGTTCAGCGGCTGATCGAGATCGAGACCTACCGCACCCTCGCGATGCTGGGGCTTTTCGAGGCGACGGCGCTGCAACCGGAAATCCGAAAGTTCGAGATCGAACTGGCGGAACTGACGGGCAAGATGAAGGCGACGGCCGCCCTCGGTGACAACCAGGACCTCCTGCACGAGCTCTCGGGCCTTGCGGCCGCGCTGGAAGCAGGGGCGACAGCCAGTACCTTCCGTTTCGGGGCGAGTCGGGCTTACGACGAGATCGTCAAGGCGAGGATCGCCACCCTGCAGGAAGTCGCCGCGCCCGGCGAACTTTCCATGTCGTCCTTCCTGTCCCGGCGGCTTGCCCCGGCCATGCGCACCTGTCAGGCGATCGAGGATCGGCAGGCGATGCTTTCACGCAAGCTCGCCCGCGCAACGACCCTGCTGCGCACCCGTGTGGATGTCGAGCTGGAGCAGCAGAACCGCAGCCTGCTGGAATCGATGGACCGGCGTGCGCATCTGCAACTGCGGCTCCAGCAGACGGTGGAGGGCCTGTCGGTTGCCGCTGTCAGCTACTATGTGGTCGGGCTGATTGCCTATCTGGCGAAGGCGGCAAAGGAAGCCGGACTGCCGGTGCCCGAGCCCGGCATAACCGCGGGCCTTTCCGTGCCCGTCGTCATTCTGGTGATCTGGGGCGTCGTGCGCCGTATCCGGAGGAAGCACGGCGAAAACTGAGTGACCCAAACAAAAAAGGCCGGGTATTCCCGGCCTTTCGTTGCGATCGGTTCAGACCTTACTTGGTCGAGCCATCGGCGTTGAATTGAGCCAGATAGGCGATCACGTTCTCGCGGTCGTCTTCCTTTCTCAGGCCGGCAAAAGCCATCTTGCCCTTCGGAATCACGGCCTTCGGTTTGGTCAGATACTCATCGAGCGTCGCTTCGTCCCAAACCTTGCCTTCGCCGAGTTCAAGCAGGTTCTTCGAATACTTGTAGTCTTCGATCGAACCCCATGGACGGCCCACGATGCCGTTCAGTTCAGGCCCGACCTTGTTCTTCGCTTCCGGCCCGACCGCATGGCAGGCGGCGCACTTCCTGAACACCTTTTCGCCCTTGGCTGCGTCGCCCTCGGCACTTGCCTGAGCGGTCAATGCCAGGAGCGCGGTCCCGGCAATCATCAGCATACGCTGCATACTCAATCTCCCTCATTTTGGGTAAATGAAAACCCAGCCCTTAAAGAACAGGATGTGTCTCCCCGATGCAAGTGACGGACCGTCGCAGGACAGCGAGCCGCACCATCGCTTCAACCGGCCTGCGCGGTGTTCGGCAGTCGCAACCACTCCTCAAGGCCTGCATCCCAGTAGGGTGACGAACCATAGAGCTGTGCCAGAAAGTCGATGAACACCCTGACCTTGGCCGGCAGGAACTGGCGGCTGGGGTAGACCGCGTAGAGGCCGACATCCTTGGAGGCACGGTATTCCGGAAGCAGGATCTGCAACTTTCCTTCGCGCAATTCCGGACCGACATCCCAGGTCGAGCGCAAGGCGATGCCGACACCGGCCAGCAGACATTCGCGCACGACTTCGTTTGAGTTGGTCTTGATCGGCGCCTGAGTCCGCACGGTCTCGATGCCGCCCGGCCCGGCAAGGCGCCACGGGTCCTGGTTGGTCGCCGCAAGCGTGACGTGATTTCCGGTCAGGTCGTTGATCGTTTTCGGTTCGCCGTGCCGTCTCAAGTAGTCGGGACTGGCACAAAGGATCCTGTGGACGGGGGCAAGGCGACGGGCGACGAGGCTGCTGTCGGAGAGTTCGGCGATCCGGATCGCCAGATCGTAGCCGTCGCCGACAATGTCGACGAAATCGTCGGAAAGATCGAGATTGACCGAAAGATCCGGGTTCTCCGCCAGAAACGTACCCAGGTGCGGCGCGATGTGAAGCCGGCCGAACGAGGTGGGGACGGCAACGCGCAGGTTGCCGCGGGCCTTGGCCGATCCGCGGGAGACGAAGGATTCGGCTTCCTCCACCGACGCGAGAATCGCCACGACCCGCTCGTAGAAGCCCTGACCGGCTTCCGTCATGGCGATCTGCCGGGTCGTCCGCTGCAAGAGCCGTGTGCCGAGCTTTTCCTCCAGGCGTCGAATGCGTTTCGACACCACAGCTGGCGACAGACTCATCTCTCTGCCTGCGGCCGACATGCTTCCAGCGCCGACCACGCGGGCGAAAATTTCCATGTCGGTCAGATTGCTCATTTTCAATCTCTCAGAAAGACAATTAGTATCCCGGCGGACGTTTTGCTCCGTCGCTGTATTTGCCAGACTAACGAATTGGCGCTGGTCTGCCACCCGGGTTTTGGGTCCGGGCGTTTGCAATCGGTGACGACAGATCATCCCATATGGGGCGATGGGGGGAAATTGGAAGGAGGCCTCACGTGACTGCAATCTCAATGCCGGCACCCGATCAGGAGGTGATCGCGCGGCGCCGGGAGATCCTGAGCGCACTTCAGGCGATTGTCCCTGGAGAGGGCGTCGTTCACGACGAGCGCGAAATGAGGGCCTACGAGACCGATGGTCTGACGGCCTACCGCCAGCTTCCCCTGATTGTCGTCCTGCCGGAAACTGTCGAGCAGGTTTCCAGGGTTCTGAAATACTGTCATCAGAACAACGTCAAGGTGGTGCCGCGCGGTGCGGGCACGTCGCTGTCCGGAGGCGCACTGCCGCTCGAAGACGGCGTCCTGATGTCGATGATGAAGTTCAACCGTGTGCTTGATATCGACTATGACAATCGCGCCGTCGTCGTGCAGCCGGGTGTGACAAACCTTGGGATCACCCGTGCCGTCGAGCACGAGGGCTTCTACTACGCGCCCGATCCATCCTCGCAGATCGCCTGCTCCATCGGCGGCAACATCGCCGAGAACTCCGGCGGGGTGCACTGTCTCAAGTATGGCCTGACCACCAACAATGTCCTTGGCCTGGAGATGGTGCTGATTACCGGAGAGGTCATCCGCCTCGGCGGCAAGCATCTGGACAGCGAAGGCTATGATCTTCTCGCCCTGATGACCGGTTCGGAGGGGCTTCTCGGCGTCGTGACGGAAGTGACCGTGCGCATCCTGCAGAAGCCTGAGACGGCCCGGGCCGTTCTGATCGGCTTTCCCACGAGCGAGGACGGAGGGCGCTGCGTCGCCGATGTGATCGCAGCCGGCATCATCCCGGGTGGCATGGAAATGATGGACCGGCCCGCGATCCACGCGGCGGAGGATTTCGTCAATGCCGGCTATCCTCTCGATGTGGAGGCGTTGCTGATTGTCGAACTCGACGGGCCGGAACGGGAAGTGGATTTCCTGATCGACCGTGTGGAGGCAATCGGACGAGCGAACAAGGCGACCCATTGCCGGGTGTCGCAGAGCGAGGAAGAGCGGATGACCTTCTGGGCGGGGCGCAAGGCCGCATTTCCGGCCGTCGGCCGCATTTCGCCCGATTACCTTTGCATGGACGGCACGATCCCGCGCCGCGAGTTGCCGAGGGTGCTCGCCCGCATGCGCGAGCTTTCGGAAAAGCACGGCCTTCGCTGCGCCAACGTCTTCCATGCCGGTGACGGCAACCTGCATCCTCTGATCCTCTATGATGCCAACAAGCCGGGCGAACTCGATGCGGCCGAGGCGTTCGGTGCGGATATTCTAAGGCTCTGCGTCGAGGTGGGCGGTGTGCTGACCGGAGAGCACGGCGTCGGCATCGAAAAGCGAGACCTGATGACGGACATGTTCTCCGAGGAGGACCTCAAGCAGCAGCAACGGGTCAAATGTGCTTTTGACGACAAGCATCTGCTCAACCCGGGCAAGGTGTTTCCGGTGCTGCACCGCTGTGCCGAACTCGGCAAGATGCATGTTCACAAGGGGCAGCTTCCCTTTCCCGACATTCCCCGGTTTTGAGGAGCCGCAATGGACGCGACACTGAAGCCGCGCGACACGCGTGATGTTGCCGAGGCGGTGGCCTGGGCGGCCGCCGAGGAGCAGCCGCTCGAAATCGTCGGGCATGGCTCCAAGCGCGGTCTCGGCCGTCCGGTGCAGGCTGCCCATGTGCTGGACCTGTCGGACCTTTCCGGCGTCGTCACCTACGAACCGGCAGAACTCGTCCTGACGGTGAAGGCCGGCACGCCGCTGGAGGCCGTCGAGAAACTTGTCGCCGAAAATAACCAGGAACTTTCTTTCGAACCGCCCAATCTCACGCAGCTCATCGGTGGCAGGGGCGCGTCTGACGAAAATGGTGCCGCGCGGACCGCCGGAACGGTCGGTGGTATCCTGGCGGCCAATCTCTCCGGTCCGCGCCGCCTCAAGGCCGGCGCGGCACGCGACCACATTCTGGGCATGGAGGCGGTCTCCGGCCGGGGCGAGGTCTTCAACTCCGGCGGCAAGGTCGTGAAGAATGTGACCGGCTACGACCTTCCGCGCGCCTTGTGCGGCTCCTACGGGACGCTCGCGGTCGCGACGACGGTCACGCTGAAGGTCAATCCGAGGCCGGAAGCCTGCCAGTCGCTGGTCTTTTCCGGATTGAGCGACCACGACGCCGTTCGTCTTCTCTGTCAGGCCATGGGCTCTTCGGCGGAAGTCTCCGGCGCCGCGCATCTTCCGGAAGGCCGGGAAGGTGAGGGGCCCGGAACCCTTTTGCGGGTCGAGGGGTTCAGCACCTCTGTCGACTACAGGATCGGGCAGCTTGAAAGCCTTCTCGGTGAATTCGGCACCCCCGAGCGACTTGATGACACGGACAGCCAGAACCTTTGGCAACAGGTCCGTGATGCAAAGCCTGTCGCCCGGGACGAAACACCTGTCTGGCGGATTTCCGTCGCGCCGACGGCGGGTCCCGAGGTGTTGGCGGCGCTTCGCAACCAGTTCGATCTTTCGGCCTTCTACGACTGGAGCGGCGGCCTGGTCTGGTTGAGCTGTCTCGATGGCGAGATCCACGACGAGGAGATCCGCGCCGCCGTTGCAGCCTCGGAAGGCGGCCATGCGACCCTCATGCGCGCCGATGCCTCGGTGCGGTCCGCCGTCGATGTCTTCCAGCCGCAGCCGGCGCCGCTCGTGGCGCTTTCCCGCCGCCTGAAGCAACAATTCGATCCGAAGGCTGTCCTGAATCCTGGCCGCATGGTGCGCGGCGAGTAGGGGTGTTTTTGGCGGGGGACATCGAAGTTTCGGGAGGTCGAACATGCATGATCAGTCCGATCTCGCGGGCTGCCTGGAGCCCGGTTCGAAGAACGTAACGCTTGTTTATGTGCTTTATCTTGCAAGCATTGCCCTAGGGTGCGGACCCATAAAATTGTGCATTCAGGCGTCAATCGGGCACAGAAAAGCAAGGAAAAGCCTGCAGAGCTATGCTTTCGCATAGGTCAAAGGCTTTGACGCGGCTTTTCAATGCCCGCTTGGCGTCCTCCGGATCGTTCGGGAAAGAACTGTCTCCTGCGTTGTGGAAGCTTGAAAACCCTCCAGGTTTCCTGCGCTTTCACGCCTTGGTTACAGTTCTTTCCCGAGCGACCTGTACGTACAATTTTATGGGTCCGTACCCTAGGCATCACCGCGATCGTCGGCGTGATCCTTGCCTATCTCAACCAGGGGAAGGGGGCCTTCTGGGTCGACACGCATTACACCTATCAGATCAGAACCTTCTGGATCGGCACCCTGTTCAGCTTCTTCGCCGTTGTCCTGATGTTCGTCTGGGTCGGGGTTCTCGTGCTGATCGCGGTTCTGATCTGGATGATCATACGCTGCATCAGTGGCATGCAGCGCGCCTCGCGCGGCGAGCCGGTTCCCAATCCGCAGACTTTGGGCACCTGATCCGGACACTTGAGTGCCCCGGCCGCAGCGTTGAAACCATTGTGCAGCAATGGCGCCTTGTTTGCCGGCTGGCGAACACCTACGATCCGGCGCCATCAGGAGGAGGGCCCGTCCGAGTTGCGACGGGCAGATTGGGAAGCCCGGCAAGATGCAGACGAACTTCACAGCGGAACAGTTGCAGGACAGCCACGTCGCGGAATCTGAAAAGATCCTGCGCAAATGTGTCCATTGCGGTTTCTGCACCGCCACCTGCCCGACGTTCGCGCTCCTCGGCGACGAACTCGACAGCCCACGCGGTCGGATCTACCTGATCAAGGACATGCTGGAAAACGACCGTCCGGCAGACGAGAAGATCGTCAAGCATATCGACCGCTGCCTGTCCTGCCTGTCCTGCATGACGACCTGCCCATCGGGCGTGAACTACATGCATCTGGTCGACCATGCCCGGACCCATATCGAAAAGACCTACAGGCGGCCGTTCTCGGATAGGGTTCTGCGCGGCATTCTGGCCGCCGTCCTGCCGTATCCCCGCCGGTTCCGTCTCGCCCTTTTCGGCGCCTTCTTCGGCAGGCCGCTCGCCGGCGCCTTCAAGATGATCGGTGGGCCGCTAGCGAAATTGGGGGCGATGCTGGAACTCGCCCCCGCCAGGGCCCCGGGCCGGGGCGACCATGAGGGCCCGGGCGTGTTTGTCCCGGAAACTCCGTCCCGGAAGGGCCGTGTCGCCCTTCTGAGTGGCTGCGCGCAGCCGGTCCTCAATCCGGGCATCAACGATGCCACGATCCGCCTGCTGCGGCGCGCGGGCTATGAGATCGTTCTGCCGGAGGGCGAGGTCTGCTGCGGAGCGCTCGTCCACCACATGGGCAAGGAGGAAGCCGCGCTCGCCAATGCCCGCAGCAATGTGGATGTCTGGCTTGCCGAAGCCGATGGGGCCGGGCTGGATGCAGTCCTGATCACCGCCTCCGGCTGCGGCACGACGATCAAGGACTACGGCTTCATGCTGAAGGACGATCCAGCCTATGCGGCAAAGGCGGCGCGCGTCTCCGCGCTGGCAAAGGATGTGACCGAATTCCTGACCGGCGTCGACCTCGGCGAACCGTCGGTGCGTCCGGACCTGACGGTGGCCTACCATTCCGCCTGTTCCATGCAGCATGGCCAGAAGATCACGCGCGAGCCGAAGGATCTGCTGAAGGCGACGGGCTTTGCCGTCAAGGACGTGCCGGAGGGCCATCTGTGCTGCGGTTCCGCCGGAACCTACAACATTCTTCAGCCGGATATCGCAAAGCGTCTGCGGGACCGGAAAGTCGCCAACATCGAGAAGACCCGGCCGGATGTGATCGCGACCGGCAACATCGGCTGCATGACGCAGATCGGTCTTGGCACCGACATCCCGATCCTCCACACGGCGGAACTGCTCGATTGGGTTTACGGCGGACCGATGCCGGAAAGCCTCGCGGCGGTTTATGCCGCCGGCGAAGCTGCCGAATAGGGCGGCGTTCGGGTCACTTGTCCTGCGCGCCCAGTTGAATCGGGGTATCGCTGTTGCTGTTCCCCTTCGGATCGGGCGGCGCGCCTGCAAGGCGGAGGGTGCGTTCCAGCAGTTGTTCGTAGATGGGGCGCCCGCCCAGGTGATGCGCCGTCAGCGAAGCCGTGGTGCAGGTCACCAGAACCGGCATGATCAGGGCATAGGCGCCTGTCAGTTCCATCACCAGAACGACGCCCACCAGCGGCGCCCTGACGGAGGCCGCGAAGAAACCGCCCATGGCCGCAACGGCGCAGGCCGAGCGGAAATCCGTTTCCAGCGAGAACACATTCACGGAGGCGACGCCGAAGGCGAGGCCTGCGCAGGTGGCAATCGACAGCATGGGAGCAAAAATGCCGCCCGGCACGCCGGACGCATAGGAAAACAGAACGCCCCCGAAGCGCAGGACGGTCAGGATCAGAAGGATCACGACCCCGTACTTGGAAAATATCAGCTCGTGGACGAGATCCTCGCCGCCGCCGGTCGCATCCGGCAGGATGTTGAGGAGAATGCCCGTGAAGCCTCCGATCAGGAGCGCCGGGATCCAGCGGAACCCATCGGGGATCTTCTGGAAGAGATCCATCGTGGCGATCAGGATCTTGTTGAAGAGAACGCCGAGCACCCCGAGCAAAACGCCGAGGATGCCGAGCAGAAGAAAACTCCAGACCGGAACATAGGTGACCTCGACGACGAGCAGCGGCCCGATATTCGTCAGCTCTTCGGTGACGGCGGCGCTCAGGATCGAGGCGATGATCACCGCCATGTAGGTCCTGTAGCTGAAGGGAAACTGACGCCGGGTTTCCTCAACGATAAAGAGGATCGCGGCGAGCGGTGCGTTGAAGGCCGCGGCGAGACCGGCCGCGGCGCCGGCCGCCAGAAGTCCCTTGTGGTCCTCAGGGTTGAGCGCATGGGACCGTGACAGGGCTTCGGCCGTCATCGCGCCCATGTGAATTGTCGGTCCCTCGCGCCCCAGGACAAGCCCGGAGCCGAGGGCAAGCAGGCCGCCGAAGAACTTCGCCACCAGCACTGGAGCCCAGTGCAGCGGACGCTTGTCCTCCATGGCCCCTTCGATTTCCTGAATGCCGCTTCCCGCGGCCTCCGGAGCCACCCGGCGGACGAGCAGATAGGCACCGGTCACGCAGGCTGCCGACAGAGCGAAGGAGACAACATAGGGAAGGGCACCCCCATCCAGTGACGCCCGCAAGGCCGCATAGCGGCCGATCAGGAAGTCGAGGCTGGAATGAAACCCTGTGCCCAGTCCGCCCACGAGCAGCCCGACCATGATGGCCTTGACGAAATAGGCGGCGTCCGACCGCGGAGAAAATTTGCGAAAATGCTGTGTCATGCCGGGCTCGAAAGGTGCCAAGAAAGGCGGCTTGGAAGAGGGCGTGGTTCAAACTGCAAAGAAACATCGGCGATCGCAAGCCGCGATGCGCCTGAGAAGGGCGTGTAACAATAAAATCCGGCCGCTGAGCCCGAAAGCGCCCTAGCGACAGTTGCGACGCGTTGGTGACGCATCCGGTGATTTGCGACCAAGCTTCCGAACCTTTTCACGTCCGGATTTGATGAGGCCGGAAAACGGCCAGGCGCGCGGTCGATGCCGCGCGCCTGGCTGAGATGAACCTGTGAACTTGCCGACCCGCAGGTCAGATCACGTAGACCTTCGTGCCGACGCCGACCCGTTCGTAGAGGTCCGTGACATCCTCGTTGCGCATGCGGATGCAGCCTGAGGAAACGGCGTGACCGATGGTCCAGGGCTGATTGGACCCGTGGATACGATAGAGCGTCGAGCCGAGATAAAGTGCGCGGGCACCGAGCGGATTTTGAGGGCCGCCTGCCATGAAGGTCGGCAGGTCGGGCCGCCGCTTGCGCATCTCCGCCGGCGGACGCCAGTCCGGCCATTCCGCCTTGCGGGTGATCTTGTGCGTCCCGGCCCACTCGAAGCCCGGTTTGCCCACGCCAACACCGTAGCGACGGGCGGTGCCGTCTGTCTGGACCAGGTAAAGGTAGCGGGCATTCGTGTCGATGACGATCGTGCCGGGTTTATGGGAGCCGTGATACTCCACGATGGTCGGCAGGAATTCCGGGGCGATCTGACGGGTCCGTTGGGCGTGGGCCTGCGGCTGCGGCTTTTCCATGGTGCGCGACCACCAGTTGGCGCGGCGCACCTGTCGCTGCTGGACGGGGCGCTGCTGATAGACGCGGCGCTGCTGGACGGGCGCTGCCGCGCGGCGGGCGGTGCCGGGCTGAAGCTGAAGCACCCAGGGCTCGGTCAGGTTGGGGCTGAGGACAAGGGGAGGGGGCGCCACCTGTCCTGCGCTGGCAGGGGTGCCGGCCAGACCTGCACCGAGGACGGCGCCACCGAGAAACAGGGCGGCAGGCATCAGAAATCGAACTGGGAACATGGCAGTACTCTTCACTCGTCTTCGACCACGTTCAGCGGAAACCGGGTAAAAACCCTGCCCGCCGATTAACGGATTGGCAATGATGATAAGCGCGCCCGATCATTCAATGGTGAATCCGGCAGGGAGAATTCACGTAATCGTTTCTTATGGTTAGCCTTTCGTTGAGGAACAGGCTTAACAGGCTCTTAGCAGGAGACCGCTGTTGCTCGGCCACCAAAATGGAGGCTTGAAACTGCTGCTCTTTTTAGGACCGTCTGGTTAACGCGCCCGACGTCTCGCATCGCGGGCGATCACCGCAAGCAGCGGCCTCGTCTGCTTGATCGTCATGCCCGGCCTGATGCGCGGGTCGTAGAGCATGTTCAGGATGATCTGGTCGAAGATGGTGAAACGGCTGTGGCGGGAGGAATCGTTAAATACGGAGTGGGTCAGGTGCGAATCGTCGTTCATCGGACCAAGGCCCTGAAGCAGTTCCTCCACGAGGCAGCGCTTGAAAAGAAACTCTCCCTCATCGGAAACGATCACCGCTGCCGAGCGCTTGATGCCGTTGGAACCGGACACCACGCGCACCAGACAGCGCCCGGGTACCTTGGCGCGCTGATCCTTGTAGATGTCCTTTCTGACAACCGGTTCGTACTGATCCCTGTCGACGACGAAGACCTCGAAATTCGCAGCCTCGGGACTGGAGACGATCTCCGTGCTGATGTTGTCGATACGCCGTCCCATTTCACCGATGAACCGGTCAACGGTCGGGCGCCGGTTCTTGCGCGCGAGATTGTGAACATAGAAGCGCACCGGTTTCGTGAATTTCTTGACCTGGTAGGGACGCCAGCTCCAGCTGCGGTATTCCAACCCGAAAACCGTCTTTTCAAAGCCGTAGATCAGCTCTTCGATCGTGAAGGTCTCGTCGCCAGCATGCACGGGGGCCGAGGTGACGAGAAAGATCGAGGCAAGAAGGGGCAGAAGGGAACGCAAACGTTTCATGAAGGGCGGAGACCCGTGAGACTTGATTTCGTAAGAGCGCCGGTTGGGCGCTGAAAGCCGGTGTAGAAGCCCTTTTGTCATGCATGCAGACGTCGTTCTGCGCGCGTCCCGCTGTGCCCGTTTCGGTCCTGCCGATAAAGCAATGCCGCGCGATGTCGCGAAGATAGCCAATGGACCGGAGAGAGGGAAGCCAAGAAACCGTTACCCGTTCATTTAGCTTTTGTCGATTGCGTGCGATTGCGAAAAAACATTTCTTTAAACTTCGCGGTCTATAACCATCCCGATACGAAACGAACGAGCCTGCAGGGGCGAACACGGGAGTGGGCATGGCCGCGGTGAAGAGATCCTTTCGGGCGGAAAGCTTGATGCACATGAAAACGGGGATCAATGATGACCCCGTTTTTGTTGACGAGCGCCGCCATCAGGAACTTATGAGCGAGATTGCGTCTCTCAAGAAGATGATCCGATCCGGCGAAGGCCAGCAGGGCCAGCAGCCACTCGATCCTCAGGCGATGAGTGAGCAGTTTCTGTCGGAATTCCGGAAGGAAATGTCAGAGGCGGCCAAGCTCAAGGTCGAACTCGACGCTATCTACGAAGCGATTGCCCAGACCAAGAAGGAAATCGCAACCCTGCACCACACCACCGGTGCGGAGGGCGAGGAGATGACGCGTGTCACCAACGAGCTCGACGCGGTCGTGATCGGTACAGAGGGCGCGACCGAGACGATTCTCTCCGCCGCTGAATACATCGACGAAACGGCGACCACGCTGTCGGGTCGGGTCGACAGGGACGATGCCGGGCTCACCTCCGACATCCAGGACAAGGTCGTCCAGATCTTCGAAGCCTGTAACTTCCAGGATTTGACCGGACAGCGCATCACCAAGGTCGTCGGCACGCTTCGTTTCATCGAGGACCGCATCATCCAGATGATGGACATCTGGGGCGGCATCGAAAGCTTCAAGGAAGTTTCCGTAGACGAGCGCGCCGCTCGCGAAGGCGACGAGGCTCTGCTCAACGGACCGTCGCTGGACACCGACATCGACGTGGCATCGCAGGACGATATCGACGCCCTCTTCGCCTGACGCATACCTCAATCCGCTTGCAAAACCCGGTCTTCTGGCCGGGTTTTTTCGTGTCTGCGTTCGAGATGCGCCGCGCAGGGCTTGCGGTATGCCCTCCCGACCGGTACCAGTTGAGAACAAAGAGTGAATATCAGGTGAGACATGACCCAAGCCAAACCTGCCGCACCCGTTGCCGCCGTCCGCGATCCGGTTACCGGCCTTCTGGAAGGTGCCGATGGACGCAAGCGTTGCTGGTGGCACGGCGGGCTTGAGGATTACCAGCGCTACCACGACACGGAGTGGGGATTTCCCGTCGACGAGGATCGGCGTCTCTTCGAGAAGATCTGCCTGGAAGGGTTCCAGTCGGGTCTGTCCTGGCTGACGATCCTGCGCAAGCGCGACGCCTTCCGCGCGGCCTTCGCCAATTTCGAGTTTGCGGAGGTCGCCCGGTTCACCGAGGCCGATGTCGAGCGCTGCCTGGCCGACGCGGGCATCGTTCGCCATCGCAAGAAGATCGAGTCGACCATCAACAATGCCAGGCGAGCGCTCGAGCTCAAGGCGGAGTTCGGAAGTCTTGCCGCCTATTTCTGGTCATTCGAACCGGCACCGGAAAACCGTCCGGAAACCCTCGATTTCGCAACCGCACGCACCCTCGCCAAGACCGAGGAAAGCACCGCGCTCTCAAAAGACCTGAAAAAACGGGGCTGGAGTTTCGTCGGCCCGACGACCGTCTATGCGTTCATGCAGTCCATGGGCATGGTCAATGACCATCTGGAAGGATGCTTTTGCCGGGAAAAGGTGGAAAACGCCCGCGACGCCTTCGAACGGCCGACACGGACATAGCGGATTTCCAGGACGGATTTGACGCGACCGTCTGGTTCTCCCGTCCTGCAAGGGTGAAGACGACCTCATCCGAGGAAGGCAGGCAAACCCGTCTTCAAGAAGGCACCTAGCTCCGAAGGCAGCCGCTCGCAGGCGTCGCCCAGTGAAGTACCTTCTGATGAGTGACTGGCCGTTTGGCCCATCCTTCGAGACAGCGCTGGGGCGCTTCCTCAGGATGAGGAGGAGGTTGGGGCCAT
>VIRH01000089.1 GCA_008107755.1 Rhodobacterales bacterium
TGTTGGTCCGATAGACCGTCGTGCTGAGAGAACCAGCTCCGACAAAACTCTCCTGCGAATAGGCCCCACGATCCCAGCCGCCCGTGCTGCCACCCGTTTTCTCAATCGCATTCGTTGCAAAATCGCGAACAAGGATCGGCTCTGCGTTCAACGCTTCACTTGTTGTGAAGCTAAACAGTTCAACAGGGACGGACGCACCAGCAAACCGTACCCACTTGCCGTTTTCTGCGTCACCCCAGGAAATCTGCGTGACGGTTCCCTTCTCGGGGTCTTCGTAGGTCCGGATCTCGAGCTGATTTTGCTGAATGTCTACAAATTTCAGGGTATCGCGACCACCGATGGCCTCGTCCGGATCTTCAACGATCCAGAGGTAAGACGTCTCGGGGGTGATCACGTAAACGTCATCGCCCGCACCACCGTCCGCGGTCTGTGTCTCGCCTTCGACACCGACGCCAGCCTCCAGGTGATCATTACCTGCCCCACCGGTCAGCGTGTCGGAGCCCCCTCCGCCGGTGAGGTTGTCGTCCCCGTCACCGCCGATCAGAGTGTCGCTGCCGCCGCCGCCTTTCAGGACATCATTGCCCGCACCGCCGTCCAGCACGTAATCGATACTGTCCAGATCTCCGGTCACGCGGTCGTTGAGTTCGGCCCCTTCAAAGGCTTCAAATCCGAGCGAGGAGAGTGTGTCCGTCACGAAACCGGAGCCCGCATCAACCACAAGCTTGTCGGTTCCATCGCCACCAACATCCCGCGCCCCGGAAGACGTCCAGAACTGGTCTCCAAGACCATAATGAACTTCATCATCTCCGGCTCCGGCCGACAAGAAGTCCCTGCCACCGGTGCCAAGAAGGACTTCACTAGCGTCAGTGCCGTTGACAAGCGCCCCGCCACTTTCCTTGATCAGCTTGACATCATCGAAACAGACAGCCGCGCCGCCGCCGCTACGGCCGTACTGAATCATGACCTGGATCGTTTTGCCGATCAGTTGCGGAAAGGCGTCGGCATCAAAGGACACACCTACGCGCGTAGAGGTGTTGCGCTCCCCAGGCTGGAAAATCTCATCCGCCACGGTGACGCCACCGACTATTACTCTCAAGCGGAGCGGTGCCGGTCCATCATCGATGCGAACCACGTGTTCCGCCGAGAACGTATAAGTCGCCCCGGCCTCGACGGCATGCGGCGTATTCTGACGGATGTAACGACTGCTGTGATTTACGAAGCCGATATTTTCGCCGTCCGGGACTTCCGACAGAGAACCAGCACCCGGATCAAACACACCGTTGCCGTCGGACGAGTTACTCCAGCCTGCGAAATTGTTATATAAGACTTGGCCATTGCCCAGGTTCAGCGCTTCGAAACTACTGTTGACGATGGAAAGGTATTCCAGATCTTGCTGAGCGCACTGGATCTCCAATTTCCCGTCTTCTCGTTCTGAAATGGAGCTTATCGTCGTGCCGTCCGCGAACTCAAACCGGTCGACATATTGACCGTTGTCGTTGAGCCAGATTTCACCTGAGGCGGATCCATCACTCCATTTGAAGACATTGGCATTCGGCTCTTCTGAAGGGTTTTCTCCTCCCAGGGAGTAGTCGTACTGTGAGAGTTTAAGGTCACTGAGGTTGAGATCCTTAAACGAAACAGTATCGTGACCGCCTCCCGCAAGTTCGGTAATGCTTACGCGACCCTGTTCGCGAGCAACGATATAGAAGTCGTCGCCTCCCGCGCCTGTCATGTACTGCCAACCACCATCTCCCACGCCGGCGTCCAGGATGTCATGGCCAAGACCGCCAAGCAGTTCGTCGTTGCCGCTACCTCCTCGAAGAGTGTCATCCCCCGCCTGACCTTCCAGCGTGTCGTTGCCATCACCGCCGACAAGTAGGTCGTGACCCGTCCCGCCTTTCAGAAGGTCATCACCGTCAAGGCCGGCCAGCCATTCGTTCGCGCTGCCGCCAGTAAGGGAATGGGTGCCCGATTCGTCTTCTTTGACGGCGGTCAAATGCCCTATCCAGAAGCTGTCCCCGTTTTCAAAGGCGAGGCGCTCGATGCGGTAGGCAGAATTGGAAAACCAGTTGGTAAATGTGAGGGAGCCGGTGAGTGGGGCCAGTCCGCCGGCGGCGGCAGCCGCCGCGTCAGAAGCGCTTTCAGGGTGGAAATCGATTTTCAGGCTGTTACCGCTTCGGCTGAGCTTCAGGTCTTCGGCCGTTATTCCGCGCCCGAATACCAGCGTGTCGCCGTATGCGCCGTTGCCGGTGTCCAGTATCGTGTCGGCGCCGTCGCCGCGTTCATAGAAATAGATGTCGTCGCCGGCGCCGCCTTCCAGGCGATCGTCGCCCGTTCCGCCGTGAAGTGAATCGTCTCCCGTATTGCCTTTGAGCCTGTCGTTTCCGGCGCCGCCGACGAGAGAGGTCGTCTCCACGGCTCCCGTCAGCGTGTCGTCACCGTCCCGGCCGAAGATCGCGGTATATCCGGTTCCGTTGAGGGCCTCGCCGGTGTCGCCGCCAATCAGCACCTTGGCTTCACTGGCCTCGACCTCGACCGGCCCTTCCAGGTACGAGACTTTAAGCTCCTCTTCCTGTTCGACCGGCAGGAGAAAGGCATCGTTGTTGTTGGTTTCGGTGAAGCCGTTCCCGACAACCAGATGTTCGGGGGATTCGGAAATTTGAGCAGTCAGTTCCGCCCGCGTTCTGGCCCCGTCGGACAATTCCGTCAGGTGCTCTTCCAGTTCATTTAGAGAAGGCTCACGGCCCAGGGAGTTGTTGTAGAGACGCGTGATGAAGCCGGCATCGCTGAGCGTGCCGTATCTCTGCGTGTACTCCGTGGAGGTCAACAGGTCTTCTGCCAGGGCCGAAAGGTCCAGCTGAGCATGGGCCGCATGCCGAACCAGCGTTTCGACCTCCGAAAGATCCATCTCGCGGTCGAACACGCTGTCATAAATCCGGGCGGCTTCGGCCAGAAGGCGTGCTTTTGATGCCTGATCGAACCGCTGGACAGAAACGGTCGTCGCCCCGGCGACGGTTTCGCTCATCTTCCAGGTTTCGATGCCCTGGCCATCGACCTCATGCGCAACGACAATATGAGCCTCCGACGAGGTCGCCGCAACGCCGTTGTCCCAGGAGTAGGTCCCATTGCCTACAGGAGACCTGGTGATCGTCTGCTCAACCCCGTTCCTGGCAATCGTTGTCCGCAGTCCGTCAGAGGACGTCGTCGTTACCGAACTGTTGCCCGCGCCCCCATCTCCGTAGGCGGTCTCCGTCAGGGTCACCTGCCCGTCGGCGCGCGTCTGCTCGGTCGTTTTCCTGTCTATGGTTCCGTCGCCATCGAAATCGAAGGTCCGGGTGACAGTCCGCCCGTCCGCGCTGGTCGCTTCCTCGAAGGTGGACCGCAGGCTTCCGTTGGAATACCGGTCGGTGCTGGTTGTCGTGGTGCTTCCGTCGGCGTTCAAAACGGTGACGGTTTCCTCGGTGGAATCGACTTCCCCGTCCCCGTCCGAGTCCACCGTGGTCTTCGAGACCAGACCGTTTGCGGAGGCCGTCGTGGTGCTGGCGAATTCCAGCTGCCCGGTTGCGTTACGCTCCTCGAAGCGGCTGACTTCGTTGCCGGCCGCGTCAAAAGTCACGGTCGTCGTGCGCGTGATGTCCGCAGTTCCATCGCCATCGATGTCGAAGGAATAGCTTTCGGACTGACCGTTCGCGGACGCCGTGCTTGTAACGGCAGACTCGGCCGAGCCATCGTCTGCAAAGTCGGTGTATGTCGTTGTCTGGTTGCCGCTCAGATCGATTTGAGTGACCGTTTCGATGTCGGCGACACCGTCGCCGTCGCTGTCGAGCGTCGAGGTCCGTGTCCGTTCGTCGGCGCTGACCACGGTCGTGGCGCTGCGCAGTGGCGTCGAACCCGCGCCGTAGAGATTTACCGTTTCGGTGCTTCCCCCCGACGCGCCGAGTTGCAGGCCGGTCTCCCGGTCGGCCACGCCGTCACCGTCCAGATCCGTCGCTTCGCTCACCTGCAGGCCGTTGCCGTTGGTCTCGCGCACCAACGATCCGATCAGGCTCCCGTCAGTCCCGGTTGTCGAGAAGGTCTCGAGCGTCGAGCCGTCTGCGGCAAAGGCGGTCGTGGACGTCGTTTCGGTGTCGTCAATGCCGTCGCCGTCAAGGTCGAACGATACGGTGCTTGCCAGTCCGTCGTCGGAAGTCTCGTAACGCTCGCTCGCAACGATTGCGCCCTGGGCGTCCCGGTGCGTGACCGTCCTGACGCGGCTGCCGCTTGCTGCAAGCGTCGTGACGTCGGACCAAGACCGGTCGGCAGTACCGTCACCGTCCAGATCGAAAGAGCCGGTCCTTACAAGTCCCGTCCCGCTTTCAGTGAGAACGGATTGCGAGAGCAGTCCGCCGTCCGCCGAGAAAGTAGAGGATGTTGTTGTCGTGGTGCCGTCGTCGCCGCGACTGCTCGTCAGCGCCTGGTCAATCTGACCATCGCCGTCCAGGTCGGTCTGCCTTTCCGTGGTCCGGCCATCGCCGCTTTCCGTGCGAACGTTCGTTTCCAGAACCGAACCATCGGCGCTCACAACCGTCGTCGTGGTCGTGCCGGAACCGTCCGCAGCGATGACGGTCTGTTCAGATGTTGTCGTGTCCGCGACGCCGTCACCGTCGACGTCCTGCGCACTGGTTGAAGACAGGCCGTCAGCGGATGTCGTCGAAACACTGCGGCTTTGAAGTGTCCCATCCGCGCCTTTCAGGTCAGACGTGCTGGTGGTCGAACCGTCAGCATTCAGAACATGGCTTGTCTCGACCGTGATCTCGTAGCTGCCGTCGCCTTCCCGGTCCTCTTGGGAAATCTCGTTCAAGCCATTGGCAGAGGCTTCGGTTCTGGACCGGCTCTGGAGACTGCCGTCTTCGTTGAAATGCTCGGTCAGCGTTTCCGCCGTTCCGTCATCGGCAATGCTCTTGGATACGCACGAATCGACTATGCCGTCGCCGTCGGCGTCGAATTCAGTCACCACGGAACGGCCGTTGCCTGACCGGGTTTCGGTCGACGCCGTACGAAGGTCGCCTGCGCCGTCCCGCAGTTCGCTGACAGTGATCGTCGAACCATCCGCTTCGAGAGATTTGGTCGTTGTCTCGATCAGATCATAGGCACCGTCCCCGTCCGCATCGTTCCGGCTGACGACAACGAGAGTATCGTCGCTGACTTCCGTTCGGGAACGGCTCAGGAGATCCCCGTTTTCCGCATGTGTTTCCACGGTCGTGGCCGTGCTGCCGTCAGCCTCGAGGATCGTCGTTTCCGTGGTAACGCGTTCCTCGGTGCCGTCGCCATCCAGGTCCGTGCCGGAAACCGTCACCAGCCCGTCGTCGCTGACCGTGACCGAAGCGGTACTGCGCAGGGAAAGGTCGCCATTCAGGGTGTTCTGAACCGTCGTCTGGCTGCCGTCGGCATTCAGCATCGTCGTGCTGCTGACCGTGACATCGGCAACAAGATCCCCGTCGAGATCGCTTGCAGCGGAGGAGACCAGTTCGTTCGCACTCGTGGTGCTGACGGTCTGCCCGAGAACGGTGCCGTCGGTGGCGTACGTCGTTTCGGTCAAGGTGACAGAGCCGTCCGTCCCTTTCGACCGGACAGAGATAACGTCGGCAACGCCATCGCCGTCGATGTCGTTCGTCGCCGTTTGGCTGAGGCGGTCCGTGGTTTCTTCCACCACCGTACGCGCAAGGAGCGTCGTTCCGTCGCCGGCATAGTTTGATGTCGTCCGGGTGGTGCCGCCGTCGGATTCAAGCACCAGGCTCTCAACGGTCATTTGATCGACCTGGCCATCCCCGTCGACATCGGTGGTGGTCGTGGTGATCAGGCCGTCCGCGCTGGTCAGCACGCTCGAGACCGTCCGCAGCGAGGCATCCTGATTGCGCGCCGTGACTGCCCTGGAAGATGTCCCGTCGGCATTGGCAACGGTCATATCGGTGATGGAAACATCCGTGTCGCCATCGCCATCGGCATCGGTCTGCGTAACCTTCTCAAGTCCGTTAGCACTCGCGGTGGATGTCACCACAGCGTTGACGGAACCATCCGCATTGCGCGACCAGCTCGTCGCCGTTCTCTCCAGGGTCGTGTCATCGACCACAACGGAAGATACCAGCTCGCTCGCCTCGAAACTCCCGTTCTGATTCAGATCGGCCCAGACCTCACGGCTCACCTTGTCGGCGCCGAGCGTCTCCAGGCTCATGGAGCGCACCGAGCCGTCGCCGTTTGTCACGGTCGTCGTGGTCTCCCGGCTGTCATCGGTATTGACCACAGTAGCGGAAACGGTGGTCTGGTCGACGTCTCCATCGCCGTCCTGATCCACCTGGCTCGTCTGCGTCAGCGCGTCGCCCGACTGCAGCGTCGTGTTCGCGCTGCGCAGGCTGCCGTCACCATTGCGGATTTCCAGAACGGATGTCGTCTGGCCATCCGCTGCCACGGTGATGGCGTGTTCCTCGCGCAGATCCGTATCGCCGTCGCCGTCCAGATCGCGCAAGATGGTTTTCGTTCGCCCATCTGCGCTGACATCTTCGCTCACATGAGAGCGAAGCGAGGCATCCCGATTGGTAACAGAGATCGTCTCCGTGCGGCTGCCGTCCGCGGCGACGGTAACACTGTGACTCTCCACCGTGTCGGCGAGGCCGTCGCCGTCACGGTCCATGCTGTCGATACGGGTGAGGCCGTCCTCCGAGACGGTTTCGCTGCTGCTCGTGATGACCGAGCCATCCTGAGCCAGATTGCTGACGACTATGGACATGCTTCCGTCAGCCTGCTCGACGCGGACCTCCCGCTGATCGAACCAGCCGCCTCCCGAAGAATCCCGCTCGATGGTTTCCGTCTTTCCGTCGGCACTCCTGGTGGTCACGGTCCGGCTGTCGAGCACGGCAGTTGCCGCGTCGCTTCCGGAGAAATTGCTCTCGGTCTCCGTCCGGGTCCCGTCCGGATTTTCTACGGTGACGATGGTCTGGATCCGGTCGACAACACCGTCACCATTGTCGTCATAGCGGTTGGTAACGGAAAGGCCGTCCACCGAAGTGACGGAATGAATGACATAGGCGATCGCCCCGTCCTGGGCGTAGGCGGTGATCACTGCCGTCCGGTTGCCAGCGGCATCAAGGCTTTCCACCTGCTCGACACGGTGGCCTTCGCTTTCGCTGAACAGCAGCAGGTCGCCAACTGTGCCCGTCGATCCGTCCGACCGCTTGAACGTCGTCTTTCCGGTGATCACCGAACCGTCGCTGAGCTCGATTTTGGTGGCATCCGCCGTCAGATCGATTTCGGTGATGCCGAGTTCCGCAAGGGTCCTGGCGGTGGTGGATCCATCCGCGTTCGTGACCAAGACCTTGAACTTTGCAAAGTCCGCGTCGGAAGCGTTCAGGACACCGTCGCTGTTGCTGTCGAAAACAGAAGCGAGGGCCTCGAGATCGCTTGTCGACGTCGGGTCCCATTCGGTGAAGACGAACTGGCGCTTCTCCGTGATGGCATCTCGTCCATCCGGATCGTAGAACAGGATGCCGTCGCCAGCGCCTGCCCAGGCCGTCCGGCGCAGGAAACCGTCGCCACCGGTGTCCATGAAAATCGTCGATTGGTCGAGCTCCGTGACCTCGATGCCGTCGCCGTCCAGATCTAAGAGAACGGGTTTTCCACCTGGTGAGCCAGAGGCTCCTGGATCAGTTTCGCCTCGTGAAGGCGTATTGTATTTGCCTTCGCTTTCCGCACGATTGAATTCCCGCGCGCTGACTTCGCCGTCGTTATTGTAGTCGCCTCGCCCGCCCATTCCCTCGCCGGTTACCCGGGAGTTACTGGTATCGACCCGGTCACCCTGACTGTCCCGGCCGGAGTTTCTGTCGGAGCCAGAGGAGGCAGCTCGCTGCGCCTCGCGATACACTTTGCTTGATCGCGCATTGTAGTACGAGCTTCCGTCATCATAGACCCCAAGAGCCGCCAACTCGTGGCGAACCGCGCCCATGACGTTAGTATCGCTATGCCCTGAAACAGCAGCCGCATATCCGGCAGATGAGGCCTTTCCGTCAGGCGTAGAAGCATAGTTTGAATCGAGGCTGCGCTGATGCTCAACGTATGCCTCTCCATCCACGGACAGATGTCGCCCGCTGTCAAACTCTACGTAGGCAACTCCATCATGCTTGTCGACGCTATGATACTCAAACCCCTTCAGGTCGTTGTAGGAATCGTTGTGAACCCGCACCCCACCGGCAACATAGGTATGAAAATCCTCGACCTCGAAGTTGTAGGTCTTCCAACCCTTCTTGTGGATTGGTGCTAGCGCATGATTGCCGTTATCCGGGTAAGCATACCCTTCGGCTTGTTCAAACAGATGTGCACTCTCAGCATTATAGGCGATACGTTCAGAGGCGACTGTCGCCTCGGTGCCATCGGCAAGAACTATCTTTCCCTCGCCCCCCTCTAAAAGCCTCTCAATTTCCCTAAACTGCCCGTCTTGAGTCAGGAACTGATGGCCAGGCGTCGTTACCAGAGTTTTTTGCTCGCCGTTTTCGCTCCAAGCCAAACGTATCCAAATGTCGGTAATGTTTTGAAATGTTCTAGTCACTTTTTTCGGGACAAGTGAGCCTCGTCCATTTGCGACCAATGGGTCAAAAGCGAGAACTACATCCCCGACACACACGTCAGCTATTCTGAGAACTTCACCTGTTGGACCAAGTATCTCAGTATCGGCTGAAAAGCACTTTTGTCGAGTAAATGTATCGTTCTCGTGGATAAGAACATCTAACTCAATTATACCTTTCGCACTCAAGGTTGTTTCAAATGTCTTTTTCTGATACTGTCCTGGTACCCCAGTAGGGATATACTGAGTTATTAAATAGATCTGCCCAAACTGGTCAACTTTACCAGTTCGCGTGGCGGTGTAATACATACCATCATCGACGTTTTCGACTATCCGGTCTTCGAGATAGGGAAGTCGAATCGGAGGATTTTCCGCTCCTGTAATAAAGCCACCTTTGAAAGAGAAGTAGTCTTTCACGGTAAAGCCAGCACTCAACTCTCCTTCAAGGGGCTTGGCACTGAAACTCAGAAAGCCATAGGAGCCTGAAATTTTCTCCTCGTTCAAATTTACGCTGGCTTTAGCCTTATCATAGGAACCAATGATGTCCCCGTTTTGGATATCCACGCCGCCCTTGAACTTTCCGAATTTACCGGTTGCTTCAAGTTTTGCGCCAGGCTTTCCCGACCATCCATGATAACTATCCCAAGAAGTTGTGTAGTTATATGGCCCAACGCCAACTGACAACTTTACTCCTGCCCAATCGTGAATTGGAGAGGTAGTAACATATTTCCTGTCTGCAGGTATTAATACATAATCAGTCATATCAATATCCTCAGACTATCTATTCTTTAAACATGAGGCCAGCTGTTCGGTAGTCGCGCCACACGCAATAATGCCCTCAAGCAAATGGTATTCATAATTCGGTTTATAAAAGCGATCTTGCTCTACAATTCCCGAAAAGAAGTCTCTACGTGTCGTGCCGTAGAAAAAGAACACAGCATCAAGCATACAGCGCCACAGGCTTGTATTTTCATACCCATTAGAAATGATATTGCTAACTTCAATACGCCCATTCCATGCGCCCCGGGAAACTATAGGAAAGAATTCATTCTTTTTATTTACATCTAGAGAAAACCGGCAGTAATCTGTTACTTTCCCAGATACGTATTCGATAATAATCATATTTTGTTCGGCGCTTTGACCGTAACCTTCCAAAAAGCCAGCGTCTCCCCCAATTTTGCTCAGTGCATGGTAAGCTGGGGTATTAGTCGCATCACTAATCATTTTGCCGCTGAAGATCGGAAAGGAATTTTTGAACTGGAAGCGATCATTAGCTGATCGCAAGGCCAAATCGCCAGAGATCGCATCAATAAATCTTCCATAATCGTTAGCGGATACTGCACTGCACTCAATACAGAAAAGAAATGCGATAAAAAGAAATCGTGTGTTCATTCTTTAACTCCCCACTGGAGATGACTCTACAGACAGTAAATATAGTTGCCACCGTTGATCACCATCCCACACCGTCGGAAGAACCGGTCCGCCTCTTCCGCGTTTTCACCATTGGTTACATGCACCAGAAGATGCTCGCAGTTCCGTGCCTTGGCCCAGTGCCGCACCGCCTGCACCAGCCGCAGGGCGACTTTGCCGCCGAGCAGCGTGCCGGAGAGCTTTCGGGAGATGTTCAGGGTCTGCACCGTCGCGATCAGCGTGCCCTCGCCCAAAAAATACTCACCCGCCTGCACGGCGGCCAAGCCGAGGAGACCGTCCTCGACGAGTGGGGCATCCATTCCTGGCACAGCATAAATCAGGCCGTTGCGATCCGGCCGGGCCGTGGCCCGCTCAAAGATCGCTCTTGCCTTGTCTTCGGAAAACGGGATGTCGCGGAAGAGAGTATGCTGGTGCGCCTCACGCGCAAGATGGAGCCCGGCCCGATAATCGGCCTCCATACCACCTGCAATTCTAACGATGAATTTGCCGGAGCCATTCAAACCGTCATTTGCAACCGGATTTTTTCCTGCGCTTCCGGAAAGAGGCGGACGCTTCGGTTCCTGTTTCCTCTGATCTGGAGCGCGCGCAGTCATAGCGGCTCGATCGGAAAGTCCAGTTTCCATTGGATAGCAGCGCCCCCCGACGCCGAAGTGTCACGCTAAACTGTTGACGTGCATGACTTTAATGAATTGCCCCTTCCCCGCGATGCGGGCGCCGCCAATCTTCACCCACCAGCGGGTCGATTAACACAATCGTAACCAGGCTCTCGACGAAAGCAATCAACCCGGCAACCCCATTAGGTTGTATCTGGTGGTGGGAAATGGCAGGGCTTTCGTCAGTGGCAATTCTGGTGCGAATATAACCGCTACGTCACCTTTCAGGCATTTGTGCCACAACCGGACAAACGCTCTGTTCGGAAACACTCAGAAATTTTTTGATCGCAAGGGAAGTGCGTCGACAGGAGGTACTATGCCAGATGGCTTTGAACGACCGGGTTCACCGCGCGCCATCCCTGCCTTTGCCACGAGCGCCCCGAGCATCTGCCGAAAAGAAAACCTAAATTCCAAGCTGGAATTGCCAGCCGTAGACGCGACATCAAACGCCTCGATCGTGCATTAATCGTTCGTCAGGGCATGAGCTTTGCAAAGGACTGCAGAAGAACGGTCGCACACCAACTGTGTGGTCGGCCGGACTGGAGGTCTCAATTCGGTATGGACCAGCTGATTGAAGACGTACCAACGCCTCACGCCGCCCTTCTCCTCCCCCTCATTTTCGCCCGCATCCGGAACGCCGTCCTCTCCGACACACCAGCCTTGCGCGCCGCCTGCCGGGCACTCACCCCATTCTCCAGCTCGGTGATGAGCACCCGCCGCGCCTGCGCCATCGGGCTGGTGCTTCCCATTGGGATCACCACATGCCGAACGCCGGCCTCGCGGTGCTCTGCGGAGAGTGTGCGGAAATACTCGCAGATCTGATCGGCCGCCTCCCGGCCGACGGTCTTGACGAGCCAGTGATCGTCCTGGGCACGGGCGGGAATGTTAATCCGGGTGCCCCCGACTTCATCTGCAATGGCAAGGGCTGCCGGGATACCGGCTACATCTGCGATTTCACCGAGAATGCCGGGAAGAAGATCATCATGCATCGGACGGGCTCCGTTCGCTCAAGGTTGTCTTGTCTGAAGAGGCGCAAACGGGGGCGGACCCGTTTGCGATGACAAAACGCTAGCGAAGGCATGACAGGTGTCAGGGCTGACGGGCGTCAGCCAAGGGATTGGAATGCACAGGTCGGGAAGAGATTTGACCCTATCAGACCCGGTTTCAGAGCGCCAGATGACATTTGCATCTGAGGTCTGTGAGCAGGATCAAAATTAAAGGGGGATTAAACGGGTCTCAGCGCGCGAGACGGATTTTTATGGGGCATTGGACATCCCGAGACCGCGAACGGCCTCCACGGCCGTTTTTTCGAGGGGGTCTTCTGAGCCTGCGACCGCAGGAGAGAATGATGTCCTGCCACCGTCATTCTCCCACCCGCTTTATGGCCTTGGTAGCGCCTTCTCCGAACAGATCGCCCTGGCTGTCGTCGCCGCCTCTGTGCCGGGCCCGCATCCTGAAGGCGGCCCGCTCGGAGAGACCGGCGCGGCGAGCCGCCTCTCTGGCACTGGTGCCGGCGTCCAGTTCCCGGGCCAGTCTCCGTCTTGCCTTCGCCAGACACCCGGCCGGACCGCGGGGAATGACCACATGCACCGCACCGCTCTCCCGGCCTTCCGGAGAGAGGATCCGGAAGTGGTCGCAGATCTTTTCCGCAGTCTCCCGGCCGACAGTTTGCACAAGCCAGTGGCCTTCTGTCGCTCTGACCGGGATGGAGACCCGCGTGCCGCCGACGCGCTCGGCAATGGCAAGGGCGGCACTGAGACCGGCAACCGCGGCAATCTCGCCGAGCAGGCCTGGAAGGTCGTCGTTCACTTGCCGCAAGCCCTCAGCAAAGCCCCCAGGGCATTCATCGCCGAGATCCAATCTGCGGATGACTGCTGAAGGATGTCCTCGTGCCCGCTGCGCTCAGCGAGATAATCGTTCAAGCTCGCGGCCGGGGTCCTGTTCTTCTTTTCCAGCTCCGACCAGATGTGACGGCAAACCTGGAAGCGGTGGTCATTGTTGAGCGCCGACTGGCTCTGATCCCGAATGAAGAGATCGGGATTGCCCGTAGACCTGCGGATCCAAAGTTTCAAAGCATCAATCGCCTTGTTGGCATCCCGGGGATCTTGCAAGAAGCGGTGATGGTCGAGACCGGTCTGCCGGCGCAGGAAGGCGACCATGGCTTTGTCCGACCTGTCATCGACAACGCCGAGGTTATAACCGGCGATCCAGAGCGCTTGCAGTTTCCTGGCAAAGGAGCCGGCAACCGTCTGGCCGACTTGCTTGGGGGCGATGGCTTCAAGGGCGGTGATGACCTTAAGCTGCTCGACCTGGCTCATGCCCTTGGAGGACCGCTTGCCGGTCTCCCGTTCCAGAATATCCCGGTAACTGTCGTCGTCCAATTTGGCTTTGGATTTCAGGACATGGATCTTGGCAAGGGCGCTCATCGCTTTCCTCCGGAGCGTTTCTCATCGGCTTCTCGTGTGATCGCGTCGAGCTCGAAGAGCGCCGCATCGGCGAGCTTCAGATAGCCGTCCCGTTTCAGGTCCCAGTCGAGGCGGGTATCGATCTCCTGCATGAGGTGGTCGTCGATCCGGATCTGGCTGACCGGCATGCGCTCCAGGGTCATCCTGGCGGCGATGTCCTCGGGATAGGAGGTCCTGAACAATGCAAAGGCGATGCGTTCGCGATAACTCATGGTCTCAATCCTTGTAAGGAAGACGAAGCATTGGGGGGCTGACAGCGGCTGGCTGTTCCTGATGCGGTCGCTCCGCGGAGCAGTCGGGCTCAGGCCACAAGTCAGACTCCCTGCGTGCCGGGGTCGCGGCCTGCGCCCTGGCCTCGATTTCCAGTCTCAAGAGTTCGTTGGTTGCCTGCTGCAGGTCTTTGGTCAGGTCCGGCCGGCAGTGCAGGCGGAAGCGGGCCTGGTTGGCCTTGCGCAAAAGAAGATCACGCCGATCGCGCAGGGCCTTGGTCTCACGCAACTCAGAAGCTTCCGGGTTGGCGAGGCGGGACATTTTCAGGCTGCCCGTGCCAGATCGATTGTGATCGCCTGCCAGTCCGCGTCCGGCTGATCGCGCCGGTAGAAGCGCACATAGCTCTTGGAGCCTGTGACCCGCATGGCGTCCTTCAGGGCGATCATCGCCTGCTGCCAGCGCGGGTCCTCGATCTCCAGCCGCATCAGCATGAAGATCTCCGACTTGTTGATCTGGCCTTCCTTGTCGGTGTTGAAGGCCCGGGTGACGATGGAGCGGATTTCCGGGCGGCTGTCGGCCGCCCATTCATTGAGGCACTCGTCGATCAGGCTCTTGGCGATCTGGATCTCCGGGCCGAAGTCGATGAAGTCGGAGACCTGCACCTGAACCTTCAGGCAGCCGTCAATGGTCTGGAAGGTCGTGTTGCCTTTCCGCCCGCCCTTGGTGGAGTTGTATTCCTGGGCAAGGAGAGCGGTCAGGCTCAGGAGATCGGCAAAGGTGTGATTGCGGAACCGGCAGATCTGGGCCGACAGATCCTCGGCATAGCCGACGATCTCGCGCACGGTCTCGTCTTCCAGCTTGTGCTGCGGCTTGACGTTTTCCAGCGGCACCAGGTTGCCCTTGGCATCGCGCATGTAGGGCTGGCCGTTGATGACCTCGATGCCGGTGTCGGGTCCGGTTACGGTGCTGGGATCGACCGTCTTGCTGTCCCCGGCAGGGATCGAACTCGAGAAGTTTGAGGAAGTCATTTTAAAGTCCTTTTGCAGTCTCGTTAAACGCAGAACAAAAAGGCTTAGGCCGCGCCGTCGTCGTCCATCTGGACGGCGGTCACGGGCGGCACATTCGTGTCGTCGATCGGGATCGGTCGTTTGACCCTCGGAAAGAGCGTGATCGTGGGATCGGAGAGATCGATCACGATGGGAGTGCAATCGAGCCTTGAGGCCTCCAGGTTCTGGGCGATCGAGGCGCATTCATCGAGAACCCGCTCGACGCCGGCGGCGGTCTTTGCCGGGAGGTGCAGGGCGCCACGGTCATCTTTCCATTCGTTGAGCTGGCGCGAGAGCATGCGAAGATCGGTGCTAAGCATCATGGGAACCTTTCAGGCGGGAGTGCGGGCAGCCGTTCCGGCAGGCGCGGTAGACCTTGGAACGGGTGGAGTTGGTGACGGCCCGGGGTTTGGCCTGCCAATCAAGACAGGTGTGCCGGCCGATGGCCCCAAGAACCGGACAGTCGACGGTGGAGCCCATCAGGGCTCCCCTCACCTTCTCCTCGACCTTGGAGAGATCGCCCGGATATTTGTTGGTGAGTGTCTGACTGATCGTTGTCTGCGAATAGCCGACCCTTTGGGCGCAGACCCTGAGCCCTTTGGAGGTTGCGAGCCGGGCAAGTTCGGCGATCCAGTCTGGCGGCGTGCCGCCCCAGGCAGCCTCGGCCTTCTGGATCATGTTTGAGGAGACACTCATGCAGCGCACTCCTCTGCCAGGGGAGCGCCCATGATCTCCTTGCGGTTCGGGTCGTAGACCATCTTCGACTTGAGGATCTTTGGAGCGGTCGGTCCCGTGTTCATGGAAGGCTTGAGGCGCCAGATACGGCTGACCGGCCCGCTGCCCGGGCGCAGCACCTGCAGATAGCCGGCAGCTTCCAGATGGCGCGCGTAAGACTTCGCGGTCTCCACCGCGACGACGACATCGTCGGTGCTGGCCGCGATCGCCAGCTCCCTCGTGTCGAAGCCGCTGAGCGCCCGGATTGCGGTCCAGAGCTGGTCCTGACCAAGTCCCTGTTTGGCGAGCGAGCCATCCCGGTTAAGGCGCGGTGTCGCCTTCGGCCTCTTCAGCACGCGATAGTGTTGCTGCGTCGTCGTGGTTCGAAGATTGGTCAGAACCTTTTCCGAGCCCGCGACTTCAACAATGCCTGCCTTGATCAAGCGGCGCAGATAGTCGGTGATGCAATCATTGACCGGGTCATTGGTGCGCAGGCCGATCTGGCTGAGCGTGAACAGGTTCCCACCCTTGCCAAGATCCCGGATCACGCTCCAATAATGATCATGACCCCGGTAGACCGGCTTTCCGGCAGTGACCCTGAGTTCCAGCTGGATCGACATCAGGCTGCCCTCCGAATGCCCCGGCGCGGCGGCTCGCCGGTGTAAAACCAGCCTTTCTCAAACGACCTTGCGTCGAACACCTCCTGGCGGGTGTTGCGGGCGTGCTCCTTGATCTTGTTGAGGTTGACGACCAGGCGCCGGGCCCTGCCCTCCGTCCTGTCGACCAGGATCTCCAGAAGATCCTCCTCAAGATCCAGCTCCGGGCAGAAGAGATCCGCCAGCGCCTTAGCATCGCCAATGTCGCAGGGTTCTGCCGGCACCCACTCCAGCACCCGGTTGTGCACCCGCTCCACCTTCATCAGTTTTGCGGGCAGCTGCTCCTCGCCGATCAGAAGCACCGGCACCTGACTGTGTTCCTGGATTTCCCGGACAAGCTCCAGCATGCCCTTGTCGGCGAGCTTGTCCGCCTCGTCGATGATGAGCGGCCGCTCGAAGTCATCGCCAAGCGCCATGATCGCTTCGCTGGTGAGATCGGCGATGGTGGCCCGGACTGGTTTGACATCGGCTTCGGCCAGAAGGTTTTCCAGGAACTTCTTGCGTGTCCAGCTGTCGCCGACTTCCAGGCGCAGGGCCCGCCGCTTGTTGGTGGCGTAGATCGAGGCATAGGTCTTGCCGTACCCGGAAAACCCATGGAAGACGCCGATCCCCGGCAGGTGCGGCCCACGGTGGATCAGGGTTTCCATAAGCACCAGGAACCGGGACACGTTCTTCAAGGCCACCAAGCCGCCGGCGTTGACACAGATGTCTCCATTCGTCATCATTCACTCCGTTGTCTTAGATTTACCGGCCTCGGAAGTTGCAGCTTTCGGGGCCTTTCTCTTGCCCATCAGGACGCGGGCGGTACGCGGTGTCGTCGCTGTCGCTGTTCGTCTTCCCAAATGATCTTGTGCGCGCGGTAGATCGGCCCGGCCTGGAAGCCGGTTAGCCAGATCGCGTCTTGATCCGGAATGGTCTCGCCCTCCGCCAGACGTTGCTCCAGCTGAAGCGCCCGCTTGAAGAGTGCTTCCGGAGTTGTTGGCTGGGTGAGCTTGTGAACCTTGCGCGCCGGCTGCATGGCCTCAGTGAGCGTGTCCGCCTGAAGGCTCGCCATTACCTCGGCTTCCTTCTCGGAAAGCTCTCTTGGCGCGCGCTTCTTCTTCACTTCACTGGCGGCCAGCGATTTGGCGGTTTCGGTCGGTGCGCGTTTTTGCGGGAAGCTCAGAACGTCGGCGTTGTGCTGATAGGCCCGCCTTTGGGCATCCATGACCGTCCGGGGCGTGATCTTGCGTTTCTGGGCCCGGATCTCTGACAGACGCCCTTCTTCGAATGCCTTCTGCTGTGCGCGGACTTTTGCGATCGTTGCGGCCGGATCGAGACCGGCAAGATCCGGGCAAATGGCTTCGCCCAAATACGTCTCGCCGTCGGGCTCGAAGAGCCAGAGCCGCCCCAGGTCTGCCGGGTCATGCCGGCAGAAGACGTCCTTGCCCGGCAGGGCCGCGCTCATCGGCAGGTAATATTCCCCATCGACCTTGATGCCCTGTTTGGTGACCTTGCGAAGGCCATCCTTGCCGGCGACCGGGGCGAGAAGAACGTCGAGGCTCTCCGGCTTGCTGATCGCCCTCACCTCACCCGTCCACGCGTTGGCAACATCGAAGGGTGTCTTGCGCTTCAAACCCTCATGGGGCGTATGGGCATATTGCTCCCGGCACCAGCGATCAGCTTCCAGCTGCAATTCTGCTGTGTTGAGATCGACCTGGAAGAGTTTGTCCTCATCGGTGCCAAGGCGCTGTGCAAAGCTCTTCCTGGCTTCGATGATTTTGCGGTCGGCAACCGAATGGCCGACAAAGCCCGGCAGCGTTGCCGCGCAGTCGCGCTGGAAGGTGCCGATCACCCGCTCCACCGTGCCCTTTTGCTGCGGGCTGTAGGGCGTGGAAAACCCCTGTTCAATCTCCAGAGCATCCAGCAAGCGCACCGTGGCGCGGGCCGCAAAGTCCGAGCCGTTGTCGGTCTTGATCAGTTCCGGCACGCCCCATTCCAAAAGGCACTTCCGGATCAGGAGACCAACGGCCGAGGCGCGTGCCGTGTCGGAGATCAGCATGACGACACGGCGGGAATAAAGGTCGATCGCCATATAAAGGTTCTTGCGCCCGTCCGTGGTCATCGCATCGACCGGCGATGCATCGATCTCCCACTTCTGGTTCAGACGATCGACCCGGTTGGCGCCAGTGGCGGCAAACTGGACATGGGAGCGATAGGCATCCGGATTGGTGAGTTTTAAAAGCTCGTTCCGGTAGTCGCTCTTCCAGGCTTTAAGAGCGTTTTGAAACGTCCTTAAAGGCGGCATTGGAACGCGTTCATCGCCGACAGTGACCGAGGGGCCAAAGCGTTCGACCACCGTCTGGCGAATGCGCTTGGTGGAAAGCAGCGGATTGGACGCATAGACCGCCAGGCAAAAGCTTTTGAGCTGGCCGTCCTCGGCCCGGTCGAGCACGCCCGTGCCCTAGCGCGACTTGGCAGAGTTTGCCGTCAACTTGTTGATGTCACTGCGAACATGCCTGCGCCAGCGCGACAGGGTGCGCAGGGAAAGACGGGTGATGCTTTCTCTCACCCAATCGGGTACCGGCACCCGTCCCTCCTCGTACAGACTAATGAAGAGATGGTCAGCGGCAGCCGTTCCCATACCCGATGTCTTGCGGAAGCGATCCGCGACCTTCAAGAGGATCAGCCTGGCATCGCGGGCCGTGCGCTCGTCGGCGCCAAGATCCGTATCGGTCTCCGTGACCAGGTCACTGCGCTCGACCCTGACGAAGCTCGCCACATAGGCAAGGCGCTGCGGTAGCGGCAGAAGGTCGATGTGGAATTCCAGACCGCCGCCGCCTTCCCGCCCCTCGCGCTTGCGGGCAAAGTCTCTTGTCAGCCAGCCATCCCGGTCAGCGCGTTTCAACACACCCATCTTGGTGGCGGGAAAGCCGTCGAGGCGAAGGTCTGCGATTTCCTGAGCGCTCAACCAGAGTTTCACTTGGCCCTCCGGATTTCTGCCTGAAGGGTTTTCTTACGAGTTTCGATCATGCGCGCGTGATCCTCGATCAAGGCAAGCTCGATGACGTTCTCGTAGCGCTTGGGGATCACCGCCATGCCGAAGTCCTCGGCCAGGAACCCAAGCAGCTCGGTCTTGCCGGTCACATGGATGAGCGCAATGAACCGCTCCAGCGTGATGTTGTTCTGGGTCTTGGCTTCCGACGCATAGGCTTCCAGGATCTGCTTGCTGACCTTGTATCCAAGTCGCTCGCTCACCTGGGCTGCCACCGTCTGGCGGTCCTTGCCGCAATCCTTCAGGGCCCTGGCGATCGCCCGGCTGATCCGTGAGGCAAGCCGGGTTCCCGGGAAGGCTCCCGGCTCGAAGCCGACCGAGACCCGCGGCGGCTTCCAATCCCTGAAGAGATCGAGGGTGAAATCATCTCGGGATTTACGCATCGAGCCAGCCTTCCTGTCTTGCCAGCTCCATGATCTCTTCCTTGTGCAGGCGGAAGACGCCGAGACGACTGGCTTTGGGAAGGTTCGGCAGATAATCGCAGACCGTCCGGAAGCGCTTATCGGCATCGCTCTCGCGGCGCTCGCCCCTGGCGAGCAGTCTGGCATCGGCAATGGTGGCGGCTTGCGGCGGGTCGGCGAAGAGGAGATCGAGGACTTTCTTTTGCTCGTCCGCGTCCAGTTCGGAGAGGGCTTTCAGGTCGCTTTGCTTTTGGGCGTGGACCGTGCCCCGAAGACGTTCGCGGGTTTCCGGGGAAAGGCCGGTGAAGATCTGGACGGCAAGAGCCACCGAACTCCGCGAGAAGCCGGTGGTTTCAGCAGCACTTTGGCAAAATCCAAAAATTGGATCTTGCCTCTTTTCACCACCCGTGTGCTGGTTGCCGCGCTTACCGCCGTGCTTAGCTTCCGGATGCAGTGCCTCGTAGATGCGCTTCAAATCGAACAGCGCCTCGCAGCGCTCCAGCGCGTTCAGATCCTTGCGGCCCAAGTTCTCCAGGATCTCGTGGAGGCGCAGGTCTTCGGCCGGCTGTTCGCTAGTCGGTTCCAGAATGCGGGCGTCGATCTCTTTCCACTTGGCGATCGAAGCCGCGCGCAGTCGGTGAGCGCCGGCGACCAACAAGAACCTCTTGCCATCCGCGACGACGTCGATCGGCGTAATCTGTCCCCTCTCCTGGAACATGCCGGCCAGGCAGTCTGCCCAATCCTCATCCACACCCCGCAAACGGCCGTCGGGACTATCGATCAGGGAAAGTTTGATGGACTGATAAACGCTCAATTCGAACCTCAATCAAATGTCGGAAAAGAACCGGGCAGCTCGGTCTCAAACTCGCTGCAGCCGCCCGGCAAGGTGGTGACGTGGCTGGTCAAACGGCAGCGCCGCATCTCACCACTGATGCAGGTGACGCGTTCCATCTGCCCTAGGTCCGCCTGAACAGGAAGGCAGAGGAAACTCGGGAGCTCGTTGGTTTGCAGAGCCCACGGCTTGCGTGGCCGCGTCGGGGGCCGGTGCCGTCCGGGTGGAAGAAGGCGACCGGGGGCGTATTGCGCCGGCTGCGGGGCAGCAGGAGGCAGTAACAGGTCAAGAGAACCGTCAGAAGAAGGGCGACGGCACCAGCCACACCGACAAGGTATGGGAGCAGGCTAATGGCGCCCTCGCCAACGGAGCGGTGACTGTCGGCGACCATTTTGAACGGCCACAGATTGGCGATCATCTGACCTGTCTTGTCATGTGCCGGGTGTTGACCGAAGGCCGACATCAGGCTGCTTTCTTATCCGGAAGCGCCTGGCATTTCTGACTTTCAGGTCGCGGCCATTTTGCGGTATCCAAGATACTAGAGGACTTCTTCGGATAACGTTCGGGCCAAAGATCTTCCGGCTTGCAATTGATGAAGCCTGCAAGAGCGGACTGCCCCCTATAATGGGTGGTACTTTTTACTTTGCGCAAAATGGAGGAATGGAACCCGCATTGGATAGAAAGTTCAGTCAAGGTCATGCCGCGGCGATGGACTTCGGCTTTGATTGCCTCCCAGTCCATGGTCGGTTGCTTTTTGGACATCAAATTGTCTCCGCCTCAAAAACGGTCGTTGCAGCGTTGGCTTCTTTTGGGCACTTATTCACAATCGCGAAGCACGTTGATGGTTCGCACAACCAAACTTGCGCGATATTTCGCTCATTGCAAGCGATTTTTCGTGCACACCATTTCACCCACGACGAAAAAAAGAACAAATCGTTGGCAGATATGGATAAACAAGGTTTTCCAAAGTGACGGTTGACGAGCAAAAAAATACAGAATGGGGTCTTCCTAGTCGCCTAACCTTTATAAAAGGCGACGAATCTACGCGAAGTTTCGCGAACCGGATCGGGGTGAAAGACAGCAGCTTACGAAGCGTGCTCAAGGGTACGCGGCCTTCGATCGACTTCGTGATTGCCGTCGCAGAAGGCGCAAATGTCTCACTAGAATGGTTAGCTACTGGCGCTGGACGGCCGTATGGGAATAAGCCTGAAGAAAAGGCCCCTAAGCACATCAATCGCGAATTGTTTGACATGATCGCGGAATGTGTAGAGCGGGTACACAGCGAACTAAAAGTGCAGCTCTCTGCTGGCGGCGTATCTGCGACAGTAATAGATTATCATGATATGGTCTTTGAAATGGCTTCCATGGATGCACCTATTGAAGAATACGCCTCCTTGATGCCTTGGGTCGAATACATGGTTCGAAAAGAAGCAGAATATCATTTGCTGTGCCAGCAGAGCAAAGATTAAAGGCTCGCCTGAGCATGATCGATTTGAAGTTTCTGACCGGGCTTTAGAATCCCGATGACATGCCCAGCCCGTAAGCGCGATAGCGGGCGGGGCAACTCCCGCTTCCGGCGCCAAAAAACTCCGGTCGCGGTTGGATGAAAGTTCAGTGGCAGGTCACGATCGTTGCAGCCGTTTCAGTTCGAAACCGAATGCCTTATTTTCTCCTGAACAAGGCAATCAGACCGGCGACCGCAATCGCCAGGGAGGCAAGGGCAAAGGCAGTCAGAATACCGACCATGATCACGAACTTGATCGGCTGTTCTTCCCAGGTGGTCTGTGCCTGCAGCGTGTGTATCTTACCCGTATATATCAACCAGACAACGATGCAGCTGAAAATGATCCCGAAGAACAAACCGGCAAAAGTCAGGCAGCCAGATTTGTTCGAGTTTCCTTGAACCATATGCGCAGGCTATCACAGTATCCCCTCGCTCAAACGATGAAGAGGACCTTGTTCCCGATGCATCGATGCGGATCGCTGTCTCCCGAGTCCCGCGAGCTGTATCATGCAGCGGGGACCGGATGTTTGCTGCGCCTGAAACGAACCTTCGGTCCGGGCCGAGAGTGTTTTCGGGGCCGCGACAGTGATGATGGCGTGGGCCTCGGGAATTTTCTCTGGTCGGATTACACTTGAACTGCATGCTTCTTTCACTGCGTCACAGAACGGTCAATCTTGTCCAGTCCGTGCTCCTTGTCGGTGACTGAGCGGATCAGACCTGCTGTTCAGTTAAAAGCAATCAATGGCTGATTTTCGACTCCGCCTTCGTGGTTCGACTACTCCTCCTGCAGACCTCAACGCACTCGCCCGAAGCTGAAGAGGGTGCGCTAGACAGCGTAGGATCGTGGCGATTGCCGCACGCCACAATTAAAAGTACTATTACGAGTTTTATACTCGAAAAAATGGAAATCTAGTATGAATTTCACTCCCGACTCTCTTGCTTTAACCGGACTGCGCCATCTCGCGCTTTGGATCCCAGATTCAGTGTTCGAAAAAACCGCCAGCTTTTATAGAAATGGAATGGGTATGGATGTTGTCTGGCACCCGAATTCGGAGAGCATTTATCTTAGCTCTGGATCGGATAATTTGGCACTTTACCGGGTGCGACCGGATTCAAACCGCCAAGTATCTCAAACTTCGTCTCCTTTGAATCACTTCGGATTTACAGTGGCTTCGATTGACGAGGTGCGCAATTGGCATTCCTACTGTTCAGCAAACGCAGAGACCCTGGGCATCATCGACCTCACCGGATTGGAAAAGCACGGTGACGGCGCAGAAAGCTTTTATTTCAAAGATCCGGCAGGCAACCCGGTGCAACTGCTTTTTATTCCCGGTATTTGAAGCGCTCAGAAAGAAGCAACTATTAGTTGACTTACGTAAGGATATGTTGAACCATAAGTAGTCTGTTGCGATATTTTGTAGCGGGCGGCGTTTGTATGAGAGGAGATGGATCATGGCAAAAATTGAGAACGACCGCGAGGCACTCGGTCATGCGATACGCGCTTTCAACGAACAACGCTCAGGCGTTGTTCTTACGGGCGAAATCATTGAAGGCAAAGTCGTTTTGGACGAAGCTGCGTTGCGGGCAATCAAAGAGAAATTTGCGGATGCCAAGGTCTCTTTTGTGGCCGTGAATGCACCGTTCGATCCCGACGTGCATGCCGCTGATTAACCAGCGCGCGAACTTGAGTCTTACGCTGTACTAACGGGTGAAATGTGTTAGCCAGTTCAAGAGAAGCCCTGTTTTGCGCGGACGCCAATGGTCGCGTAATCGCGGCGGCGCGGCTTTCCGTTTCCGAAAGCAGCGATACCAAAGATTGTCCGACATATATGTCCGCGCTGGAATACGCGCTAGCCGCGGCGCCCCCACCCTATGACACGCGAGAGTACGACGATCTGTTCCGAATTTCGTCCGAAGACGCCACCTGGATGGCCGTCTCGCTGATTACCAACGCGGAACGCGAAGGCGATGGGGCAAAAAGGCTTTGGTCACTGGCGGCATGCAGCCGCCACGACACAGAACAGCATCTGTTAAAAACCCATGCCGTGGACGAGTCGCGACATGCGCTGTACTATCTGCGCCTTCTGGACATAGCATTTCCCGGCATCACCGACCCGGCGTTCCGCGTTAAGCTGCAAGCCCTTTCGCCACGCTTTGGCATGGAGCAGGACCTGTTCCCGGTTGAGGGGTCACCCTACGCCAAGGTGCCGACAATCGACGACTTCATTCAAATGAACATCGCTGAAATACGCACGACCATACACCACCTGATGCAGCGAAAAGCCTTGCGCAAACATTGCGACGACGTGGCCTTTGGCAGAATAGAACCGCTACTGGATGCGTTGTTGCGGGACGAATTGCGGCATGTCGGGTATACTGCCGATCTTATCGAGAACTTCGCTCGCCAGATGGTCACCGGCGAATTGCAGAAGTTGATGACTCGGCGCATCAGCGATTTCAACCAGATCACCCACGACGAGCTGGGTAACGCGGTTTTCGATTGTCATGTCGAATGCTGCGCAAAACGCCCTTGGTGCCGGCAAAAGGCGCAGCCAGTCTTGCCGGTATCAAGAGATGTTCGCTGACGCCGTACAATGTGTAGCGCCGCCGCGGGGCCTGATGCGCTCGTTGGATCTCGATGCTTTTCTCGCCCTGCGCGGGCTGACCGTTGACGATCTGATCGGAAAGATCGAAGACACCTTCGGCGCTCGCACCGGGGACACGATACTTGCGGTCGGTTCGCTTGCCGAGGGCATCGGCAACAAGGCCTCGGACATTGATATTTTTCTGATCCGCGATTTCGAAGGTCGCCCGCCCACGGACCGCTTTCGGGCCGTTACGGTCGGCGAATGCCTGGTGGATGTGCTGATCCACGATGTGCCGGAGATCGCACATATCTTGGACTGTTTGAATACATGGGCCGCACGGCCCTGGTCGGTCGAATTCGACGCCGGCTTTGTGCTGGAAGACCGAATCATGTTGCATCGCTTGGGCACGGCGCGTTGCCTGGCCGACCGAGCTACACCGGACAGCCGGCCGCGCCGGCCAGATAAAGGCGACGTCATGCGCCTGAAACTGCATTTCGCGCGCCACCGCAGCCGCACGCTGCAGACTGATCTGGTCGGATTGCGGGCGTGCGCCGACTGGCGATCGATGATCTATGCAGCCGAGGAATTATTGTGGCATGCCGCTGATGCCTTGAATGCAGTCTACGGACTAACCAATCCCTACCCGAAATGGCGCAACCGGCTGTTGGAGATGACGGGACCGCACTGGTCCGGGCCCTTGGCGGCGTCCGGCATATCGCAGGAAGCGGCCGAATTTGTCTGGCGTTTGGGTCACCGCCCGAAAGAGGCGACCGAAGACCGGGCTGAGGCCTATGCCCTGCGTATCGTGGGCTTTTCCCGTGCGGTTTTTTTGTGGGCAGAATCGCAGCTGCTTTGCCGTTCAAGGGACCGGGAAACGCGGCCCAATCCCATAGACATGCCGATTTTGGATCTTGACGTGGACTTCGCCGTCCATGGGGACGTGGTTTTTTTGGGTCGGATCAATAAGGCCACCCAGCCGGTAGCTGTTCCCTTTGCCATGTTTCAGGCAATGACCGACATCGGACTGTTGCAAGATCGGTCGCGCCGTTCGCCGAAGGTCGATTCAGCGCTTTCCGGCCTTTTGGCCGACCTTTTGTACGTTTAACGGGGAGTCATCAGCGTTTAATGGACAGCAGTTCCAGCCACCCGCCCTCAACCTTGAGGTCGATTTCCCCGCACTCGGCCCCCGAGTCCTCGCTTGAGCACGCTCTAGAAGAAGCTGAATCGGCCGCAATTCATTGGTTGCATTTGCGAGTTTTGGATAAGACCGTCTTTTTCGGTTGCGATACGCGCGAAGGGCCTGAAAATATCGAAGTCTTGTTCCGAGATTTCGGTCATGTCCAAGAGTGCCTGCCTGCCGCGCAGGGACCATGGCGAGTGATTGCGGCCCGTTGCCCTGCATTCAGTGTCATTCGATCCGAGTTGGAGCACATGGTGTCGGAACAAGATGGCGCCACTGCACGGGTCCGCCGGTGGGGCGGCGATTACGCACATCTGCAGACTGCCCTGCCAGGAGGAGGGACCGCGGTGGTGCACGAAAAGCCGTTCACCGGGATATCGGTTGCCTGTCCGGAAAGCCAGACGCTCTACTATCTCCGATCCGACGATCGGCCGGATGTCGTGCACACCGAACATATCGTAAAATACCCTCTGCGGATCGCGTTGAGAGCGGGACCGTATCTGCCGTTGCACGCCGCCGCCTGCGCCATCGACGATTGCGGGATCCTGATCGCCGGTGACAAGGGCAGCGGCAAGTCGACCCTGATCATGCAGCTGTTGCAAGCCGGCGCGGATTTCATTGCCAACGATCTGTGTTATTTGAATACGTCTCCTTCGAATCGTTTAACGGTAACTGCCTTCCCAAAGATCATTCGGCTGGCCGACGGCACAATCGCCGATATCCCCTTTCTGCGCGACTGGTTCAGCCGCCAGAACTCTTCATCGACCGACTACCGCCACGGCGCTGTATTCAATGCAGGCAAGCATGAATTCTATCTGCATGTCCTGCAGCACATGATTGGCCAAGACAGGTTTCGCCGGCACGCGCCCGTCGGCCTGGTAATCTTGCCGAATTTTCATCGTGACGCAGCTGAATGTCAGGTGATTGAAATGGATTATGGCGGCGGCCAGTCTGCGGAGTTGAACCAGGTGCTTGCTGATGACGGCTATCCCGACTGGCTTTGCATAGATGGACTCGTTTCTGTCGGCATTCAGGAACGGGAAAAGTTGGCGCGGATCCGTACGGCTGCGCCGCCAGTGGTCAAGATGCGTTTTGGCCCGACAGAAAGCGACCCCGCTCGCGTAGTCGCCGATTACCTCAAACGGTTCAGCCGCCCTTCATGAATAAAGACCTTCCGCTTCGTGCTTTGGGGACTTCAACCCTTATGGTCAGCGCGCCATCATTCGGCGCCATGCGGCTGTCCACGGCAGGCCGACCGGACCGCAGCACCGCCCGGCAGGTCCTGCGTGCTGCGCTCGACGCGGGCGTGACAATGATCGACACGTCGGATGCCTATGGTCTGGACAGTGCCGATTGTGGCCACAACGAATACCTGATCGCCGAGACACTCTGCGATGCGGGCAACCCGGACTGGGTGCTGGTAGCGACCAAGGGCGGTGTGAAGCGCCCCGGCGGCGCTTGGGAGCCCGATGGCCGCCCTGAAGCGATCCGCAGTGCCTGCGAGAATAGTTTGCGGCGGTTGAGAACCGAGACGCTGGGATTGTACTACCTGCAAAAGCCCGATAGTCGAGTACCGATCGAAGACAGCGTGGGGGCGCTAGCCGATCTGCGCCGTGCAGGCAAGGTGCGTTTTGTCGGTCTGTCCAACGTTTCGCTCAACCAGCTTCAGGCCGCCATGGCGGAAGTCACGGTGACGGCCGTTCAGAACCGGTTTAGCGTGCTTTATCAGGTTGATCTGGATAACGGAACGATCCCGTTTTGTGCCCGCAACGACATCGCCTATGTTGTGGCCAACCCTGTCGGCGGTCGCAATAGGAACCATCTGATCCCGCGTGTACCCGTTATCGCGGAGATTGCGGCAAGGCTTGGCGCGACGCCCCATGCAGTGGCCCTGAGCTGGCTGTGTTCGATTTCGGATAACACAATCCCGCTGATCGGGGCTACGCGCTTGGAGAGCCTTTTGGATGGCTTGTCATCCACCCACCTGCAGATGAGCCCAAATGAGACTGCTGCAATCCGCGCCATGTCAGGCTGAGCTTTTCCCAACCGCACTGGCTCCATTGAACGCGGTCGCCCGCCAGGACGTGCTAGTGTCCGAGATAATCCAGGAGACACTCAACGCCTTCCGCAGGAGATGCCTGCTTCAGGATGTAGACCTCAGCTGAATTGGCGATCCGGGCCGCTGAATGGAGATTGGCAACGCTGCTTTCGCAATACTTTGAGGGCGTGTGTGGATAGAAGCTGTGCTGAATCATCATCAGTCCGGATTTGGCCTTGGAGAGCTCTGCCAGATGAGTGCGTCCGTCGGTCCACTGCGGGAAGATTATGTGCTGACACTCGAAAGGGTCGGCCACACAATCAGATTTGTCCAAAAACCATCGCGGCTCTCCGAAGACTTGGGAAAATGTCATGCGCGGATAGTCCTTATGCAGGCCGGGGATGAGCGAGAGAGACTCCTTGCGGACGTTGAGCAGCCGTGGATAGGCGTGCACTTGAAGTGTCTTGCGATTGAGCAGGATCACGTCGTCTGTCGCGAAGCGAAACCCCCGATAGAGCAGGCTGAGCGTCAGCGTTGTCTTGCCGCAGCGCAAGGCGCCGGGAATAAGAATACCCTGATCGTTCACGAGCGCGGCTCCGTGGATTATCATGTAGTCGTCGAAGAGTTCGGCCTCCATCAATGCCGTGAAGAAGGCACCGGTGTAGTAATGGGACTGGGCGAAATCGTCGAGGATGTAGAGTCGATCATAGCTGGGCATCAAGAGCATTTGATCTGGCGGGGTGACGTCGCCGAAGATGTTCGAGGCAGCGTCGGAAAATCCATCGAAATCGGACGATAACATCACGATGTGGTGCATATCGGCGGACGTCTTCGAGCACACCCGCTCAAAGAAGTGGTAGGCCTCTCGAACCGCGTCTACAGTCTTGTTGGCGTTCGAGACGATGTGGATGAGGACGCCGTGAATGTCCAAATAGATTTCGAAAAGACCTTCGATCGAAAGCGCAGCTGCGGCCATCTTCTCCTTCTTTAGCAGCCTTCGGATCTCCTTCATGTGCTCAGCCTCGTCTGCGCCCGGACAACGATCAATTGCAAAGAGCGTGGGGCGTTTTCACGCCCCTCCGCGCCAGTTATGGTACAGCTGTACGCCCGGCGGTCGCGCCGCCAAACTTACGATACAACCGGAAGATCAAATCGCCTTGTCAGCGACCGCCTTGCATCGGTGCCGCGCGCATTGCCATGCCCCGCATTGGAGCGCCACGCATCGGGGCGCCACGCATGGCCGGGCTGCGCATCGCGGTCGCCCGCATCGCCATGCCCCGCATTGGAGCGCCACGCATCGGGGCGCCACGCATGGCCGGGCTGCGCATCGCGGTCGCCCGCATCGCCATGCCCCGCATTGGGGCACCACGCATCGGGGCGCCGCGCATGGAAGCCGCCCGCATTGCCATGCCGCGCATTGGGGCGCCGCGCATGGCCGGGCTACGCATCGCGGTCGCCCGCATCGCCATGCCCCGCATTGGAGCGCCACGCATCGGGGCGCCACGCATGGCCGGGCTGCGCATCGCGGTCGCCCGCATCGCCATGCCCCGCATTGGGGCACCACGCATCGGGGCGCCGCGCATGGAAGCCGCCCGCATTGCCATGCCGCGCATTGGGGCGCCGCGCATGGCCGGGCTACGCATCGCGGTCGCCCGCATTGCCATGCCCCGCATTGGAGCGCCAAGCATAGGCATCGCTGGCCCGTAACCGTAATATATGATCATGACTTACCTCCTCTTGTGACTGGTGCCGCGAGGGCAGCCTTTCGCGCCGTTCCTGCGACCATTCTCTCTCTTCGACCGCGATTTCGCCGCGCCCACCGCCACGTCATCACGAAGACCTCGACCTGCCATACTCGTATGGGAACCGTTTGAACAATTCGATACGCGCATCGCAGTAGTCATCCGGTTCCAGGAAGCTCCCGTGAAGCGAATAGGCAAGGCCCGCCGTCCCGCCGTCGCAGATCGTCGAAAACGGGCATGAAGCGCATTTCGCCATCTGCACCTGCCGCACGCCGAGCTCCGCAAACAAAGCGTTGACGGCCTCCGAGCGCATGATTCCCGCCACGCTTTCCGTGTTGAGGTTACCGATGCAATGCTCTTCCGCACCCATGTAGGCACTGATGAAGGCATCGCCGTCCGAGGCAATCCGCAGCGTTTGGCTTTGCGCCTTGAGTCGCTTTGCGCTTTGGCCGGTTAGAAGTTGGCTGAAGATGTCAGTGTGATGCGTGACTTCAATATCCAGGCGGCCGGCATGCTCCATGTAGGCGTCGAAGAGGTAGTTCAGGAGCCACAGCCGCTGGTTCTTGGTGAGCCCAATGCGGTCCTGAAAATACTTCGCCCGCCCGCGGGTCTCCATCAGCGACACGTAAAGCCGCGGAAATCCGTTCTCGAGCATCATATCGATGATTGCGGGCAGATCGTAGACGCTATGCTTGAGCGGCGAGAAACAGATTACCGCGTTGTGCTGATGTCTGGTCGACTTCAGTAGCTCGAAGGCTGCCATTACCTCCCTGTAAGAGCCGCGGCCACGATTCATGTCGTGGCTGTCTTCGGTCACGCCGTCTAAACCCAGCCCCACCGCGATGTCCAGTTGGCGCAACTCGTTCAAAACGTGAGGTGTCAGGTAGGTCCCGTTCGTCATCAGACTGGTGCGAAGCCCTGCACCCGCGGCGATTTCCGCTAGCGCCAGCCATCCGGGAAACAGCAAAGGCTCGCCGCCGCTCAAGGTCAGATCTGTGCCGCCCAGGGCTGCGAACTCTTCGATCGCTTCGGCGTATCGGATGAACGGCGTCTCGTGCTTCTTGGCTAGCCCGCCCTCCATGTAGCAGTGCTTGCAGCGCAGGTTACACTTCGATGTCAGCTCCAAAAAAAGGTGCGAGAATTGATAGGAACCCGCCGTGTCCGGAGCTCGAGGATCACGGCCGGGGATCCCGGTGCTGCGTGACACGATGCCATTGGTCTCGAACTCGGCCAACACGCTCATGATAGGTGCCCGAACGCTATCCGGCGTCAGGTCGTTGACCGCTGCTATTTCGTCAATGATCTGCCCAACGCGCATTTGCCCATCGATACGCTCGAAGAGATCCACCGCGGAGGCATTGACCAAGAGCGGCATCGAACGATGGGGGCTGTTAAGATAGATCGCGCCGTCTAGATTGTAGGCGCGCGCGCTCTCGGTCTTATGCAATACGCAGTCAGGGGTCATTTCGTGTCCTCGAAGTCAATTAGACCGAACTCTGACAGGCCAGTCAGAGTTTCCGCCAGTCGCTCTTCATCGAGTTCCAACGCTCCAGGCCATTCCGCCTGCATCTGTTTGACCAGGGCGGCGACATCGCGGCTGCCGTCACAGAGTTGCCAAATACGCGACATCGTCGGATTGAGCGTGAAGTACTGCTTAGACATGTTCTGAAACAGGACCGTTTCCGTCCCGAACTGATCCCAGCTAACCTTTGTATTTCGAACTGGATTTCCCATGGAATAATCCACCGCGTCGCTAAGAAATAAACTACTTGGTCGACCCCTTGCCCTTGGCCCTGCCTCCGCCCACAATCTCAGCCGCGTTGAATCGAGCTATCGGTGACTTCGCCTTGGCCAATTGGAAGGTCAACACACCGTTCTCCAAAACGACATTCTCTGGCGCGAGCTCGACCTCGCATCCAAGGTCCAACGCCCCCCAAAAGGGCACGCTCCCTTCGCTCGGCTCCTGTGGCTCGGGCGAGGTTGAAACAGTCACGGTCATGGGTTCCACGTCGAGCGTAATTTCTTCGGCTGTGGCCCCCGGCAATTCCAGGCGGATCGTCAGACGATCGCCTGCATCCGACATAAAACATCGCGGAACGCGATGAGACGTCTCCCCCTCAGCGGACCGGAAGCCCTGCGGGTCTTCTTGGGTGTCGCTGTAGATCGCTTGGCTGCCGTATTGCGGGAAACAGTACATTGCCTGCATTGGGTATCCGTACCATCCTGCCGGCGCTTGAGGTGCCTGAGCATGTTGCGGAGTCGATAAACCTCTAAACAGTTCATCTTCGGACATCGGCTCAATTCGAGGTGGAGTGTAGTTCGCTGTGTCTTTCTCCATCGGGATCAAATCTCCCTTTTCGTCAACTATTAATATTTACCATGAGAACCAAGTGCCCGCAATAGTTGCAACTATCACATCTGCGATCTGTCAAGAAAACGTCACGCGAACCGGCCGTTACTCCTGTTGTGTGAGATCCCAAACTCCAATTCCACCAACGATTGGATCGCAATTGCGCTGACAGTTGGCAAAGGGAATGCCCAGGCTGAGTTCTTCCATATGGAACTTGTTTGAACATGCGCTCCGAGGAATACCCACGGCGCAGCCAATGCACGTCGGCTTAAACAACACCCCTAGTCGTGTCGTGCGCTTAATATTGTCGCGCCCACACCAGTCCGCTTTCCCCACGGCTCCGCGGTTGGAGGCCTGACCGACTACTCCAATCCGTTCGACGGCGTGTTTACCTTTTCAAACGCCGAGCGCCTCCAGGTCAAACCGCGGGTCGGCCGGCTCGGCCTGCCCAGCGATACCCGGACCATCACAGTGAACGTCAAATGCGGCGCGCACTTCATGATGATTGCCCCGTCGACCGCGACCTATTTCGAGAGGGGCAACCACTCCTGGCACATCGGCGACCGGTTTTTTGCGCGGGACCTCGCTATTACGCTGGAAGGTGCAATCGACAGGCATGCGCTTCCAATCCGCAAGACAGAATAAGGCGAGTTGGTCCTTCAGGACGTCCGCGAACGCCGCATATGGACAAATGGGAGATCAAGTGACCTGTTGCCTGCGCCACTCCTCTTTTTGCAGGCGTCGGAATCCCACCCGCTGCTTTCCCTGACTGTTGCTGACGCCTGCAAAAAGAGGAGTGGCGCAGGCTTGAGGAGGGTATCCGGTCTTTGAGAGGAGCGTGAAGGTGTCTCGACCGGGGCCGATCAAGCCGCGATGTTCTGCGACTGTCGCGATGTCGTGCGATCAAAACAAATAGTGGACGCACTCTGCCGCGGAGCAACCGGGAGGCACTTGATGCGATTTTTTAAACACCGGATCAGCGGGTTTTGGAGTCGGCATCTTGAAAGATGCAGTCTGCAAAGGGCGGGGAGCAGTCGTTCGCTGCGGACGGAACGAATGGCTGGAATGGGCCGGTGGCGTCAACGTGACGAGCACAGAGGAATGTCCGCTCACCAATCGACGACCGTGAGCCAACCATCTCTTCGTGACCCCATTTCGGTCATTCATCAACGCTAAATATGTGCCTTCAACCTGATTTGCAGGCACAATGAAAAGTTTACACCTCGGCCGGAGGTGGAATGAGAGACGATCTGCGCTAGTTCGCAGAAATCCGCGAATTTCTCCCAGGTGTAAACCGCGCTTACTAAACGTGATTTGGTTTACACCTCAATTTTGCTGGCCGATTGATTTCTAAAGGTAATTTTGAATGGCGAGAAAATCATTGCTGCGTCCTCTCCCTCTCGCGCCATTCGAACTTGCGCACGGCATTTCCAATGGAATTGTCCAAAGTGCCGGAGAACCGCCAAATATCAGCTATTCCCAGTTATTCCCGGATATGCCCTATTCGCCAGTCGTTCTTGCGCGTTACATGTGGTGAAATGTGTAGAACCTTGGCGGTTCCGGCAAAAAGTCCCACGAAAGTCCCACGTAAATTGGGGTGCATATTTGTCTGATAGACACTTCCATCCTCTAGCGGAAATTTTGATTCGTTTGTGATGTCAATATGTTGTCTAATTAGATCTTTGGCGCTCGATTGATTCTCATCATCAATTAGCTCTGCGGTCTTGATGGCCGCTGAATAAAGAATTGCGATTTCGCAATTGCTGAACTCTTTTGTCGCGCTTGGTTAGGGAGATAGAGTCGACGGAGAAGCTTGTTGAAAGCGAGGTGTATGTGTAAAAACCTCGATCAAGGGTGGAACAGAAATGAAAATTTACGCGTATCGATTTGTCCAAAAAGGGCCACGCCCTTTGGAACAATTGCTTGAAAAGATTGTGGGCTTGGATTTATCGGAAAGATCTTTCCTAGGCAGCGATGATATCCGGCTCGAACATGCAGCGAAGCAAGGCAAACTCTGGTTTGCTGATTTTGCGTCTCCACGCAGGTCTCATGGTCCAGGCGCTATGGGGTCGAGTGAGCCGCTCTCGGATATTAAGTTGGGGGAAGGCCTGAAATTTGGCGAGGATACCGGGATAGTGTACGACGCTGAAACCGGTTATGCTGCCATTCAATACAATCATCATGGCCCACGGCATGCCAGTATAAGACGCTATCTTGAAGCCGCAGATGTAAAATTTGGTGGCTTGGCGGATGACGAACGCCCAGAGAGAGATCGGTATGGATTTAGTCTCGGCGCTGTCTTAAAACAAGATGCCTACGCCCGCATAAAAAAATTTGGGATCTACAAGACCGTCGAATTCACCATCAGTATGCCTGGCGCTTTAGGTGCGGATCTGGAGGCGGGTTCATCGTTGGGTAGCGTATTAAATGCTCCGCTCCCAGAGGGCGTGGACACACTGACGATCGCAATGCATGCTGCGGCAGGAAAAGGGAGCCCCCTTGAAAGTTCGGGGGTGGAAGCGATCATCGATTCGATTGCAAGGCTTGGCAACGCCGTTCGCACTGCGACCGTCAAAGGCAAGGCTAGGCCCGAAGATGTGTATGAAGCCGTGAATCTTGTGAAGGATCGGGTTGGAACCGAGGTCAATCTTACCGTCGGAGCAGCACTCCGACTCGAAAGGCAAGACAGATGGGACGCTCTCAAGGATACTCTTCAGAGTTGGCTGAACAACGGACTCCTGCCTCACGTGCAATTATGACAACTCTTAACTTCGAAAAATTTTGGCCATATGCAGTGGCCATCGTTTTTACGGTAGTTTGGTGGACGTATTTGCCCACCTCATTTCCGATTAGGCCAGAAGGCTTGCTTGCAGCGACCGGAACCGTTGCCGCCGTTCTAGTCGGCTTCCTTGTCACAGCGAAGGCAATCGTCTTAGGATTGACTGGCTCTTCAGTCTTTAAGGTATTAGTGAACTCCGGATATCATAAAATACTTTTTAGATATTTGTTTGAGGCCGTGTTGGGAGGTTTATCACTTCTGGTGGTCGCTATGATTGGCTTCTTTCTTATCGATGACAAAGAAGGGTTGCCGGCAACGTATAAAATATTTTGGATTTTTACTGCGACGTTGTCCCTGTGCCAGTTCTTGAGAGTTCTTAATCTTCTATTTTTGTTTTTAAAACGCGTCTAGATACTAGGTTTAGATTCCGAAGAGACGTTTGAACTTGACGTTGAAAAAGTCCCACATTCTGAGCTTAGCACATTTTAAGTTATTGTTTTTATTGTTTTATTTCAATCAACTGCAGCGGTCTTGAAAACCGCCGTGCGTGAGAGCGTACCGTGGGTTCGGATCCCACCCTCACCGCCATTTTTCTTTCATCCAGTGATCTAAGCCGGTTTGGCCTGTGGGAAGAACAGGGTCATGATGTCGTCGATCGCCATGGGGCCGCCGAAAAGGTAGCCCTGGCCGCGGATGCAGCCCATCTCCACAAGCACGTCCCGTTGGTCCAGGGTTTCGATGCCCTCGATCAGGATTTCCGATCCCATCTTCTCGGCGATGCCGAGGACCAGCTTCAGGACGTCGCGCAGTTTGCCGTCGCTGACAGCCTTTGCGGCAAAGGATCGGTCGATCTTGATCTCGTCCCAGTGGAAATCGGTCAGATAGGACAGAGCGGAGTATCCCACGCCGAAGTCGTCCAGCGAAATGCCTATTCCCAGATTGCGAAGGTCGGCGAGTGTTGTCCGGATGCGCTGGAGATCGCTCATCATGGTCGTCTCGGTGACTTCCAGTTTCAGGCGGCTGGCGGGTAGCCCGGTTCTTGCGAAGCATTCCTCGATCATCGCAACGACGTCGTCATTGTGAATCTGGGCGACCGAAAGGTTCACGGACAGAGAGAGTTCCGCGGGCAGCAACTTGACCTGCATGCAGGCGCTTTCGAGAATTTTCCAGCCCAGGGCGACGATGTCGCCGTTGCTTTCGGCAATGGGAATGAACTCGCATGGCGAGATCCACCCGAGCTGTGGGTGATACCATCTTGCGAGCGCCTCGACCCCAAAGATGCGTCCGGTGCGCAGATCGATCTGCGGCTGGAAATGGGGCAGGAATTCGTTATCACGGATGGCGCTGGCCAGGGCGTTCTCGATGACATAACGGCGCTCCATGGCAGAGCGCATGGAGGACTGGTACTCAATCGCCTCGCAGGTGTTGGTTTCAAGCGCTTGTGCGACGGCAAGTCCGGCATTTCGAACCAGATCGACTGCAGAAATTTCATCCGTGCACGCAACGGCATATCCAACCGCGGGGGTTATCATGAAAGTGCCGGCCTCGGTCTGCAGCGGACGCAGGAACTGGTTCTGCAAACGGGCCGCAAAGTCCTTGCCGCTCAGGCCGTAGCGCTTGTCTGCTTCCGCCAGAACGAGGAAATTCTTGTCAGCCCCTCGTCCCAACTCCAACCCACCTTCCGCAGTGTCGACAGCGTGACGCAACAGGTCGGCTGCTGCGATGAAAATGGCGTCTTCTGCCGCTTGCCCAACCATGTCCGGTCGCGGCAATTCATCTTTCAGGTCCAGGGTCAGGACGGTGAGCGTGGCACCGGGTCTCAGAAGGCGCTGTGCGGTGCTGACCTTTTCGGTAAACGATGATCGGTTGATCAATCCGGTCACTGCATCATGATGCAGATTGCGCTCCAGAAGGTCGGCTCTCTCCTTCGCCTTCCGGCAGTCTTCGCGAAGATTCGCGTTGCGCCGGATCAGGTTCCAGATCCAGCCGAGAGCGCTTGCGATGATGGCAAGGGCAAGCGTGGCCTGGGTCGTCTGTCGAAACTGGTAGCTCTGCCGCGCTGCCTGGGCGCGTGTCTTCGCCTCTTCGGCAACGAGTGTGGCGGTATTCTTCAGGGCGGCGGATGCGACCAGGGGCGCAAGGCGCAAACCGGAAACCGGAAGCTGACCGGTCAGGGGAAAGAGGCGATGCGCCATGACATTTACGGAGGCAGAGAACGCCGCGACATGCACCTGCAAGTCGCGCGCGCGCGCATAGAGCGCGCTCAACTCGGCGTCAGGCATCGTTTCAACCGCAGCCTGCAGAGGATTGGGGTGAACAGGCCCCGTCTCATCTCGGTGCTGCGCAGGCAATTCGTTCTGACTGCGGCTCAGAAACTTTTCAAATTCGGAGGTGTTCAAGCGGATTGCGTCGCGAAACGTGAACTCTTGTAGCGACGAATGGCGTTCCACGTCCGCTCTGTTCTGGATCAGGAGATAGGTGTTAAGACCCAGCAAAACAGCCAACAGGCAGCACATCGCCGGAAAAAAATAACGCAAAAGATGTCCAATCAGCATGTCCGCTCCGTCCCAATGACAGACTCTCCGAATACCGCTCACGGTCAGTGCCATGTACGATCCGGTTGTTTGTCGCAATCCTTGGACGAACCGGTGCCCCCCGGTTTATCTTGATCCGAAGTGTAATTCGGCCTCCGGCCGCAGATTGCACTTCGGTAGTGTGACAACCGTTCCGAAAGTCTGGACGCGTTGTCTTTCGCGAAACTTGCGGAGCCGGCCTATGGCAGGAATGACAGGTCGGCACCTATGATCCACCTGTCTTTTCTGCCACCTTGCAGTTTTAAGAGCACAACCCTTAATGCACTCTAAATAACTAATGACGCAGCGTAATTATTGGCGTGCTTTTCGCGGAATTGCGCCAACCATATGCGTATTCGGAGCGGTGGACAGGGTTGCGACCTCCGGCCGAAAGGGCAATTCTACGGCCCTGAAACGATCCGAACATGAACTGGACTTCATCCATGACACTGCCGAAATTTATCAGGAGTAACCTCTCTCCGTTCGGTTTCGTGATTGCGGTGAGTTTCTTCGGCGCAGCCCTCACTCCTTCCCTGATGCCACGCGACCCGATCGTTCAGGCCGGTCTTTCAGCTGTTGCAGCCGTGATCGGCTACGAGGCCACTCTTCTGGTGCGGGTGCTCTGGCATTACCTGGAACTGCCGGAGGTTCGTGGCCGTGGTCGCAAGCTCTGGATCTGGGCCGCACTCTTCGTTGGATTCGCAATCCTCATCTACAGTCTTGCCAAGGCCACGAGCTGGCAAAATGCGACGCGCGAAGCCGTCGTGCTCCCGCCGCTGGAGGAAGACGCGACGCTGTTTATCTTCGTCTCGGGCCTCGCCATATTCCTCGTTTTGTGGGGCGTCATTCGTCTTGTCGGTTTGCTACGCAGGGTTGTCTCCCTGTTCCTCCAGAGATACCTGCCTCCACGGGTCGGAATCGTTCTCTCGATTGCGCTGGTCGGATGGCTGTTCTGGGCGATCGTTGATGGTGCCTTGATACGGTCCGCATTCCGTGTCGCGGATGGGTCTCTTCTTGCCGCGGATATGCTGATTGAACCCAACGTCCAACAACCGCGGGACCCGCTCAAGGCAGGTAGTCCGCAGTCGCTGATCGACTGGGAAGACATGGGGCGGCGGGGCCGCGAATTTGTTGCTACCGCTCCGACGGTACAGGAGATAGCCGAATATCAGATTGAAGGTGCGATGGAGCCCGTCAGGGTCTATGTGGGGCGGCGATCAGCGGAAACTGCGGAAGAGCGTGCGGATCTGGCCCTGCGTGAACTGATACGGGTCGGAGGGTTCGAAAGATCCGCGATCGTCGTGATCGTTCCGACCGGTACCGGGTGGATGGATCCGGGAGCGCAAGACACGCTTGATTTCATGCTTGGCGGCGATGTTGCAACGGTCGCAGTCCAGTATTCCTATCTGAGCAGTTTCCTGGCGCTTCTTGCGCACCCTGACTATGGCGTGGATCAGGCGCGGGCGCTGTTCAATGCCGTGTACCGATACTGGAGGACGCTGCCGAAAGACGAACGCCCGGCGTTTTACGTTCACGGCCTGAGCCAGGGAGCTTTCAACTCGCAGGCCACCCTGCCCTTGCTGGACATGCTGGGTGACCCGATACAGGGCGCCATGTGGGCGGGGTCGCCGTTTTTCTCGCGCTACTGGTCGGATGTGCGTGACCGGCGCAATCCAGGCAGTCCGGCCTGGCGCCCGACCTTCGGCAATGGCTCACTCGTTCGGGTGATGGATCAATATGGTGGACTTGAAGGGGACTTCGCGCCGTGGGGGCCGATCCGCGCCGTCTTTCTGAACTACGGCAGCGACCCGATCGTGAATTTCACGTTTGACAGCGCCGTGCGGCCACCTGCCTGGCTGAACACGCCGCGAGCGCCGGATGTCTCCGACAAGCTTTCCTGGTTCCCCATCGTGACCATGCTGCAGCTTGCCCTCGATTCCCTGTTTGCACTCGATGTCCCGCGTTTTGGTCACTACTACGTCGCGCCTGACTATATTGATGCGTGGGCCGCTCTGATGGAGCCGGATGGCTGGTCGGCGGAGCGCGAGGCCAAGCTCAAGCAAATCTTCGAAAGGCGTAGCTCCCAGCTCTGACGTCAGCGGCCATCGAGCAGCTCGGTCAAGCGCTGCTTGAACGAATCTTTCGAGGCTTCCGCGGCCGCCAGAATGTCTGAAATCCTGAAGAAATCCATGGTCTTGAAATGACCGATCGGCGGCTCGACTAGCAAATCCGGTCGCGTACAGGCCAGCTTGGCTGCCACCAGGGAATGCAGGGTGATCGAAAAGGAGCCGATCCACGTCTCCATACCCGTCGGCAACGCCTTGCGCGACTTGAATTCGCTCCCGGTCACATCGATAGCGACAGTGATTTGATGCTGGGCGTCCAGGACGTCGAAAGGCGTTGGATTGACGAAGCCGCCATCGATCAGAACGCGCCCTTCCAGCTCGACCGGTGTCAGCAGGATCGGCAGCGCCGACGACGCGGCGATCGCCGGTAGCAGCGGCCCCTCTTCCAGCACCACCTGGGACTGGCTGTTGAAATCGGTGGCGATGATCTTCATCGGAATCCGGAGATCTGAAAAACGCGCGACCAGCGTTGAAGGGAGCACTGTTTCAAACAGAACGACCGGCTCGATGATGGCCGGGCGTGCGACGTTGAAAAGCGACTGCCAGGTGCGGCCATTGCTCAGGAACAGCCTCTGAAGAAGTTGCGGCTTTCGCGTCAGAAGGTCGACGGCGAACTCCCGAATTTCTCGCGCAGTCATGCCGCTGGCGTAAAGGCCGCCGAGAATCGCGCCCATTGAGGTGCCAGCTATTTCAGCAGGTCGCACGCCAAGTTCATCGATGGCTTCCAGAATGGGAATGTGAGCAAAAGCCTTCGCGGCGCCCCCGCCAAGAGCAAGTGCAAAGCCGGTTGGTTCGGGCATTTCAATTTCCTTGACGGTTTTTGCGACGGCCTCGGCTCGGCCCGTGCTCAGCGATGCCAGTGCCGCGGTTGCTGCTGCCGATAACAGTAGGTCGCGTTTCCCGATCATCGAGCGTCGCCTCCGGTTTCGCGCGCAGATCAACGCCGGGGAACCTGAGTGTTCGTCGCGGTAGACGCCGACTATTGCACGCGTGATGGTGCCGATGGTCTCAGGCGGTGATCCGTTCCTCCAGCCTGAAGCGGAAGATACGCGCAATCTGCGTCAGAGCGATGTTGAATTCCTCGTCCCTGTCGTTCCCGATCCTGGCTGCGAAGGCCTCGAGGATCATATGCTTGGTTGACCCTTTTACAGCAAAGATGAATGGAAAACCGAATTTCTCCTGATAGGCAGTATTCAATTGCGTGAATTCGGCAAATTCGGCCTCGTTAAGCTGATCAAGCCCCGCTCCTGCCTGTTCCTTACGGGAGTCCTCGGCAAGTTCGCCGGCGATTGCTGCCTTACCGGCAAGATCGGGGTGTGCGCGGATCAGGGACAGTTTGGCTGCGTGTTCCGCAGTGCGCATCGCAGTTTCAAAGGCCTGGATCAGGTCTTCGCGGGATTCGAACGGCGCTGCATCATGTGCGCGTTCGGCAACCCAGGGAGAATGCTCCGCAATGTCTCCAAAGGTGCGGACGAACGCAGGTTCGTCCAGCCGGTTGACGTCGCCAAGGGTCATCATCGGGCCGCTCCCTTATTTTTTTTGCTGTGAGATCCAGGCGCCGAGTGTTGCGCGCTCCTCTTCCGTCATGCCGGTCTCGTTGCCGAGCGGCATGGCGTCGGATTGAACGGCCTGCTGCATGATCTGGTCAGCATAGCGGTGCAGATTCGCAACCGTGTCGAGTTCGATTTCCTTCGGAGGTTCGTCGAAGCCTTCATGCTGCGGATTGGCTGCGTGGCAGACGGCGCAGTGCTGCAGCGTGATCTGTAGAGCCGCGGTGTCGGAAACGGCGTCGCCGCCGGAATAGTCTCTGGGCGCGGTCATTACCATGGCGATGACGAGCGCGACGGCCGCGACCGGCAATGACCACCAGAACCTGGCGAAACTGTCACCTGCGTCGTGTCGGTTCAGGAAATGCCGCACCATGGCACCCATGACCAGGACGAGCGCGACGAGGAGCCAGGAATGCGGATGCCCCGTCAGCATCGGATAATGGTTCGAGACCATCATCAGGAGAACCGGCAAGGTCAGGTAGTTGTTGTGCACAGAACGCTGCTTGCCCATTGCGCCGAGGGCCGGGTCCGGCGCCTCTCCAGCCATCAGGCTGGCTGCGATCTTCTTCTGGTTGGGAATGATGATCCCGAAGACATTGACCGCCATGATGGTGCCGATGAACGCCCCGACATGGATCAGCGCGCCCCGGCCGGAATAGACATGGGTAAACATGTAGGAGGCGATCATGATGAGCGCGAAGACGCAGACGGCAAGAAGCGGCGTGTTCCTGCCGATCGGCGATTTGCAGAGCCGGTCATAGATGAACCAGCCGCCGGCGAGCGAAGCCACGGAAATCAGGATCGCTTCGCTCGGGACCAGTTTCAGGACATTCGGGTCAATAAGATACGCGGTGGCGTGAAAGTAGTACTGAACGATCAGGAGCGCGAACCCCGTGACCCAGGTCAGGTAGGCTTCCCACTTGTACCAGATCAGGTCTTCGGGAAGTTCCTTCGGCGCGACGGTGTATTTCTCGACATGATAGAAGCCGCCGCCATGGACTTCCCAGGCCGTGCCGAGAACGCCTTCCTTCATGTTTGCGCGCTTGCGAAGCGACAGGTCCAGCGCGATGAAGTAGAAGGATGTGCCGATCCAGCCGATGCCGACGATTATGTGGGCCCAGCGAAAGAGCAGGTTCAGCCAGTCCGTTGCGAAGGCAAGGGTCATGAGTTCAGCATCCGTTTTCCTGAAGAAGCAAGGCAGGTCCGGCGGATGGCCGCCGGACCGCCATGTCGTGCCTTACTGCGGCAGTTTGTCGTCCACGCCTTCGACGTACCAGTTCATGCCGAGGATCGCGCCGTCATCGAGTGCGACGCCGTCTTCGGCTGCAACCGTGCCGTCCTGCTTGGTGATCGGACCGGTGAACGGCTCCCAGCCGCCCTTGATCTTCTCTTCGGTTTCTTTCGCCATGGCGACGACGTCATCCGGCAGGTTGGTATAGTCGGCCATCACGACGTGACCTTCCTTCAGGCCCGCCCAGGTGCTCTTCGACTCCCAGGTCCCGTCGAGCACTTCCTGAACGCGCTCGATGTAATAGGGGCCCCATTCATCGATAATCGCGGTGTACTGGGCTTCCGGCGCGAACTTGATCATGTCGGACGCCTGGCCGAAACCGTGCATGCCGCGTTCCTGCGCGACCTGAAGCGGCGCTGTCGAATCCGTGTGCTGGCTGATGATGTCGACACCCTGATCGATCAGCGCTTTCGCCGCATCGGCTTCCTTGCCCGGATCGAACCAGGTGTTCGCCCAGACGACCTTCAGCTTGAAGTCCGGATTGACGGACTGGGCGCCGAGCAGAAATGCGTTTATGCCAGCGACGACTTCCGGGATCGGGAAAGACGCGATGTAGCCCGCGACACCGGTTTCAGACTGCTTGGCGGCAATCTGGCCAATGATGTAACGGCCTTGGTGGAACTTGGAATTGTAGGTCGCGACGTTGTCTGCGGTCTTGTAGCCCGTCGCGTGCTCGAATTTCACGTCCGGGAATTTCTTGGCGACCTTGATGGTCGGGTTCATGTAGCCGAAAGAAGTCGTGAAGATGATGTCGCAGCCTTCACGGGCGAAACGTTCGATGGCGCGTTCCGCGTCCGGACCTTCCGGCACACTTTCCAGATAGGCGGTTTCGACCTTGTCACCGAAATGCTCTTCGACGGCAAGACGGCCCTGGTCGTGCTGGTAGGACCAGCCGAAGTCGCCCACCGGGCCGACGTAGATGTAGCAAGCCTTCACATCGGCGGCGTTCGCTGCCGAACCTGCCGCCGCGAGCGCGAGGGCGGCAACCGTCGCTTTCAACATTGTTTTCATTTTGACTTCCCCTGTTGTTTGATCTCAGACGCGATCTTGTTGCGGAGCGCCGGTTCCCGATCGCCGAGGAACCGGCTTTGACCGAAACCTGCCGGTTACCGGTCGGGAACGAATGGCTTGCCAAGGCATGCCGGTGTGTTGACCAGTGTCAGCCGCCGATTTGCGGAAATCAGAACCAGCACCAGAATGGTCGCAAGATACGGAAGGCTCGACAGGAACTGCGACGGGATGTCGAATTCAACGGCCTGGGCATGCAGATTGAGGACGTTGACCGCACCGAAAAGGTAGGCACCGACGACCACACGCAGCGGCAGCCAGGACGAAAACACCACCAGCGCGAGTGCGATCCAGCCCCGGCCCGCCGTCATGTTCTCCACCCACTGCGGGGTGTAGGCGAGCGAAAGATAGGCTCCGGCAAGGCCGGCACACGCTCCGCCGAAGAGGACGGCGAGAAACCGTATTCTGATCACGGAATACCCCAGGGCATGCGCCGAGCCGTGATTGTCGCCGACGGCCCGAAGGACCAGCCCGAGACGGGTGCGAAACAACGTGTAGGCGACGATGGCAACAAGCAGGAAACTGATGTAGACGATGGCGTCCTGCTGGAAGAGGACCGGCCCGATGAAAGGAATGTCGGAGAGGCCCGGAATATAGAGCTGAGGCAGCTTCAGGCCTGGAACGCCGATGAACGCTTCACCGATCAAGCCGGAAAAACCGATGCCGAGTATCGTCAGTGCAAGGCCGGTCGCCACCTGGTTCGCGACAAGGATCAGCACCAGGAACCCGAACAGCGCAGCCATGGCGATGCCGGCAAGGATCGCGGCCAGAATGCCGAGAGTGCCGGACCCGGTCATGTTTGCGGCGGCAAAACCCACCACCGCGCCCATGATCATCATCCCCTCGACGCCGAGATTGAGAACGCCGGAGCGTTCGACCACGAGTTCACCTATTGCGGCGATCAGCAATGGGGTCGCGGCGGTGATGACTGTGAGGAGAACGGCTTCAAACATGGGACACCTCCCCGGAGGAAGCACGTCGGGACACGATGCGGATCTTGTAGAGGATCAGTGTGTCGCAGGCGAGCACGTAGAACAGCAGGAGGCCCTGGATGACACTGGCGATCTTGTTCGAGACGCCGAGCGAACTCTGGACGGCTTCCCCGCCGATATAGGACAGAGCCAGCACAAAGCCGGCCACGATGATCCCGATCGGGTTCAGCCGACCGAGAAAAGCGACAATGATCGCGGTAAAGCCGTAGCCGGGTGAAATCGTCGGCAGAAGCTGGTTGAGCGCTCCCGAAACCTCCATCGTGCCGGCCAGACCGGCAAGCGCGCCCGCAAGGGCGAATGCGAAGAGCGTCAGGCGCCTCGCCGAGAAACCCGCGAAGCTGCCGGCACGGGGGCTTTCGCCCATGACACGGATCTCGAAGCCCTTCATCGTTTTGCCAAGCATGATGGCAAGGATGATCGCCACCAGGAAAGTGATCGGGGTCGAAAGGCTCATGGCGCCGCCAAAAATGTCCGGCAGGGTCGCAGCGTCGGAAAACAGACGCGATTCAGGGAAGTTGTAGCCACCGGGGTCGCGCCACGGGCCGCGCACCAGATAATCGAGGATCAGGCTGGCGACATAGACCAGCATCAGGCTCGTCAGGATTTCGTTGGTGTTGAAACGGGTTTTCAGCACTGCCGGGATAAGCGCCCACAACGCTCCGCCCACGGCACCGAAAACAAGCATCAGAGGCAGCGTTGCGCTGGTCTCGAAATCCGGAAACATGATCGGAAGGACGGATCCGAACAAGGCGCCGACGATGAACTGTCCTTCCGCACCGATGTTCCAGTTGTTGGAGAGGTAGCAGACCGAAAGGCCGCATGCGATCAGGACCAGTGGTGTCGCCTTGTCGATCGTTGCTTCCAGCGACCATTGCTGCGTCAGCGGCTCGATAAAGAACTTGTAAAGCCCCAACAGCGGATTGTGACCGGAGATCGCGAAGATGATCGCCGCTGACAACGCCGTCAGGCCAATCGCGATTAGGGGCGAGAGCAGTGCCATCTTCCGGCTTTGCTCCTTGCGTTTGATGAGTTCGACACGCATCAGGCCACTTCCCCCTGCACTTCCGCTCCGCCGGCCATGAGCAATCCGACACGTTCCCTTGTCATGTCTCGTGCCGGTTCCGCCGCCGACAGATGGCCACGGGAGATAACTGCAATCCGGTCGGCGATTTCGAAGATTTCGTCAAGGTCCTGGCTGATGACGAGGACAGCCGAACCGGAGCGGGCAAGGTCAATCAAGGCCTGACGAATGAGCGCGGCCGCCCCGGCATCGACACCCCATGTCGGTTGGTTGACGACCAGAACTCCGGGTTTTCGATCGAGTTCCCGACCGACGACGAACTTCTGAAGGTTGCCTCCGGACAGGGATCTCGCCTCGGGGTCGTCGTGCGACATGCGGACATCGAAATTCTGCTTGATGCGTTTTTCCATGTCACCTGCGCGGGCCACGGAAACGAAACCGCCTCGCGCGAGTCCGTCGCCGGTGCCATGGCGGGTCAGAACCAGGTTCTGCGAGAGTTTCATGCCCGGGACCGCACCATGGCCGAGCCGTTCTTCAGGAACAAAGGCGGCGTTCTGGCGGCGGCGCCATGTGACGCCCCGGTTGCCGCAGGGGATCCCATCGAGCTGAACCATCTGGGCCGAAAGCGTCGTTTCTCCCGAGACGGCATCGAAAAGTTCTCCTTGTCCATTGCCTGCGACACCCGCAATGGCAACCACCTCTCCGGCACGCAAGTCGAGCGAGATGTTGTTGAGGGACGTGGCAAAGGGTGTTGCGGCCTTCGCCGAAAGGTTCTTGAGACCGAGGCGGACCTCGCCAATGTTCGGGTTCGTGGCACCTGCGCTGACGGAGGCAACATCGGCACCGACCATCATGCTGGCAAGCGAGGCCGGCGTTTCCTTCGTGGGATCGCATTCGCGAACAACCTGACCGTGACGCAATATCGTTGCATGGTGACAGATCCGCTTCACCTCTTCCAGCCGATGGCTGATGTAGAGGACCGCGCATCCTTCGCTCGCAAGTCTCTGCAGTGTCAGAAAAAGCTGGTCAGCTTCCTGCGGTGTCAGGACGGAGGTCGGTTCGTCCATGATGATGAGTTGCGGCTCCTGCAGCAGGCAGCGCACGATTTCAATTCTCTGACGAATCCCGACAGGAAGATCCGCGACGATATCGGAGGGGTCGAGTGGAAGTCCGTAGTCGCGGGATACGCTTTCGATCCGCCGGGACAAGTCGGACATCTTGCCGGGATTTGGCAAGGCGAGCGCGATATTTTCAACGACGGTCAGCGCTTCGAACAGCGAGAAATGCTGAAACACCATGCCGATGCCCAGGTCACGGGCGGCGGCGGGATTGTCTATCGAGACACGACTTCCTTCCCAGAGGACCTTTCCACCGTCCGGTTCCAGCGAGCCGTAGAACATCTTGACGAGCGTCGACTTGCCTGCACCGTTCTCGCCCAGAAGGGCATGGATCTCGCCCTTGTTGATGACAAGGTCCACCTGATCATTGGCCAGAATGTCACCGAAACGCTTGGTCAGCCCCTGGGCATCGAGCAAGGTATGCCGGCCGGCCTTTCGCGCCGGTGCTGCGGTGTCGCTTTCCTCGGAATGTATCGTTGCTGCCAAACTGTCTGCCCCCGACGAATGCCGCTTTATTGACCATGTGGTATAATTTGTGCAAGCCCTTCGCCTGCCGTAGCCTGTTGATGACGGGCTTCATCCCGCATCAAAAGGTCAACAGCGACCCCTGCCGCGATCGCTGCCGGCTGCTTGGATTTGAGTGTGTCAACGCCGATTGGGCATGCCATTTTCGCTATCAACGCCTCGTTCAGACCTCTTGCCCTGAGCCGCTTTTGAAAGCGCGCCCGCTTGGTCGCGGATCCAATGACTCCACAATACTCAAATCTCTGCTGTAGCAATGCTCGTGCCATTATGTCTTCGTCGAGTGCGTGCGAATGGGTCATGGCGAGCACGAAGGCGCCATCCGGTGCTTTTTCGAGAAGCTGTGCCGGATCGTTGACACTGACTTTGGTCGTCCCTGCAGGCACTGCGGCGGGAAACTGGTCGGCTCGGCTGTCTATCCAGGTTACGGCGAAGGGAAGCGGAGCAAGAGCGAGGACCAGAGCCTTGCCGACATGCCCGGCCCCAAAGAGAAAGATCGGCCGTGCGGTTTTTCCGAAGCGCTCGATCACGGTTTGCCGGTCCGAAGTTTCTGGAGCGATTGCGAAAGCCTGGGAAGGCAATCTATCAAGCACCTCGCGCTGCGAGGGGTTTTCTCCCTGCACGGTGCAGGATGTGCCAAACGGCTGCCCGGTCGTCTCCAGCTCCGAAAGTCGGCTGACCGCCGAAAGCGATCCTTGAGTGAACACTTCCGTCGCGATATCCACTCGCCCTCCACAGCACTGACCGAGATCGGGACCGAGAGAAACCGTCTTCGTCTGGAATATCGGTTGATCGACGGATGCCATGCGTGCCGCACCGCGGATCGCTTCGAGCTCGAGCGTTCCGCCGCCAATGGTTCCGAAAAACGACCCGTCGCTGCGGACGACCATCCGGGCACCCGCCTCACGGGGGGTCGAGCCGTCGGCGCGCGCAACGGTGACGAGAGCGCACGAGCCGCCGGCACGCAGGGTATCGGCAATATGCGCCCAGACCTTCACGACGACGGCCTCCGGGAACGAAGGTCCTGAACTGCCTTCATGATGGCTTCCGGCGTCGCCGGGGCATCCAGGTTGGGGATCTGGCCGGGACTGAGACTTGCAATGGCATCGTTGATCGCACAGAAAACCGCATTTGCCAGCATGACCGGCGGCTCGCCGACAGCTTTGGAGCGGTAGACCGTCGATTGGGGATTGCCGCTGCCCTTGTAGAGCTGGACATTGAAATCGGCGGGAATATCGGCGGCCGTCGGGATCTTGTAGGTCGAGGGCGCGTGGGTCCTGAGGCGCCCCTTCTCATCCCACACGAGTTCCTCGGTCGTCAGCCAGCCCATTCCCTGGGCGAAGCCACCTTCGATCTGGCCGAGGTCTATCGCCGGGTTGATGGAGTGTCCGACGTCATGAAGGATATCGACGCGGTCCACCGTCATCTCGCCTGTCATCGTGTCGATCGTGACCTCGGCGCAGGCACCGCCATACGCGAAATAGTAGAATGGCCGGCCGGTCGCGCTTTCCCGGTCCCAGGTGATGCCGGGTGTTGCATAGAACCCGGCGTGCGATAGCTGGATGCGCGCCCAATGAGCCTGCTTCGCGATTTCCGACAGTGGGAAACTCTCGTCGGCGACGAAGACCTTGTTGTCGGAAAAGCGGATTGCGTCCGTGCCGCACTGGTGTTGCTCGCACAGAAACTCGATCAGGCGGCCTTTGATCTCTGCCGCAGCTACCTTGGCAGCCATGGCATTGAGATCCGTGCCCGATGAGGCCGCTGTCGGGCTCGTGTTCGGCACCTTCGACGTGTTGGTGGCTGTTATCCGGACCTTGTCCAGGGTAACGCCGAATTCCTCTGCAACGACCTGGGCGACCTTCTGGTAGAGCCCCTGCCCCATCTCGGTGCCACCGTGGTTCAGATGAACCGAGCCGTCTGTATAGAGATGGACGAGTGCGCCAGCCTGATTGAGATGCTTCAGGGTGAAGGAAATGCCGAATTTCACCGGGGTCAGAGCGAGCCCCTTTTTCAGTACGGCATTGGCGGAGTTGAAGTCGTTTACATCGTCGCGCCGGTTCCAGTAGTCGGAACTCTCCTCAAGTTGGGAAATCAGGTCATGCATGACCTCAAATTCTTCGACCGGCATTCCATAAGGCGTCAGATTGCGCTCACCGTCGTAGAAATTAAGCTTTCGAATATCCAGCGGGTCCTTTTCCAGCTTGATCGCGATAGCGTCGATCATCCGTTCGGCCGCGAGCATTCCTTGTGGCCCGCCAAACCCGCGAAACGCGGTGTTGGAGCAGGTGTCCGTCCGCAGCCTTCGCGAACGGATCGACGCATCCGGATAGAAATAGCTCGAGTCAGCGTGAAAAAGGGTTCGATCGTTGACGCCTAGTGAAAGATCCGGCGAATAACCGCAGCGCGCGAGGAACTCCATGTCGACGGCGCGGATACGCCCGTCGAGGTCGTAGCCGATCTTCCAGTCGACCCGGAAATCATGGCGCTTGCCTGTCATGATCATGTCGTCGTCTCGATCCAGCCGCACCTTGCAGGCCTGACCGGTGAAACGCGCCGCCAGAGAGGCAAGGGCCGCCCACTGGTTCGCCTGCGATTCCTTGCCGCCGAAGCCGCCGCCCATGCGTCGCACCTCAGCCGTCACCGCCGCGTCCGGCACGCCTAGAACCTTGGCCACCGTATGCTGGACCTCTGTCGGATGCTGAGTCGAGGTGTATACCATCATGCCGCCGCTTTCCTGCGGCTGGGCCATCGCGACCTGTCCCTCCAGGTAAAAGTGCTCCTGCCCGCCAATGCGCATGGAACCTTCCAGAACCTCTTCGGCAGCGGTCATTCCGGTTTCCGGCGATCCGCGGCGGAACTGGTAGTCCGGCAGAACTGTCGTATCTGCATCGATCGCATCTTCCGGTGTCAGGATCGGTGTGATCGGCGATACCTCGATCTTTGCCCGAATGGCTGCTCGCCTGGCCGCGTCCCGGCTTGTTGCGACGACGGCGAAAACGACCTGTCCATAGAAAAGGATCTCGTCCTCTGCCAGGACCGGATCGCCTCCGAAGGACGACGAGCAGTCGTTGATCCCGGGAACGTCCTTTGCGGTCAGGACCGCGACCACGCCGGGAGCGGAACGAACGTCATCAAGATTTACGGAAACGATACGTCCGCGTACGGCTTCCCTCGCCCATCCCGGAACGACGTGTAGCGTGCCGACAGGTTCGGGCATGTCGTCGATATAGGTCGCCGTTCCCATCACGTGCATTTCCGCACTGTCATGCGGCAGAGCCTTGCGCACGTGCTTCATGGGGCCTGGCATATCACTGCTATCAAGCGGCACGGTCATTGTCGGCCTCCCGAATTGCCAGCACGCGGATTTCATCCGGTGCGGTACCGCTGATCTCCATCAATGCCTTGGCCAGCAATGCCCTTGCGGTTTCCATCCGGTACTCTGCGCTCGCGCGCATGTCCGTCATCGGCTTGTAATCCGACAGCAGCGCCTGCATGCCGGCACCCCACGTGGACGGATCATCCATGAGGGCGCCGGTGAGTGCGCGTTCGGCATGTTCCGCCCGTTTGGGCGTTGCTGCCATGCCGCCATAAGCAATGCGCGCATCCGTTATCGTTCCATCGTCGATCGTGAACCTGAACGCGCCCATCACGGAGGAGATATCCTGATCGAAGCGTTTGGATATCTTGTAGCAACGAAAGGCCTGGTTGGACGAGGGACGCGGCACGAACAGACCGGTCACGAATTCGCCGCTGTTGCGGTCCTGCTTGCCGTAGTCGAGAAAGAACTTTTCCAGCGGCAAGGCGCGCGAGCCTTCCGACGAGTGCAGCTCCAGCGTCGTGCCGAGCGCGATCAAGGCCGGTGGTGTGTCGCCGATGGGGGATCCGTTGGCGATATTCCCGCCAACCGTCCCCGAAGCGCGCACCTGCTTGGACCCTATCCGCTTCCAGAGGACGCCGAGATCGGGAGAAAGATCCGACATCGCCTCTTCAGTTGTCTCGTAGGTTGCCATCGCACCGATCAAAACGCCTGACGGGCTGCTCTCGACCCGCTCCAGCCCTTCGATCCGGCCGAGCCAGATCATTTTCGGCAGGTCGCGCAACTGCTTGGTGATCCAAAGCCCCACGTCGGTTGCCCCCGCGACCAAAGTGGCATCCGGATGCTGACCATAAAGCGCCGCAAGCCCATCAAGTGTCGCTGGCGACGAAAAGAAGCTGTCGCTTTCGCCAATGAAGACGTCGCGGCTGTCGGCGAGTTTTTGCAACAATTCGCGGGTCTCGTTCGCCCGCCAGGAAAAGGCGTCGTCGGCGGCATCGAAGCACGCGTCCAGCGCGGCATCAACGATCGGCCGATACCCGGTGCAGCGACACAGATTGCCGGCAATCCATTCGGTAACGGCCTTGCGGGACTTTTCCTGTCCGTGAGCGTGGTACAGCGTGAAGAGGCTCATGACGAATCCCGGCGTGCAGAAGCCGCACTGCGACCCATGGAATTCGACCATTGCCGCCTGAACCGGATGCAGCTTGCTGTCGAGTGCCAGGTCTTCAACGGTCACGAGTTCCGCGCCGTCGATCATTCCGAGCAAGAGGATGCAGCTGTTGACCGGTTGGTAGACCAGCTTTCCGTCGACAAGGCGGCCAAGAGCAACCGTGCAGGCGCCGCAGTCTCCCTCGCCGCAGCCTTCCTTCGTCCCTGTCTGCCGGCATCTCAGGCGCAGATAATCAAGCACGGTTTCGGTAGGGCCGACGTTTTCCAGTTCGACAACCTGTCCACCCTTCAGGAACCGAATGGTATCGCGCATGGTTCAGCTCCCCCGGTACGTCGAATAACCGAATGCGGAGAGCAGAAGCGGCACGTGATAATGGCCGTCTTTCTCCGCAATTCCGAAACGGATCGGGACCACGTCGAGAAACAGCGGGTCCGGGAGATCCTTGACCGTTTCCCTCAGGTAGTCGCCCGCGTGAAACCGCAGCTCATATGTGCCGGGCAGAAAGGTTTCGCCTTCCAGAATGGGACCATCAATCCGGCCGTCATGATTGGTAACATTGGAAGATATGTGTTCGGCCGTCACCCCGATCTTCCAAAGATCGATTTTCAGCCCTTTGGCGGGCTTGCCCGCCGCCGTGTCCAGAACGTGCGTCGTCAAACGCCCCATCAACAATCTCCCTCACGCGGACCCTTGCCGCAAAACCGTCACAAAAAATGTGCCCTAAAAAACCCATGAACCAAAGCGCTCATTTGCGTACGAGGTGATGCCTATTTGGCAACAAGGGTCGGCAAATGATCCCGCAAGAAGAGCACAGCATGATCGAAAAACATGCCGGGCGCCAGAGCGAGAGCGCGTAGTGAAGACGTCACGACACACAGTTTGTCAGCCTGAAGCGGAGCATCGGTGAGCGGGCGGAAGATCAGCGCGCCGGAGGAAATCTCCTCCTCGCATCCGATTAGTGTCTGAAAGCCGATAACGTCATCTTCCTTCGCCAGTGCTCGCATCAGGCGAAGCGAATTAGCCTCGACATAAGTCTTGGATGCTCGCGGTATCCGCGAGCGGACGACGTCGATCCGGGTCCGGATAGAGAGGCCTTCCGACGGAAGGGCCACCGGAAATTTAAGACAATCCTGCAGACACAGCGTTTTCTCGCCTGCCAGAGGATGATCGGGGCGCATGAGGGCCCCGATCACGATCTCATGCTGAAAGGCGAGCGCCAGGGCTGACGTCTCGGGTGGATCGAAGGTGAAGCCGACATCGGCCTCAGCAGCCTCGACCTTCTTGGCAGCATCCTTTGATGAGGACACCGCCACGTTGACGTGGATGCCAGGATAGCTCTTGCGGAAGCTGCTGATCATGGCCGGAAGCAGCCGTTCGGCAACGCTTTCCACCGTCGCGATGGAAACAGTTCCGCGGCGCAGCCCCTTCAGCGCATCCAGTTCCGCCACAGTGCCTTCGAAGTCGGAATAGGTTCGCCGGATATGAGCGAGCAAAAGTTCTCCTGCCTGCGAGAGGCGCAGGCGTCTCCCTACCCTGTCGAACAGTTGCAGGCCGAGCGCTTCTTCCAGCCACAGTATCTGGCGGTTGACCGCCGAAGACGCAATGTTGAGATCCCGGGACGCCCCCCGGATGGATCCCGCCTCGGCCGCCGCCAGAAAATACCGCATGGCAGGGCTGTAGAGGTTTCGGGACAGATCCTGGGCCCGGGAGGAGCGCATACGCAACGGCTTACGGAATGAGAACGGTGGTGCCGGTGGTCTTGCGACCTTCCAGATCCGTGTGCGCCTGCACAGCCTCGGCCAGCCGGTATTCCTGATTGACCTGGATCTTGACTATCCCCTTCTGCACCATCTCGAACAGTTCGCCAGCGCAGGACTCGAGGGCTTCGCGGGTCGCGATATAGTTGAAAAGGGTCGGCCGCGTCGCGAAAAGCGAGCCTTTCTGCGACAGAAGAGCAAGATTGAAATCCGTGATTGGGCCAGACGATTGCCCGAAGCTTACCCACAGACCGCGCGGCTTGAGGCAATCGAGCGAACCTGGACAGGTATCCCTGCCGACCGAATCATAAACTACGTCGCAGCCGGCGCCTTCGGTGATGTCCTTGACGCGCTCCACGAAGTTCTCGGTTCGGTAGTTGATCATGTGCTCGAAGCCATGCGCCTTGGCGAGTTCGATCTTTTCTTCCGAGCCCGCCGTTCCAATGACGGTTGCGCCAAGGTGAGACGCCCATTGGCCGGCAATCAGTCCAACGCCGCCGGCTGCGGCGTGGAACAGCAGAGTTGTTTCCGGCCCGACCTTGAAGGTCTGGCGGAGAAGATATTGCGCTGTCATGCCCTTGAGCATCATTGCGGCGGCGGTCTTGTCGTCAACGCCGTCCGGTATGATGACGAGCCGATCGGCCGGAACAATCCGCTCCTGTGCGTAGGCACCAAGTGGGCCGGCATAGGCGACGCGGTCACCGGGCTTGAGATGGTCAACACCCTCCCCGACTGTCAGGACGACTCCGGCTCCTTCATTGCCGGGGCTGAACGGCATACCGTTGGGCGCGGGATAGAGACCGGACCGGAAATAGGTGTCGATGAAGTTCAGCCCGATGGCAGTCTGGCGGATGCGCACCTCGCCAGCCCCGGGTTCTCCAACCTCGACATGCTCCCAGCGCATGACATCCGGACCGCCGGTTTCGTGGACACAAATTGCCTGAACCATGAATTACTCCCTTGGCGCCGTCGATGCCGACAGCGCCTTTCATCGATTTCCGTTGAAAGGGAGATTAGTGATTTCAATGGCCGACGAAAAGCCACTTGCGCACCGCCGCTGTGCTTTATAACGCACGACCCCTTTCAGCATGACGGAGACCTGTGTCTCTTCGGCCGAAAACCGCTGTTGGCGAAATCGCAAAGGTTCAGTCGACCCTGTCGATCAATTGCTGAACCGCGGATACCGAGAACAGGTAGATCGAGGCGAACGAGAAGACCGTGGCGGAGATCCCGTCGAGCGTCATGCCCTCCAGAATAGCCAGCCCGGCAAGTCCCATCCACAGAAGCGTGATCGGCAGCGTCAAGATGCGCCAGCGGCGCACGCGAACCGGATGGACGAATCGGATCGGTGCGAATGTCAGTGCGCAGCACAGGAGCACGGCTGCGATGGTGAAGGTCTGCGAAGGCGACAGCACCATGAGGCCGAACACCACCATGTTCCACCCGGCCGGAAAGCCCTTGAAAGACCCGTCCGGTGTCTTCATGCCGTTGTCGGCAAAATACAGCGCCCCTGTGAAGACGACGAGCCCGCCGCAAATCCAGTTCCAGGGCTGGGAAAGCATCAGGCTCCAGGACAGCGCAAAGGCGGGAAGAAAGACATATGTTGCGTAGTCGATGACGAAATCGAGCGAAGCGCCCGACCAGCGCGGCAGCCTTTCGGCGATATTGAACTTGCGCGCCAGCGGACCGTCGATACCATCGACGAAAAAGGCAAGGCCAAGCCAGGCGAACATCTCCGCCCATTTTCCCTGAGCTCCGGACAGAAGCGCCATCAAGGCGATCGGTGCGCCGGAGGCCGTCAGAATATGGATCAGAAACAGGGCAGGTTCCGGCGCTTCTTTGCCTGGCGTAATGTCCGTCACACGTGGATCCTCACACTATCGATCAATGCATTTGCAACAACTGCGCGGCATCAGCTTTTCGGCACTCACTCCGGGCGCCGCATGGTCGTAGCGCTTGGTGTGGCTCGGACATCTGTCCTCACCGCCTTTCAACGCGCGCTGCGTTGTTTCTTTATTACGATAGTATGACACTGTGAACCTAAAAAACAGTCCTTCAGACCACACTGTGTGGACCCATTAATGGAAAGTAACCAGCGAAGGTGACTGTCGGCAACTTTGACGCGCTGCTCCTGCAGTAGCCCTCCATTGCCAGAAACACGGCCAGTCGCGCAAGTGGGAACGACGTTTAACTGCTGTAGCCGGCCCGATCAGATCCTTCCCTGCCATCGTTTGGTGAGACAAAAGAAGCTCAAGCCGGACCTGCAGACGCATAGATCAGATAAGCCAGCGAGGCCGACCAGACAATCAGGGCTGCTCCGATGACGATTGGCAGAAACCTGGTCGGTGCGGTTTTTTCCACTGCCATCAAGGCGCCCAGCAAGACGATCCAGAGAACATTCATGAGACCGACTGCGAACATGACGGTCATGCCCGCCCAGCAACACCCAAGACACGCCCAGCCCTGAATGATCCCTTCCTTCAGGCCGCTGCCCGCTGTCGAACGTTCTTGCGGGAAATGCCAGCGAGGATGCCAGCATCGGTCCAGGCATGCGCGCTTGGCCGGGGTAAACTGATAAAGTCCTGCGGCAAACAGAACTGAAGTGGTCAGCGCGAGGCTCGCAGGTGCCATCATTTCATTCAATGCCCCGGCTTTGGACAGCAGCACCTGAACCACCGTCGCTGCCAGAGCGTAGCCAAGCCAGACCGTGAGGTATCCCAAGAGTGCCATAAGTGTCGGGAGGACGGCGGTTTCATCGGGGTCCGTCCGCCGCGCTGACGCGTTCGCGGAGTAAGCCCGCAGCATGGGCACGGCGCCCGGAAGCATCATGGCCAGCGCCATCATCGCCCACATCACGAAGATCCGGGCGGTATCGACAAGCGTCGGTTCCGTTCCCGGCATGCCGAACGTCGTTGTCCCGGACGGCAGGCAGATGACGGCGAGCGCTGCACGCGCTTCCGCCGGAAGACCCTTGAAGATATTGAACTGGTTCAGAAACCCCATGCCTGGCCCCGCCTCGCTCATATCCATCACCGGGACCATGTCGGCGACCATCGCGATGAGATAGGCCCAGCCGGCGGCGCAAAGAATGGCAACGGTGGCCAGCACGAACGGCCACCCTTGTATGCTTTGCGGGGTGCTTTCCGATCGGACGTTTTCCCGAAGAGACGTTTCCAAATTTCTCATGGCAGCATGCAGGTTCTATCTGACGACGTTTTCTCATTCGGCTATAGAATGAAGACGTCGCGGTGACATTGATCTTCGTCATCCCCGCATGTCACTTCATTCTTCTGATCACAAAACAGCAATCCGAACCTTTAAAGAGAATACCATCGAATTTCGTCCATCGTCTTGCCTGCGCGATTTCGTCCCGTTGAAATCCGCAGCCCGAAGCGCAATGTCATGACAGAATGATTCCAAGCGGACCGAACCAATGCCGAAGAACAAGACGCCTGATAGTTTTGATGTCGCCGTAGTGGGCGGTGGGCCAGCCGGACGCATAGCCGCGCTGACGTGTGCCCATGCGGGATACGCGACAGTGCTGCTCGCGCCGCCTGCGCCGAAAGCTGATGGCAGAACGACGGCGCTTTGGGAAAAGTCGATCGAACTGCTCCAGTCGCTTGGGGTCTGGGACAAGCTTGAAGATCGGTCGGCCCCCTTGCGCAAGATGCGGATGGTCGATGATACCGACCGCTTGATCCGCGCGCCGGAAGTCATTTTCGACTGCTCGGAAATCGGGTTGGATTGCTTTGGATTCAACATCATAAATGATGATCTCAACTCAGCGCTTGAAGAGCGTTGTGCCGAGATCGACACGTTGACGGTCGTTCCTTCGAGCCTTGCGCGGGCGGAATTTTCTGACCGGGAGGCACGTCTTGAGACCGAGACGGGCGACAGGTTCTCCGCCCGTCTCGTGATCGCGGCGGATGGACGCAATTCTCTCGTACGTGATCTGGCGGGGATCGAGGTCAAGCGCTGGCAGTACCCGCAGGTCGCTGTTGTTCTCAATCTCGAGCACAGCTTGCCGCACCGTGATATCTCGACAGAGTTTCATTCTCCGACAGGTCCTTTCACGCTCGTCCCCCTCCCCGGACGTCGAGCCTCACTCGTGTGCGTTGAGACGGAACAGGGGGCAAGCCGGCTGGTGTCCATGACGGATGAGGATCTGGCGGTTGAACTCGAACGCCGTGCCCATTCGGTGCTCGGAAAGTTCAAGGTCATTTCGAAGCCGCAGAAGTTCCCGTTGAGCGGAATGACGGCGAAGCGACTGGTGGGCGAAAGAGTTGCCCTTATTGCCGAGACTGCGCATGTCTTCCCGCCGATCGGGGCCCAGGGCCTCAATCTGTCCATGCGCGACATCTCGGATCTTGCGGCTGTTCTGGCGTCTGCCAAGGTGCGTCAACAGGATATCGGCTCTCAACCGGTTCTTCAGCACTATGAAAACAAGCGGAAGTCGGATGTTCGGGAGCGCACGAATGCAGTCGACGTGCTGAACCGTTCGCTCCTGACCGATTTTTTGCCGGTTCAATTTGCCCGCAGCACGGGAATGTATCTGGCCGGCCGCTTCGGGCCTTTCCGCCGTTTCCTCATGCGCGAGGGCCTTGCCCCGAAGACGGGAATACGGTTTCCCCGATAAGACATTGGCCTCAGCGGGCTGCGCGCTTTCGTTTGCTTGAGTGGTAGGTCAGCGCCATTGAGATCATCTGCCGAAGCTCCGCTTCCGGCAGAGGCGCATCGCATCGTAAATGAACGCTTCGGTTCCCTCCGAATGTCATTTCAGGAAAGATCGCTCTCCATTCGGACACGAGTGACGACTGGCAACTGACGAATAGAGCGATGTCTCCGGCAGGCGATGTGTCTCGATCGATGCGGATCGTCGTGCCTGTGCCTCGGCGAACAGGGACGTAACTTGGTTGCCCCCACCTCAGGGTTTCCTCGATTTCTCCGGCGGCTTTCGTTTCCCTGGCGGTCTGCAGAACAAGGTTGCGCAGGCGCAGCAGTGCCTCCTTGGTGCGATCAGGGTACCCATCCAGAACTTTGAGTATGTCGGGATCTGGTGCCACTCGGTCCTCCATTCTGACAGACGACAACACCAACTCTACAGTCGGCAGACAGCCGGGAAAACCTGTCTCAGCCCTGAACGAGACTGAAGAGCGCGCCGCTCGTAAGGGCCCAGATAAAGGCTGTTACCGTGACGATCGAGACGGCTGTTCCGATGAGTACGAAGCTCGACGCTCGCTGCACATAGACGCCGTATTGCTGCGCAATGACGAAGACGTTGGTTGCCGGCGGCAGACAGGACATCAGCACCGCTGTTGCGACCCAGTTCGGATCGAAGCCCCCGAGCCAGATGAGAAGCAGGAAAATCAGGATTGGATGCAGGACCAGCTTTACCGCCAGAACGATGGGAAGCTCCACCGGAATCCGGCCCATCGGTCTCAGGGCGATATTGACGCCCATCGCAAAAAGCGCGCATGGCGCGGCGGCGGAACTGAGATAGCGCAGAAGCGTGTCGATGGCCTGAGGCGGGCGAAATTCGATTGCTGCTGCGAAAACGCCTGCGATTGTCGCGAGGATAAATGGATGTGTGAAGATCTTCACAACGATCTTCTTGAGCGTTTCCGCCATGCTCTCGTTGTCGGTGCCGGCGAGAGCCATGAGCAATGGTGCGAGAATGAACATCAGGGCGTTGTCAAAGGCCAGGATGAGCGCGGTCGGAACCGTCGCCTGTTCCCCCAGAACGGCCAATGTCAGCCCTGGGCCCATGTAGCCGACGTTTGAATAGGCTCCGGCGATCCCGAGAATGGTTGATTCCGCTATGCTGCCTCTGGACGCGACGACGCCGATGCAGAAGGAAATCGCGAAGACGATGTAGGTCGTGAATGTGGTCGCCGAAATGAAGGAAATATTCGCCAGTTCATGGAATGGCGTCTCCGAGAGCAGCCGGAAAAACAGCGCCGGCAAGGCAAGGTAGACGACGAAAAAGTTCATCCAACTCAGCCCGCTTTCGGGGATGTCCCGGAGTTTCCCAGCCCCGAAACCAAGAAGGATGAGGCCAAAAAACGGTAAGGCCAGAGAGACGACTTCCTGCATTCTTTTACCAGAGACTTACGTGCGGCATTCGGCGGGTGCGGCCGGTGAATTCAAAGACGCTTGCATCTTGCGGGTTGCTTGGATATGGACGCTCTGACTTATCGGTCTTCGCGACGACCCGCATTCCAATCAGGTATGGGTCCACACCGCAAGGCCCAATCAGCCCTGACTTGATCGGAAACCGATCTCTCGCCCCAAAGAGCCCGAAAACCGGAAAGCATTTGTCTCGAATGTCTCGGAAAATCAGACAACGCAATGCTCCCGGATTGACGGCTTTTCAAAATCGGGTTGAAGGGCTCGCGCTGAACACCGCGATCCGTCTTTTCAGGCTGATCCCTGTCGACATGGCGTCCTATCTCATGGGTGTGTCCTGGCGAACATTCGCCCGGTTCAACGTCCGGCACAAGCGAGCCCTGAAACACCTGAAGATGGCATTTCCGGAACTTGGCGCCAGAGAACGGGAGAAGATTGTTTTCGGTATGTGGGAAAATCTCGGCCGCGTTGCCGCGGAAACCTTCCACATCGATCGTCTGCTAAAACAAAGCTATCGCTTCGAGCCGGTCATCGACGATGAAACCAAGCACCTTCTGGACACCGACAAGGGCTGTTTGATGGTCAGCTTCCATAGCGGTAACTGGGAGCTTTGCGTGCAGCCCCCCGTTGCGTGGGGTCACGAAATAACAGGTGTCTACCAGGCGCTGCGCAACCCGAAAGCCGACAAGATGCTTCGGAAGATGCGTCAGGATCTCTACAAGGGAGGTCTCCTGTCAAAGGGGCACCAGACAGCCCGAAGGATCGTGCGCACTCTCAAGCATGGCGGCATTGTCGCCATGATGGGTGACTTGCGAGAAACCCGCGGCATCAAGGTGGAGTTCTTTGGCAAGACAGCCTATGCGAACCCTGTGCCTGCCTCTCTCTCCCGTTCGTGTGATGTCCCGATCATGCTCGGGCGCGTCGTGCGAAAGAAAGGTGTCCACTTCCGGGTGGAAGCGCACATGATAAAGGTTCCGGTGACCGAAGACCGCGATGCCGATATTGCCTGGGCGACCGCAGAGATCCACCGGATCTTTGAAGGCTGGATCCGGGAACGCCCGGAACAGTGGATGTGGATCCACAAGAAATGGGCCCCTCCGGGAAAGACCGCGGCGATGAAACAGGCCCGCAGGGCCGCTGCCGCAAGATCGGAACCTGAAGATTGATCGCCTCACCTGGTGTCTGAAGCCGGAGTTGAACGGTGCCAGACTCATTTTCGCCTTTCGGTGGATGGTTGCAGCGCAGCATTGGCGCTATAGCTAAGTCAACAGGTGGAGGATCCGTTGATGAAAACCCCCGGCGCATTTTATAAACCGCTCGCTATCGGCGCTCCGGACCCGTTCCGGGAACGGCCGGTCTCTCTGGAGCGGATGATCCATTTCGTACCGCCGCATATCGACAAGATGCGGGCCAAGGTTCCCGATCTCATAGCCAATGTTGATGTCGTTCTGGGTAATCTGGAAGACGCCATTCCTGCCGATGCAAAGACGGACGCCCGCAGAGGCTTTATCGAAATGGCGCGTGAGAACGATTTCGGCTCGACCGGATTATGGACCCGGGTCAATTGCCTGAACAGTCCGTGGTTTCTCGATGACCTTCTGGAAATCGTACCGGCGGTCGGTTCCAAGCTTGATGTGGTGATGTTGCCGAAGGTCGAAGGGGACTGGGACATTCATTATCTCGACCAGCTTCTGGCCCAACTCGAGGCGCGTGCTGGGTTGGCCCGGCCGATCATGATCCATGCCATCCTGGAGACGGCCGAAGGCGTCAAGAATGTCGAGCAAATCGCTGCAGCCAGTCCGCGCATGCATGGCATGAGCCTGGGGCCGGCTGATCTGGCGGCCTCCAGGGGGATGAAGACAACACGTGTCGGCGGCGGCCATCCGGATTATGCCGTTCTGGAAGATGCATCAGGCGCCGAGGGGCGCAGGGCTTTCCAACAGGACCTGTGGCACTATACAATAGCCAAGATGGTGGATGCCTGCCTCGCCTACGGACTGAAGCCTTTTTACGGACCGTTCGGGGATTTTTCCGACCCGGAAGCGTGCGAAAGTCAGTTCAGAAACGCGTTTCTAATGGGATGTCTCGGAGCCTGGTCGCTTCATCCAAAGCAGATAGACATTGCGAAAAAGGTGTTTTCTCCGGATCCGGACGAGGTCGCCTTTGCCCGGAAAATCCTGGAAGCGATGCCGGACGGCACCGGTGCGGTGATGATCGACGGGAAGATGCAGGACGACGCCACCTGGAAGCAGGCCAAGGTCATCGTGGACCTTGCGCGTCTGGTGTCGAGCAAGGACAAGGAGTTGGCTGCGGTCTACGGTCTTTAGGAAATCGCAAGGCTCGCTTGCTAATCTTTAATACTGCAACGCTTGCAAGCGTGCCATTGTCACGATATTCCGGCATTGCCTGCAGTCAGCGGACGAAAGCAACATGCGAACGGCAAAATTCAGAATTGGTCAGGTTGTACGACATCGAATCTATCCTTTCCGGGGCGTGATTTTTGATGTGGATCCGACCTTCAGCAATACGGAAGAATGGTGGAACGCCATTCCCGAAGACGTCCGTCCGCGTCGCGATCAGCCCTTTTATCACCTCCTGGCGGAGAATGAGGAGACCGAATACGTCGCCTATGTCAGCGAGCAAAACCTCGAGCCCGACATGACCGGCGAACCGATCCGGCATCCGCAGGTCGAGGAGATCTTTGAAGAGCAGACCGACGGTTCGTATCTTCCGCGCAGTGTCGAGATGCATTGAAGCCGCCTGACGCAAGATACGACCAAAGCTAACTTTTGAATCAGAAAAGCCGGAACCCGAAGGTTCCGGCTTTTCCTATTTTCATCGGTTCACAGTGAACACCCGCGAGAGTTACTCGCTCTTGTTCTGAGCGTCGATCAACTTCTGCCGTGCTTCATCTGCGCGCTTCTGCAGTTCGCTCTGCAGTTCTTCCTGGCGCTTCTGCAGATCTGCAATGTTCATCGGCTCGCCGTCATAGACCTTCGTGAATCCGATAAGGGTCATCTTGAAGACGATTTCCTTGGCCTGCTGATTGTACGGCGCGACGCGCATCTCGCCGCCCTGCTTCATCGAATTGATGAAACTGTCGTCGATCGCGAGTTCGGCGTAGCAGGCGTTCGGAGCACAGATGCTGTACTTGGCCTGAAGCGGCTTGCCGTCATCGATCTGGATGCGAAGGCCTGGCTGGATGAGCACGCCTGTCGGAACTGCGACAAGCAGCTTCTTGCGTGCTTCACCTTCCACTTCCTGAATGGCAATGTTGCTCAGAAACTGGCCGGTATTGGTACGCAGCTCTATGGAAATGAAGCAGATTTCCTTCTGCGTGTTCTTGTTGGTGTTGCACGCCTTCGTCCAAGGGCTTTCTTCTTCCTGGGCGATCGCGGGTGCGCCTGCGAAAGAAGACAGCGCAACGAATGCGCCCACGGCGCATGCGAACAATCCTCTTTTCATAACACTCTTCATCGAAACGTCCTCAATCGTGCGTGTGCGAAACTTTCGCGTTGTTCTGAGGCATTCCGATATCAACCGCAAGACCCGTCAGAACATTCGAAGCTTGAAAACATGGTAAGGCACCTAATTTGGGCAAGAGGGTGACCGATTTGCAACGCAGGTACGTTGCGGGAAACAAATCTGAATATCTTGGTCTTTGTTGTTGGCGGCGGGGGCGGCACCCGGAACCATGTGGTAAGATCGAAGGCGGGAATCAATCGTGTCTCTGGCGAGGGTTATGCGTAAATCGGCACATTTCGGGTCTCTTTTTCAGTCCGGTCTTCTGGCCCGTGCGGCGGAGGCTGTGATTGTCCCGCTCATTCTTTGTCTTTCCCTGACCGTTTCCGCTCGTGCGGGGGACGACAACGTTCCCTGGACGCACGCGATATCCATGCACGGGACACCTGCTCTCGGGCCTGAAGAGCCCTTTCCCTATGCCAACCCGGATGCGCCGCAGGGCGGAACGCTGACGCTGGGGGTTCAGGGTACCTTTGACAGCCTCAATTCCTTCATTGTGCAGGGGGGCTGGACATCTGCGCGCGGAATGCGTGAGCGGCAGTTCGGCAACAATATCCTCGAAAGCCTCATGGTCCGCTCGTATGACGAACCCTTCTCACTATATGGACTGCTGGCGCAGCGCGTGCGCATGCCGGACAGCCGCGAGTGGATCGAGTTCGAACTCAATCCGGACGCAAAATTCTCTGATGGGTCTCCTGTTACCGTCGAGGACGTGATCTTTTCGCTCGACATCATCCGTGACAAGGGGCGCCCCCCCTACCGAACCTGGTATGCGGCGATCAAGGACAAGGAAATCACGGCACCAAACCGGCTCAGGATCACATTCGAGAACGGCGACAACCGGGAACTGCCGCTCCTGATTGCCCTCGCCCCTATTTTTTCCAAGGCAAATACCGACGCGGAGACCTTCGACAAGTCGACTTTGACGCCGCCCGTCGCCTCCGGTCCGTATGTCTTCAAGACGATCGAGCCTGGCCGTCTTGTCGTTTACCGGAAAAATCCTGACTATTGGGCCAAGGACCTTCCGGTCAAAGCGGGGTTCGACAATTTCGAAGAGATCCGGATCGAGTATTTCCGCGATGAGACGACGCTCCAGGAAGCCTTCAAGAAAGGGCTCATTGATGCGCTTCAGGTCCGTGAACCTGTTCGCTGGGCGAAAGGCTTCGATTTTCCGGCGGCCCAGAACGGCGATGTGAAGAAGCTCGAAATTCCGCTCGGGGTTCCCGCCGCGATGCAGGGCATTGCCTTCAACACCCGGCGTGCGCAGTTCTCCGATCCGGACGTGCGCAAGTCGCTGCGCATGCTGTTCGACTTCAAATGGGTGAACAGAAACCTTTATTACAATCTTTACACGCGAACCGCTGGCTACTGGGACGGTTCCGAGCTCTCCTCCATCGGACATCCGGCAAGTGAGCGGGAACGGCAATTGCTTGCCCCCTTCCCCGATTCCGTCGATCCGGACGTGATGGCGGGAACGTGGCGTCCGACTGATGCGGACGGGACCGGCCGGGACCGGAAGGTACTGCGCGCGGCACTTTCGGCGTTTCAGAAAGCCGGCTACGTCATGAAGGACCGCAAGCTGGTTCTCGAAAGCTCCGGTCAGCCGCTCGCCTTTGAGATCCTGGCCAAGAACGAGGATGAGGAGAAGCTGGCGCTCGCCTATATCCGAACGCTTGAGTTGCTCGGCATCGACGCGCGGGTGCGCAGTGTCGATCCGACCCAGTTCGAAGATCGGCGCACGAAGCGCGACTTCGACATGGTCTTCAACACATGGACGGCGTCGTTGTCTCCCGGTGCAGAGCAGTACGGACGCTGGTCGTCCGCCTCTGCCGACCAGGAAGGCTCTTTCAACTTCGTCGGTGCCGAGAACCCGGCCATCGACGCTCTTATCGACGAGATCGTGGGAGCGCGCAGCCGAGAGGATTTCGTGGACGCCGTGAGGGCTTTGGACCGCGTGCTGATTTCCGGTGCCTATGCGGTGCCTCTCTATCATGTGTCCAGCGACTGGGTCGCGCATTGGGCGAAGGTGTCGCCACCCGAACATCACTCCCTTTACGGGCACGAGTTCGACACCTGGTGGCGTACGTCCGGGGAATAATTGGGGCTAATGGACGACTGAAGAATGAAGACAACGCAAGAGAGCCTTGCCAAGGAACATCACGAAAGCGGGGCATGGTCCGATGTGCCGCTCGATGAATTGTTCCGCAGAACGGCGGCCGAGAATCCTGACCGGCTGGCGATCATTGATGCGCCTGACCGAGCCAAATGGACGGGTGGAGATCCGCGTCAGCTTACGTATGAGCAAGCGGATCGCGAAATCGATCGCCTTGCAGCCTTCTACAAGACGGTAGGCCTTGCGGCTGACCACGTGATTGGCGTGCAGGCACCCAACACCGTCGACACGGTCATAGCCTTTCTGGCGGCCTTGCGCGCGGACTTGATCGTCTCACCGCTGCCGCTTCACTGGCGCCAGAAAAACGTTCTCGAAGCGCTGAATTCGATCGGTGCGAAGGGGTTCATCGCCGCTGACCGGATTGAAACACGGGACGTCGGTACCGCTGCTCGCGATGTTGCCGGCGATCTTTTCTCGCTCCGCTTCGTCTTCGGCCTTGGCAAGGATATCCCGGACGGCTTGATCGAACTGGGTCCAATGCTGGCCGAAATGGGCGACGAACTGCAGTTCACGCCAAGTGAGCGTCCGGAGCCGGCCGACCACACGGCGACGATCTGCTGGAGCCGCAGCGGCGAAGAGAATGTTCCCGTTACCCGGTGCCATAATCACTGGTCGTCCGCTTCCCGGATCGTGATCGAGGAAGGGCATATCAAGCAAGGCAGCGCGATCGTCGTTCCTTATTCGCTCAGCGGATTGACCGGTCTCGGCGGCGGCCTCGTTCCCTGGCTCCAGACCGGAGGTGCCCTTCATCTGCACCACCCGACGTCGCTTGCAAACCTCGCCTCCCATGCCAACGATGTTGGTGCGGACGTCGTGATGACGCCCGGCCCGCTCGCGCAGTCGCTTGACAGAAAGCTGACCAACAACAAGACGTCGGTTCTGGCGGCCTGGAACATTTCCGCGCCTCATCCGTCGACCTTCGTTGCGAGAAGACGGATCGTAGATCTGCACATTGCCGATGAATACGCGCTGCTTGCCAAAGCGCGAGGTCCATCCGCCAGGATGAAGGCCCTTCCGCTGGGAAAACATAGCGGGCCGAACGGGTGCGAGAGCGGGCCAGCCCTTCTGGAAATTGCAGTGACGGACGAGGTAGAAGCACAGACACAACGACTGCTGGTCAGAGGTCCTTCGGTTCCCGATGTCGGCTGGAGAACGATCAACGGCGACGAGCGCCGCGTTCGCTGGGAAGGAACTGGCTTCCTGAACACGAATATCAAGGTGGAATTGGCAGACGGGGGCGTCATCGGATTCGGCATTCCAGGACAATATGCGCTCGGAACCGGGAACCTTGAGACCATCGACGGCATCTATGCCAGTTATCCGGGTATCCGGGAGGCGGCAGCCTTCATTGTCGAGGATCCGGTAGTCGGTGCAAGGGTTTATGCAGCTCTGGTGCCGGAGCCAGGACATGTTCCGGATGCCGCGGCATTCTTCGCATATCTCGACGCCGAGGGCGTCGATCTTGCCAAGATCCCGCATCGCGTGCTGATCTTGCAATCGCTGCCACAGAATTCAGACGGAACGATCTGTCGTGAGCGGCTGACAATGCGCACACAGCGGCTTCCTGCTGCTGTCGCCTAGATTGGGAAAGGTGATGGACATAGAGATGTCGCTTTCCTGGCGGGGCCCCTATTGGTATGCGGGCCGCCGGCCAAGGCGCTCGAGCAATGGCGATGCGCCCGAGGATCTGGACATTTCACTGGAACGGATGTTCGGCCGCCGCAGCGAGTTGCCGACAGCACTGCCCTCTGCCATCGTGATTGATGCCGACAGCGTCCCCTCGGCTGAACGGGAGGCATTCTTTGACTGGCTGAAACAGCGCATTCAGGAACTCCCCTGTGAAGTTCCCTACTATCTCTTGACGGGAAGCGACGACATACTGCCGGAGGGAGCCCAGCCGACCGCGGTGATCAACCGGCACGTTCCCGATGATATCCTTTTGATGCTCATCTGCATTCATCAGCGGGCATTGCTCCGCTCGGAGGAGGCTCAGCTTCGCCGGCGGGTATTCGGACGCATTCCCGGATTCGGCTCGGCGCCGCATCATTCGGGCACCAGCAGCCTGATGGTGGTCGGTGTCAGCGGCCGGTTTCTGGAATGGCAGGACGCAAGCGACGGCAAGGTTGAAGTTGTCGGCGCCTTTGACGGGAACATGGCCGTGGAGTTCATGTCCGCACGGGCATTCGATGCGGTCGTGATTGACGCCCCGTTTGATGAGACCGTTGACTACATGCAACTCATTCGCCGGGACGCCCGGTTTGCGGGCCTGCCCGTTCTGGCGGTCTGCGAAGACGATGACGATACGGTTCTCCTGTTCCGTAAAGGGGCATCCGACGTTCTAGCTGGAGAGAACCGCAAGGAGACCCTCGCGCACAGGCTCAGTTCTGCGATGCGCTTCGGCAAACGGCGCCGTCTGGCGGACAGGATCCTGGCGGAAAGCCGTATGTGGTTGCGCCAACAGATCAATCACGGCGGTCTCGGGATGACCGAATACACCAATTATCTGGAGACATGCAGCAACGCCCTTGCGATCCGCGGACTGGATTTGTGGGAGATGCGCCTGCAGCCGGAGAATTTCGGTATCGAGGTTTCATCCAGTGATCATCTGGACGAAATACATGCGACCCTGCTGTCAATCGCGGATGCGACCAGCCGGGACGAGGATCTTGTCTGTCTCGTAAGGGATTTGGGTCCGGTCGCCGTGTTGAAGAACGAGGCCGGCACCTCCAGACTTCAAAAGCGGATCGACACAATCCTGAGACATACGGCGCATGACAGCCAGGCCAACAGCAACTGATACGCGTCTTGCAGGATAAAGACCTGACGTCGTCGTTTGACTGATTACGAATATCCTCTGCGAACTCTGTTATTCACCCTCATTTCCAAAAGAGGGTTGGCATGTCTGCCAAAATGACTAGCTTTGAAAAGAGCGAAATTTGACAGGTTTCTGAATGAGCGAACAATCACCCCTCGTTGTCGACGTCGTCTCGGATGTGATGTGCCCCTGGTGCTACATCGGCAAGAAGCGTCTGGAGGCGGCAATCCGGTCGGTGCCGGATTTGAAGGTGCAGGTACGCTGGCATGCGTTCCAGCTCGACGAGACGCTGCCGAAGGCAGGCAAGGACCGGCAACAATATCTCAACGACAAGTTCGGCGGGCCGGAACGGGCTGCGGAATTCTATGAACAGATCAAGGCCGCCGGCCGTGAGGAAGGCATCAATTTTGCCTTCGACGCCATAAAGGTATCGCCGAATACGCTTGACTGTCATCGTCTGATCCTGTGGTCGCGTGCTGACGAACTGCAGGACGAAGTCGTTGAGCTGCTGTTTCAGGCGTACTTTCTGAACGGCGAGGATCTGACGAAGTCGGAGACGCTCGTGCGCATCTCCGAGAAAGCGGGCATGCAGTCGGATCTGGTCGAGCAACTGCTGGAGACAGACACCGATCTGGACAAGGTCCGGCATCAGATCGCCAAGGCGCAGCAATCGGGCATTACGGGAGTGCCCTGTTTCATTCTTGATGAGCGGTTTGTCCTCGCAGGCGCCGAAAAGGCCGAGACACTGGCTGCCGCGTTGATACACGCGGAAGAAACCAGAACGCATTTCGAACCCGAACCGACGTCCTGATCTTTCGTCAGTGCGAAAGAGAAAAGCCCCGCGAATTCTCGCGGGGCTTTTCGTTTGGCACAGTTGAACCGGGGCCTTATCCCTTCAGGATAGACCGGCCGGCATAGATGGCCTGCGGTCCAAGTTCCTCTTCGATGCGGATCAGCTGGTTGTACTTCGCGAGCCGGTCGGACCGGGCGAGCGAGCCAGTCTTGATCTGACCGCAGTTGGTGGCGACGGCGAGATCCGCAATGGTGGCATCTTCCGTTTCGCCCGAGCGGTGCGACATGACCGCCGTGTAGCCGGCCTTGTGCGCGGTTTCGACGGCGTCGAGCGTTTCGGTAAGCGTGCCGATCTGGTTGACCTTGATCAGGATCGAGTTGGCGACACCCATGTCGATGCCCTTGCGAAGCCGTTCGGAATTGGTGACGAAAAGATCGTCGCCGACGAGCTGGCACTTGCCGCCGATGAGGTCCGTCGTCGCCTTCCAGCCGTCCCAGTCGTCTTCAGCCAGGCCGTCCTCGATGGAAATGATGGGATACCGCGAGACAAGATCATCGAGATATTTGGCCATTTCTTCCGGTGCGAGCGATTTGCCTTCACCTTCGAGCGCATACTTTCCGTCCTTGAAGAACTCCGTGGAAGCAGCATCAAGAGCGAGGTAGACGTCTTCACCAGGCTTGTATCCGGCGGTTTCGATAGCCTTCATCACGAAGCCGATTGCAGCGTCGGTCGATTCCAGATTGGGCGCGAAGCCGCCTTCGTCGCCAACATTGGTGTTGTGACCGGCTGAGCTCAGCGCTTTTTTGAGTGTGTGGAAGATTTCCGAGCCCATGCGAACGGCCTCGCTGAGGCTCTCAGCGCCGACCGGCATGATCATGAATTCCTGGAAGTCGATCGGGTTGTCCGCATGCGCACCGCCATTGATGATGTTCATCATCGGTACCGGCAGGGTGCGCGCGGAGGTTCCCCCGACGTAGCGGTAGAGCGGCAGGCCGGATGCCTGTGCCGCGGCACGCGCGACAGCCAGGGAAACGCCGAGAATGGAGTTTGCACCGAGGCGAGACTTGTTCGGCGTGCCGTCCAGGTCGATCATCGCGCGGTCGATCTGGAGCTGGTCTTCCGCTTCCAGTCCGCCCACCGTTTCGAAGATCTCGCTATTGACCGCGTCGACGGCATTCTGAACGCCCTTGCCCATGAAGCGGTCGCCGCCATCACGCAGTTCGACGGCCTCATGTGCGCCGGTCGAGGCGCCGGACGGAACTGCTGCGCGACCGAACGAGCCGTCTTCAAGGAAGACATCGACCTCAACGGTCGGATTGCCGCGGCTGTCGAAAATCTGGCGTCCGACGATATCAATAATGGCGGTCATGGAAAGAACTCCCTTGTCGCATGTACCTGAACTTAAATTCTGCCGGTCAAAAATCCGGCGTTTGCAAGGCCTCTAGCATGGCCAATTCCGGGAGCGGCGCTCCGTAGTCCGAACCGCACGATCGTGCGGATTTTATTGTATTATGCTGCCGCCGGTTTCACGACGTCATCAAGAGCTTTAAGTTGGCGCAGCAAGGCTTCCAGATCCTTCAACGGCACCATGTTGGGACCATCTGACGGCGCGTTGTCGGGATCAGGATGAGTTTCGATGAAGAGGCCGGCGACACCGACTGCAACAGCGGCACGGGCAAGAACGGGAACCATTGCACGGTCACCACCTGTCGAGGCCCCCTGCCCTCCCGGCTGCTGCACGGAATGGGTTGCGTCGAACACCACCGGAGCGCCGGTCTGGGCCATGATCGGCAACGCCCGCATGTCGCTCACCAACGTGTTGTATCCGAAACTTGCGCCGCGCTCTGTCAGCAAGACATTGAAATTACCGGATTCCGTTACCTTTGCGAGGACGTTCTTCATGTCCCACGGCGCCAGAAACTGCCCCTTCTTGACGTTGACCACCCTGCCCGTCGCAGCGGCAGAGATCAGCAAGTCTGTCTGACGGCAGAGAAACGCCGGTATCTGGAGCACATCGACGGCCTCGGCGACCGGAGCACACTGGTCGACGCCGTGAACGTCGGTCAAAACCGGCATGCCGTAGGTCTCGCGAATCTCGGCGAAGATCGGAAGCGACTCTTTCATGCCAATGCCCCGCTTGCCTGAGAGCGAGGTGCGGTTGGCCTTGTCGTAGGATGTCTTGAAGACTGTCGCGATGCCGAGCTTTTCGGTGATTTCCTTGATCGCGGCTGCGCATTCAAGAGCGTGTGCGCGGCTTTCCAGCTGACATGGTCCGGCGATGAGGCTGAACGCGGCGTCGTTATTGAAGGTCACGTTGCCAACGGAAACTTCGCGGTTTGCTTCAGTCATCTCTCACCATTTTTGATCGGAGACCCGACCTCGAACGCGTATTCCGCTCAGTGCGGCACGGCCGGATCATGCCAGGGTGCGAATTTGCGTGATCCATAGCGCTCTTTTGTCTGGCCTGCAACAGCAGGAAGAGGCTGCCGGGCGGAACTTCAAAGCCGGTCAAAGCTTATCCATGCGCACCTTCTCGATCATGCCAAGACATTGACACTAAACACAAACACATGCGGAAATCCGTCCGTGTCGAGGCATCTAACACAATTTGGACGTTTTCTTTGGTTTGTTGACGAGGTCGGTTCTAGCACCTTACAGAAAGTTGACCTATGGTCAGCTATCGGCTTTCGTCAGTCGGTGGGAGGAGCCAGTTGAACTCGCGGAAAACAGTATTGGAAAATCGAGTATGATTAAACCTATTCGCAAAGCCATTTTACCCGTTGCCGGTCTCGGGACGCGTTTTCTTCCTGCTACCAAGGCAGTTCCCAAGGAAATGCTGACAATCGTCGACAGACCGATCATCCAGTATGTTGTCGATGAAGCCCGTGCCGCCGGTATCGAGCACATTGTTTTCGTAACCGGTCGAAACAAGCATGTGATCGAAGACCATTTCGACATTGCCTATGAGCTTGAAGATACCCTCAAGTCCAGGAACAAATCCGCGGCGCTGGAACTTCTGGAAAAGAACCGGCCTCTGCCGGGCTCCACGAGCTTTACCCGTCAGCAGGCTCCGCTCGGGCTTGGTCATGCAATCTGGTGCGCACGGGATATTATCGGGGACGAGCCCTTCGCGATCCTGCTTCCGGACGTGATCATCAAGTCCCAGACCTCCTGCCTGAAGCAGATGGTCGATCTTTATAATAACGAAGGCGGCAATGTGATCGCCGTGGAAGAGGTTCCCGAAGACCAGACCCACCAGTATGGCATCGTGGAACTGTCAGATCAGATCAACTCGAACGCCAGCCGGATTTCAAACATGGTCGAGAAGCCGGAACCGGGCACGGCGCCGTCAAACCTGATGATCACTGGCCGTTATATCCTGCAGCCCGAGATCTTTGATCTTCTTTCCAAGCAGAGCACCGGCGCGGGCGGCGAGATCCAGCTGACCGACAGCATGCTCACGCTCATGAAAGAGCAGAGTTTCTCGTCGCTGACGTTTAAAGGCCGCAGCTATGACTGCGGCAACAAGGCCGGGTTCCTCAGCGCCAATATTGCATTTGGCATGGATGACCCCAAGCTTGCGGAAGAGCTTGTTCCGTTCATGCGTGAAATGATCGACCAACCGCTCGCCGCCGAGTAACAAAGATTGTCGCAAGCTTTCGGTTTGCGCAGGCGCTGAAGAGATTGAGAGGCCGGATCATTGATTCGGCCTTTTTCACGCGGCCAGGCAGACATGCGTGTTTTCCTCACCGATCTGTCGCATGGAATCGGGCAAGCTGAATGCCGTCCGATCGAATTGAAGCCTCGGTTCTTTTCCCGATGGGTCTCTGCGGGTCTTGAAAGAAACAGGCGCTTGGTATGCGATTTGATCACATGCGCGCCGCAACCCCGGCTTTCCCCCCGAAACTTCTTTGCCTGTTTCGGAAGTCGATTGTTTTTGCAGGGCAAATGCTGCCAGTGAGGTCGCGGACATCTCCTTCAAACGAGCTGTATACGTCTTCGCGTGCCGAATTTTTTGCCGGTTTCTGCCATTTATTAGGGCTGGGTAAGCCTGCTTTTTAGCAATCTGACAAGAATTTAGCGCCGTATACTTATCAGGTTCGAGGAAGGAGACCCTGATAATGGCATACTCTCATTTCTGGAAGTCCACCGCTGCCGGGATCGCGGCCATGCTTCTTGCGGGCAGCGCCCAGGCCGAGGACGGCCTCGACAGTGGCCCGTTCAAGGACGTCATCAAGAACCAGATGACGGCATTCGCCAGCGGGAACGCGCAAGCCGCTTTTTCCTATGCGACGAAGTCCCTGCAGCAAAGATTTCAGACCCCCGAATTCTTCATGCAGATGGTTCGGCAGGGGTACCGACCGGTCTACAGTCCGAAACAGGTAACCTTCGGTCGCTCCAAGATGACAAAGCTCGGACCGACGCAGGAAGTGTTTGTGACAGGACCGCAGGGCAAGGACTGGATCGCGCTTTACAGCTTCGAGCAACAGGACGATGGAAGCTGGCGTATTTCCGGCTGCTACCTGACGAAATCGCCGGGATTTGCAGCCTGAACACCTGAGACGAGACGGCAGGTCTACAAGGCGGCGATATCGCCCCGGGCCCAGTCTTCCTTGGTCCGGGCGTAGAATTCCTCGAACCTGCTTTCTTCAATGGCATCGCGCATGCCCTGCATGAGCTGCTGATAGTAGTTAATGTTGTTCCACGTCAGCAACATGCCGGCCAGACCTTCGCCTGCCCGGACAAGGTGATGCAGATAGGCGCGACTGTAGCCGCTGCTCGCCTGGCAGGCGCTTTCCTCGTCCAAAGGACGGGGGTCTTCCTGATGCCTGGCGTTCTTGAGGTTCACCTTGCCAAACCGGGTGTAGGCCAAACCGTGACGGCCCGCACGTGTCGGCATCACGCAGTCAAACTGATCGATGCCGCGCTTGACGCTTTCGAGCAGATCATCCGGCGTGCCGACGCCCATGAGATATCGGGGTTTGTCGGTCGGCAGCACCGGTACCGTGACATCGAGCATTTCCAGCATGACGTGCTGTGGCTCACCGACCGCCAGCCCTCCGACCGAATATCCTTCGAAAGGCAGCTTTGAAAGGCCTTCGGCCGATTCCACGCGCATGTCCGGCTGATCACCGCCCTGAACGATGCCGTAAAGTCCCTGCCCTTTTCCGGGGCCTCCCATATCCTCGAACTTCCGCCGGGATCTTTCCGCCCACCGCAATGAGAGTTCCATGGCGCGGCGCACCTCTTCCCGCGCGCTCGGCAGCCGGATGCACTCATCGAGTTGCATCTGGATATCGGAACCCAGAAGCCCCTGGATCTCGACCGAGCGCTCCGGTGTGAGATGGTATTTCTGACCGTCGATATGGCTTTGAAAGCGCACGCCGGCTTCGTCCAGCTTGCGCAACTGGGCGAGCGACATGACCTGAAATCCGCCGCTGTCGGTCAGGATCGTGTGCGGCCAATTCATGAAGGTGTGTAGACCACCCAGCCTGTCCACCCGCTCGGCCGTCGGACGCAGCATCAGATGGTAGGTGTTGCCCAGAACGACATCCGCTCCGGTTTGTCGCACCTGTTCCGGATACATGGCCTTCACGGTCGCCTGGGTGCCGACAGGCATGAATGCAGGTGTGCGCACCACCCCGTGGGGCGTCGTGATTTCACCACGGCGGGCGTTGCCGTCGGTGGCGATCAGTTTGAAGGAAAATTTCCTGTTCGTGTCGGACATGGGCTTCCTATCGGGCCTCGCCTTGCGGAAACAGCAGGGAAGCATCTCCGTAGCTATAAAAACGATATTCTTGTGAGATGGCTTGTCGATAGGCCGCCCGCATGGTGTCCAGGCCTGAAAAGGCGGAGACAAGCATGAACAGCGTCGAGCGCGGCAGATGGAAGTTCGTCATCAGAGCATCGATCGCCTTGAACTCGTATCCGGGCGTGATGAAGATCGAGGTTTCGCCGGCAAAAGGCGCGATCCGGCCGGACGCCTGGGCCGCACTTTCAAGAATGCGCAGCGATGTGGTTCCGACACTGACGACCCTGTTGCCCCTTTTGCGGACATCCAGAAGCGCATTGGCCGTCTCTTCGGACACTTCGCCCCATTCCGCATGCATCTTGTGGTCGACGGTGTCATCCGCCTTCACGGGCAGAAACGTCCCGGCACCGACATGGAGCGTGACGCGATGCTGTTCGATACCGCGCTCCGCGAGCGCACGCAAAAGCTCTTCCGTGAAGTGGAGACCTGCAGTCGGCGCAGCAACCGCGCCCTCCCGGTTTGCAAAGATCGTCTGATAGTCAGACCTGTCCTGCTCGTCCTCTCCCCGCTTCTGGGCAATATACGGCGGAAGAGGAATATGGCCGACTTCAGCGATTGCCGCGTCAAGCTCTGGTCCGGACCGGTCAAAGACCAGCAGAATCTCGCCGCCATCGGATTTTTCGGCGGCTGTCGCATTCAATTCAAAATCGTTGTTTTGAAAGACGAGCCTGTCACCGATCTGGACCTTCTTCGCGGGGCGCACGAAGGCTTTCCAGCGGGCCGGAGCAGCACGAAGGTGAAGCGTTGCGCTGATCCCTGCGATAATGCCATCGCGCTCGCGCCTGCCTTCAAGTTGCGCGGGAATGACCCTGGTGTCGTTGAAGACCAGCGCATCACCGGGCTGAAGCAGACCCGGAAGGTGGCGTACCGTGTCGTCCTTCAAGACCATGTCCGCTTGAGGATCAACGACAAGCATGCGCGCTGCATCGCGAGGTCGCGCTGGACGCAGGGCAATGCGTTCCGGTGGCAGTTCAAAGTCAAATTGGTCGACACGCATTGCGGTTGAATCTTCTGATCTGGGGTCCGGCAAATGAGGAGGTCGACATGTCCCGGCATGGCAGGCGGCGAACGACCCCGGGCTCATACCGGTGGAACCGGGCAAGGTCAACTCCCGCCAGCCCTTGCCGGCGACAATGAAAAACGGCGCGGAAGTATTCCGCGCCGTCAGATCATTCAGCCTGAAATTGGCTCAGGCTGCGTCTGCAGCAACTTTCAGGGAAACGATCTTGTCCGGATCGGAAACCGGTTCACCGCGCTTGATCTTGTCGACGTTGTCCATTCCGTCAATCACCTGACCCCACACCGTGTACTGGCCATCGAGCCAGGGGGCATCGGTGAAGCAGATGAAGAACTGGCTGTCACCGGAGTTCGGATCCATCGCGCGCGCCATGGAGCAGGTCCCGCGCACGTGTTTTTCCTGACTGAATTCCGCCTTCAACTTCTTGCCGGAGCCGCCGGTACCAGTGCCCTGCGGACAACCGGTCTGCGCCATGAAGCCGTCGATGACGCGGTGGAACACGACGCCGTTATAGAAGCTGTCGCGGACGAGCTCCTTGATGCGTGCCACATGCGTTGGGGCGAGGTCCGGTTTCATCTCGATGACGACCGGTCCCTGTGTGGTTTCCATGAGCAGTGTGTTTTCAGCGTCCTTGATGTCAGCCATGTTTTTCTCCTTGAGACGTTTTCATTTCGGTCATGAGACCGGGTAACTTACTGAGCGTCGGCAGCGACACTCATCTTCACGATCTTGTCCGGATTTGCAGGCGGTTCGCCGCGCGTGATGTTGTCGACATATTCCATGCCGTCAACAACCTCACCGAAGACTGTGTACTGGCCGTTCAGCCAGTCGCCATCATTGAACATGATGAAAAACTGCGAATTCGCGCTGTTGGGATCCGCGGCGCGTGCCATTCCCAGGGTCCCGCGCTTGAATGGAGCATCGTTAAACTCCGCCTTCAGGTCCGGGAGCTTCGAGCCGCCCATGCCGGTTCCGGTCGGATCGCCGGTCTGAGCCATGAAGCCGTCGATGACGCGGTGGAAGACGACACCGTCATAAAAACCGTCGCGTGCGAGCTGTTTCACCCGTTCCACGTGGTTCGGCGCAAGGTCGGGACGCAGCTGGATGACGACCGTACCGTCCTTCAGCTCCAGCAGAAGCGTGTTTTCGGGGTCGTTTGTCTGTGCGCCGGCGCCCGCGGGAAGCAGAACAAGAGAGGCGAAGACGGCAAAAATTGCAAAAATTCGTGACACGGGAGGCTCCTATGGTTCACGTCCTGTTGGTGTCCAGGTTCCAGGGTGTGAATTCATGAATAAGGACGAAGTTGCAATCAAAAGGACTGACTGCCGGCACGCGTACCCTGGCGCGGTCTTTGCATCTTGACCGATTTCGTCGTTATTTATGAGTTCACACCCTATTTTCCGGAAGTTGTCCGCTGCCGCAGTGGCTCCGCAACCGGCTCCGGCACGAAGGCGGAAATGTCTCCACCCATCTTTGCGATTTGACGCACCAAGGTGGCCGTGATGTGGCGGACAGTTGGTGACGCCGGCAGAAACACGGTGCGGATGTCAGGCTGCAACGCCCCATTCATGCCGGCCATCTGCATCTCATAATCGAGATCGGTGCCGTCCCGAAGTCCGCGGATCAGGCTGGTGGCGCCGTTCTCGAGTGCAGCCTGAACGACCAGTCCCTTGAACGCAATGACCTCGACACGGCGTGCATCCGCTTCCTTAAACGCACTGCCGGCTGCCGCATGAATCAGCTCCATGCGTTCCTCGAAGGAAAACAGCGGTGTCTTTCCAGGGTGTACGCCAATCGCAACGATCACCTGATCCGATAGAGCAAGGGCCTGCCGGAGAATGTCGATGTGACCATTCGTAACCGGGTCGAAGGACCCCGGATATAGAGCTATGCGTTTCATGGCATCTGCATACTCTGCTTGCCCCTGCCTCACAAGTGATACGCCGAAGGCAAATGTCTTTTGCGGCAACCTGACATTTTGTGACAGTCGTCACATCGGTGTTTCTGCCACTGCTGCAGTGTGACGGCATATCAGGAAGGCGTCGTAAGCAGGAGACAGGAACATGAGGAGTGAGAGAAAGAATTCCGACGGGCACAGTGCCAACGCAGGGAGCTTTGCCATCAAGGCCGAGGCCCAGGACCGGAGCGTTCAGCTGAAAATGGCCGCTGTTTTCATTGTGGCGCTTTTCACGGTGGCCGCCGCCGGCATCATCTCGATGTATCCGAGCAATGCCTCCACAGCGGATGCCATGACAAATCTCGCTCCGCAGGGACTGGCCAGCACAAAGACGGATCGCGCAATCGCAACAAGAGTACCCAGCACTTGTCAGACGCAGGCGTGGGGCGCATGGAGTGAAGACTGTGCTGCTGCGCTGACGGGTGCGGCAAAGGTCCGCAATGTGTCCTTCGTGACCATCGAGGCAGAAGGTCTCAGCGCCAACGAGACCATTCTGGCACGATATTTGACCGTAAACTGAGTTTCAGGTTTCCGCCTCCTAAGACGACATCAGCGGCTCAGGGTTTCCCTGGCCGCTGATGTCATTTTCTCAGTCTGATCAGACGTTGCCGCGATCAGGAGGCGTCATCGCCGCCTTCACTGGCGTCAGGTTCGTCTCCTGCATTGCTGCCGGGGGCTTCCGAACCACCGGCGTCCGCGCCGCCTTCTTCTTCTAGGATTTCATCTTCTTCATCGACTTCCGGGATGCCCTCGACAGCGACAACCTTTTCATCTGTTGCCGTTTTGAAGACGATCACACCCTGCGTCGCGCGTCCGGCGATGCGGATGCCATCGACCGGACAGCGGATCAACTGCCCACCATTGGTCACGAGCATGATCTGATAGCTGTCTTCGACGGGGAACGAAGACACCAGTCCGCCGTTCCTGTCGTTTACGGCCATCGCGGTGATCCCCTTTCCGCCGCGGCCGGTGACCCGGTACTCGAATGAAGAGGTCCGTTTGCCGTATCCGTTTTCAGAAATCGTGAGGATCACCTGTTCCGCCGCGCTCATCTGTGCGTATCGTTCCTGCGGCAGATTTCCGGCAACCACGCCTTCTTCATCGGATCCGTTCGCGCCAGCTTCCTCGACTTCGCCGCGCAATGCCCTGGAAAGCTTCAGATACGCAGCACGTTCTTCAGCATCCACGTCGATGTGATGCAGGATCTGCATGGAGATGACGCGGTCGTCGTCCGCGAGCCTGATGCCGCGAACACCAACGGAATTGCGGCCGGCAAAGACGCGGACGTCGGTGACCGGGAAGCGGATGCACTGCCCGAAGTTCGTGGTCAGCATGACGTCGGAATGCTCGGAGCATGTATCAACGCCCACGATACCGTCACCATCTTCCAGTTTCATGGCAATCTTGCCATTCCGGTTGATGTTGACGAAATCGGACAGCTTGTTCCGGCGCACCGTGCCGCGAACGGTCGCGAACATCACATCCAGATTTGCCCAGCTATCCTCGTCCTCGGGAAGTGGCAGGATGGACGTGATCTGCTCGCCCTGTTCGAGCGGCAGCATGTTCACCAGAGCCTTGCCGCGCGAGGTAGGTCCGCCGAGAGGCAGACGCCAGACCTTCATCTTGTAGCAGATACCGCGCGAGGAGAAGAACAGCACCGGCGTATGGGTGTTCGCCACGAACAGACGGGTGACGAAATCCTCGTCCTTCGTCGACATGCCGGAGCGGCCCTTGCCGCCGCGACGCTGTGCACGATAGGTCGCCAAAGGCACCCGCTTTATGTAGCCGGAATGCGAGAAGGTGACGACCATGTCTTCGCGCTGGATCAGGTCTTCATCATCGAAGTCCGCACCGCCGTCGACGATTTCCGTCCTGCGCGGGGTTGCGAACTCTTCCTTGATCTCGAGCATTTCGTTGCGGACGATTTCCTGAATCCGCGCGCGGGAGCGCAGGATATCAAGAAAATCGGAAATTTCCGCACCGATCTTCTTCAGTTCGTCATCGATTTCGTCGCGGCCGAGAGCGGTCAGGCGCTGGAGCCTCAGGTCGAGGATCGCCCTCGCCTGCTCTTCCGACAGCTTGTAGGTGCCGTCTTCCTGAACCTTGTGCCGCGGATCGTCGATAAGGCGGATGAGCGGCTCGACGTCGTGGGCCGGCCAGTCTCGCTCCATCAATTGAGCGCGCGCTGTCGACGGATCCGGCGCGGTGCGGATCAGGTGGATAACCTCGTCGATATTCGCAACCGCGATACCGAGACCAACCAGGATATGAGCGCGGTCACGAGCCTTCTTCAGAAGGAATCGGGTACGGCGCTGAACGACTTCCTCTCGGAAAGCCACGAAGGCTCGCAGCATGTCGGACAGGTTCATCTGTTCCGGCTTGCCGCCATTCAGGGCGACCATGTTGGCGCCGAAGGATGTCTGAAGCTGGCTGAACCGATACAACTGGTTGAGCACCACATCGGGAACCGCATCGCGCTTCAGCTCGATGACGACACGCATGCCGGAGCGGTCGCTTTCGTCCCGGATGTCGGAAATGCCTTCAATGCGCTTGTCGCGAACGAGCTCGGCGATCTTCTCGATCATCGTGGCCTTGTTCACCTGGTACGGAATTTCCGTGACAATCAGGGCGTTGCGATCCTTGCGGACTTCCTCGATGTCGACCTTCGCCCGCATGGCAATCGAACCGCGGCCGGTCTCGTAGGCACTGCGAATGCCGGACCGACCAAGGATCATGGCACCAGTCGGAAAATCCGGACCGGGGACAATCTGCATCAGCTCCTCGAGCGATATGGACGGATTTTCCATCATCGCTATGGCGGCGTCGATCACCTCGCCAAGATTGTGTGGCGGAATGTTCGTCGCCATGCCGACCGCAATCCCGCCGGCACCATTGACCAGGAGGTTGGGGAACTTCGCGGGAAGAACGACAGGTTCGCTTTCGGAGTTGTCGTAATTTTCCTGAAAGTCGACCGTGTCCTTGTCGATATCATCCAGAAGCTTGTGCGTGACTTTCTGAAGCCGACACTCCGTGTAACGCATTGCAGCCGCTGGATCACCGTCGACGGAGCCGAAGTTTCCCTGGCCATCGATCAGCGGTAGACGCAGGGAGAACGGCTGGGCCATTCGAACGAGCGCATCATAGATCGCGCTGTCGCCATGAGGGTGATATTTACCCATGACGTCACCGACGACACGCGCCGACTTGCGATACGGCTTGTTCCACTCATAGCCATTCTCATGCATCGAGTAGAGAATGCGGCGATGGACGGGCTTCAGCCCATCTCTCACATCCGGAAGAGCACGCGACACAATCACGCTCATGGCGTAAGACAGGTAGCTGCTCTTCATTTCGTCGACGATGGAAATCGGCTTGATATCGGACGGGGAACCGTCCGATGGGGTGCTATTGTCCTGGTCGGCCAAGGAAGACACTCGTTTGATTGTTATTGCTGGCCCATTTATAGCCGATTCAGCGTCCCGAACCAAATTTCACGCGATTTTCCGACGCAGCAATAACCTCGTGAAATCAATAACCTGCGCGGTCTATGCACAGGCTTGGAAAATCATTTTTGACGGCAACGTCCGTTCGGCGCTCCTTCGCCTATATTCAGGTGAGAACAAAGGTTGAATCAGCTTCACGAAAGCCCGCGATGCTAGACTATTTCATCAACGCATTTGCCATGCTGTTCGTCACCGTAGACCCGGTCGGATTGGCGCCTATGTTTCTTGCAGTCACCGCCGGAATGAGTGCCGCGAACCGACGCAGGGTCGCCGTGCGCGCCATCGTGACAGCCGCCGGCATCCTCCTCATTTTCTATGCTTTCGGGCAGGCCGTCCTCAACGTTCTCGGTATCTCGGTTTCCGCCTTCCGCGTCGCGGGAGGGATACTGCTTTTCCTTATTGCTCTTGAGATGGTTTTCGGCAAACGCCAGGAACGAAAGACGGAAACAGCCGAAAAGGCTGCGCAAGCGGATACCAGTCACGGGTCAATTCACGAACTCGCCGTTTTCCCGCTCGCAATTCCGCTCATTTCCGGCCCGGCAGCCATTTCCGCGATCATTCTTCTGTCGGGACAGGCGCCAGACACACTGTCTTATGCAGGCCTCGGCATCGTTATTGCCATCATCCTGTTGAGCTGTCTGGGAGCCTTTCTTCTTGCGGACAAGATCGAACGTTTGCTTGGAGACACGGCTCAGCTTGTGATCACGCGCCTCCTAGGGGTCCTTCTAGCCGCCCTCTCCGTCCAGTTCGTCGCGGACGGCATCCTCGCCTTTATTGATCGCTAGGTGCTGGCAGCTTCAATTCAAAAACCTGCTCCGAGACGCCGTGAACGCTGTCCCTTGCCCTGATGATCACGGTATCGATTGTCTCCGGCACGTGAATACCTGACAAGGATCGCGTTAAGGGTTGTTCGTTCTCATGCGGATGAAGAAGAACCCGCTCCCCCAGGAGTTCGCCGGCCGGCGTGTAGACTTGCCAGAGGTCGGCATAGTGGTCCCAACCCGTGTCCGCATGTCGAAGTGTCACGGAAATCGTCCATCCGCTCTGTGTATTGCGGGCACTTGCGTCAACGATCTCGACTTCATTGGCGCGGGTGGTTAATGGCGCCAGGATGACCCCAGCCGAGATGATTGAAGCTGCCATTCGTTGCCAAGCGATCATCGTTGTCCCTCTCTCGGCTGGTCAAAGTCAGAATTGCTCCCTCACCAAGTCTCGCACCGTTCAGTGCCTTGTAAAAAGTCACGAACACGTCATAGGCTCAACACAGGATTCGATCTCAAATTGCAGAATTGAGGATAGTCATGGCCGGTCACGGTTCCAGGAAAGTGATCTTTGCAGCACTTGCGGGCAATACTCTTATCGCGATCACCAAGTTCGCTGCGGCAGCCTATACCGGGTCATCTGCAATGATGTCGGAAGGCATTCACTCGCTCGTCGACACGGGAAACCAGGGGCTTCTCCTCTACGGCTTGAAGAAGGCCAAGCAACCGGCCGACAAGCAACATCCGTTCGGCTACGGTGCAGAGCTCTATTTCTGGTCCTTCGTGGTTGCGATCCTGATCTTTGCCGTCGGATCCGGTGTGTCGATCTATGAAGGTATTCACAAGGTCATTGACCCACACCCGGTGTCCAACCCGTATGTCGCCTATATCGTGCTCGCGCTCGCGATGATATTCGAAGCCGGCGCATGGTTTATCGCCTTCAAGGAATTCAATCGGGTCCGTGGCAAGAAGACGATCCTGGCGGCTGTTCACGACAGCAAGGATCCGACTGTTTTCACTGTCCTTTTCGAGGACAGCGCCGCGATGCTGGGGCTCCTTGTTGCGCTGCTCGGACTTCTGGGGGCGCAATATCTCGGGCTCGAGTGGCTCGACGGTGCCGCCTCTATCGGGATTGGCGTCATCCTTGCCTGCACCGCCGCCCTGCTTGCCTATGAAACAAAAGGCCTTTTGATTGGCGAAGGCGCCTCACCCGACATCCTTGCGAAGATCGAATCGATCATCAATGCGACGCCGGCCATCAGTGGTCTCAACGAGATCCGTTCCCTGCACCGGGGGCCGACGGATATTTTGCTCGCGCTATCTGTAGACTTCATCGATGAAGTGACAGCAGGCACCGTTGAAGAAACCATCTACTCTCTGGAACGCACCATCAAGCTTGAGATTCCGGAAGTCACGCGCTTGTTCATCGAAGTCCAGGCCCGTGAACACCATGAAGAAATGGTACGCGAAGAATTGGAAGCGACCTCTCCGTCTGAGTAAGACAGGGCCTCTTGGCATGGCGGTTCGCCGTACCACGTGAACTCAAGGGATATGCCGGCGCAGGCTACGCAGGAACTGAGCAATATCTCTTTCGGCAGCGTCTATCTTGAAGGAAGCAAGGCTCTCCTCCGTCCAGTCGCTTTGCGGACACAGGGTTTGCCTAAAGTCGGACAAGGCTTCGCGTTCAGGCGAATCAAGTGGCAGCTTTTCCGCGCTCTGCAAAAGCGTGAGTTGCCCGTGAATGCGGCGCAAGACGGAAAGAGCGCTCCCCATCCTGGACGAAAGGGCTGGATCGTCTCGCCAGCTTCGTCCCTGAAAGATGTCCTGTGTCACCCTTTGCCCTGCGCCATGGCAGTCGTAGGTGATGCACCCTCTGAAGCCGAGGCGCGCGCGATTTTCGAAGATGCGGCAAGTGCCGCTGGCCGCGAGATTAGGGCAAGGCTCTCCAGCCGCCTTGTCAACGGCAAAGGATTCCGATCGGTCGAAAGCAAACACCACGCAGCAAAGCGACACACACCTGCCGCAGTCCGGCTTCAGGTCAATGTGCTCCGGTGCCGTGCGCAATTTTGAAATGACCTTTTCCTCACCGCGCCTAATCTGGTGTGCTTTGTTTTCCGAAAACGGGGCTTCATTGAGATGCCGGTTCTTCAAAGCTCTGATTTGCTTGTTCAAAGCCCCTTATCAAGGCGACCTCGGAAAAGGAAGCAGCTCAGAGAACCGTTTTCTCGACAAAGCAATTCGGCACCAAAAGCAGGCGAACTCAGGCGTTCGTCTCCGTCACTCCCACTCGATCGTTCCCGGGGGTTTGGACGTGATGTCATAGGTCACCCGGTTGATCCCGGCGACTTCGTTGATGATCCTTGTTGCGGTTTCACCGAGGAAATCGTGCGTGAACGGATAATAATCGGCCGTCATGCCGTCGACAGAGGTCACCGCCCTCAGCGCACAGGCATAATCATAGGTACGACCGTCGCCCATGACGCCGACCGTTCTGACAGGCAGAATGGCGACGAAAGCCTGCCAGATCTCGTCATAAAGACCATGCTTTCGGATCTGGTCGATATAGACCGCATCTGCCTGCCGCAAAATGTCGAGCTTGTCGCGCTTGATCTCGCCCGGGCACCGGATCGCAAGCCCCGGTCCAGGGAACGGGTGCCGACCGATGAAACTCTCCGGAAGGCCGAGTTCCCGGCCAAGAGCCCGCACCTCGTCCTTGAAGAGTTCGCGAAGCGGTTCGACAAGCTTCAGCCCCATCTTTTCCGGCAGGCCGCCGACATTGTGGTGCGACTTGATCGTAACCGAAGGTCCCCCGGAGAAGCTGACACTTTCGATGACGTCCGGGTACAGCGTGCCCTGCGCCAGAAATTCGGCACCATCGATCTCGTTTGCATGTTTCTGGAAAACGTCGATGAACAGCCGTCCGATCGTCTTGCGTTTCTGTTCCGGGTCGGAAACGCCTTCCAGTTCTCCCAGGAACAGATCGGTCTCATCCGCATGTATCAGCGGAATGTTGTAATGATCCCGGAACATCGAGACCACTTCCTCGGCCTCATTCAGGCGCAGAAGACCGTGATCAACAAACACGCATGTGAGCTGGTCGCCGATCGCCTCGTGAATGAGGACCGCTGCAACCGAGCTGTCGACGCCGCCCGACAGACCACAGATTACCTTTTTGTCGCCGACCTGTGCGCGGATTTTCGCAATCGCTTCGTCCTTGTAGGCTCCCATCGTCCAGTCGCCGCGGAAGCCTGCAAGGCGTACGAAGTTCTCGTAAAGCTTGCGGCCATTCGGCGTGTGATGGACTTCCGGATGGAACTGGACGGCGTAGAAATTCCGAGAGGTGTCGCCCGTTACCGCAAAAGGTGCATTCGGAGACGTCCCATAGACCTCAAAACCTGGAGCGAGCCGGCTGACGTGATCGCCATGGCTCATCCAGACCTGCTCCCGGCCGGCAGAGAACCAGTCTTTCAGGATTGAAAGCGGCTCGCCGGCTGGCGACACGAATGCTCTGCCGAATTCGGCTGTTCCGCCGCCTCCCGAGATCTTTCCGCCTTCGACCAGACCGCCCAATTGCTGCATCATGATCTGCTGGCCATAGCATATGCCAAGGATCGGAACGCCGAGCTGATAGACCGACATCGGCGGTTTGGGCGCCCCTTCCCTCGTCACGGTATCCGGCCCACCGGAAAAGATCACGGCCTGCGGCTTGAACTCATCCAAGAACGCCTCGGTGACATTCTGATAGGGGTGAATCTCGCAGTAGACATTCAGTTCACGCAGACGCCGCGCGATGAGCTGGGTCACCTGCGATCCGAAATCGATGATAAGGAGACGTTGATGCTGGGTCATGGCGAGCTTCTAACCGGTCTTAGAGCGAAAATGAACCTGAATCTTGCCCGGAAAAACCGCGGCGGTGCATTTTTCCGCAGCTCAATGAAGAGGGTCGCTTCCGGGCGGAGCGACACCCCATCGTCATCATGCCCCGGTGCCTTTCTGCAGCTCATGGCCGGATCAGAGAAATAAAGCAGCGGACAAGCTGTGCAATCGGCAATTTGGTTTTTGACCCGGCGAGTCCGGATATTTACCTTAACAGCAGTAAAGCCCCGAACGCGGTTGCCATCGGAGGGGCTTCGTCACCGGAAATCATATGACCCTTGCCGCTCAACAAGCATTCGAACAAGCCGTCTTGCAGGAAAAAGCCGGTGATATGGACAAGGCCCTGGCCTACTATCTCAAGGCTCAGGAACTTGCTCCACAGGACACGGAAATCGCCTACCGGGCCGCTTCGGCTCTGCTTCAGGCCGGTTACCTAGATGAAGCGCAGTCACAGTTGCGCCGTATCGTCTTTGCCGTACCTGAACATGTGAAGGCACGTGCCAGCCTCGGAAATTGCCAATTGCTCCTTGGCGACCTTGCCACTGCCAGGCAGAACTTTACAGAAGTTCTCGAGCAGGTGCCCGATAACAGAAACGCGCTTTTCGGGCTCGCCAGCATCCTGCTGAAGGAAGATGATCCGGAAGCCGCAGCTGCGCCCGCGCAGCGGCTGGCCGAGATGCTGCCGAATTCTCCAGCTGTTCTGACACTGCTTGCGCGCACTCTGGAGGGCACTGGGCAGCAGACTGCCGCGATCGCCGCGCTTCAGCGTGCCCTCAAGCTTGATGCGTCTCATCTCGATGCACTGCTGAACCTCGCGGATCTGCTGCTCTTGCGCAAACGTTTCGACGAAGTGATTGATCTTGCGATCCGGGCAAACGCCCACTCGCCGTCCGATCCGCAGGCTCTCGAACTGCTCTCAGACGCTCTTTCGGGCAAAGGCGCACTTGCTGACGCCCATGAAGCGGCCAATGAAGCCTTGAAGCTCAAGCCAAAATCCGCGTCCGCACTCCTGCGTCTCAGCGTGCTTTCACGCAAGCTCGGTGCGCACGGCGCGGCGATGGATTATGCGCTCAAGGCGCATGATGCCGACGTCAAGGCGACAGGACCGCTGAACGCTCTTGGCGCAGCCCTTGCCGCCCTGAAATACTCAGTGCAGGCACGCACCGTGCTCACCGGCCTTTCGACCGGAAAACCGCTTGATCCGCCGACGCGAGCGTTTGTCGAAAGCCTGATAAAGGATCTGGAAGCGAAAGAGACGCATTCGCAAAATCTTGAGAACCCGACGGACGACGCCGATCAGGAAATCTCGGACATGGCCGCGAAGCTCGCACCTGAATTAGAAGAAGAGGAAGCTGCAGTTCCTGAAAACAGCGAAGGCAAGCCAACGCCTTCAGATCCGGTGCGCAAAGAACCGAGCAGACAACGCGTCGCCAGCAGCGACGACGACCCTCTACCAAATGTGCTGGGTCTGCGCCGTCAGGATCGCTCCTGACGGCTCCAGAATTTCCGCTATTGCGTTAGGCAAATCCTTGCGCGACCCAATATCTCTCAGGCGCGGCGTTCAAAAATCGCGATGAAAAAACCGTCCGTCGCCGTCGAGGCCGGCGTCAGCAGAAGGCCGCCGGAGTCAAAGGCATACGTGGGCTCCGGTACGCCCGGCAACGAGCGTTTCCAGACGTCCAGCACATTGACGGCTTCGAATTCCGGGTGGTCACGAACGAACTGTTCCGCCTGCTCCTGATTTTCCTCGGACAGGACCGAACAGGTGACGTAGGCAAGGCGGCCGCCCGGTTTCACATATCGGCTCGCTGTTGCCAGGACGTTTTTCTGATCTTCTATACGGTCCGACAGCGCTTTTTCCGTCAGGCGCCATTTGGAATCCGGCCGCCGCCGCCAGACACCGGTTCCCGTGCATGGCGCGTCGATGAAGACGAGATCCATTTCGCCTTCCAGCGGTTCAAGGCTGGATGATGCAGGGTCGCGCACCTGAATATTCCGCGCTCCGGCGCGTTGCAGCCGTTCATGTATGGGGGCGAGGCGCAGCCGGTCGGCATCATAGGCGTAGAGCTGCCCCTTGTTTTCCATCGACGCCGCAAGTGCGAGCGTCTTTCCCCCGCCGCCTGCGCAAAAGTCGAGGACCTGTTCGCCAGGTCGCGCCTGCGCAAGATGCGCGGCCAACTGGCTGGCTTCGTCCTGAAGCTCGAACCAGCCCTTTCGGTAGCCTTCCTCTGCCTGAACATGGGGCATGCGCCCCATCCCTGGCTTTGCTTCTATTCGCAATCCGAGCGGCGATTTCTGCGTCGCGATCGCGCCGGTATGGGACAGTCTCTTCAGAAGCTTTTCACGATCGGACTTGAGGGTATTCGTGCGCAGGTCAACGGGTGCACGCATCGCAAGTGCCCGACCTTCGGCCACGGCATTGTCGCCGAAAACCGAACGGAATCTCTCCCAAAGCCAGTCCGGCACATCTGCGGAGGCGCTTTCAGGGAGATCTGCCGGGATTTCTGACAGAAGTCTGCTTTCCTCATCGGAAAGTGGATCCGGCGCGTGCCGATCTCCGTCGAGCGCTTGCACAAGCGCCTCCGTCCCCTTTTCCCAGGTTTGTGCGTAGGTTGCCAGAACCAGTGCACGGGGCGTGTCACTTTTCATGGCCGCGGCGAGCGAAGCCCGGTTCCGCAAGGAATCGAAAACCAGGTTACCGATGACGGTCCTGTCGCCGGAGCCTGCAAAACGGTGCGAGGCGCCCCATTCCCTCAAGGCATGCTGGACCGGCCGATGGCGCGTGTCCACTTCGGTCAGAACCTCGATCGCAGCAGCTAGACGTCCGCCATCTTTCATGGAAATCCTTTGGCACGCTCCGCAAGCCGGAGACGTGCCATCTTGAGTGCATTAAACATTAGATGGATAGTTCGGGCTTTCGCGGGTAATCGTCACGTCATGGGCGTGACTTTCCCTCAGGCCCGCACCGGAAATCTGAACGAACCGGGCCTTTTCCTGAAAGTCCGGAATATCTTTCCCGCCAACATAGCCCATGGCTGCGCGCAGGCCGCCAGCGAGCTGATGCAGAACGCTGCTGAGCAGTCCCTTGTAGGGAACCTGCCCTTCAATGCCTTCCGGAACCAGCTTGAGGCTGTCGCGAACTTCCGCCTGAAAATAGCGATCCGCGGACCCACGGGCCATGGCGCCGACAGAACCCATGCCGCGATAGGATTTATACGAGCGGCCCTGGTGAAGATAAACCTCGCCCGGGCTTTCTTCGGTGCCGGCCAGAAGCGAGCCGACCATGACGGAAGATGCACCGGCGGCAATTGCCTTGGCAAGATCGCCGGAGAACTTGATGCCGCCATCCGCCACCACCGGAACGCCCTGTTTCGAGGCTTCTTCAACGGATTCCATGATAGCTGTCAACTGAGGGACGCCGACACCGGCGACAATCCGCGTCGTACAGATCGAACCCGGACCGATCCCGACCTTAACGGCATCCGCGCCAGCATCGATCAGCGCTTTCGTCGCTTCGGATGTGGCGACGTTTCCGGCAAGAACCTGAACGGAATTCGACAGCTTCTTGACGCGGGCAACCATGTCGAGAACTTTCTGGGAATGCCCGTGGGCGGTATCCACCACCAGCATGTCCACACCTGCATCGACAAGACGTTCCGCACGCTCGAAGCCCTCTTCGCCAACGCTGGTTGCCGCGGCAACACGCAGGCGTCCCTGGCTGTCCTTGGAAGCGTTCGGGTTGAGCTGAGCCTTTTCCATGTCCTTGACGGTGATAAGGCCGATGCAGTTCTTGTTGTCGTCGACGACGAGGAGCTTTTCGATCCGGTTCTGGTGCAGGAGGCGCTTTGCATCTTCCTGGCTGACGTTGTCACTGACGGTCACCAGATTTTCGCTGGTCATCAGTTCATGAATTTTCTGCGCCGGATTGTCGGCAAATCGGACATCCCTGTTGGTCAGGATGCCAACCAGTTTGCCGGACACCTGAGCGCCAGAGCCACCGTTTTCCACGACGGGCACACCGGAGATGCCGTGATGCTTCATGAGGTCAAGCGCGTCCTGCAGTGTCGCGTCCGGTCCGATGACCAGCGGGTTGACCACCATTCCGCTTTCGAACTTCTTGACCATGCGAACCTCTTCAGCCTGCTGGTCCAGAGAGAGGTTCCTGTGAACAACGCCGATACCACCTGCCTGTGCCATTGCGATGGCAAGGCGACCTTCGGTGACGGTATCCATTGCCGAGGACACGATCGGGATGTTGAGTTCGAGTTCGCGCGTGATTTTTGTTCTGAGATCGACCTGACCCGGCATGACTTCCGAGTGGCCGGGGATCAGCAGAACATCGTCGAAAGTCAGGGCGTGCTGCCCTGTCGACGGGACAAAGAAAGATGCCATGGCCAATTCCCCTTGTAAAAAAAAGATGTCCAAGACACAGGCTTGATTCCGCAAGTCCGTATCTGAATAGTCGCTTCGGCTGTGCCGGAGAAGTTGGCGCGGGTGAATAACATGCGGGTGACAGAAAGAAAAGAGCCTTCCCTCCACGCATCGCAATGCGCGGGTATGAAGGCGCTCTCAACACCGGCCTGAATGCTGCCGCCCTCAATCCGGCGGCAGATCGCTACCTCGAAATCCCTTGGCAATCACATAGAGTTCAGGACTTTCCTTCCGGCTTGCGGGCGGCTTCAGATGAGCGACGGACTTGAACTCCCGCTTGAGATCCTGAAGCAAGGCGTGCTCCGTGCCACCGCGAAAGACCTTGGCGAGAAACGAACCGCCCGGGACGAGATTGCGGCGCGCAAAGTCGATCGCGATCTCGAAAAGATGAGTGGTCCTGATATGGTCGGTCTGCTTGTGGCCGGTCGTCGGCGCGGCCATGTCCGACAGAACGACGTCCGGCTTGTTCCCGCCGAGCGCTTCCATCAGCGCGGATGGAGCATCGTCATCGAGGAAATCCTTTTGCAGAAAGATTGCTCCACGGACATGGTCCATCTCGAGGTAGTCGATACCCACGACCTTCGGCGCCTCCAGGCTCGATTGCACGCGCTGGACCGCGACCTGGCACCACCCGCCCGGTGCACAGCCGAGATCCACGACGCGGTAGCCGGGTTTGAGAAGCTTGTGCTTGTCATCGATCTCTATGAGCTTGTAGGCCGCGCGTGACCGGTACCCATCCATCTTGGCACGGCGCACATATGGATCGTTGAGCTGGCGCTCAAGCCAACGGGTCGATGATTCCCTGCGGCCCGCGGCCGTCTTCACCTTGACGTGCAGCCCTCTGTCACCGGTGCCTTTTTTCGAACGGCTCATGTTCTGTTCCTCTGGCGTCCGCGGTTCATCCGGTTCCCGTTCTTTCGGGCGGACCAGACACCGTCGGCTGCCATCAATTCTGTCAAAATACCCTCGCGCAGGCCTCTGTCGGCAACACGCAACCTCGAGCAACTCCAGCGCCGCCGGATGGCTTCGAGGATCGCGCAACCAGCCAGGACGAGGTCGGCACGGTCGGCGCCGATGCACGGATTTTCCACTCGCGCCTCATACGGCATGTCGCGGAGCTGATCAATCATCCTGCCGACGTCCGTGTCATCAAGCCACGTTCCGTCGACCCGTCTGCGGTCATAGCGCTTGAGACCAAGGTGAATCCCCGCCAGCGTTGTAACCGTGCCGGAGGTTCCGAGCATGTGAACGCCGCCGGTTCCGATCGCATCCGTCAGATTGTCCGCCAGATTGAAAGCGGCAAGATGCTCTGCCGCGTCGTTCACCATTGCCTCGAAGACATCCGGCGTCACGTGTACGCCGCCATGCCTTTCAGCAAGATTCACGACGCCGACCGGAAGCGAGATCCAGGAGCGAATGAAACGTGTCAGGGCATGGCCCCTTGCACCGCAGCGATTGCGAAGATCCAGCCAGACGATCTCGGACGACCCGCCGCCGATATCGAAAAGAATCACCCCGTCCGCATCATGGTCGACCAGCGACGCGCAACCGGCGACAGCGAGACGGGCCTCCGTCTCCCGATTGACGACCTCGAGTGCAAGCCCGGTTTCCGCCTTCACCCGTTCGATGAATTGCGCCCCGTTCTCGGCCGTACGGCAGGCCTCGGTAGCAACCAGACGGGACCGTGCCACACCGCGGTCCGCAAGTTTTCGGTGGCAATTGGCAAGCGCATCGATTGCCCGGTCCATGGCCGCTTCACTGAGCATTCTGTTCGATCCGACGCCCTCACCCAGGCGCACGATTCGAGAATAGGCGTCGACAACCCGGAAACCGCGGTCTTCCGGTCTTGCGATCAGAAGGCGGCAGTTGTTGGTGCCTAGATCGAGGGCTGCATAAAGCGGACCACTTTCACGGCGCCCTGCTCTCGCAATATGGTGTCCGGAATGGCGCTCAGGCGGCGTCGCCTCGGGCCTTGCTGCGGGAACCTGGATGTCTGCGTTGCCGTTTTGATGAACGGCTCGCGACTCTGGATTGCCGTTCGCTGCGCCGCTGGTGCTCGTGTCGGCCACCGCCTCGGACGTCGCCAGAGCGGCCGGAGCGGCCACCCCGTTGCCATTGCCGCGACGCTTTCTGCCGCGCCGGCGAGCCGCTTTCTTGCCTTTGAAACTGGTAACAGTGTCGCTATCGGGCCCGGAGTGTTTCTTAAGAACACCATTCGCTTCGCCTGACACCGCCTCCGGTGCACGCGAAAGCTGACCACCCTTCTTGCGGCGACGCTTCTTTCGACGCTTACCTGTTTGCCCATGCGACGCGCCATCCTGAGCGATCCCTCTCGCTGCAAGAGACTTGTCGTCGACGCTTCCGGAATCGGCGCGGGTCCCCTCGACCTTCGACCCGTTCGGCTCCGCGCCCGCAGTCCCGGCTTGCGCCATTGCTTCGTTCGCCTTGGAGCCCGGTCCGGACCGGCGTTTCCGCCGCCGCCTACCAGGTCTTCCGGGCTCCTTCGGAGCCCCGCCATTTCCGGACACGTCAGCGGTACGACGCCCGTTCTCGGGCGGTTCCTGACCTGACTGAGTCACGATTTTGCCTTTCGGGAGCCCGATTCGCCTGCCGTCCCGCGCGGCGTTTCGGGTCCATATCTTTCGTTGTCAAAACTGTAACAGGTTGACTTGTGATGGCAAAGCTTTTCCGGTCGTAAATGACCCGCGTGTGCGCGAGGGCATGCGCACAATGCACAATTTCACGAAAAAAGTCCCGAGCAGCTCTTGCAATCCGCTTTTGGATAGATGTATATGCGGCTCACCGAACGGCGACGGGCAATGCCCGATCAAGTGTTGCCGCTTCACAGGCTGAGAAATCTGCCTTGTTGGGGAATAGGTTAACGGTAGACCCGCGGACTCTGACTCCGTTAGTCCTGGTTCGAATCCAGGTTCCCCAGCCAAACTCTTCCAAATTGTTTAAATATTTGCGGCGTGGCGTCAAATCGGTAGGTTCATCCCGATCGCGGCGCTGAACCCTATGCAAGACGCGGAAAAGCATCTGTGCGGTCAGCTGGCGAAGGCGCGCTCGATAACGAATTCAGCGGGGCGATTGTTTGCGCCTTCCGTAAGGCCGGCGCTTTCCAGCAACACCTTGGTGTCCTTGAGCATGGCAGCAGATCCGCAGATCATGGCTCGGTCGATCGTCGGGTCGAGTGGTGATACGCCGAGATCCTCAAAAAGCTTTCCGGTCTCGATCAGGTCGGTGATTCTCCCCCGGAACGGATAGTTTTCACGGGTGACCGAATTGTAGAGCCTGAGACGGGTGGTATCGAACAGTTCGTTCAGCATCTCGTCCTCCTGCACGGAGGCAACCAGGTCTTGGCCATATTTCAATTCGGCCACTTCCCGGCAGGAGTGCGTCAGGATCAGCTCGTCGAATTTCTCGTAGGTCTCCGGATCCCGGATAACGCTGGCGAAGGGCGCAATGCCCGTGCCGGAGGAGAACATGTAGAGCCGCTTGCCTTTGACCAATGCGTCGTTGACCAGGGTACCGGTCGATTTCTTGCGCATAAGCACGGCATCGCCAGGCTGGATCTTCTGAAGATGAGACGTCAGCGGCCCGTCCGGAACCTTGATCGAAAAGAACTCCAGGTCCTCCGCCCAGGACGGGCTGGCGATGGAATAGGCACGAAAGGCCGCTTTGCCGTCGATCATCAGGCCAATCATGACAAATTCACCGGAACGGAACCGGAATTCCGCAGGCCGCGTCATGCGGAAGTGAAACAGATGGTCTGTATAGTGAGTGACCGCGGTCACCGTTTCGACAAAGGTGCCGGCCGGCGCGCAGGCTGCAAGGTCTTCTGGGCGGGTCATCACATTCATGGCAGATCTTTCCGTTTTTCGCATGCGCGGGCAGCTGCCCGCCCGTTCGTGGCGGTTCGGCTCACGCGGCCTTTTCACTCAAATGTTCCAGCTTGCCCTCAACCCCGTTCCATTCGTCGGCGTCCGGCAGCGGATCAAGCTTCTCGGTGATCACAGGCCAGGCCGCCGCATATTTGGCATTGAGGTCGACCCACTTCTGTGCTTGCGGATCGGTGTCGGGCAAAATGGCCTCCGCCGGGCATTCCGGCTCGCAGACACCGCAGTCGATGCATTCGTCCGGATGGATGACGAGCATGTTTTCGCCCTCGTAGAAGCAGTCCACCGGACAGACGTCCACGCAGTCGGTGTACTTGCACTTGATGCAATTGTCGGTGACGACGAATGTCATTATCCCCTCCAAAAGATTGATCCTGCCGCACTTATCGCCAAGCCTTTCCGGCCTGTCGGTCAACTAGTTGCTATTGGGAAAAATCCGCCTGTGCTCAGCTGCTTTCAGAAACGAGAGGAGCTGAAATCTTGACCAGGCCCGCAGACAGCCAAGCACATGATCTTCCAGCGACGCAGGACGTTATGCACGGCAAACCGCCGTCAGAGGTCCGGGTTGGCGCCCAGGGAGCCACACTCTCTCTGCATTGGGAGGATGGCACGAGACAGAGTTTCAGTGCCCCGTTCCTGCGCGAAAACAGCCAGTCGGCCGGCAGCAAGAAATTGCGTCTCTCCGGCCTTGCGGTTCCCGCTCCCCGCGACCTTACCATCAAGGCCCTTCGCCCGATCGGTTCTTACGCCATCAACATCGTCTTTTCAGACGGTTACGAGCGCGGGATCTATCCCTGGATGTATCTGCGCCGGCTTGAAGAAGACGTATGCGCGGAGCCCGCGAAGCCGGCGCTCCGCCCCGAAGATTTTCTGAACTGCAATTAGTTGACCGACCTGCCCAGGACGCCGGCGGTAGGGTTCTTCAAATGCTTGAGAGACTGGAGAAAGGCATGGACGATCTTCGTGCAGGATTGAATGAAGTTGACTGCGACCTGCTGGTCATCGGCGGCGGCACTGCAGGTCCAATGGCGGCCTACCGGGCCCGGAAGAAAAATCCGAATGCCAAGGTCATCTTGCTGGAAAAGGCGAACGTCAAGCGGTCAGGCGCCATTTCGATGGGCATGGACGGCCTGAACAACGCCGTCATTCCCGGCCATTCGACGCCGGAGCAGTACACCAAGGAGATCACCATCGCCAACGATGGTATCTGCGACCAGGCCGCCGTCTACAAATATGCCCAGGAGTGCTACTCGATCATCGAGGAGCTGGACCAGTTCGGCATCCGTTTCCAGAAGGACGACAACGGCGAATATGACGTCAAGAAGGTGCATCATATAGGCACCTACGTGCTGCCGATGCCGAACGGCGATACGGTCAAGAAGGCTCTCTACCGCCAGCTTCGCCGGGCACGCGTGCTGATTTCGAACCGCTACATGGCAACACGTCTTCTGACCGGCAAGAGCGGCCGCGCCGCTGGCGCGATCGCGGTCAACACCCGCAGCGGCGAATTCCTGGTGATCAAGGCCAAGGCCGTGATCATGTGCACGGGCGCTGCCGGACGCCTCGGCCTGCCGACCTCCGGCTACATGTATGGCACCTACGAGAACCCGACCAATTCCGGCGAAGGCTATGCAATGGCCTACCACGCGGGCGCCAAGCTGGCCAATCTGGAGTGCTTCCAGATCAACCCCCTGATCAAGGACTACAACGGCCCGGCATGCGCCTATGTGGCTGGTCCCTTCGGCGGCTACACCGCCAATTCTAAAAACGAGAGATTCATTGAATGTGACTACTGGTCCGGCCAGATGATGCAGGAGTTCTTCAACGAGCTGCAGTCTGGCAAGGGACCGGTCTACCTGAAGCTCAACCACCTTCACAAGGATACTGCCGATCACATCGAGCATATCCTGCATACGGTTGAGCGGCCGAGCCGCGGGCGGTTCCACGAGCAGCGTGGAACGAAATACTCCGAACAGATGATCGAGATGCATATCTCGGAAATCGGCTTCTGTTCCGGACACTCGGCCTCAGGAGTTTATGTCGACGAGTTCGCCCGCACCACCGTGCCAGGTCTCTATGCCGCCGGGGACATGGCAAGCGTTCCGCATAATTACATGCTGGGGGCTTTCACAAACGGTGCGATTGCGGGCGAGCATGCCATCGACTTTGCCGCGGACGTCGACTTCGAAGAGTTCGACGGGGCGGCGGTCGGCATCGAACAGGAGCGCGTCCTCGCGCCCACGAAGCGCGAGGACGGCATTCCGCCCAACCAGATCGAGTACAAGGTCCGCCGCCTGGTGAACGACTATCTGCAGCCGCCGAAGGTGACCGCCAAATATGAGCTCTGCCAGGCTCGCCTTGCCGAAGTCCGCGAGGACATGGAGGAGCGGATGATGGTCCGGGACGCCCATGAACTCATGCGGTCCATGGAAGTCGCCAGCATCCTCGATTGCGCGGATATGGCCGCCCATGCCTCGCTCTACCGGAAGGAAAGCCGCTGGGGGCTCTACCACTGGCGCACGGACTATCCGGACTCCAGCGACGAAGAGTGGAAGTGCCACGTCCTTCTGTCGAAACAGGACGGCAAGATGGCCTGCGAGAAAAAGGCCGTGCAGCCCTACATCATCCCGATCGCGGACGATGAGAAGGACGCCTACTACAAACAGCGCATCACCGCCCAGGCGTGACCGCCGGCTGAACGAACGGAGTAACAAGATGCCCCTAGCCAATACGCCGACATCGGTCCCTGTGGTCGTGGACGAGGACAAATGCATTGCCGACAAGGGCTGCACTGTCTGCGTCGACGTCTGCCCGCTTGATGTCCTGCGGATCAGCGACCTGACCGGCAAGGCCTACATGAAATACGACGAATGCTGGTACTGCATGCCTTGCGAGGCGGATTGCCCGACCAATGCGGTCACCGTGAACATTCCTTATCTTCTGCGTTAGGAGAACCCGATGGTTTTCGAACCCTTCGAAGAAGAAAGCGACTTTGAACTTCTGGAAGAGAACCTGGGAGATCCCGACCCGGCTGTCAGACGTGTCGCGGTCATGGATCTCGCCGACACGGCCGATCCGATGGCCGTCCCGCTGATCGCCAGGGCAGTCTCGGACGAGAGCCCGGAAGTCCGTCTCCAGGCGGCGATCGCTCTCGGTGAATTCGACGGCCTGGAAACTGCAACCGCACTTTGCCAGGCTATGCAGGATGGTGACAACCGCGTTGCCCGCGCCGCTTCCGACAGCCTGTCGGAACTCAAGGATCCGGAAGCCGCGCCCCCGCTCCTCACGCTGACCTCACACGAGGACCCAAAGGTCCGTGAAGGCGCACTCCTTGGCCTCAAGCAGCTTCGCCGGCCGGACGCGCTCGCGAACGGCATCGAGGCCATGAAGGACCCGGTCGCCGCAGTCCGGATCCAGGCTGTGGGCGTCGTTGGCTACCTGAAAGCCGAGGAAGCGTTGCCGGCACTGATCTCCTGCTGCCGCGACGGAGATCCCGATGTCCGAAAGACGGCTGTCGGCGCTCTTGCATTCTCCAAGTCGAGCCATGCCAGGGATGCCCTGTTTGCGGCGCTCGAGGACGAGAACTGGGCGGTTCGGGAAATCGCCGCCGAAGTGCTTGGAAGGTTCCCTTTGGGGGACAACGCCCAACGACTGATCGGTCTGCTCGACGACAGTTACTGGCAGGTTCGGGTCAAGGCGGTGCGCAGCCTCGGCAAGCTGAAGGTAACGGCCGCCATCGACCGGATCGGTTCACAGCTCGACGAAGTCACATCCAATCTCAGGAAGGAAGCCGCTGCTGCTCTTGGCGAGATCGCCGACCCGGCCGCCCTTCCCTATCTTGAGAAGCTCGTCGATGACCCGGATCCGGATGTACGCAAAAATGTGCGTTGGGCTTTGGGGCAAATTGGATAAGATGATGCAGAGCAGCAATTCCGGATAGAGGGAGAAGCGGCGCGTGGCCAGAACGATGGAACACGTAAGGTCGGACATTGAGGCACGGGGGACAGACCGTCCCTGCCCCACCGGCGCGTCTTCCGCTCAGTCGCCGAAGTACCAGGAAATCGGCAATATCCTGATGGAGGCGATTGTCTCCGGAGACTATCCGCCGGGCAGCTATCTTCCGAGCGAAAGCGCATTGATGAAACGTTTCGGGGTCAGTCGGGTCACAATCCGGCTGGCCCTGAACATTTTGCGCGATGCCAGTCTGATCATCGGTCATCAGGGCAAGGGTTATTTCGTCTGCACGCTGCAGGCGGTCCAGGACCTCGGCCGACTGCAGGGTTTCGGCGAGCTGATGGCACCGCTCGGCGTGGAAACACGGTCCGAGGTTCTGTCCGGCGAAATCGTTCCTGCACCTGCGGCTGCGGCCGCCGCGCTCAATATCCGGCGCGGAGAAGACATCGTCAAGATCCGGCGCACCCGCATAGCGGCGGGCGAACCGATGAGCATTGACGTCAGCTATTTTCCGCTGGAACTGGGCCGCCAGCTGCTGGCGCTCGATCTCGCGCATGTCGACATCTTCAAACTGATCGAGAATGAAATCGGCATCGAGATCGGTTTTGCAGACATCACCATGACCGTGGAACCCATCGAACCCGAGATAGGCCGCCTCCTGAATCTGAAGACAGGTGAAGTTGTGATCCGCACCGAGCGACTTACTTATGACGCCCGCGCGAAACCGATCGACTTCGAATATCTCTTTGTCCGGCCCGATTGTCATCAGTTCAAGATCAGGGTGCCAAGATGGTAGAGATCAACCGACGTCTTCTCATTGTTGGAGGTGCCGCCCTGGTCCTGGCTACTGGCTCTGCCATGGCGGCGGAACCGGACCTGCGGCGGCTAGGCCTCGCCAAACCTCCACTGGCGATCGAGGCGCCGGAGCTGAACATTCCCGATCTTTCCGGCGAGAACCACAGGATGGAAGACTATAGGGGCAAGACGGTTGTCGTGTCCTTTTGGGCGACCTGGTGCCCACCCTGCCGAAAGGAAATGCCGACTCTAGCCAATCTGAGCCGGCAACTTGATCCGCAGGATTACGCCGTTCTGGCCGTCAACGTCGGCGACCCGAAAGACAAGGTGAAGTCCTTTCTGGACCAGATCGATCACGATGGCCTAGCGGTGCTGCTCGACATGAAATCCGAGCTGCCGAGCAAGTGGTTCATAAGGGGGCTTCCGGTGACCTATGTTCTCAATGGCCGCGGACAGGTGGTCTACGGCGCCATCGGGGAACGCGTCTGGGATGCCCCGGAGATGATTTCCGGGCTCAGATTGATAAGTTGAGCCTGAGGACGTCCAAGTATTTACGCTGCCGGCACGCAATGTCGGCAGTACGTTATGCTATTCTCTTTAGTTCTGTGAATCTGGAGCAATGCAGTTCTCTGAATTGCTTTTTTATTTGTACTTTGACGTGTTTAATCGAAAACGAATCTTAATACAGGTTTTTCAAACTTGTATTAAGCGGTTTCTTGGGCTTGTGCTTAAAATGCGCGCATTCTGCATCCGCGCTGAGCGATCGGCGCGATCGCGCTCTCCACCGCCGCAAATGACGGATTTCACAAATCGCCAAAACTCACAGTCATACCAACCATTTGCACTGACTTCCCCAAAATTGCCGCGGCAGCTGGCACGGCTTTTGCGCCGAAAACAGCGTCCTGAGATAGGCGGCACTACGTGAGGGAAGGTTATGAAGCACACGACACTTGGATTGGGTTTGGGAGTTGCGCTCACTATCGCGCTCCCGACCATGCCGGCACTGGCAAAAACCATCGATATCGCGATTGGCCATCAAAGCATGTGCACCGACACCTATACCGCGGGCATCGTGGTGAAGGAAAAGAAGCTGCTGGAGAAATTTCTGCCGAAAGACGGCGCCTACGCTGATGTGGACTACAATATCACCTGGTCCGATTATTCGTCCGGCGGACCGATCACGAACCAGATGCTCGCTAACAAGCTGAATATCGGTGTCATGGGCGACTACCCGCTGATCGTGAACGGCGCAAAGTTCCAGGAGACCGATTCCCTGCGCACGCTGTATGTGGCCGGGACCGGATACAACCTGAAGGGCAGCGGCAATGCCGTCGTCGTTCCTGTCGACAGCGACATCTACTCCTTAGATCAGCTCAAGGGTAAATCTGTCTCAACTCCGGTCGGTTCGGCCGCCTGGGGCATGCTCCTGAAGGCCATGCAGGACACCGGTATCACCGAGGACGTCTCGCTGAAGAACCAGAACCCGGCGGTCGGTGCTGCCAATATCGCAGCCGGCAAGATCGACGCGCACTCCGATTTCTGCCCCTGGTCGGAAATCATGGAATTCCGGGGCACGGGCCGGAAGATCTACGACGGCAGCGAGGCTGGCGTCCCCTATCTGCATGGGGTCGTGGTCCGTCAGGACTTTGCCGAGGAATACCCGGAAATTGTCGTCGCGTTTCTGAAGGCCGTAATCGAGGCTGGCGAATGGATCGAGGAAAACCCGAGCGAAGCCGTTGATCTCATGGAGAAATGGACCGGCGTCGAGAAGGAAGTCCTCTATATCTACTTTTCCAACGGTGGCCACCTGACGCTCGATCCGACCATCAAGGACAAGTGGATCGAAGCGCTGAAATTCGATCACACGGTCCTCGTCAAGGAAAAGGCAATTCCCCCGCTCGATTTCGGCGAATGGATCACCGAGGACTACGTCAAGGCCGCCTACTCCGACCTCGGCATGGACTATGAGGCCGACAAGGCGGAGATCATCGACCCGGAAACCGCCAACGCAGGCCTGCCGGTCGAGATCTGGCACGCTCGGGATGGCATTCTGAAATACGGGACCGTTCCGGAATTCCTGAAGGCGGTTGCCGAGTTCCAGGGCACAGGCGCGAAACTGAACGCGACCTATGTCTACGACAAGTCAACCGGTCTGAAACTCTTCGGCAAGACGGCCTATTTCGTCCAGGGCGAAGACGGAACTTACGAGACCTTCCTGCGCAAGCCGGACGCGGAAGCATATGCCGCCGAGGTCAACGGGCACGTGATCGATCTGCCGACGGCTGTCGCAGCCTTCATTCCTTCCGAATAACGAGAACGGCTGGCGCCGCGGCAGAGTCGCGGCGCCAGCCTCCGATATCCCCTTTTTGGGAAAAAGACCGGCGGCCAGACAGTTTGAGGGAGAGTTGAATGAGTAATGTGGGGCAGATCGCGGACACGGTCGACGAAAAGGCCGCCGCCGGTGAACCTGGAACGCCCGCGCCGCGCACGGAAGAACCTTTCGGATTCGCAGAGGCTCCGGGTCTCGCCGCCGGCGATGTTCTGAGATCGATCGGTACGGCAGTAGCGCATATCGGCGATTTCCTGCGCAAGAATGGGCTCGTCATACTGCTCAGCATCGTGTCGCTGACGTCGGGTATTCTCCTCTGGCATCTTGCCACGGCCTACAAGGTCGATTTCTACATCAATTTCGAGAACATCCCCTCGCCGACGAAGGTCTTCAGCGCCTTCTGGACGCACCTCGGCGAAGATGAGTTCTACATCCATATCGGCGTCTCCATGCAGCGCATCCTCATCGGATACGTGACGGCTGCCATCATTGGCATCGTTGCTGGTGTACTCATGGGCCGCTCCAGGATCATCCGCGCCCTGATCTATCCCTACATTGAAGTGCTTCGACCCATCCCCGCCGTTGCCTGGATTCCGCTCGCCATCCTGATGTGGCCCACAGAGGAGGCCTCCATCATCTACATCACCATGCTCGGCGCCCTTTTTCCGATCGTGCTGAACACGCTTCACGGTGTCGAGCAGACACCGGAGGTCCTGGTACGCGCGGCAAAGTCGCTCGGGGCGTCGCGCATGCAGATCTTCTGGCACGTGATCCTGCCGGCCGCATTGCCTAGCATCGCGGCCGGGCTTGCTATCGGCATGGGCGTCAGCTGGTTCTCCCTGCTGGCAGGCGAGATCATTTCCGGCCAATACGGCATCGGCTATTTCACCTGGAACGCCTATTCACTGATCAACTATCCGGACATCATCGTCGGCATGCTGGTCATCGGCGCTCTCGGCACCCTGTCGACATATGCCGTGCGGATCGCCATGAAACCGCTGCTGGCCTGGCAGAAGCGGGCAAGATGATGACGCTCGCTCTCAAAGCCCGGTTTCAGACGGTAGGAACGACGGTCGGCTCGAACTTCGGCCGCTGGCTGTTCCTGACGGTCGGTATCACGGTTGGCTACTATCTCCTCCTGATGGCCGCGCTTGTGGTCAAATTCGGCAGCCTGCCGAACTACGTTACGGCTTACAACTGGCCTGCGAGCGTCTGGACGATCATCCGGTCCACACCATCCTTCAGCGACGTGCCCCCCATCGTCGCTGAGGAGTATCTGCTCGAGTTTGGCTACATGAACTACGACTACGGCCATGGCATCTCCGAATGGGCGCTCAATATCCTGCCCTACAAGGTGATTCTCATGGTCATTCTCGCCGGTCTTCTGGCGGCTAATCTGTTGTTGCTGAGGCAGCCGAATAGCTGCGCGGCAGGAACCAAACTGCGGGCGGGCGCTGCAAGTGGCCTTGGCGCGGGCTTCGTCGCGCTCACCTCCGCCACCATGAGCTGGGTGGTGTGCTGCGCAACGCCTACCTGGATCGTCGGCCTCTCGATGCTCGGGCTCGGCACCTCCACGGCGTTCTGGATCGAGCCTGCCGGCCCGTGGCTAAGCGCCGCAGGTTATCTTCTCCTCGCCCTCAGCGCGCTGGTACTCGCCGGTCCATCCGAAACGCGCACAGCAGTTTCAGAGAAACCCGCCGCCGGTCGCAAAACTCTCTCCCGCAATGGAGCACACGCATGAACAATCAGGTGGTTTCCCTAAAGGAACACATTCCTCACAGGCCCGCTCCGAAAGCCTTGCAAGACTGCGGCCATATCGTCATCGAGGACGTCGAGATCGTTTTCGGCAAGGGCACCGACGCCAACCAGGCAGTGAAGAAGACGTCGCTCGATATCACCCCCGGTGAATTCGTTTGCATCCTCGGCCCGTCCGGCTGCGGCAAGTCGACCCTTCTGAACTCCATAGCCGGCTACGTCACCCCGTCGAGAGGCAGCGTTCTTGTCGACGGGGTGAAGGTCACCGGCCCCGGGCCGGAACGCGGCATGGTCTTTCAGCAGTATTCACTGTTTCCCTGGAAAACCATTCGCGAGAACATCGCCTTCGGCCCGAAGGTCGCCGGGCGCTCCAGTGTCGAATGCAGCTCCATAGCCAACACCTTTCTGGAGATGGTGGGCCTTTCCAAGTTCGCCGACAAATATCCGGCGGAACTCTCCGGCGGCATGCAGCAGCGCGTCGGCATCGCTCGTGCGCTCGCAAATTACCCGTCCGTGTTGCTGATGGATGAACCCTTCGGGGCGCTCGATGCCCAGACACGCCTGATGATGCAGGAAAATCTGCTCTCCCTGTGGAGCGAGTTCGGCATCACCGTCGTCTTCGTTACCCATGATGTCGACGAGGCGATTTTCCTGGCCGACCGGGTGCTGGTCATGAGTGCCAGCCCGGGCTCCATCATTGATGACCTGCACGTGCCGCTTCCCCGTCCGCGCGACCCGGCCATGGCGACCAGTGCAGAGTTCATGGCCCTGAAGAAGATCTGCCTCGACCAGATCCGGTCCGAAAGCCTGAAAGCCTTCGAACAGCAGAACAGGTGAGCCTCATGTTCAGACAGATTTCCTTGTACCTTCTGCCGGTCATCATCTTCTTCTTCGCGTGTGTCACGGCGCCGGCCCAGTCCGTCAACGGAGTTATCCTCGACGAGCCGGAGGCCGTCGGCGCGTTCACCCTGACGGCGCAAGATGGCGAAGCCTTCACGCAGGAGCGTCTGAAAGGACACTGGACGCTATTGTTTCTCGGGTTCACTCACTGTCCGGACGTCTGCCCATTCACCCTTGCAAACCTGGAAGCCGTCCGCACGGAGCTGTCCCAGCTGATGTCTCCCGACAAGCTTCCGGAGGTTGTTTTCCTCGCGGTCGATCCGGAGCGGGATGAAGAGCTGCTTGCCGATTATGTCAAGCATTTCGGCATCTCCTTCACCGGCATCACCGGCGAGCGGCCGGAAATCGACAAGCTGGTGGAGAGCATCGATGGCTTCTACCGCCTCGAAAAATCCGGACCTGGCGACGATGCCTATGACGTCACCCACAGTGCGGCCGTCACCGTGATCAATCCGGACGGCGAGATTACCGCAAAGATCAGCCCGCCGTTTCACCCGTTCAGCACCGCCACCTATCTTGCCCGTCACATGCGCGGCTTGCCAGCGGTCAACTGACCTTCGGCCCACAAGGAGACACGCATGACCGAAATTGGATCACGTTCAGGATGGATCATTGGAACCGCTGCGCTCGTTGCTCTTCTGGGCACCGCAGTCTTGCCGGCCTTCGCCGGTGGCGATCATTCCAAACACGAAATGACGCAAGCGGCGCCCGCCATAATGGCGATGAATGCCTTTTCTCCGGCAAGTGCGCCGGGCATCGGCACGGCGTCGGCCTACATGATGCTCGAGAACGCAAGCGGCAGCCAGGCGGATCTGGTTGACGTCTCGAGCCCGGCCTTCAACATGGTGCATCTGCACAAGAGTTCCATGAGCAACGGCGTAATGACGATGGCGCCCGTCGCGCAGCTAACAATTCCTGCCGGCGGCAAGGTGATGTTCGAGCCCGGCGGCCTCCACGTCATGCTGATGGGCCCCAAGGCGCCGCTGAAACCGGGCGACAGCTTTCCGCTTGTTCTGTCCTTTGCGTCGGGCTCCGAGCTGGAGATCGCGGTTCCAGTAACCAAAGCCGGCGAGATGCCGGACATGTCGCACGACCACAGTTCGATGAAAATGAACTGAGGCGGCAGGCTTGCATCTGTTCCGGAACTCTAACCCGAAAGCGTTGTTCGCCCCTCTCGCGCTAGCGGTTGCTGCCGTGCTCTCACCCGGGAAGGGAGAGGCGGGCATGATCGACAAAGACGGCATGGAGCCCTGGGAGATCTGCGGCATGTGCCATTCTCTGGACGGGATCAGCCCGATGGCGAAGTTTCCGAAGCTCGCCGGGCAGCGCGCCGCCTACATCGAGAAGCAATTCCGTGACATCCATGAAGGCCGGCGGACCAACGACGGCGGGCAGATGCAGGCCATCGTCACGGAAGTTGACCCGGATGACCTGCCCTCTATCGCTTCCTACTTCGCGGCTCTGCCGGCGCCGCCTCCGACAGCGCCCGGGGAAGACACGACAAGCCATGCCGAAGACCTGTTTAACGAAGGTGGTGACGACACACCCGCCTGCCTCACCTGCCACGGCAGCACATCTTCAGACGTGCCGCTGGCACCCTGGCTGGAGGCGCAACACGAGGAATACCTCGAAAAGCAACTGACCGAATTCAAGCAAGGGGATCGGACAAACGACCTGGACGGGGTGATGAGGTCCATTGCGGCCCGTTTGTCCGAGAAAGAAATTGCGGATCTTGCGTCCTACATCGCGGCGCAACCCAGGCCAGAGAGGTCACCATGAACAAGATGCTTACCGACCAGAATTCCATGAAAGACGGCGCCGCACCGGACACCGAGCGTGTCTCAGCGGTTTACCTTAGCGAGGTTCTTTCAGATCTGGATGAGGGAGCCGATTTTCTCGGCCGACTGACCGCAGACGACCTCAGGACTGTCCGCTCCGCCGGCTCCACCACAAGTTTTGGCAAGGATGAAGGTATCTTCTTTCAAGGGGACCGTCACAACGGCATCTGGCTGATCGAAAAGGGCACTGTGCGCACGTTCTACGCCGGGCCCTCCGGCCGGGAGATCACGCTTGCGCTCTGGACGCGCGGACATTTTGTCGGCGGTCCGGAAATTTTCGGCGGCGGCACGCACATGTGGTCAGCCGACGCGCAGGAGGATGTCGTGCTGCTCTATCTGACCGGACCACGCCTGCGTCAGCTCGTCGATACGATGCCCTCCTTCGCCGTCTGTCTGATCAACGGTCTCGTCGCGAAAGGAAAATGTTATTCTGCACTGGTTCAAATGCTCGGAACACGTTCTGTTACCGAGCGCCTGGCGCAGCTCCTGATCATCCTTGCGGATACGCATGGCAGGCCGGAGGGCAACCGGCTGGTAATCGAGAAAAAGATCACGCACGAGCATCTGGCTGCCATCGTCGGCTCGACGCGGCAGTGGGTGACGATGACGCTGGACAAGTTCCAGAAGAAGGGGCTGATCACGGTGAGCCGCGCCCGAATGACGATCGAAAATTATGAAATGTTGCGCGGCATCGCGCAGTAACCAAGGCTTACGTGGGAGCGAAGCAGTTCGTCACGCTTTACTCGAACCGTCACTCCCGCGCGCAATCATTTGAGGAATGATGTGTCCTCTCCCGTCGAGCTTGAACGTCAGCAGAAACAACCACCCGCGGTCTCTTGAAGAACTCGGGTACGTTCAGGGCTTCTATCGTAACTACACAACCACGTCCCCTGGGCGCGGTTCCCGTCCTTCCAAAACGGCGACGAGGTTGTCGATCATACGATTGACTGTCGGTTCGAATGTGTCGGCGGAAACCGCCGCCAGATGCGGCGTGTTGATTGCCGTCTCCAATCCGACAAGCGGGTTGCCATCCTCGACAGGTTCGCGGGCGAACACGTCGCTGGCGGCGCCGCGCAGATGGCCGCTTTTCAGGGCATCGGCCAGATCCTTTTCCACGACAATGCCGCCCCTGGCCGCGTTGACCAACAGGGAGCCGGGCTTCATCAGCGCAAGCGTCTCGCGATTGATGATGCCACGCGTTTCGTCCGTCAGCGCGCAATTGAGCGTCACCACATCGGCTTGCGCGAGCAGCTCCTTCAAGGGCGCATAGGTGACCCCGAGGTCGGCTTCGATTTGCGGCTCTTTGGGCGCTCTTGCGGTATAAAGTATCCGGCAGTCGAACCCTGCCAAAAGCCTTGCAAGCGCCTTGCCGATAAAACCGAGACCGACGATGCCGACGGTCTTGCCGGTGAGCCGCATGGAAGATGCTCCCAGCTCTGCCTTCGGCCAGCGCCCTTGCGCCACGGCGGCATGGCCGCGGACCAGATTGCGGTTGAGGGCCAGGATCATGCCGAGCGTTGTTTCGGCGACGGCAATCGCATTCGACCCGGTGGTGCGCATAACCCGGACGCCATGCGCGCGGGCGGCTTCGCAATCGATGGCGTCATAGCCGACGCCCCATTTGTGGATCGCCCGTAGGCCGGGCGTTGCCATCATCTCGGCAGTTACCGTGACATCAGAGACGATTGCGCAATCGGCGCCTTTTAGACTGCTTGCCTGATCCTGCGGCTCACGCGATGCTGCGGACGACAGCTGCCAGCCGGCCGGCAGAAGAGCCCGGATGCGCTCAAGCCGCTCCGCTGGAACCGGATCGAGAATGACAAGGTTGATCACATCAGCGGAAGTCATCGGCTTCATGCCTTTTTCTCCTCGTCAGGCGCCCGGTCCGGCCAGAAGCGGACGCCCGGGCGAGCGAGCCCACCGCCGATCCCGACCGCGGTACCGTCCGCACGCCAACACGCAGCGCCGCGAAGACCGCTGTCCTCGAAGGCAATGGCGTTCATGCCGCCGCCGATATGGGGCATCACCTTCACGTCGTGTCCTTTTTCGCCCAAGGCCTCCTTGACCGGGGCAAATCGTTCCTCGACTTCCACTTCCTGGCCCTGCGTCCAGATACGCGGCGCTTCGACCGCTTCCTGAAGGCTCATGCCGTGATCGATCAGATTGACTATGGACTGCATGGCGGACGGGAATATCCGCAGTCCGCCTGGCAGGCCGAGTGCAAAGCGCGGGGCGCCGTCCTTGCAGATGATCATCGGCGCCATGGAAGTCGGAACGCGTTTTCCGGGTTCAATCGAAAGCGCGTGTCCCGGATGCGGATCGTAGTTCATCATGTAGTTGTTGGGTATGATCCCCGTTCCCGGAACCATGATGCGCGCGCCGAACAGTCCATTGATGGTGTGCGTGGCCGAGACGATATTGCCGTCCTTGTCCGCGACCGTGATGTGTGTGGTATCTCGGCTTTCATAGCCGGGTGCTGCTGGCGCGGTGACGCCGAGGCGCTCGCGGCAACTCACGGCATAGTCCTTTGACGTCAGCCGGTCCACGGGTACGTCCACGAAGTCCGGGTCGCCGGACGCGGCGCGACGGTCTGCAAAGGCCAGTGCGATGGTGCGGGCGAGCAGATCGAGGCTCTCGGCGCTGCCAAACCCCATACCCCCAACGTCGTATCCCTCCAGAATGTTGAGCATCTGCGTAATGTGCACGCCGGAAGAGGCAGGCGGCGGCGGTCCCACGATCTCGAATCCGCGGTAAGAACCGACGATCACGCCGCGTTCTACCGGTCGGTAGGCTTCCAGATCCTCAAGGGTCACCCAGCCGGCATCCGCACCTCCGGTGGCCATGCGGTCCACCAGCGCGGCTCCCAGAGCCCCGCCGTGAAGAGCTGCTGCGCCGTCCCGGGCGATCAGACGCAGGCTTTCGGCGTAATCGTGCATGAAGATTCGCTCACCGAAGACCGGTGGACGCCCCTCGGGCATCAGGACTTTCGCGATAACCGGATCTGCGGCGAGATCCTGTCGGAACTCGTTGATCGACCCGGCCAGGTAATGCGTCGCGAAGAAACCGCGCGAGGCAGCCCGGATGGCCGGCTCCACCAGATCGGCAAAGGGCAGCTTGCCGTGCTTTTCGTGAAGAAGGCACCAGGCCGCCAGATTGCCGGGCACGGCGACCGCGGACGCCCCGACCGTGTTGCGGCGGTCCTTGACCTCCATGTAGTCCGGCGGCACATCGGAAACCGGCTCGTAGATATCCGGTTTCATGCCTTTGGCCGCACAGGCAAGACCGTCCACTACCACGTGGGTCCCGTCGCTGAGGCGAAGATGAGACAATCCCCCGCCGGCAATGCCCACCATCATGGGTTCCACAACCGTCAGCGTCAGGAGAGCTGCGACCGCCGCATCCACCGCATTTCCGCCGGCCGCCAGCATTTCCGCCCCGGCGGAGCTCCCCAGCGGATGGTTCGTTACAACCATGCCACCTGGACCGAAGGCCGGTTTTTTCTCGCATTCAAAGGAAAAAGAGTGGGGCATATGCGTTCCATCCGGCAAAGTGTTTCGCGTGAGCCTAGCCGGGCGCCTGCAGGATGCCAAAAAGGTAATTTTTTCGGACAGGAAAAGAAAATTTATCGGGAACGCCCGCGTGACCTTGCCTGTCGCCGTAAAATTATTTTTTGCTGCGCACAAATTTTTTCAATTGGACATCGAAGGTCCGGATCGCGCGAAATTCGATGTACAGCCGACGCATGAAGCGGCACAAAAACCTTTCAGTAGCGAACATGGGGTGACCAGCTATGCCCGACAATTCCGGATTGAATTTCAAACCGACACGGCGCGCAGTCCTTGCGGGGATCGGCGCCGGTATGACCGCCATGGCCCTTCCGGGCCGTGTTTGGGCCGCGGAAGGCAAGACCTTGCGTTATGGCCTGTCCACCTATCCACCCAGCATCACACCGTGGAACAACACCGGCGCGTCGTCCAACTACGTCAAGCTCAGTCTTTATCGCGGCCTGATGGGTTACGATTCGGAGGCCAACCTCGTCCCGGAAGTCGCCGAGAGCTACGAGTGGACAGACCCGACCACCATCGTGTTCAAGCTGCGAGACAACGCCGTCTTTCACAATGGCGCACCTGTCACTTCCGAAGATGTCATCTTCACGTTCGAATCCATCATCGCGGAGGATTCTTCCGCCTATCTGAAATCCTCCCTTCTCAACATCGTGAAGGTCGAGGCGGTAGACGAGAAGACAGTCAAGTTCACACTTACAGAACCCTCCGCCGTCTTCCTGAAGGAACTGGCAAACTATTGCGCCGGTCTGGTCTGGAAAGGCAGCACGCAGGACGATCCGATCGGATGCGGCCCCTTCACCAAGACGTCCGAAGAACGGGGCGTCTTCATCGAGGTGACGAGGTTCCCTGACTACTACATCCAGGGCGAACCAACCTGCGAGAAGATCCGGTTCACCGCCTATGCGGACCAGAACCTGCGGTATGCGGCGCTGGAAACCGGTGACGTCGATGTCATCGAATACCTGCCGTGGGCGCAGTTCGACACGGTCGAGCAATCGGATACCCTGAAGATCAGCTCAACCGTCAGCCCTTTCATGCTCGTGCTCTTCAATGTGGCGAATGACGGTCCCTTCAAGGATCCCAAGGTCCGGCAGGCGGTCGGCTATGCCATACAGCGCCAGGACGTTGTCGACGCCGTCTTTGCCGGCAGAGGCGAACCGCTGACAGGTTTCCCGAACCCTCCTGGATCGCCCTACAAGCTTTCCGACGCATCGATCGAATATTCGTTTGATCCGGAAAGGGCCAAGAAACTGCTTGCGGAAGCCGGGTATCCGAACGGTTTCTCCTGCCGTCTGCTTGCAACGTCGACTTACGGCATGCACCAGGACACCGCCGCCATTGTTCAGGCTTATCTGCAGATGATCGGCATCAACGCGACGCTCGATCTTCCGGACTGGGCGACCCGCGTGAAGAAAGGCAAGGAAGGCGACTACGACATCGCCGTGCACGGTCTGTCGGGCTACTACAACGATCCGAACGCCCTCTGGCCTCTGCTTCATTCCGGTCCTGCGAGTTACACCAGGTCATTCGGTTTCGAGTCTGCCCGCATCGACGAACTTCTCGAAAAGGGCCGCGCAACCATGGACGAAGCCAAGCGCGAGGAAGTCTACAAGGAACTTGCAAAGGCCTATTTCGAGGAAGTGCCGCAAGTGCCGATCAACTGGCGTGCCCAGGCCCACGCAATGCAGAAACCCGTCAAGGGCTTCATGGCATTTCCGGGCTGGCTGAACTCGTCTTCGGCATATTCCTTTGACGTGACAGAACTGTCCTGACATCAGTCATGTTACGTTTCGCCCTGAACAAGGGGCTGGCAGCACTTTTGATGCTGTGGGTCGTGGGAACCATCATTTTCTCGGTCCTGTTCATCATCCCCGGCGATCCGGCGGAGCTCTTGCTCACGTCGGACGGGGCGTCCGCCAGCCAGGAATCCATAGAGAACCTCCGCAAAGAGATGGGGCTCGACAAGCCCCTGATCACGCAATATCTGGAGTTTCTCGCGGGAGCGGCCCATTTCGATTTCGGGCAATCCCTGATCGATCACGTTCCGGTGGGCGAAACGATCGCCCTCCGTCTTCCACGAACCATCGAGCTGATCCTTGCGGGCCTTTTTCTGGGTCTCGTTACCGGAATTCCATCAGGCACCTGGGCGGGGCTTCGCCCGGGCGGCTCGTTCGACCGTACGATCTCGGCAGCAAACGCCGTCCTGATCTCGGTGCCCGGTTTCGTGATAGGCACACTCTTCATCTATCTGTTCGCCCAGGTGCTGCACTGGCTTCCTGCCGGAGGTTACGTCAGCTTCACCTCCGATCCGCTGCTTCACCTCAAGTTGCTGGCGCTTCCCGCGATAACGGTCGGTCTGCATCTTTTCTCGATCATCTTCCGCATGACACGCGCAAGCGTTCTCGAAATGCGCACGCATGACTGGGTACGGACCGCCGTTGCCAAGGGGCTTCGCCGGAAACTGGTCGTTCGCCGCCACGTGGTGCGCAACGCTCTCGGACCCATCGTGACAGTGGTCGGATTGCAGATGGGCATCCTGCTTGGCTCCACGGTGCTGATCGAGTTCATCTATAACTGGCCCGGATTGTCGGGGTATCTGGTCACCGCCGTTCAGCAGCGGGACTATCCGTCCGTCCGCGCAATCATTCTCGTGGTTTCGGCCCTGTTTATCCTGATCAATTTCATGGTCGAGATGATCTATTCGCTTCTTGATCCGAGGATACGCCTGTGATGCGATTTCCCCGTGTATCTTTCCCCCGCCGCATGATTCTGCCCAGTCTGCTTCTCGTTCTTCTGATCGGGTCCATGTTCGCGGCACCGCTTCTCACCTCGGCGGACCCGCTTCAAATCGCCATCTCGAAACGGCTTGCGGGGCCCTCCTGGGCACATCCCTTCGGTCAGGACGAGTTCGGCCGGGACCGGCTGGCGCGCGTGCTCTATGGCGGCCAGGTCTCCCTCTCCGTCGCCTTTCTGGCAAGCTTCATTGCGACGGCGATCGGCACGTTCATCGGGCTGGTTGGCGCCTATTTCCGCGGCCCGTTCGAATTCGTCGCCATGCGCGTTTCCGATGTGGTGCTGTTCTTTCCGCCAATCCTGTTGGCGCTTCTCGTGGTGACGATCTTCGGTCCGGGCGTTTACACGATGATCGCGGTCCTCGCGCTCCTCTATTTCCCGTCCTTTTCGCGCATCGCGTATTCCGAGACGTTGCGGGTCTCCTCGCTCGATTTCGTTGAAGCCTCTCGGGCCCTCGGCACGAAGCCGCGCCGGATCGTGTTTTCGACGGTCCTGCCGAATATTCTCGGAGCCATATCGGTGCAGTTCTCGCTGACCGCTGCTGCGACGATCACCGTGGAATCCGGCCTGTCCTTCCTCGGACTCGGGGTCGTTCCGCCCGCGCCTTCCTGGGGGCAGATGATCCGCGGCGCCCGGGCGATGATGGAGCAGGATCCGCTCGGTCTCTTCGTGCCCTGCGCTGCACTGTGCGTGACCATCTATTCCATCAATCTTTTCTGTGACCGGCTGCGCGACGTACTCGATCCCAAGGGACTCGAAGATGGCAAGGATTCGGTGTCTCCCACTGGCAAGAACGGCGCAGCACCTGCGGAACTGGCAGACGGAAACGCAGCCGAATTGCGCGGACTGACGCTTAGCCTGAGCCGTGGAAAGAAGGCTGAACCTGTCGACCTGGTGCGTGACATCACCCTGACATTACCGCGGAACCAGTGCACTGCCCTGGTCGGCGAAAGTGGTTCGGGCAAATCCCTGACCTCTCTCGCCCTGATGGGCCTCCTGCCCTCGGCCATACGCCCTTCTAGCGGACATATCGCGATTGAACGCAAGTCGGGCGCGCCCGTGGATCTCGTATCCCTGGCGGCCAAAGAGGCCGAGAAAGTACGCGGCAACGACATCGCCATGATCTTTCAGGAACCTATGACCTCGCTAAACCCGGTTCTCAAGGTCGGTGCGCAAATGGTTGAAACTCTTCAGGCACACAGGAAGACGACATCGGACGAAGCGCGCAAGACCTGCGTCGCGGCCCTTGACCGTGTCGGCATTCCGGAGGCGGAACGGCGTTTCGAGAGTTATCCGCACGAACTCTCTGGCGGCATGCGCCAGCGTGTGATGATCGCCATGGCCCTTCTGTGCGAGCCCAAGGTGTTGATCGCAGATGAGCCGACCACCGCGCTTGACGTCACGATCCAGGCAGAGATCATTGATCTGCTGCGCGATCTGAGGGCGAACCAGGAGGCAGGCCTCAGCATGCTCTTCATCAGCCACAACCTCGGGATCGTCGCCGACATCGCTGACCGTGTGGTGGTGATGTATTCCGGCGAAATCGTCGAAGAGGGCCCCGCAGGCGACGTTCTGTCGGACCCTCATCATCCCTACACGAAGGCCTTGCTGGAAAGCATGCCATCGCTGCACGACGAGAAGCACTCCGCGCGCGGTGACAGGCTTGGCGCCATTGCCGGCACCCCGCCCCTGCCGCAAGCAAGACTGTCGGGCTGCGCGTTCCGGGACAGATGTCCGATCGCAAGGGACGCCTGCGCCGAAACGCACCCTGATCTTTACCTTGCCGCCGACGCGACGCGCGCCGCCCGCTGCCTGTTCGCTCCCGATGCGGCGAATGCCCTCAAGGAGGCAGTGTCATGAGCCGACCTTTGCTTGAAGTCGTCGGACTGACGAAGTCTTATCCGATCAGCGGAAAAGGATTTTTCCGAACCGGTCGCATACCGGTGCTCAGGGGGATCGATCTGACGATCGCCCCCGGAGAGGTTCTCGGCCTGGTCGGAGAAAGCGGCTCCGGCAAGTCGACCCTGGGGAAAACGGTCCTGAAACTCGCGGAGCTCGATGCAGGTACGGTCCGTTTCGATGGCCGGGATCTTGCCAGCCTGAGCAAGGAGCAGCTGCGCGCCGTCCGCAAGGACATGCAGATCATTTTCCAGGATCCCTATGCCAGCCTCGATCCGCGCAAAACCATCCGTGCCGTTCTGTCGGAAGCGCTCGACACGCACAAGCTTCACATGGGCGAGCGCCGCGAGCCGCGTCTGAAGGAACTGATGGAAATGGTCGGCCTCTCGCCGGAATTCCTCGGCCGGTTGCCGCACGAGTTTTCCGGCGGCCAGCGTCAGCGCGTCGGTATCGCCCGGGCAATTGCCGTTGAACCCAGGTTTATCGTCGCCGACGAAGCGGTTTCGGCGCTTGACGTATCCATTCAGGCGCAGGTGCTCAATCTATTGGCGGACCTGCGGCAGAAAACCGGGATCTCGCTTCTCTTCATCAGTCACGACCTCTCTGTCGTACGCTTCATCTCTGACAGGGTGATGGTGCTTTACCTCGGCAGGGTGATGGAGATCGGTCCCGCAGATGACATCCATTTCAATCCCGCGCATCCCTACACGGCCGCGCTGGTGTCCGCCGAACCCGGTCTGACGCCAAAGCCTGGGCGCGTGCGTCTCTCCGGCGAGATCCCCTCGCCGGCAAATCCACCCTCCGGTTGCGTCTTCCGCACCCGTTGCCCCTACGCAATGGATGCCTGCGCCGCCGAGGTTCCGAAACTGCGCCGTGTCGGGGAAGCCCGCTTCTCGGCCTGTATCCGCGATGACATACCAAATGGAGCTGAGTGATCATGAGTTGGTCCGAAACTACGAAACTTAAAATCGCCGAACTGACGAGCGAGGAATCGCGTCAGTTCCTGACCGACGAAGCCGTTGTTCTGGTTCCGCTCGGATCGATGGAAGATCAGGGAACCCATGCTCCGATGGGCGACTATCTCGGCGCAGAATGCGTTGCCCTCGACATCGCCCGCGGTGCGCGCGAATTCGGAATTCCGACGTTCGTCACACCGAGCATTCCCTTCGGCGGCGCCGACTACTTCGGCTCCACGCACGGCGGCATCGCGATGTCGCAAATCACCCTGGTCGCCCTCCTCGACGATATCTTCAAGTGCCTTACCCGGCACGGCATCAAGAAGATCATGCTGATCAACGGTCACGGCGGCAATGTCACTGCAATCACCGAGGTGACGCACCGCTGGCGCCAGACGACGGGCATATTCGTGCCGTCCATGTATCTCTGGCAGATCAGCTACGAGCTGTTGAAGGATATCCTGGGTCCCGAAGGCGCAGCGAAATCATCCGGTCATGGCGGCGACCCGCTGACGTCGATCGGTCTGCACTACTACCCGGAAATCCTGCGTCTGGATCTGCGTCAGAAACCGTCGACCGGCGGAAAGCTTCGCGGCGTGGATGTCGGCGGCATCAACGCGATCAAGTATGACGGCGCGAAGATTCAGGCCCCTGTCGAGGCTCTCGAAGCAGCACCACATGGTGTCTGGGGCGGCGATCCGATCCATTCGAGTGCAGAGACTGGCCAGAAACTCAGCGCCCGCCTTGTCGAGATCGGCGCGGGTCTGATCCGGGACCACGTCTCCAAGGGATTTGAAGCGGCGTGACGCATACCGCTTTGCGAAACGATCTCTTCTGAAAAGAAAACTATGAGGATGGTGCCTTCGGTTTTGGCTCCATCCTCTACGACGGTGTACCGCTCATGAACGTCAGAAATCGGGGATGCGCCTCGCACCACTCGCGCGCCGCCCGCTCCGCGATTTCATATATCTTCTGTACCTGAGCCTTGCGGGCACGGTTCAGATGCACGCAGCAGATGTTCAGCGGGGCAATGGGCTCGGTCGTCTCGATCAGAACCAGCTTGCCGTCGGCAATCTCGTCCTCCACCTGGGACAGGGAAACCGCGGAGATTCCGTAGCCCCGACGCATCATTTCACAGATGGTTGCCAGCGAGTTTCCAACGTGGCGCGCGTTCGGCCGCGCCCGGTTCTCGTGCAGCATCTTTGAAAGGGACTGCATGATGGGGGAACTGGGCGGATAGAGAATGATCGGCAATTGCCGCAAGGTCTTCGTACTGAGAGGCTGCTCCAGATCTCGCAAAAGGTCCGGAGGACCGACCCAGCCGACCTCGTACTGAACGGTGAAACTGTTCGGCACACGAGACAGATCCGCCTCGTCGGTCAGAAATGCCAGGTCCAGCACGCCGGCGCGCAACAGGCGCCGCAGATCCCTGTTGGACCCGGAATGAATATCGAGCAGCACATTCGGCGCCATTTCGGCCACCATGTCCCGCATGAGGCTCCCCCATGATGTCGTGACCATGCTGACCATCCCGACCGCCAGATGACGCTGGCGCCGCTCATCCAGGCGCGAGGTCATCGCCTCGTGCAGGTTTGCGAACATCTCCGCGTATTCCGCAACCTGCTGACCATGCTCGGTCAGCCGGAAATGCTGTGTGTCCCGCTCGATCAACTGAACGTTGAGATCTTCCTCAAGTGCGTTGATCCGAGCTGAAACGGCAGGTTGCGTAAGAGAGAGCCGCTCCGCAACGCGGCGATAGCTGTGAAGCTGACATAGCCAGTAAAAGGCTTCCATCTGTTTGAAATTCATGGCTATCCGTCGCTTTTTCGCGCACGTTAAGTCAGAGTTTCACAAATGAAAAGGCCGTGCTTTCCGCTGTCGTCGGGGAAGAACGGCCTTTGCCCTCAGGATGTGCACAAGGCTGCCGGATATGCTCAGTAACCGCGCACCGCGTCAGCCAGATCCTTGACCGTTCCTGTTTTCTCGAACGCCTCCAGATTCGCTGCGATGATCCGGCTGCCGGTTCCCGAATCTATCCGGGAGGCAATATGCGGCGTTACCGTGATCGCCGGGTGTTTCCAGAACAGATGATCGGAAGGCAGCGGCTCGACATTGAAGACATCGAGCGTCGCCTGGGCGATCTGACCGCTATCGAGTGTAGAAAGCAGGTCTTCCTCGACAAGGTGCGGACCGCGGGCCGCATTGATGATGCAGGCTCCCTTCGGAAGCTTTGCAAAGGTATCAGCGTTCAGAACGCCTTTCGTTTCCTCCGTCAGCGGCAGAAGGTTCACCAGAATTTCGGTGCCTTCCAGAAAGGCATCGAAGTTCTCGGCGCCGAAATATCCCGTCACGCCATCGATCTCGCGCGGGCTACGCGCCCAGCCGACGGTCTGGAATCCGAGACCAGCCAGGGTCTGCGCGGCGACGCCGCCAAGGTTGCCCAGCCCCATTACGCCGACACGGCGCTGCGGTGCGGGCGGCACCTCGACTGCGTCCCACTCGGCCCGCGCTTGCGCGGCTGCCTGGTGGGGGCGGTTGCGGTGGTGCCGCAGCACATGCAGTGCCACATATTCTCGCATGAACTGGGTCAGATCCGCGCCCACTGTCCGAATGATCGGCAGGTGCCGCGGAAGTTCTTCATCTGCAAGAACGTGATCGATTCCGGCACCGATCGAGACGACGGCCTTGAGGTTTGGAAACTTGGCAATATCGCCCGTTTGGGGACGCCAGACGACGGCGTATTGCACGGTTTCCGGATCATTCTCTTCCGTCAGGGCGTTGAAGGTCCAGTCCGGCAAAAGTGCCCGCATCCGTTCAAGCCAGCTGGCGACGACGGGTTCGGATGGCGTGTAGATTACGGCTTTCAAAACGATGTCCTTGTTTAAACTTGAGTCCTGCGTGGAAAACGCGATCAACCTTCGAGTTTCGCCTTTACCATAGCCGTTGCGCCGGACATCGCCCCGAGATGGGTTCCGTCGGAAACCTTCTGCTCGTTCACGGCGCCTTTCGCGGTCTTCTCTTCACCTACTGCGATAACTTCGTCCAGATCCTCGGGTGCAATGAAAAGCACGCCGCAATCGTCTGCAAGCACAGCGTAGCCCGGAAGAACCGCTGCGCCGCCAATGGAGACGGGCACGTTGAAGCCGCCGCCGGAATTGTAAAGGCGGGTGGTGACCGGCGAAGCGCCGCGCGACCACATCGGGAAAACCTGCTCTTCGATCTCAAGCGTATCCGTGTGCGGACCGTCGACACAGCCGCCTTCCAGCTTCATCATTGCGGCCATGCGGGTGACGCCACCGCCCCAGCAGGCGTACTTCCGGTCACCAAGACGGTCGACCGCCAGAAAATACCCCGGCCCAACCTGGCTCAGGCAATGGTGGAGCAGTGTGCTGTCGAGCCCCGGAATGGCAAGCGTGGCAACGGTCGCTGCAACGGTCTTTCCGCGCAGGACCGGTGAAATGGCAGGATCCGCAAAACCGAAATGGTAGAAATGGCCGATTGTCGCCGTCTCGAGCTTCGCCAACCGGTCCAGCTTTTCCTGCGGGATCTTGGCGGGCATCGGGTTGATCTTGTAGGTCATGTTGGACATGTCAATTCTCTCAGTTGGTATTTGGGCCCAGGATCAGATCGGGCAGAAAGGTCACCACTTCCGGCACATAGGTCAGCAGAAGCAGAACGGTCATGAGGGGGATCAGGAAAGGAAGCACCGCCAGCGTGACCGCTTCGAAACGGACCCGGCCGACCTCGGACACGATATAGAGACCAATACCCATGGGTGGAGTCGCAATGCCGATCAGGAGGCCAAGCTGGATGATGATGCCGAAATGGACACGGTCGATCCCGTAGGCATCGATCACGGGCAGCAGTGTCGGCACGAGGATCAGCTTGGCCGGCACGCCTTCAACAACACAGCCGACGAGGATGATGAAGACCAGCAGGAGCGCAAGGAAAACCGACTTGTTTTCAGTCAGGGCAAAAAGAGTTTCCGAGATCTTCTGTGGTGCCTGGTCGATGGACAGAAGCCAACCCATTGCGATGGAAAAGGCGATGATGATCATGATCACCGCGGTCATGGTTGCACTGTCGCTGAGCGCGGTGCTGAATTTCTTCCAGGTGAGCTCCCTGTACCAGAGGCCGAGCAAGCCACAGTAGATACACGCAAGCACACCTGCTTCGGTCGCGGTCACAAACCCGAACATGATCGATCCGAGAATGATTGCCGGCGCAATCAGAGCCAGAAAGCCATGGCGCGCCGTTCCGGCCACTTCACACATTGTTGCGCGCGGCTGTGTCGGAAACTCCACGAACTGCGCGCGAAGGCGCACGTAGATCATCAGGGCCATTCCGACGATGATCCCCGGCACCAGCCCTGCCAGAAACATGCGCTCAATGCTCTGCTGTGCCAGGAAAGCGTAGAGCACAAGTCCGATAGACGGCGGGATAAGCGGCCCGATGACGGAAGAGGCCACGGTGACCGCCGCTGCGAAGTCGGCGCGATAGCCGCTTTCGCGCATGGCCTTGATTTCGATCGCACCAAGTCCGGCGCAGTCTGCCACGGCCGCACCGGAAATCCCGGCAAAGATCATGGAACTAAGGATATTGACCTGCGCCAGTCCGGCGCGAAGGTGCCCCACCAATGCGTTGGCGAATGCGAAGATACGCTCCGTCACGCCGCAGGCATTCATCAGATTGCCAGCCAGGATGAAGAAGGGAACCGCGGTAAGCGATGCCTTGTTGACGCCCTCCAGCATCTGCTGGGGGATGATCTGCAGAGCCGTCGAGAAATCCGAGGTGAGAAAGGTGATCAGGGCAGCCGTTCCGATGGCAATGGCGACCGGCACGCGCAACAGGATCAGAAGGATGAAACTTCCAAAAAGGATATAGGCCAAGGTCTCAGGCCTCCGGATGATGGCTGCTGACGTTCTCGGGCAGGCCCAAAGCCATCTTGCCAAGGTCAACAATCGCCACGAGACAGATCAGAAAGGTCGAGATGAAAAGCGGTACGGATAGAGCCTGCCGGGCCAGTTCCGAGCCATCGGGGAAAATGGCGCCATCCACAACCCCACGCGAAGTGGCAATCACCATCGGCATCATCCATAGTAGCGTGCCGCAGATGGAAAGCGCAGCGAGATCGGAAATCAGCCGAGTGATGGCGATCCCGGGCTCACCCATTCTCCGGGCAAAGAAATCTACCCGAATGTCCCTGAGGCGCACATAGATGGCGAAAAAGCCGAAGAAGGACAGCCAGACGAAGAACACCATTGTCCAGGGCCACATCCAGTAAGCCGACCAGCCAAAGGGCCGGGCCAGAATGGTGACGCCGGTCAGGGTCAGCATCGCCAACATGCAGATATTGCAGATCCAGATGAAAACGCCGCCAAGGCGCCATAGCATGAGATCGCACCTGAGAAGAGCGCCTTGCAGCGCTCCTCCCGGCTCATGGTATTTGAGCGGATACACGAACGGCAGCCTTTATTTGTTGCGGGTTGCTTCAACCGTATCGAGGAAGCCTTCCGGCAACTCGCCGTTCGTATTCATCGTCTGATAGAATTCCTGCATCTTCGCCACAAACGGAGCGGTATCGAGAACCGTATAAGTCGCTCCGGCCTTTTTCATCCGTTCAATGCTTTCTTCGGCGACGGAGAACATGATATCGCGGGAATAGGCGCCGGTTTCCTCGTAAGCCTTCATAAGGCCTGCCTTGGTTTCTTCCGGCAGCGCTTCGTATCCGGCAGAGTTCATAATAAAGCCGATGGACTGCCAGTATTCGTCATGCCGGCCGATGTAGGGAGCTACCTCGTTAAAGCGCATGGATTCGACCAGGGCGATCGGGCTGTTGACCGACTGAACGATGTCCTTGTTGACGGACTGATAGACTTCGGTCCAGGGCAAGGTGATCACTTCTGCGCCCAGATGGCTCCAGCTCGCGATGGCAAGCTTGTTCGGGTGCATGCGTAACTTCAGGCCCGAGATGTCTTCCAGGCCGTTGACCGGCTTGTTCGAGACGATCACGCGGAACGGACCGCGCAGAACAGCGGTCGGGTTGCCGAGTGGAGCGACACCGGATTCCGCAGCGGCCTTTTCGAACCAACCCTTGACCAGATCGCTGTCCATGAAGCGGACCCAGTGGTCGTAATCATCGAACATGAAGGCAGGCGCGGTCCAGACAAGCTCCGGCGCCCATTTCTTCATGTAACCGAAGCCTTCGGCATAGATGTTCACGATACCGGCTTGAAGCTGCTCGAGAACCGCGTCTTCCTTGCCGAGCTGCTCATTCGGGAAAATCTGAATAGTCAGTTCGCCGTCGGTATATTCCTTTGTCAGGTCGGCGAACTTCTGGAAGACCTGCCCTTCCGGGCTGTCGACCGGCATTTTCGTGGCCATGCGCCAGGTTTCGGACATTGCGGATGTAGCTGTCAGCGTCAGAACGACAGCGGCGGCTGTGGCGATTTTGGAGAACATATAGAGCCCCTCTTTTGGTGGAAGAAACCGCGCGTTGATCGCGCTTGTTTGTCCAAATTTGAGCTCGGGCCGGTGGCAGGGGTCAAATTAAAAAGTTTTTTGGAACGGCAACTGTTTTTTATCGGCATTCGAGTGGCGCACGAATACGACCGACAGGCGAGCGGGGCCGTCTGTATTCGTCGGAAGCATTGTTCGAGAGACTGACGCTTTGACTTCGATGTTGCCGAGCGGGCCTTGGCAATTGCGAACGTCGACGCGTCCGGCCAATGCGGTTTCCCTTGTTGCAAGGTCCTGGCGAGAACACAGCAAGCCTGTACCACCCGCTACGTTTGCCCAACTCACCGGCCCGTCGGTCAAGACGACTTCAGCTGTCCACGTGATGGACACCTTCTCGTTTCCGATACCGAGGCCCTGCCCGACTAACCGCCTGAAATCCCTGCAGAACCTCAGAGAGGATGGGCTTCCAGTTCGGCGGCAATCTCGTCATCGACCAGAACATTGTAGGTCCTGAGGATGGTGCCGAGCACCAGATAAAAGCCGACGGTCGCGATCAGATCGAACACAACCTTCTTGCCGAAAGCTGTCGCCAAGTCACGCTCCAGGGGCGCCGGAAGCCGCTGGTTGTCGATGATCGCATCGACGGCCCTGACGAGAAGGCCATCCTCGCCTTCCGGCTGGCCCAATACGGCGACAATGCGCTCGTCGGACATCCCAAGTGCACGCGCACGCGAGACGTGATGTGCCCACTCGTAGGATGAACCGATGCGGACGCCGGTCCTCAGTATGACAATCTCGGACCGCTCCGGCCCCAACGCACTGTCCTTGACCACATGCTGCCGCAAGGGCGCCCATGCCCGAAGAAGCTCAGGATGATGCGCCATGGTGCGGTAGATATTGAGCGCGCCTGCGAAACCGTCTCTCAAATCGGCAATCTCGCCGGGCCATGCGCCATCTCCCAGCGGGCCGGTGCCGGTTGTGTCTGTCATCGCTTGCTCCCCTGTTTCCGAAGAAGAGCGCAAAGGCGGACGCCCGGCAAGGGGATCATCGGCAATGTCCGGTCCGTGGACTGTGCCGGGCAGCGACCGGCGCGTCACTGATCGCCTTGTCGTCCTCGCCCAAAACCGATCAGCGGAAAGTTCGGATGCGATGCGCTTCGATCGGAATTTCCTTCTTAACACGACGCCTGTCGGCCTATTCTCCGATGAAAAATAATGAACTAAAATATTAGAAGATCGATGTAAGCATCAGTATTCAATGACAAACGTAGCTTTGCACAACGATGCGGTATTATAAGGTTGTGTTTTCCTTGCGTTAAGCAAGTCTAGATTGTTACTGTAATCTTCTCTTGGGAGGAGGACGACGGATGAGCACAGAATGCTGTCCGCAGGAGCACGTGGTCATCAGATCAATTCTCGTGATCGATGACCATCCACTCTATTGCGACGCACTTGCTGCGACGCTTGAAAAACACTTTCGCACCGGCTCTGTCAGAACGGCTACCTCGTTGATAGAGGGGTTGCGCCATGTCGGTACCCGGTTTCAGCCTGAACTCGTCATGCTGGATCTGATGTTGCCGGATGTGACCGGGCTCAGCGGATTTCTGAAGGTGAAAGAGCGTCTGCCCGATGTGCCGGTCCTGGTGATTTCGGCAGAAACGTCGGATGAGACGGTCAGTGCCCTCATGTCTGCAGGTGCGGCAGGTTTCGTTCCGAAGGACGCCTCGCACGAGATGTTTCTGCGCGCGTTTCTGGATGTCAGTGAAGGTCGTCGCTTTCTGCCACCGGGCTACACTCCGCCGAAACGGCCGAGCCAGGCAGATCTCAGTGTCCAGCAGATCGCTTACAGGATCGCGGACCTGACGCCGCAGCAGAACAAGATCATGAAGCTCATTTGCGCGGGGAAGCCGAACAAGCAGATCGCCTATGAACTTTCACTCGCCGAGGCCACCGTGAAAGCTCATATCACGGCTCTGCTGAGGCGCCTTGGCGTCCACAACCGGACGCAGGCAGCGCTTCTGGTCAAGAGTGCAAGCCTCGACACGGGGTCTCAGCTTTCCGATGGCGATACCCGCGCATTGCTGAGCTAGGCCCCCGTCGATGAACATCATGCAAACCCAGGCGGCCGGCCAGCCGCTTTCAGTGCAGGTCGGGGTTTCCCATGCCCGGTCGGCCGAAAAGGCAGTCGATGAGGCTACGGCAGGCTTCAAACTGCACGCGGTCTGTTTCCTGCTTGTTTTTGTTCCCGCTCACCTCGAGTGCGATCTCGTTGCCCGTGAACTGGCCAGGAATATGCCGTCGGCAACTGTGTTCGGCTGCTCGACGGCCGGTCAGATCACGCCGCAGGGCTACGAGAATGACGCCCTGATGGCCATTGCGTTTCCGAGGCGCCACTTCCGATGTGCATCCACGCTGCTGAAGCCTCTGCGGCCGGTTGCGATCGAGGGAACCGCAGCAAAAGCGCGCATGCTGGCTTCCCGGTTTCCGCGGTCGGCCAACTGGAAACGTATGGCACTCGTCTTCGCGGACGGACTGTCGAAGCAGGAAGATCTCCTCGTGGCTGCCCTTAATGCGGGACTGGGCGATGTTCCGGTGTTCGGCGGCTCCGCCGGTCATGGTCTTGCTTTCGATGAAACTTTCGTACTGCACGGAGGACGCGCGCACAGCGATGCCGCGCTGCTCGTCCTGCTGGAAACCGATCTTGATTTTCGGGCGCTTGGTTTCGATCATTTTCTGCCCAGCGACAAACGCATGGTCGTAACAAAGGCGATTCCAGAAGAGCGGCTGGTTCAGGAAATCAACGGTGCACCTGCGGCCCGCGAATATGCCCGCTATGTCGGCTGCTCCGTTGACGAGCTCTGCCCCAGGGTCTTTGCGGACAATCCCGTTCTTGTTCGAAATGGCAAAAGCTGGCACGTGCGCGCCATACAGCAGGTCGCGCAGAAGGACGGGCTCTGGTTCCTGTCGGCGATCGACGACGGGCTGGTGCTCACACTCGGACAGGGAACGAAAATACTCAAGACGCTCGAATCCGGGCTGGAATGCCGCAGCGCGTCCGGAGAGGAGCCAGATTTCATCCTCGGTTTCGATTGCTATCTGCGCCGGGTCGAGATCGAGCAGAATGACCTGGTAGAGGATGCCTCGGACATTTTGCGCAGGCATCATGTGTTCGGGTTCAACACCTATGGTGAACAGCATCTCGGGGTGCATGTGAACCAGACATTCGTCGGCGTCGCGTTCTTTCCACCGAGGGAAAAGGTGCTGTTTTGATCGATCCGAGCGAACCGCTTGAAGATCAGGTCAAGCGCCAGGAAAAGATCATCAAGGCGCTGATTCAACGTGCCAGCCGGGAGCACGATGTCGGTGGCTCGGCATATTCCCTGTTCCAGTCGGCGATCGCCCTGCAGGGAGAGGTGTGGGAGAAGACCCGGGATCTTGAAGAGGCACTCGATACCCTGGGCAGGGCGAGCAACCAGCTCAGAATCGCTGAATATGCGCGCGAACAGACCGAACGCAATCTCGCGGACGCGCTGGACAGCATGGAAGGCGGCTTCGCTCTGTTTACCGAAGGGACGCTTGAGATCTGCAACGATCAGTTCCGGGCCATGATTCCGGACATGGCCGAAAAAGTCGTCGCTGGTCTCGATATCCGCGATTATTTCAATGCGCTGAAGAAGAGCAAGGATGTCGTATCCCGGGCCACGGCGGAAAACGGAGCGAACCAAAGATCGGTGCGGTCGGGAAACGGTGTGGAGACCTCCTACCCGTCTGTCGTCGGCCTCTGGAACGATCGCTGGTTCCAGATCACGCACAAGACGGCGTCGTCCAGCAAGACTGTGCTGCTCTCGACGGAAATTACCAGCATCGTCCGGCAAAACCGGCTGGAAAAGGACCGGCTGATCGATGAACAGACCGTCTTCCTGCAGGCGGCATTCGATCACATGATGCTGGGGATCTGCACCTTTTCACCCGAAGGCGCGTTGCTCATTCACAACGAACGCTTTCGAGAGCTTCTGCGCCTGCCTGTGTCGCTGGTCAGAAAGGGCGCCGCGCTCAGTCAGATACTTGAGTTCCTGCTGCGACACGGGCCGCTTGAAAGTCCCAAACGCGGAGCGGAACTCGGCAAATGGCTAGCGTCGGTCCACGCAGGCGAAGGACTTGAGACGAAATTCCGCCACGACGATGGCGACATCCTGGATATTTGCGTTCACGGGCTGCCCGACAAGGGCTTCATCGTCAACGTCATGGATATCACTGCGGAAACACAGACGACGGAGCATCTGGAACAAAGGGTGCGTGAGCGGACGCAGGAACTGACGCGTGCCAATGCCAAATTGCGAAAGCAGAACGAGGAGCAGGCTCTCATCGACGAGGAGCTGCGCCTGGCCAAGGAACGAGCGGAGGAAGCCGTTTCCTCCAAGACGAAGTTCTTTGCCGCGGCGAGCCATGACCTGCTGCAACCGGTGAATGCGGCAAAGCTGCTGATTTCAAGCATGAGCGAGAGCGCAGCGGAAACCGCGTTCGCGCCGACGGTCTCGCGTCTCGAGCGCTCGTTCAATTCGATCGAGACCCTTCTGCATGCCCTGCTCGACATCTCGCGGCTGGAATCCACCGGCACGGAGATGTCGATCAGCTCGTTTTGTATCGGAGATCTCCTGACCTCGGTTCGGGAAGACTACGTTCAGCTGGCGGAAGAAAAGGAGCTCCGTCTCGACGTGGTTCCCAGCAGCGCCTGGGTCGCGAGTGACCAACGATATCTGCTGCGCTCGATCCAGAACCTGGTGGTCAACGCCATCCAGTATACGGAAAATGGCAGGGTGCTCGCTGGCTGCCGCCGACGCGGCGGCAAACTTGTGCTCGAAGTATGGGACACCGGGATCGGGATTTCGCGAAAGGATCAGCAGCGGATCTTTTCCGAGTTTACCCGCGCGGCGCCCGAGCGGGCCGGCTACGGTATGGGGCTCGGATTGTCGATCGTCGACCGTGCCTGCCGCAGACTTGGTCATGACGTGTCGCTCCGTTCGGCTCCTGGCCGGGGCTCGGTCTTTTCGATCACGCTTCCGATCGTGCAGGCACCTGAAGAGCGCTGCCGAGGCGCACCCGATGCGGCTCCCGCGAGCCGTGACGACATGGACCTCATCGTCCTTGTCGTCGAAAACAACCCCGACGTCCTATACGCAACGGCCCGAAAAATCGAAGATTGGGGCGGAAGCGTGCTCACTGCGGCGTCGACAGACGATGCGGTCGACCAGGTGCGCGCCATCGGTTCGGCGCCAGATATCATCCTTGCGGACTATCAGCTCGATGGCGAGGACACCGGCATCCGTACGATTGTCGAAATTCGGCGCGAAACCGGCGAGCCTGTCCCGGCTATCATGATCACTGCGAGCCCGGAGGACCAGCTTTCGGAGGCGAGCAAGCGGCATGATTTCACCGTGTTGACGAAACCTGTGAAACTCTCGCGCCTTCGCCCGCTCATCGACTGGAAAACACGCCCGCCCTCCACCGCGTGAGCCCTGCTAAATACAGACAAAAGTCTGCGGTGACAGGTTGCGCTATCCCTATAGGCTCACAGGGAAATGCACTTGCACATGTGCTCGCTCAGGGAGGTCTTCATGATCGCGTGCCGGATTTTTCCGCCGTCGCTCACCAGGTTCATGGCCGCCTGCCTCATTGTCGTGTGCGCCATGCAGTCGGCGCTGGCTGCGGAGACCTACGACCTTCTTTTTCGGACGGGGACGCTCGACGGCATACCGAAGGAAACGGTTCTGATCTATGATCGCTCTGTCTCCGCGAGCGAAGAGATTGCTGCGCGCGAGAGCGGAACGGTTCGTCTTTCCTTTGCCCCTGACAACATGGCGGTGCTGACGTTTCTCCAAGGGGACCGGCATAGGACCATTGGCTCGTTTCCTGCCAACGTTGGCAACCCGATGATCCTTTATTTCGTGGAGACCGTCGTCAGGGACATGGCGGCGTTGACCGGCGGAAGCCCGTTTTACATCAGAAACAGGATCAAGGCTGCGCTTGAGCGGCAGAACTCGGTGCGTGAAGACATCGTCGCGACAAGTGACGGTCCGCAGGAGGGTACCTCGGTGACGCTTCATCCCTTCGCCGAGGACGCCAATCGCGACAAGATGATGGGCTTCGGGGCGCTGGCACTGAGCGTCCGGATGTCTGACGACATACCAGGCTGGTATTACGAGTTGCGGGCTGAGGCCGGAGAAACGATGACTCCGGAAGACCGAGAAGGCACTGCTCCGCTCTATGCAAGCGCGATCCGGTTCCGCTCGCTGGAGGTGGAAGAATGAGCCCAAGTCAAATGTTCGCTGCTGCCTCACTGGCGGGGGCGCTGTTTTGCGGCGGATCGGCCTTGGGGCAGAGCTCGGCAGATCGCTATAACGATTATCCAACGGAAGCCCGGGCTGATTATGTTTTCGCCTGCATGGCCACCAATGGGCGGAGCGCGGATGTCCTCAGGCGGTGTTCCTGTTCAATCGATACAATTGCCTCCATCATTCCCTATGACGATTATGTCGAGGCGGAAACGGTTCTGTCGCTTCAGCAGGTCGGAGGGGAGCGAACGTCGATCTTCCGGACAACCGCGCTCGCCAAGGAACTGGTCGCTGCGGTTCGGCGTGCGCAGGCGGAAGCGGATATCCTTTGTTTCTGAGGTTTCAAGCTGATGACGGCTGAACGACTGCCTTGAGGGCCGTCAACGCGCCGGATCTTTCTCAACCGTCTTGTCCCAGACATTTCCATCCGTGTCTTCCACGTGGATATTCAATGTCTTTTCGCCATTATCGGTATAGGCAAAGCGGATGACCGGGTTTTCGGAAAGTGAAATACCGCCTTCAAGCTTGAACAGCAGGTCATCGCCCTGCGTGACCGAGATCTGTCTGACGAAATGCGGAGGAATGAAGAGCTGGGTGATTTGATCACGCTGCAGGCCGGAGTAGTTCGGATGACGGATCATGAGCTGCGCGTCCCGGCGCCCCCCGGAAACTGGTCCTTCCGAGGTAAACTGTTTCACGCGAATGTCTCCCATGGTCGACAGCGCAACTTCCGGGTCTCTGGTCGCCGGAGCCGAACAACCGCCGGACGCCTTGACGAAACGACCCGACATGACCGCCCTGCCCTCGGTCTCTGCGATCAAGCGAACATTGGAGTACTGATTGACGCGCACGCGCAGTTCAAGGTCAAGCGGATGCATCGCGCGCCCGAAGGTAAATTCGGCCGCGACCGGCGCGGGGTTTTCATCGATGACGAGTATGGCGCGTTCTATCCTGGGCGCGGATCGTGCTGACTGCCTTAAGCTCACCGGGACCGTCGCGGCATCGTGCGCCCTGTAGGGTGCATCAAGGTCGATTTCTCCGTCAGCCGCCTCCGGCGGCATGTCGCCGATTATATCCCCCTGCAGTTCGGACCAGCTTTCGCTCTGCTTCAAGGGATTGCCGACGGCGGACTCTTCGGCCGCAATGAGTGGTCCCGGCACCGCGACAAGCGCCATCGGCAAGGCAAGCGCGACCGCAATCAGCGATCGATGGAGGGAATTGGACGCGTTACGTTCGATCATGTCGGCCTGCAGCCAAATGGCGGTTCGATACGCTTGGAAACGTCGATTTTATCACGCCGTTATCTCCTTCCGAACCGATCCTTTCGGATGTATTGCGTCCTTCGGAGACGACGAAGAAGTTGTTCCTCAATGTTCGAGATCGTCGCTCTTGTCTGCCTCGTCAGCGCACCAGAAACCTGCCGCGAGCAACTCGTCCCGGGACTGGAAACGCTGACGCTGGCGGAATGCGAGCAGCGACTGTCTAAGGTTGCCCGTCAAGACATCTCAGCTGCGGTTCCACGAGCGACCGTTCAGCAGACAGAGTGTCGCCCGGTAGGCTCCGGACTTGACCTGCGGGAAATCGCTCCGGGCATTCATGTCCATATTGGTGCGATCGAAGACCCCGACTCATCCAATCGCGGGGACGTCGCGAATATCGGTGTCATTGTCGGCGACACATCGATTGCCGTTGTGGATACCGGCGGATCGCGCGCGGTCGGCGAAGACCTTTACCGGGCCATTCGTGAGCTCAGCCAGTTGCCCATAAGCCATGTAATCCTGACGCATATTCATCCCGACCATGTTCTTGGCGCTTCCGTGTTCGCCGACACAGGTGCGAAAGTCGTTGCCCATCCCGGTTTCAATCGCGCCTTTCGCGATCGTCAGGAAAGCTACGAGACAGGGTTCGGGCAATTGATTGGCCAATCCGGTTTCCTCGGTACACGTCCGGTACTGGCGAGCGAGGCGCCTGGCACGATAGATCTTGGCGGCCGTATTCTCGAGATGACCTCGTGGCCGACCTCGCATTCGACGACTGACCTGACAGTTCTGGACAGGCGCACGGCAACGCTGTTCGCAGGGGACCTCGTTTTCGATCGCCACGTCCCTGCTCTGGACGGCTCCCTGACCGGATGGCTCTCAGTCCTGGACCAATTAGCAGACCTGGGCGCACTCCGGATCGTGCCGGGGCATGGCGGGCCCATCCTGTCGGTTGAAGCAGCACTGGCTCCAATGCGTCAGTATCTTGAGACACTGGCTCAAGACGCACGGCTAGCGCTTGAGAAGGGTGAAAGGATTGGGGCAGCCGTCAATCATATCGGTGGTAGCGAAGCGAATAACTGGGATCTCTTCGACAGCTACAATACGCGTAACGCCACGACCGCCTTTACCGAGCTCGAATGGGAATAGATCTATTTCGGCGCATGTTTCAGCAGGATCTGCGCTAGTGCATACAAGCGCTTCTCGATCAGGACCGGTGTTTCGCAGACGTAGGTAAGAGACCGGGCACGATCGTGATAGACCCTTTCATCCCAGTCGAGCTGTTCTTCCAATTGATCGATGCGATCAAAGTCCGGCTGCTTCTGCGCCATTGCCTCGTCCATCTCGGCACGTGTCGCGTCGATCTTTTTCGCAAGGTCGATCTGCTTTACGGAATATCGCCCGATCCCGGCGATGATCTTGCTTCTCCTCTTGCCAAGGCGATCGAAAATCTCGGAGAAGATCGTTTTCAGAAGCTGCTCGTTTGCACCTGGATGGGTTTCGGTAAACGCCGCGACGAGCTGTTCCGCCTGCTCCAGCGAGGTTCGACGCAGTTCAAGCCTGCCGGCAAGAGTTTGTGCGTCCTTCGGCAATTCCGTCTCAGCTCCTGGCTGCGTATCCGTCCCGGAAGCGGGCCACATCAGACCGAGAGACAAGGTTTCAACCTTTCGTTGCTGACACGGCCAGGACGGATCGTCAAAGGTCGCAGCCTTCGCCTGCAACGTTGGACCGGACGCCAACACAGACATTAGTATCAAAAATGTCGACGACCGAATTCTTTTCATGATTTCAATCCTCCCAAGCACGAAGCGTATCTCCTCGGCGAATTTTGTCCATGGCGAAAAACACACACTAAGGTCGCAATTGTTCGAGGGGACCTTCCACCTATAGTCGAAAAAAGACAGCCGCCATGCCTGAAGCGGCGGGACCATAGGTGGAGGTCGTTTAATGGAAGTTCGCGCTGCCGTCGCAGTTGGAGCCGGCAAACCGCTTGAGGTTACCACGGTCAGGCTTGAGGGTCCGCGTGCCTTTGAGGTTCTGGTCGAGATCAAGGCCACGGGCATTTGTCACACCG
>VIRH01000058.1 GCA_008107755.1 Rhodobacterales bacterium
CGGTGTGACAAATGCCCGTGGCCTTGATCTCGACCAGAACCTCAAAGGCACGCGGACCCTCAAGCCTGACCGTGGTAACCTCAAGCGGTTTGCCGGCTCCAACTGCGACGGCAGCGCGAACTTCCATGGAAATCTCCCTGACTTCTGTTTCCAGTGAGAGTTAACGGGTACAGCAGCAAATGCAAGGACGGATCAGGCGTTCCCGGTCCGGTGAAAACGATTGTCCAGTATAGCGTCCTGCTCGGGCGCAGTACCCCGCATGCGCGCTAAAGCTAGATGAACACAGTTTTTTTTGCTCGCAGAGCGTTCGCAGGCCGCGGTAAAAGAGGCATCCGGGCAAGCATGTCGCATTCAGACAATCAAGCGACTGAAACCTTATACGCAAGGTCATGTGCAATCGCGAATATGCGCGGAAATGGACGGAGCCCTTGCGCATTGGCTAAGGTCTTCCTCCAGGTATTCAGACAACGCCTGGCCGAGGTGCTCCCGAAGAGCGCCGGAAAGGCGTCCAAACCGTGCGGAGCCGCTGCTCGATGAAGCGTTATTCCTTTCTGGAACTGGCCAAGAACGCCTTTTCCGCGCATCAGAACTGGGGCCGACAGTGGCGGTCACCGGAGCCGAAGGCCGAGTACGACGTCGTCATCGTCGGTGCGGGCGGCCACGGGCTTGCGACCGCATACTATCTGGCCAGCGAGCATGGCATTCGCAATGTCGCCGTGATCGAGAAAGGCTGGCTCGGCGGTGGCAACACGGGACGCAACACGACCATCGTGCGCTCCAATTATCTTTGGGAAGAAAGCGCGGCTCTTTACAATCATGCCATCGGGCTTTGGCAGAACCTGTCGCAGGAACTGAATTACAACGTCATGTATTCTGCGCGTGGTGTGCTTATGCTGGCGCATACTGTCCATGACGTGCAGTCAGCGCAGCGACACATACACGCCAACCGTCTCGCCGGCGTCCAGAACGAATGGCTGACCCCGGAACAGGCAAAGGACTATTGCCCTCCGCTCAACATTGAGAAGAACATCCGTTACCCCGTCATGGGCGCAGCGCTGCAGCGCGTCGGCGGAACAGCCCGGCACGACGCTGTCGCATGGGGCTATGCACGCGGTGCAGATGCGCTTGGCGTCGACATCATCCAGAACTGCGCCGTAACGGGAATTCGTCGCAACCAGAACGGCTCGATCGAGGGGGTCGAGACGGCCAAGGGTTACATCAAGGCAAAGAAGGTCGGCGTTGTCGCGGCCGGTCACACCTCCGTCGTCATGGACATGGCCGGGGTTCGCCTGCCGCTGGAATCCTTTCCGCTCCAGGCGCTTGTCTCGGAACCCGTCAAGCCGGCATTCCCCTGCGTGGTGATGTCGAACACGATCCACGCCTATATCTCCCAGTCGGACAAGGGGGAACTGGTGATCGGCGCGGGTACGGACCAGTTCGTGTCCTACTCACAGGCCGGCGGAATCCACATCACCAATCACACGATCGACGCCATCTGTGAACTCTTCCCGCAGTTCCGCCGCATGCGCATGCTGCGCAACTGGGGCGGAATTGTCGACACGACACCAGACAGGTCACCGATCTTGTCGAAGACGCCGGTGCCGGGTCTTTTCGTCAATTGCGGCTGGGGCACTGGTGGTTTCAAGGCAACGCCCGGGTCCGGCCACGTCTTCGCCCATACTATCGCGAAGGACGAACCGCATCCGATCAACGCTCCTTTCACGATCGACCGGTTTCGCACAGGTCGCCTCATCGACGAAGCGGCTGCCGCCGCCGTGGCCCACTAGGGGAGAATGCCGGTATGCTGCTGATTTATTGCCCCTATTGCCAGGTCGAGCGAGCCGAAGTCGAATTTCGCTGCGGCGGCGAAGCGCATATTGCCCGCCCTTCAGATCCTGAGAAAACAACGGACGAAGACTGGGTCGAGTTTCTTTACATGCGCGCCAACACGAAGGGGGTGATCGCCGAGCGTTGGCGGCACATCCACGGCTGCGGCCGCTTCTTCAACGCCCTGAGAGATACCGTGAGTGATAATTTCCTCACGTTCTACAAGACCGGAGAGCCTATGCCGACCCTCGAAACTCTCCCGCAAGAGGCAGGCAAATGAGCCAACCCTTCCGTACAGAAAAAGGCGGCCGGATCGACCGGGGCGAGGAACTGACCTTCACCTTCGATGGTGAGGAATTCCACGGCCACAAGGGCGACACGCTGGCCTCTGCCCTCCTTGCCAACGGTGTGCATCTCGTCGGGCGGTCGTTCAAGTACCACCGTCCGCGCGGTATCCTGAGCAGTGGCTCGGAAGAGCCGAATGCGCTCGTCGGGATTTATCGCAATGGCGACCAGACTCCCAACCTTCGCGCGACCCAGATCGAACTCTACGACGGCCTTGAGGCAATATCGCAGAACCGGTTCCCGTCCCTTGGTTTCGATGTCGGTGCAGTCAACGATCTTTTGTCGCCATTGTTTCCGGCCGGGTTCTACTACAAGACCTTCATGTGGCCGAAGTCCTTCTGGGACCGGGTTTACGAGCCCATCATCCGCTCCGCTGCGGGCCTTGGAAAGCCGCCACGAACGCCTGACCAAGACACATATGCCAACCAGTTCGCTCATTGCGACGTGCTTGTTGCCGGTTCCGGCCCGAGCGGGCTCGCGGCTGCACTTGCGGCTGCCGAGACCGGCGCGCGGGTCATTCTGTGTGACGAACAGGCCGAGTGTGGCGGATCGCTGCTTTCGGAAAGCAACGCAAGCATAGACGGCAAGGACCCCGCCAACTGGGTACATGAGACAGTCGCAAGGCTGTCCAGCATGGAAAACGTCACTCTGCTCCCCAGAACGACAGCCTTCGGCTACTTTGCGCATAATTTCGTCGCCCTTGCCGAACGCGTGACGGACCATCTCGCCGAACCTGACAGCAAACTGCCGCGGGAACGCCTCTGGCAAGTTCGCGCGAAGGAGGTTGTCATTGCCGCTGGTGCGATCGAGCGGCCGATGGTCTTCCCGGAAAACGATCGTCCGGGAATCATGCTGGCCGATGCCGGCCGGACGTATCTCAACCGCTACGGCGTCAAGGTCGGCCACAAGGTTCTGGTGGCAACGGCCTGCGACACCGCGTGGCAGGCCGCGTTCGACCTTGCTGATCATGGCGTCGAGGTCGTTGCGATCGTCGATGTGCGGGAGACACCGCCGGACAACCTCATTGCCATTGCAGAGGCTCGGGGCATTCGCGTCGAAGCTGGATGCGTGGTCACCGGAACACTGGGCAGAAAGCGGATCAAAAGCGCCCTTCTCGGGCGATTGATGACTTCAGGACAAGTGGCATCCGGGGGCCAGATCGACTGCGACGCCCTTTTGATGAGCGGCGGCTGGACGCCGACTGTGAGCCTTTATTCCCAGTCTCGCGGCAAGGTCGTCTGGGCCCCTGAAAAAGGCGCCTTCCTTCCGGGTATTTCGGTTCAAAAGGAACGCTCGACCGGCGCTTCGAAGGCCGTCTACGGCCTCCAGGCCTGCCTGGAAGACGGTTACGCTGCGGGGGAAGCTGCCGCGACTGCTGCCAGCGGAAAAACCGCAACCATTACATATTCATCCGCATACGGCGGCGAAGCAGGGAGCGGCGGAATTCTAGGTGCGCTTCCCCATGATCGCAACGCCTCAAGGGTGAAGGCGTTCGTCGACTACCAGAACGATGTGACGGCCAAGGACGTCAAGCTCGCTGTTCGCGAAGGCATGCACTCCATCGAGCATATCAAGCGCTACACGACCACCGGCATGGCAACGGATCAGGGTCGGCTTTCCAACATGAATGCGCTTGAGATTGCTTCCGGAACGCTGGACAAGCCCGTGACGGATGTCGGTTTGACGACTTTCCGCCAGCCCTACACGCCGACAACCTTCGGCTTGTTCGCGGGCATTTCGCGCGGTGATTTCTTTGACGCCGTGCGCAAGACCGCATCCCATGAATGGGTCGTGCAGCACGGCGGTGTTTTCGAGGACGTCAGCCAGTGGAAGCGGGCCTGGTATTTTCCAAAACCGGGCGAAGACATGCACGCAGCCGTCGAGCGCGAATGCAGGACCGTGCGCGAAAGTGTCGGGCTATTCGACGCATCAACGCTCGGAAAGATCGAGGTGGTCGGACCGGACGCTGCGGAATTCCTGGAACGCATGTACACCAATCCCTGGAAAAAGCTGGCTCCCGGACGATGCCGATACGGCCTGCTCCTGAATGATGCCGGGTTCATTGTCGATGACGGAGTCATCGGCCGGCTCGCGGAAGATCGGTTCCACGTCACGACCACAACGGGCGGGGCACCGAACGTTCTTGCGACGATGGAAGACTATCTGCAAACGGAATGGTCGGACCTGAATGTCTGGCTGACTTCGACCACTGAGCAGTATTCGGTCGCAGCGGTTCAAGGTCCCAAGGCACGAGAGTTCATTGCGCCTTTCATCGAGGGAATAGATCTCTCCGCGGACGCCTTCCCTCACATGAGCGTCAAGGAAGGAACGTTCTGCGGTGTACCATGCCGGTTGTTCCGTATCTCGTTTACCGGGGAACTCGGTTTCGAAATAAACGTTTCAAGGCGTTACGGCGAGATGATGTGGGAGACGCTTGCGACGGAAATCGAGAAGCGCGGCGGAACGCCGTACGGCACCGAGACGATGCATGTGCTGCGTGCGGAAAAGGGATACATCATCGTTGGTCAGGATACCGACGGAACAGTGACGCCGTATGATGCAGGTATGGGCTGGGCCATCGGCAAGAAGAAATTCGACTTCGTCGGAAAACGTGGTCTGGCACGGACGGACCTCGTGGCGGACGGTAGAAAGCAGTTTGTCGGGCTACTGACGAAAGACCCGAAAATCCGGCTTGAGGAAGGCGCCCAGATCACGACTTCCGAAAACCCGGCAACGGGAACTGCTGCGGAGGGCCACGTCACGTCTTCCTATTATAGCGCGGCGCTGGAGCGAACCATTGCGCTTGCAATCGTGAAGAACGGCCACGCACGCGAGGGACAGACGCTCTACGTACCGATGCCTGAGGGCAGCATTCCGGTCGAAGTGACAGGTACTGTGTTCTATGACAAGGAAGGAGCGCAGCTCAATGTCTGATCTTCTGGCTGGCGACACGATCACGCCTGATGCGGCCAAGTCACCGCTTCTCAGTCTTCCCACCGCATCCATCTCGACGGCGGTTCCCCTGACCCGCCTGTCCTTCCGAGGCAGGAACGACGCAATCGAAGCTGCTGGAGACGCGTTCGGCGTTGCCCTTCCGACCGCGCCGCTCTCATGCGCGACGGCCGGTTCAAGAGCCGCTCTGTGGATGGGACCGGACGAATGGACACTACTTGCGCCGGAAGATGAACTGAAAACCGTCTTCGACACGATCGAAGCGAAACTTGCGGACCCGGCCCATGCTCTGGTCGATATTTCGGATCGGTCACAGGCGATCATCGTCAGCGGTGAAAAGGCCACGTGGCTCCTCAACAGCGGCATCTTTATCGATCTGTCTGCAGAGGCTTTTCCGGTCGGCACCGTCACCCGCACCATCTTTCACAAGGCGCCCGTCATGATCTGGCGAACGGGAATCGACACGTTTGTCGTCGACGCCTGGGTCACGTTCATGCCCTATGTCTCCGGTCTTCTGGTCCAGGCGGCAGAAGAACTGGAAGCGGCCTGAGTGCATGGCCTGATCGGTATTCCGGCGCATCAGCCACATGCTGCGACGGCATAGAGGTCCGCTCCCGTCGCGCGCCCCTTCGCCGTGTCAGAAAGCCATGACCGTTTCGGCGGAACAATCGTGCGCGCTGCGCATTTGCTTTCGTGACGGGGACAATCCCGCTCACCCTCTTGCAAAACTCGCCAAAAGGCCGCCACTGTCTTCCGCATGCTCAAGATCGGCTCTTACAACATTCAGAAATCCATCGGGGTCGATGCCCGGCGAAAGCCGGACCGGATCATGAAGGTCATTCAGGAACTGGAATGCGACGTGATTGCATTGCAGGAAGCGGACAAGAGGTTCGGCCCGAAGGAAAGCACGCTGGACAGGCTGCACATCCTCGAAAAGACCGACTACCGGCCTGTCCCTTTTGCCACGACTGACAGAAGTCTGGGATGGCATGGCAACGCCATTCTGGTGCGCGACACGATTGGCATCCTCGATCACCGCAGGATCAACCTGCCGACGCTTGAGCCACGCGGCGCGGTCGCCGTCGATCTGAACATCAACGGCGAGAAGATTCGCGTCGCCGCAATGCATCTGAGCCTTGTTGGACATTTCCGAAAGAAGCAGATCTCCTCGCTGATGCATCAGCTCCACGAAGATCTCGATTATCTCCCGACCGTGCTGATCGGCGATCTGAACGAATGGCGCGATACGGCGCGGAGTATCAAGCTGTTTGAACAGCGTTATGAAGTGACCACCCCTGGCCGCAGCTTTCCGAGCCCGATGCCGGTCGGCAGCTTGGATCGGATCATCACCAGTCCGGAATTCACGGTTCAGCAGGCCGGTGTGCACAGGTCGAAGACGGCACGCGTTGCCTCCGACCATCTTCCCGTGTGGGCGACGCTTTCGCTGGAACCGTCAGGTCATCTTTCGACAAGATGAGCCCGGCGTCAGGCGATCAGCTTGACCATCACGAAATAGAGAGCCGCGGACAAGGCGGCGGCAGCCGGAACGGTCACCACCCAGGCGGCGACGATCGTCATGAAATGCGCCCGACGGACCAGATGCCTGCGGGCCTGCTCCTCACGATTGCGAACCGGGCGCACTTTCTTGTTTCGCGCAGTGTCATTCTTGTTCAGGTATTCCAGGCGACGCTTTGATCGCTCCGTGTACCATTCGCGGAAGAACCCGACACCGAACACAGCCCCGACGGCAATATGCGTGGAGCTGACCGGCAGACCGAAGCCGGAAGCGATAATCACCGTGATCGCTGCCGACAGGGCGACGCAATAGGCGCGCATAGGGTTGAGCTTGGTAATCTGCTGGCCGACCATGTTGATCAGCTTCGGACCGAAGAGCAGCAGGCCGAAGGAGATGCCGGACGCGCCGACAGCCATCACCCACAGCGGAATGCTGACCTTCGCTGCGACATCCCCAAGTTCCGCGGTGTGCACGATGGCCGCCAGGGGACCGACCGCGTTGGCCACATCATTGGCGCCATGCGCGAACGACAGAAGCGCTGCAGAACAGACCAGGGGAATCGAAAACAGGATGCGAAGCGATTGATTGCGGTTTTCAAGCCCCTCTGACTGACGTCTGATGAGCGGACGGGAGAAAAACCAGACCGCCAGTCCGAGCCCGAGCCCGATCAGCAGGGACACAGGCAAATTGACGTCCAGGACCTTCTTGAGGCCTTTCAGAACGAGATAGCTTGCAAAGGCGCCTGCCATGATGCCGATCAGGACTGGCACCCACTTGCGCGCAGCAGCGATCTTGTCTTCCTGATAGATGATGAATGTCTTGATGAATGCGAGAAACAACGCGGCGATGATGCCGCCGAGAAACGGCGAGATGACCCAGCTTGCAGCGATACCGCCCATCGTCGACCAGTTGACGGCGTCGAACCCGGCTGCAGCGATCCCCGCGCCCATCACTCCGCCAACGATGGAATGCGTCGTGGAGACGGGCGCGCCGATCCAGGTCGCCAGATTGATCCAGAGCGCAGAAGATACGAGAGCGGCCATCATGGCGGCCATGAAGATATTCGCGTCGGAAACCGCGACCGGATCGATGATCCCTTTTGAAATCGTTCCGACAACATCTCCGCCGGCGATCAGCGCTCCTGCGCTTTCGAAGACCGCTGCTATGACGAGAGCCGTCAGCAGCGACATCGCCCGCGAGCCCACCGCGGGGCCAACATTGTTCGCGACATCGTTGGCACCGATATTGAGTGCCATATATGCGCCAATCGCGGCGGCTGCAACGATGAGGACGGCGCCCGGCGTGTCGGACATGGAGGCGCCTGCGCCAAGGGCGCAAAGAACGATGAAAACCAGTGCTATGCCAGGGGCTATCAGACCCCGGCTCAAGGAGCCTGCTGCTTCCTCCAGATAACTGACCTTGTCGAGGTCCTTGTCGAGAGTTGGCTTCTTGAGATTCTGCATGAACGTTCCGAACCGGGCTTTCAGCGAAGTTCCCTGCACTGCAGGTGTTTCGGTGCCTGCCTTAAAGCTTCGGCAGAAAACGTCAACCGATACGTCCGGAATTCCGTAAAAAACTTACTTGGCTAAGTTTCGCAGTTTCTTCAGCACGCCGGAGAGTCCCGGATCATCCGTCATCCGGATTGCCTGGTCGACCCCGACCCAGCGAACGTCCCGTTCGTTCCGCTCCGGAAAGTCCTTTTCCGTCTTGTCGACATCGACGAGGAAGACCAGCACTTCCGTGCGAAGTTTGAGGCCGCCGTCGCCACCCTTGTGGGAGCGGAAGCTGGCAAACGGTTTCTTGTGAGCCTTGCCGATCACGCCGGCTTCCTCATACGCCTCGATTGCAGCAGTCCGGTGCGCCTTGCGCGACATAATGGGCCACCCTTTCGGAAGGATCCAGCGTCGGGTCGTCTTGGAGGTAATCATGAGAACCTCCTGTTTGCCGTTGCGCGTGCGTCGGCAGAGAGCTGCGACCTGCAGTCTGGCGGGACGGCGAAACATCAGTTCGAAACTCCGGATCCAGGAAAGCCGGTCGTCTGTGTCACTATAGGATAAAGCCATGATGTCCTTTCATCTTGAGAAAGAATATACGCCTCACGCATTGGGGCGATGCGCACTGCGTGCACATTGATAGCACACGCACGCGAAAAACACCAAAAAGCTCGGATACCCCTCCCAACATCGGAGTGCGGCCTTGTCTGGACCTGTGGCGGCTAATGCCTTTTTCGCTGAACGGCGCCCCTTCAATGAAGCAGATTTCGATCGGCCCCGGATCGGCGGCCCCTATATCAGGATGAGCCGCATGACCTGAAAGAGAGCTGCCGCAAGAAGCGCGGAGATCGGCACCGTAACGCCCCAGGCCGCCACGATGGTGAGCAGGTTCGCACGCCGGACCAATAGACGTCGCCTGCGCACCTCACGGTTCCGCAGCAGCTTTCTAGGTTTCTTGCGGTTTTGATCCGTCACGTAGCGGTTTCGGTACCATTCGCGATAGAAACCGACGCCAAAGACGGCACCCACCGCTATGTGGGTCGATGAGACGGGAAACCCGAGCCCGGATGCCCCGAGCACTGTAACTGCTGTCGCCAGGGTGATGCAGAACGCCCGCACCGGACTGAGCTTTGTGATCTTCTTGCCGACTACAGTGACCAGCCTGCGGCCGAACAACAACAGGCCGGCCGAGATTCCCAACGCCCCAACACCTGTCACCCACAGCGGAAAATCCGCGTTGAGGGTGCCACCGAGTTGCAGACTTACATCCGCATAATCTTCCGTCTGGCTCTGCACAATCGCAGCAAGCGGGCCTATCGCGTTCGCGACGTCATTCGCACCGTGCGCGAAGGACAGGAGACCAGCGGTGATCATGAGCGGCAGTGTGAACAAGGTTCTGAGTTCGCGGCCGTTGCTCCTATCGAGGTGCGGCAACTGGGCGGTGATCACGCGGCTGTAACCGAGCCAGACGGTTCCGCCGGCCAGTACCGACGCACTGACCACAAGCCACGGCGCAATCGCGAAATGACGGGTGCCGGTCTTGTAAAGGACGTATGCGATGAAGATGGCTCCGGTGATCCCCAAAAGGATCGGCAACCAGAAACGGGCCGCTTCAAGCCGGTTTTCGATATAGACGATCCGCGCGTAGATGAAGGCCAGCAAAGCAGCAGCAGCAACTCCGCCGAGGACCGGAGACAGGACCCAAGTCGCGGCGATGGCCGAGACTGTCGGCCAATCGATCGCGGCAAAGCCTCCAACCGCTATCCCGGCGCCGACAACCCCGCCAACGATGGAATGGGTTGTCGAGACGGGGGCGCCGATGAGCGTGGCTATATTGATCCAGAGGGCGGCGGCAGCCATGGCGGTGAGCATCGCCTGCATGAACGCAAAACTGTCCGGAACCTGATGCGCCACCAGAATGTCACGGGACACGGTTGAGACAACGTCTCCGCCGGCCAGGAAAGCCCCTGCACTCTCGCAGATGGCTGCAATGATAAGTGCGCCGGTCAAGCTGACAGCGCGTGCACCAACTGCCGGTCCGACATTGTTGGCGACATCGTTGGCACCGATGTTGAGCGCCATGTAACCACCGATGACGGTGGCCGCGACCAGAACCAGCGTATGGGAGACAGGTGTCGACAGCACGTGGGTTGCCGCTATCGCAGTGCAGATAACGAGAAAGATCAACGCCAGGCCCGGTGCCGTCAGCCGCCGTCCCATCGCCTCGGCGGCATCGGCGACGAAACCGAGCTTGTCGAGATCCTTGTCCAGGCCCCTGGACTTCAGATCCTTATGTGACGGCAAGCCGTATTTACCTTTCAGAAAGCCGGTCGGTTTCCGGTCCTCGCTCAAAAGCGCCGGTCCGACTCACTTGGGTCTAACCGTCAATAGCATGAGAGCGATCAGCTAATCCGCTGCTCAAAGGTCATTTTCGCCTTTATTGCTCGAATTTATCTGAACTCTGCCCGATGACGGCGAAGGAAGCGTTTGAGTGCCGGTTCGTCGGCAGCCTCGATCGCTTCCGAGAACGGCAACCAGATACAGCGACGCTGGCCAAGTTCGGGATAGCTCGTGAGCTGTTTCTGGAATTCGACTCGGAAAACAAGCACCTTGGTCCTGATCTTCAAACCGTCTGCCAGGCCTTTGAACGACTTGAAACTTCCAATGGGCCTAGGATGGGCCTTCCCGACGACGCCCGCTTCTTCATAGGCTTCCAGGCTGGCCGTTTCACATGCAGGCCTGTCCTTCTCGGGCCAGCCCTTGGGCAGAATCAGACGCCCGGTGTCACGCGTCGATACCAGGAGGATTTCCGGTCCCGCTTCGCCCTGACGAAAGCACAGGGCCGCGATTTGCAGGCGCGCCGGCTTGATAAACAAACCACCTACGCTCTGAAGCCACGAAAAATCCCATGCAGTCAATGTCCTGACGAATCCCATCTCCGTACCTGCAACGTTTCAAGTCCGCAGGTGTATAAGGATTCTGCTGGGGTCCGTCCAGAAAAAAGTGCACTATGTGCATACTGCTCGAAGCGAAAATTGCCGGATATCAATCCTTCACCACGGCAACGTGAGCGGCCGACCATGCTCCCGGCCAGACTTCTGCTTTCCCGCTCTTGAGATCACGCATCACGCGGACCGGTACTTTGACGATCAAAAACGGCTCCTCACCGTTTTCTCCGCCGGTTGCCTCCAGTTCATCGCCGATGCCATCAAAACCAAGTTCTTCCTCGCAAGGCAGATACAGTGCGGCACCGGAAACGTTCGTCTCGTTTTGCGTCGTCCCCACCGAGCGTCCGACAACACCGCAAACAGCGACGGCAGACATCAGTTCAACCGCCCTCGCCTTCGCACAGCCAAAGACCCGATGGTAGCCGGAGTGCATTTCCGTCATCGACGGAACCAGAACCAGATCGACCTTTTCACGCGCGAGCACACTGCTGAGGGCGGGCATTTCCACGTCCAGACAGACGAGTATCGCCATTTTCAGACCGTCGAGCTCGAATATGTGCAGGTCACTGCCCGGTATCAGGTGCCAACTGTCCGACGTCTCCTCGAAGGGCGTCAGGCAAAGCTTGTCCTGCCGGATTACCCGTCCGTCCGCGGTGAGAAGAACTGCCGTGTTGGTAAGACCTTCCGGTGTTGAAACCGGCATGGTGCCAACCAGAAGCGATACGCCCCACTGTTTCGGGAGCTTGCGAACGGCCTCCAGCAACTCGGTCCCGACATCAGCCAGAAACGCCATTTCCTGGTCCGGTCGCAACCCATCGGGTTTGAAGGCAAGACAGCATTCGATCAGATACTCCGGCATCATCAGCAGCCTCGCACCGGCTTCCGCCGCGCGTTTCATACCGCCTTCGATCTGCCGGGCGAATGCTTCTACCGACTCCGGCGCCCGCCCGAGATTGAAGGACCAGAGGGCTATGGGATACTCGTACATGATGCCTGACAATTTCGCGTTTAACACGCGCCAGACATTGGTGACCGCTCACCACAAAATCAAGAAAAAAGCCGGAGGCCGGTCAATCGAGGAAAAGGGTCACGAAAGTTGCCAGCGCAAGCAGAAATGCGGAGCCGAATACGGCAACCTTCGGCTCGGCAGGTAGCGCATTGAGTTTGGGCGCCCGCCGGACCTCGCGAATACCCTGCAAGGCTCGTTCGGTGCGTTGCTCGATTTCGGCGAAATAGGGCGTAAGCTCATTCTGAGCGCGCATGCCAGATCCTCGCGATTCCTTCGTGAGGCTTTACGCTAGTCGGACCGGCTTAGCTTTCGGTTAACGCCCCTCCTGGTGGGGGGCTCAGATACGGCTCACCTGCGGGTCGGCAACATCGAGAATGCGCAGTTGGACCTTCGGCGTGCCCTGCCAGGTATCGATGGACAGCGAGCCGGCCACGTGCAGCGACCTGCCGCGCCCTTCGAGAAGAAGTTTCCCATGAGGCTTGTCATCTGCCTTGAAGCAGATGCCCTTGACCGTGCTACCGTCTCCCGCGGCGAGAGTCGCCCGGACATGACCTTTGCCCACGACATCGGCAAAGGTCACGCGGTGGGCGGGAAAGGCAAAAACCGGCTCGGCGTGACCGGCGCCGTAAGGACCGGCCTTTTCAAGCATTTCCAGAAGGTCGAGGTTGGCACCCGTTGCCGTGAGCGCCGCATCAATGGAAAGCTCCCGCTTCGAGGATGCTGCCTCGACCTCGTCCTTCAGTACTTCATTGAAAAACGTTTCGAGATCGGCAGCTTTCTCGCGCATGACGGTCAGCCCGGCGGCCATCGCGTGTCCCCCGCCTTTTTCAAGAAGACCTTCCTCGACTGCCCGCCTCACGGCCTTACCGAGGTCGACACCATTTATGGACCGGCCAGACCCCGTTCCCTTGCCATTCCGGTCATAGGCGATCGCAAAGGACGGCCGCCTGTGCGCTTCCTTGAGGCGTGACGCAATCAGGCCGACGATCCCGGGATGCCACTCTTCTGAGCCGGTCAACAGGACAGCAGGATTGCGGTTGTCGATGGCCATGGCAGCTTCGGCGGCTGCCTGCTCGAGCATCACCGCTTCCATAGCCTGGCGTTCCGAGTTCAGTTGGTCGAGGCGTTCGGCAATAGCCCTTGCCTCGCTCGGGTCCTCGGTGGTCAGCAACCTGGCGCCGAGCGCGGCGTCTCCGATACGCCCGCCGGCATTGATGCGCGGCCCGATGAGAAATCCAAGATGGTAGGGAGCGGGCTTTCCGCTGACACGTGCAGCATCGGACAGCGCAGTCAGACCGTAGTTTCGCCGCTGATGCATGACCGCAAGGCCGCGCGTGACATACGCCCTGTTGAGACCTATGAGCGGAACAACGTCACAGACGGTTCCGAGAGCGACCAGATCCAGAAGCGTCATCAGATCCGGTTGTTGTCCGGACTTGAAGATGCCCCTGCGACGCAGTTCCCTGTTGAGGCCGACGAGGAACAGAAAAGTAACCCCGACCGCCGCCAGATGCCCCTGTCCGGAAAGGTCGTCCTGCCGGTTCGGGTTGACGAGCGCACGTACGCCCGGAAGCGTTTCGCCGACCTGGTGGTGATCGATCACCACAACATCAAGATTGCACGCCTTGGCGCTCTCGAAGGCTTCAAACGAGGTGCTGCCGCAATCAAGCGTCACGAGCAGCTCCGCGCCGTTCTGGTGAAGTTGCTCAATTGCAGGACCGTTCGGGCCATACCCTTCGATAATGCGGTCCGGGATGTGAATGACCGGATCGAGCCCGAGCCATTGCAGATACTTCGCGAATATGGCTGACGACGTTGCGCCGTCGACGTCGTAGTCGCCGAAAATCGCGATGCGCTTTCGCGCTTCAACCGCGTCCGCCACCCGTTCGACCGCAACGTCCATGTCGACCAGCGACGAGGGATCCGGCATCAGCGACTTGAGGGAGGGCTCCAGAAACTGCGGGGCAACCTCGGGAAGAACACCTCGCGCCGCCATGACCCTTGCCAGGACATCCGGCAGGCCATGGGATTGCGCGATTGTGAGAGCCGAGCGTGCCTCGGACGCACTCAGCCTTTCCCGCCAGGCGTAGTCATTGACCGATCTGGCAACTCCCAGAACCAGTCGCCTTTCCTCCTCATCGCCGAGTTTTGCGAGCATGGACGTCCGTCTCAGTCGAGGTGAAACTTTTCAAGATCCGTGTGCTGGGCCTTGATGTAGCGAACGGTTCCGGTCGAGGATCGCATCACGACAGTGTGGGTGGTGATGTGATGACGGCCAAAGCGCACACCCTGAAGGAAGTTGCCGTCGGTCACGCCCGTTGCTGCAAAGAGCACGTCCGGTCCGGCCATTTCTTCAAGCGTGTATTTTTTCTTGATGTCATCGATTCCCATACGATGGGCCCGTTCGACCTGCTCGTCGCGCGTGATAACCAGGCGCGACTGCATCTGGCCGCCGATGCAACGCAGTGCGGCGGCCGCCAGAACGCCCTCCGGCGCGCCGCCGATGCCGGTGTAGATGTCGATGCCGGTTTCGTCAGGATCAGTGGTGTGAATGATGCCGGCTACGTCGCCGTCACCAATGAGGCGAATGGCAGCTCCGGTCGCCCGGATTTCCTCGATCAGGCGTGCATGGCGCGGACGATCTAGCACGCAGGCGGTGACATCCGCTACCTTCACGCCCTTGGCGGCAGCGACCGCGGAAATGTTGTCGGCAATCGGAGCATCGAGATCGATGAGGCCTGCCGGATAGCCAGGGCCGATCGCGATCTTGTCCATATAGCTGTCCGGCGCATTCAGGAGATCGCCTTCCGGCGCCAGCGCGATCACAGCCAGAGAATTCGGCAGGTTTTTCGCGCAGATCGTCGTTCCCTCAAGCGGGTCCAGGGCGATGTCGACCTTCGGCCCCTGCTTCGTGCCGACGTTTTCGCCGATGTAGAGCATGGGAGCCTCATCGCGCTCCCCTTCCCCGATCACCACCGTCCCGTCGATCGGGAGCCTGTTCAATTCGCGCCGCATGGCATCGACAGCAGCCTGGTCGGCCGCCATTTCGTCGCCGTGACCGCGCAGGCGGGCGGCAGATACTGCGGCCCGCTCGCTGACACGAGCCAATTCAAGTGTCAGAATCCGGTCAAGTCCGCTCGACGGCTGCTTTTCAGTATTGGACATCAACATCTCCAGTCACTCCCCCGAAAGACATCCGGGCGGTCAATCCCATCAGTTCAGTTTCTCAATTCGGATCATTTGTGGCCGTTCTGAGACCACCCCTTTCGACATGATTGTCTCCAGAGCCTCCTTGATCGCAACCTCGGTGGTTTCGTACGTGATCAAGGTGACAGGTTGAGGCCGTTCGGAGCCAGTGTATCTCTCGGGCGCTTCGATTCCCGGGTGACGTTTCTGCACGATCGATTCCAGTGATATACCGGCCTCGCCCATGCATCTGGCAATTTCAGCGAAGGCGCCGGGACGATCATAGACGGACAGACGAATATAATATCCGCCTTCGTGGAGACGCATCCCAGCACGGGTGTAAGGCTTCAGGTCGACCGCCGGCATACCGAGTGCCGGCGTTTCGTCACCGCGGGCAATGTCGGCGATATCCGCGACCACGGACGATGCCGTCGCGTTGCCGCCAGCCCCCGGTCCGACGAGGACGATCTCACCGACGAAGTCGCCATCGACGGCGACGGCATTCAGCACACCGTCGATACGCGCGATCGCCGAGGCCTTCGGGACCATGGTCGGGTGCACGCGCTGTTCGATACCGGTATCGGTGCGAAGCGCAATGCCGAGAAGCTTGATCCGATACCCGAGTTCGTCGGCAGCCTGAATATCTGCCGTCGTGATCGATGTGATCCCTTCCAGATAAATATCGTCGCTCGATATCTCGGTACCGAACGCAAGACTGCTCAAAATGGCCAGCTTGTGCGCCGTGTCGTTGCCTTCGATGTCGAAGGTCGGGTCCGCTTCGGCATATCCAAGGCGCTGAGCGTCGGCCAAGCAGTCGTCAAAGCTGATTCCCTCAGCTTCCATGCGGGTCAGGATGTAGTTGCAGGTGCCGTTGAGGATGCCGTAGATCCGACCGATTTCGTTGCCCGACATGGATTCACGCAAGGTCTTCACGATCGGGATTCCACCGGCAACCGCGGCCTCGTAATTCAGGCAGGCGTTGTTTTCCTCGGCAAGGCGGGCAAGCTCGACACCATGACGTGCAAGAAGAGCCTTGTTGGCCGTCACGACGTGGATGCCACGCTTCAGTGCCGCGCGCACACTTTGCTCCGCTGCCCCATTATCACCGCCGATCAGTTCAACGAAGATGTCGATGTCTGCTTCGCTCGCCATGACCACCGGGTCGGTGAACCAGTCAAATCCGGAGGCATCGAAGCCCCTGTCGCGTGACTTGTTGCGCGCGCTGACAGCAGTAATGGCGACGGCGCGTGCTGACTTGCGAGAAATCTGACCCTTGTGTTTTTCCAGGAGTTGAACAACGGACGCCCCAACGGTGCCAAGGCCCGCGACGCCAATCTTCAATGCTTCAGCCATACAGAACTTTTTCCAATCGTAATTACCTGGAAGTCTCGAGCGGGATGACGTTGTGCAGTTTTTGATCCGACGTTTCAAGGAAACGACGGATGTTTCTTGCAGCCTGGCGCAGTCTTTGCTCGTTCTCGACCAAACCTATGCGCACGAAATCATCGCCGTGCTCTCCAAATCCGAGACCGGGCGCAACAGCCACTTCGGCCCGCTCCAGCAAAAGCTTTGAGAATTCCAGACTTCCGAGCGCACGGAACTTTTCCGGGATGGGGGCCCAGCAGAACATGCTCGCTTCAGGAGCGGGGATATCCCAACCGGCACGGCCGAAACTGTCGACGACAACATCCCGGCGACGCTTGTAGATTTCACGCGTTTCCCGAATGCAGTCGTCCGGACCGTTCAACGCGGCGGTCGCGGCGACCTGGATCGGCGTAAAAGCGCCATAGTCGAGATAGGACTTCACACGTGAAAGTGCCGAGACCAGCCTTTCGTTGCCGACGGCGAACCCCATGCGCCAGCCGGGCATGGAGAACGTCTTGGACAGCGATGTGAACTCGACCGTCACATCCATTGCCCCTGGCACCTGAAGCACCGAAGGGGGCGGCGTGTCGCCGAAATAGATTTCGGAATAGGCGAGATCGGACAGAATGAAGATATCGTGCTTGCGTGCGAACGCGACGACGTCCTTGTAGAAATCAAGGTCGGCACAGTATGCGGTCGGGTTTGCCGGATAGCACAGGATGATGGCGATCGGCTTTGGCACGGAATGGATCACCGCCCGCTCCAGCGCATCGAAAAAGGCCGTCCCGGGTTCTGCCGGAATGTTGCGGATCGACGCACCGGCCATGAGAAAGCCGAAGGTGTGAATCGGATAGCTCGGGTTCGGGCTGAGGATGACGTCGCCAGGCGCGGAAATTGCCTGCGCCATGTTGGCGAAGCCTTCTTTCGACCCCAGCGTTGCGATGACCTGAGTGTCGGGGTCGAGTTTCACACCGAAGCGGCGACCATAATAACTCGCCTGGGCCTTTCTGAGGCCCTGTATGCCCTTGGAAGCGGAGTAGCGGTGGGAGCGCGGGTCCTGAACGACCTCGGTGAGCTTGTCGACGATGTGGCGGGGCGTCGGCAGGTCCGGATTTCCCATACCGAGATCGATGATATCGTCTCCCGCCGCTCGCGCCTTGGCCTTCAACCGGTTGACCTGTTCGAACACATACGGCGGCAGCCGCTTGATTTTATGGAACTCCTCCATGGGACACTTCCTTGAACGTTGTCATTACCGGCCGCGTGGATTTTGGCGCTTCTCACACGCAGCGGGGCTCTTTTAGCAGCCCGTAAAAAAAATCGCACCCGTCTTTCACCGGGCTTCCATCTAAATTTCAGGCAGCGACAAATCCGATAAAGCAGACCGGCGATTGTCTCGCCCTTGCCCTGCCCCATCCTCGCCGGCCTAACGGGCGCTGACCTACTCCATCGCCAGGGACTTGAGATATTCCTGTGTGGCCTTTCGCTCTTTCGGATCAATGAGGCCGGAAGATTCGATGGTACCGACCTGCGTTGCATACCCCGTCGGCGCCGGCACGTTGCCGGTTCCCTTGCCGGGCGGCGTTCGGAGCGCATCCACGAGGGGTGTTCCCGGGCCAACGCCGCAGGAAACCAGAGAAAACAGGAGACCGATGCCAACAAGGCAAAGGCATGCATATCGCGTCATGTTTTACCAACCTTTCGCAGGATGAAAAAATCTTCATCCGCATGCGTGGCAGAATTAGAAATTCGTCTGCCGGCTTCCGCAACAGGAAACGAATTTCAAATCCTGCCCCACGCCAGAAACACAAACCTGCTAGTCGCATTCGGGCGTGATCGCAAGCTGTGAGGTGGAGACAGCCTGACTGCCGGAGCCTGCGTGCAATCGGATGCATCGCCACTGAACGGAGCCAACCCCTTACTGCAACCAGGACACCATGGAGCCGGGCAAGGACCTTAGCACCGAGGTTTCCCATTGTCCTGAAATCCAATCGACGGCGCCATATCGATGTGCCATAAATAGCCAGTGGTTGAAATTACAAGCGAATTTATAAGAAGATAACAGTTCTGCACGGGCCCGCGAGACGCTTCGGCCAAGCGATGCAGAAACCAAGAATAAGCGGAGGGGACGCTTGCCAATGGCTGATGATCGCCAGAATCCCATGCTGCACTACATTATCAACAACCCGGAAGCGTTTGCCCAGAATCTGGCAAAAACGCTGGAGCAGGCAGGAAAGGCGCTCGCCGCCTATATCGAGCCTCGCGAACAGGGCAAGATCAAGCATGATTCCACCGATGAACTGACGGGCATCATCAAAACGCTTGCGCAGGTCAGCGAGTATTGGGTCTCGGATCCGCAGCGCGCGATCGAAGCGCAATCCCGGCTGTGGAGCGGTTACATCGACCTGTGGAACTCATCCCTGAAACGGATGATGGGAGAACCTGCCGAGCCCGCAGCCAGGCCCCCCGAGCGCGACAAGCGCTTTGCTGATCCTGACTGGGACAACAATCAGTTTTTCGATTTCGTAAAACAGATCTACCTCATCACCAGCAAATGGGCCGAAGACATGGTCCATGAAGCGGAGGGACTGGACGAGCACACACGTCACAAAGCCGAGTTCTACGTGACGCAAATTGCGAATGCGGTTTCCCCCTCCAATTTCGTCCTGACGAACCCGGAACTCCTGCGACTGACGCTGGAGAGCAACGGGGAAAACCTCGTCAAGGGCATGCGGCATCTCGCTGAGGACCTGAAAACCGGCAAGGGCGAACTGAAAATCCGGCAGACAGATCCGTCCAAGTTCAAATTGGGCGAGAATATGGGAAACACGCCCGGAAAGGTGATCTCCCAGAACGATGTCTGCCAGATCATCCAGTACAGCCCGACGACGGACGAAGTGCTGAAGCGCCCGCTTCTGATCGTGCCTCCCTGGATCAACAAGTTCTATATCCTCGACCTGAATGCCGAAAAGTCGTTCATCAAGTGGGCAGTCGATCAGGGCCACACGGTTTTCGTGATTTCCTGGGTCAATCCGGATGAGCGGCAGGCGCAGAAGAGTTTCGAGCACTACATGAAGGAAGGCATCCTTCATGCTCTCGACATGGTCAAACGCACCACGCGACAGGAAGAGGTCAACGCCATCGGATACTGCGTCGGCGGAACGCTGCTTGCGGTGACCCTGGCCTATATGGCGCGTGTCGGCGACGAGCGGATCAAGACGGCGACCTTCTTTACCACGCAGGTGGATTTCACGTTCGCAGGTGATCTGAAGGTGTTCGTGGACGAGGAGCAGATCTCGACCCTCGAGAAACGCATGAGCGAACAGGGATATCTGGACGGCTCCAAAATGTCGTCGGCCTTCAACATGCTACGGTCCAACGACCTGATCTGGTCCTATGTCGTCAACAACTACCTGAAAGGGCTGGAACCCTTTCCCTTCGACCTGCTCTACTGGAATTCCGATTCCACACGCATGCCGGCAGCCAATCATTCGTTCTATCTGCGCAATTGCTACCTCGACAACAAACTGTCGAAGGGCGAAATGGAAATCGCCGGAGAGAGGCTGGACCTTTCGAAGGTCACGATCCCGATCTTCAACCTTGCGACCCGCGAAGATCACATTGCTCCGGCCAAATCCGTGTTCCTCGGCTCGGGCTGTTTTGGTGGCCCCGTGGAATTCGTTCTCGCCGGCTCCGGTCACATCGCCGGCGTCGTCAATCCGCCTGCCAAGAAGAAATACCAATATTGGACCGGCGGCACGCCCAAGGGTAATCTGGACAACTGGATCAGGAACGCCGAAGAGCATCCGGGCTCCTGGTGGCCCTATTGGGACGAATGGATCCGTTCTCACGACGCGACGACCGCCAAGCCGCGCAAGCCTGGTGCGAACAAGGTCAAGGTGTTGGAAGATGCGCCCGGATCCTACGTGAAGGCGCAGGTTTAACTACTCGCCAGATACGTGTCATCCCGGTTCGCTCAAAGCCTTTGCACTTTCACGCGGCGCCGCAACAAATGCTGAGCGCCGCGCCTCAACTGTTGCTCCGGCTTCGCTATTCGGCCCCAACCAGTACCGCTAAGCTCTCCAGCCGCCCCTACACACGACGCGTTAATATCGCGCGCGATTTTATCGTCTGTTGAGGTAAATCCTCACCCAGCCCCTCGAAAAAGACATGGCTCCAAACCTAGCGTGGAAGCGCCCTGCCTCACACGCCGCGCACCAAGATCACCTCGTCAATCCCGCACTGCCTTGATCGCTGGAGCGTCGACGTCAGGCACGGTTTGCCTTCGATGTCATTTCTGCGCGCACACCTTGAACGCCCCCCCATTCCGATCCAATTCCGAATGAAAAGATTGCGCTGTGGAAATCCGGACCGGTTTTGACCTGAAAACAAGGAGATCGCCGTTTCCGCGTGATCCCATGAGAGACCGAGTGACGCAGCGAGACATTATCCTGTGTCTCCAGATTGCCAAATGAGGGACGCAAAAGTTATGATCCGGCATACTCAGGAAACGTAAGCAGTCCATGCAGACACTTCAAAGAGACATTGCCCCTGCCAACCGCGTCGCGCCACTCAAGGGCGGGGCCGGCAGTGCCCCCGCCGCGTCGCTGAAAATTGGTCGGCTCGGCAGGCCGTCAGCGCCCTTTGCGATTGTGATCAAGTTCCTGTCTCCAGGGGTCTTGTCGGGATTGCTTTGGACACATGTCTGGCTGGGGCTATCGACAGCCGCCCTTCTTTGCCTTGGTGGGGCAATTGGCCTTGCGGCCCTGCAGCGACTTCCGTTCCGCGGGTTCGGCGCCCGCAGCTGGATGGGGCGCGTCGGGTTTGGCGAGCGGGTCTTCCTGAACAGGCTGGTCGTTCCAATACCTGCCGATCGCGGAAGGAGGATTACCGTCCTCTATCTTGTCTTCGGGGTTGGTGCTGCCGTCGCCCTGGTCGGGGGCGCACTTGCGTCCCTGGTCCTGACCTGCAGTGGCCTTGTCGTTGCCATGGCAGCACAGGTTACGTGTTTCCGCCACCTCGCCAACCTCCACCGGTCGATGGAGAGCAGAGCGCCGCTTTACCGCTTCTGGACGGTCTCGGCCCTTAACGACAATTGAGGCAGGCGCAGGCAGGCTGTTCGCCGTCTCGAAACGCACGTCTCTCACCTACTCTCCAATGAGGCTGACGGCCAACTAAATTGCCTTGGCGCGCTTCTCCGCGAGAAGCCCGATATAGGTCAGGGCAACGCTCGCGCCTGCAATCGAGGTGATATCGGCGTGGTCGTAGGCAGGTGCGACTTCAACGACATCTCCGCCGACAAAATCGAGATCACCAAGGCCACGCAGGATCGAGAGCGCCTCGCGGGATGAAAGGCCTCCGGAAACAGGCGTGCCTGTCCCGGGCGCGAATGCCGGATCGAGGCAGTCGATGTCGAAGGTCATATAGGCTGGCCCGCCGCCGACGCGGGATGTGATCCGGTCGACCACCCCCTGTATGCCGAGCGTGTCCATTTCAAATCCGTGGATGATCTCTAGCCCGCAGTCTTCCGGTGCATGAGTTCGGATCCCGATCTGGATCGATCGTTCCGGGTCGATAAGCCCCTCGCGGACAGCCCTACCCGTAAAGGTCCCGTGATCGATGCGATCCCCCTCGTCCGGCCAGGTGTCCTGGTGAGCGTCGAACTGGACAAGTGCGAGCGGCCCGTGCTTGGCGACATGTGCCTTGAGCAGCGGATAGGTGACGAAATGATCGCCGCCGATGGAAAAGAGCTGGCAATCCGCGTCCAGGATATTCCGCGCCTGGGCCTCGACAAGCCCGGGAACGTCGTCATTGCGGCCATAATCGAAGACGCAATCGCCATAGTCCACGCAGGACAGAACCTCGAACGGATCCATATTGAACGGATACTGGGGATCGCCGTCGAATATGGCCGACGCCCGGCGCACGCCCTGGGGACCGAAACGGGCGCCCGGCCGATTGGAGACGGAAGCATCGAACGGAATTCCCCATACCGCGAGATCGACACCGTCAAGGTCGCGGCTGTAGCGGCGTCGCATGAAGGACAAGGCGCCAGCATAGGTCGCTTCGTGCGAGCCGCCCTTGATGGATCGCCCCAGAAAGGCATTGTCTGTCGGGCGTGGCAACTTTACTGACATCTTGTTTTCCTGTGTCGACATTGGGTCGGCCCCTCCCCGAACCCGGCGTGATGCCGGACACATTCGGTGGCAGCAAGACAAATCATTCCGGCACCAGATTGGCAATGCTTTCTTCCGCTGCCGACCGATGGGCCGATTTATCCGGAACATTCCCTGGACCGCACTTCAACAAGCGCAGACAAGCAGGTTGAAATTTGTCCTGCAAGGCCGAATGTTATCCGCAGGACGCATTCCCTCACCACGTGGCCGATTCGACGTCGACCTGCGCGGTCCGCAGCGCCGCTCGGACAAACACTCGGGCACAGCCAGTTCTTTCAGCCCGATCGCCAATACATTCTGGATATTCGTCATGCCCCATTCCGGACCTAACCACTCGCACGACCACGAGCATTCGCACGGCGATGGACACGGGCACGACCACACGCCGGAAGTGACCGACAAGAACGCCCGGGCGGTTGCCTGGGCGGGTCTTCTGATCGCCGGGTTCATGTTCGCGGAACTCATCGGGGGCTGGTTGTCCGGCTCGCTCGCGCTCATGGCGGACGCTGTCCACATGGTCACCGATGCGGCATCGCTCGGGCTGGCATGGTGGGCCTTTCAGCAATCGAAACGTCCCGCTGATGCCAGGCTGACCTACGGACGCGACAGACTTCCTGTTCTGATCGCCTTTGCAAACGCGATTTTTCTTATTCTGGTCACTATCTGGATCTGTGTGGAAGCCTTCGAGCGTTTCATGGCACCCGAGAAAGTCCTCGCGGGCCCGATGTTCATCATCGCGGTTCTAGGGCTTCTGGTGAATATCGGCGCATTCTTCATTCTTCAACGTGGTGGCGACGGCTCGCTGAACATGCGCGCTGCCATTCTCCACGTGATTGGCGACCTGCTCGGCTCCGTGGCAGCAATCGCAGCCGCCATCATCATCTATCTGACCGGTTGGTTCCCGATCGACCCCATTCTCTCGGTCTTCGTTGCGCTCCTCATCCTCCGGTCGGCTCTCGCGGTCATGCGCCAGTCGGCGCATATCCTTCTTGAAGGTGCGCCCGAGGAGATAGACAGGACAACTCTGAAGACTGACCTGATCGACGAAATTCCGGAACTCACCGATCTCTACCACATTCATCTGTGGTCGCTTTCGGAGGGCAAGGTGAACGCAACGATGCATGCCGTGGTCAATTGCGAGGATGACATGGAACCTGTCCTTGCGAAAATGCGACACAGACTGAAGTCCGAGCACGGAATCGGCCACGTTACGATCGAGATCTCGTCAAAGGCCTGAGTTCGGGTCGACTGATCATGTCATTCCTGAAGCAGAGCGCTCTGGAATCGGTTCCAGTGCGGACGTCGAAAAACATTGTCGCCCGTGCAGCGCGAGACTAGAACGACATCGTTATTCGAAATCAGGTTCCAGGGGACGCGGCTGTTGGCTGACCAGAACATCAAGATCTACCGCGGCAGGCTTCTTAGTTTTGCCGCGCGGCCAAGCGGCCCGGACGACACCTCCGCCTATTCTTATGAAGAAGACGGGGCGCTGCTTGTTGAAGGCGCAACAATTCGCGGCTCGGGGTCGTTCCAGTCCATCATGGCATCCGCGCCGGAGGGAACCGCCGTCATCGATCACCGGCCGCATCTTATCGTGCCTGGCTTCATCGACACCCATATCCATTTCCCCCAGGCCCAGGTGATCGCGTCCTGGGCGGATCAGCTCTTGGACTGGCTGAACGACTACACCTTTCCCGAAGAGCAGAAGTTCGCGGACAAGAGCCACGGCAAACGGATCGCCGGCGCCTTCTATGATGCGCTGATAAGCAACGGCACGACGACCGCCGCCGCCTATTGCTCCAGCCACATCAACTCGGTCGACGCCTATTTCGAAGAGGCGGAAGCCCGTGGCATGCTGATGCTGGGTGGCAAGACAATGATGGATCGCAACGCGCCACCTGCTCTATGCGACACGGCGCAAAGCTCCTACGACGACAGCAAGGCCATGCTTGAGAAATGGCATGGCCGCGGTCGAGCGCACTATGTGGTCACTCCACGATTTGCCATTACCTCGACACCTGAACAGCTCGTGGCTGCCGGGGCCCTGGCAAGGGAGTTTCCCGACTGTCACGTGCAGACCCATATCAATGAAAACCAAAACGAAATCGCCTTTACGCGAGAGCTTTATCCAGACGCCGCCCACTATCTCGGGGTCTATGAGAGTTTCGGGCTCCTCGGCCCCAGGACCCTGCTCGGTCACTGCATTCACATGACCGGCCACGAACTGCAGGTGATGCGTGAAACGGATTCCGTCGCCGTCTTCTGCCCGACTTCAAACCTGTTTCTGGGAAGTGGCCTCTTCGACAAGGCCGGAATGGAAAGCGCGGGCATCAGAACATCCATTGCGACGGACGTCGGCGGAGGCACCAGCTATTCCATGCTCAGAACGCTCGATGAAGGTTACAAGGTTCTCCAGCTCCAGCGCCAACGCATGCATCCGCTGACCAGCTTCTACTGGGCGACCCTCGGCAACGCCGAGGCTCTGTCCCTGCCGGACAGGATCGGCACACTCGACGCCGGGACCGACGCTGATTTCGTTGTCCTGGATGCGAAGGCGACGCCACCGATGGCCCTGAGAATGGAAAACGCGCAATCGCTGTCCGAGGAACTTTTCGTGCTTCAGACACTTGGTGACGACCGGGCCGTCGTTGAGACCTATGCTGCGGGTAATCCACTCAAGTCCTGTCGACCCTGAAGCATCGTTTCTCGCAGGCATAAGAAAGCGTTTGCGACACGTCACTCGGTCGTTCTCATCTGAAGAAGCAGGCGAACAGAAAAAAGCGCAGCCAACGCCAGAATGCACAGCATCGCCGCGGCGCCATAGAACACCGGGGCAAATCCGACGACCTGAATGACCGGCGTCAGCAGCAGTGGTGAAACCACCTGCCCCAGAAACATCGATGTCGTGACGATCCCCGAGACAAGACCCCGACGGTTTGCGGGAGCCACCTGCAGGGCGAGCAGAAGAAAGCCAGGCTGCACCAGCGCGTAGCCTGCCCCGACAAGCGCGGTGCCGGTCAGAAGGAAGCCCCAGGTTGCTCCAAGCGCGAGCGTGGCAAATCCGCTTCCCATAACGAGATATCCGAATGCGAGCGTCATGCCGAGGCCGGAGCGATCGCTGATCCGTTTGAAAGAGAAAGCGAACAGCCCGCCGGACAGCGTCAATGTCCCAAGTCCGGCAGCTGTAGCTGACGCGCTGTCGAACCCGTTCTCGTGCAGATAATAGGGCAACTGGCTCGGCATCAAAAAGAACAGCATGACCGTCGCCAGGGTAAGCAGGCCAACAGCAAGGGCCCGGATCAGCCAGCCTGCCTCCGGCGGCAGATCCCCACCGGTGTCCCCTCCTCGCGTGAGGACCACCTTGCGCGATGCACGCTCACGCCCTGCCATGGACGCGAGAAGTGGCAGCAGTAGCAACGGCAAGCCATAGACAAGAAACGGCAAGCGCGGAGAATATCCAGCGAGATATCCCGCAAGCCCGATAAACACAAAACCACTCAGGTTGATCACCGCCGTCTGCCAGCCCATGAACGCGCTTCGGCGTATGCCTTCGAACATGTCCCCGACGAGAGCAACCTGGGCCGTCATGGTCATCGCAACCGCGACACCAAGGATGAAACGGCTGGCAAGAATGGATGGCAGGTCCGGCAGATATGCGCCTGCCGTTCCGGCAAGGACGAACAACACCACCCCTGCGACCAGAAGCGGAACGCGTCCGAACCGGTCCGCGGCTACGCCCGCCAAGGGTGCTGCCAAAACAACAGAGAGAGAGGGTGCCGACACCAGAAAACGCGTCAGGTATGCGGCCGTCGGAACGTCCGGAAAGCTGGCCTCCAGTGCCGGCAAGGCCGGGCTGATCGTGGCATTTGCCATGATTTTCAGCGCCGCGGCCATCAGCAATGCGATCGCCGCTCTATCCGCCCAGACCGGGCGTTCGGAATAATGATCAGAAGACACGCATTTTTCCTTGCGAATTGGAGAAGATGCGCTCAGCCTACAAATTCAAGTCGACTTGAGGTCAAGACATGAAATTGCAGGATATTTCGGAAATTTCTAAAGTGACGGGGATCGCCTCCTCCGCCATCAGACATTACGAGGAAAAGGGTCTGCTCGTCTCAGTCGGGCGGCGCGGGCTGAGGCGCCTGTTTGGGCCGGAAGTGCTCGACCAGCTCGCCCTGATCACCCTTGGGCGCGCAGCGGGTTTTTCGCTGGATGAAATCAAGGAGATGTTCGGAGCAGATGGCCGGCCCGCTCTTTCGCGCGCGAAGCTGCACGACAAGGCCAGGGAACTCGATCACCAGATCGAACGCCTGTCCGGCCTGCGCGACATGATCCGACATGTCGCCGAGTGTCCGGCGCCCAGCCACATGGAGTGTCAGCGATTCCAGAAACTGCTCAGGGTCAGCACAAAGGCCAGACAAAATCCGTCAGTCAAACGACAACCGAGCCCGACGAAATAAAAAGGCGAAAGAGCAAGGTCCGCATAGGTCAGCAAAAAACCCGCCGGATCGCTCCGGCGGGTTTCTCGAAAGTGCTTGAACCAGTGTCCTGCGATTAACGCTTGGAGAACTGGAACGACCGGCGTGCCTTGCGCTTACCGAACTTCTTACGTTCGACGACGCGGCTGTCGCGGGTCAGGAAGCCGTTCTTCTTCAGAACCGAGCGCAGCTCCGGCTCGTAATGCGTCAGAGCCTTGGAAAGGCCGTGGCGCACGGCGCCCGCCTGACCGGAAAGGCCACCGCCGGTGACGGTTGCAATAACGTCATACTGGCCAGCACGGTCGGTCAGCATGATCGGCTGCTGAAGGATCATCTGAAGCACGGGACGTGCGAAGTATTCAGAGAAGTCCTTCTTGTTCACGGTGATCTTGCCGGTGCCCGGCTTGATCCAGACGCGTGCGATCGCGTCCTTACGCTTGCCGGTGGCATATGCCCGGCCCTGGCTGTCCAGTTTCTGGACATGGACCGGAGCTTCGGGGGCAGCGGTTTCGACCGCGCCGCCCAGTTCTTCCAGGGATTGCAGCTCAGCCATCGTTAAGCCCTCTTGCCGTCATTCTTGGGGTTGAGGCTCTTGACGTCGACCAGTTCAGGCGACTGAGCTTCGTGCGGGTGGGTCGAGCCGGCATAAACGCGCAGGTTCTTGAGCTGCTGGTTGGACAGCGGTCCACCCGGCATCATGCGCTGAACGGCTTTTTCCAGAACGCGCTCCGGGAAACGGCCTTCGAGAATTGCACGTGCGGTGCGCTCCTTGATGCCGCCCGGATGGCCGGTGTGCCAGTAGTACTTCTTGTTTTCGTACTTGCGGCCCGTGAGTACCACCTTGTCGGCGTTGATAACGATGACGTTGTCGCCGGTGTCGATGTGAGGCGTATAGGTCGGCAGATGCTTGCCACGCAGGTGATTGGCGATGAATGCGGCGAGACGGCCGACAACCATGCCTTCTGCGTCGATCAAGATCCACTTTTTCTCGACCTCAGCCGTCTTGGCAGAGAAGGTCTTCATGTTTCTGATCCATACTGGTCGGTTAAAGAAAAGGCCCGCGCCGCTCAGAAAGCCAGCGAACGGCCCTTAAATTCGTTCGAAGGTGCTTATACGCGGGCCTCAATTTGCCGTCAAGACCGACTTTTCAGAACGAAGACAAAATTCCTATTGTTTTTCAATCGCTTACAAAAACGGTATTATATTACCGCATAAATCTCACCATATTTCCGTCTAGCCTGCGCTGGGTGTCGCATAATAAACAAAACGAGCGCCCTAAAATAGATTACGCTAAGGCAACTTTTCTAGATTCGAACATAATCGGAACCATGAGCGCGCCGCGTCCAGATTTGAAGATCTCACTAGGGCGTCTTTGTGCTCTGTCCGCTGGCCTAGCCACTGCGGCGGCCTTGGCAATGCTCTGCCTGTATTTTCTTCTCCAGACTCTTATCGAGTGGCAGGTCCGAACGTCGATACTCGAAAACGCCGGTCTGAAGGCCAGAATCTGGTCTGAACACCTATTCGCCCCCTTTCCGGACGCGGAACAGATGTTCACGACGGCAACCGTTACACCCGGCGACGTGCGTATTCTTGAAGCATCCTTTTCGTCCGTCGAAATGCTCCGTTTCGAACTGTTCAAAGCAGATGGCGCCAGGATTTTTTCCTCCTCTCCCGAACTCCTTGACGCAGATGAAGAACCAGAGGACCGGGAAGATGCCCTGAACGTCTATCGAACCGGCATTCCCGCACTGGCCGTTCACAAGAATGTTCCGGACAAGAAATTCGGTGCACCAATAACCCTGGTGGAGGCCTATGTGCCCGCCCAGAAAAGCAACGGCGAACGGGTCGGCGTCATTGAGGTCCAATTCAACGTCACGCAACTCGAAAAAGCCCTGCGCAGGGCTTTTTCCAAGGTCGGATGGGTTCTGATCCTCGGCACCATCTTCCTGCTGTCCTTACCTGCCGCAGCCCTCGTCTACCGGACGCGTCAGCTACGGTCACGCGATCTGAAACTTCTCGAGCTGATGCGCTACGACCAGCTGACCGGTGTCCTGAATCGCAATTCCGTAAGCGAGCACTTCGATGCGGTGTTCCAACCCAGGGACGGTCGCTCCAGGATCGGGATCCTTTTCATCGACGTCGACCACTTCAAGCAATTCAACGATCAACATGGACACGCCTGCGGAGATGCGATCCTTCGCCATATCGCCGAAAGACTATTGTCTTGCGTAGATGAGAAAGAGGACATCGTCGCACGCTTCGGCGGAGACGAATTCCTCATCCTTGTTCGCGGCGTCGATCTCGCCGGCTTGCGGGCGCTCTACGGACGCATCATGGAAGCCGTGATGAAGCCCTGCACATACGACGGAAAACCACTTGTCACGAACCTGAGTGTCGGCGTCTACCTGACGCAGCTTGGAGACACCCAGAAAACCGGATTTCACCGAGCTGACCTGGCGCTTTATGCAGCTAAGAAGCGGGGACGCGGGCAGGTTGTCGAATATTCTCCGGAGCTTGAAACCCTGTTTGGTTCGGAGGCATCAGCGCATTCGAAGTCGGACGAGAGCCGCCAGCCCGTCTAAATGATGTGGCTCGCGTCCTTATCTTGGCGGCACGGAATAGGTGGCAGTTGCGTGAGCGGCGAGCTCGTCCTCGCCCTCCCCGGCAATCCCGCACTCCACGACCGCCAGTCGCTTGCCCAGCTTGAGCAGCCGGCAGGTTGCGAGGAGATCGCCTTGCGAGGGTTTGCGTAGAAAATTGATATTGAAACTGGTGGTGACAGCAAGCGCGACGGGTCCAATATGCGCCAGGATCACGACATACGCGGCAAGGTCTGCCAGCGCCATCATCGAGGGGCCGGACACCGTACCGCCCGGGCGCAGATGCAGATCATTTGCCGAAAGACGGAGAACGGCTTCGCCCGAGGATACGCTATCGATGGCGTAAACACGCCCGCCAGCATGAATCTGCGGAAATTCCTTGTCCAGCATATCGGAAATCTCGGCAGCAGTCATCATTGGCTGCATGTCATGGCCCTCCCAACCGTTTCAGGCAACGCGCTTTTTCGACCTTCTCTTACGTTAACGTCAGAAATGCGGAATGCAACAGGAATACCCCGACGGTTCGGGAGGCAGGAGGCGCGATCTCGGTGCACCGGACGCGGGTTGCAAGGAGAGACCCCTTGATCTGGTCGAGAATGCTGTCCTCGCGCCGCAATCCTGTTCCATGGCACTGACCGAGCCTTGTATATATTCAGTCAGTTCCAGTTGAATCAGACCGCACCTCTCGCCGCCTGACTGATCCCACTTCAAGCGGAAGCCGACCGTTCAAGAAAGGACCCAAGCGATGGCCAACATATTTTCTTCAACTGCCCTGGCAGCGACACTGCCCCTCTGCGTTTCGGCGCTATCTCCGACGATGACACTTGCGGATGACTGGAGCTATATGGACGACCGCTCGACGCCTCAGAAGCTGGTCGAAAGCTACTATTACGCAATCAGCAACAAGTTTTACGTCCAGGCCTACAGCTACTTCCAGCCGGACCAGGCTCCTGCCAATTTCCAGGAATGGGTCGATGGCTACGCGGATACCGACAGCGTCGAGGTCAAGTTCGGAACGACAAATCCAGATCCCGGTGCCGGCCAGATTTACTGGGCACTTCCTGTTGCCCTCGCAGCAACCCAGACCGATGGATCGACGAAGGTCTTCACCGGGTGCTACGAGATTCACATGACCAATCTGGGAATGCAGACCGACCTTCCCTATCAGCCGATGGGAATTGTCTCCGCAAAGCTGAATGAGACGAACGAACCGTTTTCGCAGGTCAAACCGGGAAGCTGCTGATCCGAAGCAGGACCACTGGGCGCTTATATGAACAGCATCAGCTGCGGCGGCGGCCACGCCGCCGTCCTGTCCCGTCGCCAGCTTCGGCGCGGGCGGCATCGGCTTCCTTGTTGGGCGGTGAAACCAGCGGACCGATCGCCGAAATCACCTCGTCGAGTGTCGGACGTTTTCCCGCCTTGTGGCTGTCCAGCGCCCCGCGCATAGCGGCAAGATGGACAGGAGATGTGCCGCAACACCCGCCAACGATGCGGGCGCCGGCATCCAGCGCCATATGCGCGTATTTCGCCATCAAGTCCGGCGTCCCCGTATAAACGACTTCATCTCCCTTGATCTGGGGGATGCCGCAGTTCGCCTTGGCAACGATGATCGTATCAGGATAGGCAGCGGTGATGTCCATGATCGCAGCCAGCAGATCGGATGCACCGACCCCGCAGTTCGAACCGATCGCTACGGGTGTGCAGGCAAAGTCTGTTTGCAGGTCGGCAAGCCCCTTTGGCGAAAGGCCCATCATCGTCTTGCCGGCGGTATCGAAGCTCGCCGTAATGACCAGCGGAACATCAAACCCCTTAGCCGCCTCTGCCGCTGCCTTCATCTCTTCGACAGCAGACATCGTCTCCACCCAAAGGATGTCTGCTCCGCCTTCGACGAGGGCTTCGATCTGCTCACGGAAAGCCGCGACGCCGTCTTCGTAGCTCAGCGCCCCCAGCGGCTGGAACAGTTCACCTGTGGGGCCGATCGAGCCGCCTACGAGCACCTCGCGCTCAACTGTGTCGGCAACCTCCCGCGCCAGTTTCACGGCCGAGATATTCAGCTCCTTCACGCGCTCCTGAGCGTTGTGCAGTTTCAGCCGGTGTCGATTGCAGCCGAAGGTGTTTGTCAGGATGATGTCCGATCCGGCGTCAACAAACGACTTGTGAAGAGCCTTGATCTTTTCCGGCTGATCCATGTTCCACAGCTCCGGAGCATCGCCGGACACAAGCCCCATTTCGAAAAGGTTCGTTCCGGTCGCGCCATCTGCGAGGAGCGCCCCTTTGCGGGCCAACAGATCTTCCAGCTTGGACATTCGAGGGTCTTTCGTCTTTTCGGTTCGTGCCGCCCGCGGCATTGACATCTGAAATGGTGAGCCCACGCGGAAGACCTGCGTGGGGTTCGAGCTTGCGCAGCGCCTTGTCGGTCCGTCTCCCGGTTCTCTCGGAACAACCAATGCCCAGCGCCGTCTGGATCAGGTTCTCGGTTTCAGGTTCTCAGGATCGTAGAGGGGCTTGTAGCCGACCGCGACCACCTCCACAGGATAGGTTTCGGAAAAATACTCGACATTGAGTTTTCTACCGACCTCGCAATATTCCTGCGGCAGATAGGCAAGCGCAATGTTCTTGCCAATGGTCGGCCCGTAAGCCACCGAGGTCGTGTAGGAAAGCCGTCCCAGACTGTCGACAAGCGTCTCGCCGGTATCTGGGTCAAGCACGGGCATCGTGCCGACGGGATAGCGTTTCACGCCGCTCGCGTCAGTGTTTTCCGTCATGACGAGGGTACACAGCATGGCGGCTTGCCGCTCCTGCGACTTGTACTCCACATGCTTTTCCTTGCCCCGGAAATCCGCCTCCTTCACCTTCGGACGAGCCAGATCGCTTTCGATCAGATTGTACTGCGTCAGAAGATCCGCATTCTGCAGCCGCAGGCTTTTTTCCAACCGGCGCGAGTTGGCGTAGGTCTCGACCCCCACCGCCATGACGCCAATGTCCCGTAGAGCATCCCAGACGGCCAGGCCGTCCTCATATTTCATGTGCAGCTCCCATCCCTGTTCGCCGACATAGGAAAGGCGAAGGGCGGTCACGGTTTTTCCGGCAATCTCAATATGCCGGATCGCGGCGAACGGGAAATTCTCAGGATCAAGCGCGGAAGGGTTCGTGACGACCTTCTTCAGATTCTCCCGGGCGTTCGGACCCCAAATGCCGATGGTGGTGAACTGCTCACTGACATCGGTGATCGTGACATCGAAGCCTTTCTCCCTGGCGACGCGCTTCACATAGTGGAAGTCCCGAGGACCGGCGTCCGCACCATCAACAATGCGGCAGCGGTCCGCCATGCGGAAGACTGTCAAATCAGCGCGAACCATTCCCTCGTCATCAAGGAAATGGGTATAAATGCCTTTGCCGACATTACCGTCTCCACCGATCTTTGCGGCGCAAAGCCACTCAAGCAGTTCGACATGGTCTGGGCCTTCGACGTCGAACATGTAGAAGTGCGACAGGTTGATGATCCCGCAGTCTTCACTCAAGGCGAGATGCTCGGCATTCGACACGCGCCAGAAGTGACGGTTGTCCCATTCGTTTTCCCGCACCGGTACGCGGTCGCCGTATTTTTCCAGCAGGTGCTCGTTCGCCGCATAGCCATGCGCCCGCTCCCAGCCACCGAGCTCCATGAAATAACCGCCGAGCTCCACCTCCCTTTCATGGAAAGGCGAACGTTTCACATCACGGCCCGTCGCATAGGGTTCTCGCGGGTGAATGGCCGGAAAATAGATCTTTTGCGCGGCCTCGTAGCAACGTCCCTCGATAAACTCTTCGCTCAGCTGATGGGGATAGAAACGTGAATAGTCGATGGACGCGTGATCGATGCTCGTGCGCCCGTCCGTCATCCAGTCGGCGATAAGCTTGCCGTAGCCCGGACCGTCCTTGACCCAGATCGCAACGCAATACCAGAGCCCTCGCACCTTCTGGCTCTCCCCACAGGAGGGACCGCCGCCCGCCGACACTTGGAGCAACCCGTTGAAGGAGTGGCTCTCGTTATAGCCGATTTCGCCAAGGATGGGCGTCAACTCCATCGCGCGCTCAAGCGGCTCTATCACCTGCTCCATCTCCAGATCGCGCTGGGAAGGCGACAACCTGGCAAATTCCTTTTCCAGAAGATCGCGCGGGTGGCACATCCGCGGATTGTCGGTTTCGTAATATCCCCACTCGATCTGACCACCCTCGGTCGTCTTGGGATCACCGGTATCGCGCATGTAGGCGGAATTGCCCTGATCTCTGAGCAGAGGAAATCCGATGTCCCTGCCGGTTCCCTCGAATTCGTTGTACGGGCCAAAGAATGTCAGCGGGTGATCTACCGGCATGACCGGCAGGTCCTCACCAACCATGTTGGCGATCAGACGCCCCCACAGTCCGGCGCACACGACCACATGATCGGCCATGATCGTACCGCGATGGGTGACCACGCCCTTGATCTGTCCATCCTCTACAATCAGCGACTGGGCGGGTGTGTTGGCAAAGACCTTCAGCTTGCCGCTCTTCTCTCCCTGGTCGACAAGCTTGCCGGCGACCGTCTGCGAGCGGGGTATGACAAGACCGGCATCGGGATCGAACATGCCTCCCTGCACCACGTCCTCCTCGATCAGCGGGAACATCTCCTTGATTTCCGCTGGCGTCACGAGGCGCACATTCGTGCCGAATGCCTTGCCGGATGACACCTTGCGCCGGATCTCTTCCATCCACGCGTCATCACCTGTACGCGCGACCTCCAGACCGCCGACACGGGCGTAGTGGCCCATCTTGTCGAAGAAATCGATGGAATACTGTGTTGTCCAGACCGAGAGATAGTCGTGGCTTGTCGTGTAGCAGAAATCGGATGCATGTGCCGTCGAGCCGATATCGGTCGGAACACCTGACTTGTCTATGCCGACAATGTCATCCCATCCACGCTCGATGAGATGATGCGCAACCGATGCACCGACGATGCCGCCAAGTCCGACGATGACGACCTTTGCCCTGTCAGGAAATGCTGACATCTTTCATTCCTTCATCACAGGAAGCAAGACGGCACGGCCTTGCTTCTTCCAGCACCGCTCCACTGCACGCAAGCCCCGGTCCCGGCGGCCTTCGGCTGTGCAAGCCCATTCTTGGGAGGGAGTATTGCGGCAGATCGAAGGTCGAAATAGCTCAATTGCGTCATGGAGGCGTACCGCCCCGACACGCGACGGCAAAATGGCCATCTGCACACCTGGAAAATTCGGGGCAGCAATCCGCCAGAATGCCCGCTGCACCTCCGCCAGCAGGAGCGCGATGCGGGACGCCCAAATGACCGCATCCTCAACGCGTTGTGCGCATGCGCCATGGGGAGTGCGCACCTGTCGCCAGGTCTGACGTGAAGACGCTGCGATGCGGATCGACGAAGACGCTGTCCTCATGCCGGAAATAGAGTAGGTTACGACGGTTATGGGACCGGTCCGGCTGACAAGCTGATCAAGACTGCGAAACACGAACGACCACCTTGGGAGCCACGCCATGTCAGACGCCGCCACATCGGGCCGCAGAGGAAGATCCGCACGCCGCGAACGCCGGCAATCCGGATCGAGCAGTCAGGCCGTTCCCTATATCTCCCGCAACATTCCGAACTACGAGGTCCTGAGCGACGAAAGTGCCGATCAGATCGAGACCAACGCCGATCGTATCCTAGCCGAGATAGGCCTGGAATTTCGGGAAGACCCTGAAGTTCTGGAAATCTGGCGCAAGGCAGGTGCCGAGCTTGACGGCGAACGCGTTCGCTTTCCCAAGGGCATGCTTCGTGAAATCCTGAAGACGGCTCCTTCACAGTTCACACAGCATGCGCGAAACCCTGCTCGCAACGTCGAGATCGGTGGCAACAATCTCGTCTTTGCCCCGGTCTATGGCCCCCCCTTCGTAACCGACCTCGATCAGGGGCGCCGCTATGGCACGATCGAGGATTTCCGGAATTTCGTGAAACTGGCCTACATGTCGCCCTGGCTCCACCATTCGGGCGGCACGGTTTGCGAACCTGTCGACCTGCCGGTCAACAAGCGCCACTTCGACATGGTCTACTCGCACATCAAATACTCGGACAAACCGTTCATGGGATCGGTCACCGCGCCCGAGCGCGCCGAGGATTCCGTCAGGATGGCAGAGCTCACTTTCGGCGAGGATTTCGTCGACAAGAACTGTGTCATGATACAGCTGATCAATGCCAACTCACCACTGGTGTTCGATGCGACCATGCTGGGCGCCCTGAAGGTCTACGCAGAGCACAATCAGGCCTGCATCGTATCGCCCTTCATCCTCGCCGGAGCGATGAGCCCCGTGACGGTCGCCGGCACACTGGCGCAGGTGCTGGCCGAAGCAATGGCCGGGTGCGCATTGACGCAGCTTATCCGTCCTGGTGCCCCTGTTGTCTTCGGTGCATTCGTGAGTTCCATCTCAATGCAATCCGGAGCCCCGACGTTCGGCAGCCCGGAGGGATCTCTGCTTCTGAATGGCGCAGCAAAACTTGCCCGTCGTCTGAACCTGCCCTTCCGGTCCGGAGGATCGTTTACCGCCTCCAAGCTTCCCGACGCGCAGTCGGCACAGGAATCGGCGCAGACGATTCTCGCAACCCTTCAGTCGGGAGTGAATTTCTGCCTCCATGCTGCAGGCTGGCTGGAAGGCGGACTTTGCTCTTCCTACGAGAAATTCGTCATGGACGCGGATCAGCTCGGCATGATGCACGTGCTTGCCAAGGGGATCGAGATTTCCGAGGAATCGCTTGCCATGGATGCACTCGAGGAAGTCGGCCCCGGCGGTCACTTCCTGGGGGCTGCCCATACCCAGCGCAATTTCGAAAGCGCGTTCTACCGTTCCACCATTGCCGACAACAATTCCTACGAACAATGGCTCGCGGACGGAGAACTGGACGCCTCCCGCCGTGCCAACCGGCGCTGGAAGGAAATGTTGCGCGGCTATGGTGGCCCTGAACTCGATCCGAGCATCGATGAAGCCCTGCACGAATTCATGACGAAGAGAAAAGCATCCTTCCCGGACAGCAACGTCTGAAACCTGCAAACTGCCGAAGCCGGATCCGCGCCTCGCCGATCCGGCTTTTTGCTGTCCGCGTTTCGGTTTGACCGTGGTCAGCACATTGCCACCTGTGGCATCGCGGTGATATTTTCACCGGAACTCCTCGCCCACCCGACCATTTTCCGACTATCGTCTTGCAAATCGAATGTAATGGCCACTTGTGACGCCCTCCGGCCAGCCATCCCGATCGATCAACGAAAGGAATACGATGCGTGCTTCTGACAAGGTAACCGGAACTCAAGGTCTGCAGTCCCTCTCGAGCGACCTGACGGACTGGTTGACCAACCGGGCTTTGCCGATCTGGCAGTCCGCTGGAGCGGATCTCGAGACGGGGGAGTGTTTCGAGGCCATTGATCTCACGACGTGTGAACCTGTTGCCGACGACCGGCGCTCGCGCGTCGCACCGCGTCAGATCTATTCCTTTCTCGCCGGTGCGCGTCTCGGTTGGGACGGCCCTGCAACGGAGCTCGCCTCGCGCATGTACGACTGGTACTGGCGCACTTATTTGAGCAACGCCGGATACATCGCATCGTCGGCCGATCGATCCAATCGGGTGACGGACAATACCTTCGATCTCTACAATCAGGCATTTGCCTTGTTCGGCTGTTCCCAGATTGCAGCCCATGTACCGGATCTGCGACCCGATGCGACCGAGCGCGCGACCAATCTGCTCAACTATCTGATCGATCACTACAAGCATCCGGAAGCGGGCTTCAGGGAGGCCAATCCGGACAAGGCGCCGCTGTGTTCCAATCCGCACATGCACCTGTTCGAGGCGTGTCTTGCCTGGGAAACCGTTTGTGAAGATCCTGTCTGGAGCGAACTTGCCGACGAAATCGCAGAACTTGCGCTGACGCGTTTCATAGATCCGGTGAACGGAGGTCTGAGGGAGTTCTTCGATCTGGACTGGTCGCCGATGCCCGGAGACCGCGGCCGCGTTGTGGAGCCCGGCCACCAGTTCGAATGGGCGTGGCTGCTCTGCCGCTGGGGCCGGTTGCGCAACGACGCGGGCGCACTCGTCGCAGCAAGGCGCCTCTATGACATCGGCTGGACTTACGGCATTGATGAAACCAGAGGCGTTGCCTTCATGGCATTGAATGATGATTTCACTGTTCGCGATCCCCTTGCCCGGCTTTGGGGGCAGACGGAGTGGATCAAGGCCGCGCTTGCCCTTGCCGAGGCCTCAACAGAGGTCGAGAAGAGCGCCTACCTGTCTGATGTGCCTGATGCGGTCCGAGCCCTGCGCCTGTATTTCGAGGACGTGCCGGAGGGGCTTTGGAAAGACAAACTTCAGCCAGACGGCACATTTGCGACCGGCCCGGCACCAGCAAGCTCGTTCTATCACATCGTCTGTGCGATCGAGGAACTGCACACATTCACGGCCGCAGGATAGACCGTATGCCACGGCGGCGAATGTGAAGCAGGAAAAGACGCATTCCGCCTTTTTCATTGATCCTCGACAGTCTATAGCTTGGCGCCAAATCGCAAATACAGGCAATAAAGCGACGAGGAAGCCGAATGCCCGAGGCAAAAATCATCGATGGCAAAGCCATCGCGGAGTCCGTTCGTGACGAGATCACAAGACGTTCAGCAGCTCTGCTGGACTCGAGCGGCAAACGTCCGGGCCTGGCTGTTGTCCTGGTTGGCGAGGACCCTGCCAGCCAGGTTTATGTGCGCAACAAGGACCGGGCCGCCGAAGCATGTGGCTTTCACTCCGTCAAGCACACGCTTCCGGCAGAGACCGCGGAATCTGACATTCTGGCATTGGTGGAACGTCTGAACGAAGATCCGGACATCCACGGGATACTGGTTCAGTTGCCCTTGCCCGACCACATCGACGAGAGCAAGGTGCTCCGTCTCATTCGTCCGGAAAAGGACGTAGACGGTTTCCATCCGGTCAATGTCGGCCTTCTGACTGCAGGGGAACGTGCATCGGCTCTCGTGCCATGCACGCCCGCCGGAAGTCTCGTGCTGCTCAAGCGGACTATTGGAGAGTCGCTCTCCGGCCTGAATGCTGTCGTTGTCGGACGGTCGAACATTGTCGGCAAACCCATGGCCAGCCTGCTGCTTCAGGAAAGCTGCACCGTCACCATTGCCCATAGTCGCACAAAAAACCTTCCGGACGTCGTCCGCGCGGCCGATATTGTCGTCGCCGCAGTGGGACGCCCCGAAATGATACAGGGTGACTGGATCAAGCCGGGCGCGACCGTGATCGACGTCGGGATCAACCGCATCCCTGCCCCAGAGCGCGGAGAGGGAAAGACCCGGCTTGTCGGTGATGTATCGTTTGAGGACGCCGTCAAGGTCGCCGGAGCGATCACTCCGGTTCCCGGTGGCGTTGGCCCCATGACGATCGCAATGCTGATGGTCAACACCTTGACGGCGGCGCGACGGCTGCTTGGCTTAACGGAAGAAGCTCCGCTGTTCTAGTCATGACATAGGCGCGATTACCGGTCATGTGAAAGTGCACAGAAAAAAGTGTCTTTGCGTGTTACCAGGATGACGCGGGGTGCCGCCCAATACTTCTCTGCATTCCGTGGAGCCTTGCCTTGGCGCCAGCAGCATGTTCTATCGTGTTTCAGCAAACCTTAACCATAGCGACCTAGTCTGACCAGGTAGGGACTGCGCGATCAAGCTGGACCGGCTACATGGGCAAGATGTGGCAGCGATCCGGCCAAAACGACAGGCGGCAGTAAGTGAAGGGTCTACCGTCCTGCAAAACCGGCACGAAACCGGGGATGCATCGAATCGCATTGAATACGCTGGCTGCGCGATTGGCGGCTGGTGTGTTTTGCGTTGGCGGCGGCCTTGCGCTTCCCTTGTCTGTTTCCCTTGTGCTCGCCGCAACCGTACTGCCTGCGCGATCCTTCGAACTGTTTGGCTTGAAACTCTGGGGCTCCTCGGAAGAAGCAGTTGACCCGGTTCCCGACCCCCTTCCCTACGAGCCTGAAATTTCGGTTTCCGAGGGTGACGAGGAGCTGACAAAGAGCGTCACGGAAGCCTCGTTGCTCATTCAGCAAAAGGACAAGCCGCCCTCTGGCGAAGCGGGTTTGATTGCGCGTGCACTCTCGGACCGGGAACGCTTGATCGCACAGCTTTATGCGGATGCGCGTTACGGTGGCACAGTCGAAATCAAGCTCGCCAGAATACCGCTTGAGACAGCTCTCGAACAGGGGAATTTGCCTGACGGAAGACCGGTCAAGGTGATGATCCTCGTCAATCCGGGTCCCGTCTTTACTTTCGGCTCCATCTCGATCAGCTCGCAAGGCAGCGATCTGTCAAGCGATCCGGCATTCTGGGGCCTATCCGCGGGTGAAACGGCACAGTCCGGCAAGATCCTCAGCGCCGAGAACAAGATGGTGACGGTCTTGCGCGGGCGCGGCTATCCGAAAGCGCGGATTGCGGAGCGACGCATCACCGCCGACCATGCGACCAAGACCCTCGAGGTCGCCCTGATCGCAGAGGCCGGTCCACAAGCGCGTTTCGGCCCCGTCTCCGTCAAAGGCACCGAGATCACAAAGCCGGACTTCATCGTTCAGCAGGCAATGCTGCCAGTGGGCGATATCTACACGCCGGAGGATATTGCACGGGCACGCAAACGTCTCAATGAACTTGGAATTTTTTCCTCGATCCGAATCGTGGAAGGCGATCTGGAAGGTCCCGATGGCACGATGCCAATCACCATCGAGGTCAGCGAGCGCAAACGGCATGTCATTGGCGCCGGCGCGTCATGGTCCAGCATCGAGGGCTTCGGCGTCGAGGCCTATTGGCGGCGCCGTAACCTCTTCGGCCGAGGCGAACTGCTGTCCCTGGAGGGATCGGTCGGCCGGATCGGGACGGAAAGCTACGACAACCAGGAATATTCCGCCAAGATTGCCTTTGAAAAACCAGGCGTCTTCGGACCACTGACCAATTTCACCACCAGTCTGGAAGCGAAGCAGGAAAATCCGGACGCCTACCTCAGCCGCTCCATCGCATACGAAGCCTTCCTGAGCAGGAAGTTCTCCGACACTCTCAATGGGCGCGCGGGCGGCGAGATCTATTTTGCGAATGAAGACGACGCCTTCGGCAACGAAAAATACTTGCTGGTCGGTCTTCCTGCACAGCTAACCTTCGACAACAGGGACGACAAGCTCAACCCGTCCAAGGGCTATTTCGCCTCCGTGTTCGCGGAACCGGCCTATGACATGCTCAATTCAAATGCCATTGGCTTCGCGAAAGGCACGGTGTCGACCTATTACGCGCTTGACGAGGCCAAACGGTTCATTCTGGCCGGTAAAGTTTCCGCAGGGTCCATCCTCGCGCCTTCCATCGAGTCCGTACCGGCCAGCCGGCGGTTGATCGCCGGTGGTGGTGGCTCCATCCGCGGCTATGCCTATCGCAACGTCGGACCGCGCTTGAACGGTGAAGTCGTCGGTGGTCGCTCGATCATCGAGTTGTCCGGCGAAGTCCGTGTCCAGATCACCGAAACGATCGGCGCCGTCGGATTTGTCGACGCCGGAAACGCCTATGAAGACAGCATTCCTGATTTTTCCGAGGAGCTGAAGGTGGGCGTCGGGGCGGGCCTGCGCTACTTTACCCCTATAGGACCGCTTCGAATCGATGCGGCGATACCACTTGAACCGGGACCGGGTGATCCGGATTTCGCGCTTTATGTAGGGTTAAGCCAGGCTTTTTAACGCAAATGCGTTTTGTGAAACTCATCTTGAGGGTCTTCGGATTCCTGATTGCCGTAGCAATCGCCATTCCCGTGCTCGTGATCGCAGCGCTGCAGGTTCCGGCTGGCCGGACGTTCGTATCCAATCTGGTCAGCGATCTTGCCTCCTCCGAAACCCAGTCTGTCCGTGTCGAAAACCTGCATGTTGGCTTCAGCCTCGATGCGAAGGTGGGTGGGCTCACCGTCGGTGATCAGGATGGCACATGGCTTCAGGCAAGCAACCTTGCCCTGGACTGGAAGCCTCTTCACTTGTTTTCCGGCGATCTCGACATTTCCTCACTGACCGCAGACCGCATCGATTTTCTGCGCCCTCCAGCGGGCGCGCCTGCGGACGACCTGAGCGTCGCCGACGCGACCACTGATGATGAGAGCGGTAGCTTCTCCCTGCCCTTGAACGTATCGCTCGAAAAACTGGCGCTCAACGAAATCAACATCGCCGAACCGCTCCTTGGAGCACCTGTTTCTCTGAATGCCTCCGGTTCCGGCTCGTTTGCACTCGATCCGGCGCTGATCAGCGCCGATATCGACATTCACAGGATCGATGGCGTAGACGGCAGCCTGACAGCAAACGCCCAGTTCGAACCCGCCGCCGAAACACTTGTGTTCGACGTGTCCGTTTCCGAACCGCGAGGCGGCCTTGCGGCACGCCTTCTGGATGTTCCGGACCTGCCGGCTGTCGACGTCAATCTCAAGGGAGACGGACCGCTGACAAACTGGTCAGCGAACCTCGAAGTTGCGCTTGACGGGCGGCAGACAGTGACCGGGTCTGCCAGCCTGGAGGAAAAGGAAGCCACACGACTGCTGGCATTCGACCTGGATGGCGATCTGGCCGCCCTTGCCCCGCCGTCGGCGCAGGCATTCGTGATGGGAACCACGCAGGCGAACGGAACAGCGACCTTCTCGCATGATTTCGCTCCCCAGTCCGCCGACGTCACGATGAAAACGGATACCGTGTCCCTGAATGCGAAAGCCGATCTGAACGACGAAAAGGTCAATGTTTCTGCCGACCTTGCTGTCAGCGCCGGCGACGGAGCACTTATCGCCGTAGATCTCGGGGAACGACGGGTTGCCTTCGGGCCTCTGTCACTCACTGCGACGGCAATCGGGGAAAGGTCGTCCGCAACCTGGCAGACGAGGCTGGATCTCGCATCGCTTCAAACCGAAGAAGCAAGAACGGGTCGTATTTCTCTGACGGCGTCCGGGAAGGATGCCAATCTCGAAGAAGGCGTCATGACGTCGCCATTCGAAATCGAACTGGCGATTGCAGCCCTCGCCGGCCTCATTCCGGCAACAGAGCCCCTTTCGGGAGACATCAGCGCATCAGGCTCCGGAACACTTGATGGCGCGGATCAGAGCGTTGCCCTATCGACGTTGATGGTGAACACGCCTGTCGGCGAAATCAGCCTGACGGATACCAAACTCTCCGCCAACGAGATCTCCGGACAAGGACGCCTTCTGCTTGCGGACCTCGGCAAGTTATCGAAGTTGGCGGATCGCGATCTCGGCGGATCCACCAACGGCAGTTTCTCCGTCGCGATTGATCCCTCCACCCTTGAAGGTGACGTTACAGCTGCGCTCGTGACGCATGATCTGAAGACCGGCGTCGCTCAGGCGGATGCCTTGATGGCAGGCGAGAGCCGGATTGACACCGAAATCAGCCTGGCGGGCCAGAACGACGTCACTGTCAAGAGCCTCTCGGTGCGCAACAACGCTCTGTCAGTGTCCGGCACCGCCGCCTACCAGGCGCCCGAGCTGACATCGGACCTTCAGGTGGAACTGACTGACCTTGCCAAACTGGATCCGCAGGTGAGCGGAGCGGTCAAGCTCGATCTGGCCACGTCCGGGCCTCTGGACCAGCTCAAGGTTCAGGCGAATGCGGCTTCGGAGAAGATCCTTCTGGCCGGCACACCGCTTGACGACCTGACCTTTTCCGCCGATGCCCTAGCCGATCCTTCCGCTCCGACGGCCGTCATCAAAAGCACTGCGTCGCTGAACGGTCAGCCGATCGCCGTCGATGTCGACCTGACCAGCAAGGATGGCGGAGCCACCATTGATCCGGTTTCGATCGACGTCGCGGGAAACACGATCAAAGGAACGCTGGTGCTTGCGGATCTGACGCAGCCTGTCGAAACGCTCAAAGGCCGCCTTGCGATCGATGCGCCGGACCTCGACGCTCTTTCGCCCCTGCTGCTCACCCGGATCGGCGGTCAACTCAAAGGCACAGTCACGGCCGATCCGGACCGGAAAACACTCGCTCTCGACATTACTGGGTCCGATATCGAAGTTCCTTCGGTGACGCTCGGAACGCTTGAGCTCAATGCGAACGTCAAAGCGCCCTACAGCCCAGAAACGGTGACTGCCGACATCGTGCTGGCCAATCTTGCCACCGACGTTACGCCGATCCACGGCGTGACCATTGAGGCAAAGCCTGACGATGGCGGCACGGCCATCACGGCTGATGTCGAAATGGACAGCAACGGCAAGGATGGTCTGACAGCCAAGGCGCATGTGAGTTCTCCGCAGCCGGGCGGTTATCTTGTCGCGCTCTCCGAACTGGCAATGCAGTATCAAGGCCTCTCGAGCAAGCTTCTGCAGCCGACCAAGGTCACCTATGTTGATGGCGAAGCCGTCATCGAGCCGCTGGAGCTGAAACTCGGCGACGGGTCCCTTTCAGTCTCCGGAAAGGCCGGGCAAACCATCGACGTCGCGGCGGAACTCAAGCAGGTGCCTCTCAACCTTGCCAACGCGTTCGTTCCCTCGCTTGGTCTCGGCGGAACGCTTTCCGGCAAGGTTTCAGCGGCAGGTGACGCCGCCTCCCCTCAGGCCAACTGGTCAATTACCGGGGCAGGTCTCACGGCGGCCGAATTGCGCAACAACGGCCTTTCCAGCCTGAGCCTGAATTCCTCCGGCGACCTGAATAACAACACGATCAGCCAGACCAGCAGCGTGAGCGACGCCAACGGGTTGAAGCTGACCGTCTCGGGTAATGTCGGTGTTGCCGCGCCGAACAGCCTGTCCCTTAAAGTCGACGGTACGGTGCCCGCGGCTGCGATCCGGCGCCCGATGTTGGAAGCAGGTCTTCGGGGCGAAGGCGCGATCGCGCTCAGCGGGTCGATTGGTGGTTCCGTCCAATCGCCCAGCTACCAGATCACGGCAACGCCGACGTCGCTCAAGATCACCAGCCTTTCCACGGGCATCACAGTTGAGAACGTCAAAGGCACGGCCTCGATTTCGCAGGATCAGGCAGCCATCAACGGTATAAGCGGCGACCTGGCTACTGGTGGATCGTTCAGTGCCGGCGGAACCGTCGGAATGAAGGACGGCTTTCCCGCTGACCTGACCCTCAAGCTGAACAAGGGGCGCTATATCGATCCCGGCCTTGTAACGGCCGACGTTGACGCAGATCTGAAGATCGCCGGGCCGCTGGCCTCGCCATCATCGTCTGCGCTGATCTCCGGCGAAGTGACGATCAACAAGGCGGATGTGTCCATTCCGGAGTATCTGCCAGGTGCGATTCCGCCGGTCGACGTGAAGCATGTGAACGCATCCCCGGCTATTCGCGAACAGGTTGCCGAACTCGGCGGCGAAACGAATTCGTCCGGAACTCAGCAGACCTCCAATCCGCCGCGGCTCGACATACTTCTGTCTGCTCCGGGGCGTATCTTCGTGCGGGGCCGTGGACTGGATTCGGAGCTTCAGGGCAGCCTGCAGATCGTCGGCACAACCGCCAATCCAAGAGCTGTTGGCGCCTTCACGCTCAAGCGCGGACAACTGGACGTCCTGACCAGGCGCCTTGTTTTCTCGCATGGCAGCGCAACATTCGACGGCTCGCTGGCGCCCATTCTCGACTTCGGAGCTTCGACAACAGTGTCGGACACCACGATCACTGTTGCCATCGACGGTGAAGCGTCTGACCCGAACATCGGCTTCTCATCTTCTCCGGAACTGCCGCAGGACGAGGTTCTGGCACTTCTGCTGTTCGGCAAGAACGTCGGCAATCTGTCACCGACCCAGATTGCACAGCTCGCGGCAGCCGTCGCCACGCTCACCGGCGGTAGCGACAATGGCCCCCTGGCGTCGATCCGCAAGTCCCTTGGTCTCGACACGCTTGATATCAATACCGATGGAGACGGCGGGCCTTCTCTTGCTGTAGGCAAGTACATCAACGACAACATCTATCTTGGGGTTGAACAGGGAACCGGCTCCGGGTCGAGCCGCGTCAAGGTGGACATCGACCTCAATCGCGGTCTCAAGGTTCGCGGCGAGGTGGGCGCCGATGGCTCGTCCAAGGCGGGCATTTTCTTCGAGAAGGAATACTGAGCCTGACTGTGGGTATTCAACACTCTAGTGAATATTTTCGAGGCGCGTGCGCTATCGCGTCCCGGCTCGACCGGTAACCGACAATTCCCCGCCCCGCTGTTGCAGTTTTCCGCTGCCCTGTGCAAGTGTGGGCCATGAGCAATTCCCAAAAAAGCAATGATCCCAACCGGCCCAGTAAGCATGTTCGTCTGGCCGTGGAAAATTCCGCTGATGATGAGAGCAGCATCATGTCCAACAAGAGCAGCGATTACACACTCGGCGAACGCATCTGCAAGGCACGGGACGTTTGCGGCCTTTCCACGGCGCAACTTGCGCGCAGGCTCGGCATCAAGACATCCACCCTGCAAAGCTGGGAATCAGACCGCTCCGAACCGAGGTCCAACAAACTGGTTCTGCTTGCCGGCCTTTTGAATGTCAGCCCGACCTGGTTGCTCGTCGGGCGCGGAACGGCGCCCATAACCGAAGAGCCGTCTTCGCCGGATGTCGACAGTGTGCGCTTTACCCTCGACAGGCTACAGAGGCAGGCGCAAGCACTGGCGGACGAGATTGAATCCCTCCAGGACCGTCTGTCAGACCTCTGACGCGCTCGCTCGCGTTCCCCAAAGCAGATAGAGACTAGGCTTCGTTTTCGCCGGCAAGACGGCGCAGGTCTTCCATGATCTGCGCTGGGACGTTCAAGCCTTCACGCTCTGCAGTTTCCCTTGCTTCCAGTCGCCGGCTGCCCGGCAGCCGGGCATCTTCGAGCCCTTCGATCTCCTCGAACAGGGTCGCGACCCTTTCCCAATAGGCGCCGTTGGATGCCAGCCCAGGATCGATCGCCAGGATTGTCTGCGACAGGTTGGGCGGATCCCCATCGCCGTCAAATACGCTGTTCGCCTCGAAGCCGAAATGGGCACCGACCAGGGCCGCAGAAAGGACCTCGATCATCATCGCGAGCGCGGCCCCCTTTGCCTCTCCGATCGGAACCATGGTGCCGGCCATTGCTGCAGCAGCATCAGTCGTCGGATTGCCATCTCGATCGAGTGCCCAACCTTCCGGTATCTGTGCACCTGTCCGGTGTGCGGCCATGATCTTGCCCTTTGCCACACGGGATACGGCGAAATCGATCACGAGCGATGGAGACCCTTCCGGTCCGGGCGCAGCGAAACAGATGGGGTTTGTTCCAAAGAGAGCTTTACCTGCTCCCCATGGTGCAATCGCCTTGGGAGCATTTCCGAAGATCATCGCCACCAGCCCCAGATCCGCTAGCTTTTCGCAATGCGCCCCGCCCTGACCGAAATGGTGCGACCGGCGGATGGCCGCCAGCGCAATACCGTTCTGCCGCGCCATTTCCGGCAAAGTGTCTATCGCGACGTCAATGGCGGGATAGGCAAAGCCGTGGCCGGCGTCGATACGCAGAAGGCCTGGCCGGACCAGTTCGGAAACCGGCAGAGCATCGCCCCTCACCTTTCCGGTCTTCACCTGGGCCGTGTAGGACGGCATTCGCGACAGACCATGCCCCGGCTGACCGGACGCCTCCGCTCCGACCAAAGCGCGCGCGACTGGCGGAGCATTCTCTCTGGACGTTCCCGCAGCAATGAGAGCCTTGACGACAAGGCGTTCAGCCTCGGCGAGGGAGATTGAAATCGTCACGTGTGATGTCCTGTCGGAAAATCTGATCGGCTTGTGGATGTTGCCTTGCCTTATCTCGACTGAGGCAGCGGCGCAATCTGCAGGTGGGCGGCACCCTGACCGGAATGTCAGATCACGCACCCCAAGTGAGCGCTCGCCCTCGTCTTTCAGGCGGCTTTTCGAACCAGGCTGGCAATATCAGCAGCCGGCATGGGCCTGCCGAAAAAATAGCCTTGTCCGAACGGACATCCGATTGCCTTGAGCCTGTTGGCCTGGGTCTGTGTTTCTATACCTTCTACCAGGACCGACATCCTGTTTCCGGAGGCAAGATGAAGCACGGCCTCTATCACCGAAACATCTTTCGGATCCGTGATATCGTCGCGGACGAAGGAACGGTCCAGCTTGATCTTCGAAAACGGGTACTTGGGGATATAACCGAGAGAGGAATAGCCTGTCCCGAAATCGTCAAGGGAGAAGCTGCAGCCGAGGCCCTTGAGTTCATCCATATGGAAGCGCAAATCCGTTGTTTCGTCGATGAACAGTGACTCGGTGATCTCCAGATCAAGCCTTTCTGCCGGAAAACGCCGCCGTTCCAGCGTCTCGACGACCGTGGAAACGAAATTTCCCCGACTGAACTGGATCGCGGACACATTGACGGACAGCCGCAAAGGCTCCGACCAGATCAATGCCTCCTTCATCGCCCGGTTCAAGGCCCAGGTACCGATTTCGACGATGTAGCCGCTTTCTTCTGCGATCGGGATGAATTCAGCGGGAGAGATCCAGCCCATCTGGCGATTGTTCCATCGCAGCAAAGCTTCTACGCCGAAGACGGACCCGTCACCGAGATTGACCAGGGGTTGATAGGCCAACTGCAATTCGTCGCGAGCGATCGCCTTGAAGAGTTCCGTCTCCAGACTGCGCCGCCTTTGCAGGGCATCATCCATCTCCGGGCGAAAGGCAAGTGCCGACGTTCGACAATCGCGCCGCACCTTTGCAAGGGCATTGCCGGCGTTCTTGAGGAGTTCTGCGGCGCTCATCTCTTTCGTCTTTTCAACGTATCCAAATTTCAGCCGAACAGAAATGCGGGCCCCTCTTACGGAATAGTCTTCGCCGATAATCCGCTCGATCTCATCGATCAGCGCGCGTGCGTCGCCGGCACCGCCAACATGCGCGACAACTCCTGAAAACGTATCAGCGGTCAGGGACGCCCAGGTCACATTGGCTGACAATTGGCTCTTCAGTCGCGTCGCCACCGCTTCGCGTATGCTGTCACCAAAGGGGAACCCGAGCGAGGCGACGATCTGATCAAGATTTGCTATCGCAAACTGTAGGAGACAAATGTCGCCGCGCTCCAGGGAAGAGTTTGCGACCGCCGCCAGATGTTCCTCGAAACCCGCTCGGTTCAGCAGACCAGTGATCGGGTCGAACCGCGCAAGGTACTCGAGCTGCGCCGCCGCTTCCCGTTCCTCTGTCACATCGCGGCACGTCACGAAGGCCACCGCATGGCTCTCGACGTGACGACGGAAGTTCTTGCGGGCGACCGACTTTTCCGAACGCGTGACGACATATTCGACGTAGCGCATTTCACCGCCATCGGTACGGGTAACGAGGATCCGAGGTGCAGACGTCTCTGCCGTGGGCACTGCCAGAACGGCAAGTGCCGCGCTGGCAAGTTCACCGGGCAGCACATCACCTGCCAGCAAATTTACAGGATCGTCGCACCCGAACAATTTACGGGCTCTCTTGCTTGCGGCCGTGATCCGACCTTCCGCATCGATGACCGCAATAGCATCGAAACTGTCGTCGAATACAAGCGCAAGCATCCGATCGCTGTTGCGGCTGTTCAGCACCGCAAGATGGGAAACCAGCTTGTGGAACCCGAGTTCGCGAAGGACGACGAAGGCCGCTCCCATGATCAGGAGAAGATGTGCGCTGATCGTCGGCACGAGCACCGGAACGTGCTTCTGGATCGTCAGGGCAGCGATTTCAAGGACGATACCTGCAAGAGCGAATATGACAACCTTCAGTTTCCAGCCCTCGATGCTGCTCACGATCATAAGGAAGACGATCGCCAGAGCGCTGCAGACTGCAAGCAGTTCACCCTCCGTCGCCATCGCACGGTCCTGCAGGAGCGTTTCCGCTCCAAGCGCCTGAAGCAATGCGCCGGGCAGAAAATCGTGGACAGGCGCCGAGAAAAGATCTCGCAACTCGAGCGCACTCGCGCCGACGATGATCTTTTTGCCTGAAAAGACTGTCGCTGGCGCGTCGCCGTTCAGAACATCCACCAGGGAGACACGGGGTAAGTCATCGATCGAAATGCTGTAATCCAGCATGAACGCGCCGTCCGGTTCGCCCGTGTATCCGCTCAACAGGGCAGAAGCTGATACTTCGGCGTTTCCATCGATGTTGAAACCGTAAAGACAGCGCCAGACCCTGCCGTCGGTCTCTACCGGGACCATGACGACAACCGGCCAAGCGTCATCCGAGAAAGCCTCTATCGGCCGGTTGACCACTTCATCGCCTGTCGAAGCGCCGGACGCCGCCTGGCGGAACACGGCCAGGCTGACATTGCCGGCGCGTGCAATTGCCTCGGCAAAGAGGCGATCATCTTCCCGGTTCGAACGTGAGCTGAAATCGATGTCGAAGACAATTTCCTGAGCACCTGCTGCCGACAGTCGGTCCGTCAGGTCCGCATAATGCCTGCGCGGCAAAGGCCACACACCCAGGTGTTCAAGGCTCCGCGCATCGATGTCGACGAACACGACCTCTCCACTGACGGGTCGCTCGTCCAGAGCAAAGCGCATTTGCCATAGAGACCGGTCAAGCGCCGTCGTCACGCCGCCGCCCCGAAGAAGGAGCACACAGACAAGCGCGGCAAGCGCCAATCCAAGGGCGCCCACCTGGCGGAGCGGTTTTACCGTGACGATCGACTTCACACTCTCAACCCTGTCTCAGCGTGGAACGAGCCGCGGTTCAGGCCGCTTCTGTTTCCCGGCAATCGATTTCCCGACATGGCCGCGAACGGAGAGGCGCGTTTCTCTTACTTGTTCCTGCCCTTGCCGTTGCCATTGCCTCCGGCGTTACTGTTGCCGGAGTTGCCGTTGCCATTGCCACCGGCGTTGCTGTTGCCACCGGCATTGCTGTTGCCGGCGTTGCCATTGCCATTGCCGCCGGCATTGCTGTTGCCGGAGTTGCCATTGCCATTGCCGCCAGCGTTGCCGCTGCCGGAGTTCCCATTGCCATTACCGCCGGTATTGCTGTTTCCGGATTTTCCCTTGGAATTTCTCGCTGTCGAGACATTGGAGCGTCCGCTTTTGCCTCGCACTGCCGCTTTGGAGCGTCCAGGCACATTCTTGACGCGTCTCGTTTCAAAGGCTGGTGAGCGTTTCTCGCCTGGAGTTATATCGGGTTTTGACGCACTGACAGCCTTCAGACCGAGGCTGCGCGCAGGTGTCGTTGCGACAACCTGCCCTGCACCGACATTTGCCTCGTCACCGGACGCAAAATCCTTCACGTTGACAAGCCCGCGGTCGACGCTGACCGATGCATCCCGCTGGCGCACGGTTACGGTGAATTTGGTTCCTTTGACGACCGCAGCAAGGAAAGGTGTTTCAACCTGAAAATGGCGGTACCATCTCCGATTCACGTCGACTTCGACCGTCCCGCGATCCTGATAGATGACGGTCCGTTTGACGAAGAATCCCTTGGGTTGGAGTGTAGCGACGGTATTGGGCGCCAAGGTGAAGGTCTCTTCGCCTCGACCGATCGTCACACGTCCGCGACCTGTCCTGACCTTCCAGCCCTTGCGGACGTCCATCCCGTTCACGAGAGTCAGGACCTCGCCGCTTTCAGTTTCCGCGGTTACCTTTCCGCGCACACGTTCAATGGTCCAGTGCCATCCACCTCCCGCGGGCGGCTCGGCGGATCGCACATCGTACGCGCCATAGAAGAAGAGGAGCGCAGCTATCAAGGCTGATGCAAAGTTCGCGATGGCCGACTTGCGGGTATCCGCAGCAACGGCTTTGGAGCGGGTTGAGGCCGCTTGAAAGGAGGAGGTCCGGAAACACTGGGAAGACATGCAATAGCCCTTCGACATCTGTAAATTCGACAGAAGACTAGTGCGCAGTGATTAAATTGACCTAAATGACATAAAATAAAAACGCGCTATTTCATGTATTTCTCGCGCGTGACCGCATAAAATCTCAACCAAAGAACGATCTTAACTTTGTTAATATTAATACATTCTTCCGAGATGCTTTACCAGAAAGGTGCATTTTTCGAGTTTCGCTCAACTCAATTGTCATTTTTACCAATACATATCAAGCGTGACACCTTGGCCGCGCCGCTTAGCGGCGCGGACGACCATCTTCACGCTTGGGCAAGAAGGTCTTTTTCTACCGAACGAAAGATGTCGATATGGTCGATGTTCATCTGCTCGACGCCGCACCGTATCGCACGTTCGAATATTTCCCGGTCGCGGCCATCATAGAACATCTGGGTGACAAGGCCCGCCACCTTCGCCTCCTCAACGAGTTCGGGTGCAACATTCTCGCTATGGAATTCCAGAATGTGTGCCCCCTGCGCCACCGCTCGATCCACAGAGCCGACGTGCTTGTAGAGGACCATTCGGCGCAAATCCGGAACATGTGCACGAGCTGCCGCCAGGATCGACTGATCGAACGAGAACGTCCAAGCGTCCTCCAGCATTCCGCGCGTCGCAAGCATGTCGCGGATCTCACCGGCGTCGCCTTCCTTGATCTCAACGTAGGCCTTGATGCGCCCCTTGCATGCGTCCAGGAACGCATCGAGCCGGGGAACCGGCTCGCCGACAAACTGAGGGCCGAACCAGGAGCCGGCATCCAGAACATCGAGTTCCGAGGAGAGGAGCTCTGCGACCCTTCCGGTCCCATCTGTCGTCCGGTCGACGGTTGCATCATGGATGACATAGAGAATGCCGTCCTTCGATGGTCGAACGTCGAACTCCACCACGTCCACGTCGAGGGCTATCGCCTTTTCCAATGACGAAAACGTGTTTTCCGGAGCAACCAGACAAGCGCCCCGATGGCCCACAACCACTGCCTGTTTCACTTACAAACCTCCTGAGACCCCGGTATCCGTCCGAGGCAACCTGTGATGACCGATTTTTGGATAGTGAATGAACAGGTGCCTCAAGTTCTTGATAGTATGATGACATCCATTTTTTATTCGTGTTTTCAATATGATGGAATGGAAGCCAAATGGCCCTTCGGGACGAAGAAAATCGGGGACGCGTCATGGACGTCCGACTTTGTGTCGTATCTGAATCGAATCTTTTCGGATGGGGAAATATGGCTATTTTTTGCACAGACAGATAAATATTTGACCATTGTTCAATGGAAGTGAACGGTCAGTCAAATAGCAGGACAGTGTTTTTTACCTATTTTTCGTCATACAGCGTTCCCGAGTGGATGCTAATCAATCAATTTACGAGGTTTTGTTCATGATCCGTCTTGCTACTTCCGCGCTCGCCTTCTCACTTCTGGCCGGCACCGCCGTTGCCGAGCCTGTCGAATATGACTTCGACAAGTCTCACGCGAACCTCTCCTTCTCCTATGACCACCTTGGTTTCTCAACGACGGAGGGACGCTTTGGCGACTGGGAGGGTGAACTCCTGATCGACGCGGAAGAACCGTCGAATTCCTCGGTCGAATTCTACATCGATGTGAACAGTCTCGACACCTTCTGGGGCGAGCGTGATGAGCATTTCCTCAGCGCTGACTTCTTTGATGCCGAAAACTTCCGCGAAGCAAAGTTCGAGAGCACCAAGGTCGAAAAAACAGGGGAGAACGAGCTCGAAGTGACCGGCGACCTGACGATCAAGGACATCACCAAGCCGGTTACACTCACCGTCACCGTGACCTCCTTCGGCGAACATCCGATGGCAAAGAAGGAAGCTGCGGGCTTCGCTGTGACGGGCGTCATCAAGCGCTCCGACTACGGCATGGATATGTACACGCCTTATGTAGGTGACGAGGTCACCGTGACATTCCACGGCGAAACGCTGAAAGCGGACGATTCGAACTAAGACAACACCTGCAGGGGCCGCTTGACCGGCCCCTGCCCTTGGAGGGCTGGCCATGCTGCGCAACACCCATTCCGGCTATGGCCGGGTCGCAATCGCCTTTCACTGGACGATGGCACTGCTGATCCTGTTCATGCTTGCCCTCGGCCTCTACATGACGTCGCTTCCACCGACCGATCAAACGACGTTCGAGCTTTACCAGTTGCACAAGTCATTCGGGTTCGTCGTTCTGGGTCTCGCAGCCTGCCGGTTGCTCTGGCGTCTGCTTAATCCGTCCCCGTCCCTTCCTTCTCGCATGCCTGCTTTCGAGAAACTTGCCGCCCACCTTGGTCACGTGGGGCTCTATGCACTGATCTTTGCGCTGCCGATCACCGGATGGTTCATGGTTTCCGCATCGCCCTGGGGCATTCCGACCATTCTCTTCAACACCTGGCCGATCCCGCATCTGCCGGTCCCGGCCGCGCTTGGGTCCGCCGAGGAGGCCGAAGGCTTCTTCAAGCTGCTGCATGAATACGGCGCCTACCTGTTGATCGCATTGCTGGTGGTGCATGTGGCAGCCGCTCTGAAGCACCATTTCATTCAGCGCGACGAGACGCTGAAGCGCATGGTGTCAACGGCTCCGGCCCGCGCGGAATCCTCATAGAACAGTTCAGGAACTTCACAAATGATACTGAAACATCTGACCTTCTTGTCCTTCGCTGCAGTTGCGCTCAGCCTCTCCGGAGCCGCAAGCGCCGCAGAATGGACAGTCGATGACAGCCAGAGCACGCTCGGCTTCGAGGTCAAGCAGGGCAAGGGAACGCTCACTGGCGAATTCAAGGAATGGTCGGCGGATATCGACTTCGATCCGGAAGCCCCTGAGGCAGCTCACATCAAGGCCGAAATCGCACCGGGCAGTGCCTCCACCGGAAATGCACAGTTTGATGGAACACTGCCGGGTGACGACTGGTTCGACGTCAGCAGCTTTCCGACAGCCACGTTCGAAACCAGCGACGTCAAACTCGTGGAAGGCAACAGCTACACTGCGGACGGCACCTTGACCATTAAGGGAGTTTCCCAACCGGTCGTGCTGGACTTCACGCTGGACATCGACGGCGATAAAGCGCACGCGGCGGGAACCGCCACGGTGGATCGCTCTCAATATGACCTCGGCGCGGGCGTCGGCACGGATACGGTCGGCGAGGCGGTAACGGTTACGCTGGATCTGACCGCCACCAGGTAACCGGAATTTCCTTAAACAATTTGAGAAGGCTGCGGGACTTGGCGTCCGCAGCCTTTTTGCCTTATGAGAACATCACGAAATGTTCCAGCACTTCCGGCCCTCACGAGGGCCAGGAAAAGCCAGACCAGGAAAGCTGTCCATGAACGCTCCCGTTACGCCCCCCGCTTATCAGCACAGTGCGCTTTTTCCCCAGAGCGAAGACAAGACCCCATACCGGAAACTCACGTCAGACTTCGTCAAGACCGCCGAGTTCAACGGTGAGGAAGTTCTTGTTGTCGAGCGCGAAGGCATGCGCCTGCTTGCGGAGGAAGCATTCAAGGACATCAACCACTATCTTCGTCCCGGCCATCTTGAGCAGCTCAGGAAAATCCTCGACGATCCGGAAGCCACCGAGAACGACAAGTTCGTGGCCTTCGACCTTCTGAAAAACGCGAACATCGCCTCTCACGGCGTCCTGCCGATGTGCCAGGACACGGGGACGGCAATCGTGATGGGCAAAAAGGGGCGGCGCGTGTGGACCGACGGCTCCGATGAGGCGGCGCTTGGCGAAGGCGCTCGCGACGCCTACTACCACAAGAACCTGCGGTATTCCCAGCTTGCACCGATTTCGATGTTCGAGGAGCAAAACACCAAGAGCAACATGCCCGCCCAGATCGAGCTCTATGCGGAGGGTGACGACGCCTACAAGTTCCTCTTCATGGCCAAAGGCGGCGGCTCTGCCAACAAGACCTTCCTCTTTCAGGGCACACCCTCCCTTCTGACGCACGATCGCCTGGTCGAGTTCCTGAAGGAAAAGATCCTGACGCTCGGGACCGCTGCCTGCCCGCCTTATCACCTTGCCATCGTGGTCGGCGGCACGTCCGCGGAGATGAACCTGAAGACGGCAAAGCTCGCCTCGGCCCGGTATCTGGACAATCTCCCGACGCAGGGGTCCGAACTCGGACATGCGTTCCGGGATATCGAGATGGAAGAGGAAATCCACAAGCTGACGCAGGCCACCGGCGTCGGTGCGCAGTTCGGCGGAAAATACTTCTGTCACGACGTTCGGGTGATCCGTCTGCCGCGGCACGGCGCGTCGCTTCCGATAGGCCTTGCCGTCTCTTGTTCGGCCGACCGGCAGGCCGTTGGAAAGATCACTAAAGACGGCATCTTCCTGGAACAGCTCGAAATGCACCCGGAAAAGTACCTTCCGGATGTTACGGACGAGCACCTGTCTGACAATGTGGTCCAGATCGACCTGACCCGGCCCATGTCTGAAATCCTGGGCGAGCTTTCCCGGCACCCGATCAAGACCAGGTTGTCGCTTACGGGTCCGCTGATCGTCGCGCGGGATATTGCGCATTCCAAGCTGCGTGAACGCCTGGAAAACGGAGAGCCCCTGCCCGACTATTTCAAGAACCACCCGATCTATTATGCGGGTCCGGCAAAGACGCCCGAAGGCATGCCGTCCGGCTCCTTCGGTCCGACGACGGCAGGACGCATGGATGCCTACGTCGATCAGTTCCAGGCTGCCGGCGGGTCCATGGTGATGCTTGCCAAGGGCAACCGGTCCGCCCAGGTGCGCCGTGCATGCCAGGCCCATGGCGGCTTCTATCTCGGTTCGATCGGCGGCCCGGCAGCACGCCTTGCGCAGGATTGCATCAAGAAGGTCGAGGTCGTCGAATTCGAGGAACTCGGCATGGAAGCGATCTGGCGAATCGAAGTGGTCGACTTCCCGGCCTTCATCGTCATCGACGACAAGGGCAATGACTTCTTCAAGGAACTGAACCTGGGATAAAGCTTCAATCACGGGCTGGCGAAGACAATCGCCGGCCCGATCCCCACTGACCCGACAGGAACGGTGGATATCGACGTTTTGCGCCGGGCATGAAGAATCAGTGGGGCATACCTGAAAAAAATACGGATGGTTCGTCCGCCCCATCTGTCGACCGGAACCATCGCCGCCCGAAAATCTGAGTCAAAACCCGTCGGAAGCGAAGAATCCGTTGCAAATTCGGCACAATGGATAACGCATGCGTCCACTCACATCATCGTGAGATTTTCATCCAGCCCTCTTTGAGCCATTATCGTTAAGACTGCCGCAAGGACAATCAACCTATCGTGGCCTTCGAAGTAACTTGTGCGTACGATCATTTCTTGCGCTGATGGGGATCCGAATGAAGACGTTTTTATTTGCAATGTTCACCGTGCTGGTCGGTGCGCTCATGCTGCCGGCTACCGCCTCCGCTCGAGCTGGCTATTTCGATCACAGCACAAATACCTGGGTTGTTCCGAAGTATCATCCCGGTGGCAAATCTCCGATCAAGCGTCGGAAAGTGAATTATGACGGCCCGTATGCCGTTGGCACGATTGTCGTCGACACGTCCGAGCGCCGTCTTTATCACGTCCTGCCAGGCGGCAAGGCGATGAGATACGGTGTTGGCGTCGGCAAGGAAGGCTTCCAGTGGGCCGGCACGCACCGCATTTCCCGCAAGGCCGAGTGGCCGGGCTGGACGCCTCCGGCACAGATGCGCGCACGCGAGCGGGCAAAGGGCCGCATCCTGCCGGCACATATGCCGGGCGGACCGAACAATCCGCTTGGTGCTCGCGCCCTCTATATTGGCTCGACCCTCTACCGCATTCACGGAACGACCGAACCGTGGACGATCGGCTCTGAAGTCTCCTCGGGCTGTATCCGTCTTGCCAACGAGGACATCATCCACCTCTACAACAGTGTTGCCGTCGGCTCCAAGGTCGTCGTGAAACGCTGATCAGAGCGACCTTTGCGCAAGAAAGCCGGGCTTTAGCGAGCCCGGCTTTCTTCATTTCAAAGGCATTGCTCCGGCATCGACGGACTATGCTTTTCCAGCGACGTCAGAACGTCATGCCGATCCCGTTGCGGCGTCCACGAGCGCCTTCGCGGCCTGCTTGGATGCCCCGGCCGGATCCGCATCGAACCCCATATGCGCCGCGACGATCGCGCCTTCCTTCAAGATCAGCAACTGACGGGCGAGCATGTCCGGGTCGATGGCCCCCGCATCGGCTGCCAGCCGGCAGAATGCCTGATGCAGGAGCCTCTTGTGCTCGGCGGACTGGGTGTAGGCCGGATGTGATGGCTCCTGGAATTCGGCGGACGCCTTGATGAACATGCAGCCGCGGAACGCTGGTTCGTCGAACCACTCCCTCAACACATCGAAAATCGCCAGAAGCTTCTCCTTCGGCGTTTCCCCATATGCGTCCAGGCGCCGGAAGAACCAGTTCCGGAACGTCTCGTCCCGGTACCTCAGGACGGCCAGGATCAGCTCGTCCTTGGTTCGGAAGTGTTTGAACATCGTCGTTTTGGAAATTCCGGTTTCCGCCACCAGCCTGTCCATTCCGGTCGCGTGAAACCCGTCCCTGTAGAAGATGGCAAATGCCTTGCGGACCAGCTCGTCTCGTTTGCTCGGGCGCATGAGCTTCCTTTCTGTACCAGTCAGTAAATAATATTTTCGCTTTCCAATAACAAGCCGTGGTGCCTGACGGACGACGAACCACGTCCTTTTCTCCCGTTCAGCGCGATGAAGAACGATCCTTATTGCCAATAAGTAGCTATTCCGACACCGAAAATACCTCTCCGCCTACTGAGCAAGGTGTAGCTCGGTTTGGCTTGACCCATTTTTATCTTGAAATGATGAACAGATCGGTACATATAGGATTCATAACTGAACAGATCGGTACATTTATTGCTGATCGTTTGGAGGTCCGTCATGTTCAAATTGCGTCCTGCATATCCGCGCTCCGTCTATCTCCTTGGTGCTGTCTTCGCGGCCACGCTCGTTGTGATGAAGGTCTTTGCACCATCGCCCGGTGGGATGCGTATGGCGACGACGACGGGCTCAACGCATGCCACACCGCAACTCATAGCTCTGGAGACAACACGATGAGCGAACAACGCCCGCCGTTCCCCCCGTTCACTGAAGAAACCGCGATTCAGAAAGTTCGTGCTGCAGAGGATGGCTGGAATGGCCGGAAACCTGAAAAGGTTTCTCGCGCCTATACCCCCGATACGATCTGGCGAAACAGGAATGAGTTTCCAAGGGGACGCGAGGAAGTCATCACCTTCCTGACGCGCAAATGGGAGAAAGAGCAGCAATATCGGCTGATCAAGGAGCTTTGGGCTTTCACCGACAATCGGATCGCCGTCCGGTTCGCATATGAATGGCACGACAAAAGCGGCCAGTGGTTCCGATCCTACGGGAACGAGAACTGGGAATTCGCGTCAAATGGCCTGATGCATCGCCGATTTGCCAGCATCAACGACCTCGCGATTGCGGAAAGCGACCGCAGATTCCATTGGCCCCTGGGCCCACGTCCGGCTGACCATGCCGGACTAAGCGAGCTCGACCTCTAAAAGCCTCAAACCCGGAGCCTTCGTCATGTCCCGCGCCTTCGCCGACATCGCCTTTACCGATACCGTTCGCCGGCTGCAGCAACAGGATGGCTCAAGAGAGACCTATTCCGGTCTCGATCGACCCGATGTCGAGCGCGGAGACCGGCTCACCGCGGCCGAGGCGACATTCATCACGGCGCGCGACGGTTTTTATCAGGCGACCGTCTCGGAAACCGGCTGGCCCTATGTCCAGTTTCGTGGTGGGTCGGTCGGGTTCCTGAAGGTAATAGACGACCGGACACTCGGCTACGCGGATTTTCGCGGCAATCGGCAACTGATCAGCGCAGGCAATCTGGCGGTCAATGACAAGGTCGCCCTGTTCCTGATGGATTATGCAAATCGATCGCGTCTCAAGGTCTGGGCCCGGGCCGAAATGTTGCCGGTATCAGGAAACGCGGACCTTGCAGCGCTCCTGGGCGACCCGACGTATCGGGCTCTCCCGGAGCGTCTCGTGATTCTGACTGTCGAGGCATTCGACTGGAACTGCCCCCAACACATTCCACAGCGCTTCACGCGCGATCAGCTGGCACCGGATCTAGATGCCATGCGCAGGCGCATTCGCGATCTCGAACAGGAGAATTCGGAATTGAAGGAATTTCTGATGCCGGCCTCGGGCTGAGCAAATGTCTTCGCCGCTTGTGCGGTGCTTGTTTCAGGGGAGATTTAGAATGTTTTCGGATTACGATCTGCTGTCAGCCGTGTTGTTGTTCGGCCTCGCGTTTTCGTTTTTTCCGGCCAACGATCGTGCCCACGCGGATACGGCCGCCTGTCCAGGCGATTGTGTGAGCAAGGCGGGTGGAACCGGTCGTCTGCCATTCGATGTGTCGGTGCAAGACACCGGCGACCCTGCCAGCCCCACTCTCGTCGTGCTTCACGATGTGGACGGTGGACCTTTCGTCCCGCCTCATCTGACAGCCTACCTCACCCGCGACTTCAAAGTGGTAAACCTTCATGTATCGCAGCAGAGGCTTGCTGCCACTTCCAGGCGACAGGAAACTGCTTCAGCCGCAGCGATAGACCACTTCCTTTCGGCCAACGGCGTCTCCAGTTTCATGTTGGCGTCGTCCTACACCCAGTCGGCAATCGCACTTCAATTGCTTCGAACCACCCAGAAGACCGTTTCGGCCGTTCTGTTCCATGGCCCTCTTCCGACATCATCCGACCTTGAAAGAACCTGGAAGCGTCCCCTGCATGCCTATTGGAGCGACAATGAACCGCCCTCGGCTTACCCGGAACAGATCATTCTGAATGTTCATGAAGGCAATTGGCAGCTCACGGTGGCCATGCGTGAGGACAATTCGCAGACGCCTTCAGAAGATGAAGTCTGGCATGCCCAATTCCTGCTTGCTCCTCCACCCGACCGAGCGCACCTGCTTGCAAGTCTTCTGGCACCTTCCGGGGATACGAGCCGGACAGACGAGTGGAGAACAGTTTTCGAAAGAAAGGATATGCCGCTCCTTTTCTTCTGGACCGCGGAGGCAAAGGAATCAGCGCCTGAACAGGGGGTGCCGCCAGCAAGCGAAGCCACGCTGAAACCGGCCGTCGCGGCCGGCACGACGGCTGGACGGGTTCATCAGGACGTCAGGTCGTTTGCGAACAGGAAACTCGGCGCTTTCATGGACTTCGCGGCGGCAAGGTGACCGTGTCCAGACGGTGTCAGGAGCATCCGGAAGGACTACCTGCTCAACCCCTTTTCCGCCATTTCCTCAAGATAGCCGCCCCAATGCTGGTCCCGGTTCCGGCCCAGGTCGAGGAAATAGGTCCAGGAGAAGATGCCGGAGTTGTGCATGTCGTCGAAATGAATGCGGACCGCATAGTTTCCGACCGGTTCGACCTTCATGATGCCGACATTCTTCTTGCCGGGCACCGTTTTCTTCTGTGACGGGGCATGGCCCTTGACCTCTGCCGAGGGAGAACAGACCCGAAGGTATTCAGCGGAAAGGTCGTGTCGCTCGCCGCTGTCGAAAGCGATGGAAAGCGTCTTCCTGTCCTCGGAAACGCGCAGCTCTGTCGGCCAGGGGGCGGTTGGGTCGGTCATGCGGTCATCCTGATCGTCACTGCGCGTCTTGTTAAATTCGGGCGGACGATACTGTGAACAGGCCCAAGGTCAAGACGCATTCTGCCCTTCTTCCTTGACTGCCTCATATCCATCCAGCGCGGCCTGACGTGCCTTTGCATGCTCAACCATCGGTTCGGGATAGGTCTCGCCAAGCTTGACACCGGCCTCTTCCAGCACCTCTTCGTCGGCCTCGAACGGGGCAAAGAGATCCCTGGTCGGCAGGTCCTTCAGCTCCGGGACCCATTTGCGAATGTAGTCGCCTTCTGGGTCGAACTTCTCGCCCTGCGTCATCGGATTGAAGATTCGGAAATAAGGCGCGGCGTCCGCACCGGACCCGGCCACCCACTGCCAGCCGGCGGAATTGTTCGCGAGATCTGCATCCAGCAAGGTGTCCCGGAACCACTCCTCCCCATGGCTCCAGTGAAGGCGGAGATGCTTGACGAGAAAGCTCGCCGCGACCATACGCACCCGGTTGTGCATGTAACCGGTCTGCCAAAGCTCGCGCATACCCGCGTCAACGATCGGGTACCCTGTCATTCCCTTTTGCCACCGCTCCAGATCCTTTTCCGACTCGCGCCACGGGTAGGCATCGAAGGTGGACCGCCAGTTCTCGGAGGGCAGTTTCGGAAAATGATAGAGGAGATGGTAGGAAAATTCGCGCCAGGCGACTTCGCTCAGGAACTTCATTCCATCGGAGGACAGGTCGTCATCTTCGGCAATCCGCTGCTGCGTTGCTGCCCAGATTTGCCTTGGCGAAATATCACCGCAATGGAGCGACGGCGAAAGGCGGGAGACGTTGGGCATGTCCGGCCGGTTGCGACACGAACCATAGTCTTTCAGCCCCTCCTTCAAGAACTCGTCGAGGCGGCTCATTGCGCCCTTTTCACCGGGCTGCCAGAGTTCCTCCCACCCCTTGGCCCAATTCGGTTTGGTCGGCAGAAGACCGAACGCGCCGAGATCCTCGCCCTCATCGAAGGAAACGAAGTCGATTTTTTCAGGAGCTGGAACAAGATCGCCGACATCCAGCTCCTTTGCCGCTTTCCAGAAGGGGGAATAGACCTTGTAGGGTCCCCCGGATTTCGTCTCGATTTCCCATGGTTCGAAGAGCAACGACGCCTTGAAACTCTTGACCTCGAGACCCTCGTCTTTCAAGGCCGACTTGATATCCGTGTCCCGTTCGATCGCATGAGGCTCATAGCACCTGTTCCAGTAAATCGCGTCGACGCCAGCCTTTTCCGCGATATCAGGAATGAGGTGGCGGGCACTGCCGCGCATCAGCACCAGTTCCGGCATTTCTTTCTTGAGTGCGTCCAGACTGTGATGCAGCCACCACCTCGAGGCCCCGCCGAGCGGGTGCGTTTCTCCCGACTGCTCCGCTTCCTCCATGACGAAAACCGGCAGCACCTCTCCCTTTTTGGCTGCTTCCGCAAGCGCGGGATTGTCCGCGACGCGCAGATCACGGCGAAACCATACAAGTGTCTTCATGCTTGTCCTTGTCTTTCCTTGTCAAAGAGATACGCCGGACGGCGCAATCGGATCATCGGGCGTTCAACGCCCTGCAAGAACGAACCAGGGCAGTCTGCCGGCGAATAGGCGAATAGCGGACTTTCCGGCTCCGGATTTGTTTGATATTGCGTGATCAGACGCCATATGATCGGAAAGATAACCGATCACGACGAGGGAGAGCCAAACGTGACAGACGACAAGATCGTTCTGCCGATACAGGAAGCCGACGCCCCCAGTGTGCCCTCTCCCATGATCGATCCGTTTGGGCGTGCGGTTACTTATCTGCGCGTTTCCGTGACCGACCGCTGTGATTTCCGCTGTGTCTATTGCATGGCAGAAGACATGACTTTTCTGCCGAAACGCGAGCTCCTGTCCCTTGAAGAGCTCGACCGTCTTTGCACGGCCTTCATCGAAAAGGGTGTGCGCAAACTGCGTTTGACCGGCGGCGAGCCGCTTGTGCGCAAGAATATCATGAGCCTGATCCGCAGTCTTGGCCGGCATCTCGACAGTGGCGCCCTTGAGGAGCTGACGCTGACCACCAACGGGTCCCAACTCGCGCGCTTTGCTCACGAGCTGCGTGACTGCGGCGTACGCCGGATCAATGTCTCCATCGACACCCTGGACACCCAGAAGTTCAAAAGCGTAACGCGCTGGGGCGATCTGGGGAAAGTGATGGAGGGGATTCGGGCTGCGAGCGAGGCAGGTCTTCAGATCAAGATCAACATGGTTGCCCTGAAGGATGTGAACGAGCACGAGATCGAATCGATGCTGGAGTGGTGCCACGGCCAAGGTCACGATCTGACGCTGATCGAGACGATGCCTCTTGGGGAGATCGACGGCGACCGGACGGATCAGTACCTGCCGCTTTCAACGGTCCGCTCCAGGTTGTCAGAGCGGTTCACCCTGACGGATATCCCTTACAAGACCGGCGGTCCGGCCCGATATGTGACTATTGAGGAAACCGGCGGACGGCTCGGCTTCATCACTCCGATGACACATAATTTCTGCGAAAGCTGCAATCGTGTGCGCGTGACCTGCACTGGCCAGCTTTACATGTGCCTCGGGCAGGAAGACATGGCCGACCTGCGTGCGCCGTTGCGCGCCTCGGAAGGCAACGCCCTTCTGAATGACGCAATTGACGAAGCCATCGGACGCAAGCCGAAGGGGCATGACTTCGTGATCGACCGCAATTCCAAGCAGCCCGCTGTTTCGCGGCACATGAGCGTCACCGGCGGATAAACCCGAGACGGGGTCCCTCACCTCGGTGAAAGCGACATAGGCCGACGGGGAGTGAACTCTCGGTGTCCTGCTATTCCGCTGTGCGCAGGGTCGGTATTCGGGACGCGATCCTGACGAACAGTGCCGCCGTCAAACTGACCGTGACGCCAAAGGCCATCACGAAGATCATTCCCCAGGGCGTTTCCGCCAGCGAGCCATGGGCGTATAGCCACGCCACGAGTGTTCCGGCAATGGCGCCGGAGGCAACCTGCAGCGATGCCGTCAGTCCGGAGGCCGAGCCCGCCAGATCCGCGCGAACGCTGACCGCACCGGCCAGCGCGCTCGGCAGGCAAATCCCGTTTCCAAGGCCCAGGACGAACATCGGAACGAACAGCGTCACCGGCGTCAAAGCATTGAAAAAGGCAAATCCGGTAATGATGACCACTGACAAGCCACCGACGAGTGTTCCTGTCAGGATCATCGGAAACATGCCGATCCGCTCCGCGAACCGACCGGAAAGAAAATTGCCGACCATGTATCCGGCCGCAACGAACATGAAATAAAAGCCCATTTCCGCAGGCTCCAGCGACATCATCCCCGCAGCGATGTACGGCGCCCCTCCCAGATAGGCGAAATAGGTGAGCGAGTTGAAGGCGGCGGTCGCGGCATAGCCCCAGAATATCGGTTCCCTCACAAGGGCACCATAGGACCGGACCACCTGCCCTGCCCCCGTCGAACGACGCACCCGATGCGTTTCCGGAAGGCGATAGACACAGCCAAGGGTGACGCAGATCCCGAGGATCAGCATCAGGAAGAACCCTCCCTGCCAGCCATAATATCGATCTAGAATGCCGCCGACGGCAGGCGCGAGCGCTGGCATGACGGCCATGCCCATGGTCACGTAGCCGATCATGCTGGCAGCCTGACGCGGACCGTAAAGATCGCGGACGATCGCACGGCCGAGGACCATGCCTGTGCAACTACCGGCCGCCTGTATCACCCGCGCTGCGATCAGCATCTCGATCGAATTGGCAAGCAGGCACAGGATCGTGCCGATAACGAACAATACCATGCCGACGATGATGACCGGGCGGCGACCAACTGCGTCCGAAAGTGGGCCCCAGAAGAGCTGCGAGATCGCCACGGAGACAAAAAAGGCGGACATCGACAGCTGGATTTCACCCGCCGTGGCGGAGAAGACAACCATCATGCCGGCGAGCGACGGCAGGTATATCTGCATCGACACAGGGCTGACGCTGGAAATGGCAACGAGTATTCCCAGTGATGGCTTCGGGACGCCATCAGTCGTTCTTGATCCGATTGCCATTTCCGAAGAGGTGCCTCGTGAGCCGAGCCGAAGGGGATAGTTCGAGCATCAGACTAGCGGGCGCACGTGATCAAATCGTGAAATAGGTAATTGTTACAAGCGCTAAGGCGAAAAAACCGGCAAACACCGCACGATCTTTTGCAGCAGTTCAGAAATTGCTTCACTCGACAATAAGTGCCTACTCCGGCGAATTCACGACGGACGAAACCCGTCGCGACGCAATTTCACATGTGCATATCGGGGCCCGAATCGAAATCAAACGCTCTCGCGCCGCGCAAGCCCCATCAGTCGAACACGATGTTAGGAGCGCCTCTTCCCGTGGAATCTGCACCTTGCTCGATGGTGTCGGCAACCTGTGCCGCGATCTTGCGGTAGATGTCGGCCACGGGTCCTTCAGGATCAGAGACGACAATTGGCGAGCCGGCGTCGGATGTCTCCCGGATCTGCATCGTCAGCGGAATTTCACCGAGGAAAGGTACTTCCAACCGCTCCGCTTCGGCACGAGCTCCCCCATGGCTGAAGATGTCATGGCGGCTGCCGCAATCCGGGCACAGGAAATAGCTCATGTTCTCGACAATGCCGAGAACGGGCACATCGACACGGCGGAACATTGCCAGCCCCTTGCGCGCATCGATGAGCGCGAGATCCTGCGGCGTCGACACGATCACAGCTCCGGCAAGCGGAACCTGCTGGGCCATGGTCAACTGCGCGTCGCCCGTCCCCGGAGGCATATCGACCACCAGAACATCCAGTTCGCCCCAGTCCACTTCGCGCAGCATCTGGGTGAGTGCAGAAATGACCATCGGTCCGCGCCAGATCATCGGCGTCTCCTCCTCGACGAGGAAGCCCATGGACATGACCTTGACGCCGTATCCTTCCAGCGGTTTCAAAAGTCTGCCGCCGAGAGATTCGGGACGGCCGGATACGTTGAACAGGCGGGGGATCGACGGACCGTAGATATCGGCATCCAGAACGCCGACCTTGAGACCGTTGGCCGCCATGCCAAGCGCGAGGTTTGCGGTCGTCGTCGATTTTCCGACGCCGCCCTTGCCGGAGGCGACCGCGATAATGTGCTTGATGCCGGGCACGCCTGGCTTGGCGGAAGCGGTTTCTTCTCTTGCGCGCTGCGGTTGGCGCGGGGCTGAGGGAGGTGGTGTGGCGGGCGCGGCGCTCGGCGTCGCGCCGGGCCTGCGCTCGGCAGTGAGGGCGACCATGGCGTTTTCGACGCCTTCGACTTCCTTGACCACTTTTTCAGCGGCCTGCCTCAGCGGCTCGAGTTCCTGAGCACGCTCCGCCGGCACGGTAATGGAAAATGCGACCCGTCCATCTGACACAAAGACGTCCGAAACCAACCCGAGCGAAACGATGTCGCCCTCGAGGTCCGGGCCCTTGATCTGCCTGAGGCGTTCCATGACTGCTTGCTTGATCGTGTCGCTCATTCATACGTCCGTCGGTTTGCAGCCGCGCGTGGGCTGGTGACTGGTGTGCCGGACATAGGACGCCGCGAGGGTTTGCACAACCTGTCGAACGCGGCACGTCCCGGCCGCTCCTTCCACACAACAGATAGATTCCGCAGCCGAACGACACAAGGCCGGCCTATGGACCTCGACACCTTAGCATTCAGCCCCGTGACGATCCGCCAGCCAAATGACGGGTTGATGTCGCACAGGGAATGAGGAAGATCAGAAAGCAGCCATCGTTTTCAGGGTCGCAGGACGCCTGAAATCCGACTGGCAACAAACGTTTGCCGCTCCCTGCCCGTCCTTTCGGAGGTTTCCCATGCCCTGGCCCGCTCCCGTCACGCTGACAGGAAGTTACGCGACCCTCGCTCCGCTGGAGGCGCGACATGCCTCCGATCTCGCGGAAGCGGCGGCGGAAGGCGATCTCTGGAAACTCTGGTACACCGCCGTCCCGAAGCCGGACGCGGTTCCTGCGGAGATCGCCAGGCGCCTCGACCTGCAGGAGAAAGGCTCCATGCTGGCCTTCGCGGTGCTGACGCCCAATGGCAAAGCCGTCGGCATGACGACCTACATGAATATCGATGCCCTCAACAAGCGAGTGGAGATCGGCTCGACATGGTACCGCAAGGCGGTCCAGAGGAGCCGGGTCAACTCGGAATGCAAGCGCATGCTGCTGGCGCATGCCTTCGAAGACCTGGATTGCATTGCGGTGGAATTCCGCACCCATTTCATGAATCGGCAGAGCCGTGCCGCGATCGAGCGTCTAGGGGCAAAGCTGGACGGCGTCCTGAGATCGCACCAGCGCACGCCCGACGGCTCCCTGAGAGACACGGCCGTCTATTCGATTCTCCCCCATGAATGGCCGGCTGTGCGGGCCGGTCTGGATTTCAGGATCTCAGAAGAGCGCTGAAGCAGCTTTTCCACACAAAGATGAGCGAATGTTGTTTTGCACAGATTTCGAGTTCGGGTCTCAGGGGAAGGAAGCACAGGTTTTCGCTCTTCTTTGTAGCCTGACGAACCGAACCGGTCTTCATCTTTCAAGTTAATTACAATTTTAAGCAAATGTGAGGAATTCGGGCGCAGGCTAGGGTTATCGGCACAAGGATGGAGCTCGCCATGGAACTTTACCGCGCTTGCTACAGGAGCAGAATCAACTGGGGGAAGATGCGTCTTTCCCTGCCCGATGAAATCGACAAGACGCTGCTGCGCATTCGCCGCATCAACCGGAAAGCCGGCGTCACCGGGGCTCTGCTGCTCGTCGACCAGCACGTGATCCAGGTACTGGAAGGCCAGACCGGCCCGGTTCTCGATACCGTCTACTGCGTGATGAACGATCCGCGCCTTGATGCCATTGAGGGCATCATTCACGAACCGGCGGATTTCCGGCTTTTCCCGAATTCCCTGATGTTCTTCAGAGACCTGAGTGACGGCGTGGCCGCCTCGCAGCACGAAGTGCTGAGGCCCTTGCTTGATCATCCGTCTGAAGTCACACGGGAAGAAGCCTATCTGGCCTTCGCGCACTTCGCCGGAGAATTGCAGGCAGGTCGTCTGACCAACGAAATGCTGATGATCTGAAGCGCGTGTCCGGTTTTACCGCGCCTGTGACCTTTCTGCCCTAGCCCGTAACGGGTTGATTTGGCTAGTGTGAACGTCTTTCGACGGACACACACTCATGCCACAGAAACTACCGACGCTTCAGGCCGTTTTCGCGGGCGTGCTTGCAGCCATCGTCGGATTTACGAGTTCCTTTGCCATTGTCATCCAGGGCCTGGTCGCCTCCGGCGCCGACCAGCAGGAAGCCACTAGTGGATTGATGGCACTGTCGATCGCCATGGGTGTGTGTGCGATCATTGCGTCTCTTGCCACCAGGATGCCGGTCAGCGTTGCCTGGTCAACGCCGGGTGCGGCCTTGCTTGCATCCGCCGGAGCTGTCGAGGGCGGCTTTCCGGCAGCGGTGGGTGCTTTCATCATCTGCGCGCTGCTGATCGTGGTTGCCGGGATGGTACGCCCGTTCGGGCGGGCAGTTGCCGCGATTCCCTCTCCTCTTGCCAATGCGATGCTGGCCGGCGTTCTCTTCGGACTGTGCCTGGCCCCGGTCAAGGCGGTTGCGCAGATGCCCGTGAGCGCTCTGGCGATCATTCTGACCTGGGCCATCGCGTTCAGGTTCATTCGTCTCTATGCGGTTCCCCTTGCGATGCTGGTGACACTGGCAATCGTTCTGACGACCGGCGGTCCGGTGGATCTTTCCGGAACGGATCTGATCAGCCGTCCGACCTTGATAACCCCTGTCTTCACGCTGGAAGCGATGATCAGCATCGCCCTGCCGCTTTTCATCGTCACGATGGCGTCCCAGAACATTCCGGGCATCGCGGTGCTGAGGGTTTATGGATACCACCCCAACAGCGGCCCCCTGTTCACTCTGTCAGGTCTCTTCAGTCTTCTCGCCGCTCCCTTTGGCGGCCACGCCGTCAATCTCGCTGCCATCACGGCCGCGATGTGCGCCGGCGAAGACGCCGGCAAAGATCCTGCACAGAGATACTGGGCGGCTGCGGTCAACGGCCTCTTCTATGTCGTCTTCGGACTGTTCGCCGGACTTGTGATGGCCTTCGTGGCAGCGACGCCCGCGATATTGATCGAAGCGGTTGCCGGGCTAGCACTTCTGGCCGCCTTTGCGTCTTCCATGGCGCAGGCGACACAAGCTGCAGAAAGCCGGGACAGCGCCATCATCACCTTCCTGGTGACGGCCTCAGGCGTCAGTTATTTCGGGGTCTCCGGCGCCTTCTGGGGGCTCATCGCAGGAGGTGCCTTCATGGTCCTTTCGCAAAGGAAAAGCGTGAACTAACCCTTGCCCTCCCTATGATGCATCCCTACTCTCAGTCTGAGAACACGAAGCCATATGCCGATGCCCACGAGTGACTCGCGCACCTTCGTCGAGATGAATAACAGCGTGGAGACGCCAGGCCGTGTCAGGCCCCTTTTTGCTCAAGACAGATCCCGGTGACCCCAGGCTTTCGACGTCCGTCACCGGAATAGATCAGAACGGCGAACCGGTCGAAACCAGGGTCGTCACCGAGAAACCTCTGACGCTCTACCTGAATTCGCAGGAAGTGGTCACGATGATGACCATTGGCGACCATCCGGACCTTCTTGCCGTCGGCTATCTGAAAAACCAGAACATGCTCGCGCCCGACGATGTCATCACTCAGATCGAATATGATGACGACCTGGATGTCGTGATCGTTCGCACCGAGCGCGAAACCGACTTCGAGGAGAAACTGAAGAAGAAGGTGCGCACATCGGGCTGTGCCCAGGGGACAGTCTTCGGCGATGTCATGGAAGGTTTCGAGACCATTTCGCTTTCCGAAGACGCGAGATTGAAAACATCCTGGCTCTACAAGCTGACAAAAACGATCAACACGGCACCGTCACTCTATCTCGAAGCTGGCGCGATCCATGGCTGCGTCCTGTGCCGCGAAGACGAACCGCTCGTCTACATGGAGGACGTCGGTCGTCACAACGCCGTCGACAAGATCGCAGGCTGGATGGTCCTGAACGAGATCCCTGCGCACGACAAGATATTCTACACGACCGGCCGCCTCACCTCGGAAATGGTCATCAAGACGGTCATGATGGGCGTTCCGATCCTCGTCTCCCGGTCCGGCTTTACTGCCTGGGGCGTCGAGCTGGCGCGGCAGGCGGGGCTGACCCTGATCGGCAGAGCAAGAGGAAAGCGCTTCGTCGCCCTCTCCGGCACCGATCGGATCGACTTCGACATGGATCCGGGTCTCGCCGAGGAGGAGCCGGAAAAAGTCAGGCGCAAAGGGAGTTTTGCCGCAGGATGAAGGCGAATACTGATGTAGTGTCGCGCGACAAGGTTCTCGGATGCGTCTTGGCCGGAGGGCAGTCGAGGCGGATGGGCGGCGGCGACAAGAGCCTTTTGGATGTCGGCGGACGCACGATGCTCGATGTCATTCTCGATCGTCTCGCGCCGCAGGTTCCCGAGATCGTACTGAATGCCAACGGCGATCCGCAACGCTTTGCCCATACCGGATTGAAAGTGGTTGCCGACCCTGTGGGAGAATACGCAGGTCCTCTCGCGGGGGTTCTGGCAGGACTGTCCTATGCCAGCGACAATGCCCGGCATGTCACGCATGTGGTCTCGGTCGCCGGTGACACGCCCTTCTTTCCACACTCGCTCGTTGCCCACCTTTGCGCGGCTGTGCCCGCCGGCATGCCAGTGATCGCACTGGCGTCGTCCTCCGACAAGCTCCAGCCGGTGTTCGGACTGTGGCCTGTCGACCTACTGCCTGATCTGACGAAATGGCTGGAAAAGGGCAAGAGCGGCAAGGTTCTGGCTTTCGTCGATCGCCACGACAGTGTTGAAGTCGCCTTCGACAGCGATCGTGACACCGGTCTGGATCCCTTTTTCAATGCCAACCACCCGGACGATCTCGACACCGTTCGCGGCGCAATGAGCCGCCTTTTCACATGACCCGACTTCCCGTTTTCGGCATTACCGGATGGAAGAACTCCGGCAAGACGCAGCTTGTGACCCGGCTGGTGAGCGAATTCACGGCGCGAGGCCTGAAGGTCGCGACCGTCAAGCATGCCCATCACGCATTCGATATCGACACGCCCGGCACCGATACTTTCCGGCACAGAGAGGCCGGCGCCCGGGAAGTCGCAATCGTCTCCAGCCGTCGATGGGCGCTGATGCATGAGCTCGACGGCGAGGACGAACCGGACCTCGAACACATTCTCGGCCGGCTGTCTCCCTGTGATCTGATACTCGTGGAAGGCTACAAGCGCGAAGGACATCCGAAGATTGAAGTGAGGCGTGTGGAGGCCACCGACGATCGGCCTCTGGCTGCGAACGATCCGAGCATTCTGGCAATTGCCGCCGATCATGCTGTCTCCACGAATGACCTGCCGATATTCAATCTGGACGATGTGACCGGGATCGCCGATTTTATCGAGGAACAGCTGAACCTGAAAAGGCCGACCCCATGAAAGCCAATTCACTGCGGGACGACTGTTTCGTGCACGACAAGGATCGTCTGCGTCACCAAGAGGCGCTTGCCATCCTACGAGAGCGATTGACCTCTGTCGCGACACCCGAAAGCGTCCCGCTTGAGGCGTGTTACGGGCGGATCCTGGCCGAGACCATCGTAGCGCCCCGAAACGTACCGCTTGCCGACAATTCCGCAGTCGACGGATACGCCTTTCGCCATGCGGATTTCGATGAGGCCGGCGGGTTCTTTCGCGTTCAGCAGCGGATCGCAGCCGGTCAGGCCAGCGATGCCGCCCTCGCCCCCTGGGCGGCCGCCCGGATCTTTACCGGCGCGGTCATGCCGCCTGGCGCCGACACGGTCGTGATGCAGGAAGACTGTGAAACCCACGAACAGGACGGGCAGGATTTCGTGATCGTGCCGCAGGGCCTGAAAGCGGGCGCAAACCGGCGCAAGGCGGGAGAAGATGTAAGCGAGGGCACTGAACTCCTGAAACCCGGACAGGTGCTCAGACCGCAGGATGTTGCTGCCATCGCCTCCACCGGCAAGCCGGACGTTTCCGTCTACCGCAAGCTGCGCATCGGACTTGTTTCGACCGGCGACGAACTGCGCCGGCCCGGCGATCTGGTGACGGTTGCTGACGTTTACGATTCCAATCATTTCCTGCTGCGCGGGCTTTGCGAAACGCTTCCCGTCGAAATAGAGGATCTTGGAATCCTCAAGGATCGGGCAGATGTGGTCGAGGAGGCGCTCGGCAATGCCGCCGGGCGTTTCGACGTCATCCTGACGACCGGCGGCGCAAGCAAGGGCGAAGAGGATCACGTCCTCAGCGCGCTCGACACGTTGGGTGAGCGTCATATGTGGCAGCTTGCAGTCAAACCGGGCCGTCCGATGATGTTCGGCAAGATTGGCGACTGCGCGTTTCTCGGATTGCCCGGCAACCCTGTGGCGGCAATGGTCTGCTTTCTTCTTTATGCACGACCGATGATCAATGTGCTGGCCGGGGGAGACTTCCTCACTCCGCAAGGCTTTCAGGTACCGGCGGCTTTTGACGTTCCCCGCAAGAAACCCGACCGAAGGGAATTCTATCGCGGATATCTGTCCATGGACGAAACGGGCAAGACTGTCACCCACAAGTTCGCACGGGACGGGTCCGGCCTGATCACAGGCCTGAGGGAAGCCGACGGTCTTATCGAGATCCCGGAAGATGTCACCGACATTCGCAAGGGCGACCCGGTGATCTTTCTTCCCTTCTCCGGTTTCGGCATCAGGTGACGCCTAGGTGGTCTGAGCGCCCTTGCCGATCAATCCTCGGAAGACGGGATGATCCAGGTTTCCTTCACGGCCTCCGCTTCCCAGGTCTGCCATGCCTTCGTTCCCGTGAGGGCCGCATGATAGCTCCGGGCCACGGGATCGTCCGTCAGCATGTAAGTCGCAAACCGGCTTGATACGGGCGCGTACATGGCATCGGCAATCGTGAAATCTCCGAAAAGGAAGGGACCGCCGAACGTATCGAGGCACCGGTTCCAGATCGCGAGTATCCGCTCGACATCCTTTCTCACCGCGTCGTTGACCGCCCGCTTCTCCGGGGGACGGTGCATGTTCATCGGACAAGCCCCACGAAGCGGAGCGAACCCGGAGTGCATCTCCGCAGAGATTGCCCGGGCCTCGGCGCGCGCAGACCGGTCTTCCGGCCAAAGGATTTTTTCCGGATAGCATTCGGCGGCATATTCCAGGATGGCGAGACTGTCCCACACAGTCAGCGCGCCATCCTTGAGCACCGGAACCTTCATGGTCGGAGAAAACTCCGCAAAAGCGGGATTACCCTTCTCGAATTCGAACGGCACCAGGGTTTCCCGGAACGGAATGGATTTCTGGGTCATGGCGATCCATGGGCGCAGGGACCACGAGGAATAGTTCTTGTTGCCGATGAAGAGTTCGAAGTCGGTCATGGTGTTTCGTGTCTCCGTTTTCCGCGTGACGTCATCTCTGAGCGGTAACTTTTGCCCATGGGCCTGTAATTCCTACCTATGTCCGCAGAAGATCGCGGGATCAAATTCAATAAAATCATCAGTTTCATTCCGAAACGCGATCAACCGAGCTGGCCTGGTTCTTGCTGTGAAGGCTTCGGTTTGGAAACTACCGAAAGCCGGGACCTCATCGATGACAACCATTGCAGCTTCTTCTTCCTTCAATCCGGCGGACATCGGCGCGTCACAGACTTCGGAGAAAGCCGAAAGCCGGTTCCTGAATTTCCGAGACGTTCTGAAGGATCAGTATCGCGCGTGGCGCGAGATGCCGGAGGATGAGCGTATCCGACACAGCTATCTGCGCAAGCACGATTTGTCCGAAGCGGATCTGGACGCTCTCTCTCCGCAAGAGAAGGCAGCACACGAAGCGAAGATCGCAGAATTGTCCAACCGCCCGGTCATGGACACCGCGGTCGACGCCAGCAAAGGTGGAGACACCCTGTCATCACCGGTCCTCACGCTGCGGGCGATTTTGGAGATTTCACAGCCCGACGACGAAACACTATCCACGGAAGCCGTGGCGGCGAAGGAATAGACAAGCCACGGCGGATGCTACCTGATGACCTTAGGAAAAAGGGGCAAGCCGCTTTTCAGGCTGGCTTTTCTCGCATCTTGACCTAGCGAGCGATTGAGAAATATCGGGAAACATTCTTGAGGGCTGTGTTTTTTTCCTAGGCATGCTTGAAATTTCATCTGAAGTGTATGGAATAGAGCATTCGGGCACGAAGGTGGGAAGACCCTGCCTGAGCCGCGAAAAAAAGACTACTAGGGGAACATAATATGCGTTTTGTGCGTATGGCTGCGGCTGCTGTTGCCGTGCTGGCTGCGGTCAGCGGGGCTGAAGCGAAAGACTGGACGAAGGTTCGCATCGGGACCGAAGGTGCCTACCCTCCTTTCAACACCCTCACCGCCAGCGGCGAGCTGGAAGGTTTCGACATCGACATCGCGACCGCCCTGTGCGAGCAGATGCAGGTCGAATGCGAATTCGTCACCCAGGATTGGGACGGCATGATTCCGGCACTTCAGGCTGGCAAGTTCGATGCGGTCATCGCTTCCATGTCGATTACCGATGAGCGCAAGCAGAAGGTCGATTTCACCAACAAGTACTACAATACTCCGCCGGCAATCGCCGTGCCCAAGGATTCCAAGATCGCCGGCACGACGGATGAGGATCTCAAGGGAGTTACCCTCGGCGCACAGTCGTCCACGACGCACTCCAACTATGCCGAGGAAAAACTGCCGTCCGCGGACCTCAAGCTCTATCCGACGCCTGACGAATACAAGCTCGACATCTCCAGCGGCCGTATCGATGCCGTGATTGATGATGTTGTGGTCCTGTCCGAATGGCTCGACAGCGACGACGGCGCCTGCTGCAAGCTGCTCGGCACGCTGACGCCCGATCCCGTGATCAACGGTGAAGGTGCCGGCATTGCCATTCGCAAGGAAGACACCGACCTCAAGGAAATGTTCAACGAGGCGATCACCGCCATTCGCGAAAACGGAAAGTACAAGGAAATCAACGACAAATACTTCTCGTTCGACGTCTATGGCGGCTGATACGGCATCAAACTGATTGCCACGAGCAACGCGGCGCAGTCATGCGCCGCGCTTTTTCGGTATTAAAATGGCTTCAGGGCCGGTCCGGGTCCGATCAACTGAATTTAGACAAGTATGAAAGAAGCGCCAGCTTATGAATGAAGCTTTGACGCTGCTATCCTTCGGCGACTTGGGCTGGGGAGATGCGATCGCGCTTGGGACCGTGGTCACGGTCAGCCTCGCTCTCGCGACCTTGCCATTCGCACTGATCATCGGTTTTCTCGTTGCCTTGGCAAAGAAGTCGAACGAGCCAAGCCTCAAGCTTGCGGCCAATATCTACACGACGATCTTTCGCGGCCTACCGGAACTTCTGACCCTGTTCCTCGTCTACTTCGGTGTACAGATCGCGATCCTGAACGGATTGCGGCTGATCGGCGTGGACACCTACGTGGAAGTGAATTCCTTTGTCGCAGGCATGGTGGCCATGAGCCTCGTCAGTTCGGCCTACATGTCGGAGGCGTTCCTCTCCGCTTTTCGAGGCATTCCGCAAGGCCAGTATGAAGGTGGCCACGCCCTGGGTCTGAGGCACGGCCAGACCCTCATGCTGGTGATTTTCCCGCAGCTCATTCGCCTCGCCCTGCCCGCTCTCGGAAACAGCTGGCTGATCCTGCTGAAGGATACCGCGTTGGTGTCCGTCATCGGGCTTTCGGATCTCATGCGCGAAACCGGAATTGCCGCGAGGGTGACGAAAGAAGCGTTTCTCTTCTTCGGCATCGCATGTCTGATCTATCTTGTCCTTGCGATGATTTCGTCCGTCGGGCTCTCATGGACCGAACGCTGGTCCAAACGGGGAGACACCGCCCGATGACCGGCTCCACCGCAACCGTCCAGATGAGTAGACCGCCCGCACCGCCCAGGGCCTGGACCAAGACCCGCATATTCGGTCACACGCTCATGGCCATGTGGATCGTCTCCGGCATCTCGCTCGTCTATTACCTTGCTTCGAATATCGCGAGCCCGTTCGTCCAGAAGTACTGGCCGGTTTACCTCCACGGCTTCTTCGTCACATTGGAGATCGTCGGCCTTTCTCTCCTGTTCGGGGCTCTTCTGAGCGTGCCGATTGCCCTGGCGCGAGCATCGCGCTGGAAAGTGTTTTCTGCCCCTGCTTTCGCCTATGTCTATTTTTTCCGTGGTACGCCACTGATTGCCCAGACGTTTCTGCTCTACTACGGAGCCGGCAGCTTCCGCCCGGAACTAGAGGCCATCGGTATCTGGCCGATTTTCCGCGAGGCCTTTTATTGCGTCATTCTCGCGTTTTCGCTGAACACGTCCGCCTATCAGGCCGAGATCCTGCGCGGTGCAATCCAGAATGTCCCCAGAGGTCAGTGGGAAGGCGCACAGGCCCTTGGAATTCCGAGATCTGTGGCATTTTTCAAGGTCATCCTGCCACAAGCGCTCCTCGTCGCCCTGCGTCCCTACGGCAACGAGATCATTCTCATGATCAAGGGCTCGGCCATTGCGGCGATCGTGACCGTGTTCGACCTGATGGGAGAAACACGCCGCGCCTATTCGCGCAGCTATGATTTCCAGGCCTATATCTGGGCGGCGGTGATCTACCTTTTCATGGTCGAGGTTCTGAGGCGGATCTGGGACCGATTTGAAGCGAGACTGACGCGCCACCTCATTCGATAAGACACGAGAGCGCACGTCCGCGCGAACTCCGCTTTCCTCGCCGGAGCCAGTTGAACCGGCCGCATTCGCGCGCCATGTTCAAATAGCGACTTGATACCGACCATCAGCGTTGCCGCATTTGCGGAGCGTATGGCCTCAATACCGGAATTTGCAGGATCGTCAGATGTCCAACACCCCTTTGAAAACCTCCAGTCTCCACGCTGACAGTCTTCTGGCGCACGGGGGCGGCGGATATGATGCAGCGACCGGAGCGGTCGTCCCGCCGATTCAGACCGCGACCACTTTTGCAAGAGACGAGGCGTACGAGCCGATTGTCCCCGGCCACATCTACAGCCGGGATGCGAACTCCCTCTACAAGCAGACGGAAAACCTGATCGCCGCGCTGGAGTGCGGTGCGGAAAGTCGTCTGTTCGCGTCCGGCATGGCAGCAGTCGCCGCGATCGCGCGCATCGTGAAACCCGGCGGCACGATTCTGGCGCAGTCCGGCATTTACTGGGGAACGACGCATTTCCTGCGCAAACACTGCGCCCATAACGATATTGCGCTGGTGGAGTCCGACGCCAGCGAATTGCAGACATTTCTGGATGAAATGGCTGTCACCCAGCCGGACCTGGTCTGGCTGGAGGTACCGAGCAACCCGTATCTCAAGGTCGCGGATATTCCGAAAATCTCGGAAAACTGCAAGTCGGTGGATGCTCTGCTTGCTGTCGATGCAACCGCCGCCACTCCGCTCATCCTCAAGCCGCTGACGCTCGGGGCTGACTTTGCAATGCATTCGGCCACAAAGGCCCTTAACGGTCATTCCGACCTGCTTGGCGGTGTGGTGACGGCGCGCGACGCGGAAAGCGACGCCTGGAAATTCATCACGGAAGAACGTCAGGTCGCAGGTGCCGTCCTCGGTTCCTTCGAAACCTGGCTGCTGCTGCGCGGGATGAGAACACTGTCGCTTCGCGTCGAACGCATGAACCAGAACACACTGGCCCTGGCCGAGCACCTGCTTCAACACCCCAAGATCGAACTTGTCCTCTTTCCCGGCCTGCCCGGTCACCCGCACCACGCACTGGCAAAGGAGATGATGACAAACGGCTACGGCTCGCTGATGTCCGTCCTCATCAAGGGCGGCAAGGAAGACGCCTTGAAGGTCACAGGTGCCCTAAAGGTGTTCCAGCGAGCGACATCTCTCGGCGGAACGGAAAGTCTGGTCGAACATCGCCACACGATCGAGGGTGACGGTTCCGGCGTTCCGGAGAACCTGTTGCGCCTGTCAATCGGCATCGAACATGTTTCGGACCTGATCGCCGACATTGATCAGGCTCTTGCGGAGATCTGACGGTTCTTCGGGAGCAGACGTGTCTCCCGGCCGGAAGAGCCGACCTGAGGATCAACAAGTCTGCTCCGCGTCGCGCATGGACCTCAGCCAACGAATGAAATCCCTGGCGGGCTGCCTCTGAATGCCTGGACGGGTGACGATATGGTAGCCTTCCGACTTCAGGTCCTCGAAAAGAACGCGCAGTGTGCCGGCCTCGATCTCCGACTGGAGAAAGACCCGCGACATTGCCGTGATGCCATAACCACGTCGCAGGCCATCGAGGATCAGATAGCCCGGCAGATGCGTCACATTGAGCTTCTTGTCAGGCACCACGCCTTGACCATTCAGCCAGATGGCAAGTTCGTTCGTGCCGAGCTCCTGAAGCCAGGGAAACTGCAACAGGTCTTCCGGCTTGAAATCGGGAGCATCGCCCACGAGACACCTGGCGCCTACGACGACATAATTGCTCGCCACCAGAAGTTCCGTCTCCAGTCCTGACCATTGGCCCGGACCGTAACGAATGCACAGGTCCACGCCCCCCGGCTCCATGTCTACAACTTCTGCCGTCGGATTGATCGAGAGCTGTATCTCGGGATGCTTGCAGCGAAAATCGGAGATGCGCGGCATCAGCCAACTGACGGCGAAAGTCGGGGTCGTGGAGACGTTGAGAGGGCGTTCCGCATTTGAGCCCATCATGTGCTCCACGGTTTCGAGGATCGTCTCGAAACCACTTTGCACACCTCTGTTCAGTTGCTCCCCTTCCGGCGTAAGCGCGACCCCTCGGCCCTCGCGCGCGATCAGGGCACAGCCGAAATGCGCCTCAAGCGCGCGAACCTGCTGACTGACGGCTGCGTGAGTGACATTGAGCTGCCGTCCTGCCGCTGACAGGTTTTTGGTTTCCGCAACTGCCGCAAAAGCCCGCAAGCTGTGAAGCGACGGCATCGCGCGCCAATCCATATGTAACTCCTGCTAACAGTTTTGAATTCTTCCTGACTCGCATATCTGCCTGCGAAACCGCATGTTCAAGTCATCGAAACGATGAACAGGATGTAAGTCAATGTTTGATTTGAAGACAAGACCCCTTATCGACAACACCCGTTTCACGGCCACCGCCCGCCCTGGCCAGACGACGCAGCGGCACCTCGACGCGCAGTCGGCAAAGCGGGAATATCATGCGCGCCTCTGGCTTCGGGCCCCATACTGGGTGTGAACGCTGCTGAGGCATCGAGTGCATCCCGCTGTGCTGACAGATGTGTTCAAATGTCCTAGAAATCTTCCAGATGAATTGAAACAGGCCCGGTCATCCTACCGGGCCTTGTTCTGTGAGGGAGTGATATCATGGCAAAGGTTGCATTCATCGGTTTGGGAGTGATGGGGTATCCCATGGCCGGGTTCCTGAAGACCGAGGGCGGCCACGACGTCACGGTTTACAACCGCACCACGGCAAAGGCCGAAAAATGGGCTGCTGAATACGGCGGCGATTTTGCCCGGACGCCGAAAGAAGCCGCAGAAGAATGCGACTTCGTTTTCGCCTGTGTCGGGAACGACGATGACCTTCGTGCCGTGACAACTGGCGAGAATGGCGCCTTTCACGGCCTCAAGAAGGGTGCGATCTTCATCGACAACACCACGGCTTCGGCCGAAGTCGCCCGTGAGCTCCATGCGGCGGCCAAGGAAAAGGGGTGCGGCTTCATTGACGCTCCGGTGTCAGGAGGTCAGGCCGGCGCGGAGAAAGGCGTTCTCACCGTCATGTGCGGCGGCGATCAGGACATCTTCGACAAGTCCAGCCCCGTTATCGAGTGTTTTGCCAAGTCGGTCGGATTGATGGGCGATAGCGGCGCCGGTCAGCTGACCAAGATGGTGAACCAGATCTGCATAGCCGGCCTCGTTCAGGGGCTTTCCGAAGCGATCCACTTCGCGAAGAAGGCGGATCTGGATGTCGCCAAGGTGATCTCGGCGATCAAGGGTGGCGCAGCGCAGTCCTGGCAGATGGAGAACCGTTGGGAGACCATGGAAGCCGGCAAGTTCGATTACGGTTTTGCCGTCGACTGGATGCGCAAGGATCTGGGGATCTGTCTGAAAACCGCTAACGAGACCGGCGCACGACTTCCCGTCACCGCGCTGGTAGACCAGTTCTATGCGGAAGTTCAGGCGATGGGCGGAAAGCGCTGGGATACGTCCAGCCTGATCGCCCGTCTGGAAAACGCCGAAAAGAAATGACCATCGCCGCCCGGCCCCTCGCCCTCCAACAACCAAGAGGCTCTTGAAGGGCCGGACGTGCGTTTCAGATGTCAGACAGAAGGTCCACTTGGCATCGCGGTCAAGTTTCAAAAGATGGCACGTGACCGGACCGCTCTACTTGCCGGCTGCCTCGGAGACGATTTCGTCGAGAAGCGCGTTTACATCCGCCAACGCCTTCTTTGATTCCTCCGACCCCATCTCCCCCAGACGTCGGAATCCGACCGTCACGGTGCCTTTGCTGTCAGGCTGCTCATATGCGAAGACCGAGTACGGGCAATAGGCGATATTTTCGGCAGCGGCTTCCATCACCTTGCGAGACAGATCTGCAGAACAGAAAAGCATCGCCTGCGCGTCCGTGAAAATCTCTTCATCGCTTCCGACATCCGCGCCGGTTCGAGCCAGCATGGTGCCGATGTGCGAAACATAATCGATCACGAGACCGCGGTTGAGGATCGCATTTTCGAGCTCGAACCGGACGTCCTCGAAGGATCCGGAGACCTTGTACAGGGTGACGCCTTCGGGAGCTTCCGCAGCCTCAGCCGGCGCCAGCGCGACCGATAAGACGCCCAAGATCACCCCTGCGCCAGCGATCCGTTTCAGGAATTGCGCTGTCATTTCTTCCTCCCGTTCCGTCTTCATGAAGTTTCGGGATGAAGATACACCAATACATATTATTTTTTGAATGTTTTTTCCGGAAGTCCGTCAGACCTCGACCTCGACGGTGCCGATCGGATTGGAACAGCAAGCGAGAATATATCCGTCCTCGATGTCCTCATCGCTAATCCCGCCGGAATGCACCATGTGAACGTCACCGGCAAGTTTCCTGATCTTGCAGGTGCCGCATACGCCGAAGGTGCAGCCCGAAGGGATATTCAGTCCAGCCTCCTTGGCAGCAGCGAGCACCGTATCCGTTTCGGAGCACCATATGGACACTTCCGATTTCGCGAAGACGATCTGGGCGTGGGCATCGTCCTGCGGCACCACATCGTCGAACTCCGTGAGTTCGGCCTTTGTTTCCGCAGGCGCCTGAAAGCTCTCCTGATGGTAGCGCTCCATGTCGTAGCCCAGCGCATTCAGGATCTCTCGGACAGAATCCATGAAGCCTTCAGGCCCACAGCAATAGACATCCCTTTCAAGATAGTCGTTGCACATGAGCCCGAGCATCAGCTGATTGAAATAGCCTCGATACCCCGTCCAGACCTCATAGGGGTCGCTTCTGTTGACGACGAAGTGAAGCTGAAGTCCGTTCACCCGGCTCGCCATGTATTCCAGCTTCTTGCGAAAGATCAGCTCGGCCGGCCGGTTCGCACACTGGATGAAGCAGATATCAGGGTCCTCTCCGCGTTCGAAAAGTGTCGTCGCCATGGACATCATCGGCGTTACGCCGGAGCCTGCGGAGATGAACAGGTATTTTCCGTCCGGATTGGGAGGCAGATGGAACAGGCCCGCCGGCCCATAGGCCTTGATGCGCATTCCCGGCTCGAGGTGGTCGAGCATCCATCTGGTGCCGATGCTTCCCGGCTGCGCCTTGACCGTCACACAGACATAGGCATTGGTGATCGGAGAGGACGAAATCGTGTAGGTGCGCTGGACGTTCTCTCCAGGCACCGGCAGATCGAGAGTGATGAACTGCCCCGCCTTGTAGAGAAACGTGGCGCCGGAAGGTGGGCGAAACGTGAAGGTCTTCACATCCGGCGCCTCGGGCAGGACGCTGACGCATTCCAGAAGTTCGGTGTCGATCCAGACCGGCGTTTCCCGCCCGGGCATCGGTATCATGAAGCTACTCCGCGGCAATACGGAAACGGCCGATCAGACCGTCTTCTAGTGTCTTGGCATACCAGTCGACAAACTGGATCACACCGCTTTCCTGAAGCTGGGAATAGGGACCGGGCTCGTAGGCCGGCGAGTTGATGCCGATCTGGTTCTCCTCCACGATCCGCCTGTCCTCGTCGTTGGTATCGATCCACACTTCCGTGAGCTTCTTCAGGTCATAGTCCGCGCCCTCCTGTGCGTCCTTGTGCACAAGCCAGGTGGTCGTGACCTCGCTTTCGGTCGGACTGATCGGCAGGACACGGAATGTCAGCACGCTGTCGGACAGGAAATGGTTCCACGTGTTCGGATAATGAAAGAAGAGGCACGAACCGGCATTATCGAAGGGAACGGTTCCGACCCTTCGTGAAACAGCGGCCTTTCCGTCCATGGTGTAGCTGACAGCGGCGCCGATGAAGGGAATGCGAACGAAGCGCCACTGCTCGTTATCGGAAATCATGTAGCTGGACGGCAGGCCTGCCTTCTCGCAGCGGTCCACGTGCTCCCGACCCGCATCGGAGCTGGCTGAATCATCGCCTCCAACCATGTTCGGCTCGTCAGGGAATGTCCGGCAAAGCGAGGGATGTGATCCGGAACAGTGATAGCACTCGCGGTTGTTTTCCAGAACGAGCTTCCAGTTCCCCTTCTCTATAATCGTCGACTGATGTGCCACCTTGAGGTTTGCGAGGTCATGCGGCCCGAGATACCGATCGGCCTGTTTGACAAGATCAGAGACATCCGGCGCAGTTTGCGCGAGACATATGAAGACCATCCCGGACACGGTCACGCAATGGACCGGTTTGAGCCCGTGATCCTCCGCCTTGAAATCCGGCCCCATGTCCCGTGCCCAAAGCAGCTTCCCGTCCAGTTCGTAGGTCCACTGGTGATAGGGGCACACCAGCTTCGGCGCCGAACCCTTGGCTGCGGAACAGATACGGCTGCCGCGATGTCGGCAGGAATTGTGGAACGAACGGATGACGCCGTCCGCGCCTTTCACCACTATGATTGAATAATCCCCAATCTGAAGTGTCAGGTAGCTTCCCGTTTTCGCGAGTTCTGCAGAAGGAGCAGCGAAAATCCATTGTTTTTGCCAGATATGGGTCAGGTCCGCCTGATACGCATCGGCGTCGGTATAAAATGCCCGCGGCAGCGAATAGCCGGCACGGCGCCCCATCAGCTGGGAAAGAACATCTGCATCGCTCAACATGGCGCATATCCTCTACAAGCCGGCGCGTGGGCGGCTTTCGACTGGTTACGAAAGTAGGCTCGACCACGCGCGGCGCCGTAGCCCAAAAACGGCATCGACTTATCCAGTTCAGACGTACCCACATCAAATTCGCCGCAACGCAGCAAGTCTCAGATATCTTTCATGATACGCAGCGCGTCGTAGATGGCCGCATGCGTATTTCGAGAGGAAACAGCGTCGCCGATACGGAAGAGCGCAAAAGCCCCGTCCGGGTTGCGGTCGAGAGGTTGTGGCCTTCCGTTCACCAGCGCATCCTCGTCCACCGCACCAAGGTTTCTGGAGGCCGGTTTCAGCTCGAAATAGAGATCGTCCATGGGAACAGTTCCGTGATTGACGACAATCTGGTCGAAATCCCGCTCCTCCTTGTAATTGGAGTAGTCGGTTCCGATCACAGCCGTCATGCGGTTGCCGGAACGATGCGCCGCCTTGAGGCGATATGTGACTGTGAAGCGCACGTCCTTGTCTTGCAGCGATCGCATGTAGGGAACGAGGTTCATCCCCATGATCTCCGGAGAGAACGTGCGGTCGGGCGTCATGATCTCCACGTGTGCCCCTGACGCGGCGATGAATTCTGCCGCCTGCAGCGCTGCATGATCGCCGGCGTCGTCATAGACCAGAACGTGACGGCCCGGTTTCACGTCACCGGCAATCAGGTCCCATGCGGATGCGACGAGGTCGTTGCCTTCGCGAAGGACGTCGGTATCCGGCAGACCACCGGTCGCGATGATGACGACATCGGGCTCCTCGCCCGTCACATCAGTGGCTTCGGCAAATGTGTTGAAGCGGAAGCGGACGCCTTTCTCCAGGCATCTTTCCATCCGCCAGTCGATAATGGAGATCATCTCGCGCCGGCGCTGAGAGCGGGCGGTCAATCGCACCTGTCCACCGGCCTCTCCTGCCGCTTCGAAGACGACGACATCATGGCCGCGCTCTGCCGCCACGCGGGCCGCCTCCATCCCGGCCGGGCCTGCGCCGACGATCACCACCTTCTTCCTGTCCCGTGCCGCATCGATCTCGTGCGGCATCGTCAGCTCGCGGCCGGAAGCTGCATTGTGGATGCAAAGCGCTTCCCCACCCTGGTAGATCCTGTCGAGGCAATAGGTGGCGCCAACGCACGGACGGATCTCCGCTTCGCGCTTCTCCACGATCTTCTGAACGATCAGCGGGTCCGCAAGATGCGCGCGCGTCATGCCGACCATATCCAGCAGCCCTTCTGCGATCGCGTGGCGCGCCGTCGCAACGTCGGGAATCTTGGCCGCATGAAATGTCGGCAGGCCGATTTCGCGGCGAATGGTGCCAGCGAAATCGAGATGAGGGGCATTGCGCATGCCCTGCACCGGAATGACGCCGGTCAGGGCTGCATCCGTGGCGATATACCCGCGAATGACGTTCAGGAAATCGATCTGGCCGGTCGCCTTCAGGCGACGGGCGATCTCCAGCCCCTCCTCAGCCGTTATGCCGCCCTCAAGGCTTTCGTCGGCCGTGTAGCGGATGCCCACGATAAAGTCGTTTCCGACACGTTTGCGGATGGCGTCGATGACTTCGAGCGAAAACCGCATCCGGTTTTCGAGGGAACCGTTATAGGGGCCCTCCAGAGTATTGGTCGCGGGCGACCAGAACTGGTCCATGAGGTGTCCGTAGGCTTCCAGTTCGATCCCATCCATGCCGCCGGCCTGCATGCGCTCTGCGGCATCGGCGTAATCGGTGATGATCCGCTCGATATCCCAGTCCTCGACCTTTTTCGGAAAGGCCCGGTGCGCAGGCTCCTGCATATGCGTGGCGGAGACGGAAGGCAGCCAGTCACCCTTGTTCCAGGTCGTGCGACGGCCGAGATGGGTCAGCTGGATCATCACCGCGCAGCCATGCTCGTGGCAGGCGTCGGTCATCTGGCGGATCCAGGGAACCACCTCGTCCTTGTAGGCAAGGATATTGTTGAAGGCCGGCGGGGAGCTTCTCGACACCGAGGCGGAGCCTGCCGTCATTGTCAGGGCGACACCGGCTTTCGCGCGCGTCTCATGGTAGGCGCGATAACGGTCTTTCGGCATGCCGTCTTCGGCGTAGGCCGGTTCGTGCGATGTGATCATGATCCGGTTCTTCAGCGTAAGCGACTTCAGCCGATATGGCTGCAGCAACGGATCTTTCGACATGTGCTTCCCTCTACTCTCGGCGCCAACCGTGGGAAAGAATAGGAGCGCTCGAACATCGCTGGGAAGACGCAAAAACGACATATGTGTCGTATTTGCGTACAGCACTGTCGCATTAAGTTGTCACAGCTCCCAGCCACTGGTATCGACGCAGAATGAACAGCACCCTGATCGAGAAGGCTTCCGGTTGGCGCGGCACCCGGGAGATCTGGCTGCAAGCCGCATATCTGGCGCTTCTGGAAAGCGGGATCGACGGCGTGAAGGTCATGCCTCTTGCAGACCGCGTCGGCATGTCACGGACGAGCTTTTACGGACATTTCGCTGATCGGGAAGACCTGCTTCAGGCGCTCATCACGCTGTGGCAGTCGCAAAATACCGGCAACCTGATCAAACGAACGGTGGATTATGCCGAGACAATTGGCGAAGCCGTGCTCAATGTCTTCGACCTGTGGCTCGATCCCGCTTTGTTCGACTCTCGTCTGGAATTTGCAATGCGAAACTGGGCCCATACGGACGAACACCTTTCCAGGCTCCTGGAGGAAGCGGATGAGGTGCGGGTCGTTGCCCTGACGGCCATGTTCGAACGCTTCGACTTTGAGCCAAACTGCGCAAGCATCCGCGCGAACACGATCTATCAGACCCAGATCGGCTATATCTCGATGAAGAAGGACGGCCCGCTTGAAGACCTCGCTCCGCGCGTGGAGCGCATGCCTTTTTATGCGGAGATCTTTACCGGGCAGAAAGTGACCGAGGCCGAAGTCGCTCGCTTCCGATCGCGTCACCAACTTCCGAACCAGAACATCCCGCTTTCCTGACGCTGCTTGTCTGGCGTTGCGCCTGGATTGCATCTTCCAGCGCCGCGCCGGAAGATGAGCCATGTCCGCAGATACCGACCTGATCACGACGTCCTCCTCAGCGCCACCCGGCATCAAGGCCGCGTTTCGGCGCATCGGTGCTCCGGCGGACCTGCGTGCATTTTTCACCGAGATTATCGGGTATGAGGAGCAATCTGATCATGGCGCCAGGCAGATCGAGACCGCGTCGCTGACCGTCCCGCTCGTTCTCAGTTTCGGCCAACCGTTCGAAATCGGTATCGGACACCAGCCAACGCACGAGGACGCGGTCCCAGGCTTTCTAGCGGGCCTGAGCGACAGACCTGTCTTCATCCAGTCGGACGGTCGGGCCAAATGCGTTCAGATCAACTTTACTCCGCTCGGCGGGCGACATTTCTTCGATCTGCCGATGAGCCTCCTGACCGACCGAATGGAACCGATCATTGATCTCACCGATCCCACTGTCTCGGACTTTATCCGGTATATGGAGGACACCGAGGACTGGTCAGCGCGCATGAGGATCGCGTCGGAATTCGTGTACGCACGGCTTCGCCGCCTGACAATCCGGCCCGGTCCTGTGGATCATGTTCTGCGGCGTCTGATGGAGAGCAAAGGTTGCTTGCCCATTTCCCGACTGGGGGCTGAAGTCGGCTGGAGCAGAAAGCATCTGGCGATGACATTCCGCCGCGACATCGGTCTTTCGCCAAAGGTCGTTGCCCGCATTATCCGCTTCAACAAGGTTCTGAGGCTTGCAGGAACCGCTGGTGACCGAAACTGGTCTGGCATCGCGGCCGACTGCGGTTACGCAGATCAGGCACATCTGATCCGCGACTTCACGGCGTTATCGGGTCAATCGCCTACCTCCTGGCGAAGGCGCCACGAACGAACTGAAGGCACCGACTGGTAGCGGGTAACAAATCTTCAATTCATCCGGATTTGCACCGGCTATCTCTTTCTTCATCACAGGAGAAAGTTGACCATGACTGAGGCAAGCAGAATTTACCCGACCTTCCGGTTCACGGACGCGGAGGCGGTGCTGAAGTGGCTCGCAGAGGCTTTCGGCTTTGTCGAGCATGCCGCCTATCGGGACGAACAAGGCGCCATCATCCACGCCGAAATGGCGTTCGGGTCGGCGATGATCATGTTCGGTCAGGCGCGCGAAGACGCTTTTGCCGAGATAGTTGGCCAGCCGATTGGTGCCGGAGGCAAGGCCGTCTATCTCGCAGTCGATGACGCGGACGCAATGTTCGCAAAGGCGACCGGCGCCGGGGCCGAAATCGTTCAAGGCCTGACGGAGCGGGATTACGGCAGCCGGGAATTCATCTGCCGCGATCCGGAAGGCAACGTCTGGTCGATCGGGACCTATTGACCCAAGGCTGGCGAAAGCCCTGCATCTGCCTGAAACAGGCAGCGGCACGTTACTCGGGCTTGGGCTTTTCGGTGGCTACATAGGCAAGCGGCAACGCGGTGGTGTTCTTGATCTGCTCCATCGCGAATGTCGTCGACACGTCGGAAATGTCTATCCGGGAAATCAGCTTCTTGTAGAAAGCGTCATAGGCATCGATATCGGGTACGGCAACGCGCAGGAGATAATCCACCTGCCCTGCCATTCGGTAGAATTCGACAACCTCCGGAAACTCCTGGATCACGTCCGCGAATTTCTTCAGCCAGTCCTCGGAATGCTGACTGGTGGTGATCGCCACGAAAGCGGTCACCTTGGCGTTGACCTTGGCGGGATCGAGAAGCGCGACCCTTCCGGTGATCACGCCGTCTTCTTCCATCTTCTGAATGCGGCGCCAGCAGGGTGTCGTCGAGAGCCCTACCCTGCGGCCGATCTCGGCCACCGGAACGGTGCAATCCTCCTGGAGGATCGAAAGGATACGGCGGTCGATGCGGTCAATCATGGATGGCCCTGTTCACGGCAGTGGTGTCCCGTGTCCGCGAGACGATGGATTGGGAAATGATTTCAAGACTGAGACATTAGAGGTAACGGAATCTCAAACAGCTTGTCAAACGCCAGCATTTTGGAAAATTTTGGCAATGCGTCGGTCATCCGGTCAAATCAGCCTGGCAACCTCCTGGCGCAGAACCGGCAGCAGTTCCTGGTCGAACCACGGGTTCTTTCGTAGCCATGCGTTGTTGCGCCACGAAGGATGCGGCAACGGCAGGACAACAGGCTCGTCCTGCGCGCGGTCTGCATAAAAATATTTGCGCCAGGCGGTGACCGTCTCCGTGAGAGATTTTTTCCGTGCCGCGCCCAGATGATAGGCCTGCGCGTACTGACCGATGACGAGAATGAGTTCGAGCTGAGGCATGGCAGCGAACAGGCCGTCATGCCAGGTCTTGCGGCATTCGGGCCTGGGCGGAAGATCGCCGCCTTTTGCGTCGTGTCCGGGAAAGCAGAACCCCATGGGGACGATTGCAAGCCGGTCAGCGTCATAGAAGGTGTCCGGGTCGATCCCCATCCAGCTGCGCAGACGATCCCCGGAGGGGTCCGTGAACGGGCGTCCGCTCTTGTGGACCCGCGTTCCGGGGGCCTGTCCGCATACACACAAGCGGGCGTTCGAAGAGATCTGGACCACCGGCCGGGGCTCATGCGCGAGCGGCTCCTGGTCCGGTCTTTCCACACAGACGCGACACGCCAGAATATCACTTTCCAGCCTCTCGAGCTGATACCGATTTCCTTGATCAGACAATGAGTTGCACCTTGACACAGCCTGTTAATACTTCCCTTACCACGATCCTGAGGACGATCTTAAGATTTGGTGAGCCAGAGTGAAGAAACACGCAGTATCACAATAACGAAATCATCACCCTTCGGGCGTCTCATGGGATCTCCTGCCTCGGATATCGGCGAAGAAAAACTCGCCATCAACCAGCAACGGGCCATCCGTCGCCGTGAGATGGCACGGTCCGTCAAGGATGTGCGCAGCCGTCTCGGCACGCCGGCGAACCAGCACACGTCCTTCGACCTCGAACGCCAGCATCTGTTTGCCGACACGCGCATCAACGCCGCCTACGCCGCGCCGCTTCTGGCGCTGATCGTGGCCGCGATATCGGTGCTCTGGGTCGACCCGATCTTTATCGGCATCTGGTTTGCGATCACCCTCTTCACCCACCTGATGATGGTTCTGACGAGCCATTTCTACGAGAGGGCTTCCTCCGACGAAAAAGCCAAAAGCTATTGGCGGCACCGGTTCACGCTCGGGGATTTCGTCTACGGCTGCAGTTGGGCGGTCTTTTTCCTGCTGCCGAAGAACACCCATGCCGGCGACGGCTTCGTGATCTTCCATTTCGCGACCCTTCTCATCGTCGTCGCCATGAACACCATGCAGTCGGCCACGCTTCCCAAGTGTCTGCTGGCCAGCACCCTCCCCATGACATTTGTGGTGACAGCGAGCTTCCTGCAACAGATCACGCCCATTCACTATACGCTCGCGGCCATGGCGATCGGAGCACAAGGCTTCTTCCTGATCCTTGGAAACCAGCTTCTGAAGAACGCCAACACAATGCTGGAATACCGGGCGGACAAGGATCACCTGATCGCTGAACTTGAGACGGCCAATGCGCTGTCGGACGAAGCGCGACGCCGTGCTGAAGCGGCGAACGTCGCCAAATCCAGGTTCCTGGCAACCATGAGCCACGAACTCCGTACGCCGCTCAATGCCATCCTCGGATTTTCCGAAATCATGAAGGATGAAGTGCTCGGCAAGATGCACAATTCCAACTATCGGTCCTATGCGGAGGATATTCACGGCTCCGGAAAGCATCTTCTGAACCTCATCAACGAGATCCTGGATCTGTCACGCATCGAGGCAGGCCGCCACGAGCTGCATGAAGAGCCGATTTTGCTGGATGACGTCGTCGAAGAGTGCGGCACCATGATGAAGGTGCGCGCGAATGTGAAGTCGATCTCGCTTCACCACACGCATGAAGGCGACCTGCCGCGGGTCTGGGCGGACGAACGCGCCCTCCGACAGGTGGTTCTCAATCTCATGTCGAACGCGGTCAAGTTCACACCTGTCGGCGGTCACGTGCGCATCAAGGTTGGCCGGTCGAGCGACGGCGGACAATATGTCTCCATCAATGACACTGGCCCGGGGATTCCCGAGGAAGAAATTCCGACGGTGCTGGAAGCCTTTGGTCAAGGGTCTCACGCGATCAAGAGCGCTGAACCCGGAACCGGCCTAGGCCTGTCTATCGTTCAGGCCCTGATCGGCATGCATGACGGCAAGTTCATCCTGAGTTCCAGACCAGGCGAAGGAACGGAGGTCACCGTTACGCTGCCACCGCTCCGGAACATGAACTATTCTCAGGATGTTGCGTCCGGTATCAGCAAGAAGCGGTCGGACAGCCAGGACAAGGCACAATCCGCGTAAGCTCATACGCAGCCTGGCATGCCATGTCGCTGGCGGCGGACGCCTTCCCGGCCATCAGCTGATCGCCTTACGGACTTTAGCTGTCCTTGCCGGAAACGCCTGCGTCGGCGAAGGTCGCCATGCCGGAATGGGTTTCGGCAGCAACCTTGACGATCCCTGCGGCCAGCGCGGCGCCGGAGCCTTCTCCAAGACGCATTCCGAAATCGAACAGAGCTGTCTTTCCAAGCAACTTCAATGCATGTCCATGGGCCTGTTCAGCTGAAACATGAGCAAACAGGCAATGGTCCAGGCCGGAGGGATCGAGCTTGTGCACGATCGCTGCCGCTGCCGTGGTGACGAACCCGTCTACGATCACCGGAACCCGCTGAAGGCGCGCGGCGATAATAAGACCTGTCATGGCTGCGATTTCCCGGCCGCCAACCCGGCGGAGAATTTCCAACGGATCCTTTTCGCCGGCAATCCGCGCAACAGCCGCTTCCACAGCTTCACGCTTGCGGGCAAGCCCCTCGTCATCCACACCGGTGCCGCGGCCGATCCAGTCCCCGGCGTCACCGCCGAACAGGGCATTGAAGACTGCAGCGGCAACCGTCGTGTTTCCGATTCCCATTTCCCCGAGGCAAACGAGATCGATGCCGCCGGCCAGCGCTTCCATGCCGTACGCCATGGTTGCCGCGCAGTTGGCCTCGTCCATGGCATCTTCCTTCGTGATGCTGGGCGTCGGCATGTCGACCGCGAGATCAAAGACCTTGAGCCCGACGTCGCTTGCTCGGCAGATCTGATTGATGGCCGCGCCGCCTGCGGAAAAATTCTCGACCATCTGACGGTTCACGGCGCTCGGGAATGCCGAGACGCCCTCGTCGGCAACGCCGTGCGCCGTTGCAAAAATAGCGACCAGAGGCCGGGTCACCTGGGGCGGCGCCTTGCCGGACCAGGCGGACAGCCACTCTGCGATCTCTTCCAGGCGGCCCAGAGATCCGGCAGGCTTGGTAAGCTGGGCGTCCCGGGCTCTGACCTTGCCGAGCGCCTCTTCGTCGGGGCCGGGCATTGATTTCACGAGATTGCGGATGTCTTCGAACGGCAGCGCGGCTTCGGAAAGTGGCATCTTGTCCTGCTTCCAGGTTTTTATTGACGACCGGACACGTTCCCGGCCACTTGGTCTGCATAGGATGCCGATCTATAACGGTGCCCAGCGAAAACTCAAGCACAGGACCGGCTGAATGGGCCCTCAAACCGACCAGAACTCCGAAAATCCGGCCGGTTCGGGACGTGACAAAACTTTGGATCACAATGGGACGTCCACAGGCGGTCTTTCGCGTTACCTCGCCGATACTGCAGCCTGCGTCCGATTCTTTTCCCGTCTTCCGCTCAGGCAGTTAAACAGGGCTGACGATATTGCCACCCCACCGGATTTCAGCCGCATTTCCCGTGCGGCGCCTCTGGCCGGCTTGATCGTCGCCCTGCCGGCGGCCGGCTTCGGCATGCTGCTCGGGTATACGCATCTTCCCGTCATGGCCATCGCGGTGCTGACGGCCGCGATGCTGGCTGTTGTAACCGGTGCGCTGCATGAGGATGGGCTTGCGGACGTTGCCGACGGTTTTTTCGGAGGATCCGAGCGGGAACGACGTCTGACGATCATGAAGGACAGCCGCATCGGCGCGTTCGGCGCGTTGTCGCTGGCATTTGCTGTTCTGCTGCGTGTAGCGCTTCTGGCTGCTCTCTGGGACCGTTTCGCACCGGCGGAAGCGGCTCTGCTTCTGCTATCGGCGGAAGTCATCAGCCGTTTTTTTCTTGTCTGGCAGTGGCAGATGCAGCCGCTCGCCCGTCCTGACGGGCTTGCAGCGCGTTTCGGCAAACCGGATGCCCGTGCGGTCTATCAGGCCCTGGTCCCTGCACTGGTATTTCTGATCCCACCCCTGTTGCTGCTTGCCGTTCCCGCCGTTTTTTTGGGCGCGGCAATCGGAGCGCTTTCAGCACTCGGTTGCGGCCAGCTGGGGCGTGCCAAGGTTGGCGGGGTCACGGGGGATGTGCTTGGCGCGATTCAGCAAGTCAGCGGGCTTGGCTTTCTCGCCGGCATATTTATGGTAGCGTGAGGCGTTTTTCGGTGGGGAGGTAAGATGGCCGGCGAAACGACATTTTCGATGATGCTCCCGTCGCGGCGTCTTGCGCCCCGGCTTTTCGTCGCGCTGGTTGTGCTTTTCGGTCTCGTCTCCTGCGGCAGCCGCCCGGAACTCGGCGTGCTTGCGCTCAACGAGATGCCGGCTCCCGGTGCGAAGAGCTACGATATTCTGGTCGCGACCACACGGGAAAAGGATGAGCATCCCGATACCTATTTCAACGGTGAGCGCGCGCAGCAGATCAACTATGCCGACCTCACGATCTCCGTGCCGCCCACTCACCAACCCGGTCAAATCGAATGGCCGACAGCGCAACCGGGAAACCCTGAAACGACTTTCGTGACGCGGCAGGCCGGATACATCCCCGACCGAAAGGCATTCATCAGAGACGTCAACCAGCGCCTTGCGAAGCTTCCCAAGGGAAAACGCCGGATCTTCCTGTTCATTCATGGCTACAACACGCGCTTTCCCGAAGGCCTTTTCCGGTTCACGCAGATGGTCCATGACGGCAACATACAGTCGGTTCCCGTCCTGTTTACCTGGGCCTCACGGGGAAAGCTCCAGGATTATCTCTACGATCTCAACAGCGCCGCAATCGCGCGCAGTGCGCTGGAGCAGACGATCGGCGATCTGGCCCAGACAAACGCGGAAGGCATCACCATCATGGCGCATTCCATGGGGAACTGGCTCCTGATGGAGACAGCTGTGCGCGCTGATCCACAGAGACTGGCGGTCATATCCCGCAAACTGGACAATGTGGTGCTGGCCGCCCCGGACATCGATATCGACCTCTTCAAGTCTCAGTTGAAACAGATCGGCAGGCCGAGAAAACCCTACGTGGTCATCGTGTCGCGAGACGACAAGGCGCTGAGCCTGTCTCAGCGGCTTTCCGGCGGCATTGAGCGCGTGGGGGCTTATTCCGATGATCAGGAGCTTGCAGAACTGGGAGCCATCGTCATCGATGTGACGGAGCTGTCTTCACTCGACAGCACCAACCATTCGAAGTTCGCTCAGCTTGCCGGATTAAGTCCCGAGTTCCGAAAGGTCCTCGGGCAGGCAGACCTGACTTCGGTTGCAGCCATGGGTGGTTCGCCGGATCAGGCCACTGACCTTGCCGACCTGATCGGTGACACGGTCGCCTTGCCGATCCGGATCATAACCGCCCCGGTAACCCTCGCAGCCGGAAGTCTCGGCCCTCGATGAATTGGGGAAACCGTCGATTTTCTGTCTTGGCAAAGCCACACTCCGCCGCCATATCCGCCTGATGGTGTCTCCTTGTATCAATATCTGCCAGATCGACAGGAAATCCGGCCTGTGCACAGGCTGCCTGCGATCTCTGGACGAGATCGCCGGCTGGGCGACCTTCACTGACCACGAGCGGCTCGAAATCATGGCGGTCCTCGACCAGCGAAGAAAAGAACTCACCATGTCCGGAGAACGCCAATGAACCGCGGCGGACAACTACGCGGCTTCATCGTCGTCATTCTCGTGATCGTGATGGCAGCCTTTGCCTTCTACGCGTTTTTCGGCGACCCGACGGATCCGACCAACGCCAATTTCGATGGCAGTGGACCTCGCCTTGTTGCCCTGTCTGCTCTCGCCTTCGTGTTTCTTGCCAGCTTCGTCTTCGGGCAACCGAAAGTGGGCGAGATCATTCAAGGCACACTGTTCTGGGGCGGGTTATGCGCGCTGCTGGTCATCGGTTACACCTTTCGAACCGACCTGGTGCAGGCGGGTTACCGGGTTCTGGGCGCCCTTGCGCCCGGACTTGCGGTCACCCAGACCGATGGCTCGATCCTGATCGTCCGTGACGCCAGCGGCCATTTTGTACTGGACGGCAAGACCAACGGATCGCGAACGCATTTCCTGCTCGATACTGGCGCGAGCGCGGTCGTTCTGACGAATGAAGATGCGCGTCGCGCCGGATACCGCGATCAGGACCTTTCCTTCACCGTGCCGGTGTCGACCGCAAACGGTCGGGCACTGGTTGCGCCGGTCAAGATTGATACGCTGACGTTCGGCGATCATACCCTTCGAGATATCCGTGGATTTGTTGCCCGGGAAGGTGCTCTGGACTCCAGCCTCTTCGGGATGACGGCGCTCGACCGCCTGCAAGGCTGGCGGATCGAAGGCGATCAGCTGATCATGAACCCTTGAGCGAAGGTTATCTCGCTCCGCCCCTTATTCGGCAGCTTCCAGATCAGCGCCTGCAACGCTGACAGCGGCCAGAGCCTTTTCGACAACCTCAAGACCTGCGCCCGGTCGGATGGCTTCTACCGTCAGAATCCGTCGCCAGGAGCGCGCACCCGGCCGGCCGTGAAACAGCCCCAACATGTGGCGTGTCATATGAGCCAGCTTCACACCTCTGGAAAGCTCGGCGTCGAGATAGGCCATATGACCTTTCACTGCATCCCACGGAGAGATCTCCGGTGTCGCTTCGCCATATAGCCGGCGGTCGACCTCGCCCATGATCTGCGGCGTGTGGTAAGCCGCACGTCCGAACATGAGGCCATCCAGGGTTTCCAGATACGGCTCGCCCTGGTCCAGCGTCTGAAGGCCGCCATTAAGGCCGATGAACCGCTCGGGAAGCCGTTTTTTCAAGCGAACCACCCTGTCGTAATCGAGCGGAGGGACGTCGCGGTTTTCTTTCGGGCTCAGCCCCTGCAGCCAGGCCTTGCGCGCATGAACCCATAGTGCGTCTGCGCCGGCGGCAAAGACCGCGTCCGCCATCGCATCAAGTGCCTCTTCGGGATCCTGATCGTCAACGCCGATCCGGCATTTGACGGTCACCGGAATTCCGACTTCGGCCTTCATCGCGGCAACACAGGCGGCAACGGTCTCCGGCTCCGCCATCAGACAGGCGCCGAAGCTTCCCGACTGCACCCGATCGGACGGGCAGCCGACATTTATGTTGACCTCGTCATAGCCGAAGTCCTCCACGATCCGCGCCGCCGCCGCCATCTGATCGGGCTCGGACCCGCCAAGCTGACAGGCAATCGGATGCTCGATGTCGGAAAAGCCGAGCAGATAGTCCCGGTCGCCGTGGATCACCGCGCCGGTAGTCACCATCTCGGTGTAGAGCAAGCCACGTTTCGTCAGCTGCCGGTGGAAGGCACGACAATGCCTGTCCGTCCAGTCCATCATCGGGGCTACGGAAAATACCGGGCGTTGAGCCTTGTAGAGTTGGTCGCTCGCGTTCATCGGCGTGTAGATATCATTTGATGGTGGAAGACGCAAAGCGGGGAAATTCATGGCCCTCGATCCCGCCCCGCCTCTTCCCGACGGTTTCTCCAGTTGACGAGATTGCAGTGCGTGTCCAATCTGTCGTTTCCTGCCAATGACCTTTCACACGATGACCTGCCTCGTTTTCTCCAGCGCGTTCAAGTTGCCCCGACCGCATCTTGCGCCGTGACATTCCGCGAGCGGCCACGGCACGCCACACACTCGGAGCCCCAATGCCGATTTTCGATCGCCGGCCAAAGACCGCGGCAGTCAAAGACATTTCGCAGTTTGAAAATATCGTGGACGATGATGCCGAAGCCGGGCTTCCTGTGCCGCGCCGCTATTTCGCGACCTTCACGATGCTGTCGGCGCTGGTACTCGTCGTTCTCGATGCGGCGATCGCCAATGTCGCGTTGCCGTCCATTCATACGGATCTGAACGTTTCGGCTGCCGCAACCGTGTGGGTCGTAACGGCCTATCAGCTTGCAATCGTGATGGCCTTGCTGCCTAGCGCAGCGCTCGGTGAGAGCCTCGGCTACCGTAAAGTCTACCTGACCGGCATCGTCCTCTTCACCGCTTCCTCCCTGTTGTGCACGATCGCACCATCCCTGCCCTGGCTCATCGGCGCCCGCTTCGTGCAGGGGCTTGGCGCTGCTCCGATCATGGCGCTCGCGATCGCCCTGCTGCGCCATATCTTTCCCCGTCGCGTCATCGGCACAGTCATCGGCTGGTACGCGATGGTGGTCGCCCTTTCGACGGCAATCGGCCCGATCGTCGGTGCGGCAATCCTGTCCGTTGCTTCTTGGCCCTGGCTGTTTGCGGTCAACATTCCCATCGGGATCATCGCGCTCAGCGTCGGCCGGACGCTGCCGCAACCGGACGGCAATGGGCGGTCCCTAGATCTTCCCAGCGTCGTTCTTAATGCTCTCGGGTTCGGAGCGCTCGTGATCGGAGCGGATCAGGTCATCGAGGAGCCGCTGACTGGCGCGCTTCTGCTTTGTGTGAGCGCTGCAAGCTTCGCGGCGCTGGTTCTTCGCGAATGGCCGCGATCTGCGCCGCTGATCCCGCTGGACCTTTTGCGCATGCACCCGTTCCGATTTTCGGTGATGGCGTCCGTCTGCTGTTTTGCCGCACAGATGGCGAGCTTCGTCGCGCTGCCGTTCATGCTTCAGCACGGACTCGGGCTGTCGACGTTCATGACCGGCGTCTGCATGACGCCGTGGCCGATCATGGTTGCAATCATGGGGCCGTTGGCCGGTCGGCTGTCGGACCGCGTGCAGGATGCTCTTCTGTGTACAGTCGGCGGCATCGTGCTGGCCGCAGGCCTCGCACTCGCAGCCGTTTCTCCTCGATATGGCAGCCCGGTCCCGCTTGTCATCTTCACCATGATCGCCGGGCTCGGCTTCGGTTTCTTTCAGGTGCCGAACAATCGCAACATGCTGATGTCCATACCACGCGAACGCAGCGGCGCAGCCGGAGGTATGCAAGGATCGGCTCGCCTCGTCGGGCAGACCGCCGGAAGCCTCGTTATGACCCTTCTTTTCACGCTCACGTCATCCTCCGTCGCGCCAAGGGCGGGGCTGGCGATCGGCGCGGTTCTTGCGCTGTTGGGCGCCCTGGCAAGCGCGATGCGGATCACGCGCGGCAGCACGGCTGAGGCGCGTACGGGAACGCCAGAGTAAGACGGAGATGGCTATCTCCTCTCGCGCTGGATCAACGACCCATTGTCGCCAGGAAGAAGACGGGACGACGCATATCGGACACGGCACCTGAAAAGGAAGTCTGTTTCAAGGTTCAAGGTGGTCGGCGGCTTCCCGAAGTCACTCTGATCACCCAACCCGGCCCGAACACTCCTGGCGATAGAATCGCAAACGACTTTCCGCCGCGCGCCATTTTTGATTGGGTGGCGGCAAGGCTCAATTCCGTATCGAAGCCAGGCGTACCGGTAGCGTGCGTGTTCGACTTGCGCCCGTTTTTCGTGCTGATTAGATACAGGCAACCGAGGAGGATTTCATGTTACTGGCGCTCGCCGAAAGGCGGTCCGGAACGGTTGCGGGCATCGTGCTCATGTGCGCCGGAGCGGCGTTCCTGTGCTTCAACGACGCCTTTGCCAAGAGCCTGATGGATCGCTACCACCCGGTCCAGATCATCTTCCTGCGCAATCTGATAGCACTGCCGTTCGCGATCCTCATCGCCTACCGATTGGGAGGACGCGAGGCGCTGGTTTCCCACAGACCGCTTGCGCATGTGAGCCGTGGTATCTTGTGGATTGGCGCGGCTACCCTGTTCTTTACCGGCATCAGTCGGATGGAGCTTGCGGAAGCCACGGCGATCGTCTTCTCGGCTCCCGTTTTCGTGACAGCCCTATCGGCCCTGTTCCTGAGGGAAAGTGTCGGCTGGCGGCGTTGGCTTGCCGTGCTGGTTGGCTTCGTCGGTGTTCTGATCGTGGTCAGGCCCGGATCGGCCACCTTCCAGCCGGCCTCCATCTACCCCGTCGCCACGGCCTTTCTCTATGCCTTGCTGATGATCAGTGCCCGCTGGGTGGATCCGCGCGAAAGCGTCTGGACGCTTATGCTCTATCTCGTCGGCGGTGGGGCGGTCCTGTGCCTTCCCCTGCTCCCGTTCGTCTGGGTGGACATTCACATGGGGGATCTCTGGCAGTTCCTCGGCATCGCCCTCTTCGGGACGGCGGGGATCACCCTGATCACCCAGGCCTTCCGCCTTGCGCCGGCTGCCGTCGTCGCGCCCATCGACTACTCGGGGTTAATCTGGGCGACTGTACTCGGCTGGGTTTTCTGGGGCGAGATCCCCGATCTTGCCGCCTACATCGGGGCGGCCGTGATCGTCTCGAGCGGCATCGTCATCATCATCCGCGAAAGCCGGGCGGCGCGCAAACCTGCGTCCTGATCCTTCACGAGATACCAGCAGACGTGAAAAAACCGGCGACTGATCCGCCGCCGGTTCGATCCGCTTCGCGTCAACGATGTCAGATGCGCTGGGTAAACGTCGCAGCCTTCATCAGCACTGCATAGTCCTTTGCGAGTTCCAGAAAGGCATTGTAGCTCTCCTGGACTTCCGCAAACGTCGGATTGGCTTCCGCATTTTCCGCCATCACTTCGCTGACCGCTGCCTTGAGCGCCGCATTCACGTCTTCCGGAAAGGCGGTGAAGGTAACGCCGTCTTCCTTCAGCTTCTTGAGCGCAACAGCATTGTAGTAATCGAACTGAGCGGTCGTCTCCACGGAAGCAGCTTCGGCAGCGTACTGTATGATTGCCTGCAGATGTGCGGGAAGTTCTTCAAAGGCAGCCTTGTTGACAACGATTTCCAGTGCTGCGGACGGCTCGTGGAATGCCGGAACGTAGCAGTACTTCGCCACCTTCTGCAGTCCGAAGGCCTGATCCAGAAGCGGACCGACCCATTCAGCAGCGTCGATAGCCCCGGACTGGAAGGCCGGGAAGATTTCCGGAGGCGGCAGGAGAACGGCGTTCACGCCAAGCTTACGCATTGCCTCGCCGCCAAGCCCGGCAATACGCATGTTGAGACCTGCAAGATCATCAAGGCCCTCGACCGGTTTCTTGAACCAGCCGGCCGCCTGAACGCCGGAGTTGCCGGAGTAAAAAGGCTTCAGGCCACGCTCGGCGTAAATGTCATCCCAAAGCTGCTGTCCGCCGCCGTAGCGCAGCCAAGCTGTGGTTTCGACTGCGGTCATTCCGAACGGGACCGCAGAAAAGAAGTGCATGGCCGAGTTCTTCGAAGCCGCATAGTAGGGCGTCGAGTGGCCGATTTCGACTGTCCCCTGTTCCACCGCATCCTCAACGCCGAAGGGAGGTACCAGTTCACCTGAAGAATAGACCTTGAAGGAAAGCTGTCCGTCGGACATGGCCTCTACGCGGTCTGCGAAGGCCGTCACGTTCGTGCCGACGCCAGGCGCCTTTGCCGGAAAGGAGGTCGGCAGCTTCCACTCGAATTTTCCCTGGGCAATGGCCGGAGCGGCCAGCAGGCTTGCAGGAGCAGCGACCGCTCCCGCCTTCAGGAAATCACGTCTTTTCATGCAGGTTCTCCCAGAAACATTTTTTCGTACTCAGAACAGGACATCCGGAAGCCAGGTCGACAGCCCCGGAAAGAAGGCTACGAGCGCAAGCGCCAGAAGTTGTATCGCCACAAAGGGTATGACCGCCATATATATCTCCGACGTCCTGATTTCGGGTGGCGCGACGGATCGGTAGTAAAACAGCGCAAAACCGAAGGGCGGCGTGAGAAAGGACGTTTGAAGGTTGAGCGCGATCAGGATCGCGAACCACACCGGGCTGATATCGGATTGCAGAATGATCGGACCGACGATCGGCACGACAATGAAGATAATCTCCACGAACTCCAGAATGAAGCCGAGCAGAAAGATCACCAGCATCGTAAGGGCGAGCATTCCAAGCGGACCGCCCGGAAGCGCCTCGAGCAATTCGGCCACATGTTCGTCGCCGTTAAAGCCCCTGAAGACCAGGGAGAGGATGCTGGCTGCAACGACGATGCCGAAGATCATCCCCGTGATCGAGATGGTCTCACGCAGTGCCGGTATGAAGATCCCGCTGCGAAAGAGACTAGACATGTTGGCGAGCAGGAGGCCAAACGCCGCACAGGCCAGAACCGCCGAGATCAACGTCTTCAGCGACAAGACCACCCGGCCGCCGGAAAACTCCAGTCCGAAGTGGCCCGTCTGTCGCAGGACAAGAAGCAGAACGGCCAGGCCTGCACACAGGATCGCAAGGCGCGCCGTGCGCCCGCCCTGCCCGCCTGCGGCAATCAGAACTGCGCCGGCAACGCCAACACTCGCGGCTTCCGTCGGCGTCGCAATGCCAACAAGGATGCTTCCCAGAACGGCAACGATGAGACCGAGTGTCGGGGCAATGTTCCTGACAAGTTCGCCAACCGTTATGGCCGGTTCAGCCGGTACTTCAGGACTGGTTTGCGGTGTTTTCCGCAAACGTATGACGACGTAGCCGGCATATAGCGCGACCAGTAGCAGTCCCGGCAACAAAGCCCCGGCAAAAAGGTCGCCCACCGTGACCGGATCGGGCGCGAAGTTGCCTGCGGCCTGCTGAGCCTCGAAATAGGCATTGGAGATCTGGTCGCCCAGAAGAATGAGAATGATCGAGGGCGGGATGATCTGGCCGAGCGTACCACTGGCGCAGATAAGGCCGCTGCTCATGCGGCGATTGACGCCGGCGGACAGCAGGGCGGGAAGCGTGATCGTGCCAAGCATGACGATCGTCGCCCCGATGATGCCTGTCGAAGCAGCAATCAACGCGCTGACAAGAACGACTGACAAGGCCAGGGCGGTCTGGTTCCCGCCCAGGACCGAGGTCAGGCTCTTGAGCATCAGTTCGGCCTGCCGCGATTTCTCCAGCAGCAGCCCCATCAGAACGAATAACGGCACTGCGAGCAGCAGCGGATTGGTCATGACGCCGTAGACGCGTTGCGGCACCGCCTGAAAGAAGATCAGGTCGAAATGGCCGAAGAGTGCAGCCAGCAGCGCCACGAGCGTCGGGGCGCCGGCGATGGCAAGCAAAACCGGAACGCCCGACAAGATGCAGGCGAAGACTGAGAGGGCGAGCAGAAGCAGCCAAAGAATGTCCGCGGTCATCAACCTCTCCGCCGAAGGAAGCCGAGAACACGCTCGGCGGCTAGCATGACCACAAGGACCGGCAGGATCAGCAGGCATGTCTTGACGATGAAGAGCCCCGGAAGCCCCCCCGTTTCCGGAGACCCTTCCAGGATCGACCAGGAACTGCGGACAAGCGGATACGCGGTCCATGCCATCATCGCGAATACCGGCAATGCGAGGACCAGATAGCCGGCCCGGTCTATGATGCGATTTGTGCGATCGCTCCATCTCTGGCGAAACACATCCACGCGCACATGCTTGTCATCTTCGAAGGCGACGGCGATCGAAAGCGCGACGAGAGCGGCAAACGCGTAATTTACCGCATCCTGAATTTCCAGAAAGCCGATACCGAGCAGATAGCGCATCAGTACCATGGCGAGTTGCCCCAGAAAGACGATCGCCGCGAGCCCCATGCAAAGGCGGGTCACGCCGACTAATATGCTTCGTATCAACATTCCAAACCAGCTACTCGAAAAAGTCCCTCATGCCACGCATGACCTGCCGTTTCTGACAATGCCGGACATACTTATCAGGCCAAATTTCAAAGTATACTCCGGACAGCATTTTAGGGAGGCAATCCCCCGATTTGGGCACGTTTCCCGCAACACCAATCACTCCGGCGAAGCTTTTCGTTGCTCCGGCATCCCGATCCCCCCACTCAGACGCAGAGGCCAGTGCCCAAGCCTCCCCGCCTTAATGAAGAAGAGCGGCCAATCGGCCGCCCTCTTTTTTCGTGTCAGAAATCCTTGTCGATGCGTCTGCGCTCATCGTCGCTCCGCATCTCCAGCCACATGGCATTCAGGATTGCCAGGCAGCACGCCAACGGCATTCCAAGGATCCAGGCAAAATACCACATCCGTTCGTCTCCTTAGTAAGCCGTGTGATCGTCGCGTTCGATGGTTTCCTCATCCACCTTGCCCCACAGGACCTTGTAGACCCAGGCGGTGTAGATAAGGATGAGAGGCAGGAAAATCACCGTCGCAACCAGCATGTTGAACAGGGTCGGATGGCTCGATGAGGCATCCCAGACCGTGAGGCTGGCATCCGGCTGCGCCGTCGACGGCAGCAGGAAGGGGAACATGGAGACCCCCACGGTCGAAATGATCCCGAAAACCGCCAGCTTCGAGCACAGGAAAATGGCCGCTTCCATGCGGGTCTGCAACAGAAGCAAGCTGCCAAGCATCCCGATGAAGCCGAGGGCGGGCGCCAACCACAGGATGCTGTGGACGGAATAGTTTCGCATCCACGCCCCGCCTTCCGCGATCGCCTGTTTGGCAAGCGGATTGGCGGCCATGTTCGGATCAATATCCGATGTGATGCGGAACCCTTCGACATACCCGGATGCGACCAGATAGCCGCCGAGCGCAAACAGGATGATACCGAGGCCTGCGGCCACCGTACCGTACCGCCGGGCCCGCACGACCATGTCGCCGGAAGCGCGCATGACCAGCCAGCTGGAGCCGTGCATGACAAGCATTGCGACGGACAGCAATCCGCACAGCAGGGAGAACGGCGAGAACAGACCGAAGAACGATCCATCATAGGCCATGCGAAGGTCGCTATCGAGTGTGAAGGGAACACCGAGCAGAACATTGCCGACGGCGACGCCGAAAACCAGTGCCGGCACGAAGGAGCCGGTGAACAGGGCCCAGTCCCAGGCATTGCGCCAGGACGGATCGGGACGCTTCGACCGGTACTTGAATGCTACCGGCCGCAGGATCATAGCGGCGAGCACGACGAACATCGCCAGGTAGAACCCGGAGAAGCTGATGGCATAAAGCGGTGGCCAGGCAGCGAAGATCGCCCCACCACCGAGAATGAACCAGACCTGGTTGCCTTCCCAGGTCGGGCCGATGGTGTTGATCACCACACGCCGTTCGATATCGGTTTCGGCGACGAAGGGCAGCATGGCCCCAACGCCCATGTCGAAACCGTCGGTCACTGCGAACCCGATCAGCAGAACGCCAAGCAGCAGCCACCAGATCATCTTGAGGGTCGAATAGTCGATGAATTCATAGAGGATCATGGCACTTACTCCGCAGGCATCGCGACGGCGCGCGTGCTCTGCGCTTTTGCCGTCGGCAGGAGGTCTTCCGGAGTTCCGTCATCCGGCCCGATCTTGATGAACTTGAGCATCAAGGCGATCTCGACGACCAGCAGCGTGCTGTAGAGCGCTACGAAGCCGGCAAGGGTCAGCAGAACTTCGGTCACGCTGAGGTCCGACACCGCGGCGGACGTCGGCAGCATGCTCTCGATGATCCAGGGTTGCCGCCCGTATTCGGCGACGAACCAGCCCATTTCACAGGCAATCCACGGCAACGGGATCGACCAGACGGCTACGTGGAGAAGCCAGCGGCGATTCTCTTGCAATTCATCTAGCTTGCCCGTGGACGAATAGTAGAAGAACACCGTGGTGATGAGGATGAAGAACATCCCGCACGCCACCATGATCCGGAAGGCGTAGAACATCGGCAGGACTTCTGGCACCGTGGACCATGCCGCAGTGTCGATCTGCTCGTCCGTTGCCCCCGCGATATCATCGGTGAAGGGTTTCAGAAGATAGGCGTAGCCGAGCGACTCAAAGTTCTGGTCGAAGGCAGTGCGAACATCCGCCGGAACGTCATTTGGGTTCGCCCTGATCTGCTGGAGCGCCTCCCAGGCGATGATGCCATCCCGGATGCGTCCCTTCGATTGCTCAACGAGATCCTTGATGCCCGGAATGACGGTGTCGAGCGAGCGCGTCGCGATCAGCCCCATCACGTAGGGCACCTCGATCGCGAAGACGTTTTCCCTGGCTTCCATATCCGGCAAGGCAATCAGGTTGAAGGATGCCGGAGCTTTCTCCGTGTCCCACATCGCCTCGATCGTCGCCAGCTTCATCTTCTGGTTCAGGTTGGCCTCATAGCCGCTTTCGTCTCCGAGAACGACCACGGACAGAGCCGAGGCGAAACCGAAGGCGGACGCGATTGCCATGGACCGCTTTGCGATCGCCACGTGGCGGCCCTTCAGCATGTACCAGGCCGAAATGCCGAGCATGAACATGGCGGCGGTCACGTAACCGGCAGACACCGTGTGAACGAATTTGGCCTGCGCCACCGGATTGAAGAGAACATCGAAGAAGCTCGAGACTTCCATGCGCATCGTGTCGGGATTGAAGACAGCCCCGACCGGATGCTGCATCCAGCCGTTGGCGATCAGGATCCAGAGCGCCGAGAAGTTGGTTCCGATCGCGACCATCCAGGTCGCAAACAGGTGCCCGCGTCTCGAGAGCCTGTCCCAGCCAAAGAAGAAGAGACCCACGAAGGTCGCCTCCAGAAAGAACGCCATCAACCCTTCAATGGCCAGCGGAGCGCCGAAGACGTCACCGACATATTGGCTGAAGTAGGCCCAGTTCATGCCGAACTGGAACTCCATGGTGAGGCCTGTCGCGACGCCCAGCACAAAGTTGATCCCGAACAGCGTGCCCCAGAACTTGACCATACGCTTCCAGATCTCGCGGCCGGTCATCACATAGACCGTTTCCATCGTCGCGAGCAAAATGGACAGACCGAGTGTCAGTGGCACGAACAGGAAATGGTAGAGAGCTGTCATGGCAAATTGCAGCCTCGACAGATCAACGACGTTCAATTCCATCCTCTATCCCCTTTTCAGGTCGGTAGCGACCCGAGCAAATTGCAGCGCATGTCAAGAATGCGCAGGGTGGCGACTCTTCTTTCCAACCGGTTAGGTTGACGTAAACATCTGTCGAAAAAGACAAATCAAACCGCGAGGCTTGTCAGTTCTACCGAGAGGAAATCGAGTCTTTGATCCGTGAATCGTGGCGCAGCGGGCAGATGAGGTCAATGCGACAGATCGTGTGAGACATTTGGTCCGCAATTAGCCGATTTCTGCGAGACACCTTGAGGTGTATCATGGTGTTTTTTGTGCTGTAGCACCACCCGGTAGTTGAAAGACGCGGTCCGCACTCTGCAGCTCGAGTTGCTTGTGGGCAATCATCAGAACAGCGGACGCTCCCCTGAAGTCCATGAAACGTGCAAGCACATCGGCTGCCGTCTCGGCATCCAGGCCTTCCGTCATCTCGTCGAGAATGAAGACATCGGGCTGCGTCAGGAAGGCGCGGGCCAGCGCCAGCCGCCTCTGCTCGCCGCCGGAAAGACCGAGACCGCCCTCCCCCAGCACGGTCTGCAGGCCGTCCGGGCTGCTCGCGAGGCGCTGTGCAAGGCGCGCCTGCTCGAGCGCCGTCCACAGCTGCTCCTCGCCCGCTGCCGGATTCGCGATCCGAAGATTGGCAGCGACGGTATCGTTGAAAAGATAGGGTCTTTGACTGATGACGGTGACCGACTGGCGCAAATCCGCCTCGGGCATTGCTGAAAGGTCCATCCCGTTCAGCGTCACCTTGCCGGCATCCGGCAGGCGCAGGCGCGCGGCGAGCGCTGCAACGGTGCTCTTGCCGCAACCGCTTCGCCCAGCAATCGCCAGCACTTCGCCGGCCGTCATCTTGAAAGAGAGATGATCGATCACCTTGCGCTCGGCGCCCGGGTAGCGGAAGGAAACATCCGCGAAGCGCAGCACAGGCGCGTTCGCGGCAAGAGCTTCCTCGACTCTGTGCGACGAAACGTCCGACCGGGCTGATACGTCCTTGTCCAGAATGGATCGAGTCCGTCGAGCCGAGAGCGCCGTTCGCGGCAGGTTGGACAGCCCCGGCAGGATCTGGGCCATCAGCTCAGGGACGGCGATGGCGACCAGCACCAACCCGACAGCCAGAGATACAGACATATCACCTGACAGGGCCACCAGCGCGCAGACGACGAGCATGGCCGCCAGAAAGATCTGCCCGGTGAGCGAGGAAAGACTGACCAGACGAAGGGAGCGCTGCTGCAGACCGTCCTCTGCGCTGTTCAGCCGCTCGCCTGCACCTGTCACGGCGCTCGCGGCCTGCTCCAGCCCGCCATAGATTGCCAGATCGCGTCTGCCTGCGGCCAGATCGGCGGCGCGCAGCACCATGGCATCCGCGGCTGCATCGGCCCGCCGTGCATTCTTGCGGTCGGCGTTGCGGACAGCGGTCAGCGCGATCGCGAGCCAGAGACCGAGAAAAATCGCCCCGACTGACAGAACCGCGGCAGAAACCAGCCCCCAGACCACAAGCAGACACAGAGAAACGACAGTCACCAGAACCAGCGGCACGGCAAGTCTGAGATAGATCGTATCGAGTGCGGCGATGTCGCGCGTGAAGCGATTGAGCACAAGACCTGTCCTCGAGCGCACCGCATTTCCGTTGGCGAAGGCGCCGAACAGATTGTTACGGAGCTTGGTCAGAAAGCGGAAGGTTGCCTCGTGGGTCAGGACGCGCTCACCGTAGCGCCCTGCCGTGCGCCCGATCGCGAGCCCGCGAATGATCGCACTTGGAGCGAAAATGTTCAAAAAGGTTCCCGCCAATCCGGCAATTGCGGCAGCCGTTATGAACCAGCCTGAGACGCCAAGCAGCAGTATGCCCGCCGCCGCCGGAACGATGGCGACCAATATGCCAAGCCAGAAGTAGAGCGGGTCATGCCTGTGCTGCGACAGGATGGTCTGAAGAATGGCTTTCACGACACTGCCTCCTTTCGGAAGGCACCAGACAGTTGGCCAACGTCTATGCGCCTTCCCGGAAGCGCAAGCAGACGCGGGTCGTGCGTTGCAATGATCGCGGTCCGGTTCGCGGACAGCGACTTGAGACCTTCGATGACATCCCCTGCCGTTTCCTCGTCGAGACCCGCCGTCGGCTCATCTGCGAGGAAGAGGCCTGCCCCCTGTCGGAGCGCAGCCCTTGCCAGCGCCACCCGCCGAATTTCGCCGACTGACAGCCCGAAACCGTCTTCACCGATCTGCGTGGACAGTCCGTGGGGCAAGCGTCTGACCAGGTCCGCAGCTCCCGCAAGACGAAGCGCGACCCAGAGAGCGTCATCGCTGGTCTGATCCGGGTCCTGGACGGCCCGCAGTAGGTTCGCCTTGACTGACCCGTGGAAAAGCCTCGGCGCCTGCCCGAGCCACATTACGCCCTGCCTGAGCGTCTGCACGCAGGCACTGGCATCCATCTCTCCGATCACGACCTTGCCCTCGCATGGCCGGTGAAAGCCCAGCAGGCAATCGAGCAAGGTTGTCTTTCCGCTGCCGCTCGGGCCTTCCAGAAATACGGTCTCCCCGGGCTCAATCGAAATGTCGAGTCCCTCGAACACCGCGCGTTCTCCAAGCGAAACAGTGACGTTCTGAAAGCAAACCGAGACAGGCCGTGCGAGCCAGAATTGATCGACGGCCCCGTCGCCAACCGGTACGGGCGCTTCCGATGCTCCGTTGTCGATCTTGCGCGAAAGCGCCGTCAATTTTTCCCTAGCGGCAAGGCCTGCAGCGCGGTCGTGATAAGCAGCCGCGTAGGCGCGCAAGGGAGCGAAAAACTCGGGCGCTAGAAGTAGAATGAAGAGGCCGGACGTGTAGCCGAGCGGCGCGCCCCAAGTGCCGATCTGAAGATCGCCGAGAAGGGAAAAACCGACATAAACAGCGCTGAACGCGATGCCGAGCGCAGAAAACAGTTCCAGGACAGTCGAGGACAGAAAGGCGATCTTCAGGACGCGCATCGTTCCCGTTCGAAACCGCTCACCCGCTTCGGCCACATCCGCCTTCGTCCGTCCGACCGCACCGAAAAGTGTCAGGGTTTCCAGTCCGCGCACCCGATCCAGCAACAGGCCGCTCAAGCGCGTCAGTTCCTCCTGCTGCCGCTCGCTGGCGGCCTTCGCCCGCATTCCGATGAGTGCCATGAACACCGGGATCAGCGGACCACAGATGATCAAAATGAGGCCGGCCATCCAGCTGTAGCAGAGGGTTGCGATCAGAATGCCGATCGGAACCAGTTTCAACCGCGCAAACTGCGGATGGAAGTTGCTGTAATAGGGGCCAAGCAGATCGACCTGTTCCGACACATGCGCCGCGAAGGCTCCCGAAGATGGAAAGGATGCGACCGGCGAAGACTGCGTCGCAGCACCGAGCAGTTCCTTGCGCGTTCTTTGCCGGATCAGAATGGCCGTCCGACGGGCTTCATTCAGGCCGGAGAACTGTAGCCACGATCTGAGACAGGCGACGCCGGCGATCGCGACCGCGCACATCAGAACGAAACCAGACAAATCCGCGGCCTGGATCGCTTCACCGACATGGAGCTGATCCAGAATCGTTCCAAGCACGAACGCGACCAGACCTGCCTGAGCAATCCAGAGGAGATCGGAGAGCGCCAGCCGCACCCCGGCGTCTCGAAGCGACTTTCGCTCTGCCGCTTGCGGCAGGCCGATCGCCTCGATCCCTTTCGTCTCCCCCTCCAGGGCGATTTCGGATCGCTCTTTTCTCTTCATGTCAGCGTGATGTCACGGTGCCCCGTCGAATTCAAGATACGGAATGTCACATCCCCGCCTGTTTCCGCCAAGGGGGACGCAGATAAAGACCCCTATGGTCGGCGACGACCATCCGTCCTGACAGGAGGCTGTCAGGAGCTGTGTGAGATAGTTTCGTGGCTGAAACACCGGAGGTCGAGATGAGCGAACCCTGTCTGGAAATCATTGTCTTCAAGGTCAAGGACACGATCGAAGCACGGCGTGCACGCATGGAAGCACACGCTGCGATGAAAACCTATGATGGTTTCATTTCCTGGAGTGGATACGAAGGCCTGGATGATGCGGACCTTTTTGCTGACCTCGTTCTCTGGCGTGATCCGGATTGCGCCAAAGCGGCGGCCAACCGTCTTCTGAAAGATCCAGCCTTCGCGGCCACGCTGGCGGAAATGAACGGTCTGCTGACATTGTCCCGCTTCACTCCTGCCCGTCTCGTCCCGGAAGAGATGGAACCACGAGCCCGGGCCGCCTGAACGAAAAAAGGCGGCGCCGAAGCACCGCCTTTCCGGATCGGTTACCTGTCCGCTTATTTCATTGTCGGGATGACGAACTCGGCGCCATCCTTGAGACCGGACGGCCAGCGGGCGGTCACGGTCTTGGTGCGTGTGTAGAACTTGAACCCGTCCGGGCCGTGCTGATTCAGATCGCCGAAACCGGATTTCTTCCAGCCGCCGAACGTGTGGTACGCAAGCGGCACCGGGATCGGCACGTTGATACCAACCATGCCGATGTTGATCCGGGACGCAAAGTCGCGGGCCGTGTCGCCGTCACGGGTGAAAATCGCGGTCCCGTTGCCGTATTCATGGCTGAGCGGAAGATCGAGCGCTTCTTCGTAGGTTTCGGCGCGCACAACAGAAAGAACCGGACCGAAGATCTCGGTCTTGTAGATCTCCATGTCCCTGGTCACGTTGTCGAACAGGCAGCCGCCCATGAAGTAGCCATTCTCATAGCCCTGCATGGAGAAGTTCCGGCCGTCGACGACGAGATTCGCGCCTTCCTTGACCCCCTGGTCGACCAGACCCCTCACCCTGCCAAGGGCTTCCTTGGTCACGAGCGGACCGAAGTCGACGTCGTCGCCTGCGGTATAGGGACCGATCTTCAGGGATTCGATCTTCGGTGCCAGCTTTTCGATCAGCGCATCGGCCGTGCTCTGCCCGACGGGAACTGCCACGGAAACCGCCATGCAGCGCTCACCTGCGGCGCCGTAACCCGCGCCGATCAGTGCGTCTGCAGCTTGATCAAGATCGGCATCCGGCATGATGATCATGTGGTTCTTCGCCCCGCCGAAGCACTGGGCGCGCTTGCCGGCCGCTGTCGCACGGGAATAGACGTACTGGGCAATCGGAGTGGATCCAACGAAGCCGACGGCCTGGATCGTCTCATGATCGAGGATCGCATCGACAGCGCTCTTGTCGCCGTTGACGACGTTCAGAACACCGGCAGGAAGCCCTGCTTCGATCATCAGTTCGGCAAGCATGATCGGCACGGAGGGATCGCGCTCCGACGGTTTCAGAACGAAGGAGTTGCCGCAGGCGATTGCCGGGCAGAATTTCCACATCGGGATCATGGCCGGGAAGTTGAACGGCGTGATACCGGCAACGACACCGAGCGGCTGGCGCATGGAATACATATCGATGCCCGGGCCCGCCCCCTCGGTGAACTCGCCCTTCAACAGGTGCGGGGCACCGATGCAGAACTCGGCCACTTCCAGTCCGCGAATGACGTCGCCCTTGGCATCCGGCAAGGTCTTGCCATGTTCGCGCGACAGCGCCTCAGCCAGCTTGTCCATGTCCCGGTTGAGAAGATCGACGAATTTCATCATCACGCGTGCGCGGCGCTGCGGGTTGGTCGCAGCCCATGCCGGCTGGGCGTCAGCGGCATTTGCCACGGCGGCGTCGATTTCCTGCTGGCTGGCCAGCGCGACCTGAGCCTGTACTTCGCCCGTCGCGGGGTTGAAGACGTCCGAGTAGCGGCCGGATGTGCCTTCCACCTTCTTGCCGCCGATAAAATGACCGATCTTCTGCATTTCGCGTTTTCTCCCGTTCTGATCCGTCAGCCCATGCGCGGGCAACGCTTCTCTCCGGATCCGTGTTGCGTCGTTGTCGCTTTTATTTTTGCACTATACAAGCACCAGATTTCCGCATCTGTTGTGCATTTATTATAGCTATGCCACAAATCCGGCGCGAGTGGCGCCTGGCATCTCCGCCTGATCGACGAAACCAAGCCAGCGCGAGCCTCGCACTCACAGAAGACGTCGTGGCCCGCCGGGTCAAGTCGGCATATTCGCGAAAAGAGGGAAGCAGGTACGGGCGCGATGAACTGGGACGACATTCGCATCTTTCTCGCTATCGGTCGGACGGGGCAGATTCTTGCCGCCGCGAAGCGTCTCGGCCTCAACCATGCGACAGTCGCACGTCGTCTCACGGCCCTTGAAAAGAGCCTTGGCAGCCGCCTGTTCGACCGGTCGACATCGGGCTGCGTTCTCACGGAGGCCGGCAGCCGCTTCTTCGAACGGGCCGAGCGCATGGAAGCCGAAGCTGTGGCAGCGGAGGCCGACCTCGGCGATGACACGCCTGAAATCTCGGGAACCGTTCGGATCGGGGCGCCGGACGGTTTCGGGGTTGCCTATCTGGCTCCGCGCCTCGGAGCCCTGACCAGAAAACACCCCGGCCTCACTGTTCAGCTTGTCCCGGTACCGCGATCGTTCTCCCTGTCCCGGCGAGAAGCGGACATTGCAGTGACAATCGATCGGCCGGAAACGGGCCGGCTGGTCGCGTCCAAGCTCGTGGATTATGCACTGGGGCTATACGCCTCGAAAACCTATCTGGAAGAGCGCGGCACGCCCCGGACGGCGGCAGAGCTGAGCGCACACGACCTCATCGGCTACGTTGAAGATCTGCTCTACTCCCCGTCCCTCAACTACGGCACCGAAATCACGAAGGACTGGAGTGCACGGTTCGAGATCGCCTCGGCTCTGGGTCAGACCGAGGCCGTGAGAGCCGGTGCCGGAATTGGTCTGCTGCACGACTTCATCGCGCGCGACCATCCCGCGTTCCTCCCCGTTCTTCCGGAGCTCAAGTTGCGGCGATCCTACTGGATGGTCACCCACGAAAGTTCCCGCCCTCTTCGCCATGTGGCTGCCGTACAGGATTTCCTTCGCGATCAGGTCGCGCGCGACAAGCTGATCTTTGGCTAAGAGAGTCATGAACGCCATGGAGCAGACGTCGCCAGCCAGTCTCGCGCCCTCTGCTCTGGTTTATCGTGGCGCAGGACGTCCCCGATGACGGCAATGGAATTGGCGCCGCTGCGATAAACGTCCGAACAGGTTTCAAGCGTAATGCCGCCGATGGCGACGAGCGGAATGTTTCCGGTTTGCCTTCGCCAGCCGGCAATCCTCTCCAGCCCCTGCGGCTGCCAGGAAAGTTCCTTTGATCCGGTCGGGAACACAGGCCCGAGCGCGATATATTCGGGATCGACAGACAGGGCTCTCTCGAGTTCATCGCCGTCATGTGTCGATACCCCGAGGCGAAGCCCTGCGCACCGAATAGCCTTAAGGTCCGCCTCCGCAAGGTCTTCCTGACCGAGATGGACGAAATCACATCCTTCCGCGATCGCCTCTTCCCAGTAATCGTTGACGACAAGCTGACAGCCGAGCCGCGCGCAGACGTCCGAGGATCTTGCGATCTCGGCCCTGATCTCCGGCCGCGGCCTGTCCTTGATGCGCAGTTGAACCAGCTTCACGCCGAGGGGAACGAGCCGCGCGACCCAGTCGGAACTGTCGACGAGCGGATAAAACGGATCGAGTTTCATGCGGCCGGGATACCTCTTTCGGACGTTCGGGAGAGTGTTTGGCGCTTTCGACCGGACGCCGTCAAGCGTGTGTCTGATCTTGTCGGGCCTTTCGCAATGCGACGTCCGGCAAGCCATCCAGAAAGTCGCGAACTTGCGAAAGGGTCGCGAAGCGGTGACAGGTCACGTGGGTCGGCGGATCACGATAAAGCGCTTCCATCTTTTTCCGGGCGAGATTGCGGGTGCGCCAGATGAATTTGAGAAACCCGATCGTTTGCCTGTTGAGCCGCTCCGGGCATCCGTTCGGGAGATCCGGACGCGACCTGCCGTAATAGACCAGCGAGCGACGCAGGACCCGGAAGATGCGCAGATGAACGGGCACGTCCAGCCAGATGTAAGTGTCGGCCCGCGCAATCCGTTCGGCCCAGGTGCGGGAGTGCCCGCCTTCGAAAATCCATTCTTCCTGCATGTGAACGTCGCGGCACAGACGGTCCTTGTCCTGCGGCGATCTTTCCACCCATCCGGCCTGCCAATGGATCCGATCAATATGAATGACGGGCAATCCCGTGCGGGCGCCGAGTTTGCGCGCAAGGACGCTCTTGCCCGATCCCGGACCGCCAACAATCATCACTCGTTTCATGAAACACCTCGGTAAGCGAGGAACAGCTTATAGTCCGTTTTGCCGCCATGGAAACAGACTGTTCAATGGACAGAACCGGGCAGAAAATTATGATCCATACTGAATGCGACATTCCCGAGGAGACCCCGATGAGCTGGCTGAACACTCCCGACCCGATCGCAGGGGATCCGTCAAGTTGCGATCCCATCCAGACGATCATCATGCCGCGCACTTCGGACATAGGCGGCTTTTCCGTCCGGCGCGCGCTGCCCTCGGCCAGACGCCGGATGGTCGGTCCTTTCATCTTTTTCGATCAGATGGGGCCGGCGGAACTGCTTGTCGGGGGCGGAATAGACGTTCGGCCGCACCCGCATATCGGTCTCGCCACCCTGACGTATCTCTTCGAAGGCGAGCTCTACCACCGGGATAGTCTTGGCACCGAGATCGCCATCACGCCGGGCGCTCTCAACTGGATGAGCTCCGGTAAGGGCATCGTTCATTCGGAGCGTGAGAGGCCGGAGCGGCTGATGGCCAAGCGGCCGCTTTTCGGATTGCAGAGCTGGGTCGCCCTGCCCTCACATCTGGAAGAAGGCGACCCGAGCTTCCAGCACTTCGCCGCCGAGGATCAGCCGGAGTTCGCGGATAAGGGAGCGACGGTCAAACTCATCGCCGGAGAGCTCTACGGACACAAGGCTCCTGTCACGACGGCCTCTGACATGTTCTACGCCGATATCCGGCTCGAGCCCGGCGCCCGGGTCCCGCTTGATGCCGGATGGGAAGAGCGAGGCGTCTACACCATCGCAGGCGACATCACGATCGCCGGCGATGCTTTCGGTCCAGCGCAGCTACTCGTCTTCAAACCCGGCGAACACGTCATCATCGAGAACACCTCGCCCGAACCTGCGCGCTTCGTCGTGCTTGGCGGCGAGCCCATGGAGGGACGCCGCTATATCTGGTGGAATTTCGTGTCATCCTCGAAGGAGCGCATCGAGCAGGCAAAGGAGGACTGGCGCCAGGGACGCTTCGACACGGTACCTGGAGACGAAGAGGAATTCATTCCCCTGCCCGAGCGCTGACAATCAAGGAGCTCCGACAGGCGGCTCGGAGTTCTCGCGGCCTGCGACGTTAAGTTCTAGCGAGAGAGACTTGAAAACGAGGCAAGTCCACTGTCATCTAGGAGACTTCCACAACCGTGAGTCCTCTCCCGGACAACCTGTCCGCGTTCTTCCCGGGATGCCTCCGGTTCTCATTGCCAATTGATGAAGCGCTTTGTCCCACATGTCCTCCTTTCCCTCAGATACCACTGAACTCCGGACTGAAATCCTTGATACCGCCCGAGCACTGACCCGCCTGAAGCTCACCATGGGAACGTCGGGCAATGTCAGCGCCCGAACGGAAACCGGCTTCCTGATAACGCCGTCGGCAACGCCCTACGAAGACCTGACGCCGGACATGATCGTCCCGATGGACCTTGAGGGCAATTATCGTGGTGAGATGCTCCCGTCCTCCGAATGGCGCATGCATCTCGATTTCTATCGCGCCAAACCGTCCTGTGGGGCCGTCGTCCACTGCCACAGCCCGCGTGCCACGGCGCTGGCGTGTCATCGCAAGGGCATACCTGCCTTCCATTACATGGTGGCGCTGGCCGGCGGTGACCGGATAGACTGTTCGGAATACGCCCGTTTCGGGACAAGGGCACTGTCGGTCGCGATGATTGCTGGCCTCGGTGACCGCAATGCCTGTCTGCTCGCCAATCACGGCCAGATCGCAGGCGGACTGAACCTTCGAAAGGCTCTTGGCGTTGCCGAAGGCGTCGAAGATCTTGCGGACCAGTATCTATCCGCGCTCGTGCTCGGCGAGCCGGTGCTACTGACGGAAAAGGAGATGCTCGACACTCTCAAGAAATTCAAGAGCTACGGCAAGCAGACGAACGAACTTGAAATGGGACAGGAAGCAGCTTTCGAGCTGCCGACACGGGTGGACTGACATGAGACTCGGGATCGACTGGGGCGGCACAAAAATCGAGATCATTGCCCTTTCCAACGACGGAAAGGAGCTGTTCCGCAAGCGCGTGGACACGCCCCGCGATGACTACAACGGCTGCATCGCCGCCGTGAAACAGCTGGTAGGTGACGCTGAAGCGGAGACCGGCGAGACGGGCACTCTCGGGCTCGGCATTCCTGGATCGCTTTCGCCCAGGACCGGTGTCGTCAAGAACGCCAATTCGACATGGATGAATGGCAAGCCGCTGGACAGGGATCTGGAAGCTGCGCTCGGCCGGCAGGTGCGCATTCAGAACGACGCCAATTGTCTAGCCGTTTCCGAAGCAACCGATGGTGCGGGCGCTGGTGAACATGTCGTGCACGCGATCATTATCGGAACCGGCTGCGGTTCCGGAATTGCCATCGACGGCAAGGCCCACCTTGGCGCCAATGGCATCGGCGGGGAATGGGGAGCCATTTCCGTCCCCTGGCTCAAGCCGGACGAGTATCCGGGCCCGGACAGCTGGATAGGCCACAAGGGCGTCATCGACCGCTGGTGCTCGGGCACCGGCTTTCAACTCGACTACAAGGACCGGACGGGAGACCTCCTCAAGGGTCACGAGATCATGGCGCTGAAACGTTCGGGCGACGCAGTCGCCTGTGCCGTTTACGATGACTATGTCAGCCGGCTCGCCCGTGCGCTTGCCATGTCCGCGAACCTTCTGGACCCGGACGTGTTCGTGCTTGGCGGCGGCATGTCGAATATCGACGAGCTATACCAGGACCTGGCCCCGGCGATGCTGCCGTTCATTTTCTCCGATACGTTCGACACGCCGATCCGCAAGGCGGTTCATGGCGACAGTTCGGGCGTGCGCGGTGCCGCCTGGCTCTGGGGATGAGCTTCAAGCCCTGAGGTTCGGTGGCCGAAAAGGGAAAACCGCGCCCGCAACAGGGTGACCGGCGCCTCTCAGCGAGGTGATTTCGGGCGTCCAACCGTGACCAGGACCACACCTGCCGCGACCGAGAGCACAGCGGCCAGTTTGGCTTCGTTGGGCACTTCGCCGAAGATGAAATATCCGAAGCCGAGCCCGGCAACGGCGGCGACGGAGCCGAGCTGGCTGAGATAGACCGGGCCTGCCGTATACTGAAGCCGGAAATACAATCCGTACTGCAGGCCGAAGACCGCGATCTGCGCAAGAAGCAGGGCAATCGCTCCGCCCTGCCAGCCTTCCGGACGAAGCGGAACGCCGGTCGCCGCGTTGAATGCCAGGAGCGCCACGAAGCCCACGACCATCATGCCGACGGCAAGATCCTCCGGACGAGCACCGTCCGGCCACTTCATGGTTCGGTAGATATTTCCCCCAGCGAGGAAAAACGGAATTGCCAGCGCGGCGAAACTCCAGAAGGACGCGTCTGCCGACAGGTTTCTGCCTGAAAGAGCGAGCAACAGGCCGCCTGCCAGTCCGAAAAGGACCCCGGTTGCCCTGAGACGCTGAAAGCGTTCAATCTTCAGGGAGACCGCGAGACCGTATGTCAGAACCATCGGCAGCGCATAGCAAAGTGACACGAAGCCCGCCCCCACCCTTGGCGCCGCGGTGACCGCGATCATGTTGGGAACGATGAAGAAAAGCCCGCTTGCCAGGAGGTAGCGCAGGTAAGGAGCGCGGCCCCTGCCCTGCTTGCCGACGGCACTTTCGCCAGCCCTGTCGCCAAGACGCAGGACAAGGAACAGACCGGCCGCGCCGCCAAGGATGGACCACTGCAGAAGTGCCAGCGGGTGCCAGCCGAGCGTTGGCGCGGCCTTGGCGAAGACTGTCGACACTGCGAGAAAGATCCCCACAGTCAGTAAGAGGAAAAGCGGATTATCCTGTAGCTTGCGGCTTTGAGCGGGATGAGGAGATTTGCGCTCGGCGGACCGAACAGGGTCGGCTTTGGCGCAGTCGTAAACCGGCGTCGACGTCATGAGAGGGGTCCTTTCGGCACACTGACCGGAAGCCGGCCTGCACCGCAAAAGATAACGTTGTTTATCTTGTTATCAAGATACTTGATGTCAAGTTTCTTGCACCAATTGACACCGCCTGTGAAACCTGAAACCTTCGGATTGGAAGAAGTCACTGTAGACGTTGAATAAATTCTCTCTTTCGCCGCAAACCATTACAGCTCGGACAGGGCGGCGGAAAACAAGATCGCGAGGGACAATTGATCTCATGACAGCCTCCTCAAATGGCGAGACGCCTGCTGTCTCGCACCTCTTCGGCGATCCGGAAGACCTGCTTCTGGATCGGGCAGAGCGCGCGCGCAGGCAATGGACCCGCGAAATTCCGGACGTCGCAGACAAGCTTACCCCGATGGTTGTCATCGGTCGGCTCAACGAGGCCGCGCAGGTGATCGGCCGGGAGTTCCTGACGCCAGCCTATGCGGCCGTTGGATTGAAGCCGGGGGAGTTCGACGTTCTTGCAACGCTGGTCCGCTCGGGACCGCCCTACAAGCTCACTCCAACTGAACTCTACCGGACCACAATGATGAGTTCCGGCGGCATGACGGCGCGGCTCGACAAGCTTGAAAGAGCGGATCTCATCGAGCGTCGCCCCCACCCGGACGACAGGCGGGCGTTGACAGTTTGCCTTACGGAAAAAGGACTTCTCCTTATCAAGGACATGATCCCTTCCTATGTCGATGTCCAACGAGACGCGGTCGGCGGCCTTGATTCAGCGGAACAGGAGACACTCTCCGGTCTCCTCGAAAAACTGATCCGGGCCGTCAACGAGAGAAACACTCTCTGAAATCCGCAGATCGTTTGACAGATCCGACCAACGGAGGAGTTTGATACATGAGATCCTGGCTTACCGGCATCCTCGCAGCAGCCTTCCTCGTCCTTCCCGCGCATGCGCAGGAGGGATTGCAGATCAATGATATTGAAAAGGGCACGGGCGAAGAAGCCAATGTCGGCGAGACCGTCGTCGTCCACTATACCGGATGGCTGATGGACGGAACCAAGTTCGATTCCAGCGTCGACCGGGGGAAACCCTTTTCATTCACACTTGGCGAACGGCGCGTCATTCCCGGATGGGAAAAGGGTGTCGAAGGCATGCAGGTGGGTGGCAAGCGTGAGCTGATCATTCCGCCCGAGCTTGCCTACGGCTCGAAAGGAGCAGGCGACGTCATCCCGCCGGATTCCACCTTGAAGTTCGAGATCGAACTTCTGGACGTACAGGGAAAGAAGTTCTCCGAACTCGGCAACGACGAGCTGAAGGCCAAACTTGCCGCCGGCGTGACCGTGATTGACATCCGCCGTCCGGACGAATGGAAAGACACAGGTGTCATTACCGGGACCCATCTGGTGACCGCAGCCGATGACAAAGGCAACTTCAACCCGGATTTCGGCGGTGAACTGCAGAAGATCGTTGCCGGTCCCGATCAGGAAGTCGTCTTCATCGACCAGACCGGCGATCGCAGTCAGGCACTCGCGCGGTACCTGACGACCGAGGCAGGCTTCACGAATGTAGCCAATGTCGAAAAAGGCATAGCCGGCTGGATTTCCGACGGCGGCGAAGTAAGCGAGCCGTCCATCCCGGAGAATTGCTGGCTCTGTTGAGCCGGCGGGCCTCAGATGCCCGAAGCCAACTCCAGTGAAAACCGGTTGTGGTCGCGGATGACCGGCGTCATGTCCATCGCTTTCATGACGCCATCCTCGACCACGACCTTTCCGTGAACCACGGTGGTTCTGGCCGATTGCGGCGCGCAAAAAACGACCGCTGCCACAGGGTCGTGCATCGCCCCGGCAAAGCCGATCGTATCGAGATCGAGCGTGAAGAAATCGGCGCATTTTCCGCTTTCGAGCGAGCCGATATCGTCTCTCCCAAGCACAGAAGCCCCACCGAGCGTCGCCAGCTCCAGGGCTTCGCGTGCGGTCATCCATTCCCCTGACCGCAGCGGATGCGAAGCCGGCAGGAGGGCGTGCTTGCGCGGTCCCTCGGGAGGCAAGAGACCGAGCTGAAGCCTTGCGAGAAGCATCGCCTGGCGCACTTCGCCCAACATGTTCGCGCCGTCGTTGCTGGCCGATCCGTCCACGCCAAGGCCGACCTTGACGCCGGCCGCCATGTATTTCTTGACCGGCGCAATCCCGGAGGCGAGGCGCATGTTGGAACACGGGCAATGGGCTGCACCGCACCCTGTGGCGGCGAAAAGGCGAATTTCATCATCATCGACATGGACCGCATGGGCGAACCAGACGTCCGGACCTGTCCAGTCAAGACCTTCCATCCATTCCACGGGCCGCTTGCCGAACCGCTCCAGCGTATACCGTTCCTCATCCAGCGTTTCACACAGATGCGTGTGCAGCATTACGCCCTTGTCTCTCGCGAGCGCCGCGCTTTCCCGAAGCAGGTTTTCCGAAACGGAAAAGGGCGAACAGGGCGCGACTACGATCCGGGTCATCGCGCCTCTGGCTGCATCATGGTAGCGGTCGATCACCCTGATGCTGTCCTTCAGAATCTCTTCTTCGTCTTCGACGCAATCGTCCGGTGGCAGACCGCCCTTGCTCTCGCCCAGCGACATCGATCCGCGGCTGGCATGAAAGCGGATACCGAGATCGCGCGCGGCCTCGATCTGGTAATCGACCTTGTTGCCGCTCTGAAACAGGTAGGAATGATCAAAGACCGTCGTACAGCCGGAAAGCGCGAGCTCCGCAAGGCCGATCAGAGCGCTGGTCCTGGAGGCCTCGGGGTGCGTTCGCGCCCAGATCCGGTAGTGCGCCTGAAGCCAGGGAAAGAGATTGTTGTTCTGAGCTTCCGGGAGATTGCGGGTAAGCGTCTGGTTGAGATGGTGGTGAGTGTTGACGAAGCCCGGCAAAACGATCTGACCGGTGGCATCGATCACGGTATCGGCCGTCTCCGGCAACTCTACAGTCGGTCCCACCTGTTCGATCATGCCGTCCCGCGCGAAGAGACCGCCTCCGGCGATCTCCCTGCGCTCCCCGTCCATCGTGACGAGCATGTCCGCGTTTTTCAGAAGCAGCGTTTCAGCCATATTCACTCTCTTACAAACCGCGTCCGTCGGGACGACCCGAAATCGAGTCGTTCGAACCTGTCTCGTCCCGAAGGAACGTGGCCCGGCGTTCAGCGGCCGATGTGGGGCATGCGGTTCCAGGCGTCAAGAGCCGCGATCTTGTAGGCTTCGGCCAGCGTCGGATAGTTGAACGTGTTCTCGACGAAATATTCCAGCGTCCCACGCAGGTTCATGACGGCCTGGCCGATGTGAACGAGTTCCGTCGCCCCTTCCCCCACGATGTGGCAGCCAAGCAGGCGGCGGGTCTTGAGCGAGAAGATCAATTTAAGCATGCCGGTATCGAGGCCCATGATGTGACCGCGCGACGTTTCGCGGAACCGGGCGATGCCGCACTCGTAGGGGATCCCTCTTTCCTTGATCTCCTCCTCCGTCATGCCGACGGTCGAGATTTCCGGAACCGCATAGATGCCGTAGGGAAAATACTCTGGCGGATCATATGCCTTCTCTCCGAGCGCGTGGCAGGCAGCAATGCGCCCCTGCTCCATAGATGTGGACGCAAGGCTAGGAAAGCCGATCACGTCACCGGCTGCAAAGATGTGCGGAACGTTGGTCTGGAAGGTCATCGGATCGACTTTGAGGCGACCGCGGTGATCGACCTCAAGGCCGCATTTTTCCAGATCAAGCGCCGGCGTCGCCCCCATTCGTCCAGCTGCAAACAGGACGACATTGGCCCTTACGCTGCGACCGCCGTCGAGCGTGATTTCACAATCGCCGGGACCATTCTTGCGAATAGCCTCGACCTTGGCTCCGAACCGCAGAACGATGCCGTTCTCGCGCAGCTGATGCGTGAAATCGGCGATCAGCTCCTTGTCCAGAAAATCCAGCATCGACTCTCGCGGCTCGACAAGCGTGACGTTGATGTCGAGAGCGGCAAAGATCGAAGCATATTCGACACCGATGACGCCCGCTCCGATCACCGCGATCGTTCGCGGTAGTTCCCGGAGTTCCAGGATCTCGTCGCTGTCGAGGATGAACTCGCCGTCGAAAGGTACATAGTCGGGCCTGAAAGGCTTCGTCCCGACAGCGATGACGAACTTGTCCGCTGAAACGTTGTGCACCTCGCCCGTCTCGCCGGCGACCTCGATCGTATGCGTGTCAACGAACCTTGCTTCGCCGCGGATCGTGTTGACCTTGTTGCGGGCGAACTGGTGCTCCAGAACATCCACCTCATGATCCAACGTGATATGGAGCCTGGCCATAAGGTCTGCAGCCGTCAGGTCTTCCTTCACGCGGTAGGATCGGCCGTAAAAGCCGCGTTCCCGCCAGCCGGTCAGGTTGAGGACCGTTTCGCGCAGTGTCTTGGAGGGGATCGTGCCGGTGTGAACCGACACACCGCCTACTCTGCGCCCTCGTTCAACGACAAGAACATTTCTGCCGAATTTAGCTGCCTGGATCGCCGCGCGCCGCCCTGCCGGGCCGCTGCCGATCACGATGAGATCAAAGTCTTTCATGAGCCCCCAGCAAACTGTCTCACGGGAATCGCCAGATTCGTTAAACCACATTCGTCGCGTCATGGAAACGTGCATGCTGCAATGCGGCATGCAGTTTTCGGCGCGGAGCCGCCATTCTGACGCTGACCATCGCTCGACGACCTTATAGCGGCCACCTCTCAATATTCCGTTGCCACAAGGGTCGGCATCAGCTATGCCTCATTTCATGAACATGATCCTGAAGGCAACTTGGTGGTGGCGCGGCGCGATATAGGCGGCCAGCGATCAGACATGCTGTGATGGGATCTAGAGGATTTACCAAGGCCGCCGCGGGATACCGCTGGCGGCCTTGATGCATTAAAAGGCCGCCATCGATCGAGCGACCACCAGACACGGGAACACGAAATCATGCCTGCACTGGCAGACCAGACTTATCAGACGAACGGCGGCATCACCATTTTGCGGACATCGCGTCCGTATGATTACGAAAACGGCACGTCGGAATGGATCGACAGGCTGGACAGCGAACTCGGAGCGGTGCTTTCATCGTCTTACGAATATCCCGGTCGCTACACCCGCTGGGACATGGCTCTGGTAAATCCTCCTCTGGTGATGGAAGCCGCCGGTCGAAGTGTCGAGATCCGCGCCCTCAACCAGCGCGGCGAGCTGCTGCTTCCCGTGATCGCCGAGACGCTGAAGGTTCACAAGGATGTCGAGACATTCGAGGCCGGTGGAACGAAGATCAATCTGACAGTCAGGAAACCTCACCGGCTGTTCAACGAGGAAGAACGCTCGCGTCAGCCATCGACCTTCTCCGTGGTTCGGGCCCTGAAGGATCTGTTCGCCTGCAACGACGACCAACTCGGTCTCTATGGCGCTTTCGGTTACGATGTCGCCTTTCAGTTCGAGCCGATCGACCTGAAACTGGAGCGTCCGGCGGACCAGCGCGATGTTGTCCTGTTTCTCCCCGACGAAATCCTGATCGTTGATCACCACGGCAAGCGGGCCCATGTGCTGGAGTACGACTTTGTCGTGAACGGCATAAGCACCAAAGGACTGGAGCGTACCGGCGAAAAACACCACTATACGCCGGCCAACCGCGACCCAGGACGCGGAGATCATGAACCGGGCGAATATGCGCGGCTCGTCGAACACGCCAAGGACTATTTCCGCCGCGGCGATCTTTTTGAAACCGTTCCCGGGCAGACCTTTTACGAGCCTTGCGCCAACCCGCCCTCAGCCGTCTCGCGCCGTCTCGCGCAGATCAACCCCTCCCCCTATTCCTTTTTCTTCAATCTCGGCAACGCTGAATATCTCGTCGGTGCCTCGCCGGAAATGTATGTCCGTGTCACAGGCGGCCGGCGCGTTGAAACCTGCCCGATTTCCGGAACCATCAGACGCGGCAAGAACGCCATCGAGGACGAGGCCCAGATCCGCAAGCTGCTGAACTCCGCGAAGGACGAAGCGGAGCTGACCATGTGCTCGGATGTCGACCGGAACGACAAGAGCCGTGTGTGTGAACCAGGCTCCGTCAAGGTGATCGGGCGACGCCAGATCGAGATGTATTCCCGGCTCATCCACACCGTCGATCATATCGAGGGCATCCTGCGCGAAGATCTGGACGCGCTCGACGCCTTCCTGTCGCACACCTGGGCCGTGACGGTGACCGGCGCACCGAAGCGTTGGGCGATGGAGTTCATCGAGAACCACGAGAAGTCGCCACGCGCCTGGTATGGCGGCGCGATCGGCGCAGTGCTCTTCAACGGCGACATGAACACGGGTCTGACCCTGCGCACTGTTCGCATCAAGGACGGTGTTGCCCAGATCCGAGCCGGGGCGACCCTGCTCTACGACAGCGTTCCGGAAGACGAGGAAGCGGAAACCGAGCTGAAGGCCGAAGCGATGCGGGCTGCCGTGCGTGAGGCAGGTCTGGCAACTCGGGATGCAGAGAAGAAGGTCGAGCACAAGCCCGGCCAGGGTCTCAAGATCCTGCTTGTCGACCACGAGGACAGTTTCGTTCATACGCTTGCGAACTACTTCCGCCAGACGGGAGCCGACGTCGTCACCTACCGGACACCTGTTGCCGATCATGTCTTCCACGACGTTGCGCCGGATCTTGTGGTTCTTTCTCCCGGCCCCGGAAACCCGAAGGACTTTGATTGCGCGGCAACCATCGGGCGCGCCCGCTCGAGGGCCTTGCCGATCTTCGGCGTGTGCCTTGGCCTTCAGGCCCTGTCGGAATATTTCGGCGCTGAACTCGGCCAGCTTGAAACGCCGATGCATGGCAAGCCCTCACCGATTTCATTTTCGGAAAATTCCGTTCTCTTCGACGGGCTCGAGGCGCCGGTCGTTGTCGGTCGATATCATTCGCTGTTCGCCACACGCGAGACGCTCCCGTCGGATCTGCGTGTTACCGCCGAAACGGAAGACGGTGTCATCATGGCAGTGGAACACACGAGCGAGGCAATCGCGGCTGTCCAGTTTCATCCAGAGTCAATCATGTCGCTTGATCAGGATGCCGGTCACAAGATCATAGAGAACGTCGTCAACCGCCTTGTGAGGTCGGGTCAGCTGGCAAAAGCCGTCTGACAAGATCAGACAGAAACATGGAAAACGCGCCTGAAATCAGGCGCGTTTTTTTATATTACCCCCACCTGATTGACGTAGCGTTTTTTAGCTCTATACGCGTGCCTGCGAAAACTCTCATTGCACCCAGAAGTTTCAATAAGCATCTGTTTTTTAACAAAAAAGGTCGTGATTAAAATTTTAAGGAACCGATCCCGGGTCCCACGCATTTGCTGCTTGACGCCGAGGCGATCCCGCTTCGACAGACTGGCGAGGTCAGTCCAAAGCGTTTTACTTTAGAAAGGATGAATTCGATGCTTACAATGAAGAAAACCCTTGGAACTGCCATGAGTGTTCTCTTTGTCTCTTCTTCCCTTATTGGTGCCGCACACGCTGAAGCTCTCTTCGGCAACGACGCTGACGGCGATCTTCCGCTGAAGCCGGGTGCTCAGGTCGAGCAGAACGCCGAAGCGAAGATGGATGCCGGCGTGACCGCAAAGAAGGACATGGTGGGTGATGCCGACGGCGACGTTCCGCTGACACTCGAGCAGCAGGCAGAGACCAATGCTGAAGTGAAGATGGACGCGGCAAAAGACGCAACGCAGGGGTCGACACTCGCTGGCGATGCCGATGGCGATCAGCCGACCAACCAGCCGATCATCGATACCGACGAATCCTAAGCCGGTACATCAACGGGCCGCGCCTCCAGGCGCGGTCGGTTGCCTGTCTTGAGCAGATCCTGCCCTTACGTTATTACAGTTTGGTGGTTATCCCTTCCACAGGCCTTTCCCAAACCTCCCGAAGAGCCTAGATTTCCATGGTTGCCATGTTCAGGCTTGGTGAATTCGAGGGATCGGGTCTGTGCCATTTCTTCTTGCAGCAATCGGGATACTTGCAGCCCTGATCTGGATTTACCGGTCGGGAAAAAGGGCGTCGCCGTCTCCTGTGCGGCACACATCCCAGAGGACACAATCAGGCGCCGTCGTTCCATCGCAGTGGGGCTACCGCGTCAGAAAGAACTCTCATCCCGTCGAAGGCGTTGAGGATCCCCGCCTCAGTTGCGCCGCTCTTCTCGTTCTCGTAGCAGACTTGGATGGAGGGATATCGAAGGCGGAGAAGGATTGCATCTTCAAGCAATTACGCACTACCCTCGGCCTGCCGCCAGCGAAAGCTCCGGACGTCTACGAGACGGCAATTTGGCTTTGCAACCAGGAAGCAGACAGGGATGAAATGGTGCGCCGTCTGATTAGGCACACCGTGAGCCTCGGGGGATATGAAACCCTTCCTGACATGATCCAGATGGTGAGTGAAGTCGGAAAGGCCGACACAGGCACTCTGACGGACGACACGGCTCTGGTCGTTGAAAAACTCAAACTGCTCAACGCCTAGACATCTGAAACATCTTAATGAACTTCACTCGACAACAGCTTTCTTTGTGTAATTCCGCTTCACATTCAATACACCGAAAGATCAGAAGCAAGTTGAAATGCACGCAATAAAGGGGTTTGATAGGTCTATTAAGCTGCCCTGAATTCGATTCTTGTGGCAGGAGGACCACCACGCGTTTCGAATTCGGACCGCAGGGAGATGAAATGACCGACAGGAACATCGGGAAAACATCGCTTCCGTGGGGTTACATCCGCGCCGGGGCTCTTGTCGCTTTCGGCATCTTCGTCAATTTCGCTGCAGCGTCCCTCCCCGTTTCCGCGGCAGAACCTTTAAATCTGCGCAATCACTTCCTCGGTATCGGAAATTGCCCGCCCTGGCATCCTCAGTCCGTCGAGATCTGCAGACACAGCCTGGAGAAGGTGGTGAGTGCTTTGGCCCCGCGGATCGGAACCGGGCCCGAGACGACGCACCTTCTGATCAATGAGGGAGCGAGCGCTCCGGCATTGAAACGCAAGGCAATGGAACTGGCGAGCAAGCTCGGGACAGAAGACCGGCTGATCATCTACGCCAATCTTCCACTCGCCCCCGACGAGGACGCCGGGACGGACGAGTCGACCGGCTTCGCTCTGGAGCTGTGGGCGGACCAGAAACCCGTTTCGACCGAAGATGCAATCGGAAGCGGCACCTGGATTTCCGCGTCCGCCTTTGCCTCGATGATCCACACCATCTCCGCGGCCGAGGTCATCCTCATTCTCGATACCAACAATTCCAATGCGGTGAACCTGACCCTCCTGGAAGAAAACACCGTGGATCTCAAGGAACGGCCGGAGGCTCTCGTCACATCGGCCAGCCCCGGGCAGGCTGCGAACTATTCCGCAGACCGCACCATCTCGCTCTTTGCCAAGCATCTGGCAGCCGCCCTGAACGTTACCGAAGGTTCTCTACTGGAAGTGATGACCGCAGCGGCTAGCGGCACCCGTCAGGCCGCAATTCCGATCTGTGCCTCCTTGAAGGCCCACAAGAGCGAAGCGGATTCCGGTCAGTCAAGCGACTGCACCCAGGTGCCTGAGATCCATGATCCAGACGCGCTGCTCGACCACATCGCTCTTGCGCCGCTTCCTGTTTCGGAAGTGAACTAGCACTTCGAGCAGCTGTTTCAGAGCGCCTGGCCGGAGGCGCCAGCGCCGCCCTCCTCCGATTGTCAGCTCGCGAGGTATTCCGCGTTTGAATGCTCGAGGGCCGTCAGTTCACCTCCCTCCAGCTTGTCCAGCGCTTCGCGGACCTCGGGCGGGACGCTGCGGACCAGTTTGTCGACCGGCGCCGGGTGACCGATGAGGAAGCCTTGAGCCTCATGGCAGCCGCGCTGCGCGAGCAGGCAGAGGATCTCGGTGTCTTCGACGCCTTCGGCCACGACCTCCATCTTGAGTGCCCGGCCGAGACGCACGACGGTTTCAATGATTGCAAGCGAACCGTAGTTCCTGCGCGCCTCACGGACGAAGGATCGGTCGATCTTGATGCAATCGAACGGGAAGCGGCTCAGGTAGCTCAAGGAGGAATAACCGACGCCGAAATCATCGAGCGCTATCTTGACGCCGATGGACTTCAGGCGGTTCAGGACTGCGAGAGCGCGTGCATCATCCTCAATCAACGTGCTTTCGGTGATTTCAAGCTCGATCCGTTCCGCCGGCACGCCCGACTGCGCGATCGCGTGTTCGACATCGTCGACGAATTCCCTGTCGCGAAATTGCACCGGACTTACGTTCAGGCTGATATTGGCGGTCGGAATGGCTGAGGAAGCGACCCGCAAGCTTTCCTCAAGCACGTATTTCCCGATAGAAACGATCTGCCCCGAAGCTTCGGCAACAGGAATGAAGTCCGACGGATTGACGAGACCTTCGACGGGATGCTTCCAGCGGATAAGCGCCTCGTAACTTTCGATCTGGCCACGCGCAAGATTGAGGCGCGGCTGGAAATGAAGCTCGAACAGCCCTTCGGCAAGCGCCGTCGTCAGATCCTTTTCCAGTGCGCGGCGCTGACGGACCTTGTCGCCCATACCATCCTGGAACAGGCAATAGGTGTGCCGTCCAGAGTTCTTCGCATTGTAAAGGGCAATATCCGCATTCGAGATGAGCTGATCCTCGCTTTCCTCGCCCTTGATGAGCGCAATGCCGACGCTCGCGCTTGGCTTGAGCACGAGGCCATGTCCGCAGTCGATCGGCTCGGACAGGGCCTGGACGAGACGAAGCGCCATGTCTTCGGCCTGGTTTGAGAACTGTATGCCGTTTTGAATGATGGCGAATTCGTCCCCGCCCAGCCGTGACACCGTGTCGCCGACACGACTGCAATGCCTCAGGCGGTCCGCCGTCATGCGAATGACCCTGTCGCCAACGGGATGGCCATGAAGATCGTTGATGTCCTTGAACCGATCCAGGTCGATGAGGAGCAGTGCCCCGGTGCAGCCTGAGCGTTGGCTCTTTTTCGATGCCTGCTTCAACTCGGCATTGAAGACGGCGCGGTTCGGCAGATCGGTGAGCGGGTCGTGCTGCGCCAGATGAAGGATCTGCGCCTCCGCCTTCTTGCGCTCCCTCAGGTCGACAAGAGCGGACACGCGCGTCGGGACACCTCTATAGGAGATCACCCTTGTGCGGATTTCGACCGGCACCTTTTCACCACTGCGGCTGATCAGCGTGATTTCGCGCGGTTCCTTTTCCGCCTTCACCAGATGTTCTTCCAGCGTCCCTGCCAGCTTGTTCTCGACAAACTCGTAGAGGCCGCGCATTTCCAGTTCATCGATCGAATAGCCGATCAGGTCCTCAAAGGTAGTGTTTCCATCGAGGATGCGCCCATCCACCGAGATGACGATGGCATCGAAGGTCGCATTGGCAAGGGCGGACAGGCGCTCCGCCTCTTCCTGCGTCCGCCGCGCGTCGGCCGCCATCAGGTGAGCCTGCTCCTCACTCTGGACTGTGTCTATGAGGGCATTGAAAAGCCTGGTCAGGCGCTCGGAATCGTCGCCGCGGGAGACGTCAAGCCGCATCGACAGATCGGCCTTCCCCGCAATCAGCTTGTCGAGCGCGTCCTCCACATGACCGATGCCGAGCCGCGTGCCGTGTTCGGCCTCGTTGAGACCGAGGTCCTCGGCATCCGCACTGAGCCGCATCGGCTGGATCCGGTTGAGCACCGAAAGGATTACCCAACCGGCGCCGAAACACCAGACGAAACAAGCGACGGCCCCCGACAGCTGCACCCCGAACTGGGGCAGCCTTGCGCCGAGCGGCAGAAGCTCCACCGGTGCGACGAGCGACAGAGCCAGCGTCCCCGCGACACCTGCAAAGCCGTGAACGCTGATCGCTCCGACCGGATCGTCTATCTTCAGCCCCCGCTCCAGCACCCACGCACCGCCGATGGCGACGACGCCGCCGAGCCCACCGATAAAGATTGCCCCGGCGGGCGTGACAACGTGACATCCGGCCGTGATCGCAACCAACCCGCCGAGCAGTCCGGAAATGGAATTCTCCGGCAGAATGAACCTGTCCCGCCATCGCCCGACGATATAGCCCGTTGCGGTACCGGCCGCTGCTGCAAGCACGGTGTTGGCCAGGATACGCGGAACGTCCCAGGACGCCGCCAGGGTCGAGCCGCCGTTAAACCCCAGCCACCCGACGAAAAGGATCAGGGCACCGGACGTCGCGAGCACAGAGCTGTGCCCCTGGATCCGGCAGGGGCTGCCATCCTCCGCGAACCGGCCGATACGCGGCCCGAGAAGGACGCAGGCTGCGAGGGAAATCCAGGCGCCTGTGCTATGGACCACCGTAGACCCTGCGAAGTCGACAAATCCCCACTCGTGAAGAAACGCTGATGCCTCTGGAAACAGCGCACTCCCCCAGACCCAATGGGCAAACACGGGGTAGATCAGACCCGCGGTCAAAACCGAGCAGCAAATGTAGGCGGACAGGCGCATGCGTTCAGCGACGGCGCCGGAAATGATTGTCGCCGCGGTGCCGCAGAACATGACCTGAAAGGCGAAGATGGTCAGTTCCCAGGGATCGAGACCCGACAGTCCGACCAGATGCCAGCCAAATCCGGCGAACCATCCTCCCCCGGGACCGAAGGCGATCGCAAATCCGAATGTCCCGAACATCAGGACCGAGACAGCCAGATCGAGCAGGTTCTTCTGGGCGACGTTGATGGAGTTCTTCGACCGTACCAGACCGGCCTCGAGCAACATGAACCCCACCTGCATGAGCAGCACCAGCCCGGCAGTGACCAGCACCCAGACCATGTCGAGGCTTTTCTGCAGGGATCCGAGATCAACGACCTGTGCAGCCTGCGCGGCATTTGCCGCAACAAAACCCGCCATTCCCGAAACAATGCCGGCCGCAACCGTGCCCATCCTCATGCGCAACCCTACCCCTGAAAACAGGGGCATGATCAGGAGCATAGGTTAACTAAACATTGCTATTTCTGCCTATGTCGAGGGGCGTGAATGTCTGCTTATTTGTTGTCCATCTCAGCAGGTTGGATGACTTCAAGTATCGAGATTTCAAGGTGCTGGTTTTTATCGTGGTTTTCGAACTACCCCTAAGGCATATTCATCGCCTTCAGCGCCTGTGACGCAGAAGACAGCGGCCTAAAATATGTGCATCCAGCCCTGCCTCTGGGGCAGACGATTTCGCGTTGCTGACGCTTCACACGACAAAAAACGCGAATCCTCTTCGTTACGATGGTCGCCCGGAGCGCCGCAGATGAGAAGAGCGCATGCAAAAAAGGCGGCCAATGGCCGCCTTTTCGCAAATCTTCCGTTCTATCCGGACGGGATCAGTCAACTTCGCGAACCGCTCCCTTGGAGGCGCTCGTCGTCATTTTGGCGTAGGCGCGCAGAGCCTTGGACACCTTGCGCTTTCGTTTCTCGACCGGCTTCCAGGCCTCATCGCCCTTGTCTTCCATGGCCGTGCGGCGGCTGGCAAGTTCGTTGTCCGGAATATCGACCTTCAGCACCCGGTTCGGAATGTCGATGACGATCGTGTCGCCCTCCTCAACCAGTCCGATGGCACCGCCTTCAGCAGCTTCCGGCGAAATATGACCGATGGAGAGACCGGACGAGCCGCCTGAGAAACGGCCGTCGGTGATCAGCGCACACGCCTTTCCGAGCCCCTTCGACTTCAGATAACTGGTCGGGTAGAGCATCTCCTGCATGCCGGGTCCGCCGCGCGGTCCTTCGTAGCGGATCAGCACAACGTCGCCTTCCTTGACCTTGTTGGTCAGGATTGCGGACACAGCACTGTCCTGGCTCTCGAAGATGCGGGCCGGACCGGAGAAGGTCAGGATGCTCTCGTCGACACCTGCGGTCTTAACCACGCAGCCATCCTCGGCGATATTGCCGTAGAGAACGGCAAGACCGCCGTCGTTGCTGTAGGCATGTTCCTTGTTGCGGATCACACCGGACTTTCGGTCGAGATCAAGGTCGTCCCAGCGGCGATCCTGACTGAACGCGACCTGCGTCGGTACACCGCCGGGCGCTGCACGGAAGAACTCGTGAACGCTCTCGGAATTTGTCTGCGTGATATCCCAGTGCGAAAGCGCTTCCTTCATGCTGGCCGAATGGATCGTCGGAACGTCGGAATGCAGCAACCCTGCCCGGTCCAGCTCGCCGAGGATCGACATGATGCCGCCAGCGCGATGGACGTCTTCCATATGGATGTTCTCGACGGCCGGAGCGACCTTGCAGAGCACCGGCACCTGCTTTGACAGACGATCGATGTCATCCATCTTGAAGCCGACTTCACCCTCGTAGGACGCCGCCAGAAGGTGAAGGATCGTATTGGTCGAACCGCCCATGGAAATGTCGAGGCTCATGGCGTTTTCAAACGCCTTGAAGCTGGCGACATTGCGCGGCAGAACGCTTTCGTCTTCCTGTTCGTAATAGCGCTTTGCGAGATCCACGATCAGGTGCCCGGCTTCCACGAACAGACGCTCGCGGTCCGCATGGGTGGCAAGCGTTGAGCCGTTGCCGGGCAGCGCCAGGCCAAGAGCTTCCGTCAGACAGTTCATGGAGTTGGCGGTAAACATGCCCGAACAGGACCCGCAGGTCGGGCATGCATTCTGTTCCATGGTCAGGACGTCGGCATCCGACATCCGGTCATCAGCTGCGGCAACCATCGCGTCGATGAGGTCGACGGACTTGGCGACGCCGTTTTCCAGAACCACCTTGCCTGCTTCCATCGGACCGCCGGACACGAAGACGACCGGAATGTTCAGCCGCATGGCCGCATTCAGCATGCCCGGTGTGATCTTGTCGCAGTTCGAAATGCACACGAGTGCGTCGGCGCAATGGCCGTTGACCATATATTCGACCGCATCCGCGATGACTTCGCGCGATGGCAGCGAATAGAGCATGCCGTCATGACCCATGGCGATGCCGTCATCAACGGCGATCGTATTGAATTCCTTCGCGACACCGCCAGCCTTTTCAACTTCGCGGGCCACGAGCTGGCCGAGATCCTTCAGGTGCACATGGCCCGGAACGAACTGCGTGAAGGAATTGGCGATGGCAATGATCGGCTTGCCGAAATCATCGTCCTTCATGCCGGTGGCGCGCCATAGACCGCGCGCGCCCGCCATGTTGCGGCCGTGGGTCGAGGTTCTGGAACGATACGGAGGCATTTGTCTCTCCCTGCGAAATGGCGCGTCTTCGGCGCGCTGCGGCGTGTTTTACAGCCGAAGCGGGCCAGTTCTTGCGCGCCCGTTTTTTGATCCGATAAGGGTTTGACAGGTTTTCGTCCGGAACGAAAGGCCGGAAAATAAAAAAAGAGTACGCTGCGGTACGGTTCAAAAACCACGCCGGCGACAACTCTTCCAGGCGGCTGCCGACGCAGAGCGCCGAACCTGCCAAATGTATCGATAGACAAAAGAAAGCCGGTGCGGGAAGACCCGACACCGGCCAACCTTCGAACCGTCTCGAGGGGGGGGGAGGTCAGACGGCCCGAACTCGAAAGTCTTACTCGGCCGCCACCGAGGCTTGCTCAAGGGTCGGATAGTCCGTGTAGCCCTTCGCACCGCCGCCATAGAGCGTATCCCGATCCAGTTCATTCAGCGCGGCGTTCTTTTTCAGGCGCGTGACCAGATCCGGATTGGCGATAAATGGACGGCCGAAGGCGACCAGATCCACGGCGCCGCTATCGACGGCTTCGATGGCGCTGTCGTGGTCGTAGCCGTTGTTGGCCATCCTTGCTCCGTTGAAGAGCGCATAGAGCACACCGAGATCACCGCCTTCCGGAATTTCGCGAGACCCGCCCGTCTGGCCCTCCACAAGATGCAGGTAAGCCAGATTGTAAGGGTTCAGAAGCCTGACGACCTGAGAGAACAGCTCCTGCGGATTGCTGTCGGAAATGTCGTTTGCGTTCGAGAAGGGACTGAGGCGGATGCCGACGTGACCGCCGTCCCAGGCACCGACAACTGCATCCAGCACTTCCTTCAGGAAGCGCGTGCGGTTTTCGATCGACCCGCCATAGGCGTCGTCGCGCTTGTTGGAGCTGTCGCGCAGGAACTGATCAATCAGGTAGCCGTTGGCGGCGTGGATCTCGACACCGTCGAAGCCCGCCTTGCGCGCGTTCACAGTCGCCGTGCGGTAGTCCTCGATGATCCCCGGGATTTCCGAAGCATCAAGCGCACGCGGCTTCGGTGTGCCGACGAACTGCGTACCGTCGAAAGTCTTGGAGTCAGCTGCGATCGCTGAAGGAGCTACCGGATCAGCGCCGCCAGGCTGCAGAACGGGATGGGAGATGCGTCCGACGTGCCAGAGCTGAATAACGATCTTGCCGCCTTTCGCGTGAACGGCATCGGTCACCTTTTTCCAGCCCTCGATCTGGTCATCGGAATAGATGCCCGGCGTCCAGGCATATCCCTTTCCTTGGGGCGAAATCTGCGAGGCTTCGGTAATGATCAGGCCTGCATCGGCGCGCTGTTCGTAATATTCGACGTTCAGATCACGCGGCGCATCGTTTTCCGGTTGAGCCCGGTTGCGTGTCAGCGGCGCCATGACGACACGGTTCTTCATTTCGATGGCCCCGGCGACGGCCGGAGAAAAGAGCTTTGCATCTGACATGGGGATCTATCCTTCCGATTCTTCTTCTTTGGTCTGCTCTTTATGGACTGAACAGTCCATAATTGGATATGCTTGTGATCCGAGTGGACGGATCGCACGGAGAAAACGTCGGTCGCTATTCAGGAAGCACGAAGCGAGCCTGCTCCAGTGTTCTGCGGATCGTCTCGGGCGAGACGCCGCTCTTGCGCAATGTCAGGGTGCCGATCGCAAGGGAGGTGTAGGCACGTGCCCTGTCCCTGACGCTCTCGGGATCCGCCGGATCGATCGCCCTGGCAAAAATGTCTTCGATGCAGTCCAGATGATGCCGCCCCATCTCGGCGACTTTCTCGTCGTGCGGAGCGAGTTCCGTTATGCAGTTGATCAGGAGGCAACCTTTCGGACTGCCACCGGGATCGGACAGGGCCATCATCATCGCTTCAAGCGCGCCCTCGCCTGCCTGTTCGGCAACTTCCCTGAGGCCACGCAGCCCGTTTTTCGAATAGTACTGAAGGGCTCTGCGGAAGAGAGCCTGCTTGCTCTCGAAGGTGGCGTAAAAACTGGATCGGCTCAGCCCCATCGCCTGGGTGAGATCATAGACCGAGGTCGCCTCGAAGCCGTTTTTCCAGAAGACATTCATCGCGGCGGCAAGCGCCTCCGATTCATCAAAACAGCGTGGACGCCCTGGTCCGATGGCCTTGCTGTTCGATGTTGATATCGGGGTCGCTGTCTCGCTCATGGGAGTCGATATGGAATGCACGGTCCAGTTTACAAGTGCTTTCCAGATAAAATTCGAACCGTACGGTCCATAATTATTTTTCGAGCCAGAGGACCTCGAGCAACCACAAGCGCTACAGCCCCCAACCTACATCCGGCATGACCCGGCGTAGGAATCGCCAAGATCGTCAAAGACCCTTGCCACCGCTTCCATTTCGTAGAGACGGCTGGTCCGACGGACCGCTTCGGTCAGGAAGAAATCCTGGATGGGAAACTGGTTGGTATTGAACCTGAAATCGCCCCGCACGCTTTCGAACGGCGCCGCCTGAAGCGCATTGGCGAGAACGTTCGCGTCCTTGATGCCGCCGGTGAATTCGATGGCAAAATGGATCAGCTTGCCGGCATCGAACCCTTCCGCGGCATAGACGGAGGGTGCGTATCCGTATTTGCGGCTGAACTCCCTGACGAACCGCTTGTTGGTCGGGTTGTCGAGATTGGGAGCCCAGTGAGAGGCAGAGAAAAGCCCTTCGGCCTGCTCCTTGGTGTACGGCAGGCTGACCGCATTGATGGTGTTGGTCGACAGGAGCGGGACGATGCCCTTCAGTCCTGAGTCGTTAAACTGCCTCACGAGTTCGACCCCCATGCCCGCCGGCATGTAGACGAACACCGCATCCGGTTCGATTTCCGCGATCTGGGCGATCTCTTCAGAGAAATCGACCTGGCCCAGCTTTGGGTAGAGTTCGCGGGAAATCTGCCCTCGATAATGCTGACGGAACGCCTCGACAGCGGCCCGAGACGCGTCGAAATCCGGCGCGAGAGTAACGATGTTGTCGTAGTTCTTGAGGCTGGCGTATCGCCCCATCGTCTCGTTCGCCTGATCGTCCTGGGCGCCGACGGAAAAGAAATAGCGGCTGCATCCTCTGCCCGCGATTGCGCCGGGACCGGAATGTGTTCCGATGAAAAGCGTATTGGTGCGCACGACAGGATCGTGCACGGCATTCATGACCTTCGAGAAATTCACGCCGACAAGGATGTCGATACCGTTTTCCTCGATGAGTTTGGTCACCTGTTCCAGCGCGTAGTCCGGATCAAGCTTGTCGTCGACGACAATGACCCTTGTCTCCAGACCGCCAAGCGCTCCGTTGGACTGATCGACCGCGAGCATGAAGCCGTCACGCAGGTGCTCGCCATAGACGGCTGCCGGGCCGGAAAGGGTCGCCATCAGCCCGATCCGCAGCACGGGCGGCTCCTGCGCTGCCGCACCGCCTGCGCCGATGGCGAGGCCAACGCCGATGGCTGTGCCGAGACAGATGCATTCACCAAGGCGCTTGAAAAAAGACAGCACCGGTTTCATGGACGGAAGCCGGAGCGCGTCAGAAGGAGCGCACCCAGAGCCACGCGGGTCCTTCGGACCGTCCTGGAGCGCCAAAGGCGCACGCAAACCCGCTCTCCTGGTGATGTGTTGCCACGTCCGAACCCACGTCGTCATCATTTCCGAAACCACATCCCGGTATTCAACTTCAGGGCAACACGGCTGCACTCAGCCCTTGCGCACTGAAACTTCCCTCAATTGAATCAATCATCGCAAAGACTGGTTAGGCATTTGCAAACAGAAGGCCTTTTCTACACTGCACCGCCATAATTAACCCAAAATTCCTCAGTACCGCCGCAATCCGGCCTGTCTCCCGTCGCAATGGCCGAGACTAATAGACATGCTTGAGGGTCGATGCGACTTGCATCCCGACACGGCCCTTTCAGACCACAGCACCGTGCGTGCCGGATCCCGCAAAATCAGGAGGGCCAAATGTATTCAAGTTCAGCGCCAGCCACAGCTTGCGACAACGACGCAGACCTAAGCACGGACAATGCACATCCTTCCAGAGCCAGAAACGACCTGAAGATCGTCGGCCTCGAGAGCAACTCCGCGACGCCGCCCACGAACCAGGATGCTGCTGAAGCTGAAAAATCCGAGCCGGAAACAAACCTCATTGCGGCAAAGATCCTGAAAATGCATGCTTCGGCCGAAGACAACGCCCATGACGACGCGCGCCCGTCCGGCGCCGATCATGGCGGCGTGCAGGAGGGCCCCGACATCCGCCCGTTTTCCGAAATGCCGAGCCTCCTGCGCCGAGAAATGGATGGCGCGGATGAGCTGGACCAAATCGAAACCGATGCCTCCGACTGGACGCCCGAAAGGCGCTCGGCAAAACGAAGTTCCAGACCGGCAGGCAACGGACCGAGCTTTCGTACGCTCGTCGTCAGCACCATCGTCGTCGTTGTTGCTGGCGGCGCGGCCATGGCTTTGGGCCTCCGAGACTTCGTGCGCCGGGACGACACATCGTCCATTTCAGCGCAGACCCAGACCCCTGCCGCAGAGCCGACGATCGAAAGCCTGATCGCGGATGGCTCCGAGGCTGGCGCCCTGGAGATACCGACCAATTCGGACGGGTCGCCGACGGCCAATCAGATTGCAAGCGCCAAGGAACAGATCCGCCGCGCGCTAAATGATGGACTGGCCGGAAAACCGGTCGCCGTGACGGGAAGTCCGGACCTGCAGAACGGAACCACCGAGACCTCGGACGGCAAGATCCAGGCACGCCTTGTTCCCGCACCTGCTCCGGCAGCGTCGGCCACCGGCGAACCGAGGCAGATCCGTCAGGGCACCATTCGGGTCTCCAATCGTGCGGCAGCCGCAGACGCCACCGGCGATGCTGCTCTGATGGAGGAAGGGGATCCCATCCTGCCGGGGTCTGACGATGCTCTGGCCGACGAGAGCGGCTCCACGCAGGCGACGGAAACGGCCGCGCTGAACGGCTCCTTCCCCCACACAGGCAAGACTGTCAGCGCGGTCAACATGCGCCAGTCCGCCGAATCCGGAGCTGAGGTGATTGCGGTCGTCCCCGGTAGTGCCGAAGTGCGCTACAGCCAGTGCGGCGAATGGTGGTGCAACATCAGCTACGATGGAAAGTCAGGCTATATCAGCGCCCGGTTCCTGGACCAAACGGCTCAAAACTGAAAAGGCCGAATCCCGCCAAAATTGGTAGCGGCTTATTAAGCGCAAGCGCCTATCCTACCCCGTGAAAGTGTCGACCTGGAAGGCCGACACGAATTCAGCACCGCGTGCCGCAACCGGCTATCGGACTGTTCAGCATTTACGGGAGATGTCCATGAAGGCCCGCCCATTCCTGACCGTTTCAGCGCTCGCAGCGCTCTTCGGCGCTGCCCTGCCCGCCCATGCCGACGGCACAGACTGCGTCGTCTACGCAACAGATTATGCCAATGCACATTCCGGGAACGGTGATCCCGTCGGGGATATGGTCTCAAATGGAATGACGGGGGCTGTGGCCGGAGGGGCCTGGGCTGGCCACGGCGGTGCGGTAAGAGGCGCGCGCGCCGGTGCAGCACTCGGCGCCCTGAACAATATGGGAGCCTACCCGGGCGGATGGCAGGCGCTCTATGACATGGCCTATCAGATGTGCCAGCAGCAACAGCAAAACGCAGCCGTCGCCGCACCGGCCTACGGATCCCCCTACTATCCCGGCGCCAACCTCGGCGCGCCCCAGCCGGACTGCAGATCGACCGCAACCGTGAACGCGCCCTTGAAACGCGCACCGGACGGAACGATCATGGCCGGATCCGGCTTTGGCAGCTGCCGGTAGCAGCTATCGTCCACAATCACGGACAGGGGCACAACGGCGCCCTTCGCGGAGCGCGATCGCGCGCCGGACGGTTGACGGCATCACTCAACCATTGTCATTGATTGTGATTAATCGCACGGCCTGCGGAAACTGATTCCGCATCGGCAACCATTCAAGACGACAGGACACTTCATGACCCGCCGGTCTCTCTCCGTTTCCACATTTGCTCTCGCCCTCACCGGCCTGACTCTTTGCACCACTCCAGTGCTTGCCCAGCAGTGCGGCGGCGATTTCCGCCAGTTCCTGGCCGGTGTGAAGCAGGAAGCGGTCTCGAAAGGCCTTTCCGAACGGGCAGCCGACCAGACCCTTGCCGGCGCTCAGTTGGACCGGAAAGTCCTGGCCCGGGACCGGGCACAGGGCGTCTTCAAGATGACGTTCCTGGAATTCTCGAAACGCGTCATCTCCAACTACCGGATGAAGAATGGCGCTGCGAACATGCAGAAATACGCGGCGATTTTCGATCGGACCGAACGGGAATACGGCGTCCCGGCCCCGGTGATCACCGCCTTCTGGGCCCTGGAAACGGACTTTGGTGCGGTTCAGGGTGACTTCAACACCGTCAATGCCCTGGCAACGCTTGCCCATGACTGCCGCCGCCCCGAATTGTTTCGCCCGCAGCTGATTGCCGCCATCGAGATGGTGCAGCACGGTGACCTGGACCCCAGAAACACCACGGGTGCCTGGGCCGGTGAAATCGGCATGGTCCAGATGCTGCCGGAGGACATCATCAAGTTCGGCCGTGACGGAGATGGCGACGGGCATGTGCGCCTCAAGCAAAGCGCACCCGATGCGATCCTGACCGCCGGCGCCTTCATTCAGCATCTAGGCTGGCGGAAGGGTGAACCATGGCTTCAGGAAGTCACGGTGCCGCAGAACCTCGACTGGGGCGAAACAGGCCTCGACACGACCAAGACCGGCTCGCAATGGGCCTCTCTCGGGGTGAAATCGCGTTGGGGTGAGATTTCGCCGAACCTTCCAGCCTCGCTGTTGCTGCCGCAGGGTCGCAAGGGGCCGGCATTCCTGGCCTATCCGAACTATTCCATCTATCTGGAATGGAACCAGTCATTCATCTACACAACGTCTGCCGCCTATTTCGCGACCCGTCTGGCCGGCGCACCGCGTTACAACGAGGGCAATCCCGATCCCGGATTGAACGATGCGCAGATGAAGCAGCTCCAGTCGAAGCTGGCCGGGATGGGATATGATGTCGGAAAGATTGACGGAATCCTCGGCTCCGGGACCCGCGGCGCGGTTCAGGACGTGCAGCGCAAGATGGGATTGCCCGCAGATGCCTGGCCGACTCCCGATCTTTTGAACCGGCTCTGAAAACTCTTTACGGCATTGCACGCGCCGGTTCGGCCTGAAGAAGGCCCGAACCGGCGCTTATTGCATGCCATGCCTTGGCACGGCGGAATGGACGGTTACTCGACCCTGTCCTTGTTCGCCCCTGGCGCGTCTTCCAGAACAGTCGGCTTGTTGTCATCGCCGAGCATGAAGACGGAGAGAATCCTTGCCGGGCCTTCGCCGGTATTTTCACCGCGATGGGTCACCCGCATGGCCTCCAGAAACGCGTCCCCCTCGCGATAGACCTTCTTGCCGACTTCCTCGTAGATCACCGTGACTTCACCCTCCAGAACATAGGCGAATATCGGCGTGTGGTGCTGATGCCAAGCCGTCTTTTCGCCCGGCTCAAGCAGAACGACCTCGGCCTTTACCGACGGGTTTTCCCGCGGAAACGCGATTTTCTCGCCGGCGACCGTTTCGGACGAAGACAGGATGTCCTTCGCATTGGCATAGGGCGTCTTTGCCGCTTCTTCGGCTTCCTGCGCGGCCTTTGAACCCGGCTTGGCGTGGGGTTGGGACGGCGCCGGTTTCCCTTCCGGCGTGATCGATTTGTCCGCCGCCAGAACAGGCGAACCGGCGAAAAGAAGGGCCAGGAATAATGTGGCAGTCAGTCTGACTGAAGGCATGATGGGATCTTTCGGGCTTGGTCCTGTTTTCGGCGAACGGCCGGGAGGCCGCCCGCCTTGGCTGCGATTATAGGTCGACGCTCTCGCCGTGCGCAATCTGGCTTACCTTGGAGGAACTCGATCCGAGTGCCGCCACGAATTTGTCGGATGTGGCATCGACGAGCGGGAACGTCGCGAAATGGCAGGGAACGATCGCATCGAAATCGAAAAACCGATTGCAGGCCATGGCCGCAACCTCGCCTCCCATGGTGAAGCGGTCACCGATCGGGACGATGCCGATCTTCGGTTTGTAGATTTCGTTGATCAATCCCATGTCCGAGAAGATGTCCGTGTCACCCATGTGATAGAGCACCTTCTCTCCCGGCGCCTCGATCACGATGCCATGGGGATTGCCAAGGTAGATTGCCTCTCCATCGGTCTGCTTCGACGATGAATGGTCGGCCCGCGTCATCGCCACCTTGAAGGGCCCGACATCGATCTTGCCGCCCGAATTCATCGGGTTGATGTTGTCGAAACCCTGGCGGTTGGCCCACATGCAGATCTCGAAGTTGGCCGTGAGCTGCGCACCCGTCTTCTTCAGTATGTCGATCGAATCGCCGATGTGGTCGTCATGGCCGTGCGTCAGCACAACATGGGTCACGCCTTCAGCAACCTGATCCACGCTGAGGTTTTCGGGAAAGGTCGGATTTTCGCTGAGAAACGGATCGATCAGGATGGATGCATCCTTGATCTCGATCTTGAAGGCCGAATGTCCATACCATGTGATTTTCATGAGTAGCTCCCGATTATCTTGTCGCCCTGCAGCCGGAAAGCAGTGATGCATTTGCGCGGGCAGGATGGTGCCGCAAACCTTTACAGCCAATGAGACGATATCGTGACACTTTTCAATATCACGCCCGTTTTCAAACAACATCTGGCCAATTCCGGGTTTCGCTGATAAAGGCGCCTGATGGCAAACGACTCCGCTCTCACGCTTGAAGATTTCGTCGCTGCGATCCCGGCAAAACGCCGGTTGATCGGGCTTGACCTCGGCACCAAGACCATCGGTCTCGCCCTCTCCGATCTCGGCCGCAGCATTGCAACGCCGATGGAGACGATCAAGCGCAAGAAATTCACCCTGGACGCGGAAAAGCTGCTGGAGATCTGCGCCCGGCAGGAAGTGTGCGGCATCGTGCTCGGCCTGCCCTTGAACATGGACGGCACCGAGGGCCCGCGCTGCCAGGCAACCCGTGCCTTTTCCCGCAACCTTGCGCAGAAGACAGACCTTCCCATCACCTATTGGGACGAACGCCTCTCCACGGCCGCGGTGACCCGCACGCTTCTGGAAGCCGATTCCAGCCGCGCCAAGCGGGCGGAAGCCGTCGACAAGATGGCGGCAGCCTACATCCTCCAGGGCTTTCTGGACCGTTTGAGCCACATGGGGTTAGATACCTGAGTCCACGACCATGCATTGCATCGGACAACACAATGACTGACCGCTTCCGGTCGTCCTTCTCGATCAGTCATGAAACTGCCACTCACAACACTGCCGTTCACGACACCCGCCCCAACTGATCAGGTTCTTCCATGCTGATGACACTTGCCGCCCTGATGCCGGTCATTCTGGTGATCGCTTCCGGCTACGTTATCGCCCGCATCGGTTTGATCCGCGGCGAACAGTGGCGCGGCGTGGAGCTGCTCACCTATTTTGTCCTTTTTCCGGCCGTACTCTTCCGCACGATCTCGCAGGCGGATTTTTCCAGTTTTCCGACGCTGAACATGGGTGGGGCCCTGCTTGCGTCCATCGTCGTCATGGCAGCCCTCCTTGTCGCGGCAAGGCAGCTCCTTGAACGCCTGTGGGGCATCTCCCCGCCCCGGTTCACGTCGATCTTTCAGGGCACCTTGCGCTGGAACGCCATGGTCGCCCTGGCCATCGCGGACAATATCGTCGGAGACGCCGGCATCGCCATCATGGCCGTGGCCATGGTGTTCATGATCCCGCTGCTCAATGTCCTGAGCATTCTCGTTCTGTCACGCTATGCCAGCGGCACCGCGCCAAGCGGCGCCAGGATCGCACGGGACCTTTATACCAACCCTCTCATCGTCTCGATCGCGCTTGGCGCCGTCATCAACATTCTGGGCCTTGGCCTTCCCACGATCGTCGACGATACGCTGGAAATCTTTTCCCGGGCGGCGCTACCGGTCGGGATCATCTGTGTCGGCGCGGGGCTGGAACTCAAGTCGCTGCGGCGACCGGGCCCGGCCCTCTCCCTTGGCGCCTTCCTGCGCCCCGTGGCCATGCCGCTGCTGGCTTTCGGCTTTGCCAGGCTGTTCGGGGTCGAGGGTCCTGCGCTAACGGTGATCATCATTGCCAGCACCGTTCCCTGTGCCAGCAATTCCTACATCCTCTCGCGCCAGATGGGCGGCGACGCGAAATTGATGGCCGAAATCATAACGTTGCAGACGCTGGCCGCGGTCGTAACCGTGCCGCTCGCCCTGCTTCTGCTCGGTTGAGGAAATGCGGTCGACCTTCCGGCCGATTTTGTCCGTTCGGACAAATATTTAACATGTGTGTGGACAGCGGGCACGAAGTGATTTCACGGCTTGTCCTGATGCGCTTTTACCCCTAAAGAAATGACCTCGATGACCGCGAAAAACACCCATCGAGACAACCCTTTTCCCCATCGACATCTGCTGGGCATAGAGGGTCTTCACCCCCACGAAATACTGGGCCTTCTGGACCGTGCCGAAGAAGCCGTCGAGGTTTCTCGCCAGGTGCACAAGCGCAAGCATGTGCTTGAGGGCCGGACCCAGATCAATCTCTTCTTCGAGAACTCCACGCGCACGCAAAGCTCCTTCGAGCTCGCGGGCAAACGCCTCGGCGCGGACGTGATGAACATGGCGCTCTCGCAGTCCTCGGTCAAAAAGGGTGAGACGCTGATCGACACGGCGGCGACGCTGAACGCGATGCATCCGGACCTTCTCGTGGTGCGCCACCACGCGGCCGGCGCCGTGCACCTTCTTGCGCGAAAAGTAGGCTGCTCGGTTGTCAATGCCGGTGACGGACCGCACGAACACCCGACGCAAGCGCTGCTCGATGCACTGACCATCCGCCGGCACAAGGGCAAGATCGCACGACTGACCGTCGCAATCTGCGGCGACATCGCCCATTCCCGCGTCGCGCGCTCCAACATCATTCTGCTTAACGCACTCGGCGCACGGGTCAGGGTCGTTGCTCCCTCCACGCTTCTTCCGTCCGGCATTGCACAGATGGGCGTCGAAGTGTTCCGCGACATGCGCGAAGGGCTCAAGGGGGCCGATATCGTCATGATGCTGCGCCTGCAGCGAGAACGCATGAATGGCGCCTTCATTCCCTCCGTTCGCGAATATTACCGCTACTACGGTCTGGATGCGGAAAAGCTCTCCTATGCCCGCGAAGACGCCCTCGTGATGCATCCGGGGCCTATGAACCGGGGTGTCGAGATCGATCCCTCCATCGCCGACGGGCCGCAGAGCCTGATCCGGGAACAGGTGGAGATGGGCGTTGCCGTTCGCATGGCCGTCCTTGAAGCGCTCGCAGCCAACCTGCCGAACAACTAGAGGAACTCCATCGTGGCACTCGACACACCCAAACCTCTGGTCCTGTCCAACGCCAGGGTGATCGACCCGGCACGCAATCTGGATGCTCCCGGTTCAGTCATCATCGCGGACGGCACGATCCTGGCGGCCGGTCCGGAAGCTGCCAATCAGGGCACGCCCTACGGCGCGGAACTCGTCGACTGCAAGGGCGCCATCGCCTGTCCTGGTCTGATCGACATGTGCGTTTCTGTTGGTGAGCCGGGGGCCGAGCACCGCGAGACGCTTGCAAGCGCCTCTCAGGCTGCGGCCGCGGGTGGCGTCACCACGATCTGCACCATGCCAGACACCGATCCGGTCATCGACGATCCGGCGCTGGTCGATTTCATCCTGCGCCGCGCCCGTGACACCGCCAGCGTCAACGTGCTGCCTCTCGCCGCCCTGACCAAGGGGCTCAGGGGAGAGGAAATGTCGGAAATCGGCCTTCTTCAGGAAGCCGGTGCCATTGCCTTCACCAACGGCCACAAGTCCGTCAAGAATGCACAGGTCATGCGGCGGATGATGACCTATGCGCGCGATTTCGACGCTCTCGTCATACACCACACGGAAGATCCGGATCTTGCAGGCGGTGTCATGAACGCAGGCCTCAACGCGAGCTGGAAGGGCCTTTCCGGTGTTCCGCGCGAGGCCGAGATCATCATGCTGGAACGCGACCTCCGGCTGGTCGGAATGTCGGGCGGCAAATACCACGCGAACCTGCTTTCAACCGGCGAAAGCGCCGACGTCATGAGAAGCGGCAAGAAGCGCGGGCTGGATATCACCGCCGGTGTTTCGATCAATCATCTCACCCACAATGAGAACGACATCGGTGCCTATCGGACATTCTTCAAGATGTCCCCGCCCCTGCGTGACGAGGACGACCGCCAGGCCATGATCGCCGCGGTCGCCGACGGGACCATCGACATCATCTGTTCCAACCATGATCCGCAGGATGTGGAAACGAAGCGGCATCCCTGGGCGGAAGCTGAAGACGGCGCCATCGGTCTGGAGACACTGCTGTCGGCAGCGCTGCGCCTTCATCATTCCGAACAGGTCGATCTCGTCACGCTGCTTGCAGCCATGACGAGCCGCCCGGCGGACCGGCTCGGCCTGGAGTCCGGAAGATTGAACAAAGGCGCCCCCGCCGACGTGATCGTTTTCGATCCGGACCGTCCCTGGGTGCTGGAAAAGAGCGCAATCCGCTCCAGATCAAAGAACTCCCCCTTCGAGGACGCACGGTTTTCCGGCAGGACGCTTCGTACCGTGGTCGCCGGCAGAACGGTTTACAACTACACCTGACCCGGCGCGCAAAACCGTCGAAATTCGATCCTGCTTCACGCCACAATTCTCCGGGAAAGTGGCACCGTCTCAATTGATGCGGGATGAACCAGATGCGCTTTATAGGTCTTCTTTCCGTCGCCCTGGCCGCCTTGTGCGGTCAGGCGCAGGCGAGCGACCTCTACTTGAAATACAAGCTCTATGCGATCGGTCTCCCGATCGGGTCGGGGACCCTCAATCTCTCGCTCAACGACAGTGACTTCTCCCTGAATGCGAACGGTCAGACGGCAGCCTTCGGCAAGCTGATTTCCGACGGCAAGGGATCGGTACGGGTGAAGGGCGATGTCGACGGCAGCTCGATGAGGCCCGGCGATTTCGCCTTCAGCATGACCAGCGAAGATGAGAAAGACACTGTCTCGATGAAACTTCGTGGCGGCAAGGTGCGCGAGGTGGTCGTCAACCCGCCGCAGGACAGGATGAAGGAGCGGGTCAAGGTGACGGCGAAGCATCTGGAGGGCGTTCTCGATCCCCTGACGGCCGCCGTTCTTCCCGCTCCCAAGGGCCTGGCGCCAGAGAGCTGCAACAGAACCCTGTCTCTTTTCGATGGCAAGGAACGCTATAACATCCATCTGCAATACAAGTCGCAGAGATCCTCAAGCACGTCAGACGGACGTTTCAAGGGCAAGGTTCTGGTCTGCTCTGCTCGCTATGAGCCAGTCTCAGGCCACCGCAAGGGCCGCAAGGCCATTCAGGCGCTTGCGGACAACAAGTCGATGGAGGTGTGGCTGGCGCCTGTCGGCGACACGCCATATCTGGTCCCGCTGCGCGCCAGCATCACGGCTCCCTTCGGTCCCCTGGTCATCCAGGCCGACAAATACAAATTCACTGACTGACGCCGGATCATACTTGATCCGCCAAGTCATATAGTTAGAGTGCCGGTCCATCCTTTATTTGCACGTTCAGGGGGAAGAGCCGCGTGCCTGCACCGATCAGCTGGGAATTCGCCTGGCCCTATTATCTAGGCGCCCTCGCCTTCGGTTACCTTCTGGGCTGCGTGATGTTTGGCCTGATTCTGACGCAGCTCGCCGGTCTCGGCGACATTCGCAAGATCGGATCAGGCAACCTCGGCACCACCAACGTGCTACGCACCGGCAGGAAATCCCTTGCCGCCGCGACCCTTCTGGGCGACGCGCTCAAAGGCACGGCAGCCGTTCTGATCGTGCGCCATTTCTATGGTCAGGAAATGGCGATCATTGCCGGCTTCGGTGCGTTTCTTGGCCATCTCTTCCCCGTCTGGCTCAAATTCAAGGGCGGCAAGGGCGTGGCGACCTATCTCGGCATCATACTCGGCCTGTACTGGCCGGCCGGCATCGTCTTCGCGCTCGTCTGGATCGGAATGGCCTTTGCCTTCCGCTATTCCTCGCTATCGGCGCTCGTCGCCAGCCTCGTGACACCGGTTCTTCTTTATCTGGTCTTCGGCCAGCAACAACTGGCGGAGATGGCGATCCTCATGACGCTGATCCTGTGGGCCAAGCACCATGAGAATATCGGCCGGCTCTTTCGCGGTGACGAAAGCAGGATAGGCTCGAAATCCACAGCCTCCTCCACGCCCGGCGATGCGGATGCAAACGCCGATGGTGGAGGCGCGTGAGCGCGATTCCGGAAGAGGCACCCGTCGAGCTTTCCTACGCCGAGCGGGTCGCGTGGCTACGTCTCATCCGCTCAGAAAACATCGGCCCGGCCACTTTCCGCGATCTCATGAAATTTGCGGGCACAGCAGAGCGCGCGCTTGAACGTCTGCCAGACCTCGCGCGCAAGGGCGGCAAGAAGAACAACCGGATCTGCCCTGTTTCCGACGCAGAAGCCGAACTGGAAGCCCACGAAAAGAGCGGTGCCAGACTGGTCGCCATGGGCGAAGCGGATTATCCGCCGCATCTCAAACATATCGACGGCCCTCCTCCCCTCTTGTCCGTGAAAGGCGGCGGTCTTCTCGGTGAACCGAGGATGCTTGCCATCGTGGGCGCGCGTAATGCCTCCCTGTCCGGCCGCAAGCTGGCCGGGAACTTCGCCCGTGATCTGGGCGATCATGGCTTTGCCATTTCCTCCGGTCTCGCCCGAGGCATCGATGCGGCCGCCCACGAAGCGGCGCTCGCCAGCGGCACGGTGGCCGTTTTCGCCGGGGGCATCGACGTTCTCTATCCGCCAGAACATGGCCGGCTCCTGTCCGCGATCATCGATACCGGCGGAAATGTCGTCAGTGAGATGCCCTTTGGCTGGAAACCTCGCGGCCGGGACTTCCCGCGCCGCAATCGGCTGATTTCGGGCATGTCGCTCGGCGTCATCGTGATCGAGGCCGCCCGCGCCTCCGGGTCTCTGCATACCGCGCGCTATGCCCTGGAGCAGAACCGGGACATTTTCGCCGTGCCCGGCTCGCCGCTCGACCCGCGCTCGGAAGGGGCCAACGGGCTGATCCGGCAAGGAGCGGAACTGGTCCGGTCGGCCGAGGACGTATTGGAAAGCCTCGGCTCGCGGCTTGAGCCCGTGCGGCCGATACGCTCCGGGCTTTTCGAGGCCGATGACGCCCGACCAGCAAATCCCGCCGCCCCCAACGACGGACTGCGTAACAGCGTTCTGGAAGCGCTCGGCCCCACCCCTGTCGATCTCGATGAATTGATCCGCTTCCTTGGGGAGGACGCCCGGTCAGTGCATATCGTGCTTCTGGAACTGGAACTCGCCGGCAAGCTGGAGCGGCATCGGGGTAACAAAATTTCCCTTCTGATGTAATTGCCCGTTTTCCGTTTAATCTCAGTGGATAACCCTTATCTGGAGGGCACGGGTTGACCCGGGCACTTCAAAGGTCCATTTGACACGCGGCGTATGATCCATGATCGTCTGCGCCACCAAAGAACGAACAGATCACCTTCTCAACCGGTCGGGGGCACCGTTTCCGGTCAAAAATAATTTGGGTCAGAATGAACGTCGTCATTGTGGAATCGCCGGCTAAAGCCAAGACGATCAACAAGTATCTCGGTTCCGATTACACGGTCCTTGCATCCTACGGCCATGTGCGAGATCTGCCGCCGAAGGACGGGTCCGTGCAACCCGACGACAATTTTGCCATGAGCTGGCAGGTCGATTCGAAATCACAGAAGCGGCTTAGCGAAATTGCCAACGCGGTCAAGGATGCCGACCGCCTCATTCTCGCGACTGACCCCGACCGCGAAGGCGAAGCGATTTCCTGGCACGTGCTGGAGGTTCTCCAGAAGAAGCGTGTCTTGAAGGACAAGCAGGTCGAACGGGTGGTCTTCAACGCCATCACCAAGAAATCGATCCTCGAAGCGATGGACAACCCGCGGCAGCTCGATACGCCGCTGGTCGACGCCTATCTGGCGCGCCGCGCACTCGACTATCTCGTGGGCTTCACGCTGTCGCCCGTACTCTGGCGCAAGCTGCCCGGCGCCCGGTCCGCCGGACGTGTGCAGTCCGTTGCCCTGCGGCTGATCTGCGACCGCGAAATGGAAATCGAGACGTTCGTCTCTCAGGAATACTGGTCGATCCTCGCCAACATGAAGACGCCTTCCGGCGACATGTTCCAGGCAGGCCTGACCGGCTTTGACGGCAAGAAGATCGGCCGTCTCGACATCGGCACCGAAGCCGAGGCCACCGCGATCCGCACGATGCTGGAAAGCGCCTCCTTCAAGGTCGACAGCGTCGCGTCCAAACCGGCAAAGCGTAATCCGGCAGCGCCCTTCACAACCTCGACCCTGCAGCAGGAAGCCTCGCGCAAGCTCGGCTTTTCGGCCTCGCGGACGATGCAGGTCGCGCAGAAGCTCTACGAAGGTGTTTCGATCGGCGGCGAGACCTCCGGCCTTATCACCTACATGCGTACCGACGGCGTCCAGATCGCTGGCGAGGCAATCGCCTCCGCCCGCTCCGTCATCGGCAAGGATTTCGGCGACGCCTATGTTCCCGAAAAGCCGCGTGTCTACACCTCCAAGGCGAAAAACGCACAGGAAGCCCACGAGGCGATCCGACCGACCGACCTGGCACGCCGCCCGAAGGATATCGCCCGGTTCCTCGATCCCGATCAGGCGCGGCTCTACGAGCTGATCTGGAAGCGTACGATGGCGTCCCAGATGGAATCCGCCACTCTCGAACGGACCACCATCGAGATCCTTGCGAGCGGCTCCGGCAAACAGGCAAGTCTCCGGGCAACGGGGTCCGTCGTCCGGTTCGACGGCTTCCTTGCCCTTTACCAGGAAGGTCGCGACGACGACGAGGACGAGGCCGCCAAGCGCCTGCCGGCCGTGGACGAAGGCGCAGCCTTGACGGCAGCTTCCGTCGATGGAAGCTCGACACCGATCGAGGCGTCGCAGCATTTCACGACGCCGCCGCCCCGTTACACGGAAGCAAGCCTCGTCAAGAAGATGGAAGAACTCGGCATCGGCCGGCCTTCCACGTATGCCTCCACGCTGCAGACCCTGCGTGACCGTGAATATGTCGACCTCGACAAGAAGCAGCTCGTTCCGCAGGACAAGGGCCGGATTGTAACCGCGTTCCTCGAAAGCTTCTTCGGTCGTTACGTGGAATTCGATTTCACGGCGAGCCTTGAGGAACAACTCGACAAGATTTCCGCCGGTGAACTGTCCTGGCTGGACGTGCTGCGCGATTTCTGGACCGGCTTTTCAGGATCTGTGGCCGAAATCAAGGACTTGCGGGTTGCAGAAGTCATCGACGCACTGAACGAACTGCTCGGTCCGCACATTTTCCCGGAAAAAGAAGACGGCTCCGATCCGCGCAAGTGTCCGTCCTGCGACAGCGGTCAGCTTTCCCTGAAGGTGAGCCGCTGGGGCGCCTTCATCGGTTGCTCCAACTATCCGGAGTGCGGATATACCCGCCAGCTTGGCAAGCCGAACGGTGAAAACGGCGAGGCAGACGAGGGACCGAAGGTGCTTGGCACCGATCCGGAAACCGGAATGGACGTTTCCCTGCGCACCGGCCGGTTCGGCCCTTATGTGCAGCTCGGCGAGGAAGCCAAGCCGAAGCGGGCGTCCCTGCCCCGCGGCTGGTCCGCACCTGATCTGGATCTCGAAAAGGCGCTTCAGCTCCTGTCGCTGCCGCGCGAAGTCGGCCTGCACCCTGAAGATGGAAAGATGATCAGCGCAGGCATCGGCCGCTACGGTCCCTTCGTCCTGCATGAGGGCACCTACGCGAACCTGTCGTCGCCGGAAGAAGTCTTTTCCGTCGGCATCAACCGTGCGGTTGATGCGCTGGCTGAAAAGCGCGCCAAGGGCGGACGCGGCCGAGGAACAGCCACACCGTTGAAGGAACTGGGGGAACACCCGTCCGAAGGCGGTCCGGTGAATGTCTTCGAGGGCCGCTATGGGCCTTACGTCAAGCACGGCAAGATCAACGCGACGCTGCCCAAGGACACGGACCCGAAGGCCGTGACGCTGGAGCAGGCTGTGGAACTGATCACGGCAAAGGCCGGGACCAAGAAGAAACCCGCCGCGAAGAAGACCGCGGCCAAGAAAACCACGACCAAGAAGACGACCGCAAAGAAGACAGCTCCGAAAAAGACTAAGGCAGCTGTCGACGCGTCGTCCGAAGAAGTCCCCTGGGATGATGCGTCTTGAGCGCTAAGCGGATCAATACTCGCAAGAACACCACTCGAAAAAACGCCAAGGCTCCCGGAGAGATGCCTTCCCGGGAAGATATTCTCGCCTACGTGGCCGACAATCCCGGGCGTGCGGGAAAGCGCGAGATCGCACGGCATTTCGGCATCGTCGGCGGCGCCCGGATCCATCTGAAAAAGATGCTGAAGGATCTGTCGGACGATGGCCTGATCGAAAAGCGCAACAAGCGCATGATCCGCTCCGGAGACCTTCCGCCGGTCTTCGTCGCCAATCTGGCGGAACGCAACCAGGACGGCGATCTCATCGGCACGCCTGTCGACTGGGACGACGAGGCAGGCGACCCACCGAAAATCCTGATTCTGACAGGAAAGACCAAGGCGACACAGCCGGGTCTCGGTGACCGGGCGCTCATCCGTCTCACTGAGGCGGAAAGCGGTTCAGGCGCTGACAAGGTCGCTCGGGTCATCCGGGTTCTGGAGAAACGGCAGGGGGCGATCCTTGGCATTCTGCGCAAGCGCGATGTCAGCCGCCCACCCTATCTCGAGCCCATCGACCGCAAACAACGTGAACTCGATGTAGATGCCACCGACCTCAAGGAAGCCGACGACGGCGATCTGGTCAGTGTTCAGGTCACGCGTTCCGGTCGCTACGGGCACCCGCGCGCATCCATCGTCGAACGTTTCGGGTCCATGCACTCCGAAAAGGCGGTCTCCGAGATCGCGTTGCAGTCCCATGGCATTCCACATGTCTTTCCGGCAGCGGTAGAGACGCAGGCCGAGGCAGCCAAGCCGGTCGAAAAGCTCGGAAAGCGTGAAGACTGGCGCCAGGTTCCTCTGATCACCATCGATCCACCTGACGCCAAGGACCACGATGACGCGGTCTACGCCGAAGCGGATACCGATCCGGACAACGAAGGCGGCTACGTGGTTTACGTGGCAATCGCGGATGTGGCCCATTACGTCACCCCGAGGTCCCCGATGGACCGGGAAGCGAACTTGCGCGGGAACTCGGTCTATTTCCCCGATCGCGTCATCCCGATGCTGCCGGAGCGCATTTCCAACCAGTTGTGCTCGCTGCGCGAAAAGGAAGACAAGCCCGCGCTCGGCGTTCGCATGGTGTTCGACAAGACCGGTCGTAAGACCGGCCACAGCTTTCACCGGGTGCTGATGCGGTCTGCCGCCAAGCTGTCCTATTTGCAGGCGCAGAAGGCGGTCGACGGCGTGACCGACGAACGGACCGAAACACTTCTGGAAGGCGTCCTGAAGCCGTTATGGGCTTCCTATGCAGTGTTGAAGAGGGGACGGGACGCCCGCGAGCCACTTGAGCTGGATCTGCCGGAACGAAAGATAGCGCTCAAGAAGGACGGCACCGTCGACCATGTCTATGTTCCGGAACGTCTTGACGCCCACAAGCTGATCGAGGAGTTCATGATCCAGGCCAACGTGGCGGCCGCGGAGACCCTCGAAAAGAAAAAGAGCCCCCTGCTCTATCGCATCCACGATGCCTCGACCCCGGAAAAGCTGGAAAGCCTCAAGGATTTCCTGTCGACACTGAACATCAAGCTGCCTTCGACAGGCGGGCTGAGACCGTCCGTGTTCAACGGCATTCTGGCCAAGGTGAAGGATTCGCCCCAGGCTCACCTGGTGAACGAGGTCGTCCTGCGCAGTCAGGCACAGGCTGAATATGCACCGCAGAACATCGGGCACTTCGGCCTGAACCTGCGCCGCTACGCTCATTTCACGTCTCCGATCAGACGCTACGCCGATCTCATCGTTCATCGGGGCCTGATTTCGGCACTCGGTCTCGGCAATGACGGGCTGCCGGAAGGGATCGAAAGCAAGCTGGAAGCAATCGGCGCGGAAATTTCCGCCGCGGAGCGGCGTGCAATGCTGGCGGAGCGCGACACCATCGACCGTCTGATCGCCCTCTGGATGAGCGACCAGATCGGCGCGACCTTCAGAGGCCGGATCGCGGGCGTCGTCAAGTCCGGAATGTTCGTCCGCCTTGAGGACACCGGTGCAGACGGCTTCATACCCGCTTCCACGATCGGCCTTGAATACTACCGCTATGACGAAGCATCGCATGCGCTGATCGGTGACAAGACCGGCGAGACCCACCAGTTGGGCGATCAGGTCGAGGTTCGCCTGGTCGAGGCAGCTCCCTTTGCAGGCTCGCTGACGTTCGAACTGCTCAGCCCGGGCCGGATTGCTGGCAAGCAGCTTCGCAAGAGCATGCCGAAAGCGCGTCGCGGCCCGCCGAAATCCGGAAAAGGCAGCCGGGGGAAATCCGCAGCGAAAGGGAAACGCAGGAGGTCCTCGTGACGGTTCGCTACAAAACGGACGGTGGATTTGAAGAGCCTGCACAGTCGCCGGAAAAGCCCAGGCGTCCCGTGATGGCCGCGATGATGCGCGGGGCGATGAACAAATGCATGAATTGCGGCAAGGGGCATGTCTTTGACGGCTTTCTGCAGACTGCCCATGCCTGCAGCGTTTGCGGCGAGGAATTTCATCATCACCGCGCCGATGACGCGCCCCCCTATTTCACGATCACCATTGTGGGGCACATCGTCATTCCCGCCCTGCTGGCCGTGGAAGTGCTCTGGCGCCCTGCCCTGTGGATCCACATGTCCATCTGGCCCCTGCTGACGGTCGTCCTGGCCCTTGCCTTCATGAGGCCCGTCAAGGGCGCCCTGATCGGTCTCCAGTGGGCGCTCTATATGCACGGCTTCGATCCGGATGCGGAAGAGGATCTTCCCGTTCCGCCGCCGTCGTCGGAAAACCTGTCATGAGCGAGACTTTCGAGAAGAAGCTGGCGAAAGACGAACGCGCCGGGGATTTTCCCTATATTCGGCCGAAGGACGCCGCAACGCTCCTGATTTTAGACCGTGCCGGAAGCGGACCCGTGAGGCTTCTGATGGGCCGCAGGCATATGCGCCATGCCTTCATGCCGGGAAAATTCGTCTTTCCGGGGGGCCGGGTCGACCCGGCAGACTCCCGGATTTCCAATGTCCTGCCCTACCACCCTGACGTGAAAGCCCGGCTGTCCAAGGATCTCAAGCGGGTCAAGTCCGAAGCCCGTGTCCAGGCACTGGCACTTGCCGCCATACGCGAAACCTACGAGGAAGCCGGACTGTTCATCGGTCGCAAGAGCGAGAGCGCCCTGCGCCTCGGGCCAGGCTTCGAGGCCTTTGCGGAACAAGGTGTTCAGCCGGACCTTGGCCCGTTGCGACTGGTCGCCCGCGCCATCACGCCGACGAAAAGACCTCGCCGGTTCGATACGCGTTTTCTGGCCGTGTGGGCCGACGCGATCGCCTGCAGTCTTCCGGATGGGCGCGGTCCGTCGGGCGAACTGGAGGACTGCGCCTGGCTCACGCTGGACGAAGCGAGGACCAAGGAACTGCCAATGATCACCAAAACGGTGCTTTATGATCTGGAAACCAGGCTGGAAACGGATCCAGAGCTTTCCCCCGCAACGCCGGTTCCCTATTATTTCGTCCAGAACGGGGGATTCGTGAGAGAACTCATCTGACGAGCACCCGACCGGCGATCCGGCACCGGTCTTTTCGCTCGAAAATCCTCCGGAACCAAAGCAAGCGCTTGACTTTCACGCACCGATGAGTAGTTTGCGCGCTGATTTCAGACATTGGGGCAGACTCACCGCCAGCCAATCTGGCCGCAAGAACCCTTTGCCCGACAACCGAGAACAGGATCCAAGGCCATGGCCAAGGCGACAACAATCAAAATCAAGCTCCTCTCCACGGCGGACACCGGTTTCTTCTATGTCACCAAGAAGAACTCCCGCACGATGACCGAAAAAATGGTCAAGAAAAAATACGACCCGATTGCCAAGAAGCACGTCGAGTTCAAGGAAGCCAAGATCAAGTAAGTCTTGGATTTCAGTCGGAACGACCGGAAGACCCGCCTTCTCGGCGGGTTTTTTGTGCGCGTCTCACCATTGCACGCAGCCGATCCGCAGACAGCCGATAAATGGCGCGATCGGAACGGCCCTTGCCGAACCGTCGCCTCCGCGGTGTGAGACACCTTGAGGCAACCCATACCGAAGCCCCCCGGGCTGGGGATGAGATTTTCACGCTGGAAGAAGCAAAAATGGTCGGCGGGAACACGGCAAACGAGGAGGCCACTCTTCGGCCGGTTCCCTGCCGACCTGCCCCACGGACCCAGGAGATGCGGCGGACCTGAGCACTCCGAGGGGAATTGGTTAAATTTCGCTGTAAAAGCGTTAACCCTGTCAATCACACTATCAGGAGAAACCCTGAAGCGGTGTCACACTACCTTATTGTTGCCCGAAAGCAATACATTCCGCAAAATATACACAGAAACAACGATCTTTTAGTAAATCTGTAACCTTAACGTGAGCCAAAACAGATCCCGAAAGAGAGGTTTCACGCCAAAATTCAGCGACCGTAAGGTGTGAAGTCCCGTGAAACCTTCGCACCCTGTTTCAGGTTCGATTATCTACAACCCACGGCAACTCAGGCTTCGCCCAGGAAGCCTCGGACAGTCTCAAGAAACTTTGCCACCGAGATCGGCTTGGAGATATAAGCTTCGCATCCGCCTTGGCGGATTCGTTCCTCATCGCCCTTCATCGCGAAGGCCGTCACGGCAATGACAGGAATTGACGCGATGCTCTCATCCTCCTTGATCCACTTCGTGACCTCCAGCCCGGACACTTCCGGAAGCTGGATATCCATCAAGATCAGGTCTGGATTGTGCTCGCGAGCGAGCTGGAGCGCTTCAATTCCTGTACGTGTCTGCAAAGTGTTATAACCGTGAGCTTCGAGCAGATCATGAAACAACTTCATGTTCAGCTCGTTGTCTTCCACGATCAACACTGTTTTCGCCATATTATCCGGCCCTTCCACCCGGCACATCTGCCGGTCCCACTTGTCTGACCCAGAGGATTATTATCCCCAGTAGCAGCCTTCCCCGACCCGCATTAGGCTGTTCTAACCCGGAATCGTTTCAGAAAGGCAAAAAAACACAATGAAAAATGTACCCGGTAAGTCACTATCCATTGAAGAAGCACAAGGAATAGCCACGGAAGCGCTTCTGCACCTCAGCCGGGACCCGGAGCAGATCGGCAGGTTCCTCGCCTTTTCCGGAATTGGCCCGGAAATGATTCGCGATGCTGCCGGGGAACCCGGCTTCCTGATCGGCGTTCTGGAATTTTACATGATGGACGAACCTCTTCTCCTGGCCTTTTGCGAGAATGCCGGTGTGCGCCCCACAATGATGGCGGCAGCACGCTATACCCTGTCCGGCGGGTTCGAGGATGCCTGAACCGACGCCGGTTCTTCCGGAGGTACTTGCACAGATTGATGGCCTCGCGAAATCCGAGGGACCGCTGATCATTTGCGATGTCGATGAAGTCGTTCTTCACCTGATCCTGCACCTTGAGAGCTATCTGGCGGACCGCGACCTGGTCTTTCTCTCCAACGAGTTCCGCCTGACCGGAAACATTGCCGAAAGAGAAAGCCGGATTGCGCTTCCGGGAGACGAAGTGCGGCGTCTTCTCGATGTCTTCTTTGCCGACATTAGCCATCGCCAGAAGCTTGTACCGGGCGCAGATACCGCGCTTGCGAAGCTCTCGCGGAACTGGGACATCGTCCTTCTGACGAACCTTCCCGGAGGCGCCAACAAGCCGGTGCGTGAAAAACTGCTGGCCGATTTCGGTATTGCCTACCCTCTCGTTGCGAATTCCGGCCCGAAGGGCGGCGCGGTCGCAGCCCTTGCCGCAGGACGGCAGGCGCCGGTGGTTTTCATTGATGACAGTCCCACCAATCATGCCTCCGTTGCCGCCACCCTGCCCGCGTCTGTCCAGATCCAGTTCGTTGCAGATCCTCGTTTCCGCGTGGCGATCCGCCCGGAGCCTCATGTCGATCTTCTGACCGGAGATTGGCAGGAGACGGAAGCCTTCATCGAGGCTATTCTGGATCAGTAACTCATTTCGACGCGGCGCATGATGCTGCCGCTCAAGCCGTGACAGCACCTGCATCGTGACCACAGACATTCGCGACAATAAAGCCTTGTGCCGGGACTGCGGTGCCCGGGTCTCGCGCGCGCCTGGAAGGTGCTCTCGCTGCGGCAGCCCCAGACTGGTCTCGCATCCGGAACTCGATGCTCTCTCGATCGCACATATCGACTGCGACGCCTTTTATGCGGCAATCGAAAAGCGGGACAATCCCGAACTGCAGGATCGGCCCGTCATCGTGGGTGGAGGACAGCGAGGCGTGGTATCCACCTGCTGCTACATTGCCCGGATTTACGGCGTTCGCTCCGCAATGCCCATGTTCAAGGCCCTCGAGGCGTGCCCTGATGCCGTGGTCCTCCGCCCGGACATGGAGAAATACGGCAAAGTCGGCAGAGCCATTCGTGAGCGCATGCTTGCGTTGACACCGCTGGTGGAGCCGCTGTCCATTGACGAGGCGTTTCTCGACCTGACCGGGACCGAGCGCCTGCACAAGGCGACCCCCGCCGAGACACTGGCAAAATTCATTCGGGATCTGGAGAGCGATGTCGGCATCACGGCCTCGGTCGGGCTCGCGCCCAACAAGTTCCTGGCGAAACTCGCCTCCGACCTTGAAAAACCGCGCGGCTTTTCAGTGATCGGTGCCGGGGAAGCCAGAAGCGTGCTCGCCGGGATGCCCGTCGGCCGAATCTGGGGTGTCGGCAAGGTCTTCCAGACGAAACTCGACCGGGACGGCATCAGGACCATCGGGCAACTGCAGACGATCGACAAAGCCGATCTTGCGCGCCGGTATGGGTCAATCGGGCTTCGGCTCGCAAGCCTTTCCGTCGGTGAAGACAACCGCGTGGTCAGCCCCGAACGCGGCGCAAAGAGCGTGTCGTCCGAGACGACCTTCCGAACGGATATTTCGAGCTTCGAAACCCTGCGCCCCATCCTGCGGGACCTTTCAGAGAAAGTGTCGGCGCGGCTCAAGAAATCCGGTCTTTCCGGCCGTGGGGTCACTCTCAAGCTCAAGACGGCGGAGTTCAGGACCGTCACGCGTGCACGCCATCTGGCGGATCCGACGCAGCTCGCCGACCGGATCTATTCCGCGGGCGTTTCGCTCCTTGAAAAGGAAGCCGATGGGCGGCGCTTCCGGCTGATCGGGATTGGTGTCAGCGACCTGGAAACGGCTGAGCAGGCAGATCCGCAGGACCTCGTTGACCAGTCGGCAGAACGTCGCAAGCATGCAGAGCTTGCAATCGATCGCCTGCGGGACAAGTTCGGAAAATCCGCTGTCGAACTGGGGCTTACCCATGTCGCCAAGCGTGGTGACGGCAGCAGAAGATCCTGACTATCCCAACCTTGCCATGCGGTTTCCCGGAGATCCCGCGCTATCGCATCAGCGGCTGCAGGTTGTTTCCTCGAACACTTCGAGCGACTGCATCTTGCCTTGAATGGTGAAATCGCCGTAGTCCAGCTTCATCTTGGTGCTGATGCCATTCTCATAGAGATGGAACGACAGCTGGTAGACGGGGAGATGTTCACCTGATGTGTCTTCTTCACTGGGGTCGAAATAGGCAACGGTAACCGGCCAGAATGTCTTGCCCTCGAGGCTCGCTTCGGCCTTCGAGGCCTCAGATCCGGTTGCCTCGTCGACGACGCCGGCCCCGATCACGCTTGTGGTCGCATAAACCTTTTCGCCGGTTTCCGCGCCATCATAGATATCCGCTGCAAGAAAGGTGGTACCTTTTTCCGCCGTCTCGATGATGGCGATGAGATGTTCGGTCGGGAAGAGAACCTCCCGGCCAATTTTCAGAGATTTTTCAGTGGGCTGCTTGAGCTCGATCGTCCGGGCCTTGCTCTCGATCCTGGCAGAACCGCGGCTTTCCTCCACCAGCTTCTGGTCGACAAACGTCTTCGACAGGAACTGGTAGCTTTCCGCATGTCCGTCCTCGAACGAGGTCGTCTGCAAGTCGGTGATCTGCGACCCGCCGTCGACATTGAGAAACTCCGTCACGAAGCGGAAGTTGACGCTGTATCCGTCGCATTCGCTGCCGGTAAAGTCATAGACCATCCGTCCGTTCAGCGCCGAGATCCCCGACTGTTCCTCGGTGTCGCCCAGGCGCATGTCGTAAACCGCGCGGTGCGGCACAAGTTTGACATTTGCCGGTGCGCCCACGGTTCCCGCCAGCGCCGCATTGCCCGACGCAGCGCCGAGCAGGCATGCGGTCACCGCGGCAAGAGCTGTCAGGGAAAGGGACTTCGAATTGCGCTGCATAAACCAACCTCTTCTTCACCGGCACGGGGTTCGGGCCCCGTCACTTCCGACGCACGCGCCGCCTCGTACGATGCTTCCAAAATATCCGACATTCGCCATTTTACGCCAGATCGAATGCACAACCCGCCACACAAAGTGCGAAACCGCAACACTATTTCACAGATTTCCTGTTCGAAGCTCAAGCAGGCTGCCCGAATTTGAGGCGCAGCGCGACGGAACCCTGGCGAGCGCGTCAGATAGGCCTTGTCACCTTTCGCGAATTGCGCCAAGACACCGGGAAAATCGCCAAACAAGGAGACACCGGATGACCATTGAAGTGCGCCTCGAGAAACTCGGAATCGCCCTTCCCGAAGCTGCCGCTCCAGCTGCGAACTATGTTCCGTTCGTCAAGACGGGCAACCAGTTGTTCATCTCCGGCCAGCTTCCCATGAAGGACGGCAAACTTGGCGTTACCGGCAAGCTTGGCGCAGACCTGGACGTGGATGCCGGCAAGGAAGCAGCGAAGCTGTGCGCGATCAATCTTCTCGCCCAGGCAAAGGCGGCTACCGGCGACCTCGAAAAGGTCGTGCGTCTCGTCAAGATCGTCGGTTTCGTGAATTCGACGGGTGACTTCACCGACCAGCCGCAGGTCATCAATGGCGCGTCTGACTTCCTTGTCGAGGTCATGGGTGACAAGGGGCGTCACGCCCGCTCCGCCGTCAGCGCCGCTGCCCTGCCCTTCGGCGCCGCGGTTGAAATCGAGGCAATTTTCGAGATCGCCGACTAAGCCAATCCCAGCCGAAAGCCCCATCGGCCGCGTTCCAGCAAGGTGTTTGCAATGTCACCAGACCTTCAGGCCATTTTTGCGCGGCCGATTGCCCATCGCGGATATCACGACGCGGACAACGGCATCATGGAAAATTCGCCGACGGCGATTGCCCGGGCGATGGATCGCAAGTTCGCGATCGAGGTCGACGTTCAGGAGACGGCGGACGGCGAAGCTCTGGTCTTTCACGACTACACCCTGGACAGGCTGGCCGACGGAACGGGCAAGGTGATCGACAAGTCCTCCGATGATCTTGTCCGGATCCCGATGAAGACGGGAGCGGACAATCTCTGGCTGCTTCGGGATCTGCTTGACGCCGTCGACGGCAAGGTGCCGCTGGTCATCGAAATCAAGTCGCTGCTGCGCCGGGATGCTCAAGGAGATTTCGTGCGCCACGTGACCGATACGGTCGCCGGCTATCGCGGCCCTGCCTGCATCAAGTCGTTCGATCCGGACATGCTGTCGATCGCAAAAGGCCGCAATCCTTCCGTCTTGCGCGGCATCGTCGCCGACGGTGCGAATCCGGGTCCTGATTACGTGCGCTACAGCCGGACGGACAGGTTCATCCTGCGTCACCTCCTGCATGCGCCCAGAACTCGGCCTCACTTCATTTCCTATTGTGTGAACGACCTGCCGAAGGCGGGGCCGAGCCTGCTGCGCAAAGTCTTCGGAAAACCGATCATGAGCTGGACGGTTCGCACTCGCGATCAGCGGGAAGCCGCCGACAGGTACGCCGACCAGATTGTCTTCGAGGGGTTTGATCCCGACGCGGATCCCGACACGAAGACCGTCTGACCGGTCGTTCCTGTTGCTGCTTCCTCTTGCACTGCAATACAGCGGCGCTACATTCAGGTCATGGTTTCCATCAGCGGCTTCTCTCTCGCATGACCTCCACTCCCGACAAGAACGGTCAAGATCCGGCAGATACCGGTCCTGCGCAGACCGTCGCCCTGCGCATCCTGTCCTCCCTGAGCGACGTTGATGCAGCAGCATGGGATCGGGTCGCCAATCCCGGTTGGCAGCTCACGGACAACGGATCGCTGAAGAAAGACGACGCGGGCGGCGAAAGTCAGGACCTGGCCGCGGCGCTTGGCGACGCGGACAGCGCCCCTGCGGCGGACACCTCCTACAACCCCTTCCTGTCATACGCCTTTCTGGAAGCTCTGGAAGCATCGGGCTGCGCCACGGCTGAAACCGGCTGGGCCGCGCGTCACACGCTGATGGAGGACGATGCCGGAACGATCCTCGGTGCGGTGCCGGCATATCTCAAGAACCACTCCCAGGGCGAATATGTCTTCGACCACGGCTGGGCGGACGCCTTTTATCGTGCGGGTGGAGACTATTATCCGAAGCTCCAGATCTCGGTGCCCTTCACGCCGGCAACCGGTCGTCGTTTCCTGGTAGGACCCGACATCAACCGCGAGGCAGGCCTTCAGGCTCTTGCCGCCGGTCTTGTTCAGGTCTGCCAGCGTCATCACGCGTCCTCCGTCCACGCGACCTTTCTTACGAAGCCGGAATGGGACACGCTGGGCGAACTTGGCTATCTGCAGCGCACGGACCAACAGTTTCACTGGGAAAACCATGGCTATGGCAGCTTCGACGATTTCCTGGAAGACCTTGCCTCCCGCAAACGCAAGGCGATCAGGAAGGAGCGGCGGGAAGCCCTCAGCGCAGACGGTATAGAGGTCGAGTGGGTGACCGGCGCCGACCTGACCGAAGCCCATTGGGACGCGTTCTACGACTTCTACATGGACACCGGCTCGCGCAAGTGGGGCCGGCCGTATCTGAACAGGACGTTCTTTTCCCTGATCAACGAACGCCTCGCGGAGCAGACGCTGCTGGTGATGGCAAAACGCGATGGCCGCTATATTGCCGGAGCGCTGAATTTCATCGGCTCGGAAACACTGTTCGGACGCCATTGGGGCTGCACGGAGCATCACCCGTTCCTGCATTTCGAGCTCTGCTACTATCAGGCGATAGACTTCGCGATCGAACGTCGCCTAAGCCGTGTCGAAGCCGGCGCGCAGGGTGCCCACAAGCTTGCGCGAGGGTATCTGCCGAAGACGACCTATTCGGCGCACTGGATCGCGCACGAAGGCCTTCACCAGGCCGTTGCCGACTATCTGGAACAGGAGCGTGACGCGGTCGAACGTGAAAACGAGGCCCTCAGCGATCACGCGCCCTTCAAGAAAGGCACTTGAGGTCGCCTGCGATCAATGCGATCAGGAGCGGGTCCGACAAACCGTGTTCAGAATGATAGTCGCATCTCGGACTGCATCAATAACGTCTTTGCGCCCATTCTGTCCAGAAAGCCGTTGAGGGAAGCAGCGCTTTCATCAACGTTCACGAATGTGAGGTTTTCTAAGCCCACGCGCTCGGCGACCGCCTCAAGAAGAATACGCCCAAGTCCCTGACGTCTTGCGTCTTTTCTTACCCCGATCTGTGCAATCGCACCGTCCTTATAGGAAGCCGCCCAGCCATACAGCTCGTTGTCTGACCGAAGTGAGACGAGGCGGATGTCCGGCGCGAGCGCGGCCAGTGCCGCTCTCGAATTCTGCGGCGTTGGATCGGTGTCGAAGAAGTCGGTTGTCTCTTCCGGCAGATCGGTGAGCCCGATCGAGTGCAGGGTGAGATTGGCCGCCATGTCCGGAGGACTGGTGGCCCGGGGCACGCTGCAGACACGAAGGCGCCTCGCATGCTCGAATCCGAACCGTGCATAGGTCTCAACAGCCCCCGTGTTCGTCGAGATGACCTCAAGCTGCATGCCCGATGCGCCGGCGCGCCCCAGACTGTCGCGAGTTGCCTTTAGAAGCCTTCCCGCCAGTCCCTTCCGTCGATAGGACGGCACGGTTCCGACAGACAGCGTGTAGGCGCGGTTGCCGTAATTCGCGCGTGGTTCGCCGGAAAACCAGAAAGCCGCTATTTCGCCGTCGGCCAGTGCGACATGGGAGTGCGCGGCTGAAAAACCGCGCTGAACCTGAAAATCCCGAAAGCTCGCGTCCGACAGGTGAAGGGGCACGACATAATCGGAGAAGGCGGAATTCATCGCAGCACGCAGCCGGTCCGCGCTAATATCGTGGCAATCAGTTACGTCGTAGCGCACCTACGGTCTCTTTCGTCTAATGGACACCAATCATCCGATATCCAACATCTTGACGGACACCGTTTGAAAAATTGGCGGAACTGGAACCGGATCAGGCGTCAGAACAACGACTGGTCAAAACTTTCGGCCACGTCATACATGACCGGTTCGAAACTCTTGCACAGAGCGCTTATCCGTCTGTTGCGGTCGCGCATTTCCGGCGAACGAAGCATCGCCAGAAAATCCTCGCGCTTGCGCCACTGGGAATAGTTGGCGATGCGCGTCTGCGCGTCGTTGACATGAAGACCTGCACCTATGAAACCGGGCTGATGGCGGATGAAATTCTCATAGGCATCCTTCAACTCGTCCAGAAGATCGTAGCAGGTTCCCGGCGTCATCTCGAAGGTGGTGATGACGGTCTGACAATCACGGTCGCTGGAAATTTCGGGCATGTCTCTCCTCCTGCTGGCGCGTAAAGGCTGTCATGTTTCGATTGATCCGGCAATGAAAAGCGGATTGACGCCGCCCCCTCGCCTGTCATCCTTCGGCGACTGTCGTTGCACTGTCAGGAACCTCCAATCCATCGATATTCATGTGGGCGACCGCCTGTGTCGCAAGATCAAGGAGCGTTTCGAAATGGGCGGTACGCGAACTTCCCTGCCGCCACAAAAGATAGATGACCCTGCGCATCGCGGCGCCCTCGATCTTTTTGAGGAGCAGGTCCGGCTGCTTGGCGAATTCGGAAGCGACGTAAGCGGCCGGAAAAAGCGCCAGCCCCATCCCGATCGACACCATCTGCCTCAGGGCATCGAGGCTCGTGCCCTCGTAGTCGCGCAGGAATTCGGCCCCTGCCGCTCTCGCCAGGGCCTGAACATCGTCATGCAGACGAAACCCCTGGCTCAGCGACAGAAGCTTTTCGCCACGCAGCAGTTCAAACGGGATCACCTCCAGCCCCGACAGTGGATGGCCGCGCGGCACGGCAAGCCAGACACTTTCCCGGCACAGGAGCCGTTGCGCGAAGCTGCCGGACGGCACGGGATCCGGCGTGATGATGCAATCAAGCTTGCCCGCCATGAGACCTTCCTCAAGAAGATTAGGCCTGTCCTCGCGGATATAAAGCTCCAGCTCCGGAAACTTCTGCTTCAGGTTCGGAAGGAAAAACGGCATGAAATAGGGTCCGAAGGTCGGTGAAACACCGAGACGGATCAATCCGCCGAGGTTCGCCCGGCCCGCTTGAGCGGTCGCCACGATTTCGTCCAGATTCTCAAGCGTCCGCCGGGCAATCGGAAGCAACTTCTCCCCTGCTGCGGTCAGGCTGATGCCACCGGTTCCCCGTTCGATGAGCGTACTACCGAGCTGATCCTCCAAGAGCTTGAATTGTGAGGATAAAGTGGGCTGGGAGACGCTGCAAATATCAGCTGCCCGACCGAAATGAAGCGTCTCGGAAAGTGTCACGAAATACTCAAGCTGGCGTGGTGACGGTCGAAAGCTCATCGGTTCTCCTTGATCGATAGATATTACCTATCTTCTCAATTCAAACAATGTATTTCCTCTATCCCTCTCCAGCATCCATATCCGGAGTGTCAACATGACAGTCGACACGAATGGAGGACCCGAATGGACAGGCGTTTGAATTCCCTGCGGACGCAGCACAACACACTGGACAGCCTTATCCGGCGCGAAGAAATGCACCCGCATCCGGATACCTTGCATATTCGCTCGCTGAAAAAGTTCAAACTCAGATTGCGCGATGAAATTGCAAAGCTGGAACGCTCCCTTCGCACGAGAAAGCTCGCTCACTGATCCGCTGCGGCGGTCCACCCCAACTGGAGTCCATGATCATGACGCCCTTCTGGCCGTTCTTTCCGAAAATGACAGCACAGGACCCTGGTTCTGTCCGGCAGACACGACTGCAGGATATCGATGCTCGCATGACCGCGTTCCTGTCACAGAAACAGGTCAACGGACGGTCCTGCGAAAGGGTGATCGACAACGTCAAGACCGCAAAAGCAGACATCCAGCAAGAGATGACGTCTCGCTAGAGAGAGTTCTCCGGCAACCGCGATGCCGTTTGAAGACGTTCCTCAGCTGGATGAACCCGCCCGGGCAGGCCCCCCGGGCGGGTTTTCTTTTGTCCCCTCGCTGCGCAACGTTGCACGTGCTGCCGGATTGCGTCGCGCAACGGACATTTTTCCATTGCGCCCGTGCGCAGGTCGTTCGTAAAGTCTCGCAAAATCAACGAGTCCGCAGGATCCGAAAATGTCTTCCCCGACCTACTACGCCGCGATGGGTGGCCATCCGCCGCAAACGCAACTCCTGACGGACCGGGCGGTTTTCACCGAAGCCTATGCGGTCATTCCACGGGGCACGATGCAGGACATCGTCACGAGCTGCCTGCCCTTCTGGGAAAAGACCCGGCTGTGGGTCCTTTCCAGGCCCCTGTCCGGTTTTGCCGAAACGTTTTCACAATACATCATGGAAGTGCAGCCCGGCGGCGGCAGCGACAGGCCGGAAACCGATGAAGAGGCAGAGGGCGTTCTTTTCGTTGTCGACGGCAGCGTTACGCTAACGATCGAGGGCGCACGGCATGTGCTGGAAGAAGGTGGCTTTGCCTATCTTCCCTCAGGTTGCGAATGGACCCTCTGGAACCAGGGCGATGCGGCCACCCGCTTCCACTGGGTGCGCAAGGCCTATGAGGGCGTGCCCGGTCTGGACAAAGCAGAGCCCTTCGTCACCAACGAAAAAGAGGTCGCCCCCAATCCGATGCCCGGCACGGAGGGGAAATGGGCAACAACGCGCTTTGTCGATCCGCAGGATCTGAGGCATGACATGCACGTTACCATTGTCACCCTGGAACCGGGGGCGGTCATTCCCTTTGCCGAGACGCACGTGATGGAGCACGGCCTTTACGTTCTTGAAGGCAAGGCTGTCTACCGGCTGAACCAGGACTGGGTCGAGGTCGAGGCAGGCGACTACATGTGGCTGCGGGCCTTCTGCCCGCAGGCCTGTTACGCCGGCGGACCGGGCAAGTTCCGCTATCTCCTCTACAAGGACGTCAACCGGCACATGAAACTGAAATAATGACCGACATAATCGATATACACCCCCTGACCCGCGAGGCATTCGCCCCTTTCGGCGAGGTTCTGGAGGCAGCCGGCACACCGGACAAGATCATCAACCAGGGAAAATGCGGACGGTTTCACGATCTTGCCGGCCTGGATTTTGTCGGTGAGGACGCCCGCGCAGGCGTAAGCCTGTTCCTGTCGGAAAAGCGGACGCTGCCTTACATGCTGGAAATGGTGGAGCGTCACCCTCTCGGCAGTCAGGCTTTCCTGCCGATGAGTCTCGAGCCGTTTCTGGTGGTCGTCTGTCCCGATGAGGATGGGAAACCTGGACGCCCCCTCGCCTTCGTCACCAAACCCGGCCAGGGCATAAACCTGTTTCGCGGCACGTGGCATGGCGTCCTGACGCCGCTGAGCGAGCCAGGTCTATTTGCTGTCGTGGACAGGGTTGGCGACGGCAACAACCTTGAGGAAGTCTGGTTCGAAACCCCATACAGGGTTGCCATGCCGGATTGAGAAAATGATTCCGCAGATCACTACAACTATCTGAATTGAAAAGGGCGGCCCGAAGCCGCCCTTTCTTTTCACTCGGTAAGAATACCCTACCCGGCCGGTACTGCGTCACCTGTTGACGGGCTCGATTCTGCAGCGTTGGTCTCCGCCTTGCCGCCTTTTGGCGGGCGGACGCGGAAGAACAGTGCATAAAGCACCGGTGCCGCGATCAGTGTCAAAACAGTCGCAAAGGCCAGCCCGCCCATGATCGTGACGGCCATTCCCCGGAAGAACGCATCGGAAAGCAGCGGCGCCATACCTAAAATCGTGGTGATGGCTGCCAGCATCACGGGACGCATACGCGACACGCTTGCCTCGACGATCGCCGCGTATTTCTCTCTACCCTCCTCGATCAGGAGGTCGATTTCCTCCAGAAGAACGATGGCGTTCTTGATCAGCATGCCCGACAGGGAGAGGACACCGAGCAATGACATGAAGCCGAATGCCGTGTCGGTGATCAAAAGTGCGATGGCAACGCCGTTGATCGACATGGGCACCATGAGCCAGATGATCAGGGGTTGGCGGACGGTCCCGAAGAGCAGGATCGAGATGATCAGCATCACCAGGAAACCCAGCGGCAACTGGGCACCCAGCGACGCCTGCGCGTCGTTCGTGCTTTCGTATTCCCCACCCCACTCCAGCGCATAGCCATAGGGCAGCTCGATCGCCTCGATCTGCGGCTGAACGCGCGCAAACGCGGCGGAAGCCGTCTCCCCTCCCGTGGTTTCAGCGCGCACTGTCAGTGTCCGCACCCGGTCACGGCGATGGATCAATGCGTCCTGCGGTTCCATGACGAATTCGCTGACGACTTGTTCCACGGGCACATAGCGGCGCTGTCCGGTGCTGTAGACGAGCGAATCCGACACGCTTTCCTGCACCGAAATGCCGCGTGAGCCACTCTTGCGGGCGACAATCGGAATGCTTTCGTCAATGTCGCGATAGGAGCCAAGGGTGACGCCCTCTGTGGCGAATCGCAGCGCGACGGAGAGTTCCTCGCGCGTAACGCCCGAAATGCGAGCACGATCCTCATCAAAGATCGGCCGCACGACCAGTTCTCGCTGACGCCAGTTGGTGCTCACATCCGCCAGCCGGTTCTCCGGCTTGTCGAAGATCGCTTTCGCCTCATTGGAAAGCCGCTTCAGCACGTCGGCGTCGGGTCCGGAGAACCGTGCCTCGATCTTCGCCCCGGTACCCGGACCGAAAACAAGCCGTTTCGTGATGACCTTGGCGTTCGGAAACTGATCCGCGAGGCGCTCTCTCAAATTGAGCGTCAGCATGTCGATGACATCGCGGCTCTTTGTGCGGATGATCATGTGGCCATAGGCCGGGTTGGCGTCTTCGGGCGCATAGGTCAGCATGAAGCGGGTCGCCCCGCCACCGGCGAAGCTGGTCACTGTCTCCACGCGCTCATCGGCCATAACGATCTTTTCGATTTCCATCAGATCCGCTGCGGTCTGACGAACGTCCGTGCCCTGTGGCAACCAGTAATGCACGTAGAAAATCGGCGTGTTGCTGTCGGGAAAGAAAGCCTGTTTGACGCTGCCGAAGGCAACGACGCAGGCAGCGGTGATCCCCACAAGTGCGACGACGGTGACGAGGCGCGCGTGCAATGTGCCGATCAGGAACTTCCTGTATATGGTGTAGAGAATGCCCTTGTAGGGGTCGTGACCTTCCAGATCGCCCGTGGCGGTTCGGAAGAAGTACTTTCCGAAAAGCGGCGTCACCGTGACGGCAAAGACCCAGGAAAGCAGCAGCGAAATGCCGATGACCGCAAAGAGCGAGAACAGGAATTCCCCGGTCGCATCCGGCGACAGGCCGATGCCGGAAAACGCCATGATGCCGATGACGGTCGCTCCGAGCAGTGGCCACATGGTCTGCTGAACCACGCGGCTTGCCGCCTCGATGGCCTTCTGCCCCCGCTGCATATTGATCATCATGCCTTCGGCGACAACGATTGCATTGTCAACTAGCATGCCCATGGCAATGATCAGCGCGCCAAGCGAGATGCGTTCCATCTCGATCGCGAACAGCCGCATGAACAGAACCGTCGCCATGACGGTGAGAAGCAGAACCGTGCCGACAACCACAGCCGCACGCCAGCCCATGAAGAGCGCCAGAACGCCGATGACGATGACTACCGATGCGGCAAGGTTGATGATGAAGCCGTTGACCGACTCGTCCACGACGACGTTCTGCTCATAGATTGGATGCAGCTGCATTCCCACAGGAAGCTGGGCCTCGATCTCGGAAAGCTTTTCCATCACCCGGGCACCGACATCCACGATATTGGTTCCCTCGACCTGCGAAACTCCGATGGTCACCGCTTCATGGCCGTCGTGGCGGATAAGCCGGGACGGCCTTTCAGGCTCACCGAGCTCCAATGTCGCGATGTCGGAGAGCTTGATCATCGCCGTTGAACCGGCGCGACCGATGACAAGGTCCTGAATGCCGCGGTAGTCGTCGAAGGCAGACGCTGTCATCAGGCGAATGCGTTTTTGCCCTGAAATGCCCGATCCGTTGGTCTGAATGCGATTTTCCGCATCAAGCACATTGGTAATATCGTCAAACGAGATGCCGAGACCGGCCATCTTGTCCTGGTCGACATTCAGGTAGATCACATCCTCTGGCTCGCCAGCCACCTCGACCTTGCCGACGCCGGTCACGGTGAGAAGCTCGCGGCGAATGCGCTTGACGGCCTGGCGGATGTCCCGGTTGCTGTAACCATCGGCGGTAAAGGCATAGAACAGGCCATAAACGTCGCCGAAATCGTCATAGACCAGTGGCGTTCCCACTCCTGAAGGCAGGTTCCGTACCTGGTCGTTCACCTTCCGGCGCAGTTCGTCCCAGACCTGAGGCAATTCCGTGCCGTCATAGGTCGGCTTGATCTCGACGCTGATGCGCGACAGGCCGGGTTCGGAGACGGACGTTATGATATCGAGCTGCGGCATCTGCTGGATGGCGGTCTCGAGGATCTCGGTGACCTCGTTCTCGACTTCCTGCGCGGTCGCGCCGGGATAGCTTGTGATGACCTGCGCCTGCTTGATGGTGAAAGCGGGGTCTTCCAGACGGCCGACCGTCGACAATCCCCACAGCCCTCCCAGAAGCGCCATGAGGACGATCATCCAGGTGTTCACCGGCTTTTCGATGGAATAGCGTGCAATATCCACGGGATCAGATTCTCGTTTCTGGTGGGGATCAGTTCAGGCGCCGAACGACCTGGCCGTCGCTCAGATAGGCGCTTCCGGCGGACACGATTTCATCTCCCGCCTGGAGGCCGGTTTCCACGGGGATGTAATCACCCATGATCGTGCCGATCTCGACAGGCTGCCTGGCCACCTCGCCGGTTCCGTCCGCGTACTTCCAGACGAATGTCTTGCCATCACCGTCGACGGCGACCGCACCACTCGGCACGAGATATTCGCGGCCGGGTTCCAGCCCCTCCGGCGCAACCTTGACCACCACGGATGCGGTCATTCCGGGATAGAGCAGCTCGGCCCCTTCACGCGGCATGGCAAGCGTCACCCGGTACGTCTGGGTGACTTCATCCACCTGGCTGCTGTGCTCACGGTATTCCAGCGGAAAGAGCTTGTCGCCATAGGCAGCGAAACTCGCCTCGATGGACGCGAATTCCGATGTGGTGACCCGGCCGAACAGAGCTTCGGCGACATTGATGTCGACCTGCACCTCGGAAATATCGTGGATGCGGATAACCGGCGTACCGACACTGACGGTGGTGAAATTGTCGACCAGACGAAGCGATACAAGACCGTCGAAAGGGGCGCGCAATGTCGTGTATTCCAGATTCTGCCGTGCTTCCTTCAGCGTTTCGGCTGCGAGATCGTAGGCATCCTTCTGCTCGTCATAAGACGACTGCGAGATCACGGAGCGGTCTCGGAGCGTTTCCAGCCGATCGAGTTCACGTTTCGCCTTGTCGACGTTGATTGTCGCTTCGCGTACGGCCCTGTCGTAGTCGGTCGGATCCAGCCGTGCGATCACGTCGCCCTTGCTGACGCGCTGGCTCTCAAGCACCGGAACCTCGATAAGCTTGCCTGGAACCTGGAATGACAGGTCCACTGTCTGCACCGCGGCTACCCGGCCGGCGAACCGCCGTTCCAGCACACCGACCTGGTCGTTGACGGTGAAGATTTTCGCCGGTCGAGGCTCGGCATGAAGCTTCTGCTCCGCAGCGGCAACTGGATCAGGAACATCATCCTGACACGCGGAAAGAAAGCCGGCCATTGTGAGGAGGAGCACCGCGCGGGCGGCAGGAGCAAAACGAAAACTTTTCATATGAATGTCTGCCCAATTCTAGTCTTTGCGAAGACGCTGACGAAGTTCCGCGAAAACCGCATTCCGGTCCTCATCCGAGAACAGAGAAACGCAATGCGCCTGGGAAAAGTGAAGTCCGTCCAGGCAGGCCCAGATCGCCCAGGCCTTGCCCTTATCGTCCATTTCGACCTCTATCGCCGCCTTGGCGCGGTTCATCGCGTCCATGAACGGCTGCACAAGATCCGGTTGATCCACTTTCGTGGCCAGGAGCGCTTGCGCGACATCACGTTGCGCGCTCAGCCAGCCTTCCGTGACATCGATCATCGCACTCAGGGTCGGCGACAGTGACGACTGGTTTCTCTCTTTTGCCGCAGCCAGTTCCTCCTCGAACTGGTGCGCCAGATATTCGACCATGCCCCTGATCAGGGCGTCTTTGGTCGAGAAATTGTAGAGAACTCCCCCCTTCGAGAACCCGCTTTCCTCTGCCACTGCGTCAATGGTCAGGGACTGGGCTCCAGACCTCTTGAGAACCTCAAGGGCGGCATTCAGAATTTCCGTCTTGGAATCCTGAGAACTGCGGTGGATGCGTGCCGACATTTAGCTGTACCGTCCAGTCAGTATAGTTTTCGGTTATATAAACCGTCCAGACGGTACAGACAATGGTGCATTGCAAAAAACAGCATTTGGCTTTTAAGCCCCTTACCCTCTTTCAAGGAAGAGACAAAACCGATCTGGAAAAATGGAAAGTACCTGTGACGTGTTCGATCAGGCTGCTTCGTCGTCAGCCCGGGCTTCGGCTGCGGCCTTTTCCGCAGCTGCGGCTTCTGCAGCAAGCCGCTCGCGCTCGCGCGCTTCGTCCTCGATACGCTCGGAGAACGCAATGAACTCGTCTGCCGGCATCGGCGCAGCGAAGTAATAGCCCTGCGCTGCGGTCACGCCGAGTTCCAGAAGACGTTCTATCTGCTCTTCCTGCTCCACGCCCTCTGCGATGATGCCCATGCCGAGATTATCGGCAAGTTCGACCATCGAATCGACGATCGTGGTCGAGTTGTCGTCGGAGCTGATGGAATCGATGAACATCTTGTCGATCTTGATGATGTCGACACCAAGCTTCTGAAGATAGGCCATGCCGCCGTGTCCCGTTCCCACGTCATCGAGTGCGACGCGGACACCCAGGGCCTGAAGCTCCGCAATGATCTTGCGTGCCAGTTCCATATCCTGGAGCGGATGGCGCTCGGTCACTTCGACGACGATCTGCTGGAACGAAATTCTCGACTTTTCGAAAATCGATCTGATATCGGCGATCACCTCGCGGTCGAGGAAGTGGCCCGCAAACAGGTTGATCGAGATCTTCATATCCGGATTGTCGCCGTAGAGATCCCCGACCTCTTCGGAGGCAACCCGCATGATGTGGCGGGTCATGCCGAAGATGTGGCCATTGTTCTCCGCATAGGCCATGAACTGACCGGGAGAGACAATCACGCCATTCGGGCGCCGCCACCGCATGAGAACCTCACAGCCGCGCAGGCGCTGGGACTCGATATCCATGACCGGCTGGTAGTAGGGCACGAACTCACCGTTGCGGATCGCGGCCGCGAACTCGTCACTCGCCTCGCTCTCCGGTCGCCACGACAGCCAGATACCGATGGCAACAAACAGGATCGCGACGCCGGCGCAGGCAGCTGCCGCGACCACCTTCAGATCCTGAACGACGATCAGCGCAGCCGACACGGGGGCCGTGACGGTCGCAACGAGCGGGTAAAGTTCGGATGAGACCTGCACCGTCAGTGCGGTGCCTGGCTCGCTTCCCTCGGAATTGTATCCACCGACGCTGTACCAGAGCAGATTGTTGCCGAGACGCAGTTCCGAACGTCGGTAGGATCGCAGGTATTCCGGCCCAGGGTCCAGTGCGATCACCGACGGCGTGACTTCGGCGAACAGCCGGGTCTGGTCTTTGAGGTCCCAACTGATGACCGCTGCGCGCGCTCCAAGATAATTCCGGTCAAGCATGCCGATACCGACCAACGGGCCGTCACTGCGCAGCGGCGGAAGTATCGTCTGGCCTGCAAGCTCCCTGTCCGGGACGACGCACATCCGCCGGCCCGCGGCGTCGGCGAGGCCGATGGCATCAATCATGCCGTTCTCGACCACAAGCTTCTCGAAAATCACTCTGTCTTCGGCGCTGCAGGTCTGCACCTCATCGCGATCAAGTCGCTGAAGCAACGTCACCGTGGAGCTGATCGCTTCCTCCGCCCGGCGGATGGTGGACTGCCCCATCGCCTCCATTTCGGTGACGGCTCGGCGCTCGGCATACTGATTGAGTATGATATTGATTGCAAAAAGGGGCGTCATCGCCAGAACAAGAGCGATCAATACCGTTTTCGCAAAACCGATATACCGAAGGGACAAAATGCCAGCCTGTTGATGAATAACCTTTTGCGACCATGTCTTATCTAGGTAAACAAGGACTGAATGCGTGCGTTTTTCATCCAGATCAAAGCGCCTTTTCGACAGGTGATCCAGGATCGAAACCACAAGGAATTTCGGGCAAAGGAGGTCTTCATGCAGGCGTTGTTCATCGGGCAGGCGTACATCGACGTTACATTCATCACGGACCGTCTGCCGACGGGTGATGAGAAGACCATTGCCCAGGACTATGCAATCAGTTTTGGCGGCAACGCGGTCACCGCAGCTTTCTGTTGCGCCAAGCTTGGCGGGAAGCCTGAAATCCTATGCTCACAGGCGGACGACTGGCTTGCCCGCATGTTCCTAGACATGGCGGCGACATACGGAATTTCAATTCACGGACGAAAAGTGCGCGAATCCTCCTTGTCCTTCATCATGCCGCAAGGTGGGAAGCGTGCGATCGTGCGCTGCCGTGACAACGAGTTTCTGCACCCTTTCCCTCCTTTGACGCTGACCGGCATGAAGGCACTTCATCTCGACGGCCACATGCCTGACGCAGCCCTTCACTATGCCGCAACCTGTCGAAACCTCGGCATCCTGACATCGCTCGACGGCGGCGCGGTTCGGGAGAATACGGACGAACTTCTCGAACATATCGACGTCGCAGTCGTGTCGGAGCGCTTTTGCGAACAGCTCGGAAAAACGACCGGCGAAACCCTTGAATATCTGCGTTCGAAGAACTGTCCGACAGGGGCCGTGACGCTCGGCGAACACGGCATGGTCTGGTATGAGGCAGGTGGACCGGACAAGGTATTGCCGCCGCTGAATGTGCCGCTGGAAAAAGTCGTCGACTCCAACGGTGCTGGCGATGTCTTCCATGGCGCCTACGTCGCATCCTACCTGCGCTGGCCCGAGAAGAGCTGGGACATGCATTTCCGCTTTGCGCGTGGAGCCTCGACCCATGCGATCCAGCATCTCGGCAACGAAGCCAGCCTGCCCTCGCTCGATGACATTGAGTGCGCGAACAACACCTATCCCGAACGCATCGTCGCCTGAGCGAAAGAGCCCGGCATTCCCCAGCGCGTCCGACGACTTGCAGCCCGGCTTTCACCTTGCCTCTGAAGGCAACTTCACGCATGGTGGGCCCGCTTTTCCCGCTTGGAGATATTCAATGATGTTTTTCCGCCCGCCCCGCCACACGGTCTCCCTGGCCGCCGCCGTCAGCCTCGTGGCATTGCAGAGCAATTCAGCCCTTGCCTTCGATCCCTCCGGCAACGAAGTCGCAGATGCGTTCCTGAACTTGCTCGAGGCGGAACAAGGTACCGTCGAGAGCTATGGTTCCGTCGACAACGCGGGAGACACCGTAACGATCAAGGATCTTGTCCTCACCGATGAGGACGACAAGGACACGAAGGTCACAATCGCGACGACAACCCTGAAAAATGGTGAGGTGAACGAAAACGGCCGCCTCAAGCTTCAGGAACTGGGCATGCAGGACCTTTCGCTTGCGGCGGACGATGGCGGCATGACGCTGGAAAGCCTTACGGTGACCGACCTCCTTCTTCCGACAGCGGAGGAATTGTCACCTGACACGGCTCCTGTCGGCCCTGCCTACAAGTCGCTGACAGTTCGCAAGGTTGCCATCAGCGACGAGGATGGAAAGATCGCGGACATCGAAACCATCCAGTCGGCAATCGAGGCCATGGACGGCGATCTGCCGACCGCAGGAAACTTTTCCATAACTGGAGCCGTGGTGGATGTGAAGGAACTCGACACGGCCGAGCACAGGGATCTTGAAGAGCTCGGCTACGAGAAGGTCTCCTTTGACGTTTCCGCATCCGGCAACTGGGACCCCGAAGCCGCGACCCTCGCCATACCGGAGCTCAAGGTTGATGCAAAGGATGCTGGCAAGCTGACGCTTTCGCTCACGCTGGGAGGTGTTACACGCGAAGTGGTCACGAAGATCAATCAGCAATCGCAGAAGCCCGAAGAGGCCATGGCCCTTCTGCAGAATGTGACCGTCGACAACGCAAAGATCCGCTTTGACGACGCTTCCCTCACCGGCCGAATTCTGGATCAGGAAGCGGAAAAGGCCGGGGTGGAAACGCCTGTCTACGTTCAGCGCCTTACCGGAACGCTGCCGATGATGCTCGGGATGCTACAGAACAAGGAGCTTGAGACGCAGGTCGCAACAGCGGTAAGCGAATTCCTGACGACACCGGGCTCGCTGGAGATCACTGCCGCGCCGGGAGCGCCGGTCCCGATCGCCCAGATCTTTGGAACCGCGATGCTGGCTCCGCAAATGATACCGCAGATCCTGGCAGTCGGCATCAACGCCAATCAGTAACGGGCTGCATGACAGCGCAAAGCATAAACAAAAAAGCCCGGATCGAACGATCCGGGCTTTTGTTTTTCGACTGCCTGCAGTTATTCCCTACTCCGCGGCTTCCTTGCGGTTCTGGAACTGCAGTTCGCAGAGGCGGCGATAGATACCATCATGATCGAACAACTGGTCATGCGTGCCGCTTTCAACGACCTTTCCCTGATCCATGACATGGATCTGATGAGCATGACGAACCGTGCTGAGCCGGTGAGCGATAACGAGTGTTGTCCGTCCCTGCATCAATTTATCCAGCGCCGACTGGATCTTTGCCTCGGATTCGGCATCAAGGGAGGCAGTCGCCTCATCAAGCAGCAGGATCGGCGCGTCACGGAGCATTGCTCGCGCAATCGCAATCCTCTGCCGCTGCCCGCCTGACAGGCCATTGCCTCCTTGTCCCGGACTCGTCTCGTACCCTTTGGGCAATTGCATGATGAAGTCATGCGCATTGGCAGCTTTGGCCGCAGCCACGATTTCCTCCTGCGTCGCCGAGGGTCTTCCAACGGCGATATTCTCGCGGACCGAAATATTGAACAGGAAGGAATCCTGACCGACATAGGCAAGATTACCGCGAACCGACGCGATCGTGCATTCCGGGATCGGTCGATCGTCAATCAACACCTGGCCGCCATCCGGATCGTAAAATCGCTCGATCAAGGCGAAGACGGTGGACTTACCCGCCCCCGACGAGCCGACAAGGGCGGTCATCTTGCCCGGTTCCGCAACGAAGCTCGTCCCATAAAGGGCAGGCCTGTCGCCATAGGAGAATTTTACATCCCGGAACTCGATCTTTCCCGTCGACACATGAAGATCAACGGCGTTTTCCGCCTCCTTCATGGAAGGTTCCCGGTCGACAAGCTCATACATCAGCTTGAGGCCGATCATCTGCTTTCCGAGATTGACGTTGAGTCGCGCTAGCCGGCGCGCAGGATCATAGGCAAGGAGCAGCGCAGTGATGAACGAGAACAGAGCGCCGGGATCCTGCCCCAGTTCGATCACGGAATAGCCGCCGTAAAAGATGACCAGAGCAATCGCCGCGCCGCCCAGCGTATCCATCAGCGGTGACGTTCTGGCGCTCAGGTTCGCGATCTTGTTGGCCCTTTTCCGGTACTCCGTAACCGCATCCCCCATTCTCGTCTTCATTACCTCTTCCATGCCGAAGGCCTTGACGACACGAATGCCCAGAACCGTTTCCTGCTGCGCAGAGCCGATCTTGGCGCTGGAGACCACCTGTCGCTTTACGTATTCCTTCACGCGACGAACAAGGAACGCAACGCCGACAACCGCCGGCGGCATCGTAAACAGGGCGAAGATACTCAGAAACGGGTTCTGGAAAACCATGACGAATACGAGGCCGATCAACGTCAGAACATCACGTCCAAGCGTCACGATGATCAGTTCCAGCGTCGTTCGCGTGGCGCCGACACCCTGCCCCACCCGAACACCTATTTCTGCAAGAGAGTACTCGTCGAAATAGGTCTGGTCCTGACGGATCATCACCGCGAACATGCGGTTTTGAAGATCCGCCGCGATCTTGTTGCCGACCTTCGCAAGGACAACCATCTGACCATATGTCGACGCGCCCTTGACCGTGAAGATCGCCAGCACTGCGGCACCGATCACGTAGACCATGGTCGAATTCTTGTCGACGAAGACCTGGTTGACCACGTCCCGCATGATCCAGGCGCTGGCTGCGGTCGTTGCCGCAATCAAACCCATGAAGATGAATGCGACCAGATACTGGGGTATATAGGTGCGAAAATTCTCTCCGAAGAGACGTTTGACCAGTTGCACCGTCCCGTCGGGATCGGTGAACATTCTGGATTTCAACGGATTGCGCACGAGGCGTCACCTTTCCGAAGGCTTACAGTCAGTTGAAACAGGCGGGGCCGGAAGTCCGGCCCTCGCTCCTTCTTGACACTGAGAGGTACTCTCAATAACCGCCAGTCTGCAAGCGGAACCTGATCAGGCTTCCGGCAGGTTCAGGCGCAAATGCAGATCCCGAAGCTGAGCCGGCGTCACCTCACTCGGAGCACCCATCATCAGATCTTCGGCTTTCTGGTTCATCGGGAAGAGCATGACTTCGCGGATGTTGGCTTCATCTGCCAGAAGCATCACGATACGGTCGATCCCGGCTGCACAGCCGCCGTGCGGAGGTGCCCCGTACTGGAACGCATTGACCATGCCGCCGAAGCGCTTGTCGACTTCTTCCTTGGGATAGCCTGCAATCTCGAAGGCCTTGTACATGATTTCCGGCTTGTGGTTCCGGATAGCCCCGGACACCAGCTCGTGGCCGTTGCACGTAAGGTCGTACTGATAACCGCGCACGTCGAGCGGATCGCCTTCCAACGCTTCCATTCCACCCTGAGGCATGGAGAAGGGGTTGTGTTCGAAGTCGATCTCGCCGGTTTCCTCATCGCGTTCGTAGATCGGGAAATCCACGATCCATGCGAATTCGAAACGGTTCTTGTCAGTGTGACCGAGTTCCTCGCCGATGATGACGCGTGCTTTGGCCGCGACCGACTCGAACTGCTTCGGTTTGCCACCGAGGAAGAAGGCCGCATCGCCTTCTTCGAGGCCAAGCTGGGTGCGGATGGCTTCGGTCCGCTCAGGACCGATGTTCTTCGCGAGCGGGCCTGCCGCTTCCGTCGACCCGTCTTCTGCCTTGCGCCAGAAGATATAGCCCATGCCTGGGAGCCCCTGCTCCTGGGCAAACTTGTTCATCCGGTCGCAGAACTTGCGGCTCCCGCCCTTGGGCGCCGGAACCGCACGGATTTCGGTTCCAGGCTGCTGCAGCAGATTGGCGAAGATGGCGAAACCCGAACCGTCGAAATGCTCGGAAACGATCTGCATCTTGATCGGGTTGCGAAGGTCCGGCTTGTCGGTGCCGTACCAGAGCGCGCTATCCTTGTAGGAAATATGGGGCCAGTTCCGGTTGACCGGGCGGTCCTTGCCGAACTTCTCGAAACAGCCCGCAATCACGGGTTCGATCGTGTCGAAGACTTCCTGCTGGGTGACAAAGGACATTTCCATGTCGAGCTGGTAGAAATCGGTCGGCGACCGGTCGGCGCGCGGATCTTCATCGCGGAAGCAAGGCGCGATCTGGAAGTACTTGTCGAAACCGGAAACCATCAGAAGCTGCTTGAACTGCTGCGGGGCCTGCGGCAACGCGTAGAACTTGCCCGGATGCAGACGAGACGGAACCAGGAAGTCGCGCGCGCCTTCCGGGGACGACGCGGTGATGATCGGCGTCTGGAACTCGTTAAAACCGATCGACCACATACGGTCCCGCAGATCCCGAACGACATTCGAACGCAGGATCATGTTATCATGCAGCTTTTCGCGGCGCAGATCGAGGAAGCGGTATTTCAGGCGCACTTCTTCTGGATATTCCAGTTCACCGAAGACAGGCAGCGGCAGCTCCTTGGCTGCGCCCAGGACTTCCATCTCGCGGATGAAGACCTCGATCTCGCCCGTCGGAAGCTCGGTGTTGATCGTCTCGTCGGTACGCTTCTTCACGTTGCCGTCGATGCGGATGCACCATTCGGAGCGCACGCTCTCTGCCAGCTTGAATGCAGCCGAATCCGGATCGACCACGCACTGGGTGACACCGTAATGATCGCGCAAATCAATGAACAGCACCCCGCCATGATCGCGGACCCTGTGGACCCAGCCGGAAAGACGGATGGTCTGGCCCTCGTCGGACAGACGGAGATCACCGCACGTGTGACTACGGTAGGGGTGCATTCTGATTCCTCGGTATTTTTCTTGGCATAGAAAATCATTACGGCCCGCCGGAGGCAGGCCGTGTCCGGCTGCAAAAGCCATGTCGTGGGGCGAAAGTCAAGGGAAAGGCTTGTGGAAGGCTTTTGTCCTGTCCAATCACATTGAAGCCGTCCGTGCTTCGTCAGACGTCGACCGCCTGGAGCAACGGATGCCACTGGCCGCGAATTTCGTGGGCCCTGGTGTCCTGATAGTCAAAGATGCCGGATCCCGCCGCGGCATGACGGGCGTAGAGCACGCGGTCGGAAATACGGGCGAGCAGCGGATAGCCTTTTTTCGCAAACGTCTTTTCCAGATCGGCCACCTGGGTAGAGCGGCGGTTGATCCGGTTGGCAACCACGTGGATGTCGGCCTTGCCCTTTCGCACACGCTTGACGTCGGAAATGCCATCGAGGAATTTCAGTGTGGCATCCCAGTCGAAGGCCGAAGCCAGCACCGGAACGATGATGTCGGACGCCTCGGCAATGAGGGTCTTGGCCAGCTCCGAGCGCAGACCGCCCGGTCCGTCTATGACGATGGCGTCGAGTGCCTTGTCCTTGTCGCCGATCGCCTCTTCCTTGGTCCAGTTGAGCGCCTCGATTCTCACCAGCGACTTCGGCCGGCGCTTCGCCCAGGAAAGGGAAGACTTCTGCCGGTCCGCATCCGCGAGCGCGACATCCTCACCGCGCATGGCCAGTGCGACGGCGAGATTCGTGGCAACAGTGGTCTTGCCGCAACCGCCCTTCGAGTTGACCACCAGAATCTTGCGCATTCTTCCTCACTTTGTGCATTTGCTTTTTGCCGGGCCCCGCACAACATAGGCGCACAAATTGCACCTTTACAAGTTTCACCTTAATAAAAATTGCCATTTCGTGGCGACAAAGCGGCGGAACTCGGGTATAGGTTTCGATCACCATGCATGTGATTACAAAAACAAAAGATCTTGCTGCTGCCTGCCAGCGCCTTGCAGCCAATGACTATGTAACGGTGGACACGGAATTCCTCCGTGAGACGACCTTCTGGCCCAAGCTATGCGTGATCCAGATGGCCGGGCCGGACATGGCGTTCATCGTGGACGCACTCTCGGAAGGACTCGATCTCCAGCCCTTCTTCGAGCTGATGGCTAACGACAGCGTGACGAAAGTTTTCCACGCTGCGCGTCAGGATATCGAAATCATCTACCACCTGGGGGAATTGATCCCCGCACCGCTGTTCGACACGCAGGTCGCCGCGATGGTGTGCGGGTTTGGCGATTCCATCTCCTACGATCAGCTTGTCTACAAGGTGACTGGCGCCCGGATCGACAAGTCCTCCCGATTCACCGATTGGGCACGCCGCCCGCTCACGACGAAACAACTCGACTATGCGCTGGCCGACGTCACGCACTTGCGGGATGCCTACCAGTTCCTGAAAGCCAATCTGGCGGAGCAGAACCGTAGCCACTGGGTTCAGGACGAAATGAAGGTGCTGACGTCCATCGGCACCTACAGGACGGATCCGGACCAGGCCTGGAAAAGGCTCAAGCTGCGTGTTCGCAAACCGGTGGAACTTGCTGTTCTCATGGAAGTTGCAGCGTGGCGGGAAACAGAAGCCCAGTCACGCGACGTACCGCGCAGCCGTGTCATCAAGGACGACGCCATCTACGAACTCGCGGCCCAGCAGCCAATAGACGCTGAGGCCCTTGGACGCCTCAGGACGATACCACGCGGCTTTGAACGCTCACGGTCGGCGGACGAGATCCTCAAGGCGGTCAAGCGTGCGGTCGAGTTGCCGAAGGAAAGGATGCCCAAGCTGCCGAAAGGCCGGCAGGCACCCGATGGGTCGGCTGCCGCTGTCGATCTGCTGAAGGTCCTTTTGAAGCTGACCAGCGAAGCACACGGCGTGGCGGCCAAGGTCATTGCAACTGTTGATGACCTCGAAAAGATCGCGGCAGACGATGATGCGGATGTGGCAGCACTACAGGGCTGGCGCCGAGAGCTGTTCGGCGAAACCGCACTCAAGCTGAAACGCGGCGAAGTTGCCCTTGCCTTCAAGAACCGGCAGATCGTTGTGGTGGACCAGCCTGTTGAAGAGGATGTCAGCACGCAGGCGGCGGAATAGCTTCCGTCTGCGTCTTCGCAGCAGTCCCAGCAGACTGATTTCTCGCTGAATTGTCCTGAATAGCCAGGATCTGGCAGGTCAAAAGCCAATTAGCCGGAGCGAACCTCGACGTCCGCGTTGATCGCCTTGCCGAGCTGAGCGGCGCGTTTTCTAAGTCTTTCCCCATCCATTTCAACAAGCGCCTTGCCAAGATCGAGCGCAATCCCAGCGTCGGTCTTGAGGATACCAACCTTCGGCAGCATGCCGGAAATGGATGCGCTGAGCAGCGATGCAACACGCATGGTCGCACCGAGAACCTTCGCCCGGATGCGTAGACGCTCGGTGAAGAGATGGCGAATGACCTCCGAAAGAGCCCCTTCCCTCAGGCCTGCATGCCTGTAGAAAACAGCCGCGGCGAGATAGGCGCGGCTGGCGTGATCCAGGCCGACGAAGGAAGCGTTGGAAATGATGTTGAGGCTCTGCTCTCCGCGGTAGTCGGGATGCGCGCGCCAGCCGATGTCGGACAGGAGGCAGGCCGCGTGCCTCAGCCGGCGCTCGTTCGCTGTTTCCTCGATCTCCAGAACCCGGAACAGTTCGTCCGTCCAGGCGATGAGTTCCTCGGAGTGTTCCGGCGAGCGGGCCCGCAACGTGCACAGTTCACGTGCTGCCTCGATGACCGGATCATGGGCCTGCATCTCCGGCGACAGGCGCTCATGAAGCAGCCCCTCACGCACGCCGGTTGCCGAAAAGAGAACCCGTTCGGCCTTCATCGAAATCAGCACCTGTTCCAGCACGACGGCCCCTATGGGAACCAGTGACCGGCGCTGCTTTGAAACAACGTCGGCGTTGTCGACACCTTCGAGGTTGGGAACCATGATCCGTCGGCAGAACTCGATCGCTTCTTCCGCGGGGATCTCGTAATTGTGCATCACGTGCAGCGGATAGTCGTTCTGTATCAGATGCAGCCGGCCGAGAGAGCGCCAGGTGCCGCCGACAGCATAAAATGTCCGCTCACCCGGGGCGAGTTCGGGCCATTCGAAATCCTTCAGGGCGGCTTCGGCGATCTTCTGGGCCTTGGCTATCTTGCCTTCCGCTTCCTCGGCAAGACGCAGCCCGCCAAGGGGAAATGTGGCTCCTGCGCCCGGCTTGTCGTCGATGATGTCGACAAGCTCCAGGCTGCCGCCCCCCATATCACCAACAATACCGCGGGGTTGCCAGAAGCCTGCAATTACGCCCAGGGCGGAATAATAGGCTTCTTCGTTGCCGTCCAGAATGCGGACAGGCGCTTCCAGTATCTTCTCGACCTGGCTGACAAACTCGGGGCCGTTTTCCGCGTCGCGTGCGGCAGCTGTCGCGACGATGTAGATGTCCTTGCAGCCGGTATGTCGGATCAGCGCCTTGAAGCGCGCGAGCTCGCTCAAGGCAAGTTTGACGGATTCGTCGGCGAGACGTCCCGTCGCGCCAACACCACGGCCAAGGCCGGCCAGAAGCTTCTCGTTGAAAAGCATCGTCGGCGTGCGGGCCTTGCGCTCGTAGATCACAAGGCGCACCGAGTTGGAGCCGATGTCCACAACCGCGATCGGGCCCGATCCGTTGAGCCTTCCGCGCGCCGGCTTGAACTGGCCTGTCATCCTAACCTCGTTTTTGCCGCTCGAGGAACGGCCGTGGCCGATCGCTTTTCAAGGATTTACCACGCCCGGAGAGTGATGGATTGGTCATGAAATACCGGTGTGCATTGAACGGCTCCTCATTCGGCCCCGGAACGATGCGCTCGTGACTTCCGTCGGGCAGAATGCGCCAGCTCTGCTCGTTGTCCTTCAGATTGGCGACCATGATCTGATCAAGCACCTGTTCATGCACCGTGGGCGTCAACAATGGCGTCAGCACCTCGACCCTGCGGTCAATGTTGCGCGGCATCAGATCCGCCGACCCGATATAGACATGCGCCTCCGGAGATGGGAGCCCGTAGCCGTTGCCGAAGCAATAGATCCGGGAATGCTCAAGGAAACGTCCCACGATCGATTTCACGCGAATGTTCTCGGACAAACCTTCGATGCCCGGTCGCAGGCAGCAGATGCCGCGAATGACGAGGTCGACCTGCACTCCCGCCTGACTGGCGCGGTAAAGGGAATCGATCACCTGCGAATCCACCAGGGAATTCATCTTCATCCAGATCTGCGCCGGTCGTCCGGCCTTGGCATGATCAATCTCCGCCTCGGTCAGCTCCAGCATGCGCGCGCGCAAATTGACCGGCGAGACGACCAGATGCTTGAGCTTCGCCGGCTTGGCGTAACCGGTGATGTAATTGAAGACGCCGGCGGCATCCTCGGCAATTCCCGGGTCGTCGGTGAAGAACGACAGGTCTTCGTAGATCCGTGCCGTAATCGGATGGTAGTTGCCGGTTCCGATGTGACAGTAGGTCTTCAGCTGCCCATGCTCCCGGCGAATGACCATGGAGATCTTTGAGTGCGTCTTCAGCTCGATGAAACCGAAGACCACCTGAACGCCGGCCCTTTCAAGGTCTCGCGCCCATTTGATGTTGGCTTCCTCGTCGAACCTGGCCTTCAGCTCGACCAGGGCCGTCACAGATTTGCCAGCCTCTGCTGCTTCCGCCAGCGCCTTCACGATGGGCGAGTCGTTCGACGTACGGTAAAGCGTCTGTTTGATCGCAACCACATCCGGGTCACGCGCAGCCTGCCGGAGGTATTGAACAACGACGTCAAAGGACTCGTATGGGTGGTGAACAACGATGTCCTTTTGGTGGATTGCGGCAAGGCAATCGCCCCCATGCTCGCGGATGCGCTCCGGAAAGCGGGCGGTGTACGGCTCGAACTTCAAATCCGGACGCTCGAGATCCACGATCTGGGACAAATTGTTGAGTGCCAGCAGTCCGTTGGCGAGAAAGATCTCGTTCTTGCTGACGTTCAGAGCGTCCGCCACGAATTCGCGCAGCGCCGGGGGGGTCGTTTCCTGAATTTCGAGCCGGATCACCGAGCCCCTGCGGCGGCGTTTCAGCGCGCTTTCGAACAGCCGTACGAGGTCCTCGGCCTCCTCCTCGATTTCCAGATCGCTGTCCCGAATGACGCGGAACGCGCCCTTGCCGCGGATTTCGTAACCCGGAAAAAGACGGCCGATGAAAAGACTCACAACGCGCTCGATCGCGACGAACCGCGCCGCGCCGCCCTCGATATCCGGCAGACGCACAAAACGCTCGACCTGGTTCGGGATCCTCAGGAGCGCGATCATGCCGCGCCCGCCGGTCGTCGGAGCCAGTTCGAAAACGATGGAGAAGCCCAGGTTTGGTATAAAAGGAAACGGATGCGCGGGATCAATGGCCAGCGGCGTCAGCACCGGGAAGACATAGGCCAGGAAGTAGTCCTGCAACCAGCGTCGTTCGGCGTCATCGAGACTTTCGCCGTTCAGGATCTCGACGCCTTTTTCCACGATCTCGCCGCGAAGGTCGCCCCAGATTTTCTGTTGGGTCGCCTGAAGTTTGCGCACCGCGTCACTAATCTTCTGAAGCTGCTCGCTCGGCGTCAGGCTGTCGTCGGACAAGCTGGTGACTTCTGCCCGCTGCTGACCACGCAGACCGGCAACACGCACCATGAAGAACTCATCGAGGTTGTTGGCGGAAATCGAGAGAAACCGAACCCTCTCCAGCAGCGGATGGTTCGGGTTGGCAGCTTCTTCGAGAACGCGAAGATTGAACTGCAGCCATGACAGTTCGCGGTTCATGAACCGGGCCGGAGACTGCGCAAGATCTGCGCCGCTTTCGATTGCGGCGGAAGCCGTTTTTTCCACCAGCGGCTCGGATGACGAGGACAGGATCTCGGAAAGATCGCTCGAGTCGTTCATGTGTCTTCCTTCCTCCGCGCCTGTCGGTACATGCCGTCAGGTTATCGTGTTTCGCCCTGTCAGCGCGCCGCTCTGACTATCATGGTCTCGCTGGCGCTCAAATGACAGAAATTTGCGGTGACAGTCGATCAGAAGCCTTTATGCACATCTTCCAGAACCCGCCCCACGAGGGGTTTCGTGATCTTCACGCGGCCCGCCAGAGCCTCCTGATCGATTGCCTCGACGGCCTGCATCGCCACTTCAAGCGAGCGTTCCATGCGCACGACCAGGTAATCCACCACCGTCTGTTCCACCGCTATCTGACGGTCAGCGAACAGTTTGACCAGAACACGGCGCAGGAGGTCATCATCCGGCTCCAGGATTTCAACGGGCGTTGCCGCACGCAGACGCGACATCAGATCCGGCAGCGTCACCTTCCAGCTTGCCGGCCACGTCCTGCTGGTGATCAGCACGGTCTTGCCGGCCTGGCGCGACGCATTGAGGAGATGGAATAGCGCCGTGTCGCTAACGCCCCTGTGTGCGTCCTCGACAACGGCGGCAGGTGCCGCGACCAGCTCGGCGACGGATGCTTCCGTCAGGTCGGTGGCGGCAATCACGCGGGCGCCTGTTCCATCGCGGAAGGCGTTCACGAGATGGGTTTTTCCCGCCCCGACGGGCCCCGCCAGCACCACGACGGGCGCCGGCCAGTCCGGCCAGCGCTCCAGCAATTCGAAAGCCGCCTTGTTGGACGCGCCGACCAGATAATCGTCGCGGGTCAACGCTGCTTCATGGGGCAGATCCAAAGGGATCTGGCGCGGTGGTTCCGCCATAAACTCTTACTCTGACACTGACTTTTCGGCGGCATTCGATGTGCCGTCGGTTCCTTTGTAGAACGGACTTGCTAGGTACTGTCTCAGAGCGAAACGTGCAAGCACGCCGATCATGGCGGCGGCTGGAACCGCAATCAGCATCCCCACGAATCCAAAGAGATATCCAAAGGCAAAGAGCGCGAACATGAGGGAGACCGGATGCAGGCCCGTGCTGTCCCCGACGAGCTTCGGTTGAAGGATATTTCCTTCCAGAAACTGGCCGACGGCAAAGACTGCCGCCACGGCTGCGATCCATGGCCAGTCTGGCCAGAATTGCACCATCGCCACCCCGACGGAAACGATCAGCCCGAGCGATGCACCGACAAAGGGGATAAAACTGACAAGACCTGCCCCCATGCCGATCAGAAGTCCGAAATTGAGCCCCACCATGGCCAGCGACACTGCATAGAACGATCCGAGAATGACGCAGACCGAAACCTGACCGCGCACAAATCCCGCGACAGCCCCGTCCATTTCCCTCGCGAGTTCCCGGATGTCGTCCTGATGATCACGCGGGAGCCAGCTGTCAATCCGCGCCACCATCCGGTCCCAGTCGAGCAGGAGATAGAAAGCCACCACGGGTGTGACGACGAAAAGCGACAGGATCGACAGCAGCGCCTGACCTCCGCTCCAGATCGATTGGGCGAGCTTGCCGATGAAGGACGCGCCCTGCCCGATCAGGTTGGACATCGACGACTGAAGATCCTCCTGCGAGATGCCGGAAATCTGGGTGAGGTTGGCAGGCATGTGCTGGGACAGAAGTGATTGCAGCTTGCTCGCCAGCTCAGGGAAGTTCTCCAGGAACAGCGACAGCTGGTTACCGAGAACCGGCAGAAGCAGAACGAAAAAGAGCACCAGTATCAGCACGAAGGCCAGGAGGATCGTGAGCGTCGCCCACATCCGGCCCATGCCGAACTTCTCCAGTTGGTCGCACACCGGGTCAAGAAGATAGGCGACAGCCATCCCGGCAACGAAGGGCAAAAGCACGCTGGAGAAGATGTAGACGAAGATGCAGCAGATGGCCAAGGACATCAGCCAGAACTGAACCTGACGGCGAAGGGTCATCGGCAAAGTTCCTTTTTGTTCGATGCATTTGCATTTGACGAAACGGCAGAGCGTGATGGGTCGCCGGCGCCTCGCGAACCGGGCACGGAGCCAGAAAGGCGCCCCCTTACGGTCCGTTTCGGCACGCGGAAATCCCCCCGACCTTGGCAACTCGTCTTCATGGTCGCGCTCATATCCTTCAAATCCAGAGGCGGCCTGCCCCGGCATCGCCGGGTTACATCGCTTGACCGGTCAAGTCCACCGTAGCGCGCTTCCGGGCTCGTTTCTAAGACAATATATGAGCGCTTTCCTCCGGACAGGGGCGGAAAGCGCGGCCACGCCCTGGCACGACCGCCAATTTCCTGCGGCTTGCCCGACCGAATGGGCTCTCGCCTCTTGTCTTCCTTTCCGCCAGACTGTAAGCCGCGTTGGCACAGCCAACCGTTAATACGCCTCGGAGCGCCTCATGAGCCGACCCTCTGAAACCAACGGACTGACCTACGCGCAGGCCGGTGTTGACATCGACGCCGGAAACGAGCTGGTCAAGCGCATCAAACCGCTGGTGAAGGCCACGTCGCGCCCCGGCGCAGATAGCGACATTGGCGGGTTTGGCGGTCTGTTCGACCTCAAGGGCGCCGGCTTCAAGGACCCGGTCCTTGTCGCAGCCAATGACGGCGTCGGAACGAAGCTGAAGATCGCCATTGAGACCGGTCAGCACAGGACGGTCGGCATCGACCTGGTGGCAATGTGTGTCAACGACCTCATTGTTCAGGGTGCGGAGCCGCTGTTTTTCCTCGACTATTTTGCAACCGGAGCCTTGGATGTCGAGACGGCGACGGATGTCGTTGCCGGCATCGCGGATGGCTGCAAGATGGCCGGCGCCGCTCTGATTGGCGGCGAGACGGCGGAAATGCCCGGCATGTACGGCGAAGGCGACTACGACCTTGCCGGCTTTTCTGTCGGTGCGGTCGAACGTGGTACCATTCTCCCGCGACCGGATGTCGGCGAAGGCGACGTCCTGCTCGGCCTCGCGTCTTCGGGCGTTCACTCGAACGGCTATTCCATGGTGCGGAAAATCGTGGAACTGGCCGGACTGGACTGGAGTGCGGCAGCCCCGTTCGCTGATGACAAGTCCCTAGGCGAAGCACTGATGGAACCGACGCGGATCTACGTGAAGCCGCTGCTTCAAGCTCTCAGGACGACATCCGGCATCAAGGCACTGGCGCATATCACCGGTGGCGGTCTGCCTGAGAACTTGCCGCGCGTTCTGCCGCAAAACACGTCCGCCCGGATCGATCTCGGCCAGATCTCGCTTCCACCGGTCTTCTCCTGGATGGCCCGCGTCGGCGGGGTTGCGGAAACGGAGATGCTGCGGACCTTCAACTGCGGCATCGGCATGGTGATCGTGGTGGCTGAAGAGGAAGCCGATGCGGTGACAGGCGTTCTGACCGATGCCGGCGAAACCGTCAGCCGGATTGGCCGGATCGAAGCGGCCGGCGATGCGCCCGTTCTGTTCGACGGTTCGCTGGGCCTGACCGCATGAGCCGAAAGCGCACAGCGGTCCTCATCTCCGGACGTGGCAGCAACATGAGTGCGCTGATATCGGCCGCACAATCACCGGATTATCCGGCCGAGGTCGCGCTTGTCCTTTCCAACCGGCCCGACGCCAAGGGCCTTGAGCGCGCTGCCGAAAATGGAATTCCGACGACTGTCGTCGACCACAAGCTGTTTTCAGGCGACCGGCAAGCGTTCGAAAAGGCTGTCGACGACATCTTGAAAGAGCACCGGATCGAACTGGTGGCTCTGGCAGGTTTCATGCGCATCCTCACGCCCTATCTGGTCGATGCATGGGCAAACCGGATGATCAATATCCACCCCGCGCTGCTGCCCTCCTTCAAGGGACTTGAGACGCACGAGCGTGCCCTGAGCGAAGGCGTGAAGCTTCACGGTGCCACTGTGCACTACGTTTCGTCGGAAATGGACGATGGCCCGATCATCATGCAGGGTGCCATTCCGGTTCTCGACACGGACACGCCCGACACGCTGGCGGCCCGTGTACTGGAAGTCGAACACAGGATCTATCCCAAGGCCCTGGAACTGGTGGCAAGCGGACAGGCGAAGGTCAGCGGTGCGCGCGTCGAGACCGGGGACGCAGATGCATCGGGCATGCTGATCTTCCCGTGACCCGTAGGGGCATGCCCGATCAAGAGCATTCCAGTTTGAGCGCTACCCTCATTTCCCCTTGAGTGCGTCACTCAGGGAAGAGCCGTGTGTCTGTTTCTCGCGCAAATCAAGGCCCGAGTGCAGGTCGATGATGTGGCTTTTCTGGATGCTTTCCGCCGCATCCGCGTCGCGGTTCGCAAACGCCGTCATCAAGGCATGATGGGAATGACTTTCGCAGGCCGTATCGGATCTTTTCCAGTACAGCGCGATGATCAGAGATGAGCGGGATATCATCGCCCTCACCATGCGCGCAAAAACCTTGTGATCGGCAATATCGGCGATCTCGATATGAAATCCGCCCGACAGAAGCAGCGCCTTGCCCATGTCTCCGGCATCCAGCGCCGCGTGCTCTGCATCCAGATGCGCGCGCAACCCTTCGACCTGATCGTCGGTAATCGCTTCCGCTGCCAGCCTTGCGACCGCAGGCTCAATCAGAGCCCTTGCCTGAAACACCTCGTGCGCCTCTCGGATCGTCGGCTTGGCAATGAAGGCACCCCGGTTCTTCTCGATGGAAACGAGCCCGGAATGGGCAAGGGCCTGCAGGGCGGCGCGCACCACCGTTCGGCTGGCGCCATAGATCTCGCCGACCTCGTCTTCGGCGAGTTTGAGGCCGGGCGCGAGCTTGTGTTCCAGAATGGCGGACTGAAGCTTCAGGCAGATATCGAGAGCCCGCCCCGGAGGAAGGGCAAACAGATGATGCAGGCTGCTTGTCTGGCCGAGAGAGGCCGCGGATACGGGCTTTGTCATGATGCGGTGCCAAGGAGGTAAGACTGGCGCCAATTCTACGACCTGACAGCCCCATGGGCAATTCAAGATCGTATACAATTTTTAGCCAGATCGTATTTTATTTGCCGCTTTATTGTGCACTTTTGCGCAGGTTTGACTGCTGAAAGAGATCGCCTCATCCACAAGTTGTTGGATTTCTGCCGTTCGCAGTGGTTGGCACACTGCTTGCTGATGACATCGTCGCGAACGGTTTTCTGAAGGAGACGTCCCGGCCATGGCGAAACCCCTGGACCTAGAACTTGCGGCAACAACGAAGATGTATGGCGACACGGTCGCCGTGGATGCGATCGATCACCGGTTTGCGGCAGGCTCCTATTCCTGCCTCCTGGGTCCGTCCGGCTGCGGAAAGTCGTCCACGCTACGGATGATCGCCGGCCATGAAAGCGTCTCGACAGGAGACATTGTTCTGGGCGGCACCAACATCACCGATCTGCCGCCGGCAAAGCGCGGCACAGCGATGATGTTCCAGAACTATGCGCTCTTTCCGCATCTCAGCGTCATCGACAATGTCGCCTTCTCGCAGAAGATGAAGGGTGTCGAGAAATCCGTCAGGCTGAAGAAGGCGCATCAGCTTCTGGAACTTGTCGCGATGGACGCCTACGCCCAGCGCCTGCCTGCACAGCTATCGGGTGGGCAGCAGCAGCGCGTCGCGCTTGCCCGTGCCCTGATCACCGAGCCTTCCGTTCTTTTGCTCGATGAGCCGTTGTCGGCCCTCGATCCTTTCCTGCGCATCAAGATGCGGCTGGAACTGAAGAAGTTGCAGCGTGAACTCGGCATCTCCTTCGTCCACGTCACCCACAGCCAGGATGAAGCGCTGGCACTCGCCGACGACATCATCGTCATGAACGGCGGCAAGATCGAACAGGCCGGCACGCCCCGGACCGTCTTCAACGCGCCGACAACGGAATTCGTCGCCCGTTTCATCGGCGGTCACAATGTGTTGCACGACAAGGGGGCTCCGGTTGCCCTTCGCGCGGATCGACTGATGGTTCGAAAGACCGCAGGTGTCGATGGCGCAGCCCTCAGCGCCTACGTCAAGGACGTCGAATATCTCGGCTCTTCCGTCAATCTTGCCCTCGATGCCGGCGGCGCGGGCGAACTGACTGCCGCACTGACCGATGAAACCTTCTTTCAGGATCCGATCGATATCGGTGCCACCGTCTTCCTGACCTGGAAGCCGGAAGATGCGCACAGACTGGCGGCCTGACGGCTGTCACACCACAGGCCCCTTGCCTGAGGGGTCGGACAGAAACTCCACAGGGGAACAGGAGTAGGACTTCATGACACAGAAACTGGACAAGACGGGTGTAAGCCGCCGCAACGTTCTGAAAGGCGGGGCTGCCGTTGCCGGTACGGCCATCGGTTCGGGCGCGATTACCGGCTTCCCGACCATCTGGGCGCAAAACATCAAGGACGTGACGCTCCGCCAGTTCGGCACCGGTGTTTCGAACCTCAATGAAGTCGCCCAGAAGGTGAAGGAAGACCTTGGCTTCACGCTGGAAATGACCGCGCTCGACTCTGATGCCGTTACCCAGCGCGCGGCAACCCAGCCGGACAGCTTCGACATTGCCGATATCGAATACTGGATCTGCAAGAAGGTCTGGCCGACAGGCAACCTGCAGGCCATGGATGTCTCCAAGATCAAGAATTACGACAAGATCGTCGGGATCTTCAAAAGCGGCAAGTTGACGCCGGAATCGGACATCGCACAGGGCACGGCGCCGCACACCGTCGGCTTTGTTGAAAGCCCGGGCAGCAAGACCTTCGCGGACGAAGAAACCGGCTGGATGACGCTCATCCCGACAATCTACAACGCCGATACGCTAGGCATCCGTCCGGACCTGATCGGCCGGCCGATCGAAAGCTGGACTGAACTCCTGAACCCTGAGTTCAAGGGCAAGGCCTCCATTCTCGACATTTCCTCCATCGGCATCATGGATGCGGCGATGGTCTGCGAGGCGATGGGCGAGATCCAGTATGGCGACAAGGGCAACATGACCCGCGAAGAGATCGACAAGACCATGGCGATCTTCACCGAAGCCAAAAAGAATGGCCAGTTCCGTGCCTTCTGGAAGACCTTCGACGAGAGCGTCAACCTGATGTCTTCCGGCGAAGTGGTCATCCAGTCGATGTGGTCCCCCGCGATCACCGCAGTCAAGTCGCGCGGCATCCCGTGCGTCTACCAGCCACTCAAGGAAGGCTACCGCTCCTGGGGCGGCGGCATCGGTCTGTCCAAGAGCCTGTCCGGTCTCGAACTGGATGCTGCCTATGAGTACATCAATTGGTATCTCGAGGGCTGGGTCGGCGGCTTCCTGATGCGTCAGGGCTACTATTCTGCCGTGCCGGAAACCTCCAAGGAGTACATGAGCGAAAACGAGTGGGGATACTGGTTCGAGGGCAAGGAAGCCACGGACGCCATCACCAACCCGTTCGGCGACGTCATGGCAAAGGCCGGCGAGACCCGCGACGGCGGTTCCTTCTACGACCGCATGGGCGCCGTCGCTTGCTGGAACGCGGTCATGGACGAGAACCAGTACATGGTCCGCAAGTGGAACGAGTTCATCGCCGCCTGAGGCTGAACGAACCAGTGCATCCGGGACCGCCCCGGTCCCGGATGCACGCCGCCTGTTCACGAAGCAGGACTGACCTGAACACCTGGATTTGAAACGGACCTCAGCCACATGACGGACCAAACGCACCTCATGCCTAATGCGCACGCTAAATCCAATGCGCAGACAAGCCGACCGACCCGGTCACGGGCGCCGTTCAGTCTCGACCGCCTGCCGGGAGCGGTAACCGGCTGGCTGCTGTCGCTGCCGCTGGCGCTCGTTCTGGCGTTCTTTCTGGTGCTCCCGATCATCATGATCGTGATCGTCAGCTTCTGGGGCGCCACCGAATTTTCCATCTATCCGGCTTTCCAGTTCGACAATTACGAATTCCTGCTGACGTCGCCGGTCACTTACCAGGTCTTTCTCAACACCATCAAATACGCGGTGATCACATGGGCGATAACGCTCGTGATCGGATTTACCGTCGCCTACTTTCTCGCCTTTCACGTACGCAGCCTGACGTGGCAGATCGTTCTCTTCCTGCTGTGCACGATCCCGTTCTGGACATCGAACATCATCCGGATGATTTCATGGATTCCGTTCCTCGGGCGCAACGGCATCGCCAACTCGGCCCTCATCTCCATGGGGGTGATCGACGAGCCGCTGGAATGGCTGCTGTTTTCGGATTTCTCGGTGATCCTCGCCTTCGTGCATCTCTACACGCTGTTCATGGTCGTGCCGATCTTCAACACCATGATGCGCATCGACAAGTCGCTGATCGAGGCCGCCTACGACAATGGCGCCACCGGCTTCCAGACGCTGACCAATGTCATCATACCGCTGACCAAGCCCGGCATCATGATCGGTTCCATCTTCGTGGTGACGCTCGTGATGGGCGACTTCATTACCGTGCGCTTCATGTCCGGCAGCCAGAAGGCGAATGTCGGCCGACTGATCTCCAACGATATTGCCCTCCTGCAATACCCGTCCGCCGCCGCGACCGCCGTCATCTTGCTGGTCACGGTCCTGATCGTCATTTCTGTGCTTCTGCGCTTCGTCGACATCCGGAAGGAGCTTTGATCCTATGGAAAAACGTCCCCGCTCCTTCTATGTGCTTGCCTCGATCTTCGCGATCTTCCTGGTGTTTCTCTACGGGCCGACGATCACCATCGCGATCCTGTCCTTTCAGGGGCCCCAGGGTGGATTGACCTTTCCGATGCGCGGCGTCTCGCTGCACTGGTTCCACGACCTCTTCCAGCAGCAGGCGGTCGGCGACATCTGGGGCAGCTTTGCGAGGTCTCTGGTGCTGGGCCTGATGGTCATGGTGACGACGGTTGTCGTCTCGGTGATGGGCGGGCTTGCCTTCCGCAAGCGCTTTCCCGGCTCAGGCGTGATCTTCTACCTGATCATCACGTCCCTGGTGATCCCGTCGATCCTGGTGTCTCTCGGCGTCGGCCTGATCTTCTCCCAGACGGGGCTTTCCGTACACTGGTCGACGTCCGGCTTCGGGTCCCAGCTCACCTGGACGCTGCCCTTCGGTCTCCTGATCATGTTCGCGGTCTTCAACCGTTTCGACAAATCCTACGAGGAAGCCGCGCGCGATCAGGGTGCAAGTGCATGGCAGACGATCCGTTATGTCGTACTGCCGATAATCGCACCGATGCTGATCGGGGTCGCTCTTTTCGGTTTCACCCTGTCCTATGACGAATTCGCCCGCACGCTTCTGACTGCCGGCAGCTACAACACGCTGCCACTGGAAATCTATGGCATGACCACGAATGTGACGACACCGGTGATCTTTGCCCTCGGCACGCTGACGACAGTCTTCTCCTTCATCATCATCGGCGTCTTCCTGACCGTGGTCGTGGTCATGCGCAAGCGGCAGGCGCGGCTCGGCTCCGATGCAGGCCAGGGGATGATGTAGAAACACTTCATCCTGAGGAGGACCGTCAGGTCCGTCTCGAAGGATGGGCGGCCACCGGGGAGCGAGCGCCCCATGCTTCGAGACAGCGCGATGCGCGTCCTCAGGAATTGGAGGAACGAGCAGAGCCGTCCTGTTGCGGGACCACTCCGACCTGCGAAAGGCGGACACCAAGAACTCTTACGAGACCAAGTCAGGGCAGAACCGCCATGGCCGAGCGCCATATCCTTGTCATCAACCCGAATTCCACGGTCTCCATGACCGAGAAGATCGCGGAAGCGGCGCGTGCCGCGGCCGGTCCATTCAGCCGGGTTACTGCCGTCAATCCGGTAGATGGACCGCCAGCCATTCAGGGCCGAGAAGACGGCGAAGCCGCACTGCCCGGCCTGTTCGCGCTGTTCGATGAGACCCTTGCCTCCGACCCGACGATCGCGGCAGCAATCATCGCCTGCTTCGATGATACCGGCCTTTGGGACCTTCGTGCGAAATCACCGGTGCCGGTGATCGGCATTGGCGAAGCGGCGTGTCACGTCGCCTCGGTGGCGGCCGATAAATTCTCCGTGGTCACGACGCTTTCGGTTTCCGTGCCGGTGCTGGAGGAAAACCTTATCCGTATCGGGCTCTCGACGCGCTGCGCAAGGGTCAGAGCCTCGGAAGTGCCGGTTCTCGATCTGGAAGACCCGGAAAGCGACGCTCGTCACCGGATTGAAACGGAAATCGAAACATCGCTTCGCGACGATGGCGTCGGCGCGATCGCACTCGGCTGTGCCGGCATGGCCGACCTGGCGGCGGATCTCACCGCCAAGTTCGGCGTCCCGGTCGTGGACGGCGTCGCCTCGGCGGTGAAGCTCGCGGAAGCCGTTGCGAGGATACCGCCAGCCAGACATTCCTGAGCGAGATGGACGCCACTGCGGCGCTCCGCGGTCTCAGCCGTACAGCTTCACGACAAACAGCTTGCGGGTCGTCTCCAGCACGTCCCAGACCCCTGTAAACCCCGGCTGCAACACGAAACTGTCTCCCGGCCCCACCTCACGCGTCTTTCCGTCGGCATCCGTCAACCGCGATCGGCCGGAGAGGATCGAGCAGAATTCCCATTCATCATAAGAAATGCACCAGCTCCCCGGCGCTGCCTCCCAGACGCCCGAAAACATCGTGTCGTCGTCCCGCGTCTCGACAAGCCAGGTGGTGAACCGTGGGTCGCCGGACAGGATCTTTTCAGCTGCCGGCGCGTCCTGCTCCGGGGTGATGCTATCAAGATCAAACGGCAGAAAAGCGTGCATGGAGTATGTCCTCGCGAATGAGAGCGGTGAAGGTTTCGAGCGGCCTATTCGAGATCGGTCTGGATCCAGCGGGGCGAGTGATGGATATCGATGGTCTGGAGCCTTCCGGAGCCTGAATTGACGAACTTGTGCGGCACGCCCTTCGGCCCGAACACGACATCTCCGGCAACTGCATCGATCACCGTGTCGCCAACATGGAACCTTGCCTGCCCTTCAATGACGACGAAGGTCTCGTCATACGGGTGGACGTGAAGCTTTGGCCCCTCGCCTTCGGTATCATTGCCGTAAGCGAGGACGGTAACCGGACCGCTCAGCGCCTCACCCTGAACGACCCCGCGCCAGGCACCTGGCGTTGCCGGGTCGAACAACCGTTCGCTTGCCGGCGACCTTCCATCCGGAGGCACTGTATCGGGTTCGTAATCATGCCTCGCCATCCGTGCCTCCTCGCTGTTGCGCAAGGATGGTATGTCGCGAATATGAGGGCGGCAAGATGGCGGAATGCGATCTCGCCACGCCGGGGGAACCAGCTTGCCCTTCGCCCGTTACCTTACGGGTTCCCATGCACCCGCCTTCGTTGCCAATTCGGGCGTGAACCTGCTTACACGCCCGCCACCAAGCTTTATGTTACCACTTGAACCCCCTACCCCGAACCCGGAGCTTCCATGAGCGGATTACTTGCCCTTCTCGATGACGTTGCCGCCATTGCCAAGATTGCCGCGGCGTCCGCCGATGACGTGATCGGGCAGGCCACCAAGGCCGGGGCGAAGGCCGCAGGGGCCGTAATCGACGATGCGGCGGTGACGCCGAAGTATGTCACCGGCTTCAAGCCGGCCCGGGAAATCCCCATTGTCTGGAAGATCGCAAGGGGGTCGCTGAAGAACAAGCTGCTCTTCCTGCTCCCGGCAGGGCTGGTTCTGAACGAGTTCCTTCCCGGCATCATCACTCCGCTCCTGATGCTCGGCGGGGCCTACCTCTGTTTCGAGGGGGCCGAGAAGGTCTATCACCTGTTCCGGCCGCAGCACTCTGACGCCGACCAGCCAAAGGACTTTGTTCCCGACCCGGCGCATCTGGAAGAGCGGCGCGTTTCCGGGGCCATCAAGACAGACTTCATCCTGTCCGCGGAAATCATGACGATTGCGCTCTCGGAGATCCCGGAAAGCGTCTTCTGGATGGAGGCCGTGACCCTTGCCATTGTCGCGGTCGGCATCACGGTACTCGTCTATGGTTCCGTCGCCCTCTTGGTGAAGGCGGACGATTTCGGACTGATGCTGACTGAAAGAGGCCACTTCGCGGTCACTCGCTCGATCGGTCACGGCATCGTCAAGGCCATGCCGGGATTCATGAAGATCCTCATGACGGTCGGCACCGCGGCCATGCTCTGGGTTGGCGGCTCCATCATCCTCCACGGCCTCGAGGTTCTGGGCTTCGGCTACCTTTACGAACACATCCACGACATAGCGCATGGAATCGCCCACGCTGTCGGCCATTTCGAGGGCTTCGTTGCCTGGGCCGCAACTGCAGCGATGGACGGTGTCTTCGGGCTCGCGCTCGGTTTGCTTCTGATCCCGATCACCGACAAGCTGATCTTCCCGCTCTGGCGCACCGTGCGCGGAAAAAGCAAAGCGGCAGAAGGGCATTAGATTTAAGGTCCGGTCGCCGGTCTCTTCTTTCAGAGATGAGAGACCGGCTAAAAAGCCGACAAGAAACAGATTGCAGCGCCCCTTTCTTACGCTAGGTAAATATGCTTAGAATCCAATCGTGGCCATGCTAGATTAATGTCAGATCGGCAGGAGATCCGGCAATGGCGCGTGGTGGTGTGACCGTCCTGGTCGGGACGACCAAGGGAGCATTTCTCATTTCCGGCGGAGACGACCGCAGTGGCTGGGGCGTAAAAGGCCCCTTTTGCGACGGCTGGCCGATCAATCATGTCATAGGCGATCCGGAGACAGGCCTGCTTTGGGCCGGAGGCGGTGGTGACTGGTGCGGCGCGGGCGTGTGGCGCTCATCCGACGGCGGTGAGACGTGGAAAGTGACCCGGCTGACGAAGGGCACGCTGGATGACTGGGCCGCGAATGATCCGGAAACGGCTGCCTTCCTGAACTGGGAGCCGCAGGATCTGCCATTCGAGGACAGCTTTCAGCAGATCTGGTCCCTCGGGTTTGCGCACGGAACGCTCTATGCAGGCACCAAACCGGCAAGGTTCCTGGCGAGCCGCGACGGCGGCGAGACCTTCGAACATCTGGAAGGGCTCGCCAATCACCCTTCTTCAGATAGCTGGAGCCCCGGCGCGGCTGGTCTCGTGCTGCATACGATTGTCTCTCACCCGCAAGACCCGCAAAAGATCTGGATAGCCATTTCGGCGGCCGGTGTCTTTGCCAGCGAAGATGGCGGAAAAAGTTGGGAGCGGCGCAATCGTCTTTCAAATGCTGCCGCCTGTGAAGGCCACGATCATCCGGCGTCTGCAAGGGACGGCGAAACCGGCCACTGTGTGCACAACGTGATGCGCGCACCCGGCACCGGAGACGTTCTATACCAGCAGAACCATCACGGCGTATTTCGCTCGGCCGACGGCGGGCGAAGCTGGGACGGCATCACCGAAGGCCTGCCCTCCACATTCGGATTTCCAATCCGCGTTCACCCCCGCGATCCGGAGACGATCTGGACGTTCCCGCTCAACGGCGACACCCAGGGCCGCTTTCCGCCGAATGCCTCCGCTGCGGTCTGGAAGTCTTGCGATGGTGGCAGAACCTGGGCTGACAAGCGTGAGGGACTGCCGCAAACGGCATGCTTCTTCACCGTCTTGCGCCAGGCTATAGCCGGCGACAGCCGTGACCCGGCCGGACTTTACTTCGGGACCAATTCGGGTTCGGTCTTCGCCAGCCTGGACGAGGGAGAGAGCTGGACAGAGATCGCACGACACCTGCCGACGGTTCTTGCGGTGGAAGTGCTGGACCGAGCCTGAAAACGAAGCGCCCCGAAAACGGCAATTTGTGTGAAATGATCCCCTGCCAACCCGACCAACGGCATCTGTTCCAAGGTCTCTCGTGCACGTGAAGCCGGGGTCGCGGGGCTATCCCCTTCCTACGCGTTCGGTCCTGCCCATCGTGAGGAGAGCTTACGGATCAGACGATAGTTCGTGACAAAATCAAACCCCATTTGTATACATTCATTTCCATTCATTCAAACAAAGTTACTTGCATGATCGACTGGTGCCCGACCCTCTCTGACAGCGATGCGCCGCGCTATGTGGCGATCGCCGATTGCATCGAAACGGATGTGCGATCCGGCAGGCTCAGTCCTGGCGACAGGTTGCCGGCACAAAGACAGCTCGCAGCCCGTCTCGGCCTCGATTTCACGACCGTCGCGCGCGGCTACGCAGAAGCGCGCAGGCGCGGCATAATCGCCTCTCAGGTTGGGAGCGGCACCTATGTTGCCGCGGCAGACGGGTTACCCTCGGCCGCAGCCATCGCCCACCAGCGCCTCAGCCCGCCCGACAGGTCCATGAACCTTCCGCCGGAGCCTGAAGACATCACCCTTGTGAACCGCATGCGCGAAGGGATCGGAACACTGGCTGCCGATCTCGTTCCGCTCCTGCGCTACCAGTCTCTGGAAGCCTGCGAACGAGACAGGGAGGCAGCCGCGATCTGGCTGGAAGGCAGCGGCCTCTCACGCTCCCCCGGTGAGATCCTGTTTTCTCCGGGCACCCAGGCGGGTCTGGGAAGCGCTCTTGCCGCCATCTGCTCGCCGGGCGACAAGATCGCGTGCGAGGCATTGACCTATCCCGGCATCCGATCCATTTGCGCGCAGCTTCACTTGCCCCTCGCCGGCCTTGCACAGGATGAGGACGGCCTCCTCCCGGACGCCCTTGATGAAGCATGTCGAAACGACAGCCCCAAAGCACTTTACCTCAATCCCACGCTTAGCAATCCGACGACACGGACCATGCCGGGCTCGCGTCGCAGTGAGATTGTCGAAATCGCGCGGCGCCACAACGTGGTCATTCTGGAAGACGAGGCCTACGGCCAGCTCAGCCGGGACAAGCCACTTCCTTTCGCAGTGCTGGCGCCGGAACTGACGTGGCATTTTGCATCGCTTTCCAAATGCGTCGGCGCAGGTCTGCGGCTGGCCTATGTCATTGCGCCCGGCAAGAAGGCGGCGTGGCAGTTTTCGCGCAGCGTCCGCAGCTCCAACGTTATGGCCTCGCCGCTATCGGTCGCGCTTGCGACCCGCTGGATCGAGGACGGCACCGCTCATGCGCTGCTGTCGTTTATCCGGACGGAGAGCGCGACGCGTCAGCGGCTTGCCGCCAGACACCTCGCAGGCAGAGACTTTCAGGCGGATCCGAACGGCTTTCACCTTTGGCTGAACCTACCCGGCGGGTGGACGCGCTCCACATTTGTCGGACACATGCGCGACAGGTCGTTCGGCGTTGTCGAGAGCGATGCCTTCGCCGCCGGAATGGCGCCGCCCGAGGCCGTCCGGCTCTGTCTCGGCGGGCCCACCAACCGAGATGCGCTTACCGCGGATCTCGACGCCGTCAGTCATGCGCTCGAAGCATCGCCGCAGAGGGCATCAGTCTATTTCTAGGAGGAGGCATCTTGAGGCCATGCAGCGGGCGAGCGGTTTTGACGCAGATACACGCCCTTGCGTAACGAGTTTCAAGATGTAATTTGAATGCAATCACTATCAGTCACTTTCGTAGTGACTGGATAGCAAAATTCGAAATGCGATCCGCATTTCAGGAGGCAAGCATGAATGATACCCGCACCTGGCCGAAGCTTCCGCCCGTGCAGACAGGAATTAGAGGCCGGTGCCCGCGCTGCGGCGAAGGTTCGATCTTTTCCGGATTTCTGACTCTCAAACCGAAATGTGACCACTGTGGTCTCGACTTCAGCTTTGCCGACCCGGCCGACGGGCCTGCCTTCTTCGTGATCTGTTTCGGCTGTGTGCCGGCTGTCGCCTTCGCCATCTGGCTGGAAATCGCCTTTCAGGCGCCCTACTGGGTTCATCTCGTCACCACGTTTCCCCTCATCCTGCTCACCTGCATTCCGATGCTGCGACCGCTGAAGGGTTGGCTCGTTTCAAGCCAGTATTTCTACAAGGCGGAGGAAGGCAAGCTGGTGACCGCTGCGGACAAGACCTCGGACAGCAACCAGACCTGATATCCGGAAGCCCCAAACCGGATCAGGCCGGTCGCAGTCCAGACAGGCGGCGGCATCGCTCAGGCGGTGCGCCGCCTTTTCTGTTTCCGAGGCGACATGCGGCAGCGCCTGCCGACAAAGAGCCACCGCCTTTGACCTTCGACTTTGGCTGTCAATGCGCGCTTACGAAGCCCTCACCCACACCGCCGTGTCGTGGAATGCGGCCCCGCCGTAAGGGGCCACCGGGTCGGCACCCGTCAGCGTGTTGATACCGCGACCATCATCGAACGCATCATTCGGCCAGACACCTTCGGAGATCACCGTTCCGCGCGCGACGGTCTCGACGAGGCGGGCATGAAGCGTAACCGCGCCGCGCCGGTTGCCCATGGTCACCCTCGCGCCGTCCTCAATGCCAAACCGCGCCGCATCGTCCGGGCGCAGCCAGACTTCAGGACGCCCCTCCTTCGCTCTGGAGGACCTGGTCTCGTTGAAGGTGGAATTGAGAAACGAGCGCGCCGGTGCCGTCACCAGGCGGAAAGGATGCTGGCCGTCCGCAAGCTCAATGCTGTCCCACTGGTCGGGCAGCTCGGGCATGCTCTGCCACGCCCCGAAAACGGCGCCGCTATCAGGCCGGTTTGGCGACGGAGAGGCACCCCAGTTCGGGCGGAAGTGAAAGCGGCCGTCGGAATGGCCAAAGCCCGTGAGGTAATGCGCCGTTTCGAAATCCGGCTGCAGATCGATCCATTTCGACATCTCCAGATCTGCCAGCGTGCCGTAGCCGGACTCACGCAACATCCAGTCGATTTGATCGCGCGCGCCCATGTCGTATCCGTGATGCGAAGCCCCGTCGACACGCTTGGCGATCTCATTGATGACGAACATGTTTTCCTTCGGTCCAACAGGCGGCTCGACTGCCTTCGGACCAAGAATGATGTATTGATGCCCACCACCCTTGTAGATGTCATCGTGTTCCAGAAACATCGTTGCCGGCAGGACGATGTCCGCCATGGCCGCGGTTTCCGTCATGAACTGCTCGTGCACGACGGTGAAGAGATCTTCTCGGGCAAAGCCCTTTTTCACCAGCTCCTGTTCCGGTGCGACCGAGACCGGATTGGTGTTCTGGATCAGCATCGCCTTGACCTGCGGGCCGCCAAGCAATGCGGCCTCGTCGCCTGTCAGGATGCGACCGACGAGGCTCTGGTCGAGAGCCCTTACGGTCGTATCCTTCAGCGACGTGGCCTCGATCATCTCCTTGTTGAGCTGATAGATCGCACCGTTGTTGTGAAACGCCCCGCCGCCTTCATATTGCCAGGCACCGGTCACTGCGGCGATGGAACTTGCCGCATGCATGCCGACCACACCATTGCGTGACCGCGTGAAGCCGTATCCGAGCCGGAAATAGGTTTTCTTGACGGAGCCGATCAGCGTTGCAGCTTCCTCGATCTGCCTTGCGTCGAGCCCCGTAATCTTCGCGGCCCATTCCGGCGTCCGGGTTTCGAGATGAGCTTCGAGCTCGGCCGGACAGTCGGTGTAGCGTTCCAGATAGTCCCGGTCGGCGAATCCGTCGCGGAAAAGAACGTGCATGATCCCGCAGGCGAGCGCTGCATCGGTGCCGGGCTTGACGATGAGACCGATGTCGGCCTGCTTCATTGTTTCCGTCCGGTAGACATCGACCACGATGATCCGCGCCCCGCGCGTCTTTCTCGCGGAGATCGCGTGGGTCATCACGTTGACCTGCGTCGCGACGGCATTCGTTCCCCAGATGACGATCTGGTCCGACACTGCCATCTCGCGTGGATCGGGTCCCGCCAGTTTTCCGGTTCCCGCAACATAGCCGGTCCAGGCCATATTGGTGCAGAAGGTGTCGAACTGCCGGGAATAGCCCTTGGTGTGCCGCAGGCGGTGAATGCTGTCACGCTGTACCAGGCCCATGGTGCCGGCATAGTGGTAGGGCCAGACACTTTGCGCCCCGAACGCGCGCTCGGCCTCCAGGAATTTTTCGCCAATCAGATCAAGGGCGCTGTCCCAGGAGATCTCCTCGAAACGCCCTTCCCCCTTCGGGCCGGTGCGGCGCATGGGTTTAAGCAGGCGGTCGGGATGGTACAGCCGCTCTGCGTAGCGGGCGACCTTGGCGCAAACGACCCCGGCCGTATAGGCGTTGTCCTTCGCGCCGTTGACCCGTTTAACCTTGCCGTCTGCGTCGAAATGAACGTCGAGTGCACATGTGGACGGGCAATCATGCGGACAGGCGGAAAACGTGCTCTTTGGCGGCTGCTGGGTCATCACGCGGGCTTTTCGGGTCAGTTTTCTGAGCCCGCAAGTTTTCGCGCCGTTACGCGCATGTCAAGCCGCTTCGCGGTGGGGTGAAAGACGGCAATGCTCGTGTATCCGGGGAAACGTCACCTCGGCGGGAGGTTTGGGTCGTTTCTTCAGGACGGACCGCGCACAAAAAAGGCCGGCCCGAAAGGGCCGACCTTGAAAGCAGGCTCGTGCCTGAAATCAGCCGACGATTTCGGTGCCGGAGAACCAGAATGCGATTTCTTCGGCTGCGGTCTCTGCAGCGTCGGAACCGTGGACGGAGTTTTCACCGATGGAAAGGGCGAATTCCTTGCGGATCGTGCCGTCAGCAGCTTCAGCCGGGTTGGTTGCGCCCATGACTTCACGGTTCTTGGCAACGGCGTTCTCGCCTTCCAGAACCTGAACGACGGTCGGACCGGAAGACATGAATTCCGTCAGTTCGCCGAAGAACGGACGTTCCTTGTGGACCGCATAAAAGGCTTCCGCCTCGCGCAGGGACATCCATACGCGCTTGGATGCGACAACGCGCAGGCCAGATTCTTCGAGCTTTGCGGTGATGGCGCCGGTCAGGTTGCGCTTGGTAGCGTCCGGCTTGATCATGGAAAACGTGCGTTCAATCGCCATGGTATCGTCTTTCTCGTTTCTCGCTAGCCGGGCCGATGCCGGGCCAAAAATTCGGATTTCGCGGCCTTAATAACGGTGCCGCCCCTCGCCCGCAAGGGGAACCTGCCCACCACGTTCCTGTGAAGCACAGGCAGCAAGAGCGAATTTGTCTCTGGCAATCGCCAGCCGGGGCGAATAACCTGCGGCCAACAATTCCCACAATCAGACAGCCAACAGAAAGGTCCTTGCGGCGATGCCCGCCAAGTCTCAAGTATTCTGTCATCTGGCCAGGGTCTGCATCCTACTGGCATGTGCCGTCTGTCTGATCCTTCCCGCAAGAGAAGCCGAAGCAGCGCGCGAGAGCCTCCCCGACTTTTCCAGCCTTCAGAGGGATCTCGGCAACCTGCCGGACCGAGAGCTGGCAAGTCTGCTGGTGTTTGTTTCAGGCAATGCGCTTTTTGCACTCTACCACGAAGTCGGCCACATGCTGATTTCAGAACTTCACCTTCCTGTCCCGGGACAGGAAGAAGATCTGGTGGAGAACCTGGCGACGATTTCGATGCTCGGCAACGACAGCGATGACATCGACCTTCTCCTGACCAACGCGATGGTCGGCTTGTTCCTGGTCGCGGACGACACGCATCCGAAACCGGAATTCTACACCGCGCATGATCTCGACCGCGAACGAGGCTTCCGCATGCTGTGCCTGATGGTCGGTGCCGACGAAGATGCCTTTCGAGACCTAGCCATCGCCCTGGAGCTGCCGGAGGAACGGATCGAAAGCTGCTACTACGATTACGAAAAGGCGGCCGAAGCCTGGGACCTGGCAACCGAGAATCACGTACGCGACAGCGAGTTTCCCGCCGGCAGGATCAAAGTCGTACACGATCCCTCACTGGCAGGGTTCGACCTCCTGGCAACCTTCGTGGAGGAAACCGGTCTGCTGGAACAGATCGCAAGGGGCCTGGACACGCTTTATGACCTGCCCGAAGACATCACGTTCCGCTCTGCCGCCTGTGGCGCGGAAAACGCCTATTGGGACCCTGACAAACGCGAGATCGTCTTGTGTCACGAGCTTCTGGGCGCAATGGCGGACCTCTACATGAGCCTCCCGCACGACGACAATTGAGCCCGCGCTCAGGCGTGCAGCAATGCCACAGCGCGCGAGCTCATCGTCAAAAGCGCAGCTTTCCGCTTGCATCCTTGAAAAGGCTTCGCCAAACATCCGGCCATGTTGCAAATATCGGATCTCACATACCGGATCGGGGACCGCCTCCTGATCGACAAGGCCAACGTCACCCTGCCCGGCAAGGCCAAGACCGGACTGGTAGGGCGAAACGGTGCCGGCAAGTCCACACTCTTCAAGATCATCACGGGAGAGCTTTCGACCGAAACCGGATTCGTTCAGATCCCGAAGCGGGCCCGGATCGGCCAGGTCGCACAGGAAGCGCCGGGCACCGAAGACAGCCTGATGGAAGTGGTTCTGGCCGCCGACACCGAGCGCAGCACCTTGCTTGCGGAGGCCGAGACGGAAACGGATCCGCACAGGATTGCGGACATCCACACCCGCCTTGCAGATATCGGCGCTCACACGGCGGAGGCTCGCGCCGGCACTATTCTATCGGGGCTTGGCTTCGACGCGGAAGCGCAGAAGCGGCCCTGCTCCTCCTTTTCCGGCGGCTGGCGCATGCGCGTTGCTCTTGCGGCCGTCCTGTTTTCAGAACCCGATCTGCTGCTGCTCGACGAACCGACCAACTATCTGGATCTTGAAGGCACCTTGTGGCTGGAGAACTACGTCTCCCGTTATCCGCATCAGGTGCTTCTGATCTCGCACGACCGCGACCTTCTCAACAAGGCCGTCGACAGTATCGTCCATCTCGACCGTGGCAAGCTGACCTATTATTCCGGCGGCTACGACAGTTTCGATCGCCAGCGCCGCGAGGCGATGATCCTTGCCGAAAAGGCGAAGGAAAAGCAGGATGCCCAGCGCAAGCATATGCAGGCATTCGTGGACCGGTTCCGCTACAAGGCCAGCAAGGCGCGACAGGCGCAGTCTCGCCTGAAGATGCTGGAAAAGATGCAGCCGATCGCCGCGCTGACGGAAGAAAGCAGCCGCCCCCTGCATTTCCCGGACCCGGAAGTGCAGCTCGCCCCGCCTATCCTGAAACTGGAAGGCGTTTCGACCGGCTATGGCGACACGAAGATCCTGTCCCAGCTGACGCTGAATATCGACACGGAAGACCGGATCGCGCTTCTGGGAGCCAACGGCAACGGCAAGTCGACCTTCGCCAAACTGATCTCCGACCGGCTCGGAGCCATCGACGGCGAGATCACCCGTGCGTCCAAGCTGAAGACCGCCTTCTTTGCCCAGCACCAGCTCGACGAACTGAAACCGGCGGAAAGCTCCGTCGCTCACGTGCGCGCGCTGATGCCCGATGCTCCGGAAGCCAAGGTGCGGGCGCGCGTCGCGCGGTTCGGACTTCCCACCGACCGTATGGAAACACCGGCCAAGGATCTCTCGGGCGGCGAAAAGGCCCGGCTTTTGCTCGGGCTTGCCACTTTCGACGGTCCGCATCTCCTCATCCTTGACGAACCGACCAACCACCTTGATATCGACAGCCGCGAGGCGCTTGTCATGGCGCTTAACGAGTTTCAGGGAGCGGTGGTGCTGATCAGCCACGACCGACATCTGGTCGAAGCATGTGCCGATACGCTCTGGCTCGTCGCCGGAGGCCGGGTCGCCCCTTATGACGGGGACATGGAGGATTACCGACGATTGATCCTGCAGGGCCCTGAAGCCGTCGAAAAAGCACGCCAAAAGGCAGCTGCGGAAGAAGAAGACAGGGCCACCGCGCAAGAGAAGCGGCGGGATGCAGCTCAAAAACGGAGCCAGCTGAAACCGCTGAAACAGAAAATAGACGCGGCGGAAAAGGAGATGACCCGGCTTCAGGACAAGATCGGCAAGCTGGACGAAGCCCTTTCCGACCCCGACTTCTTCACGCGCGATCCGGAACGGGCGGCGAAATTTGCAAAGGAACGTGCCTATTGCGAAAAGAAGCTGATCAAGACCGAGGAAGAGTGGCTCGCGCTTTCCGCCGAGTATGAAGAGGCGAGCTGACCACTGGCGCGTCCGCTGACCCGACACCGCTCAACGTAAAATTGCCGACAGCGACAACGGCACCAAGATGATGTCGTTATCGCTGCGGTCAAATGAGTCGTCTCTTTTCTGATTTTAAAATTCCCCATCACAACCAACAAGAGAAACGCTTCGGAAATTAAGTAAAATCCAACGCAACGAACTCGTATAACATTCAATACCTATTAAATATCAAAATTCCCCTAGGGGGTTTTCACTACGGAATCCTTATACTGCACGAAAAGAAATTTCCATACATAGTGCACCAAGGACCCGCCATGCCGATCATCAGGAACCTCAGCCTTCTTGTTGCCGCCGGAGCGTTTCTCACCCTCCCCGCTCTCGGGCCCGATTTGCCCTACTCTCCCCTTTCTACCGACAAGGCTTTCGCCAAAAACGGAAACGGAAACGGCAACGGCAACGGCGGCGGTAACTCCGGTGGGAACGGGGGCGGAAATTCCGGGGGCAACGGAGGTGGAAATTCCGGTGGAAACGGCGGAGGAAATTCCGGCAGCAACTCGGGTGGCAAAGGCAAGTCCGGAAATTCGAACAAGGGCGGCAATTCCGCCTCGAACGCATCCTTCAACCGGGGCGCAGGCTCGTCGAAACACAACAGCGCGAAGCGCCAATCAAGGACGACCAACGACAAGCGCAAAGGGATCGGCGGCTTTCTCACTTCCGTTTTCGGCGACAAATCCGCCCGAAAGACTTCCGCCGGTAAAAAGTCCGGTTCGCAGCGGCGAACCGTCTCTCGCACACCTGCAAAAGCCAAGGCGAATTACAGGCTGCCCAAATCAGAACGGGCGACACTCACCGCCGTCGCGATTGCGCCCGTGGCAAGCCCTGCCCTCAAAACAGGGAACCTAAATGCCCGTCTGGGCCGCCTGAATTCGCTGAAGCGCAATTACAACGCCTATCTCAACTCCAAGGACCCGCATCTTGCGTCTGTTGCAGCCTATGTGCAGGCATCGCTGGCCTATGAGTCCTCAGCCGCCGATCTCGTACAGAGCGAGGCGGCACTAGCCGAACTGAAGGCCGCGTTTGACGGGATCATCGCCAATATCACTCCCTATGACGACTTTGCGTATCAAGGCTTGACGACCGAGACGCTGCAGGACCGGCTTGCAGACCTTCAAGATACCGATACAAGCGCGTTCACCGAAGACGAGATGGCGGCTTATGATGCGGAAGTGGCGGCGCTCGGTAATGCTCTGGAAAGCAGCGAGTTCACCTCCCTGTCGGACGCGGATACCGCACTTCAGGACCAGAAATCCGAACTCGAGGCTCTATCAGCGTCGATCTCGGACGAAGCGCTGGCCGACGCGCTTCTTGAGATGGCGAATGAGAACCGCGTTCGCGAGTACGGAGACGATTACGTCGACGAGCCTATGCTTGAATGGGCCAAGGAAGTGCTTGGCGTCGGCGACTATCAGGGCACGATCGACGAGATCCGGGAAGCAACCCAAGACCCGGATGGTGCGGGCGACGCGACGACGTCTCCTGACGAAACCGCCGACGCAAGCGACACCGATGTAACGAACGTCGCGCTCCAGTAAGAGCGAAGTCTTGGGGCGCGCTTCCAGACTACACGTAGATACGACCGTGAAGACTGACAGCCCGGGCTAGTGCTCGGGCTTCTCAACGGGACCGTCTTTTTCCACCCAGTCGGCGAAGCCGTCTTTCAGGTGAGCGACTTCAAATCCCATGTCCTTGAGCATGGAGACTGTCAGCGCCGAGCGCCAACCAGCGGCGCAATGAAAGACGAACCGCTTGTCCTCGCCGAAGACGTCCTTGAAGTATGGGCTGTCCGGATCCACCCAGAACTCGATCATCCCGCGCGGACAATGAACGCTTCCAGGAATGAACCCGGTTTTCTGCCGCTCACGGATATCCCGGATATCTATGAAGACAACATCGGGATCATCCATGAGCGCAATGGCATCGCGTGTCTCCACCTCTTCGATACACGCTCTGGCCGCTGCGACCATATCGGCTGACGACATCTTCAATTTTTTCATGCCTGACCCTCTCCCCCCGACTTCATTGCCAGATCGGTAAAACTCGTCACGCCTTGCGCTCCCAGCCTCCGGCCTGGGTCTGTTGCCAGTAGGCGATCTCGAAGCCTTCCGCCTTTGCTTCCTTCCAGCGTTGACGAGCTTCCTTAACGGCGTCCTGATCCCTGTCGTCGAACATGTAGATGGCCCGCTTGTAGGCGCCCAGTGGCGGCGGCGCGGCCCGGTCGACCATGAAGCGAACATCCGCCTCGTTCGGGTTGTCCTGTTCGGCCGTCAGATAGATCGGCTGATGCTCGGCATGGCCATCGGCCTTGGTACCATGAGGCAGGAAGCTGTCGTCAGCGAAGGTCCAAAGGTGCGAATCAAGAGCGCTGCAGCGTTCCTCGCTGCCGGTCTGAACGACCACCTTCCAGTCCCGTTCAAGGCACTTGAGAAGAAGCTGCGGCAGCGCGGCTTCAAGTGGCTTGTGCAGTAGATGATAGAAAACAACTTCGACGCTCATGCAAGGCTCCTGCCGTATAGCGGCCACGAAACATTCCCGCGCTCTGACAGGAAGTTATCCAGAGAGGCGGCAAAAAGTGATGCGCGTGTGCAACAGAAAGGCATCCAAATACGGTCCGGACAAAAGCTGAGATGGACAGACAACCGGACTCGTATCATTAACCCTTCGCAAATGTCGATTGGCTAGTTTCGTCCTCGGGGACGATCCAAGGGTCAGATGAAGATGGTCGGTGCACGGTGTCCCGAACCGGCTGCAAGGGGATTTGGTGAATGCTTGCTCGTGTCTTGGTATTTTGTGCGCTGGTGGCTGTCATTGCAGGCGCAACATTGGCAATGGGTCTGCTCGTAGAGCCTGCAACGGCATGCCAGACCTATAAAACCTGCTGATTTAACAGCACCACAATTTTTGAAAAACCCGCCTTATGGCGGGTTTTTCTTTGCCTGAACATCCGCCCGGCGGCGTGAACGCCGGGCTTTTTTCCTATTCGTAGTGATCGGCAACGAGCTGATTCAGCAGGCGCACGCCGTATCCTGAAGCCCAGCTCTGGGAGATATCGTCCTTCGGGGCCCCGAATGCGGTCCCGGCGATATCGAGGTGCGCCCAGGGCACATCATTGGCGAAACGCTGCAGGAACTGCGCGGCGGTGATCGAGCCGGCCCAGCGACCACCGACATTCTTCACATCCGCATTGGGCGTATCGATCAGCTTGTCATAGTCCTTCGACAACGGCAGACGCCAGAGCGGTTCGCCGCTTGCCTTCGCGGCGGCCAGAAGGTTGCCCGCCAGATCCTCGTCGTTGGAGAACAGTCCCGCATTATGGTTGCCGAGCGCCACAAGCACGGCGCCGGTCAGTGTCGCGAGATCGATCATGATGGCAGGCTTGTATTTCTCCTGCGTATACCAGAGTGCGTCCGCCAGCACGAGACGCCCTTCCGCGTCGGTGTTCAGGATCTCGATGGTCGTGCCGGACATAGCGGTCACGATGTCCCCCGGCCGCTGCGCATTTCCGTCCGGCATGTTTTCCACCAGGCCGATGACCCCGATCACATTCGCCTTGGCGTTTCGCCCGGCGATCGCACGCATTGCCCCTACGACGGCCGCGGCACCGCCCATGTCGCCCTTCATCTCGTCCATTCCGGCCGCAGGCTTGATCGAAATGCCACCGGTATCGAAGACGACCCCCTTGCCCACCAGCGCCACGGGCGCAGAGTTCTTCTTGCCGCCGTTCCAGCGCATGACGGCCAGTCGCGGCGGACGGGTGGAGCCCTGCGCGACACCGAGCAGCGCCGCCATCTTGAGCTTCTTCATTTCCTTCTCGCCGAGAATCTCGACTTCGACGCCGAGCTTCTCCAGTTCCCTGGCTTTGTCGGCAAACTCGACGGGTCCCAGCACGTTGGGCGGCTCATTCACCAGATCACGGGCCAGTATGACGCCCTCGGCGACCGCATCGGCAACGCCCCAGGCCTTTTTGGCCGCACGCGGATCGGCGACGGCGATCGTAAGCGAGAGATCCTTTTCGGTTTCGTCTTCTGCCTTTTTCGATTTGTAGGTGTCGAAAACATAGGCGCGCAGTTTGGCGCCCATCGCGAATTCAGCCACTGCCTCGGCCGAAATCTCGTAGCCAGCCGGTCCTTCCAGAACCACGGTCGCAGTTTCCGTCTTGCTCTTTTGGAGCTCGGCAAGGACGGCGCCACCAAAGGCGCGCCAGTCCTCCAGCTGAAGCTCGTCGGGCCCGCCGATCCCGAAAGCGATGAGCCGGTCCAACCCGGTGCCACCCGGCGCGATCAGATTCATCATCGACTTCTTCTTGCCCTTGAAACCGGCAATCCCGGCGGCGCGCTCCAGGCCGCCTTCGAGCTTCGACGCCACCTCTCCCGCGATGGGTCCGAGCGCGAGATCAGTGCCTGCCAGGACGACGGAAACTCCTTTGCCGGGAGCCGCCAACTTGGAAAAAGAGACTTTGGAAAGTCGGGTCATTCACCTGTCCTTATTGATTTTGGCCCGTGCGTAGATTAGGTGACGGGCGCGCAGACATCTTCGCTCCTCCCTGCCGACAGACGTCATAGGGCTGCTCGGATGCCTGTTTTCAGAAAGCTGTACCAAGGCGGGAGCCTCTCGGCAAATCATGGCGTTTCGTTCCTTTCAGAGCAAGTCTGTTCAAAATTAATGTAAATTAACCATTCTTCTTCATGGGCCGTTCACCACATTCCGTGTTATTCGGTACGTGGCAGATTTCCGGAATATTCAAAGGCAGTACACCGGCGAACTTATGAAAACGATCGAACGTTACATCATTCGCCGGACAGCGTACGCTTTCATCCTGACAATCGGGGCCATGACAGGTGTCGTCTGGGCGACCCAGGCGCTGAGACAGCTCGACCTCGTCACGTCCAAGGGCCAGACCATCGTTCAGTTCATCGGAATCACGATGCTCGCGCTTCCTTTTCTGGTGATCATCGTTGCGCCATTCGCAATGATGATTGCCCTCATCCTCGTGCTCAACGCCCTGTCCGGCGACAGCGAACTTATCGTCATCGACGCCAGCGGTGGGTCGCGTTTTCTCGTGCTCAAGCCGGTTCTCATCTTCGCGACAGCCGTCATGGTGCTGACAGCGAGCATGTCGCTCTATGTCGCGCCCCTCGGCCTCGCGGAGTTGCGAACGGAAATCACGCGGGTGCGTGCCGATCTCGTTGCAAACATCGTCAAACCCGGACGCTTCATCACCGTGGAGAGCGGACTGACATTCCATATTCGCAACCGTTCCGGCAATGGCACGCTGGACGGGCTTCTGCTGCACGACACGCGCGACCCCGAGACCACCTTCACCTACCAGGCCGATACCGGACAGATTGTCGAAGCCGGCAAACGCACACTGCTGATCATGCAGAACGGCACGATCCAGCGACGGCCAAAGCAGGACGGCGACATCTCGATCGTCCGGTTCCAATCCTATGCGTTTGACCTGTCGAACCTCATTCCGGAAACCGGCGAGCCGGTGTTCAAGGCGAGTGAACGCACCACCGCCAATCTGATGTCACCGGCGGTCGATGACGAATATGCGCAGACAAACGCCGAAAAGCTCAAGACCGAACTCCATGAGCGTTTTTCGCAACCGCTCTATTGCCTGGCCTTCAGCCTGATCGTATTCGCCTTCCTCGGCAAGGCGCGGACAACCCGTCAGGGGCGAGGCCTTGCCGTTGTCGGCGCCATCGCATCCTGCGTTCTTCTGAGAACAACAGGCTTTGGCGTGACGGCGATTTCAGGCGACACCACGGCTCTTCTTGCTCTTCTGTACGTCGTTCCGCTTGCCGGCATGGCAATTGCCGCCATCTCTATTTTCAGGGATCAGGGTGGAAGCGAATCGAGATTGGCGAGCCGGATGCATCTGGCGATCCAGGAGCGAATGGAAGCCTTCAACAAGCGGCGACAGGGGGGCGTGGCATGATCCTCGGACGTACGCTTTCCGTCTATTTTTCCGGCCGTTTCCTGAAGGCCATCCTTGGACTGTTTCTGTTCGCTGCGGTCCTGATCTTCCTTTTCGACGTTCTTGAACTTGTCCGTCGCGGCGGCGACCGTGAAGGGTTCTCGGTTCTGCGTGTCGCCCTCATATCCGCACTGCGCGTGCCGCTATTGCTGGAGCAGGTCATCCCCTTCACCGTCCTGTTCGGTGCGATCGCCGCCTTTGTGACCTTGAGCCGCGCGCTGGAACTGGTCGTTGCGAGAGCGTCCGGGATTTCAGTGTGGCAGTTTTCGTTTCCCGCGATCGCCGTCGGCATCGTGCTCGGTGTCCTGTCCGTAACCGTCTACAACCCGGCGGCGGTCTGGTTCCAGCACAAGTCAGATGAAGTAGCCGCCGGTCTTTTCGGGTCCGAGCAAAGCTTCCTGCTCCAGTCCTCGAGTGATATCTGGGTGCGGCAGGATGGTCTCGACGGCGAATCCGTGCTGCTTGCCAAGCAGATGCTCGACCAGGGCACGCGCCTGCTCGGGGTCACCATATTCACCTTCGACAAGACCGGCACCTTCCGTGAGCGCATAGAAGCCTCCGAAGCCCGTCTGGGCGACAAGATCTGGTACCTGGACGACGCGATCGTCTATACGACAGAGCAAGATCCACAGCCTTATGGGCGCTATGAGGTCAGCACATTTCTGACCGCGACTGAGGTGCGCGAGAGCATCGGGTCGCCCGAATCAATTTCATTCTGGAAACTGCCCCGCTTCATCGAACTGGCCAGAAACGCAGGGTTACCTGCCTACCGCTACAATTTGCAGTATCAGACTCTCCTCGCCCGCCCGCTTCTTTTGGTCGCGATGATTTTGATCGCTGCGGCAGTTTCCCTTAAAGTTTCGAGGTTTGGTGGATTGGGCAAGATGATTCTGGGTGGAATCCTGTCCGGGTTCGTGCTTTACGTTCTAACCGAGCTCGCCAAGGATTTTGGAGGAGCGGGTATCGTCCCGCCCCTCGTGGCTGCGTGGGCGCCAGGAATATTCGGGGTACTTATGGGGTTAACGATTCTCTTGCATCAGGAAGACGGCTAGGGCGATGTCTGTTCCGTTTTTCTTGAACAAAGAGATATTGGCCAATAGGGGCAAACTGCTGGCGGCGGCGAGTGCCATCGCCATCGCGATTTCGTTTGCGCCCCATGCCATCGTTGGCTCCGTCGCCCAGGATCTGGCCCAGGGACTGGGGACGAATCTGGACCCGTCGGCCGAACTGATCCTGGAATCGAACGAGATCACCTATGATTTCGACCGCGACCTGATCGTTGCCAACGGAAATGTTCAGGTCTTCTACGACGACAATACGGTTCAGGCCCAACAGATCGTCTTCGACCGCAAGAGCGGTCAGCTCAAGGCGAACGGAAACGTCATTTTCATCGAGGCGAACGGAAACGTCGTCCGCACTTCGGAATTGACGCTTTCGGAAGACTTCTCGCAAGGCTTCGCCAATGCCCTGCAGATCGACACGACGCGTCGCACACGTTTTATCGCGGAGAAAGCGGAGCGCGAAAACAGCAACGTCACGACGATCACGAACGGCGTCTATACAGTCTATACCAGGGCGACCAACCCGCCGACCAAACCGCCGCTTTGGCGCGTTCGGGCGGAAAAGATCATCCATAACCAGCAGGAAAAGGTGATCCGATTCGAGAACGCCGCGTTCGAGGTCTATGGAAAGCCGATCGCCTGGCTGCCGTACTTGTCGATGCCGGATCCGACGGTGACACGTAAGTCAGGCTTCCTGATGCCGAATGGTATCGTCAACGACAAGCTCGGTTACGGCGTCACTGTTCCCTACTATTGGGCGCTCAGCCCTTATTACGATGCGACAACGACAGTAACTCCTCTGACCAATCAGGGTCTCTTCACGGACGTCCAGTACCGTCAGAGTTTCAGTTCGGGCAATATCAGCGTCTCGGCTGCCGGCATCTACCAGACAAACCCGAATGAGTTCACCACGAACCGGGCCAACGAACGTATACGCGGAGCGGTCAGCTCCACGGCGTCCTTCAGTCTCGCACGAGACTGGACGCTGGGTTGGAACGTCACCTACAAGAGCGATCGCGCTTTCTTCAATGATTACTCGATGGCGAGTTTCGGCGGCGGAGACCCCTCAGAGATCTACCTGGAAGGGAACAGCGAAAGAAACGCATTGAGTGTGCGCGCCTATGCCTTCCAGATTTCGCAAGCCGACTACACCGACAGCGAATTCGACGCGGACGGGTTCTCTCCGGTCGGCAGTTCGCTCCAGACCAAGCAGCCCTTCGTTCTGCCGGTCGCCGATTACGACTATGTGTTCGCCGATCCCATCTTCGCCGGCGAACTGTCGCTGACTGCGAATTTCACCACCCTCACCCGCGACGAGACCGATGCATTTTCGGTCGACGGTGGCACGACCGCGAAATTTCGAGGCATCGATGGTACCTTTTCGCGTGCCTCAATCGAAAGTGAGTGGCGCAAGACGATCATCGGTCCTCTCGGCCAGTCCTTCACGCCATTTGCCTATGCACGTGGAGATCTGTTCTTCCTCGCCTCGCCGGATGCGGACGTGACGGCCCTGAGTGGCGAAACCCTGGTCGGTCGCGCAATGCCCGCCGTCGGCCTTGAATACCGCTATCCGTTCATTGCCACCTTCAACGGCGGCAATCAGATCCTCGAACCGATGGCCCAGATCGTCGCGCGCCCCAACGAACAGCATATCGGCGAACTTCCCAACGACGACGCACAGAGCATTGTCTTCGACACGACGACTCTGTTCGACTATGACAAGTTCTCCGGTTTCGACCGCGCGGAAGGCGGTACGCGTCTCAATGTCGGCCTTAACTACAAGCTGCAGCTGGACGGCGGCTATTATCTGAGCGGGCTGTTCGGACGGTCCTATCAGCTCGCGGGCGATAACTCCTACGCTATTCCGGACATTCTCGGCGCTACGGAAGATTCCGGTCTGGCAAGCGACCTTTCCGATTATGTCGGCAGCCTCTATCTGGATACGCAATACGGCGTGAAGCTTGGTGCGCAGGCACGGTTCGACAAGGACGATCTGACCGTAAGCCGCCTGCAGGCGCAGGCGACAGCGATCTACGGCCCCGTCGTCTCCAATCTCGCATATGCATTCCTGGATGCGCAGCCAGATGTCGGTATTGATGACCCGCGTGAGGAGCTGCTGGGGTCCGCCAGCCTCCGGCTTGAGGAAAACTGGCGTCTGTTCGGTTCCATGCGCTACGATCTGGAAAACAGCAACGTGGTGCAGAACGGTCTTGGTCTCGGTTACGACGACGAGGGCTTCTCCCTGTCGGTCTCCTACGCCGAAGACCGAAGCCGAAATGATGGCGACCAAGTCAACCGGACGCTTTTTTTCCGGGTAGGATTGCGGACCATTGGCAATACGCAAGTTTCCAGTGGCGCCCTGAACTAATACGTAAAATTGCCGATAAGCCGATTACGCGCAATTTGTTTCGCCCCGGCCATCATGCCGCCAAGAAATCTGGCATGATACTCGGATACTTTGAAATCAGTGCCACGATATGCGAAACATCATGGCAACAAGAGTCACTCTTCGGCTTGGCTGCACGCCAACACAGTTGGATTACGTAATGCGACTTCGTCTCGTTCCGGTTCTTTTCGGTCTCATCCTCGCGCTCGCGGTTCAGGCGCAGATGCCTGCGCATGCCGCGATCAAGGTCATCGTCAACGATGTTCCGATCACGGATTATGACATCTCGCAGCGGGCGCGGCTGATCGTGCTGACACAGCGCAAGTCTGCCGCGGCTGCCAAGCAGCAGGCGCAGGAAGAACTGGTCGATGATCAGGTGAAGCTTGCCGAAGCCAAGAGAGTTGGCGTCGACATCGGCCAGTCGCAAGTGGACAACGCCTTCAACAACATCGCCCGCAACATCAAGATGTCCCCTGCCCAGCTTTCCGGGGCTCTCCGCAAGGGCGGCGTCCAACCGGAAGCCCTCAAGCAGCGCCTCAAGGCGCAACTCGCCTGGAGCGAAGTTCTGCAGCGACGCTTCAGCGGACGCATTGAAGTGGATGAGAGCGATATCATCGCGGAGCTCAAGAAGACGGACGAAGCAGAGCGCCAGAAATCCATCGAATACAATCTGAAACGCATCATCGTCGTCGTTCCCAAGAATTCCTCCGGTGGTTTCAAGTCCAAGCGCAAGAGCGAAAGCAACCAGATCCGGTCCAGCTTCAGCGGCTGTGACACGTCCGGCGAGCTACTCGGCAAATATCAGGAAGTCGTGGTGCAGCCTATCGGTCACCGCCTCGAAACCGAACTGCCTGAGGACCTGCGCAAAGAGATCGGCTCCATGCAGACCGGCGAACTCACCAAACCTTCGACCACGCCGGTGGGTTACGAGATGATTGCGCTTTGCGGCAAGCGAGAGATTGCCTCCGACATTGCCGTGCGTACTAAGCTCGAAAACGAACTGCGCGCGAAAGAAGGCGAAAGCCAGTCCAGACGCTATCTGATGGAAGTGCGCCGCCGCGCGACCATCATTTATCGCTGACGCTGATGCGCCCTCGCAAACAGCCTCTCGCCGTCAGCATGGGGGAACCCGCAGGGATTGGCCCCGACCTCGCAATCCAGGCCTGGATCGGACGACGCGCTCTCTCGCTCCCACCGTTTTACGTCCGCGGCGACCTGTCGCTGCTTGCGCAGCGTGCAGACCGGCTGGGCCTGAAAATCGCTCTGGAAGACGCGACGCCTCAAACCGCATCCGCCATATTCCCAAAGGCGCTCCCGGTCGTTCAGACTGGGCCCGCGCTCACAGACCGGGCCGGAGAGGAACACTCCGAAACCGCCGGGTCAGTCGTCAGCGCGATTGAGGAAAGCGTGGCGGATGTCGCCACTGGAGATGCTGCCGGGCTTGTGACCCTGCCGATCAACAAGGCGGCGCTCTACAAGACCGGATTTTCCTTTCCCGGCCATACCGAATTTCTCGGCGAACTTTCCCTCAAGCACTGGCCGGAAGAAAAAGCACGGCCTGTGATGATGATTGCCGGTCCGGAACTCATGGTGGTGCCGGCGACCATTCATATTGCGCTCAAGGACGTCCCCTCCACTCTAACGACCGATCTGATCGTCGAGACCGCAGAGATCACGTACAGGGACATGAAAGAACGGTTCGGCTTTCAGCATCCCCGTCTTGCGCTTTGCGGACTTAACCCGCACGCCGGTGAAAACGGAACCATGGGAAGGGAAGACCTCGACGTCATCGTTCCGGCCATCGAACGCCTGAAAGGCATGGGAATCGACGCCACGGGACCGCATCCGGCCGATACCCTGTTTCACCCGGCTGCACGCAGAACCTATGACTGCGTCATAGGCATGTATCACGACCAGGTGCTGGTGCCGGCCAAAACCATCGGGTTCGATGACAGCGTGAACGTAACACTCGGCCTTCCCTTCATCAGAACGTCACCCGATCACGGGACAGCGTACGGTCTTGCCGGCAAGGGCATGGCCAAGGTCGACAGCTTCGCCGCATCTCTTCGCCTCGCGAGCGCGCTTGCAAATCCGGACAAGGTTTGATGGCTCAGATCGATGACCTTCCGCCTCTGCGAGACGTTATCGCAGCGCACGGACTTGCGGCAAAAAAATCGCTTGGCCAGAACTTCCTTCTGGATCTCAATCTCACCTCCCGCATCGCGCGTTCGGCGGGTAGCCTTGAGGATTGTACCGTTCTCGAAATCGGTCCGGGGCCGGGCGGCCTGACGCGCGCCTTGCTCGCGGCGGGAGCCAGGAAGGTGGTCGCGATCGAGAAGGATGACCGTTGCCTGCCTGCGCTAGCCGAGATCAGCAGCCACTATCCGGGCCGGCTGGAAGTGATCGAAGGCGATGCCTTGCGGCTTGACCCTGTCGCGCTGACAGGCGGCGGGAAGGTACGCATCGCTGCGAACCTTCCCTACAACGTTGGAACACAGCTTCTGATCAACTGGATCACGACACCGGACTGGCCCCCGTTCTGGTCCTCGCTGACGCTCATGTTCCAGAAGGAGGTCGGGGACCGGATTACGGCAGATCCCGGTTCGAAGGCGTACGGGCGTCTCGGTGTGCTGGCTGGGTGGCGCTGCAAGGGGGGCAAGCTCTTCGACATCAGTCCGAAGGCCTTCACTCCGCCGCCGAAGGTCACCTCGGCCGTGGTCCATCTGACGCCGAACCCAACACCATTGCCGTGCGACCTCGCTGCCCTGGAAAAGATCACCGCGGCCGCATTCGGCCAGCGCCGCAAGATGCTGCGCGCCAGCCTGAAAGCGCTCTCCCCCGACGCGGAAGAGCTCATTCAAAAAGCCGGATTGAGCCCGACGGCAAGGGCCGAAGAAATCGACATCGCCGGTTTCGTGTCGCTGGCCAGTACCTTTGGAGATGCGAAGGCTCTATGAGCCGGTACGCCGCGTGCGACATTGGCCGCGTACGACGCGCCCGGCTTACGCCGGGCGATTGCAATCAATCGCTGGGGCCGTCGGCCTCTTCGCCGAGTTCCTCTTCCAGATCATCGACCATGCCCTGGATAAGCGGTCCGATCTTGGGCGAGCGGAACTGCTTGAGACGTTCAGCCTTCAGGATCGCCCGGACATTTTCGTATGCCCGCTCCAGATCGTCGTTGACGACGACATAGTCGTATTCGGACCAGTGTCGCATCTCGCCGACGGCCGTCTTCATGCGCTTTGAGATGACTTCGTGCGTGTCTTCCGCACGCCTGTGCAGACGCGACTTCATTTCAGCGATGGAGGGGGGCAGAATGAAGATGGAAACCACATCGTCGCGCATCTTCTCATACAGCTGAAAGGTGCCCTGAATGTCGATATCGAACAGGATGTCCCGACCGCTTTCGATGGCTTCCTCGACCGGACCACGCGGCGTTGCGTAATAGTTGCCGTGCACCTCCGCCCATTCGAGAAGCTCGCCGTGATCGCGCATCTGCTCGAAACGCTTGGAATCGATGAAATGGTAATGCACGCCATCGACTTCGCTGGACCGCCGGGGGCGGCTCGTCACGGAGATCGACAGTGCCAGATTTTCTTCCTGGTCGAGGAGCAGGCGGGCGATCGTAGATTTGCCCGCTCCCGAGGGAGACGAAAGAACCAGCATCAGCCCGCGCCGCTGCTGCTCGGCTTCATCGGCACTTACGGTTGTTCCTTTTGGCGCGGCGGTCATGGGGTCACTCCAGGTTCTGTATCTGCTCACGCATTTGATCGATAACGGCTTTCAAGTCCAGCCCGATCGCGGTCAGATCGACATCATTCGACTTGGAGCACAGCGTGTTGGCTTCACGGTTGAATTCCTGCGCGAGAAAATCGAGGCGCCTGCCGATGGCCCCGCCCCCATCCATAAGCTCGCGCACGGCGGCCACGTGGGCATGTAGCCTGTCAAGCTCTTCGCGTATGTCCGCCTTCGTGGCGAGCAGAACCGCTTCCTGGTGAAGACGCTGAGCGTCGAGCTGACCGTCGGATGCGTCCAGAAGTTCGGACACCTGCTTTTTCAGACGGGCCTTGATGGCCTCGGTGGAGCGCGCCGGCAATACCTCAGCTGCCTGGGTCAGATCGGCGATCCGGTCGACCTGTGCCCGCAGCACCGTGCTGATCGCCGTGCCTTCAGAATGACGCATGTCAACGAGATCGATGAGGGCGGCGTCGAGAGAGGTCAGAAGTGCGTTATGAAGGGCCGCCTGGGTTTCCTCGTCCTCCTCGGGCTCTTTCAGCTCGAAGACCCCTTTCTGGGACAGGATCGCATCCAGAGACGGCGGGGCCAGGTCGGGAACCCGGCTTTTCAGAAGTTCCATCGTCGCAAGAACCGACTCAAGCGCCGTCTCGTTGACCTGAAGCTGCTGCTCGGCCTGATCCCGATGCATCGACAACCCGACCGAGACATTGCCGCGGCGCAGCAGCTTGCTGCAGCGCTCCCGGATCTTCGCCTCAAGCGTTTCCAGTCCGGTCGGTATACGGATGCGCAGATCGAGCGACTTTCCGTTGACCGAGCGCAGTTCCCAGGTCCAGCGGACCTGCCCGGCCTCGCCCATCGCGCGGGCGAAACCCGTCATGCTCGCCAATGTCATTAGCCCCACTCCCGAAAAGGTCCGGCTGGTCTTTTCCTCGCACTGCAGAGCGAGATCAGTTGGACGTCGCAGGCTCAGATTCTGACGGCTGTTCCTGCTCCGCCTGCCTGCGGTTTCGCTCGACCTGGCGCCACTTCCGGACGTTTTCCTGATGCTGTTTGTATGTTTCGGAAAACACGTGACCACCTGTCCCGTCGGCCACGAAATAAAGATCCTTCGTGCGCGACGGATTGGCAACCGCTTCCATGGCGGCGCGGCCCGGATTTCCGATCGGCCCCGGCGGCAGACCGTTGATCTGGTACGTGTTGTACTTGTTTTCCGCCTTCAGATCCGACTGGGTGATCGCGGACCGGTCGGTCAGCCACGCCTCGCCGCCATGAAGGCCATAGAGGATCGTCGGATCGGACTGCAGGCGCATGTTCTGGTTCAGCCGGTTGACGAAGACGCCCGCGACGCGCGGACGCTCATCGGCAAGCGCCGTCTCCTTTTCCACGATAGAAGCCAGAATGACGAGCTCTTCCGGAGTTTCGACGGGAAGGTCGTCACTGCGGCGTTCCCAGATTTCGGCGAGCAGTTTTGTCTGCGCGGCCTTCATCTGGTTGATGACTTCCTGCCGGCTCGTGCCACGGGCGAAGGTATAGGTTTCCGGCAGCAGATCGCCTTCGTTCGGGACATCGGTTATATCGCCGACGAGAATGGGATGCTCGCGGACACGTTCGATGATCTGCGCGGTGGTCCAACCTTCGGGAATTGTCACGGAGTGGGTTACCGCCTTTCCGTCGACGAGATCCGTCATGATCTCTTCCATGGAAACGCCGGGAGCGAAGGCATATTCACCTGCCTTAAGCCGGGTCGCGTTCTTGTAGAAACGGATACCCATGTTGAAGACCCATTCATCGAACAGGTTGTCGTTGATGACGCCCCGGCCGGAGAGCCTGTCGGTGATGCCTGACAGACCGGCGCCGGAGGAAATCACCACGGTGGTTTCCTGCTTCAGCGGTCCGGCTTCCTCGAATTTCTGCTTGCCGAAATAAAGCGCTGCGCCGACGGCTGCAAGACCGAAGACCACAAGTGTAATCAGCAGGTTGATCAGGATGACCAGAGGGTTACGCACGTGCCTGGAGCGTTGCGGCGGAGCAGGCGCCTGTTCCGGTTGCAAGGCTTCGCGCGGGCTTTTCGGCTTAATGCGCATCTTGTGTCGCACCTCCAGAATTGAACCCGGTTTTTGCGGCCGGATTCAAGCGGACCATGGGTCCCGGACAATTTTTCAGGCCGAAGCGGTCGAATCCACTCCGGCCCGAGAGACCTTGAATGGGTTATGCGGCAACTTTGCGGAAGACCAGCGACGCATTGGTGCCACCGAAACCGAACGAGTTCGAAAGGGCAACATCAACGTTCAGTTTCTTCGGCTTGTGGGGAACCAGATCAATCTCGGATTCGATCGACGGATTGTCCAGATTGATCGTAGGCGGCGCCATTCCGTCGCGGATAGCCAGAACCGAGAAGATCGCCTCTACGGCGCCTGCGGCCCCGAGGAGATGGCCGATCGAGGACTTCGTCGACGACATGGTCAGGCCGGATGCGTGTTCGCCGGCAAGACGCGTCACCGCACCGAGCTCGATCTCGTCGCCGAGCGGCGTGGACGTGCCGTGCGCATTTACGTAGTCGACTTCGGCGGCGGTGATGCCCGCGCGCTTGAGAGCAGCGTCCATGCAGCGATACGCACCGTCCCCGTCAGATGATGGAGCCGTGATGTGGTAGGCATCGCCGGACATGCCGTAGCCGATCACCTCGGCATAGATCTTCGCGCCGCGGCGTACCGCGTGCTCGTATTCTTCCAGCACGACGATGCCAGCGCCCTCGCCCATCACGAAGCCGTCACGGGCAACGTCATAGGGGCGCGAACCGCGTTCCGGCTCGTCGTTGAAACCGGTTGAAAGTGCGCGGCAGGCCGCGAAACCGGCAAGAGCCAGACGGCAGACGGGCGATTCCGCTCCGCCGGCGACCATCACGTCCGCGTCGCCAAAGGCGATCAGGCGGGAGGCATCGCCGATGGCATGAGCGCCGGTCGAGCAAGCCGTCACGACAGCGTGGTTCGGGCCTTTGAGGCTGTGCCGGATGGAGACATATCCACCCGCGAGATTGATGAGGCGCCCCGGAATGAAGAACGGGCTGATGCGCCGCGGGCCTTTTTCGGCCAGCAGATGTGCGCCCTGTTCAATTCCCTGAAGACCGCCAATGCCCGAACCGATCAGAACGCCGGAGCGAATCTGCTGTTCGTATGTGTCGGCCTTGAATCCGGAATCCGCGATCGCCTGATCGGCGGCAGCCATGGCATAGACGATGAAATCGTCGACCTTTCGCTGCTCCTTGACGTCCATCCAGTCATCCGGATTGAACGCCCCTTCCTCGGAAGGGTCGCGTGGAATTTGGCAAGCGATTTGGCAAGCCAGATCGTCAACCTTGAAATTCGTGACCTTGTTGGCCCCGCTTTTCCCCTCGAGGATCTTTTTCCAAGTGACATCGACCCCACCGCCCAGCGGCGTCACCATGCCCAATCCAGTTACGACAACTCGCCTCATTCACCTGCACTTACGTTTGAAGGGCCAGGCGGAGACTTTCCCCCGCCGGCCCGATCTTCACTCAGAACTCAAGAAGGGAGTTTCCCTTACTTGTTGGCTTCCAGGAACTTGACGGCATCGCCGACAGTCAGGATGGTTTCCGCTGCGGTGTCCGGGATTTCCACGCCGAATTCTTCTTCGAATGCCATGACCAGCTCAACAGTGTCGAGGCTGTCAGCACCCAGATCATCGATGAAGCTTGCACCTTCCACAACCTTGTCGGCATCAACGCCGAGGTGCTCAACGACGATTTTCTTTACCCGATCCGCGATATCGCTCATCTTTTACTTCCTTAGTTTTCGTCAACTCATCTTTCGCGAAGCTGCCCCGGACCGGTTCTTCTGTTAAACAGCGGCGGTGCGAAATCGCGGTTTCCAAGATGTTGCCGCGCAGTCTGATCAGGATTTGATCCTCGGCTGCGCATTTCAGAACAATCGGCGGGTTGGTAACACACTTTGTTGACCTTTACCAGCCAGTCCAGACCGCTTCGAAACGGCGTGGATTCTTTTTGCCTGCTCGGCGAATTTTCCTTTTAAATCATAGCCATGCCGCCATTAACGTGCAGGGTCTGACCCGTCACGTAGGCAGCTTCGTCACTGGCGAGATAAAGGGCAGCTGCGGCGATCTCGGCGGAAGTTCCCAAACGGCCTGCCGGGACGCTCCCCAAAATCGATTCCTTTTGCTTGTCGTTCAACTCGTCCGTCATTGCGGTTTCGATGAAACCGGGAGCGATCGTGTTGACGGTGATCTTGCGACTGGCGACTTCGCGGGCAAGCGACTTGTACATACCGATCATGCCGGCCTTGGCCGCAGCGTAGTTGACCTGCCCCGGATTGCCGGTCACGCCGACAACGGAGGTGATGCCGACGATCCGGCCGGAACGGCGCTTCATCATGCCCTTGATTGCGGCCCGGCAGATGTGAAATCCCGATGTCAGATTGACTTCCAGAACCTGATCCCACTCGTCGTCCTTCATGCGCATGAAGATGTTGTCGCGGGTGATGCCTGCATTGTTCACCAGGATATCGATGGAGCCCATCTTCGCCTCGGCCGAGGGCACAAGCGCTTCGACTTCGCTGCGGTCGGAAAGATTGGCCGGCGTCACGAAGGTGCGTTCGCCGAGATCGCCCGCGAGAGCTTCCAGCTTTTCCACCCGAGTGCCGGACAGGGCAACGGTCGCGCCCTGCGCGTGCAATGCGCGGGCAATCGCCTCTCCGATCCCGCCGGTCGCACCGGTCACGAGTGCTGTTTTGCCTTCCAAGCTGAACATCTGGGGTCCTTCCGTGATTTTGTCCGTCCCGTCCGGGGACTTTGGGTGCGTCTTCTTGATCCGCCGGCGTTATCCGGCAACCAGCTCCAGAAGCGCATCGATATCTTCCGGCGTGTTTACCGCACGGCCGGTTGCATCCTTGTGGATGCGCTTGACCATTCCGGTCAGGACCTTGCCGGTTCCAACTTCGACGAATGTGTCGACGCCATTTTCCGCCAGCCATGTTATGCTCTCGCGCCAGCGCACGGTTCCGGTAACCTGCTCTACGAGATTCTGGCGAATTCCACCTGGGTCGGTGACTGGCGCTGCAAGGACGTTGGCGACGAGAGGCACGGCAGGCGCCTTGATCTGCGCACCGGAAAGCGCCTCGTCCATCGCCTCGGCGGCGGGACCCATGAGCGAACAATGGAAAGGCGCGCTGACCGGCAGCATGACGGCACGGCGGGCGCCGCGTGTCTTGGCGATTTCGACGGCCCGCTCGACTGCGGCGAGATGACCGGAGACGACCACCTGGCCGGGAGCATTGTCGTTGGCCGCCTGACAGACTTCACCTTGAGCAGCTTCAGCGGCGATCTCGACAGCAACGTCGAAGTCGAGCCCCAGAAGTGCGGCCATTGCCCCCTGCCCGACCGGAACGGCACTTTGCATGGCCTCGCCGCGGACGCGCAGCAACCGTGCTGCGGTCGCAACATCGAGGCTGCCGGCAGCGGCAAGAGCAGAATATTCACCAAGAGAGTGTCCGGCCACGTAGGCGACGGACGATTTCAGATCCAGACCCTTCGCCTCGAGAACCCGCATGGTGGCAAGGCTGACGCTCATCAGTGCCGGCTGCGCATTCGCAGTCAGGGTGAGCGCGTCTTCCGGTCCGTTCCACATGATGTCGGACAGCTTCTGACCGAGAGCTTCATCCACTTCCTCGAAAACAGCCCGTGCTTCCGGATAGGTGTCGGCAAGTAGCTTACCCATGCCGACGGCCTGGCTGCCCTGGCCGGGAAAAGTGAATGCGATGGTCATCTGGAAAACGCCTCCGTGACGCGTGTGCTTGGCTCTGCCCTGTTCTGCGACGGGCTTCATGCTTCTTCAAAGAAGCGAGGCTTCGGCCAGCGCGGGCCGAGCAAACTTGGCGCGAGGCTATGATACGCTCTTGACCCAACTGTCAAGGCCCCGAGGCGAGAGAATTCATAAATTCATCCGCATTCAGGACAATTCCTGTTAAAGGCGTGGTCTTCATGCCTCCCAACGACGTCGTGTCACGCGATTATCTGACAGGATGTCCTGCCAAAGAGCCCCGCCAGGCGACTTTACGTATCATGATATTGTCCTTTTCCAGGACCACAGGGTGAATCAGGTCCCGCTTCTTCCCCGGAATTAAGCGGTTAGATATTGCATTTTCCAAAGAACAGGGTATAGAGCGCGCTTCATCCGGGGTTTGGCCGGGGGCTGAACGGAAGGGCGTTTGCCAGGATCCATGAAAAGATCCGACTTCCCGTGTTCCCGCTCTCGTTAGAATTCTCGTGCCTTTCCGGGGCTACGAGGAGGCTTTGCGCCAGCCCTGCGTTGTCAACCCGAGGAAAGGCTATTTCCATGCCTCTTTACGAGCACGTGTTCCTGGCGCGCCAGGATGTTTCGGCCCAGCAGGTCGAACAACTCGTCGAACAGTACAAGGGCCTCATCGAAGGTTCCGGTGGTTCTGTCGGCAAGGTGGAAAACTGGGGTCTGCGGTCTCTCGCATACCGTATCAAGAAGAACCGCAAGGCTCACTACACCCTGATGAACATCGAAGCACCGCATGCAGCGGTTGCCGAGATGGAGCGCCAGATGGGCCTGAACGAAGACATTCTTCGCCACATGACCTTCCGTGTTGAAGAACTGGAAGAAGAGCCGTCTGCGATGATGCAGAAGCGCGACCGCGATGACCGCCGTGGCGGTGGACGTGGCGACCGGGGCGACCGTCCCGGTGGTGGTGGCCGCGGCCCGCGCCGCAACGACGAGGAGTAATAAATCATGGTTGATGTTGCACAGCTCCCCAGCCGTCGTCCGTTCTTCCGTCGTCGGAAGACCTGCCCGTTCTCCGGCGCAAACGCACCGAAGATCGACTACAAGGACGTCCGTCTCCTGCAGCGCTACATTTCCGAGCGCGGCAAGATCGTTCCGAGCCGCATCACCGCGGTCTCCGCGAAGAAGCAGCGTGAACTGGCCCGCGCCATCAAGCGTGCCCGCCAGCTCGGCCTGCTGCCCTTCGTCATCAGCTAAGCGCCTTCCCTCACGGGGAAGCGTTTCTCCCGGCCTGGCCGGGAGACCCGAATTGGGGCCGCGGGTCATCGGCCTCTAACCACCGGCACGGCGCCGGTGGGACAGTCGGAGAAAGAAAATGCAAATCATTCTTCTCGAGCGTATCGCCAAGCTCGGCCAGATGGGCGACACCGTCCGCGTCCGCGATGGTTATGCTCGTAACTTCCTTCTGCCTCAGGGCAAGGCACTTCGTGCCAACAAGTCAAACCTGGAACGGTTCGAGCGTGAACGCGCCCAGCTGGAAGCCCGCAACCTCGAGCGCAAGACCGAAGCAGAAGCGGTCGCATCGAAGCTTGATGGCGAATCCCTGGTCATGATCCGCTCCGCCGGTGAAACCGGTCAGCTTTACGGCTCCGTGTCCACCCGCGACGTCGCCGAAGGTCTGACCGCAGCCGGCTTCAGCGTCGGTCGGGGCCAGGTCGAACTGCGCACGCCGATCAAGACCATCGGTCTGCACAGCGTCATGATCCAGCTTCATCCGGAAGTCGAAGTGTCCGTTTCGGTCAACGTCGCCCGTTCGGAAGACGAAGCCACTCGTCAGGCTGCCGGTGAAGACCTCACCACGCCTGAACAGGACGTCTTCGAATTCGAGGAAGACGAAGACGAAGCGACCGACGGTGTCGAGGACGACGCTGAGACGGACGAAGAAGCTCCGGTGGAAGAGGAAGCCTGAGGGCTTTCTGTTCCATCACCAGCTATAGAGAACGGCGTCCATCGGGCGCCGTTCTTTTGTTTTGCCGGCAATAATTTTTGCGATCCCTTGCCTCTGGTTCAACCTGCAATTTCAAAGACTCTCGCAAGGCCTTGAAAGGTTTGATGAATTTATTAACAAATTCTTAATTTTTAAAAAACAATATAAATTTCAATAACTAACACCTACCGCCTTGAGTCTTCAAAAGGGTTCTGAGTCAAGACGGTTTCGACTCTTTCCCCGCAGACCTGTGGATGTCCGGAAGAATCAAAAACTGCCTTTTTTTGAACCTTGAGCGCGCCACTCTCAAAGAGTATTCCGATTGCACTTGGGTCATCGGGGGACGATATGAAAGGCACTTTGCAGAAGGTCGAGACGGAAGAAGACGTCCAGCGCCTCGCTCCGCACAATGCGGAAGCGGAACGGCAGCTGCTCGGCGCCATCCTCGTCAACAACGAGACTTTCTACCGGGTTTCCGATTTTCTGGAACCCCATCACTTCTTCGTTCCGTCACATCAGGACATCTACGAGAAAATCAGTCACCTGATCCGGGCCGGCAAGACCGCGTCGCCGATCACGCTGAAGACGTTCTATCCTGCCGATGCGAAGATTGCGGATCTGACGGCAACGCAGTTTCTGCTGCGTCTTGCAGGCGACGCCGCCTCGATCATCAATGCGGAAGACTACGGTCGCACGATCTATGATCTTGCCATCCGTCGGAACCTGATCCGCATTGGCGAGGACATGGTCAACATCGCCTTTGACGCCCCGATCGACGTCCCGCCGAACCAGCAGATCGACGACGCCGAGAGGCGCCTGTTCGAACTGGCTGAAACCGGGCGCAGCGAAGGCGGCTTCGTTTCCTTTGGCGATGCCTTGACGGAAACGATCGAAATGGCGCATGCCGCCTGGAACCGCGAAGGCGCGCTGTCGGGTATCTCCACCGGCCTGCGCGAACTCGACAAGCTCATGGGCGGACTGCAGCATTCGGACCTTATCGTCCTTGCAGGACGTCCAGCCATGGGCAAGACCTCGCTTGCCACCAACATTGCCTACAACATCGCCCAGGCCTACAAGGCCGAGGAGCAGCCTGACGGCTCGATCAAGACGATGAACGGCGGCGTTGTCGGCTTCTTCTCGCTGGAAATGTCGGCCGAACAGCTCGCCACACGTATCATCTCCGAGCAGGCGGAAATCTCGTCCTCGAAGATCCGGCGTGGTGAAATCACCGAGGCGGAGTTCGAGAAACTCGCTGCCTGCGCCCAGACGATGCAGACAGTGCCTCTGCATGTCGACCAGACCGGCGGTATCTCGATCGCGTCGCTGGTCGCCAAGGCGCGCCGCCTGAAGCGTCAGCGCGGCCTTGACCTCCTGGTGGTCGACTATATCCAGCTGCTTTCCGGGTCCGCAAAGAATTCAGGCAACCGCGTGCAGGAAATCACCGAGATCACGACCGGTCTCAAGGCGCTGGCGAAGGAGCTGCATGTTCCGATCATCGCCCTGTCACAGCTCTCCCGTCAGGTGGAATCGCGCGACGACAAACGTCCGATGATGTCGGACCTTCGCGAATCCGGCTCGATCGAGCAGGACGCCGACGTCATTCTGTTCGTCTACCGCGAGGAGTACTACCTCTCGAAGACCGAACCGGAAGTCGGATCGCCCGAATACGCGGCCTGGGAGGCCAAGAACGATGCGGCCAAGGGTAAGGCGGAAGTGATTATCGCCAAGCAGCGTCACGGACCGACCGGTACCGCCATGCTGCACTTCGAGGGCCAGTACACACGCTTCTCCGATCTGGCGGAAGACGACCATCTGCCCGAAAGATACGAATAACCGGGATTTCGAAGAATCGCGTCCCCGCGTTCGGAAGCGGCCGCCAGCACACTGCTGCGGCCGTTTTCGTTTTTTGGCAAGCGCGCTGCATCCGCAGCGGGCAAAGTTCAGGCGCCCTGCGGGAGAAACAGACGATGTCCCACCCCGCCAAATTTACCAAAGGTATTTTTCAGAGTTCCTTAAACCTTAAGATGTGTTTTTGACGTTAAAGCTTTTTGACTTATCAATTCGCCGATCACGAGAGCAACCATGTTGTACTCCGCCAAGCTGAGAACATTCGAGGACGCCCGCGATTTTCCGCGGAAGCAATGCAAGTGGCCGGGTCTGCTCAAACACAACGACATGCACCGCCCTTGTGTCGTCGAGGACATCAGCGCCGGCGGTTGCCGCATCGCGGTCAAGTCAAAAGGCCTCGCGCGCTACGACCGGGTGGTCATCGAAGTCGAAAGCCACAAGCTGCGCTTTCACGGCGAAGTCCGCTGGATCCATCTCGATGAGGCGGGTATCGAGTTTCTGTTCATGGATTGACGCAGACCGAAGCAGCCGAGATGCGGCAATTATGCATGGCAGGCATCCATCAGGGTTTCCCCGATGATGTCTGTTTTCGTTTGCGAAAGACACTCAACTGCGCTGCAATGCGGCACGAGTGACGATTCCGAACCAATTGCCAAGCCGGGAACTTTCCAGACAGTGCCGACGTCTCCAAGCAACGCCTTTCCTTCCGAATTATACGGTGGCCGACTGACCATCGATCTCGACGCCATCGCGGCCAACTGGACATCACTCCACGGCCGGCTCTCGTCCGGTACCGAGTGTGCGGCAGCCATCAAGGGCGATGCCTATGGCACCGGTCAGGATAAGGTTGGCCCTGCCCTCGCCGCGGCGGGCTGCAAGACCTTCTTCACCGCCGTTCCGACGGAAGGGATCGAGCTGCGCCAGCTCCTGCCAGATGCGATCATCTATGTTCTCGACGGGCTTTTTCCGGGCACCGCGGATCATTTTCGCCAGCACGATCTGCGCCCTGTCCTTGCGTCTGCGGAAGAACTGAAGGAGTGGTCGGCCTACTGCCGCGACATCGGCGTTCCCCTGCCGGCGGCTATTCATGTCGATACCGGCATTCAAAGACTTGGCCTCACGGCAGCGGACATCACCGCCCTTCTGTCGGACAGCGACTTGATGGCATCCTTCGCTCCGACCCTTCTGATGAGCCATCTGGCTTGCGGCTCGACGCCCGAACACGAAATGAACCAGCGCCAGCTCCGCCTTTTCAGTGAGGTGACAGCCCCCTTCGCCCACATTCCGAGATCTCTTGCCAATTCCGCCGGGATCCTGATGGGGCCGGAGTATCACTTCGACCTGGTCCGGCCGGGCATTTCGCTCTACGGCGGAAAGGCGATCGATACGCAGCCGAACGCGATGCGGCCGGTCGCGAAGGTGGAAGCGCGAATCATGCTCGTGCGCGACGTGCCTGAAGGCGACACCGTCGGCTATGGCGCGCATCAGACCGCGCACCGGCCGCTGCGCAATGCGGTGGTCGCTGCAGGCTATGCGGACGGCATGCTGCGTCGGGCAAGCTCGACGGACGACCGGCCGGGCGGCTTCGGCTACATCGGCGGTTACAGGGCCCCGATCCTCGGCCGGATTTCCATGGACATGATCACGCTCGACGTGACCGACGTACCGGAGCAGCTTCTCAAGCGCGGCGCCTTTGTGGAAATGCTCGGTCCGGCTGTTGCAGCTTCGGAGCTGGCAGCTTATGCGGAAACCATAGACTATGAGTATCTGACAAGCCTCGGCCGGCGGTTTGAGCGCATCTACGCCCCGCTCGCCTGACCGGCACACCCCAGCGAAAGGCGATCATGGCCCGCAGGTCAACTTCCTATGTCTGCCAATCCTGTGGCGCGATCACGTCCAAATGGATGGGGCGCTGCGAATCCTGCGGCGAGTGGAACTCCATCGTCGAGGAGCAGACCAGCGGTGGCGGCGGCATTGGCGGCGGCCCGGGCCGCGCCTCGCGCAGCAAGGGGCGCGTCGTGCCCCTGGTCGGCCTTTCCGGCGACACCAAGGAAGCGCCGCGTATCCAGACCAATGTCGCGGAACTCGACCGGGTCACGGGCGGCGGCTTCGTACGCGGTTCGGCGCTGCTGGTCGGCGGCGATCCGGGCATCGGCAAATCGACACTGCTTATCCAGGCAGCCGCCCAGCTGGCCAACCTCGGCCACAAGACGGTGTATATTTCCGGCGAAGAGGCGATCGGACAGGTGCGGCTCAGGGCGGAACGGCTCGGTCTCGGAAAGGCGCCTGTGGCGCTGGCCGCCGAAACAAGCGTCGAGGACATTCTGGCGACGCTTGAGGCCGACAAGGCCCCGGCCATGCTGATTCTCGATTCCGTACAGACATTGTGGACGGATCAGGTCGATTCGCCTCCGGGCACCGTGACCCAGGTCCGCGCGTCGGCGCAGGCCATGGTGCGCTACGCCAAGAAGAACGGCACCACGCTGGTGCTGGTTGGTCACGTCACCAAGGACGGTCAGATCGCCGGGCCCCGCGTCGTCGAACACATGGTCGATGCAGTTCTCTATTTCGAAGGCGACGGCGCCCACCAGTACAGGATCCTGCGCTCGGTCAAGAACCGTTTCGGCGCGACGGATGAAATCGGCGTCTTCGAGATGACCGGAAAGGGCTTGCAGGAGGTTTCCAATCCGTCTGCGCTGTTTCTGGGCGATCGCACCACCTCCGCGCCCGGTGCTGCGGTTTTCGCCGGTCTGGAAGGTTCACGGCCCCTGCTGATCGAAATTCAGGCACTCGTCGCCCAGTCCTCCCTCGGCACGCCGCGCCGGGCGGTGATCGGATGGGACAGTGCGCGCCTGTCGATGATCCTGGCGGTGCTGGAGGCGCGCTGCGGAGTGCGTTTTTCCCAGCATGACGTCTATCTGAATGTCGCCGGCGGCCTCAAGATCAACGAGCCCGGAGCCGACCTTGCCGTAGCTGCAGCTTTGATCTCCTCACTCAGCGGGCTTGCCCTTCCGGCCAATTGCGTCTATTTCGGCGAGATCAGCCTGTCCGGGGCGATCCGGCCGGTCGCGCAGGCCCAGTCCAGGCTGAAAGAAGCGGAAAAACTCGGCTTCGATCAGGCTTACTGTCCGGAGGGAAACCTGAAGGATGGTGCAACATCTGCCCTGAAAGCCACAGGCTTGCCGGAACTTGGGGACTTTGTTGCCAAATTGTCGGTACAGGCTAGTGTATCGGGCGACAGTTGAAGCATGATGCCGCCGGGTTTGAAGACGAAAGATTGCGGCTCTAGTTGAGCGGGACACAGAGGATTTTTCAGGAACATGCCGATTACGCTGCTGGACGGACTGCTTTTGGCCATCATGTTCATATCAGCCGTCCTTGCGATGATCCGCGGCTTCGTGCGGGAAGTCCTGTCCATCGTCTCATGGGTTGCGGCCGCCGCCGCCGCTTTCCTTCTCTATGAGCGTGTGCTTCCCTACGCAAAACAGTATATTTCCCACGACGTCGTCGCCATGGGTGTCTCTGCCGCAGCGATCTTTCTGGTCACGCTGATCATCGTCAGCTATATAACGATGCGGATTTCGGACTTCGTGCTCGACAGCCGGATCGGCGCGCTGGACCGCACGCTCGGTTTCGTCTTCGGTGCCGTACGCGGCCTGTTGCTTGTTGTCGTTGCCCTGCTCTTCTTCGACTGGTTCGTCCAGCCTGAACAGCAGCCGCAGTGGGTCATCAACGCCAAGTCGCGCCCGGTCCTGCAGTCCATTGGGCAGCGGCTCGTCTCAGTCCTCCCGGAGGATCCGGAGCAGGCCATCCTGGAAAAGATCCGGGAGAACAACCGTGCAACTGGCGGCGCAGAGGCGCCCGCAGAAGAACCGGCATACAGCGATTCAGAGCGTCAGGGCCTGGAGCAGCTGACGACAGACAGCAACTGACGCCGCGCCTTCGCGCGCTGTGACAAAACGTAGAGCGCCCCCGCGAGCTTGCCCTCGCGGACCGGGCGCTCCGTTACCATATGACGGATCGAGTATACTGCCACTCGCATGCGGAAGCGTCGGCGGAATGATCCAGAGCCCAGGCCGGTCTCCTCCCACCGGCCGAAACAAAGGAGTGTTCGCCATGGCTGGCGGAACAGAGGTGCACGACCCTTTCGACATCAATGACGATACCCTGCGCGAAGAGTGCGGTGTGTTCGGTATCCTTGGACATGAGGATGCGAGCGCATTGACGGCTCTTGGCCTGCATGCTCTTCAGCATCGCGGTCAGGAAGCCGCCGGGATCGTGACGCTGGACAAGGATCAGTTTCGCGCCGAGCGCCATCTGGGCCTCGTCGGCGATCACTTCTCCGATGCCGAAACCATCGGGCGCCTGTCTGGCAAGGCCGCAATCGGCCATGTCCGTTACTCCACCACGGGCGAAACCATTCTGCGCAACGTCCAGCCGCTTTTCGCTGAACTTGACGGCGGCGGGATCGCTATCTGCCACAACGGCAACTTCACCAACGCGCTGACACTGCGCCGGCAGCTGATCCGTGACGGTGCGATCTGCCAGTCGACGTCCGATTCCGAAGTCGTGCTCCAGCTGGTTGCACGCTCGCGCAAGGGCAAGATCGTCGAACGCTTCATTGAGGCGATCACCCAGATGGAAGGCGCCTATTCGCTGGTTGCCCTCACCCACAAGAAGCTGATCGGCGCACGCGACCCGCTCGGCATCCGTCCGCTGGTTCTGGGCGACCTAAACGGCGCCCCGATCCTTGCCTCCGAAACCTGTGCGCTCGACATCATCGGCGCCAAGTTCATTCGCGAAGTCGAAAACGGCGAGGTCATCGTCTGCACATCGACCGGCATCCAGTCGTTCTTCCCGTTCGGCAAGCAGCCCGCCCGGCCGTGCATCTTCGAATACATCTATTTCTCCCGTCCGGATTCGATTGTCGGTGGCCGCAGCGTCTATGACGTTCGCCGAGAAATGGGACGTCAGCTTGCCCGCGAAACCAATGTGGAAGCCGATGTGATTGTTCCCGTGCCCGACAGCGGCGTTCCGGCCGCGATCGGCTACAGCCAGGAAAGCGGCGTACCTTTCGAACTTGGCATCATCCGCAATCACTATGTCGGCCGGACGTTCATCGAGCCGACGCAGCACATCCGCGCCCTCGGCGTGAAGATGAAGCACTCGGCCAACCGGGCACAGATCGAAGGCAAGCGGGTCGTTCTGGTTGACGACAGCCTCGTGCGCGGCACCACGTCGGTGAAAATCGTCCAGATGATCCGCGATGCGGGCGCGAAAGAGGTTCACTTCCGCCTCGCCAGCCCGCCGATCAAGTATTCCGACTACTACGGCATCGACACGCCGGTTCGCGAAAAACTGCTCGCCGCAAAATACAGCCTTGAGGAAATGCGGGCCTATATCGGTGCAGACACCCTCGCCTTCCTGTCCGTCGACGGGGTCTACAGGTCAATGGGCTACGAGGGTCGTGACAGCGCCAACCCGCAGTTCACCGACCATTGCTTCACCGGCGACTACCCGACGCCCCTGACGGACCTTTCGGAAGATCAGGACCTCGTCAGCGTACCGCGCCTGGTCGAGGTCGGCTGACGGCGTGATGGAAAAGAACTTTGAAGGCAGGGTCGCGGTCGTCACCGGAGCGTCGCGCGGGATCGGCTACCAGCTCGCCAAGCAGCTTGGAGAGCGCGGGGCTCATGTCATTGCTATCGCTCGCACGGTTGGCGGCCTTGAAGATCTCGATGACGAGATCAAGGCTGCCGGCGGCCAGACGACGCTCGTGCCGCTGGATCTGGCGGATTTCGATGCGCTCGACAGGCTCGGCGCCGCGATCTACGACCGCTGGAAAAAGCTCGACATCTTCGTCGGCAATGCCGCCATGCTCGGCGTCCTGTCTCCGATCGGCCATATCAGCCCGAAGGATTTCGAAAAGGTCATGGCGGTAAACGTCACGGCCAACTGGCGACTGATCCGGTCACTGGATCCCTTGCTTCGGCAGGCGGAAGCCGCGCGCTCTCTTCTCCTGACCTCCATGCACGCCCACACCGCAACGGCGTTCTGGGGTCTGCAGTCGATCAGCAAGGCCGCTGTTGAAGCGATGGCGAAGACCTGGGCCAACGAAAGCCTGCAGACGTCGATGAAGATCAACCTCGCCGATCCGGGGCCGACGCGCACTGCACTCCGTGCCAAGGCGATGCCCGGTGAAGATCCCGAGAAGCTGCCCTCGCCCGCGCTAGTTGCCGGCGACCTGATCAAGCTTGTCGGCACAGATGTCACGCAGACCGGCAGTCTTTATGACCGCGTGTCCGGTGAGTGGACGGCGCTATAGTTGCCCACTGGTGTCCATCAGAACGGATTTCAGACAAGAAAAGCCGGCGCTCGATGCGCGGGACCTGACATTCGTCGCGACGTGAACGAACGGCGGCAAAGCGGACCTTGCTGCCGTTGGCTGAATGTCTGTTTACCGATCACATTCAACCTCAGACGACCCATCCGAAGACATACCCCGCTCCGAGCGACCCAAGGATCGCAAGCAGCAGATAAAGCATGAACGGTTTTAGTTTGAGAATCGGCGCGATGGCCATCGCGCCCCAAATGCTGACCACGCCGCCCGAGACCAGGAAGGCCATCGCCGCGCCTTCGGACATGCCGTTGTCGATGAACCCTCGCGCAAGCGGGAGCGCGGCGTAACCGTCGATATAGGCTGGAGCACCGACGAAGACAGCAGCGGGTATTGCCCACCATTTGTCTTCGCCAACATATGCTGCCAATACGCCCGGCGTCAGTGCGACGTTCAGCGCATACTCGGCGGTAAATGCCGGGATCAGGCAGATCAGGATCAGCCGCGTGGTCGCCCAGAATTGTCTGCTGAATGAACGCCGCCTTGCCCCTGACCGCCAAACCCAAGGATCGAATGGCTGATCCTCGCAGCATCGTGCGGCACTCAGTTGGCGCGCAAGACCATTGTCTCGAAGCGCATTCATTGCCCACGGCGTCTTGGCGAACAGCCCTGTGACAGCGCCACCAAATAGGCCCAAACCGAAGGCTGCGAGCGTCTTACCAATCGCGAAGCTCAGACCCAGAGTCGCGGCTGTTGTCGCGAGCATTGCCGGGTCCGTTATCGGGGAGGACAGCCAGAACGCCATGATCGGAGCGAGTGGCACGCCCGCTGCCAGCAATCCGGCCATCAAGGGCAGCACAGTCATACCGCAGACAGGCGTGATGGCTCCGATCAGCGACGCGGCCAAAACCGTTCTGAGCGTCCTGCCCTCGAATGCGCCAGCAATGTGGGTATCGGCGTCGCTGGCGATGATCCAGGCTGCAAGAACGATGCCCGGAATGACGATGGGGGCAACGGCAATCAGACCCCATACGACGAACCTTGCTGCGCTTGCGGCGTGTTCCGGCCAGGCAAGACCAATGCCTGTCAACAGCAGCAGAGCCACGCCCCATGCCAGGGATTTCCGGTTGGACGGTCGGTGGGCAGCAGTCTGGTCGGACATGGGATACTCCTCTGACCTTGAAAAATACTGCGGCGCAAGGCATATGTGAAACGCATAGTTTTAATTTCCGATATTGGAAAAATAGATGGATAATTTGGATAGCGATCTTCTTCGAACCTTTGTCGCCGTGGCTGAGGCCGGAAGCGTGACGGACGGAGCAGCTCGCATTCATCGGTCCCAGTCTGCCACGAGTCTTCAGATCAAACGTCTCGAAGCGATCCTGGGTCAGCCAGTCTTTGACCGGCACGGTCGAGGGGTGGCCCTGAGCGACACGGGGCAAAAGCTCTTTCCTGTCGCTCAGGAGGTGACGGCCCGTCTTGACGCGGCACTGCGAGAGATTTCCCAGAACACTGTAAGCGGGAAGCTACGCTTGGGGATACCCGACGATCACGGGCGAACCAAACTCGCGGAGATCATTGCGAATTTCACCCGTCATCACCCGAAAGTCGAACTGGATGTCACCTGCGCCTTGAGCACAAGTTTTCCCGAGGCCCTCGACAAAACTTTGCTGGACCTTGCGGTCTATGAGGTCGAACGCCCGTCCAACCATGAGGAGGTTCTTTATGAAGACCCGACTTGTTGGGTGTCGTCGGCCCACCGGAAATTTCAGATTGATGAAATCCTTCCGGTGGCCTTGTTCGATCATGCGTGTTGGTGGCGCGACGCGGCCGTCAGTTCATTGAAAGCCCGTGGAAAGCCGAATCGCGTTGTCTACTCCAGCCAAAGCGTCTCTGGCGTGATTGCAGCAGTGGAAGCCGGGATCGCAGTGGGTCTGCTCGGCCGCTCATCGCTTCACGCAGGTTTATCAGTGGTGAACGAGGCATTGGGCTTCGGAAACACCCCTGCCTCCAAGCTGGTTATGAGATCCAGCAAGCCGAAAGACCAAGGGCCTCACGAAGCCATGAAGGCCGCCATCCGAGCCGCATTTATGGCCAAGCCATGAAAAGCTGACCTTCGCTGCGCTCTGTCGAATGGGCAGGTCGGGCTCGAAGCGGACCTTCGCCGCCGACTGTCGAACGTCCCGTTGGGCCGGGAAGCGCGTACTCGCCTGCCTGGCACGAATGTCTGCGTCGCTAGACGCCCGAGCCGTCTTACTTGCGACCACACTTAGGTCAGGGGCTGGTTCGAAGCGCCGGATTTTTCATCTGGTCGGTTTGTGCCTCGGGCCTATGAGCCCTCGAACGGCGCAAAAGAGCTGTCGGCGATCTCTTTCAGTGCGTCGAAGACGCCGGGGGCGCCGACAACGACGCGTGCGCCGTGGTAGAGCGAATTGTTGACGTCCTGTTCCATGACGACGCCGCCGGCTTCACGGGTGATCAGCATGCCCGCCAGACAGTCCCAGGCGTTCATGTGGGATTCGATGTAACCGATGAGACGTCCGGCAGCCGCATAGGCCAGCATCAGGCCGCCTGAGGCATTGCGGAAGAAGACACCGCCTTCGGACACCAGGGCGCCAACGGCATTGACGGCATCGGTGACGGCCGTGCGTCCGTTGAAACCGACCCCGACGGATCCATTGGACAGGCTCTCGCTGTCAGATGCCTTTATCGGCTTGTCGTTGACGAATGCACCATGCCCGGCCGCCGCCTTGAAGGTTTCGCCCGCAACCGGATCATGAATAACGCCGACGATGACGTTACCCTGATGGACACAAGCCAGGATCACGCACCACTGCGGAATGCCGGCAACGAAATTCGCCGTACCGTCGATCGGATCGATGACCCAGGTGTAGCCCGACGAGCCTTCCTCGATGCCATGTTCCTCGCCGAGGATGCCATCGTCGGGAAAAGACACGGCCAGTTCCTTGCGGATCAGGGTCTCCACGTTCCGGTCGGCTTCGGAAACAAGATCCTGATGGCCCTTCTTGGTGACTGTCAGCGTATCCAGCTTCCGGAAATAGTCGACACCAAGCTCTCCCGCCTTCTTGGCAAGCGCGACGGCAAAGTCCAGCCGATCGGTGGTCATGGATCAGACTCCTTCAAATACGACAATATCGGCAGCAACAGCTGCCTTGATAGGGGAAACGCCGCAGCGTTTCTTGAAAGGGCATTCGCTCAGCTGCGCTTCTTGCGCGGTGCGTAGGGATTTTCACCTTTCCGGTATGACAACCGGATGGGTGTGCCCTGGATGTTGAACGTTTCCCGCAGTTTATTGACCAGGTATCTGGTGTAACTTTCGGGAAGCTGTTCCGGCCGCGAGCAAAACACGACGAAATGCGGTGGACGCGTCTTGGGCTGGGTGAGATAGCGCAGCCGAATGCGGCGGCCCGCAACGGCGGGCGGCGGATGGTTCGCAGTCACCCGTTCCAGCCAGCGGTTCAGCTTTGCGGTCGACACGCGTGCGTTCCAGGCTTCATAAGCCGTGAAGACACTTTCCAGAAGCCGGTCAAGGCCCTGTCCCTGAATACCCGACAGCGTGGCAATCTGGACGCCCCGGATCTGGTTGAAATAGCGCTCGTTCGCGTCCTTGATCTTTTTCCAAGCCTCTTCGCGATCCTCGATCAGGTCCCACTTGTTGATCGCAATCACGAGCGCGCGACCCTCGCGGGCCACCAGGTCGATGATCTGCAGGTCCTGCTTCTCGAAGGACATGGTCGCATCGAGGGTCACGACGACCACTTCCGCAAACTTGATCGCGCGCAGGGCATCAGCCACCGAGAGCTTTTCCAACTTCTCCTGGACGCGCGCCTTGCGGCGGATGCCAGCGGTGTCGAACAGCTTGATGTGGCGGTCCCGCCATTCCCAGTCGACGGAAATGGAATCGCGCGTGATCCCGGCTTCCGGGCCGGTCAACATGCGGTCTTCGCCCAGCATCTTGTTGATCAGTGTCGACTTTCCGGCGTTGGGTCGTCCGACGATGGCCACCCGCAACGGACGCTCACGCGTTCCCACGGGATCCTCTTCATCGATGATCTCGCCGTCCTCGTCGAGATCGACGCCGGTCACCGCTTCGTCGCGTGTCGCTAGTTCCTCTTCCTCTACGACCCGGTCCACATGGGGCTTGAGAGCGTCGTAGAGATCAGCCAGACCTTCGCCATGTTCGGCGGAAATGGCAATTGGGTCGCCGAGACCAAGGGAATAGGATTCGTAAAGACCCGATGCGCCTGCCCTGCCCTCGGCCTTGTTGGCAAGCAGCACCACCGGCCGCGTCGTCTTGCGTGCGACCGCGGCGAAATGGGCGTCGAGAGGAGTGACACCTGCGCGAGCGTCAATGATGAACAGCACCACGTCCGCTTCCAGGATCGCCTCTTCCGTCTGGCGGCGCATGCGCCCTTCCAGAGACGCGCTGTCTGCGTCCTCGAGACCCGCCGTATCGACAATGGTGAACCGAAGGTCGCCAAGGCGAGCTTCGCCCGGCCGCCGATCGCGGGTCACACCCGGGGTATCGTCAACCAGCGCCAGACGCTTTCCGACCAGCCGATTGAACAAGGTGGACTTGCCGACATTCGGCCGTCCGATAATGGCGACGGTAGCCCCCACGACAATTACTCCTGATGGCCGGCCCTCGGGCCGGCCTGATCTGTGTCTTAGTTGAACGCAGCGACGCCGTCGTTACCGGCCAGAACCACGATCCGGCCCCCGGCAACGATGGGGGTCACGTAGACATCGGTGTTGGTCCGCTGCGTGTTCATGATCCGGCCGGAAGCCGCATCCACCATGGTAATCTGGCCATCACTGGAAAAAGCGACCAGTGCGCCGTTGGCCAGGATCGGACCTGCCCAGTTGCGGCGGCGCTTCTTCTTTTCAGGCCGCGGCAGAGCGGTGGCCCACAGGGTTTCGCCGTTTTTGAGATCCAGTGCAACCATTCTGTCGTCCAGATCGACCATGAACAACGTTCCGCCGGAGACCACGGGCGTGTGCACGCTGCCAAGATTCTGTTCCCAGTTCCGCTGACCGGTGCGCGAATCGACGGAAACCGTTCGTCCGGAGACGCCGGTCGCATAAACCGCGTTGCCCGCAACGACCGGGCTTGCAGAGACATCCGCAAGACCCGACAGGGCCAGAGTGCGGAAGCCGCGCGAGACACCATCGATCCACTCAGGTTCGCCGGTCTTGATGTTGATTGCCATGATCTCGCCGGACGAGAAGGGAACGATCACCCTGTTGCCCTGGATAGCCGGATTGGCGGCCGACAGGATGCCAGCTGTTTCCTCGATGCCCGCATAGCTCCATGCAATGCTGCCGTCAGATTCCGACAATGCGTAAACTTCGTTGGACTGGGAGACGACGAAGACATGACCGGCACCGGCAACAGGCGCCCCGCGAGCAGGCGTGTCGATCTCGGCGCGCCAGATGATCTGTCCGCTTGCGGCTTCAAGCGCAGCGACCTCGCGGTAGCTGGTCGCAACGTAAACGACGCCGCCGTCGAGGGCGACACCGCCGCCCGGACCGATGTCCCGCTCGCCCTCAGGCCGCAGGTTCTGCGTCCATGCGCGTGCGCCACCGGTGGTCAGCGCGACGACCTCGCCATTCGGCTTGTAGACATAGATCCGGCTGCCGTCGCTGACCGGACGTGCGGAAACGCGAAGGGCGGACGAAGTGAGGCCGCCACCGGAACTGCCCACCTGGGAGCGCCAGGCTCTGGAGCCGGAAATGGACACCGCGACATTGCCGGGATCGTTGGTCAAGCCGCCGCCAGCGGTCGGCCAGGACTGGCCACCCGTTGCCGCGCCGATCTTCGCGGTCTGACCGAGCGCCTGCTGTGAGGGGTCGGCTCCGTCGAAGACGGGTTGCCGCTCACCGGAGAGTGTCTTCTCCCTGCTGAACGGGTTCACGCTCTCCGTGAATTCGGAAACGGAGCTGCAGCCACTGACGGCGAGAATGATCGCGACAGCACCGAGAAATCTGCATCTGCCAAGAGAAACGGTTGAAAAATTCACTGATTGCTTCCTTCGCTTTCCGCAACGACGCCACCGTTGTTCGCGCGAATGACATCGGAGAGAAGGGCCACGCGGCGGGTCACGTCGACCGGCGAGGTCTGATCGTCGTCCAGCGCCGAAATCCAGCGACGCGCGGCATCGATATCGCCAGTCTTCCAGGCGCTTAGAGCGAGAACTTCACGTGCGGATGCACGAAATGGCGAGGTATTGCCCGTCAGCGGCTCGGCCCGGTCGGCAATCGCTGCGTAATCCTGAGTGTCGACAGCCAGGAAGGCTGCCCGAAGTGCGGCCGCATCGCGCAGGGCCTGCATCAGGCTGTCGTCGCGCGAGAGGGCATCAAACGCGTCGATCGCCTGATCCGCCTGTCCCGAATTGGCCAGATCCGTCGCACGGCGGAAAGACGCCAGAGCCGGATAGCCGCCAAGGGCCTCGTCCAGCTCGCCGTAAAGCGCGGCGGCCTCTTCGTATTTCTGTTCATTGGAAAGCTTGATCGCTTGCATGAAAGTGTCGCCGGCCGCCTGGGAACGGGTGTTTTCCCAATAGAGCCAGCCGCGATAACCACCGGTGCCGACGACGATGAGAACCGCCAGGGCAATGACCCACAGACCGAACCGGTCCCAAAGCCGACGGTACTTCTCCTGGCGGATGTCTTCATCGACTTCACGAAAAATATCTGACATGCGAGTCTTGTTCCCGAATTTCCTCTGTCGCCCGGCGCAAGCACCGGACCGTCACCCCTTTATGAGTGGCGCACATTATCCATTTGATACGCCTCGGGCAATTCCCTCATCCGGCTGGCGACGCATTTATCAATCCTGCCCTGCCATGCAAGGGAATTCGGCGTGTCGAATGCCGCCCAAACATGTGCAAATGATGGCAGTGAGCCGCGAAAACCGGGGCTTTGTGGCATGCTTGCGCCCACCGCCGCGTTTTGTCGTCGCGGCGGTGGGTGAAATATGCACAAAAGTGCCGTTTACGTGACAGGAACGCCGATCAGCAGGATATGCAGCTTCCAGACAAAAAGTCCGTAGAGCAGCAGGCCGGCCAGAATCACGCCTGCGTCGGCATATTTCAACGGCGGGCGGACCGCAACCGGCGCGGAGGCACCGCCCCGGCGCTTGACCGAAATGCGATCGACCACTGCCCAGACGAGGAAACCGCCAAAAAGCAGGAGCGAGGCCAGATCGCCGTTTGCAAGAAGATGCGCAAGTGCCCAGATCTTGATCGCAACCAGCATCGGATGTTTCAGCACCCTCTTTATGTGGCAGGGAACGTAGGCCGCAATCAGGAAGATGAAGACCGGCACCATCAGAAGCATCGTCACATGGCGAAGCCAGAAGGGCGGATCATAGATGATCGGGGACCCTTCAAAGCGCGCCGTGCCATAACCGTAGATGATGAGAATGAAGCCGACGACCGCGACGAGGGTGAAAAGCCCCTTGTAGCCGCCCTCACCCAGTTTCGCCTTCAGCGTCGACGAGGTGGCCGTAAACATCGGCAAGGTATGAATTCCAAGAAAAAGTATCAGCCCGGCAATCAGCAAGGTCATATGCGCGCTCCCTCAATCAACGCAATTTCATCGGTCTTATGTGGATGCTGCGGTGCGCGCAACCGAAAGTCCTGAGAAATACATGCTGCGCCCGTTACCAGGCGCACCTGAAACCAGCTCTGCATCAACATCCGGCACGCCCCTCTCGGGCGTCAGTTTTCCATCTGACAGGTCTTGCAGGTGCCGCGCAGTTCGATGGTCATGCGCGCCAGCTGAAATCCTTGCGCCTCCGTCCATTCCTTCAGCAGGGCGATGGCTTCCCGGGGGCTGAACTCGCTGACGTCGCCGCAGCCTTCGCAGATCGCAAACGCGGCTGTGCCATGCGCTCCGCAATTCTTGTGCGCGCAGGCAACGAAGGCGTTGAGGCTTTCCAGGCGATGGACCATTCCGTACTCGACCAGCTTGTCGAGCGCGCGGTAGACCTGCAGTGGCGCTCTGAAGCCGTCTTCGCGCAGAAGATCGAGAATGGCGTAGGCCGTGAGCGGGCCACCGGCATCCGACAACGACCCGAAGACGAGCGCCTGATTCTTGGTCAGGTCCGGATGCGAGTGTGCATGTGCATGCGCGGTCATGAGCGATCTCCTAGCTTCCGGGCCTGGCCTCGGTCCCGACAATGATCGTGACGGTCAGAGTTTCGATTCTCAATCGTCGCGGGTTGCGGTGCCTGCTTTCATCCTTGTCACAATTCGGCCCGCAGGCACAAGGCTGAGAACGAACAAGACCATTGCCGCCACGACGATAGAAGGTCCTGAAGGCGTATCGTAGTTCAGCGAAGCGAAGAGCCCCCCGACAACAGATGCCGCCCCGATGAGTGCCGCAATGACCGCCATCTGCTCCGGAGACGCCGAAAGCCGCCGGGCGGAGGCTGCGGGTATGATCAGAAGAGCGGTTATGAGCAATGCACCGATGATCTTCAGGGATATGGCGATCACCACCGCAGTCAGCAACATGAAGACGAGTTCAGCCCGTTCCGGCCGCAGGCCCTCGGCCGCAGCAAGGTCCGGACTGACCGTTGCTGCAAACAGCCGCCGCCACACGAGCGCCAACACCGCCAGCACAAGGGCGCCTCCGCAATAGATCATGGCAATATCGGTCTTGGTCACGGCGAGGATGTCCCCGAAGAGGAGCCCCAGAAGGTCGAAGCGGACCCACGTCATGAAGGCAAGGCAGACAAGCCCGAGCGCCAGGGCGGAATGCGACAGAAGCCCGAGCAAGGCATCGGACGACAGCGTGTCGCTGCGCCGAAGAAGCAACAGAAGGACAGCCAGAAGGATCGACGTGATACCGACAGAAACCGTCGTATTGAACTGGAACAGCAGCGAAAGCGCGACGCCGAGCAAGGCCGAATGGGAAAGGGTGTCGCCGAAATAGGCCATGCGCCGCCAGACGACAAAGCAGCCGAGCGGTCCGGCGACAAGCGCAACGCCGATCCCTGCCACCAGCGCACGTGTGAAGAAGTCATCCAGCATTTTTCATCTCGTCGGCACGCGCTGCCTCGACCTGGATGGCAGATGCCTCTGTTGCAGCGCCTGATCCATGATCATGAGCGTGTTCGGTGTGATGATGACCATCAGCGCCGGTGCCGTTAGAGGCTTTTCCGTCTGCGCCATCGTGATGCTCCCCCGGGCAAGCGTCGCAGATGGAACCGTCGGCATGTCGGACCTGCCCGCCCGGCAGATGGACGTGATCGTGGTGATGCTGATAGACCGCCAGACCCGCCCCTGCCCGCGCTCCGAACATTGCACGATACTTGTCATCGCGGCTCAACTCGGAGGGCGTACCGCGGCAGCAAACATGGCCGTTCAGGCAGATCACCTGATCCGCGGCGGCCATGACGACGTGAAGGTCGTGGGAGATCATGAGAATGCCGCAGCCAAGGCTGTTGCGGATCTGCGAAATGAGATCGTAGATCGCGATCTCTCCTGCATAGTCGACCCCCTGCACCGGTTCGTCGAGAACAAGAAGATCCGGATTTCGGGCGATGGCGCGTGCCAGCAGGACACGCTGCAGCTCTCCGCCGGAGAGGTTACGCATCTCCGAGCGGACCAGGCGGGAGGCGCCGGTTCTTTCCAGCGCGGCCTGCACCTCCTTATCCGGCAGCGGATTGGTGAGTGAGAGAAACCGCCTGACCGTCAGCGGCAAGGTCCAGTCGATGGCGAGTTTCTGGGGTACGTAGCCAACCTTGAGACCCGGCCTGCGCACGGCAGTGCCCTCGCTCGGCTTCAAGATGCCGAGGGCCATTTTTGCCGTTGTCGATTTTCCGGAACCATTTGGACCGATAAGCGTTACAATCTCGCCAGGGGCCACTGTCAGATCTACGCCGCGTACCAGCCAATCGGCACCTTTCCGCACACCTGCCCGGTCGAGCTGAACCAGCCGGCTTTCAGGATTAGTCATTTTCTTGCGCGCCTGTTTGCTCTTTCGGGGCCGTGTCTTGGCGTTATATTGTTACACTGCCCGCCGTCAAGTGTCCAACTTGCAACTTGAACAGGCGCTGTTTAACAATCCAGACGTTTCAGGCGGACCGTCCTCCGGTCTGCACACAGAACATTATGGGGCCAATTGAATGATTTTTCCTTGTATCCTTTCGGGCGGAGTCGGATCGCGCCTTTGGCCGCTTTCCAGAAAAGACCGGCCGAAACAGTTTCTTCCCCTCTTCGGCGGTGAAAGCCTTTTTCAGAAAACCTGCAAGCGGGTGAGCAAGTCAGGGTTCGCGGCTCCGATCGTGATCGGGAACAATGACCACCGCTTTCTGATCGGCGAACAGCTTTCGGAACTCGGCCTTGAGGCCAATTCCATTCTTCTGGAGCCTGTCGGGCGGAACACTGCGCCACCGGCGCTCATGGCCGCAATGATCGCGAGCGAAACCGATCCGGATTCGCTCGTCCTGCTGCTGCCCTCCGATCACATGATCCAGAAAGAAGACGTTTTTCTGAATTCGGTCGAAGCGGCGGCCTCCGCTGCGGCGTCCGGCGCGATCGTTACCTTCGGCATCACCCCGACCGAGCCAAACACCGGTTACGGATACATCAAGGTTGAAGACGGCGAGGATGCAGTTCGGCCAGTTGAAAAATTCGTTGAAAAACCCGACCTCGAACGCGCCGAGAAGTTTCTCGCGGACGGCGGCTATTACTGGAACGCGGGGATCTTCCTCTACTCCGCAAAAACCATGATCGAGGCCTTCAAGCGCTATCAGCCTGAGCTCTACAAGAGCATCGTCGATGTCATGAAGACCCGGCATGGCGATCTCGACTTCACGCGACTGGACGCCGAAGCCTTCGAGACACTGAGTGATATCTCCATAGACTACGCGATCATGGAGAAGGCGGAGAATGTGGTCTGCGCTCCCGTTTCACCCGACTGGGACGATCTCGGTTCCTGGTCGGCGATCTGGAATGTCCTGGACAAGGACGCGGAAGGCAACTCCGCACTCGGTGATGCGCGTTTCCTCGAGAGCAGCAATTGCCTGGCCTATGCCGACCGCGGACTGGTATCCGTCATCGGGCTGGAAGACGTCATGGTCATCGCGACGACCGACAGCGTTCTGGTCGCCCACAAGGACAATGCCCAGGACGTGAAGAAGGTCGTCGACCAGTTGAAAGCGGAAGGCCGCGACGAGGTCGACAGGCATCCGAGGGTCTACAAGCCCTGGGGCTATACCGAGCGGATCAACTCCGGCGACCGGTTTGCGGTTCAGTCCATGATGATCAAGCCGAGCAAACAGCTCAGCCTGCAGAGCCATCTGCACCGGGCCGAGCACTGGGTCGTCGTTTCCGGCACAGTGGAAATAACGATCAACGGTGAGACGCGCCTGCTCACCGAAAACCAGTCGGCCTATGTGCCACTGGGTGCGCGCCACACGCTGACCAACCCCGGAAAGATCCCGGTCCGCATGATTGAAGTCCAGTCCGGCACCTATCTGGATGAGGACGACATTGTCCGGCATCCGCTGGAAAGCACCTGAACGGGCGCGGGCCCGGTCCTGCGCGCAATTAAATTCTTCAGATATCCAGAAGAAGGGGCTCCTCGCCTTTCGGCGAGGCGCCGGCACTGCCGCGTATTCCGCGTTCCGGAAACGATCCGCCGACAGGAAGACCTCGCGTGCGCGGTCTCGACAGTACGCTCGGCGGCATCTCGTCCCGCGAGAGCGCGCGGTCGACCTCATCAAGACGGTCCGCAAGTCGCTCGAACACCATCGACGGCATCCGCAACGTCGTGACGTAGAATGAGATCGCCTCGTCTCCGACGATCTGCCATCCCATCCGACGGATTTCCGTGTAAGCGCCAACTGTCAGATCCGCGATCTCCACGGCATCTTCCACCAGTAGCCGCATGACGTCGTCCAAATCATCGGTCCGCATCGCGGCCCAGACGGCGGACGCGCATGAAGCAAATGCAAAAACAAGAATATGCAAATTTCTCAATAGAAAACGCATTAGCCCCCCCAAAGAGCCGGTTAACAAAAGCTTAACCCGCCTTAGGTGGTAATTTTTCACGCTGCGTCACACAACGCATCTTCTTGAATTTGTGTCTTGTTTTAATGAAATTGGTTAATTCCGACGCGCGGTCTTTCCTATACGCGCATCGCGAATGTGTGCCGCCTTCCGAAAGAGTTCGACAGTGCGCTGAAACCGGACTGGCGCCCTCATCGCTTCCGCGGACAGAAGATCCGGCGCCGCCCGACAAGAGGCCTCTCTTCTCCAGGACCGACCAATCAGAGCAAGCGCTCCCTTTGCCGGTTGGACGGGGGAGCGATGGGCAAATGCCTTGCCAAAACCAAAGACGCCGCAGTAGCGGCGCCTGAGGTTTTGCATGGCTTGCCCATTTCGGATGTCGGCAGGCTGAAATGCCGGACGGTTCACCGACGATGACGGTCGGCGGCAAAGCCTCGCCTGCTGGTGAAGCTCAGCTCCTGGCGTGGTGAGCGTGCCAGTGCCAGGCGATGTCGATACGCCGCGCGACCCAGACGTCGTCATGGCTCATCACGTAGTCCAGGAACCTTGCAAGGGATGCCGCCCGGCCCGGCCGACCGACGAGGCGGCAGTGAAGACCGATATTCAGCATCTTCGGCGCCCCGTCCGAGCCCTCTGCGTAGAGCACGTCGAACGAATCCTTCAGGTAGGAAAAAAACTGGTCGCCCGAGTTGAACCCCTGAGGCGAGGCAAAACGCATGTCATTGGAGTCGAGCGTATAGGGAATGACCAGGTGATCACCGTGGGGACCATCCACCCAATAGGGCAGATCGTCCGCATAGCTGTCGGAATCATAGAGGAAACCGCCCTCCTCCATCACAAGCTTCTGGGTCTGCATGGAACAGCGGCCGGTGTACCAGCCGAGCGGGCGGGCCCCGGTCACTTCCTCGTGGATGCGGATCGCCTCCCGGATCTGATCGCGCTCCTCGTCCTCGGGCATATCCTTGTGTTCGATCCACTTGAGACCGTGAGAGGCGATTTCCCAGTCGGCTTCCTTCATCGCGGCGACAACGTCCGGATTGCGCTGAAGCGCGGTTGCGACACCGTAAACCGTCACGGGCAGAGAGCGCTGCGTGAACATCCGCCAAAGACGCCAGAAGCCGGCACGTGATCCGTATTCGTAGATGGATTCCATGTTCCAGTGACGCTTGCCCGGCCAGGGCTGCGCACCGACCACCTCCGACAGAAAGGCCTCGGACGCATCGTCGCCGTGGAGGATGTTGTTCTCGCCGCCTTCCTCGTAATTGATCACGAACTGAACCGCGATCTTGGCACCGCCAGGCCATTGGGGATCCGGCGGCGTGCGCCCGTATCCGATCATGTCACGGGGATAGGAATCGCTCATCTCAGTCTCCAGAGTTCCATTTGTCGGGACCAAAAGAGCGCATCCGGCAGAAGTGCGCAAGCTGCTTGAAAAGGCAGATCGTTCGCGTCCGTTGGCGGGCCCTCAGCAGCTTTTCGCCAGGCTCTGCAAATCTGCGGAAGCTGCCGCAGCGAGAGAATGATACGTGTTTCTTCGTACCAAAATCGGCGTTGCTTAAAATTTTAATATTCGGGTTACCGTGACCTTAGCGCCTGACGCCCACACTTCTGCGCGGTGGCAGGGGGTGCCACATACGCAGAGAGGATCGGAAAGATGAAGCTATCTTTTGCCGGATTGCTGCTTCTTCTCACTGCGGCCGCCATGACACAGCTTATAGACACAAAAAAAATGGCGACCGGAACGGTCAATGCAACAGAACTCTCTCGGAACATGACCTGGTGACCAAGGTCAGCAGGTCATGAGCAGTCTTAAAGACGATGATCTCTGCGGCTGGTGGAAGCGGTTACGCGCACCGGCTGCAGAGCCATTGCTTGCCGTCCCTGCCGGCCGACCTGCCGAAATGTGCCGCCGCCTGATTGCGGCTCGCGCAACAGCATGATGGCAGAGCCCATCACCACGGATGCCAGCGTTATCACCAGCGAGAATCCCAGCATCAGAACCGGCAACACCGGATCCTGTGCCGTCAGCACCAGATCCCGCAGGCGGCCGATGTTGGTGATGAAGATACCCGCCAGCACCAAAACAGCTACGGCAGTTCCCGCAAGGCCGTTGATGACCAGCAAGCGGAACAATGGATCGCGCGGCAAGCGCACTGCGGAAAGAGGATTGCGAAAGCGAAACACGGGCGAGGCTCCTCATGTTGCATTGTCGAATTCGTTTCTTTTTAGAATAACGCCCGTCCTGCCGGCGGCGCAAGCTGTCAATATGGGCCATTCCCGCCCTTTTTCGCTTAAAAAGCTCGCAATGTTACGTAAAGGACATATTTTGGTGCGACGCACTCTTGAACTATCGCGAACCGACATATATTTGTCCGATATATCGGATCGTCATATGTCAGTTTCGACATGCTCCATGACGCCCGGACCACGGCACTAAACGGACGGATATCGTCACCGGGTGACCCGGAGCTGGAGAAGATCATGAGTGTCCGCAGCCTTTGCCTTGCGATTCTGACCTTTGGAGATGCAACCGGATACGAGATCCGGAAGGAATCGACCGAAGGCAGGTTCAGTTATTTCGACGATGCGAGCTTCGGTTCCATCTATCCCGCACTGGCGCGCCTTGAATCGGAAGGGCTCGTGACCGTGCGCGAGGAGCCCCAGGCGGGAAAACCCGCCCGCAAGGTCTACTCGATCACTGAGGAGGGCCGCGTGGAATTCGTCCGTTCCCTGTGCGAACCGCCGGGCCCCGACACCTACAAGTCGCCGTTTCTCCTGATCGCGCTCAATGCCGGCCAACTTCCGCCCGAAATCGTTCGACGGGCGATCGACCGCCGGAAGGCCCAGGCGGAAGCCGAGCTCAAGCTGCTGATGGACGGCGAAAAGGACGAGAATTGCCCCCATCCCGGGTCCCGCTGGACGCGGGAATTCGGCATTGGCTGCATGAATTTCACGATCGCCTATCTGAACGAGCATGGCGACGAACTGATCAGAATTGCCGAAGAGGCCGCCGAACCCATTCCGGCAGCAGCCGAGTAAGGCACGACGTTTTGGAGCATATCCCATGCGAGTAAGATTTTCGTACATTCTGGCTTTCGGGCTGGCCGTCGGTATCGGCGCCTGGATGTACAGTGGCGACCTCGTGGTCGGCGGCGTCGGCGACGGTGAGGATGCGGCGCCTGCCCCGGCAGAGCGCGTCAACAACGAAACCAGAGATATCTTCCGTGTGCAGGTGCGCCGTCTGGTCGCCGAGGACCGCAATGCGGTGCTGGAGGTGCGCGGACGGACAGAGGCGGAAGCCAAGGTCGAAGTGCGTGCGGCAACTTCTGACGATGTTGTCGAGCGCCCTGCTCGCGAAGGTGCGCATGTGAATGCCGGGGATGTCCTGTGCGTTCTCGACAGGGGCACACGGGAATCGAACGTCCTTGAAGCCAAGGCGTCGCTGGCTCAGGCGGAACTCGACCATTCGGCAGCGAAACAGCTCAGCACCAAGGGATTTACCGCCGAAACGCGGGTCGCCGCCATTCAGGCGCAGCTCGACGCCGCCAAGGCACGGCTGAAGGAAGCGGAACTTGAGCTGGACAGAACAGTCATCCGCGCTCCCATCGATGGTGTCATTGAAAGCCCGATGGCGGAGATCGGCGCACGCCTCGACGCCGGCGGCATCTGCGCGACCGTCGTGAATTCGGATCCCATGATTGCGATCGGTCAGGTGTCCGAGCTGAGTATCAGCCAGATTTCGCTGGGCATGCCCGCGGACGTGCAACTCGTGACCGGAGAAAAGCTTGCCGGAAAGGTTCGGTATATTTCCCCGTCGGCCGATCCGGACACACGGACATTTCGTATCGAAGTCGAGATGCCGAACCCGGACAAAACGGCTCGCGACGGTGTTACCGCGCTGACCAAACTGACGTTGCCGTCCGTCAAGGCGCACAAGATTTCACCGGCGATCCTCACACTGAACGATGCCGGTCAGGTTGGGATCCGCGCTGTCGATGAAAACAACAAGACCATCTTCTACCCGGTCAAGGTTCTGGGCGGGGAGCAGGACGGCATGTGGATCGGCGGTCTTCCCGAAGACGTAACGGCGATCACGGTTGGACAGGAATACGTCTCGGACGGCGAAACCGTGGAACCAGTCTTCGATCAGGCGGAAGGGTAATCCGATGATAGACATGCTCGAGGGCATCCTCAGACGCCCCAAAACAGTCTTCGTCCTGATGCTGGCGCTGATTGCCGCCGGGTTCGTGACCTATGTCTCGATCCCAAAGGAAGCCAGCCCGGACATCGATCTGCCGATCTTCTACGTCTCCATCGTTCAGCAGGGCATTTCGCCCGAGGACGCGGAGCGGTTGCTGGTGCGGCCCATGGAAACGGAGCTGCGCGGGCTCGACGGCCTGAAGGAGCTCACGGCCGTGGCGTCGGAAAGCCATGCCGGTATCGTTCTGGAATTCGACATCTCGTTCAACAAGGACGAGGCGCTTGCCGATGTGCGCGACAAGGTCGATCAGGCGAAGGCGAAACTGCCCGAGGAAGCCGAGGAACCGACGATCACGGAGATGAACTTCGCGCTCGCTCCAACAATGTTCATCGCGCTCTCGGGCAATGTGCCGGAACGCACGCTCTATCAGCACGCACGGCGCCTCAAGGACGAGGTCGAGGCGGTCGACACGGTGCGATCCGCCGATCTGACGGGCCACCGCGAGGAACTTCTGGAGGTCCTTATCGACAGCCAGAAGCTGGAATCCTATGCCATCACGCAGCAGGAACTCCTCAATGCGCTCCAGCAGAACAACCAGCTGGTTCCGGCCGGCTTTCTCGACAGCGGCAAGGGCCGGTTCAACGTCAAGGTTCCCGGCCTCGTCGAAAACATTCAGGACGTCTATTCGCTTCCACTGAAACAAAGCGGCGAAGGGGTGGTCACGCTCGGCGATGTTGCAGAGATCCGGCGTACCTTCAAGGACGCCAGTTCCTACACGCGTGTCAACGGCAGCCCGGCAATCTCGCTTCAGGTCGTCAAGCGCATCGGCACCAACATCATCGAGAACAACACCGCCGTGCGCGAAGTGGTCGAGGAAGCGACCAAGGACTGGCCGAGTACGATCCACGTCGATCTGATGCTTGACCAGTCGAACAACATCTTCGAGGTGCTCGGCTCCCTCCAGTCATCGATCCTGACGGCGATTTTCCTGGTGATGATCCTGGTGCTGGCCGCGCTCGGTCTGCGCTCCGCCCTGCTTGTCGGGCTTTCCATCCCGACGTCGTTCATGGTGGGCTTCCTCATCCTCGGCGGGTCGGGCTACACGGTCAACAACATGGTCATGTTCGGCCTCGTTCTGACGGTTGGACTTCTCGTCGACGGCGCCATCGTCATGACCGAATATGCGGACCGGAAAATCCAGGAGGGCATGGAGGATCGGGAAGCCTACATCCGTGCCGCCAAGCTGATGTTCTGGCCGATCGTCTCCTCGACGGCGACGACACTGGTCGCGTTCCTGCCGATGCTCATGTGGCCCGGCGTTGCCGGCGAATTCATGAGCTACCTGCCGATCATGGTGATCATCGTCCTGACGGCATCGCTGTTCACGGCGATGATCTTCCTGCCGGTCACCGGCGGCATTCTCGCCGCCGTGTTTCACTGGATCAGCCGGCATGCGACGTTGGTGTTGGCGCTCACCTTTGGTCTTATCGTGGGATTGGGGGTTGCCGTCGGCCCCTTCCTCGATTTCGCCGTCGGTGGTGCTGTTCCGCCATGGGTCTCTTCGATCAAGATAGGGCTCGGTGTCGGACTGTTTTTCCTGGTTACGTACCTCTGCCGCAAGTTTCTTTCGCCATTCATACTCTGGTCCCAGGCCAGGGCGGCGCGGCGTGCCGAACAGGAACGGGAAGAAGCAGCGGCTCTGTCCGGAACAGAAGCTTTCGATATCAAGAAAGTCAGTGGTTTCACAGGCGCTTACGTGCGTCTTTTGAAGCTGTTTGCCGGCAGTCCGATGGGCAACATCGCGGCGATCGTTCTGCTACTCGGCTCCTGCGCCGTCATCATGGGTGCCTTCATGGCGAGCCCCACCGGCGTTCAGTTCTTTATTGAGGAAGAACCGGAGCAGGCTGTCGTCCTCGTCTCCGGACGAGGCAACATGTCGTCTGCCGAAGCCCGCGATCTTGTCGTGAAGGTGGAAGACGAGATCATGCAAGTCCCCGGCATCGAGAACGTCATCACCAATGCGTATATTCCCGGCGGCTCGTCGGGTGGGCCTTCCGTCGGCGACGTGCAGGACAAGCCGGCCGACGTCATGGGCGAGATCAATATCGAGCTTGCCGATTTCTGCTGCCGCCGTGTCGCGAAGGAGATCTTCGCAGATATCCGGCAGGCGACCGCGGACATCCCCGGCATCAAGGTGGAAACCCGCAAGATCGAGGGCGGCCCCCCCACGGGCAAGGACATCCAGCTCGAGGTGCGCTCCACCAACTATGACGAGATGGTCGCCGCCGTGGCGCGCATCCGTCAGCATATAGATGCGGACGAAGCCCTCATCGATCAGGAGGACGACCGTCCCCTGCCCGGTATCGAATGGCAGATCTCCATCGACCGGCAGCAGGCCGGCCGCTATCAGGCGGGCATCGCTTCCGTCGGCAACATGGTTCAGCTCGTCACCAACGGTGTCCTGATCGGCACCTACCGGCCGGACGACAGCGAGGATGAAGTCGACATTCGGGTCCGCCTCCCGGAGGGGGAACGCTCCATTGACCGGTTCGACCAGTTGCGCCTCCAGACCGAACTCGGTCTAATTCCCATGGCCAATTTCGTCAGCCGCGAGCCAGCGCAGAAGGTCTCGGAGGTCATACGCCGCGACGGGCTCTATTCGATGTTCGTCAAGGCCACCGTCAATCCGGAGTCCGGCTCCAATCCGGTGGAACAGGTCAACAAGCTGCAGACCTGGCTCGATGGTCAGGAGTGGCCGGCCGATGTTTATCTTAAGTTCCGTGGCGCCGACGAGGACCAGCAGGAATCCTTCGAATTCCTCTTGAAAGCGATGATCGCGTCACTGTTCCTGATGTTCCTCATCCTGCTGACGCAGTTCAACTCCTTCTACCAGACGATCCTGACGCTCTCGACGGTCGTCATGTCGGTTTTCGGGGTGCTGCTCGGCATGTTGGTCACCAATCAGCCGTTCTCGATTATCATGACGGGAACAGGTGTGGTCGCGCTGGCCGGTATCGTCGTGAACAACGCAATCGTTCTCATCGATACCTATAACAGGTTCCTCGAAGACGGTCTGGAGCCGCTGGACGCGATCCTGAAGACGTCGGCGCAACGTATCCGGCCAATCCTGCTGACAACCATCACGACCATCGCGGGCCTTATCCCGATGGCGACGATGATCAACTTCGATTTCTTCAATCAGGTGATCACCTTCGGCGGAATTACCGCCGTGTGGTGGGTGCAGCTTGCCACGGCGGTGATCTCGGGCCTGGCCTTCTCCACGATCCTGACGCTTCTGATGATACCGGTCATGCTGGCGCTTCCGAGTGTCTGGATGAAATCGTTCAGTGGTGTCGCTGCGCGGTTCGGCGGTCGGTCAAGGGCACCTGCCGACGCTGAAGCGCGGCAGGATGATGGCGACGATGGTTCGCAAAAGGACCAAGAGCGCCCGGCAGCTGCCGTCGTCAACATGCCCAAGCCGAAGAAGCCCAGGAAGCATCCACGGGACGAAGTGCCTCACGCCGCCGAATAAGGCCATGCCGTTTTGAGATGAATGAGAGAAAGCCGCCGGAAATCCGGCGGCTTTTCATTTTCGTTTTCAGGAACGTGTCAGAAGGGTTTCAAACAGGCGGCTTGCAACGCCGTCCAGAAGCCATATAGTTGCTTTGTACAACTATATGGATTTTCCAATGTCTCCCTCTCCCAACCTCGTCACCGACATTCGCGCCGCCTCCCGAAAGCTGGTGCGGGAATTCGGCTTTCTGGACAAGACCATCGCCGGGACGAACCTCTCTGGCTCCGGTGTGCATGCAATCATGGAAATCGGCCTCCACCCCGGCATCACGGCCAAGGAACTGGCCGGCCGGCTGAAGCTTGAAAAGTCGACGGTGAGCCGTCTTCTGAAGGCACTGGAAGCACGCGGAGATATCCGCCAGACCCGCTCGAAAACAGACGGTCGCGTGTTCGGGCTGTCGCTGACGGACACGGGTCGGGCCACCTTCGCCAAGGTCGATGCCTTCGGCAACGACCAGGCCCGGCGAGCACTTTCCGTGATCGAAGGCAACAAGGCAAAGACGATTGCCGACTCGCTTGCCGCCTATGCGGACGCACTTGCAGGGTCCGTTGATAGCCGCGAGCAGGTACAGCAGCCCTTTGACATCGTCGAGGGCTATCAAACCGGAATGATCGGGGACATCGCGGCGATGCACGGACGCACCCATGGCCGCATCGTCGGCGCAGGACCGACGTTCGAAAGCGTGGTAGCTCGGGGAATGGCCGAGTTCATGCCCCGTGTCGGCAATCCGGTCAACAATTCCTGGAGCGTCCTGGAAAACGGACAGGTCATCGGATCGATCAGCATAGACGGAGAGGACCTCGGCGAGAATATCGCCCATCTGCGCTGGTTCATCCTGTCCAAAAAGCTGCGGGGCAAGGGCCTCGGCCGCATATTGCTGACGAAGGCCCTAGACCATTGCGACAGGCTCGGGCTCGACGAGATCCACCTCTGGACCTTGAAAGGGCTGGACGCGGCGCGGGCGCTTTATGAAAAGAACGGTTTTGTCCTTGCCGACGAATATGTCGGCGACCAATGGGGCAAAGCGGTCACGGAACAGATGTTCATCCGCAAGCGGCCTTCTCGTTCCAACTGAGCACTATGTCTCCCTCATCCTGCGGAAGCGCTAATGCGCTGTCTCGAAGGTAAGCCAATTGCTTCGGACAAGCCGCAGATCCGTCGAGACGAACCTTACAGTCCTCCTCAGGATGAGGTTCTTTTGCCGGACCACCGCACGCCCTCATGCCTTGGTAATGGAATTGCCGCCGTCGCACAGCATGGCGGAGCCGGTGACGAAAGAAGCCGCGTCGGACAGGAGAAAGGCGGCTGCTTCGGCGATTTCTTTAGGGGCAGCCATACGCTTGAGAGCATGGAGACCTGCGACATAGTCGTGGAAGGCTATGTCGTCTCCGGCCATTTCCGTCCGCGTGCCGCCGGGAAGCAGCGCGTTGACCCGGATATTCTGCGGACCGTGCTCCACAGCGAGGACCTGGGTCAGCCCGATCAGGCCCGCCTTCGATGCGGCATAGACCGCCATTCCCGGCAGTCCGATGGTGTAACCGACGAAGGACGAGGTAAAGACAATCGATCCACCGCCGGAGGTCTTCATGGCCGGGATCTGGTATTTCGCCGCAAGGAAGGCACTTGTGAGATTGGTGTCGATGACCTTGTGCCAGTTCTCCAGGCTGAGGTCCGTGACCGGCCCCATGTCCCCCACCGTTCCGGCATTGTTGAAAGCCCCGTCCAGGCCCCCGAAGGTTTGAAGGGCCACATCAACGGCAGCTTCGGAAAACGCGGGATCGGCAACATCCCCGGCGAAGACGGCGATGCGGTCAGCCGCATCCGGCAGAGAGGCCCTCACCTCTTCCAGCTTGTCCTTCCGGCGGGCGGTCAGAACAAGATTTGCACCGCCTTCGGCGCACTTGCGCGCGGCCGCTTCCCCGATGCCGCTGCTGGCACCAGTGATCAGAATGGTTTTTCCGTGAAACATCGAAAGGCTCCTCAAATGATCGAGGACACCTGATTGAACCGGAAAACGGCCGGCTGAAACCCGGTTTGCGAGATGTCAGCCGGATTGCGGATCAGCTGCCGTGATCCATGTCCCGGTCACTCGCGATGTTGTCGAGGTCTGTATCGTCATCATCGTCATCCCCTTCAAGAACCTGGGACGCGTCGGCGTGGACGAGTTTCCGGTGCGCGTGCCAGGAAAAGGGTATGGTGAGGAGATAGAGCACGGTGCCGCCCGCGAGCATTCGGAACGGATAGCTGACGGTCAGGGCAACGATCAGCACCGCAAAGACGAACAGCGGCAGAACGTAATCCCGGCGCACCCTCGTCCCGAGCGTCTTGCCGGAATATGTCGGCAGCCGGCTGATCAGCAGGAAGGCGATTGCGATCGTATAGAGCGCGACGAAGGCTTCGTCGGCGAACCAGCGCGGAAAGAGACCCAGAAAATCGAGATAAAGCGGCAGCAGAACCGCGAGCGCGCCGGCTGGCGCCGGGACACCGGTGAAAAACCTGGACGCCCAGGCCGGCTTGTCCGGATTGTCGAGTGCGACGTTGAATCTCGCAAGGCGCAGGGCAGCAGAGATGGCGAAGATAAGAGCTGCAATCCAGCCGAGATTGCCGCCTTCCTTCAGGATCCAGAGATAAAGCATCAGCGCCGGTGTGACACCGAAATTGACAAAGTCGGACAGCGAATCCAGTTCCGCACCGAACCGGGATGTGCCTTTCATCATCCGCGCGACGCGGCCATCGAGACCATCAAGCACAGCTGCGACGAGAATTGCCCCGACCGCAAACTCCCAGCGCCCCTCGAAGGCCATGCGGACGGCTGTCAGCCCCGAGCAGAGCGCAAGCAGCGTCACCATGTTCGGGATGATCATGCGCAAGGGCACCCTGCGAAAACGCGGGGGACGGCGCAGCTTGGATTCCGATTCGTCCGTCATGGCGCGATGATGCTTCCTAGCTGACACGGGTCAGGGGTTGAGCGGCGGGCTGGTCGCCCTTGAGATCCGCCAGAATGGTTTCGCCGGCAATCATGGTCTGCCCAACTGCCACCCTTGGCGTCGTGCCGGCGGGAAAATAGATGTCGAGCCGCGAGCCGAAACGGATCAGGCCGAAGCGATCGCCCGTCGAAATGGTCTCGCCTTCACGCACGAAGCAGACGATGCGTCGCGCAACGAGCCCTGCGATCTGGACGACACCGATCTGGGTGTCGGCTGTCTCGATCACCAGGCCATTGCGCTCATTGTCCTCGCTGGCCTTGTCCAGCTCCGCATTCAGGAACTTGCCGGCCCTGTAGGCTATGCGCACGATCCGCCCGCCGATCGGGGCGCGGTTCACGTGGCAGTTGAACACGTTCATGAAGACCGAGACGCGCATCAGCGGTTCGGTCCCGAGGTCCAGCTCCACCGGCGGTCGCACAAGGCCGACCTGACTGACGATGCCATCGGCGGGAGAGACGACAAGACCGTCCCCCACGGGTGTCACCCTCTTGGGATCGCGGAAGAAATAGCAGACCCAGCCGGTGAAGATGAGGCCGATCCAGAACAATGGATCGACGAACCAGCCGACCACAAGGGTCGCGACAAGCGCGATGGCGATGAACGGCCAGCCTTCCCGGTGGATCGGAACCATGGCTTTGGAAATGGAATCAACTATCGACATCAACACTTTCCGCATTCGCTTCGGCGCTTTCGCCCAAAGGGGCCGTGCTTCCGGCCATCGCCGAAGACATGCACAGTTACGCCTGTTTCTACGTTCCGCTTCTAGAGGCTTTTAGGGCTGTTGAGAACCGGTTTAGCCGCTTTCGGTCAGAATTCCGCCTGCCTCTCAACAGACAAACACCTTGATCGCGTCTTACGACGCTTCAAGGATAAACGCGCGAAAGCCGTTGTTGTGCCATTGATCATGCTCATTCGTAGAAGAGTTGGTTCCCGGTCCCATGATGACCAAGCCCTTCTCCGAGCCACCGGGGCATCTGTTATCCTCGTTTCGAACCGCAAGTCAGCGGCTTGCACCTGAACGCGACTGTCCCGGCTGAAGACTTCTCCGGCAGGTTCGGTGGCGATGCCTGCCTTTGCTACTGGCCAACAGCCGTCTTCCGCGCCGCCGCGGCCGACCGGTAGTCCATTTCCCAATAAGCCGGACGACCGACCTTGGAAATCAGGAAATCGATAAAGACGGAGATCTTGGGGGGAACGAATTTCGCCGACGGATAGACAGCGTAGATGTTGCCCGTTCGTGCGATCGGATAGTCTTCCATCACCGCGACCAAGCGCCCGTCCCTCAGATCCTCCCAGATATGCGCCAGCGATTTGACCGTCAGCCCCAGACCATAAAGCGCGGCATCATAGGCAAAATCGCCGTTGTCGCCGGAGACCATCGGATCTTCGATCTGCCAGGCGATTTCACCTTCGGGCCCGTTGAAATACCAGACCGGCATCGGGTCATAGCCAATGCAGTCGTGATTTCTCAAATCCTCCGGCGTGCGCGGCGCGCCCTTGCGCGAAAGATACTCGGGACTGGCACACAGGACGCGCGGGTTCTCGCCTATCTTGCGCATGAGAAGGCTGGAGTCGGGCATCGGGCCGCCGCGCACACCGACGTCGTACCCCTCCTCCATCAGATCGATGATCCGGTCGCTCATGTCTATCTCGATGCGAAGATCGGGGTAGAGCCTGCGGAACTCCGCGAGATGCGGAAGGATGTGCTTTCTGCCGAAGAAGACGTTGGAAGTTATCCGCAAGATGCCTCGAGGGGTCTCCTCGGCAGCGTCGATTATTTCCCTTGCCGTCTGCAACTCGCTGATCGCGGACGCCGCGTGGCGCAGGAAAACCTTGCCCGCCTCCGTCAACGACGTCCTTCGGGTCGTGCGGGCGAGCAACTGCGTCCCGAGATCCTTTTCCAGGGTCGTCAGTCGACTACTGGCTGCCGACGGCGACAACCCGAATTCCCTGCCAGCCGCAGACAGGCTGCCGAGTTCGGCCACTCGCTTGAAGAATTTCAGATCATCCAGACGCATTATTCGAAACTTTCGAAAGATGCCTTCGAGCCTACCCCAATTCTTCAAAAATTCATAACGTGCGACCTTGTGCTCCACAAACCGGAGACCACCGTCATGATGCATACAGGCGACAAATACGAAGCCCGCGCCCGCGCGGAACGATACAGCGAACTGCGCCGCATCGCCGGGGCGATCATCGGACGGCTCGCCCCGGGAATTTCGTCGAAAAGTCCCGCTGGGTCCGTTTCAGCGGCGCTTGAGGCCGCAAACGACTGGCAGCGAAAAGAAGACCACGCGGCCTGAGGCCGACACATGCCCCTATTTGGGCGGCACGTAGTCGGCAGGCTTGCCACGTGTGACGATACCCATCTCGTCATTCTCGCGCGCAGCACGCAGCCGCTCTTCCGCCTCGTCGGCTTCGCGCTGACGCGCCCACATGGACGCATAGAGCCCGCCACTTTCCAGAAGCGTCGTATGGGTGCCCCGCTCGGCGATCTGGCCAGCCTCCAGAACGATGATCTGGTCCGCGTCGACCACGGTCGACAGCCGGTGCGCAATGACGAGCGTGGTCCGGTTCTGCGAAACTTCGTCCAGCGCCGACTGGATTTCCTGCTCCGTATGGGTGTCGAGCGCCGACGTTGCCTCGTCCAGTATCAGGATTGGAGGAGCCTTGAGGATCGTGCGGGCGATGGCGACGCGTTGCTTCTCTCCGCCCGAGAGCTTCAGGCCCCGCTCGCCGACTTCCGAATTGAATCCCTGCGGCAGGTTCTCGATGAAATCGTGAATTTGCGCCATGCGGGCCGCCTCGCGAACTTCCTCGTCGCTCGCATCCGGTCTGCCATAGCGAATGTTGTAGGCAATCGTGTCGTTGAACAACACAGTGTCCTGAGGAACCATGCCGATGGAGTGGCGCACGCTTTCCTGCGTCACGTCGCGCACGTCCTGGCCGTCGATCTCGACCGCGCCGCCAGTCACATCGTAGAAGCGGAACAAAAGCCGGGAAATCGTCGATTTTCCGGCGCCCGACGGTCCGACAATGGCGATTGTCTTTCCCGCTGGAACTTCGAAATCGATCCCCTTCAGGATAGGACGCTCCGGGTCGTAGTGAAAGCGCACGTCCCGGAAGACGATCTTGCCCTCGACGGCCTTGAGCGGCTTTGCGTCCGCCTTGTCCTGGATTTCCTCCGGAACGTTGAGGAGGTCGAACATTGCCTCGATATCCGCCAGCCCCTGACGGATTTCGCGGTATAGAAATCCGATGAAGTTGAGCGGAATGGAAATCTGCATCAGAAGCGCATTGATCAGCACGAAATCGCCGACGTTCTGTTCGCCCGCAAGAACGGCCCTTGCAGACAAGGCCATGCAGGCCGCCATGCCGATCCCCAGGATCACCGCCTGACCGAAGTTCAGCCAGGAGAGCGAGGTCCATGTGCGCGTCGCCGCGCTTTCGTATTTGGCCATGGAGACGTCGAAGCGCTCGGCTTCCATCTTCTCATTGCCGAAATACTTGACCGTCTCGAAATTCAGAAGGCTGTCGATGGCCTTGGAGTTGGCGTCGGTGTCACTGTCGTTCATTTCGCGGCGGATGCCGATCCGCCAATTCGATGTTTTGATCGTGAACCAGACATAGGCCACGATCATCACCGCGACGATGATGACGTACACAAAGCCGAACTGGTACCAGATCACCGCCGCCATGATGGCGAATTCCAGGATCGTCGGAATGCCGTTGAGAATGGTGAAGCGAACGATGGATTCGATCCCCTTCACCCCACGCTCGATCACGCGGCTGAGGCCGCCGGTCCTGCGGGCAAGATGAAAGCGGAGTGACAACTGGTGCAGGTGGCGGAAGGTCAGCATGGCAAGCTGACGGACCGCATGCTGTCCGACCCGGGCAAACAGGGCGTCGCGCAACTGGTTGAAGGCGACCGCCAGAACCCGGGCGACATTGTAGGCGAGCACCAGCATGACAGGCGCGACGATAAAGGCCGGAAGACCGTTGTCCTCGCCGGTCAGAGCATCGGTCGCCCAGGCGAAGAAATACGGCGAGAGAACCGTCACGATCTTGGCGATGACGAGGGTGAAGATCGCAAGCAGCACGCGCTGCTTCAGGTCCGGCCTGTCGGACGGCCAGATATAAGGCCACAGGTTTGCCAGGGTCTGCAGGGTCGAGCCTTCTTCGGCACTAACCGCTTTGCCCCCGTTCCCCGGATTTGAATGGCTGCCGTTGGCCGCGCTTTTTTTCTTTTGCGGCGAAGTAGCTGTTTGATCGGTCACGTTGTTCTCCGGACCACACTCAGGCGGCCCTTGTTATTGTCATTCCGTTTTTGTCACGAGTAGCCCGCCGGTCTGCGCCTCGCCCCGAAGGGCGTCAAGGCGGTCCCAGAACCCTTTCGAGCAGGCGGCCGCCTTTTCGAGCTTTTCCCAGTCCAGCAGGTAGTGGCAATTGCGCCCGCGCTGTTCACATGTCAGAAGCCCGGCTTCCTTGAGAACCTGCAGATGCTGGGACACCGTGGACTGCGCCAGCGGCAGATGATTTACGATCTCGCCGCAGCAAGCCGTCTCACGTGCGGCGAGTTGCTTGACGATCGCGAGGCGCGCGGGATGTCCGAGGGCACGGAAAATGGCCGCGAGTTCCTCGCAGCTTTCCAGACACTCCCTCGACGCCGTGCAGCAAGCTTCGGACGGCACGTCCGCTCCGCTCATGCGCTCCATCCCTCGATCACGCTCGTGTGTTCCATCGGTGATATGCGATGGATCCGTGAAAAAACAAGTGTCAAGTTTACCGAACCGGCCAAAGAAAGTCCGCAAACGAGCCAGATGAAGCAAAACGGGCGCGAGAGGCAATCTCGCTGAACATACGTGGATCCAACGTTTCAGATGAAAAACGAGAGCCGGCTGCGCCACAGCCGGCTCCCCGATCCAGTTGTCCGTTTTTCCGAGGTTCAGCCCGGTTCGTTCTCAGCCGGCTGCCAGCTCAGATCGCCTTCCGGCGTCAGGAAAACCTGCCCGGGATAGATCAGATCCGGATTGCGGATCTGATCCTGGTTGGCCTGATAGATCGTCGTGTAGCGGACGCCGTCACCATAGAGACGGCGAGAGATGCGCCACAGGTTGTCGCCCTTGCGGATAATGACGACCGGCAGCGACTTGCGAACATCTGCGCCCTGGCCGGACTTGCCACTGCCCGCGCCACTGGCGACGACCTTGGTCAGCACGATCTGCCGGTCTTCAGACTTCTCGAAGGTGACGGCTGCCCGTGCTTCCACGGAGTTGCCGTCCTGTGCAATCTGGTCCGCGCGCACCTCGACATTGCCTTCGGCAACATTCTTCGTACCCTGAACAAGCCATTTGCCGGTTGAATTGACTTCCGCCTCGCCCTGGAACTCGTCCCCGACATAGACCCTGACGGAGGTGCCCGGTTCGCCGGTCCCGGCGACATAGACCTTGTCCTGCTCGGATTCCACGGCTTCGACGGTCACGCTTACGCCATCGCCGGCAACGTCTGCCGCATCATCAGCCGTACCGCCTGCCTGCGCTGTCGCTGCGGGTGCATTCCCGGCGGCTTCATCCCCGGTCTCCGCGGAAGCTGAGGCAGATACCTTCGCATCGCCCTTCTGCGACGTCGGGGCGTCGGCCGAGGCCGTCGATGCCGACCCTGCTTCGGACGTTTGAGACGCTGATTGATCGTCCTGCCGGGCCGTCACCGTTACTCCCGCAGTCGAACTTCCCCCCTCCTGGCCGGCGGAACCTTGATCGCCCGCATCGGCAATGGATGCCTCGGAAGGTTCTTCGGCTGAGGCTGTGCCCTGCGGCTGTGCTTCGGTCGGGTCACCGGCGCTCTGCTGATCTTGCGATCCTGAAGCGGGCGCCGTGGCGGCGGCCACTTCTACCTCGTCTTCCGGCTTTTGCAGGATAGCGGAGGGGCCGTCCGGCGTGTTCAGCACCACCAGCGGCTTCTGCTTGCTTCCCGGGGGAACTGAAACGGCAAGACGTTGCTCGGATTTTTCGACCGACTTCCCGGTTTCGTCGTGTACTTCAAGCCCGACGTCATAATCGCCCGGCTTGAACGGCTCATCCAGAATGATGGTCCACTCGCCCGCTTCGTTCGCAATGCTCTTGCCGACAACCTTGCCGTTGGCGGTCAGAGCGACAATCGCACCTGCTTCCGAACGGCCCGCAACGACGGTCTCGCCGGTCGGCTCGACACCGACAACGTCGAAGCTCGGCCCGTGCAGCGGTGCTGCGGGCTCGGCGCCTTCGCTCGCCGTTTCGTCGATCTGCACCGCTCCGGCGGTCTCCGGTTCGCCGGTTTCATCCGGTTCCGGCGCATTTTGGCTTGATGCGGTCTGGCCGTCCGCACCAGATGTTTGGCTGGTTCCAGCCTCCTCCTGAAAAGGCAACTTGCCCGTATCGCGATAGACAATGCCCGTCGCAAGCGCAGCCAGTCCGACCGGCACCGCCACGATCAAAGCCCAGATCAATGTCTGCTTGTTCATTGTTCTTCCCACCGCATGCGCAGTGCGGCATCCGCCGCCGCGCTTAGAAAGCGGCCCCCTGTGTGCATTGCAGCTTTTGCGCGTGTCACATTTTCGAATTCATTTCCATGCATAGCCACCTTTTTAGGGTGCGGCAAGGAATCCTGCTTGTTCCCCAATGCCTTTCAAACAGAATGCTTGACCTTGCAGCGAACTCAATGCCACATCTTTGCGTCATGAATACGGTTTCTGAAAAAACACTCAAAAGCATCTGCGTCTATTGCGGTTCAAGCTTCGGCTCGGACCCGGCCCACGAGGCAGCCGCTACGCGACTCGGCCAGAGCATCGCCGATGCCGGAATCGGTCTCGTCTACGGCGGCGGGTCGGTCGGGCTGATGGGCACTGTCGCCAATGCGGCGCTGGAGGCCGGCGGCAAGGTCACCGGCATAATCCCGCATTTCCTCGAGAAGCGCGAAGTCATGCTGGACACCCTGGAAGACCTGATCGTTACCCGGGACATGCATGAACGCAAACATCTGATGTTCGAGAAATCGGACGCCTTCGTCGCACTGCCAGGCGGCATCGGTACGCTTGAAGAGGCGGTCGAGATGATGACCTGGGCGCAGCTCGGGCAACACAGGAAACCGGTGCTGCTTGCCGATATCAACGGCTTCTGGTCACCCCTTATGGAACTGTTGGACCACATGCGCTCGCAGGGGTACATCCGTCCGGACACCGAGGTCCCCTATCTCGTCGCAAAGAAGGTCGACGACATTCTGCCCATGCTGCGCGAATGGAATTCCGGCGGCTCGAAAACCGGCGAGGCTCTGGCATCTGCGCGCGAGATGTGAAGGGCTTCAAAGGAGACGGGCGGGCTTTACCAAACCCTCATTTCGAAGCGCGGTAGCGGCGCCAGCTGTCGTAGCTGAAGATGCACAGCGCACCCCAGATCATCACGAATCCGAGCAGCTTCGTCGGCTCGAGTTCCTCTCCCCAGACAAAAACCGCAAAGAGCAGATGCAGGGACGGTGCCAGATACTGCATCAGCCCCAGCATGAACAGCGGAACGCGGCGGGCCGCCGACGAGAACATGATCAGCGGCAACGCCGTGACGATCCCCGACCCCGCCAATGCCGCGAACACCGGCAGGTCGTCCAGCTGCAGCGCATCGCCACCCGAAACGGCCAACACCACCAGATATAGAACCGAGAACGGCAGCAGCACAATCGTTTCGACGAAAAGGCCGGGCGTCGCCTTGACCGGTGTCACCTTGCGGACATAGCCATAACCGGCGAAGGAAAACGCGAGCATCAGTGACACCCAGGGCAGCCCTCCCGCCAACACGGCCTGCAGCGCAACGGAGAGAACCGCGATACCGACCGCGATCCCCTGCCAGCGGGACATTCTTTCATGAAGAACGACAAGCCCCACCAGAATGCTGACAAGCGGGTTGATGAAATAGCCGAGCGATATATCGACAACGCGGTGGTTGGTGATCGCCCACAGGAAGACCAGCCAGTTGACCGCGATGAGAACCGCCGAGAGGCTGAGGCACATCAGAACCCTGGGCTGGCGGAAGACCTCGCGCACCTCGGGCCAGCGCCCGCGTAGATACAGAAAAAGCCCGACGAAGATGATCGACCAGATGATGCGGTGCGACACGACGACATCGGGCGCCACTGTTTCGGTCAGCTTGTAGTAGGCCGGCAGAAAGCCCCACATGCCATAGGCCGAAAGACCGAACAGAACGCCCTGGCGAAGTTCGTCGTTCGCCTCGGCACTCGATGCCGTCTGCGACATGAGGGTTACCTTTCAGGCTCTCCCGGTGCGAAAGCGATCAGGCGTCGACCGCCTCGCCGCTTTTCAGGAGAGCAAATGTGATGGAATCGACCAGCGCCTGAAACGACGCGTCGACGATGTTGGAAGAAACGCCGATGGTGAACCAGCGGCGGTGTGTTCTGGTGTCCTGACTCTCGATCAGAACGCGTGTCACCGCGCCCGTTCCCCCGTTCAGGATGCGAACCTTGTAGTCAATCAGCTCCAGGCCTTCAATGGCCGACTGATACTTGCCGAGATCCTTGCGCAGCGCCGTGTCGAGCGCGTTGACCGGACCGTTGCCTTCAGCGACCGACATGCGCGGCTCGCCGTCGATATCGATCTTCACCACCGCCTCGGACATCGTGACGAGATCGCCGATAGCGTTGAAGCGGCGCTCCACCATGACCCGGAAGGAATTGATCTCGAAGAAACGCGGAACCTCTCCGAGTTCGCGCCGCGCGAGCAGTTCGAAGGAGGCATCGGCGGCCTCGTAGGCATAGCCTTCCGCCTCCCGTTCCTTGACCAGCGCCAGCAGCCTGTCCAGCCTCGGGTCGGCCTTGTCGACCTTGATGCCGACACGGCCAAGCTCGCCCAGAAGGTTGCTCTTGCCGGCCTGGTCCGAGACGAGAACCCGGCGTGAATTGCCGACGCTTTCGGGCGGAATGTGTTCGTAGGTCTGCGGATCCTTCAGGATGGCAGAAGCGTGAATGCCGGCCTTGGTGGCGAAAGCGGTTTCGCCGACATAGGGTGCCTGCCGGTCCGGCGACCGGTTGAGAACCTCGTCAAAGGCATGCGAGATCGCGGTGATGTCCGCGAGCTGGGCTTCCGAGACCCCGATCTCGAACCGGTCGGAAAAGGCGCGCTTCAGCTTCAGCGTCGGGATCAGCGTCACGAGGTTGGCGTTGCCGCACCGCTCGCCAAGCCCGTTCAGCGTTCCCTGGACCTGTCGGACGCCTGCATCGACCGCAGCCAAGGAATTGGCAACGGCGTGGCCGGTGTCGTCATGGGTGTGAATGCCGAGATGCGTGCCCGGCACGACCTCCTGAACCCTGGTGACGATGTGATGGACCTCATCCGGCAGCGTGCCGCCATTGGTGTCACACAGGATGATCCAGCGCGCACCTGCCTGATAGGCGGTACGGGCGCAATCGAGCGCATACTCCGGATTGGCCTTGTAACCATCAAAAAAGTGCTCGCAATCGATCATCGCTTCCTTGCCGGCGGCCACCGCCGCCGTCACGGTTTCGTGGATCGAATCCAGATTTTCCTGATTGGTGCAGCCAAGTGCGACCTCCACGTGGTAATCCCAGGCCTTGGCGACGAAACAGCAGGCATCGGAACAGGAAGCCAGCGTCTCCTGGAGTCCCGGATCGTTGGCCGCCGAGCGCCCTGCCCGCTTGGTCATGCCGAAGGCGGTGAAAGTTGCCCGTTCGGTTCGCTTTTCGGCGAAGAACTCGGTGTCGGTCGGATTGGCACCGGGGTATCCGCCTTCGACGTAGTCCACGCCGAGGCGTTCCAGAAGGTCTGCAACGACGATCTTCTCGTTCACGGAGAAATCGACACCGCTCGTCTGCGCCCCGTCGCGCAGCGTCGTATCGTAAAGGTAAAGGCGTTCCTTGGTCATCGTCGCGTCCTGCCCGGTGTTCGTCCCGGTTCCTATTTGTCGTGGGTTTCGCCGGGCTGAGCCGGCGGCCATGTGTCCGTCTCGTGGTCCGGGTGCTGGAAGGAGACGACGGACGCAAGAAACGGCGCGGCCTCCAGATCGTCTTCCGTCACCCGCTCGGGTATATCCGCCATCGTGTCGGTGTAGGGCAGCTTGGCCTCCACCCCGAACTGGATCACGGGTGCAATTGATTGTGCGTCGTCAAACGAGCCGATCGCCAGAGCGATGCCGTCCGGTGCCTCATACGTCAGAGGCGTGCCGCAATCCGGACAGAACCCGCGCGAAGCATGGTTGGAACTGCGGAAATGCTTCGGCGCACCGCGCGTCCACGTCAGGGAGGAGCCGTCCGGCACGCTGACGAGCGGTGCGTAGAAACCGCCGAAGGCCTTCTGGCACATACGGCAGTGACAGATGGAAGCTTCGCCGAGCTTTCCCTCAACGCGAAACCTGACAGCGCCGCACTGACACCCGCCGGTGTGGATCTCCGTCATCTTTCCCTCCCAGGCCAGTCGGGCGTGCGGCAGGCACCCCTCTCCCCCCTTGAGGGGGAGATGTCCCAGGAAGGAACAGAGGGGGGAAGCTGCGTGCCGGCAATCACCGCTGTCACCGCTTGACCTCCCAGGAGGTGATCCGCGCACCGGTTTCGGAGTCTTTTGAATCCTTTAGAAGAATCCCCTGAGACGTCAGTTCATCCCTGATGCGATCGGCCTCGGCCCAATTCTTGGCGTTCAGCGCCTCCAGGCGGTTGTTGACGGCTTCAAGGATCGCGCTTTCGTCGATACCGGCCATGTCGACCTTCACCGGGCTCAAGCCGAGCAAGGCTGCTGAAGCCGAATAGGCCGCAAGCTTTTCGGAGTCCTTCGCGGCGTCGCTTGCCAGCGCGTGCAGGCGCTGGATGGCCGCAGAGGTGTTGAGGTCGTCGAGCAGTGCATCGAGGACCTGAGGATCTGGCGCGGCGTCCGTCTCGATCGGCTCGGGCCATTTCACCAGCAGGTTTTCCGCCTCTTCCAGCTTGCGCACCGAAAAGTCGATGGGCTCGCGGTAATTGGTCATCAGCATGGCAAGTCGCAGCACCTCGCCCGGCCATTTGCGACCGCCGAAACCGGTGTCCTCAAGCAACTCCTTGATCGTGAAGAAATTGCCTTCCGACTTGGACATCTTCCGGCCCTCTACCTGCAGGAAGCCGTTGTGCATCCAGTAATTCGCCATGGTGCCGGTGCCATGGGCGCAGCGCGACTGGGCGATTTCGTTCTCGTGGTGCGGAAAGATCAGATCGAGGCCGCCGCCGTGAATGTCGAAAACCTCGCCGAGGTGATGCTCGCTCATGACAGAGCACTCAAGATGCCAGCCCGGACGTCCCCGGCCCCAGGGACTGGCCCATCCCGGCTCTTCGTCGGAAGACAGTTTCCACAGCACGAAGTCGCCCGGGTTCTTCTTGTGCGCGTCGACCGCGATGCGCGCCCCGGCTCTCTGCTCATCGAGGTTACGTTTGGACAGACCGCCATAGTCGGGCATGGACACGGTGTCGAACAGCACTTCGCCGTCCGCTTCATAGGCATGTCCCTTATCGATCAGCGTCTTGACCATCTCGATCATGCCGTCGATGTGCTGGGTCGCGCGTGGCTCGTGGGTCGGCTGGAGAACACCGAGGGCGGCAATATCCTTGTGGAACTGGTCGGCGGTCTTCTGCGTAACCAGCGCAATCGCCTCGTTCAAGGGCATGTCCGGGTGGTCCCGAAGTGCCCGGGCGTTGATCTTGTCATCGACGTCGGTGATGTTGCGCGCATAGGTGACATGATCCTCGCCGTAGAGATGGCGCAGGAGGCGGAACAGGACGTCGAAGACGATCGCAGGTCGGGCATTTCCGATATGGGCATAGTCGTAGACGGTCGGCCCGCAGACATAAAGGCGCACGTTGCCATCATCGATCGCCCGGAAGTCCTCCCGGGATCTCGTCAACGTATTGGTGAGCCTCAAGCCCTTGAAAGTGCCGGATTTTTCCGTCTCAGCGGCGCTCATGTAAAACCGTCTCCTGGCCGGCTGGCCGGGCGGTCCGTCTCAGAGGAATTTTTGCCAAGAGGGAACGGCCACAGCCAGCGGTGTCGCTAGCTGCAAATAATGGTGATCGAAATGATGTTCCAAGTGGCCGTCATCATGACCGGCTTTATGGACCGGAAACCGGAGAGCGGTCAAGACTTGATCTGTCAGGACGAAGCAAAACAAATTGCGGGCGACGTTGGCGGCTCAGCAGAGTTCATCTAAGCTTTTCACGCAGGGAATCAGAGAGGTTTTTCCCGTGAAAGCGATATTCAAAAGCAGATTGACGTCCGCAGAACTTTTTCTACTCGCGGCATTTACACTGATGACTTGTTTCAACGTTTCGGCTAGCGATGCCCGCGCCGAAGCGGCAGGTCCTCCCGAGACATCGGAAGGCGCGCCAGCCGAGCCGACCGCCGCACAGGCGCCCGCGCCAGACCTGAACGAGCCCGAGACACCGGTCGCCAAGGCGCTCCAGGCTTTGACCTCGACAGATGTTCCGAACGGCCTCGTTCTCTATTACAGCGACCGCGCTTTTGCGCCGGTGTGGTTCGACCGGAACGGCCTGACGGAAAACGCCCACCTGACCATCGCGGCCATGGCAGCAGCCAACCAGCACGCGCTGGACCCGAGCAATTACGCTCCGCTGGCGCTGGCAAAGCAGGCCGAAACCGCAGAAACACCCGAAGAATGGGCTGAACTCGATCTGGACCTTTCCCTGCAGTTCCTGCGTTATGCCACGCATCTTTCATCCGGCCGCGTCCAGCCCAACAAGATCAACAAGGCGCTCAACGTCTTCCCGCACCGGCCCGAGCCAAAGATCCTGTTCGAAACGGCCGAGCGCGCAGTGGACTACAGCGCTTTTCTGGAAAGCCTCGCTCCGCAATCGCACAATTACCAGCGCCTCAAACTTCGCCTTTCTCAATATCGGAAGAAGGCTGCGGAGGGTGGGTTCATCACTGTGCCGTCAGGAGATGTTCTCAAGCCCGGCATGAGCGATCCGCGCATCCCGACCTTGCGGGCCCGACTGATCGAGGAGGATATCCCGGGGGCGGAAGAGCATACGGGTGATGTCTATGACGGCACGCTTGTGGAAGCCGTAAAGGCGTTTCAGGATTATAACGGCGTGAAGATCGACGGTGTCATCGGCCCCGATACGATCGAGCGCCTGAATGTCACTCTTCAGGAAAAGCTCATCCAGATGGAGCTCAACATGGAGCGTCGCCGCTGGATGCCGGACGACCCGGGCGACTTTTATGTTTTCGTCAATCTGGCCGACCAGAACCTGAAGGTGGTGCGCGACGGAAATACCGTCCACACGACGCGCGTCGTAGTCGGCAAGCCCTATCACGCAACCCCCGTGTTCTCGGACCAACTCGAATATGTCGACATAAACCCCTACTGGAATGTGCCCTACTCGATCGCGACGACGGAGTATCTTCCGAAGCTCCAGCAGAATGCCTCGGCACTCATGAGCAAGAGGATCCGCATTTTCCAGGACGGCAACGAGATCGCGCCGACGCAGGTGGCATGGAACAGTTATACCGGCAGCAACTTTCCGTTCCGACTGCGGCAGGACCCGGGGGACGGCAATGCGCTTGGCCGGATCAAGTTCATGTTTCCCAACAAGTTCAACATCTACATTCACGATACGCCGTCGAAGTCGCTGTTCGATCGCGCGGAGCGGGCCTTCAGTCATGGCTGCATCCGGGTCTCGAAACCGTTCGAGCTGGCGGCGATCCTCATGTCCGACACGAATGGATCACCCGCGTACTGGGAGCAGATCCGTGACACGGGCAATCGCGAGGTGGTCAAGCCCAAGGTCCCGATCCAGGTTCATCTGACCTACCTCACCGCCTGGATGAACAAGGACGGATCAACCCACTTCCGAAAGGATATCTACGGTCGCGACAAGGTGCTTCTGGAAGCGCTGCGTACGGCAATGACGCAAAACCAGTAACGCCATGACGGGCCGGGAAAGAGTTTTCCTGGCAGCCGCCTTGCCTCGCGAGATCGACGTGGCGCCATGGCTGGACGGCTCATTTTGCGTGCATGTTTCGGGTGTTAAGCCCCGTTTATAAATCTGAATGCCGTCTGAATGCGGCACTCAGCATGAGTTCAACGTCAAAAGTGCATTCTTCAGGCAATCGAGATGAAGCGCCCTGGAGAGACCCGATGTTGAGCCGTGTTTTTGTTCTTCTGTTCCTTGCCATTGTACTTGCAGGCCCGTTTGCGGCTATCATCTTCATAACCGACGGCACCAAGGCCTTTGGCCAGGAGATGCAGCAAAAAAGCATGTGCCTGTTAACTGGAACTGGATGTGGCAATGGGAACATCATTGTCACCGTTGCGTCCCGGATATAAAAGAACCACAAAACTGAGCCGGAAACTCAGGATTGCGGTTTGTCCGAAGATTTGCCAGAGTCGCCCAATGAACTACGATGCACTTGAAGAAAAAGCGGAATCCGCTGCCGAGTTTCTGAAGATGATGGCGTCCGCGCCGCGCCTTCTACTGATGTGTCTGGTTCTGGAGGAAGAGCGCTGCGTCAGCGATCTGGCCGAAAAGACCGGTATGCGCATGCCGACGGTCTCGCAGCAGCTATCGCTTCTGCGCGCACAAGGGCTGGTTTCGACACGCCGGGAAGGCACCACTATCTACTATCGCCTCGCCAGCGAACCGGTCAAAGACATCATGGCGATGCTCTACAAGCATTTCTGTGCCGGCAGCGACCTGCCCGTGGCAAAGCACCTGGAAAAGCTGGACGCCGAATAACGGCGCCGCGCGCTTTCCGAGCCGTTATCCATTCACGAAGTCCCCGCATTTCGGCGGCATCTGATCGCCCCACGGCATGATCGGCACGGTGGAGGTCGAGTTTTTCGGGCTGCCTTCGATGATCTTGTCGGAATAAACGAGATAGACGAGAACGTTGCGCTTGGCGTCGCAGCCCCGCACGATCCGCATCTTCTTGAACAGGAACGAACGGCGCTGACGGAACATCTCCTCGCCCTGCTCGAAGTTTTTCTTGATCGTCACCGGCCCGACCTGACGGCAGGCAAGCGAAATGTCCGAGACTTCTTCCGCAACCCCAAGCCAGCCCGAAACCCCGCCCTTCTCCGGAACAGTGAAATGACACGAGACGCCGTCGATTATGGGATCGTCGACCGCATAGGTCGCGAGCTTGTGGTCGGGGGTCAGGAATTTCCAGACCGTGGATTTCTTGAAGATCAGATCCGGTTCATCCGCTGAGTGGGACGGCCCGACCGCCTGGACAAGAATTGCTAGCGCCAAGGCGGCAGCGGACAGGAAACGCATTCAAAAATCCTCCGAAAATGACTGTTCAATGGAAACGACATGTGGGGATAACGCGCGGACCGTCAAGAAAGATGCAGAAGAAACAACGCGCGCCTCAGGGGCGCGCGCTTCATTGTGGGAAAGCGGTGATCAATTCAGTGGCGGGCGGCTTCCAGAACCTTGCGCTCATCGCTGCCCTCATCGCTTTCCGGATCGTCCTGCTGGTCCTCGGAAACTGCCTCCTCACCTGCCGTCTGATCCTCGCGGTCGATATCCTGTTCCGTCAGGTCGAGCGCCTCATCACCGGTCAGGGACGCGGCAAATGCGCTGTCTGACACCAGATCGCCGGTCGCTTCGTCGGTTTGGGCAAACGCATCCGCCTCGCCGCTGTCCGGCTGGAACCGGGCATCCTGCGCTTGCGCGTTCACGTCATCAGAAGCAGGTTCTTCTTCATTAGAGACGGCAATGACGCCGCGCACCGCATCCTGCAGGTCGGCAGCACGCTCCAGCGTCCAGACCTGAGGCTGGTCGAGACCCAGGGCCTCATCATAGGCCCGCGCCACGTTAAAGGGCATGTGCTCCTCGAAATCGGTCTTGTCACCGAACTGCTGCGCGAGAGCATCCGTCACGCTGTCGCACGTATCTTTCAGGCCGAGGTGCTGGTCCACGCAGGCAACAGCAGCATCACGCAGGGTGGTCACGAAATCCCGCGTGGTCTCGATTGCCGCGGCAACAGCCGGAGCCCCGAGCGCGGACCGCCCCTGCCCCGGCATCAGCGCGTTCGGGCGGAACGCCAGAATACGATCGAGCGCCCGCGGCCAATCGGTCAGATGCGCGTCGCCGCAGAAAGGTGCAGCAGAGGTCTGCACGAGATCGCCGGCGAAGATCACACCCGTTGACGGCACCCATACGACCAGATCACCCATCGTGTGGCCCCGGCCGAGATGCATGAGTCGCACCTCGACTCCGCCGAGGTCGATCGTCATCGACGAGGCGATTGTCATGGAGGGCGCTGCCACTGCAGCGTCATGCTTCACGCCGGAGAAGAGTTGCGGAAAGCGATTGCGCGCGACGCGAATCTCTTCCTTGCCGCGGGTATCCATCATCCGGCGCGTAAGATCCGAGGCGATGATCTCACCGGCCTCGAACGCATCGGCGCCAAGCGTGTTTTCGCAATGAAAGTGGCTGAAGACCAACAGCTTGATCGGCTTATCAGTCTTCTCGCGAATCTTTTCCAGCACCTTCTCTGCAAGGTCGGGCGACGCCTGCCCATCGACCACCAGAACCCCGCGCTCTCCGATCACGACGCCGCTGTTGGAACATCCGTCGGCGCTATAGGCGTAGCAGCCCCGCCCCAGTTCCTCGAAGCGCGCGTTCTCGCCCGGCGCCGCCGAAGAATTGTTCGCATTTTTCGCCATAGCAGCCTCGCTTTCCTGCCTGCCTGTTTTCCCCGAAATCCGGACCTGCCGGACGGCGAAAGCACCTTATTCCTGTTGACTGTAGCGTCTCAGCTTCAGAGCCTGATTCGCAAATTCCCGCATATCGATTCGTTAACTATTGCTTTTTTATCAACAGATAGGTGCCCCATTCAGGGCGAAGTTTGTCTTTTCCATTCCAAGCACTCAGGAAACCTTGCTTGCTTAAACGTCAATTTTCTTTAGAAGGGCGGGCTAAAATTTACCGCTTCTTCGAAAGACTATACTTGCTACAGCCTGAAAGTGGCCGGAAAGCGGCACCCGTAACCTCGGTCTCTCAACGATATTTCTAGCAAGCGCGCGCCCTCAACCTCCCGGCTCATTGCGCCGCCTGAAGGCTGACGTCTCCAACGTGTCCGAATGAGCCCCCACCGCATGCTCAACGGCGAAGGCCCCTGCGGTATTAACCGAACGTGAGCGCTTTTCCCGCTATTGTGAAACCGGTCGGCAAGAGCGACACAGAAGCAATCGCGCCGTGCCTGACAGACTGCAGCAGGGGATGGGAAATGCGGCCGCCGGGAAGCGCCAGAGCGATCAAGACGTTTGTTTTCCTGTCGGTTTTAGCCGCAGGTGCTTTTCCGCTGTCGAGCGCGCGTGCCGCCAGTTGCGAAGCCCTGACGGCCGAATTGCGCCGCCTTGGATCGGCGTCTCCTGCCCGTTCTCCCGCCGCGCAAAAATGGTCGACCGCCAAGCAGCAACAGCAAGGCGCCATAAGCGCCGCAGAGCGTGATGCCCGCTATTTCGGTTGCGAGGGAAGCGCAGGCTCCAATTGCAAGGCCATCAACGGCAAACTCAAGCGCATGAAGGCGAATCTGGCAGCCATCAACCGGCAGCTTGCCAAGGCTGGCGGCGGTTCGACGCGACAAGCGCAAAGAATCGCAAAAGTGCGTGCCAGCCTTGCGCGCCAGAAATGTGACGCACGGACGGGACGCCAGGCCAGATCGTCAGGAACTGAAAGCTCCGCAGAGCAGCAATCACTGTTGCAGCGCCTTTTCGGCAAAGAGCCCCGTCCAGACAAGTCCTCCACTGGCCGGCGAACCCGTGAGATTGCGACCACTCGCCCCTCGCGATCGACCGGTCGGTCCCCCCGACGGCTGAGTCTGCCTTCCGGTGGTACCTTCCGCACCCTGTGCGTGCGCGCCTGCGATGGCTATTTCTTTCCCGTCAGCTTCTCCGCCGGAAAAGACCAGTTCGTGAATGACGCGGCGCGTTGCTCTGAAATCTGCCCTGCTGCGGAGACCGAGCTTTATGTCTATCGCAACCCGGGTGGTAACCAGTCAGAGATGATGTCCATGAGTGGCATGCTCTACTCCGAAGAACCGTTCGCCTATCGCTACCGCTCGGAACTGGTGGATGGCTGCAGTTGCCGCGCGACGCGAGAGGCAACCACGCGCTCCGCATGGCAGGAAGTCACTGCTGCGAGGGGTGGCGTCTTCTTTGCCGACATAAGCGCCGGAATTCCCCACACGTCGCTTTCGCCGAGCCTTGGCGGAACCTATCAGGCCGATGACCAGACGCCCTCGGCGCTGTCTCGTCCCCCTATGCGCAAGGCACAGCTACCGCTCTACGAGGATCCGGACACACTGTTCAACCTGGAAAAGGGCCTGGATGTTCAGGCAGACCTCTCTCTTGCGCAAAAGCGGCACGAGGCGCCAGTGGATACGGCAAGCGCCGGGGCCGACGCGGGCCTGCCGCTCCTGTCCGTCCGCCCGGTTTCCGAAAAGGCGGCCGAGGACATCGTGTCATCGTCGCCGGTCTTCAAGACCGACGACGCCGGTTTCAGGCCTGCGCCGGAGCGCAAGGGGCCTGTCAGGGTAGTCGGGCCAGAGTATTTTGTCGCCCAATAAGCGGCAGCAACGCCTTCATGTCCGGTCCGTGGTCCATACCCGTGAGCACGCGGCGCAGCGGCATGAACAGCCCGCGCCCCTTGCGGCCGGTTTCGGCTTTCAGCGCACCGGTCCACTGCCCCCAGCTTTCTTCGGTCATTTCCCCCTCAGGCAAAAACGATCGCGCCTTCGCGATGAAATCCCGGTCTTCTTCCTCGACCTTGCCCTCGACCGGGCCCTTGATAGCCTGCCAGTAACGGCTTGCATCGCCGACGGTCTCGCAGTTGCCGCGAACCGTGTCCCAGAATTGCGAACTCGGCTCTATCCCCAGGCTCTCTAGCCGGTCCTTGACCTCCTCGAACGGCAGGTCATGCACCAGCCGCGCATTGAGGCTTTTCAGCTCCTCCGGATCGAATTTCGCCGATGAGCGTGAGACGCTCGACAGGTCGAACTTGTCGACGAGGTCGTCCATGGTCGCCACAGGTTCGACCGCCTGGCTGGTTCCCGTGAGTACGGCGAGCGAGGCGACCGCCATCGGCTCCAGCCCGTCTTCACGAAGGGAGCCGATCGAGAGCGCGCCCTTGCGCTTCGACAGCCCTTCGCCGTCCCGGGTGGTCAGAAGGTTGTGATGCCCGAAAACCGGCGGCGAGGCCTCCAGCGCCTGAAAAATGGCGATCTGGACACCGGTGTTGGACACATGATCCTCGCCCCGGATAACATGGGTCACGCCCATGTCGACGTCATCGACGATGGAGGTGAACGTATAGAGATAGGTTCCGTCTTCGCGGATCAGGACCGGGTCTGACATGGACGCAAGGTCGATGGTCTGATCGCCGCGGCACAAGTCATCCCAGGCGACATCGGTGCGTCTTGTCTCCAGCGGATCGCTTTCGAAGTTGGGAAGCAGAAAGCGCCAGTGCGGCTTGCGGCCTTCGGCTTCGAAAGCGGCACGCTCTTCTGCGCTCTGACGATAGCCGGCGCGGTCATAGACCGGTGGGCGGCCAAGCGCGCGCTGGCGGGAGCGGCGGCGCTCCAGTTCGTCCGGCGTCTCGTAACACGGATAAAGCAGCCCTTTCTTTTTCAGAAGGTCCGCTGCGGCGTCATATTGCCCGAGACGTTCCGATTGGCGCTCGATCCGGTCCGGCGCGATGCCGATCCAGCGCAGATCTCTTTCGATCGAGTCGGCATATTCCTGCTTCGAACGCTGCACGTCCGTGTCATCGAAACGCAGGATGAAGGTGCCGCCAGCCTTTCTGGCGAAAAGCCAGTTGTAAAGGGCGGGACGGATGTTGCCGATGTGAATGTGGCCGGTCGGAGACGGCGCGAAGCGAACAGTAACAGTCATGCCGCCTCAGTTAGCTTGCGGCACGCGCCCCGGCAAGCCCCAAAACGAAGCGGATCAGGTTTGCAGCTCGCTCCGGTAGGCCCGAGCGGTCACGAACAGGACCACGCAGAACACCAGGCAATAGAGAGCCATGCCCAGAACCTGCAGATCGAACGCGACGCCAATGTCAATCAGCCAGCCGACCAGGCCCGGGCCGGCAGCCGATGCGAACACCATGACAGAGAATGCTATCGCCCGGATCGCCCCCATGTGGCGCGTGCCGTAGACCTCGGGCCAGAGGGCGCCGACAAGCGTGCTGTTGAAGCCGTTGGATATGCCGATCAGCGCCATGAAGATGAATGCCGAGGCGGGCGCATGATAGAGGACCAGAACCAGACAGGCCGAAGCGATCGGCACGAGCGTGAAGGGCAGAAGCTGGCGCGCGGAGAAACGGTCGATCAAGGGGCCGATAACGAGCGAGGCACCGACCACGCCGAAGGCCATGACGAGGAACGAGCTGGCGAACAGCTCCAGCGTCCATCCGCGCAGTTCCACCAGATAGACCTGATGGAAGAAAATGGATGTACCGATGAAGGCAGGTGCGTTGACGCCGAAAGAGACGGCCCAGAAGCGTGGATCACGTATGGCTTCCGCCCGGGTCCACTGGCGTCCTTCCGGCTTGGCAGAGGCGATTTCACGTGCGCTCGGCACCCTGTCCTTCGCCAGAAGCACCATCATCACCGGAAGGGCCGCCAGAAAGAGAACGCCGCCGGAAACCGCCCAGGCGGTGCGCCAGCCAACCACATTGGTCAGGGCGACGAAACAGATTGGAAACAACGCCTCGGCAGTCGGAAACCCAAGGATGGCGAGCGACAGCGCCCGTCCGCGCTGCGCCGAGAACCAGCGTCCTGCAGCCGTAATCGAAGTGTGGGTCATCATGCCCTGCCCGCACAGGCGCAGGCCATAGAAGGTCAGCGCGACCATCCACACCGAAGAGCTTGCGGCCATGGCGAGGCAGCACAAGGCCAGACCGATCATCACCACCGCCGCAATCCGGCGGACGGGGAAATAGTCGAGGCTCTTGCCCACGTAGGGCAGCGTCAGCGCGCTGCCGAGGGTTGCCAGCATGTAGACAAGCCCCAGATCGCCGTGACTGAGGCCGAATTCGGCCCGCAGGTCGCCGCCGGAAAGCGAAATGAAAAACGTCTGACCGAACCCGGAAAAGACCGCCAGAAGATAGCCGGCGGAAAGCCACCGCGCATTCTCCAGAACGAAGGTCATATAGGGAACGTTGCCGCTCTGGGGGGCTTGGGGCGCGTTCACGTTCAGGATCGGTCCCGGAACCGGTTGGTGATCGGGTACCGGCGATCCTTGCCAAAATTGCGCTCTGTGATCTTGACGCCTGGAGGCGCCTGACGGCGCTTGTATTCGGCGATGTAGAGCAGATGCTCGATCCTGTGGATCAGTTGCCTGTCGTGGCCGCGCTGCTCGATCTCTGTGACTGACATCTCTTCCTCGACGAGGCACTCCAGAATGTCGTCAAGAACGTCATAGGGCGGCAGGGAATCCTGGTCGGTCTGGTTTTCGCGCAGCTCCGCCGTCGGCACCTTGGCGATGATGTTGACGGGCACAACCTCCCCTTCCGGGCCCTGCAGGCCCTCCGGCCGGTTGACATTGCGCCAGGCTGCCAGATGATAGACCTGCGTCTTGTAGAGATCCTTGATCGGGTTGTAGCCGCCGTTCATGTCGCCATAGAGCGTCGCGTAGCCCACCGACATTTCGGACTTGTTGCCTGTCGTCAGAACCATGTGACCGAACTTGTTGGAGACGGCCATCAGGATGACGCCCCGCGTTCGGGATTGCAGGTTTTCCTCGGTCGTATCTTCGCTGGTGCCGCTGAAGAGTTCGCCCAAGGCAGAGTGGAACCCCTCGACCGGCTCGACAATCGGCACGGTGTCATAGCGAATGCCGAGCGCCGCGGCGCATTCGGCCGCATCCTTGATGCTTTCCTCGGAAGTGTAGCGGTAGGGCAGCATGATCGCATGCACCCTGTCGGCACCAAGCGCGTCGACCGCCATCGCGGCACAGATGGCGGAGTCGAGCCCCCCGGACAGACCCAGCACCACACCTGGAAACCCGTTCTTGTTCACATAGTCGCCGAGGCCCAGAACGCAGGCGCACCAGTTGGCTTCGTCGATCTCCGGAAGCTTGACGGTGTCGCCCTTTTCGCAGACCCAGCCGTCGCCGTCGCGTTTCCAGTCGCTGATGCCGAGCGCAGGTTTGAACTGGGGCATCTGGAAGGCAAGAGACCGGTCGGCCTCAAGCGCAAAGGAACCGCCGTCGAACACGAGTTCGTCCTGGCCGCCAAGCTGATTGCAGTAGATGAGCGGCAGCCCCGTCTGGACCACACGCGCGACGACCACCTGCAACCGGTCCTCCGCGCGGTTCGCCCAGTAGGGAGAGCCGTTTGGCACGAGGAGCAGTTCGGCACCGGTTTCCGCCAGGCACTCGCAGACCTCGTCGTTCCAGATGTCCTCGCAGATCGGCAGACCCAGGCGGACACCGCGAAAATCGACCGGCCCGGGCAAGGGACCGGCTGCGAAGACGCGTTTCTCGTCGAAGACGCTGTAGTTCGGCAGGTCGTACTTGTAGCGGATTGCCTTGATCTCGCCAGCGTCGAGCAGCAGCGCCGCGTTGTAGATGCGGCCGTCGTCGCCCTTCCACGGAGACCCGATGATCAAGCCCGGTCCGCCATCACCCGTTTCCTGCGCCAGCGCCTGAGCTGCTTCCATGCAGCGCCGCACGAAAGCCGGCTTCAGCACAAGGTCCTCCGGAAGATAGCCGGACAGGATAAGCTCGGAAACCAGAACCAGATCAGCCCCCTTTTCGGCGGCTTCTCGGCGGGCGGCGCGCACCAGTTCGGTGTTGCCGGCAATGTCGCCAACAGTCGGGTTTAGCTGGGCCACAGCCAGTCGAAAACGATCAGAAATCATGGAAACCGAACCAGGGAGTGTCTTTTCCCTTGGTGTAGCGGCAAGGCCGAGGCGTTGCAATCACCCAAATCGGCGGAAAGCGCTCTTGACGCTCATAGCAGGGCAAGGCCGTCTTGTTGGCCGCCACCCGGCTTCAAGGGGGCTACCGTGCCAACCGGCGCGCGTGTGTCCGCGTGCGTCGACCGCGGCGCGGTGCGGTTCTGTCCCGGCCCCGGAATACCCTTGGACCGTCCCTGCATCTCCTGGCGCTCCAGGATTTCGCCGATATGGGCATAGAGAATTGCCGGCGCGATCGGTTTCGCGACAAAGCCGTGGATACCGAGATCGATGGCCTCCATGATGATTGCACGCCGCGCATAGGCCGTAACGATCAACACGGGCGTCGTGTTGACCAGCGGGTCGCGGTCCTTGCGCAGAAAGCGCAGGAAATCCGCGCCTCCGAATGGCTCCATGGCCCAGTCGCACAGAACCAGATCCGGCCTTCGGTCAACGACGAGTTCCAGTGCTTCCGTACCGTCCGTGGCCTCGAAAACACTGCGGATGCCGAAGCCAGCCAGCACTGAGCGAAGGATCGTACGCATATGGGGATTGTCTTCCGCTATCAGGCAAGCGACAGACGACAAATCCCATTTCCGTTGCACGACCAATCCTCCCGAAGCGTTTTCCTGAAGGAACGTATACATCGGGTTGTTTAAGCGAGCCTTACCTGTCGGTACTTTTCCGTGCCTAGACAAGCTGAATAAGCAGTCAAAGCGCGCGGTTCCCCTCGCGCATGCAATAAGGGCGGCCGAAGCCGCCCTGTCGTTGCATTGTCATGTGTCGGACTGGATATCCCGGGCCTGCGCCCCTGACATCAGGCGCTTGCGGCGATCGGCTCGGCGCTCCGTCCGTCGCGTTCCTTCTTGAGGTTTTCCGCGATGAGGAAGGCCAGTTCGAGCGCCTGATCCGCATTGAGGCGCGGATCGCAGTGCGTGTGGTAACGATCGCCGAGCTGCTCGGCTGTCAGCGCACGCGCGCCGCCGGTGCATTCGGTCACGTTGCGACCGGTCATTTCGACATGGACACCGCCGGCATGCGAGCCTTCGGCACGGTGAACCGCAAAGAAGGACTCCACTTCCTTCAGGATGCGGTCGAACGGACGGGTCTTGTAGCCGCCGGCCGTGATCGTGTTGCCGTGCATCGGGTCACAGGACCAGACCACCGAGCGTCCCTCGCGCTGGACGGCGCGAATGAGGTTCGGCAGGTGATCGTAGACCTTGTCGGCACCGAAGCGGGCAATCAGGGTCAGCCGCCCCGGCTCGTTTTCCGGGTTCAGGATGTCGATCAGCTCCAGAAGACCGTCCGGGGACATGGACGGGCCACATTTCAGGCCGATCGGATTCTTGATGCCGCGGAAGAACTCCACATGGGCATGATCGGGCTGGCGGGTCCGGTCGCCGATCCAGATCATGTGGCCCGAGGTGGCATACCAGTCGCCAGAAGTGGAATCGACACGGGTCAGCGCTTCTTCATACCCCAGAAGCAGAGCTTCGTGGCTGGTGAAGAAATCCGTGGACCGGAGCTGCGGAACGCTCTCGGCATTGACGCCGCAGGCCTTCATGAAGTTCAGCGATTCCGAGATACGGTCCGCGAGTTCCTTGTAGCGATGTCCCTGCGGGCTGTCGGAGATGAACCCGAGCATCCAGCGATGCACCTGGTCCAGATTGGCGAAGCCACCTTGGGCGAAGGCGCGCAGCAGGTTCAGCGTTGCAGCCGACTGACGATAGGCCATCGTCATCCGGTTTGGATCGGGGATCCGGCTTTCCGGGGTGAAGTTGATGTCGTTGATGATGTCGCCGCGATAGCTCGGCAGCTCCACGTCGCCCTTCGTTTCCATGTTGGAGGAACGCGGCTTGGCAAACTGGCCCGCAATGCGGCCGACCTTGACCACCGGCTGGCTCGCCGCATAGGTCAGAACGACGGCCATCTGAAGGAAGACGCGGAAAAAGTCGCGAATGTGATCGGCCTGGTGCTCGGCAAAACTTTCGGCGCAATCGCCGCCCTGAAGCAGAAAACCGTTCCCCGCAGCAACCTGGGCTAGCTGATTTTTCAGTGCTCGCGCCTCGCCGGCAAAAACCAGCGGCGGATACGTTGCCAGGCGCTGTTCAACATCCGCCAAAGCTTCCTGATCCGGGTATTCCGGAACCTGCAGGATCGGTTTCGATCTCCAGCTCTCCGGGCTCCACTTCTCCGCCATTCTTCCTACTCCTACTGGACCCGAAGCCACATTTCGCTTTTTCGAGCTACGCGGTCCACGATCTTTTTCCTTGGGTAAGCCTGCCTCAGATAAGCAAACGTGCGGCCTTATACACCTGTCGCCCTGCTAAGGCCACAGGGCAATCCGCCAAAAATAAACCATACGCCGGACAGCTCCAAGCCTCCCTTGCCCTTTGGTCATTTTCTGATCCTGATCAATCCGGGCGAAGGCGAAGTCGTCTAATATCGTCGCGGTGAGACCTCGCCGGCATCGTCCCGAGGGCAGCCAAAGATGGGAGCCAGCATGGCCAATCGCAGATTGGAACACAGCCACCGTCCCTCAGATATCGCCGCCAGGCTGGCAGCCGGGCCCCGCCTGAGCTACCTCAGGGACTGGGTCTACGGCGGCATTGATGGCGCGGTCACGACCTTCGCGGTGGTCGCCGGATCGGTCGGGGCTGCCTTTTCGATCAGGGTGATCCTCATCCTCGGCATCGCCAATCTGCTTGCGGACGGTTTTTCCATGGCGGCGGCGAATTACAGCGGCTCGAAATCGGAAAACGAAGACTACGCGCGCCTTCAGGCGGTGGAGGAAAAACACATCGCGATCGAGCCGGAAGGCGAGCGGGAGGAGATCCGCCAGATATTCAAGGCGAAGGGGTATGAAGGCGACGATCTTGATACGATGGTCCGGCTTGTGACCTCGAACCGGGCGGCCTGGATCGAGGCCATGATGCAGGGTGAATACGGAATGGCGGGAAGCGACCGCTCGGCGGTCAGGGCCGCCCTTTACACATTCGCGGCCTTCGTCGTGTTCGGCTCCATTCCGCTGCTCCCCTTCGCCCTGTCATTGCCGCAAAGTCCGTCCCTTGCCTGCGGCCTGACGGCGCTGGCATTTTTCGTCATCGGATCCTTGCGGGCGCGCTGGTCCCAGCGCAGCTGGATATCCTGCGGCAGCGAAACGACCGCGATCGGAATGCTCGCGGCCGTCATTGCCTTTCTCGCAGGACATGGCCTGCAGATCCTCTTCGGCTGAGCCGCCCGGGATCAGCTGGCCGGCTTCAGGTAGCTGACGCCGAGCTGGCGCAGCTTGCCGTCGATCAGGTCGGCAAGCTCATCGCTCAGGATGACGCTGCGCACATAATGGGGGGCGCTCCTGTCGGCTAGGACCGGCACCTGCCAGCCATCCGTCGTCTCGAGGAAGTGGTCTATCCCCTCTTCTCCCCAGATGCGGAAATAGCCGGCCAGAACACAGTCCAGATAACTTTGCAGGATCGGATGGGTGTCGGTTCCCCACATGTAGTGAGGCGCTGATGCGCGGAAGAGAAAGAGCCCTTCCGGCCCCGGGTTTCCGAGCGCCTCGCACTGGAAAGCCGCAGAAATTCCCTCAACGATATCATAGCGCTTTTCCCGCTCGCGCAAGGCGCCCAGACCGCTGAGGGGCTCGCGGGCGACGACGCCCCGGATCTCGCTTCCCGGCGCTTCGCGAACCGTCAACGCACACCGGCCGAGACCGTTTTCTCCGGTTCCGCAAACCTTCCACTCGCGCTTCCAGTTTGCGAGCCTCCCCGGTGTGACGTCGACCCCGGCGGGGATGGTGTCGATATTGACGAGGGAGCCATATCCAAAATAAGTGAATGTCATTGGGCTTACGTGATGAATTAGCGAACTCTTTCAAGGGTTGGTAGCGGGGAGATTATGATGACTGTTCCATCCCTTTCCAAGCAGGACGTGGAAAACCTGCGTCAGGACACAGCCGGCGTGGAGGAGTTGATCCACTTCAACAATGCAGGAACAGGCCTTGCCCTGAAGCCCTGCCTAACCGCCGTGAAGGATCATCTCGACCTGGAAGCCCGCCTTGGCGGATACGAAGCCGCAAATGTCGCAAAGTCGGATCTGGACGCTTTCTATACCGCCCTTGCCGCGCTGATCGGCTGCAGGCCGCATGAGATCGCCTATGTCGAAAACGCCACCCGCGCCTGGGACATGGCTTTCTACGGCATCGATTTCCGTGAGGGCGACAGGATCGTCACGGGTCGGTCGGAATACGTATCGAACTTTGTCGCCTTCCTGCAGATGAAAAAGCGGCGCGGCATCGAAATCGACATCGTGGAGGACGATCAGGACGGACAGATCGACCTGAAGGCGTTGAAGGCCACGATCGGGCCGAAAACGCGTCTTGTCGCGCTGACACATATTCCGACGTTTTCCGGACTCATCAATCCGGCGGAAGAGGTCGGCGAAATCGCCCGAGCGCACAAGGTGCTCTATCTGCTCGATGCCTGCCAGTCCGCGGGCCAGATCCCGCTGAATGCCAGGGAAATCGGCTGCCACATTCTCTCGGGCACGGGCCGGAAATACCTCAGAGGGCCCAGGGGCACCGGGTTTCTGCATGTCAGCGACAACGTTCTCGACCAGATCGAGCCGCCCTTCACCGATCTCCAGTCCGCCGTCTGGGTCGACGAGACCAGCTATGAACTCGTTCCTGGCGCGAGGCGCTTTGAAACCTGGGAGCGATACGTCGCCGGACAGATCGGCCTTGCGGTCGCAACAAACTATGCCATCGGCGTCGGGATGGAGAAGATCGGCGAGAGGATCTGCACCCTCGCTGGCGAGCTCCGCACTGCCCTCTCCGCACTTCCGGGCGTCGCCCTTCACGACAAGGGCGCGCGCAAGGGCGGTATCGTCACCTTCACCGTTGAAGGTGAGGATCCACAGCAGACGAAGCACCGTCTTGAACAAGCCGGCATGAACGTTTCCGTCAGCAGCGCAAGCTCCGCCCGAATAGACCTGCCTCTCCGGGGCCTGGACAGCGTCGTACGTGCCTCCGTCCACGCCTTCAACACGGAAGCGGAAGTCGAACGGTTTGTGAAGACACTGGGCACCTTCACCCGGTGAGCGCGCCCGAAAGCCTCTCTGACATCTGCAAATGAAACGGTGGCAACACCGGCCCGCGAGAGGTTTGACGCATGGTCCTCAGTGCATTGGGAGCGAATTCGCACATAAAATGAAATACTTATGTATACTTCATCGTAAAAATTAACACCAAATATTAACGATAAGAAATGAAATAAAACCCGAACTTTATAAGTTCAGGACCACCCATTGTTAAGGTATTTACTGCTACTGTCGGCGGGTCAAAAAATTATAGCAATCTCAATTGATTGCATCGACAGGACTGCAAGTTGACAAAACCCAGCACAGAAAACGGTGGCCGGCAAGGAAGGCTGCCGCGCCAGCGTATTTCGCGTCTGGCATTTCTTCTGGCCGGTCTCCTGATCGCGGTTACGTCGGTTTCGTTGCTGTTCGTCGGTTATGTCGCATCGCGTGCATCCAACCGCCAGGCGATCTCCCACGAAGAAAGACTGTTTCGCAACACGCTTGCCGATCAGAAGCGTTCGATCGTGCGCGGCCTGATGTCAGTGGCCGTGTCGGACGATTCCGTGGCCGGCCTCGTTCAGAAATTCGATCCGGTTTACGCCCGTAAGAGCTTCAAATCCCTGTGGAGCGAATTTTCCTTCAGCAAGGTCGTCGTCATTTCCGCAGACTCCCAAATTCTCGCAGAGTCCTTCGAAGGTTACACACATATCTTCGAGCGATCTGTCGACGAGACGCCAGAGCTCCGTCACATCGTTGAAAAGGCGCGCAAGCTCTTTGTCTCGAACCGCGTCCGCATTCCCGGTGGCTTCGGCCATCGCTCGCTCAACGGGGTCGACCCGAGCGAGTTCGCGGTCATGGGGTTTGCCCGGATCGACGGTCAACCAGCGATCTATGGCGCGATGCCCGTCATTCCGGACGAATACAGGACGGCGCTTCCCGATGGTCCACCGACAATTCTTGTGTCGGCCACCTATCTCAATTCGGCCCAGTTGAAACAATTGAATGCGCGTCTCAATTTCAATTCCTTCTCCTTCACCGAGGGGGATGCGAAACCGACGGACGGCCCCTATCATCCTGTCGTGGACAGTCGCGGCAGGCTCATCGGTGCCTTTACGTGGGACTGGCAGCCGTTCGACACGACAATCTGGCCAACCGTGATACCGGTGGTCGTTCTCCTCAGCACTGCCCTGGCTGCCCTTGCCTTCGGAATTGCCTGGCGCATCGGACAGCTGACCCGCTCGCTACAGGCAAGCGAAGAGCAGAACCGATACCTTGCCCTGCACGACAGCCTTTCTGGACTTGCAAACCGCCTCTCTTTCAATCGGGAGCTGGAGACAGCGATATCCGGCATTCGCGAAAAGCCGATCGCAATTCTTCATTGCGACCTCGACAAGTTCAAGAACGTGAATGATTCTCACGGTCACGCGGCGGGTGACGAGGTGATCCGGACGATCTCGGCCCGGCTGCGCAGGATCGTCGGGGAACTCGGGCTTGTCTGCCGGGTTGGCGGCGACGAATTCATGGTGATCTATCGCGGACCTGTGTCGAAGACCTATCTTCGCGTCCTGTGCGACGCCGTGCTCGACATGGGACGGCAGCACGTTCCGATCGAGCCAGGCCTTTCCGTTTCCGTGGGGATCAGCATCGGTGTCGCCATTGCGCCCCGCGACGGCAGAACTGCCGAAGCCCTTGTCGCGGCGTCCGACGCCGCCCTTTATCATGCAAAACGCAACGGTCGGGGCGACCTTGCCTTTTATGGCGATCTTCCACCGACACGGGACGCTACCCCTCAAGCAAGGCAGCCGCTCGAGGAGACGGCGGCTGCCGATGCCAATGGTTCAGGAACTGCCGGTGAGACTGGCCCGGTTGACCGACGGCGACTGGCGGCCAGCTGACACCTGGACACATCGGGTCGCACCGGCCGGTGTCGCCTGTCTTCAGCCGCGCAGTTGCTCGGTCGGTTCTCGCATGGTGACGAGCTCTTCTGCAGCCGTCGGATGGACCGCGATCGTTTTGTCGAAATCGGCCTTTGTCGCGCCCATCTGCAACGCAATTCCCAGAACCTGCGCCAGTTCGCCGGCATCGGGCCCGAGGACGTGGACGCCCAGCACCTTTTGCGTGTCGGCATCAACGATCATCTTCATGAGCATTTTCTCGTCGCGACCGGACAAGGTGTGCTTCATCGGACGGAAGCTCGACTTGTAGATGTCGAGGTTCGGCGTTTTCTTCAGCGCCTCGTCCTGTGTCAGCCCCACGGTGCCCATTTCAGGCTGGGAGAAGACGGCGGTCGGAATGAGACTGTGGTCGACGGTCCAGGGCTTGTTCCCGAAAACGGTATCTGCAAAGGCATGGCCCTCGCGAATTGCGACCGGCGTCAGAGCAGCGCGGTCGGTGACGTCACCCACTGCGTAAATGGATTCCACGCTCGTCCTGGAATCCGCGCTCACCTTGATCGAACCGTTATCCGCCAACTCGACACCCGCCTTTTCGAGGCCGAGGTCCTTGGTGTGCGGATTGCGGCCGATCGCATACATGATCTGATCCGCTTCCAGCGCCCGTCCGCTCGTTGTATGGCCGATCAGTGTCCCCTCTCCGGTCTTCTCGATCTTTGAGAAGACCTCACCGAGAATGACCTTGATGCCCTTCTTTTCCATTTCCTGACGCACGGCAGTGCGCAGGTCCGCGTCGAAACCGCGCAGGATTTCCTCGCCGCGATAGATCAGCGTCGTATCGACGCCCATACCGTTAAAGATGCCGGCAAATTCCACTGCGATGTAACCACCGCCCGCCACCAGGATGCGGTCCGGCAGTTCGGCCATGTTGAAGGCTTCGTTCGATGTGATCACATGCTCGACGCCGGCAACGGAGTGGTCGAGATTTGGCGAGGCTCCGACCGCGATCAGGATGTATTTCGCGGTGATCTGCTGGCCCGTCGACAGGAGCCGCACCGTATGAGCATCTTCCACCACGGCCCGACTGTCATGCGCTTCGACATCCGTGCGCTCGAGATTGCGCCGGTAGATGCCTTCCAGACGGGTGATTTCCTGATCTTTCGCGGCCACAAGCTTCTGCCAGGAGAAGTTACGCTCGCCAACGCTCCAGCCGAAGCCCTCGGCGTCTTCGAACTCTTCGGAAAATTTGGAGGCATAGACAAAGAGCTTCTTCGGCACGCAGCCGCGAATAACGCAGGTTCCGCCATAACGATACTCTTCCGCGATGCCGACGCGCGCGCCATGGGTTGCAGCGATCCGGGCCGCGCGCACACCGCCGGAGCCCCCGCCGATGACAAAAAGGTCGTAATCGTAGTCGGTCATATGCGCCTCTTCTTTATGCCGCCTCCAGCCAGGCGGGGACTTTCAGGTCTTTCCGCAGATAAGCGGTCACATCTGGCATGCAAGTGCTTCGGCCGAAGCTTTTGCGGACCGGCAAATACGGGGAGTTCGTTCTTCCAAAAGAAACAGGCCGCTGAAGCGGCCCGCTGCCGGAAGGTTTGCGCCGGCATCAATTGATTGTGTTCGCCGAAAAGGCGTGTGCCCTGCGCGCCCATTGTGCGCAAGGCAAACTCGCTTCGTTACTGCTGCTGCTCAGGCTGCTGCTGTTCGGGCTGCTGCTGTTCGGGCTGAAGCTCGACGTCGGCACGCTCTGCAAGCTGTTCCTGGACCATGGTCACCATCTCGGTGGAAATGGTGTCCTGCCATTCGCGCGCAGCCTGAACCGCTTCACCGGTCACGACCGGGATAGCCCTCGTGAGCTTCTGGCCAAGGTCCGTGCCGTAGAATTCGGCGAGTTGGTTCAGCTCTTCCTCGGTAAAGGCTTTCGCCCATGCCACATAGACCTTGCGATTGAGTTCGGACCGGCGCGGCGCGAGCTTCAGCGCCACGTCCTGGGTGACCTCGATCACGTCTTCGGCCCGGGTCGGGTCCGACTGAATGAAGACCGTACGGGTCTGCTCGGCCAGCACCGGGAGAATATCGTCAAAAGGCTCCGTCGCCCGCGTGGTCGCGACGACTCTCTTCGCAGCATCCAGATGGCTTTCCGAAAACGTTTCCTGTGCGAAGGCGCCCGTAGATACCGTCGACAGCGATCCGGCGGCAATCATTACTGCGCCCAGTACAGCAGCCCGAGGGAAAATATTGATATGTTTCATACTTCTACTCCTAGGCGGCTTCCACATGTTGCCTGGAAAGCCAAATTCACTCCACTTAAATGGGCAAGACGGTCTTTACCCCATCTTGATCTGCCACGTAAGCTTTTGTTGCAAGTTGAATAAACAGACCATGGTCCACCACGCCCGGTATTGCGACCAGGCGGTCGGCCAGAGCCTGTACTTCCGTGATTTCCTTGAGATGTGCGTCCAGAATGTAATGGCCGCCATCCGTGAGGAAGGGATCCCCTGCCCCGCCCCGCAATTCCAGTTTTTGCGGCAATTGCAGTTCGGCAAGAACCTTGCCTATTGCCAACCGCGTCGCCTCGAGACCGAAGGAAACCACCTCGATCGGCAACGGAAAACGCCCCAGCGTCTTCACCATCTTGCTGCCGTCGGCGATCACGATCATCTGCCGCGAGGCGGAAGCGACTATTTTTTCACGCAGAAGCGCGCCACCACCGCCCTTTATCAGTGAAAGCTCGCTGTTCAGTTCGTCTGCACCGTCAACGGTGAGGTCAAGCTCCGGCTCGTCGTCCAGGGTCGTCAGCCGGATACCGAGCCCGGTGGCCAGCTGGTGCGTACGCTCCGATGTCGGAACGCCGATCACGTCAAGCCCGTCGCGGACACGCTGAGCCAGCGCATGCACGAAGAACTCCGCGGTCGATCCTGTTCCGATCCCCAGCCGCATGCCGTGCTGTACGTCATCCGCCGCGCGTTCGGCTGCCTGTCGCTTAAACTGGTCGCTCATACACATTCCCTGGCGCCGGCCCTGCCCTGCATTTGCCTGGCACCGACCGTCCCGCTTTGCGGTGAAGGCCGGACGTCTCCTCTTGGCCGCCGGGTGCTTAACATGGGCACAGTCCGCCGGTCCAGTGACATTCCCCATTTCAACAAGGAAACGGCAGCAATCTGCCGTCCGCCATCGTTTCCCATCATTTCAGGTTGAAAATCGATGTCAGCGAAAGTTCCCCTGGGTTGCGAGAATAAAGAATCACAAGGAGGTGTTTCCGTTTCTTCGAAACATACCACCAAAACAGTACCTTGAACTCCGCAACAAACCACCGACTGGAGAGCGACATGCTGCGCATTCATCGATCCGGGCGGCGTTGCATCCGAGGCAGTCTTGTCAGTGCGCAGATCGATCTGCACGGTCGTCACTGGACGGCTTTCGAACGCCCCGAGAACTGAAAAACGCGAGGCGGACAAACGATCCACCGACAACTGCCTTGCACAGCGATGCGGCTACGGCTACGCAGAAGCAAAATGCGTCAAGCTGCAGGAGATTTCATGTCGGTTCTGGTTTTCGATCTGGACGGTACGCTGGTGTCATCGATGGAGGATCTCGTCGCCACACTGAACGTCGTCATGTCCGCAGCCGGACATCGGGAAATCCCGAAGCAAGACGTTGCCAACATGGTTGGCCTCGGGGCGAAAGTCCTCTTGCAGCGCGGTCTCGATTACAACAACGTCGAATGGAATGAAGAGACGCTCGCCCCGCTCCTAGACCATTTCCTGGATTACTACTCCGCCAATATCGCCGTTCACACGAGACCGTTCGAGGGCGTCGTTCCTGCGCTGGAGACGTTCCGTGAACAAGGCTGGAAACTGGCCATCTGCACCAACAAGGCCGAACGGCTGACGCTGCCGCTTCTCGATGCGCTGAACCTCTCCGGTTATTTCGATGCTGTTGTCAGCGGCGATACCTTTTCGGTCGCAAAGCCGCATGCGGAGCCCCTCCTCGGCGCGATTTCGCGAGCCGGAGGCAATGTGCAGGGCTCGATCATGATTGGCGACAGCGGTGCGGACATCCAGGCTGCCCGCAACGCGAAGATTCCGGTCATCGCCGTCGATTTTGGCTATACGCCGGTTCCGGTCAACGAGCTCGGCCCGGACAAGGTTATCTCCCATTTCGATGAGCTTGCAGGTGCGATCTCGGAGCTGTCCGAGACCGCAGCCTGACCTTTTTTAGGCATGCCCTAAACCCAAAGAAAAGCTTCCGCTCCCTCGGCTCCTCCGGACTGAGACGCCCCGGAGCGCGAAGCGTTTCCCGTCAGCCGACAGACGCGGCCCCCAGGGCCCACCTAAAACGTGCGGATTGCCTCGCCAAGTGTCTCCCGGATTTCCGCTTCTCGCTTTTCCAGCTCCGCAATCTGCTGATCGATTTCCTCAATCCGCGTTTCCGACTGCGTCAGCTTGAACGCCGAGCTTTTATAGAGGTCGGCGCCTGGTTCAACCGCAGCAAGGTTGGCCCTGTGCCGCTGCTGATCAGTGGTTTCCTCTGCCTTGTCTCGCTGAAGACCTTCGATCCGGCGGGTGACCTGAGTGATCTCCGACTGCAGAGCGGCCAGATCCTGCAGTTTTTCCGCAGTTTCCGGGTCGGGAGCACGGTTTGACAGATCGAGAAGCTGATCGGCGCTTGTGCGCACGAGCGCGAAGGTCTCGCTGATCGTCTTTTCGGAGACGGCAGACACGGTTTCCGTGGCCCCCTCTGCGACGTCGATCTTGAGGCGGTTATGGGTTGGCGTATCCTCGAAATGCTGCGGCGAAGAGAACTTCCAGCCATGCATCCTCGGGTGTTCGATCACGACAGTACGGTCCCCATCGGGCGCTCCCTTGATGACATAGGAAACAGTCGATTTTTCCAGAACAGATGCGGTCAGAACACCGTTCACCACCTTGATCTTCGTGATCCTGTAGTCCGGCTCGCGTGTCTGATTAATGCGCACCTTCTTGTCGGTGGCAAAGCTGGCGAGCCGGCTTTCGCCAGATGGCATACCGCCGATACGGGCGTCTCCGACGTAGCCCTCCGTTCGGTCGTAAACCGTCAGGATGCCTTGCGGCAGGCTCGTATCCGTTTCGTTGCGGATCAGGATCGCCGCGACTGGATGCTGAGACCCGCTGCCTGGCTGAAACACGGAAACGGTCTCCGCCGGCACCACCTTGTCGACGATCGGCGCCGACAGGGTCTCGCCGCTTTGCAGGCTCACCGGCCAGGGGATCTGGAACGAAGCCGTGACCGCGCCTTCGCTGGCCTCACCAACCTGAGCTTCGGCCATTTCGAAGGCATCGAAAGATGGCGCGGCCTCTGCCAAGGGGGCTGGCAGAGCATTTCTGTCCGCCAGACCACTGCGCTGCAGCTTGCGTTCGCTTCTAAAAGTGTCTGAGGACGGCTCGGCGCCTTCATCCATGGGCGGCACATAACCGGCCGAGACATCAACAGGGACTTCCAGTCGCTCTTTCCAGTAGAGGTCATGCAGGCGCTGTTTCAGTGTCACCGGCGCGCCGGACGACAGGGTGACTTCGACATTGTCCCAGTCTTCGCCGCTCGCATTTTCCAGAATGGCCCAAGCCTGAAGGCGCGCGGTATCATCGTCCATCGTCACAATGCGATAAGCGGTTTTCCAGATCGGAGCCGGAACCACATAGGAGACCGCCACCTCTCTCTCGCCCTCACCGGTGACTTTCAGCGACACGCTTCGTGAGCCGTCCGACTTGCCGCTACCGACGGCGGACAACGCCTTGACGACCTTCTCTCGAATATCCTCATCGAGAAACGTGATTTCCGTATCAGGCTCCAGCTCGACACCAACGATTTTGCCATTACTCAGCACAGAAACCACATCGACGCTGCCGCGATCACCCCGGTTGCGCGACGAAACGCCGAGCACCATCCCCTCCGTCTGCGACCCGGCCCGATCAAGTCGTACATTCGTGCCCTGGAGCCTCGCAAGCAGCAGGGCCGGCGACTGCAGATCCTCCTCTGCAAAAGGCAGGTTCTTGAAGGTTTCGGCTAGCGGGCTTGGGCCCGGAAGCGTGATTCCCTCTACCGCGCCGGCATCATCGAAGACGACGATACTCTTCAGAACATCGTTCACCTGTTCCAGCGGAATGGTCATTCGGATAAGGCCGTCGCTGTCGATATCAGCCTTTCTGACCACTTCGGCAAGCCCGCCCGACGACAGGGTAATGCTGGTGATCGGTCCATTGTCGGCGGCAAGCACCGCAAGTGGATGGACAAGAAAGACAATGGCACTGCAGGACAATCGAAAAAACATGGACCAAAACTCCGAAACAGACGAGCGATCAATGAGATATGCAGAATGAGGCCTTTTGAGGATATGGAGGCAGCCGAATGGGCTACCGGCCTCGAGGATGGACCCGCCCCGACTTGCTCCTGTCGCGCTTTTTCTGCCGAAAAGTTGGGGTCAATGATTTCGGTTAAAACGTTGGTGCAAGTCCGCCAGTGCTCAGTTTGCCAGGGTAGCTGCGATCGGCTCACCGCATTCGCCCCCGCTCTCCAGCCAGCACGGAACGTGACACAGGCACCAAAAAACGCGCGAAATTGGAAGTGGATATGGGAAAGCGTTGGGAATGGAAATCCGACCCGCAAAAAGGGGATTGCGCAACACGTGGGATTGCCGTAGATACGCGCCACACCGATGATATTCGGGCGATTAGCTCAGCGGGAGAGCACTCCCTTCACACGGGAGGGGTCACTGGTTCAATCCCAGTATCGCCCACCATTTTTCCAGTCTTTAGATATCAGAATCCCCCCCTGCCGTTGGCTTGAGGATCAGCAAGCTGTGCGTTTGACTGTGTTCAAGATGACCGTCTGGCGACACGGTCTGCCGCGGCTCGGGGGCAACGTTCCGCGGCAGGACCACAAGATTGTTCTCAGAGCGCGCGGTGATTGCCGGCCACAGGTACGGACGCGACAGGCATCGTGACGCCGGCAAGGAACTCAAGCCCGTTCTCGTAAAGTGTGGTATCGCGACCGGCGGATTTCGCCTGTTCGAGGTCATCCTTGAGATCTTCAACCTTGACCGAATGCGCCATGGCGTCTTCAAAAACGCGGCAGAGGTAGCTTGTCTCGGTTTCGCTCGGGCGCTGCGTCAGCGCATCGATCGCGCACAGGATATCGCGATCGAAGCCAACATGAGCCAGCCGCTCCAAAGACCAGCACTCGGATTTGGCAATGACATCGTGTAGATACGCAATTGTCTTCTGCTTGGTGTCGATCAAGGCATCCGACATTCGTGCGCAGTGCCCGACATAAGGCTTTCCGAAGCTGTCCTTCTGACCCTTGTGGGCGTCAGCGGCGATCTTTTTCGCCAGTTCAAGCTGCATGTCCTCGTTCATGACTTTCTCCATCAGGGGGGGAACGGCATTGGTCATCTAAGGTAAAACTCCATACCCAGCATTGGGTTCCCCGCATCGCAGCAATTTCTTAACCGACAAACGGATTCGGATATCTGATCCTGCGTAAAACGGCTCTTTTCTGAGCGAGTGAGCGTGATTCCAACGCCAACTTCCGTTGTTGACATTTGCCTTCAAGAGCCTTGTACGTCAGTCTGCAAGAATGTGTCTTTCTGCATTGCACACATTTCGCGATAAGAAAGCCCCTTGCCTCAAATGCCTGAATTGTCACACACCATTAAAGGTTGGCTGATCACCGTTTATATTTCTAAACTATTCGACTATAGCCTGACATTCTCCGAACAGGCCGGTCTTTCTTTGCGTCATCAAGCGCAAATCCTGCGGTCACAAGCACTCCCGATACCGAGCCGAAGGTCAGAATGGTCAAGAGCTTCATCAAGTCCGTCCCATTTCTCCTTCTTGCCTTACCCCTCCTGGGGAACTCCCCCCACGCAAGCGTCGTCGTAGCCTCCGAGCCGGAGCTGCGCCACATGCGACAAGACCTTCCGCGGTTTAGTCACAGGGATATCGGTCGCCGGGTTGCGCAAGCAGATCCGCTCCTTCGAGAACCGACCACATCTCGCCTGCTGGAAGAGCTGGAGCAAAAACGGCGGATGCTGGAACAGGACCTTCTCAGACTGGAAGAGATGCGACTTCGCAAGTTGCGAGCCTTGCAGGCAGAGCGGATGCAGGACGCCGAGCAAGGCCGCCAGCAATTCGATCGGTCACAGTTCAATCGTCAGGAGTACCAGCCTGAGCAGCACCGGCGGCAGCAATTCAAGCACCAGCAATATCAGACGCAGCAGTTTCGGCTGCAGTAGGCGCGGCCTGCCCTCGCGTGCCGGTTTTTTGGCGCGAATCCCCAGCGGATTTGCAGAAAAATGGAGGAAAGCCTTCGCGTCGCCGGCCTGACTGCTATTGTGAATTTGAGTGATTCCCATCTGGCAGAGACGACATGGCAACGCAAACGGCTGCAAACCCGCTCAGGGAAAAACTGGTCAAGGGACTGGGATACCAACAGGCGGGAGAGCTTGAAAAGGCGCGCCGTCAGTACAAGGACGTTTTGAAGAAAGCGCCGAAGAACGCCGACGCCCTTCATCTGCTCGGTGTAACCTACAGGCAGATGGGCTTTCCCAAGCGGGCGATGGATTACATCACCAAGGCTATCGCCTCCGATCCCAAACAATCCGTCTTTTATGCCAACCTCGCCCGTGTGATGCTGGACTTGGGCACCGACGCCGACAGCCTTCTTGCCGTAACCAACAAGGCACTTTCCCTGAACCCCAAGGAGCGTGAGGCGCGTAATATCAAGGCCATCGCCTTGACGAAGAAGAAGGAATATCAGGAGGCGGAGTTCCTCTACCAGGGTCTGATCGTCGACTATCCGGATTTTGCCGAGGCCTATCAGAATTTCGGATCACTGCTGATCGAAGCCGGACAGGAAGAACATGCAGTCAATTTTTTTTCCAAGGCGATCATGCTCGACCCGAGCAACGTCAACGATTTCATTCAGCGTGCACGATGCCGGTTAAAGCTCAAGCAATATGAGGCCTCGCAGTATGAATTGACCGAAGCCCTGGAACGCTTTCCAGGCAACACCGAGGTGGATCATGAAGCCGCCCGACTGCTGTTCTCGATGAACGAAACCCGTAAGGCTGTCGAATACGCTCGCAAGACTGTCGCTTCCGATCCGAAGAACTACCACAAGATGATCACGCTTGGCGTCAGCCTACTCATGAATGGGGCGTTGGAAGAATCGCTTGAAGCGATGATGAAAGCTCGCAAGCTTGCGCCAGAGGGCAACGAGACGGTCGAATGGAACCTGTCACTGGCTTATCTGGCGAATGGCGAGCTGAAAAAAGGTTGGGCCCTCCACCGGGCACGCTTTGACGACCCACAAACGCAAGTTCATCGCCGCAAATTCAAAGTACCGGAGTGGAAAGGCGAGGATATTTCCGACAAGACCATTCTGGTGTGGACCGACCAGGGTCTCGGCGACGCCCTTAGAACCGGCACCATGCTTCCGGAGATTATTTCACGCGCAGGCAAGGTGATCGTCGAACTGTCCGAGAAGGGTGCAAGGTTCATGCAGCATTCCTTTTCCCAGACTCAATGCCGCAAAAGCGCAATGGACGAGGAAATGATGGCGAAGAACACTGACTTCGACCTTCATGTGAACATTGGCGACATGGCAGAGTTCTTCCGGCCGGACATTGAGGCGTTCAGGAAAGCGCCTTGCCCGGTTTACACGTTCGAGAAGGACCGCGCACGCGACTACCTGAAGCGCCTAGCGGGTCACGAGGAAAAGCCTGTGATCGGCTTTTCGTGGCGTTCGAAGAACCTTGCTGCGAACCGCGCGCGCTATTACCTCTCGGCACCGGCTATTGCGCCAATCCTCGCCTCTCGCGATGCGATATTTGTCAATTTGCAGTATGAAGCAATCGACAAGGAGATCGCCTTCTTCAGCGAGCAATTCCCGGACAAGTTCCATTTCTTCAAGGATGTAGATCTCTTCGATGACCTTCTGGGTGCAGCCGCGCTGACCGCGTGCTGCGACTTCGTTGTTTCAGCCAACACAAGTGTCGCCGACATGGCTGGCATTCTTGATGTGCCAGCGATCCGTTTCGGGCAACAGGAACCTGCCCTGCTGCTCGGCGAGAAAAACCCACCCTGGTATCCGTCGATGACGTACATGCACCCTTATGTCGACAGGCCATGTGCCGACTTCGTGCCGGAAATTATCGCGGAAATGGACCGACAACTGGAGAACTGGACCCCGGAGCGCAGAAACAGGCGCCTGGAGCATTAGAGCCCGCCCGTGGGTGTTCGATCCCGGAAATTTTACAGGAAGAGAAGATCAACCTGGATTGCGCATGACTGCAACGAGCGTATCAGTCGCGTCGATCCGGTTGAGTGCTGCCTCGTATGCATGGGTGAGATCCGGCGTATCGAGCGCGGCAAGCCCGGACTTGTGGCCGCCGGGTCGGCCGGAAGCCAGCCAGGTCAGATGGTTGGACAGCGGATAACGCTGCACGCCCTCAACTACGATATTCTCGAATCCCGCTGCGGCCAAGAGCCGCCGCAGGCTGTCGCGTGTGTGAAGGACAAGGTGCTGGCTCCAGAGCGTGAAGGCCCTGAAGGCATCGTTGTCCAGCTCGTTCAACAGGAAATCACCTGCGTGGGGAACCTCGATCACGACCGTACCTCCGGGCTTCACAACACGGCAGAGGTCTTTCAAAATGGGCAGCGGATCGGGCAGATGCTCCAGCACATGGAAACTGACAGCTGTATCCATGCTGCCGTCCTCCAGAGCCGCAAGCGATGTGTGGCAGGCGATGCCCTCCCGGTTGAGTGCGTCGACATAATCCTTCTGAAGCTCGACGCCGCAACACGACAGGGTCTCGCTTTGAACCTTGCGCAGAAAGCTGCCATCGCCACAGCCGAAATCGACGACATGCCGGCCGCAGACATAAGGCTTGCAGGCAGCATACCGGCGCTCCGCGTTGCGGGAGATTTCGTAGTCACGCGAGCCGGTTTTCGCCAGATTGATGCCCCGGTAGCTGCCGGCCTCATAAACCTCGTCGCCACCGTAGAAGCCGTCGATATAGATAACACCAGAACGGCGGTCACGATAGACCGTGACATCGTCCCGGTCCCGGGTCCGGGTCGCATAGACCTCGCGGTCCGCTTCGCTCGCAACGCCTATTTCCGCAAGCGCCTCAAAAATGCCCGTCATGACACTAAGCCTCTCAGGGTTGCCTCTTTTCAAATCAACTCGGACTTTAATCCCGATTGCGTCCCCAGGCCTTCGCGAAAGCCTCTAAAGCAATCCAATCATTCGGCGTATCCAGATCGATCTCCGTGGCCCCGGTCAGAACGACCGGAACACTCTTGCCGAAGAAGCGCTGTCCAGCCTTGCAGAAGCCCTCCTTTTCGAGTGCGTAGATCGCACCGGTTTCCCGGAACTGCGCCGGCCTGTCCTGGCGGCGCTCGCGGGGCTGCGTTGCGTCATGATTTATACCGATGCCGGTGCCGTCGGGTGCGATCTCCCAAAGGAAGGCATGTACTTCGACGACCGAAAAGGCTGTGTCGGCCTCATGGCGCTCTCGAGTGCGCACGACCGTATCGATCTCACCAGCCGTCGTCAGCGGCGATGTGCACTGCAGGAAGACGATGGTCTGCACCTCCCGGCAAACATCGCACATCTCGATCGCGTGCAACAATGCAGACTCCGAAGACGCCTCATCGCCCGATATTTCGATCGGTCGCAGCAACGGGATCGCCCCAGCAAGTCTTGCAACCTCAAGGATCGCCGGATCGTCGCTCGTAACGACCACGTCGGAGACCGTTTCAGCAGCCAGAGCAGCGCGGATGGAATGAACGACCAGGGGTATATCCAGAAAAGGTTTGATGTTCTTTCCCGGAATGCCCTTCGACCCGCCCCTGGCAGGAATGATGGCAACAGCCCGCTCCATGGCGCCCTCCACCTTGCGCTCCTAGAGACCGGGATTTCCGGCGGCGGCTTTCTTCAGGTCGTAGATCGCCATGCGCCGGGCGATCTCCGGTGCCAAGACTTCCGGCTTCCAGCCGAGCTGTTCCTGCGCCTTGCTGTTGTCGCCGCGCAGGTAAACCACGTCCGAAGCTCGGAAGTAGCGCGGATCGACATAGGCGATCAGCTTGCCGGTCTTGCGGTCAAAGCATTTCTCATCCACGCCTTCACCTTCCGAAACAAGATCAAAGCCCATTTCCTGTGCTGCCATGAACAGGAATTCGCGCACAGTGTGTTCCGTGTTGGTGGAAATCACGAAATCGTCCGGCTTGTCATGGTCGAGCATGCGCACCATCATGTCCGTATATTCCGGCGCATAACCCCAGTCGCGCACGCTGCTCAGATTTCCCAGCGGCACCGCTTCCGCGTCCTGCAGCTTGATGCGCGCCAGCCAGCTGGTGATCTTCCGGGTCACGAATTCGTATCCGCGCAGCTCTGACTCGTGATTGAACAAAATGCCGGAGGTCGCGAACATGCCATAGGCATGGCGGTAGTTCACTACCAGCGAGTGCGCCGCCAGCTTTGAAACCGCGTAAGGGCTCAGCGGGTTGAACGGTGTCTTTTCCGACTGCGGCTTCTCAAGTACGTCGCCGTACATTTCCGAGGTCGATGCCTGGTAAAGACGAGCATCCATTTTGAGAACGCGCAAGGCTTCAAGTATATTCAAAACGCCGATGTAGTTCACCCCCGACGTATAGTGCGGGAACTTGAAACTATCTCCCACGAAGCTCTGCGCCGAGAGGTTGAAGATCAAATCCGGACGGATCTCGTCCAGCACGGCCTGGACATTTGCAAACTCCGTTACCTCAAGAGAGCAGAAATTCACCTTGTCACGAATTCCCAGCTCCTTGAGACGCCCTGTCTTGGACGTGCTACCGCGCCGCATTGCGCCATAGACTTCGTCACCACGTCCCACAAGGGCACGGGCCAGAAATGCACCATCCTGTCCTGTGACGCCGATGATCAGTACTCTAGCCATGTTTTTCTCCCAATTTCAGGATGGCGTTTTCAAAGCCGTCGCCTTCGGACAGATGCCCCTGCCAGACTTCCAGCACCTTGCGGCCGGGTGCGTCGATATAGATGCTCGGATCGCCGAGATCCCCCTTGCCGAACTCTATGCCCTCGCCGTCGATCCCCACGGCGTCGGCAATATGCAGATGGCGCGCAAGGGGCATGAGCGCATCGCACCAGACCCGCCAGTCCACCTTGGCATAATTGGCGGAGAGAATGAGATGCGAAAGATCAAGGCACAGTTCCATTCCGATCTCGCGAACGATATCGATGTCATCTGCGCCACAGAACATGTCGAGTACGTCCGCGCCGCCGAAATACCAGGCGATCCGCGGCAGCCACTGCGGATAGATCGGTATTCCCCGCGCCTTGCCCGCGCTCTCGAGAAAATCTTGGAGGCGCGTGTAGGTGGCGCGTTTTCCGTCCGGAAGCAGTCTTGAAAAACTGCCGACGACAGGAACGGCAGCGCCGGTCCTTGTCTCCAGTTCCAGCGCCAGGTCCACACAGGTAGCGATCATCCGGTCGCTTCCCTGCCGTATTTCCGCCTCGCCCGACAGCGGATCGATCAGCGTCTTGCTGTCAATGTAATCGGGAATATGGATGGAGTACTGGCGGGTGAGATCGAGCCTTGCAAGATTTTCCTCCATGGCATCATTAAAAGAGGCCACTTCCTGAAAGGACAGATGAAGCTCGTTGTTGAGAATTGGAAACCGGGACTGCAAGATCGCCGCGTCATGAAGGCGGATCGGAATGGAAAGATGCTTTTCGTCGCAAAACACGACAAGGGCTTCGCTCAGCGGCGGTTTTGGCTCGGTGAAATGGAATTCCGAGAGTGCTGTTCCCGCAGCGACAGGACGCCTGACCGCCGACAGTCCGCGCCTTTTCAAGCCAGCCCTTGTCAGCCCCTTCCTCGGCGCCTTGATGATGGTGTTGTCGTGGCTGACCTTTTCACCCGCAGCAATATCGCAGCTTGCGTAAAGTGACGATCCAAGGTTCTGCATGTTGATGCGCTCGCCCTGGTTCACCTCGCGGCGTTCATTGCCCTGGATGCTGTCATAAGCATTCAACAGCCGACACAAGCGCCGAAACTCTTCTGGGTCGGAACTCGAGCTGTCGTCGATGCCCTTGCCATGCTTGTCCATTGTCAGATGGCGTTCGAAGACGGTCGCGCCGTTTGCGGCGGCGACGAGGCAGACTTCCCAGTCCTGATCGTGACTTGAATAGCCGACTTCTGCCCCGGTTCTTTCCTTGAGTGTCCGCAGGAATGCCATCTGCTGGTTTCCCAGGAGCACGGGATAATTGGATATGCAATGAAGATAGATGACGTCCGAAAACACCGATGACGTGTCGACCGCGTGGAAGATGTCGTCCTCATCATGCCCGCCGGTGCTCAGGATAAGCGGTTTGCCGAGCCCCGCCAGAGAGGCGATCAGGTCCTCGTTCAAAAGTTCCGCCGACGGCACCTTGAAGAAATCGAACCGGTGGAGATCGTCCCCGAAATCAGCAGCATCCTCGAACTTGAAAAAACTGATCCCGGCCGCCATGCCGCCCGCACCGATCTGGTCCACCAGTTTCAGAACGTCGTCGGGCGAAATGTAGCTGGCGTCGATTTCTCGCGAAAGGATTTCATCGCCGATCTCGTTGGTAGCCTGATAGAAGCCCTCCCGCGCGCGGTACTGGAACTTGACGCCCCAGGCGCCTGCCTCCCGAGCAATCTCGATCAACTGCGCCGCGACATCGAGCGAGCCACGGTGGTTGATGCCCAATTCGGCAATTACTTTCATGTCCTGCAACCCAAGCCGAATCCGTCCGGTGAAATCCGATGCGATCCCATATCATGTTTCACGAGAGATTATGGCAATCCTCCTCTTCGTAGATATCGATCGGGACCGGGGTTTTGAGGGCGTCCACAGATAAGCAGTGTCGGCAATGCAAACCCTCGGCACTTTTACCGGCACGGGGAGTTGAAGAGACAACAAAAAAGGCCGGAAAATCCGGCCTCATGGTCGCACAGCTACAACTCACGTCCCGGTCGCCGTGCAACGATCAACCGGGATAAGTGAGTCGAGACAGTCTTGCGCGATATGTCATGGGCCGGCTTAGCCGACGAAGGCACGCTCGACGACAAACTCGGCGGGCTTGTTATTGGCCCCTTCGTTGAGGCCCGCGTCTTCCAGGAGCTGTTTGGTATCGCGCAGCATTTCCATCGAGCCGCAGATCATGCCGCGATCTACCGCGGGATCAAGAGGCGGAACGCCGAGATCCGTGAACAGCTTGCCGGACTTGATGAGATCGGTGATGCGACCCTGGCGCGGAAACGCTTCGCGGGTCACGGAGGTGTAGTGCACCAGCTTGTCCTTCGCGAACTCACCGATAAGGGGATCATTGATCGTTTCACGGACGAGGTCCTCGCCGTATTTCAGCTCCGCAACTTCCCGGCACGTTTGCGTGAGGATGACCTGGTCGAACTTCTCGTAAGTATCCGGATCGCGGATCAGGCTCGCGAAAGGAGCAATTCCGGTGCCGGTGGAGAACATGTAGACGCGCTTGCCGGGGATCAAGGCATCATTGACGAGCGTACCGGTGGATTTCTTCTTCATCAGGACCGCATCGCCTGGCTGTATCTTCTGAAGATGCGACGTCAGCGGACCGTCCGGCACCTTGATAGAGAAGAACTCGAGCTCCTCGTCCCAGGCGGGACTTGCGATGGAATAGGCACGGTAAAGGGGCTTGCCGTCAATCATCAAGCCAATCATGACAAATTCGCCGGACCTGAACCGAAAGCTTGCGGGACGCGTCATGCGGAATCGGAACAGTCGATCCGTGTAATGCTGGACGCTCTTCACCTCTTCCACGAAGGCGCCGGCCGGCGCGAGAGCTTCAAGGTCGGAAGGTTTGGCAAGTACGTTCATGGTCACTGGTGTCCGTTCATCGTCGCATTTTTCAAACTCGACATGATGTACCCCACTCCAGCCTTGACTTGAAGCAACTCAGATCCTCCAAATCCACGTTAATCAAAAAAATCATTCTAAAAACGCTCAAGTTTCGGAAGGTCGCGCGCAATCCGTTGCTTTTCTGCGGCGGAAATCGCCGTGAGAATTTCGCAGTGCGCATCAAACGTCTTCGCTTCAACACATCTCAGGCGACGGCAAAAACCGCCGAGGCCAAAAAGCAGGCACGCTCGCGACCAATTTTCACGCAAGAGATCGCTTCGTAAGCAAGCGCCCGGCTGAATTGTGACATTTATAAGAATGTATTGAATTACCGAGTTTTTTATTTGACACCCAAAGATAAAGTGTAAAACTCTCAGAATAAGAAAGATAAGATACAATAAAACCTTCCAACGAGGCTTAGTATATGTCCGGACGCACGCACGATGAAATTGGTCAATCGATAGCATTCGTACTCATGGACAGGTTTTCCATGAATGCTTTTGCCAGCGTCGTTGAACCGTTAAGAATAGCAAACCGCCTTCTCGGCCGGGCCTATTACGTCTGGACGACTTACTCCCTCGACGGAAACTCCATCGTAGCCAGCAACGGATGCGAAGTATCCGTGAAAAAGTCTGTGCGAGAACTCAACGATGCCGACGTTACTCTTCTTTGTACGGGCATAGATGTCGAGCGTCTGCCTCTCGATGCGGAACTTGGCAACAAGTTGCGGCGCCTCAACGCGATGGGCCGCACGTTCGGAGCGATCTGCACCGGTGCCTATCTTCTTGCCCGTTACAATCTGCTCGACGGACGCCGCTGCACCATTCACTGGGAAAATCTGCGCTCCCTGCGCGAGGAGTTCCCGGATGTTGAAGTCACGTCGGACATCTTTGCCATTGACCGCAACTGCATCACCTGCGCGGGCGGCATGTCGTCCCTCGACATGATGCTCCGTCTCATTGCAATTCAGCACGGCGCATATCTCGCGCACGAAGTAGCGGAAGTCGCGCTCTACCAGAACATGCGCTCCGGCGAATCCGCGCAGCGACACGACATCGAGGCCCGGACAGGCATTTCCAACGCCAAGATCCTGGATGCGATCCGGATCATGGATCTTCACATCGAGGATCCGCTGAGCTGCCAGCAACTCGCGATGACAGTCAATCTGTCTCCGCGCCAGCTTGAGCGACTGTTCCGGCGTCACTTCAACTGCACGCCCGGTCAGTATTACCTGCGCCTTCGTCTCGAAACAGCCCGGGACCTGCTGCGGCGCACCAGCCGACCGGTTCTGGATGTGGCGCTTGCCTGTGGTTTTGCATCGACGTCGCATTTCACCAAATGCTACCGCGAGCGCTTCCTGTGCACACCGACAGAGGAACGTCATTCCTATCAGTGGGCGAACAACCGCCCCGCCTCGGGCGTTGGAACGGCCGTCCCGATGCGTCTCGTTGCCAAATAGGCGTCACCGGGAATTTGAGTGCCTCAAACGCCGCCTTCGGGTGGCGTTTTCAATTGAGGCGCCACAGTCCGAGCGGAATGAGATAGAGGCCAAGCGCCAGGATCGCCAGCAGGATCAGCTTGCGGAACGTCGCCTCCGAAACAACGCGGCGCACTCGCTGACCGACCCAGACCCCGGAGAGCGCCGGGATCACGAGTGCAAGCGACGCCAAGGCTTCCTCTTCCGCCATAAGGCCGAAACTGCCTAGCGACACCGCCAGAGCGATGGTCGAGAACAGGAACAGAAGCCCCATGGCCTGGATGAGCTCGTCTCGTGACAAGCCGATCGCCTGAAGATACATGACACCGGGAACGGAATAGGATCCGGTCAAACCGGAAAACACACCATTCAGAAGGCCCGCTGCAATGCCGACCGGCACTTCGCGGACACGCGGCACCGAAAAGACAACACCGGCAAGTCCAGGAACCGCGTAAAGAATCATCAGGCCACCAAGCAGAAGATCGGCTGCGCCCTCTGGAAGCCTGGTGAGAATAAAGGTTCCGGCGCCAAGCATCACGACCGCGGCCAGCAGGAACGGCCACAACCTCGCAAGCATTGGCTTGAAAAATGGTCCGGAAACGGCTTGCCACAAATTCGTGAGGAACGCCGGCAGAAGGATCAGCACCATGGCCTTTTCAACACCCACGAAGACCGTCATCAATCCGAGACTGATCGTTGGCAGGCCCAGCCCCACCAACCCCTTGATGAATCCGGCACCCAGAAAGACAAGGATCGAAATCGCGATCAGGTCCAGGCCTGCGCCGGACACCAGATCAGTCATCAACAGATAGCCCCTCGACTTTAGCAGCCTGGTAAGTCCGCGTAAGTTCTTCGACATTTCCAGCAGCGATGCGCTGCTCCAGTTCGCGGTCGAAAGCTTCAAGAAGGTGGATGCACGGCGACGTCCTCGAGAAGAGGAAATGCACCGAATTGATCATGGCAGGCCAAGCGAGGGCGTCGAGATGATCAGAAGCATTCAGCTGATCGATCATCCGATCACCATCCTGACGAGAGGTGATGAAATAATCGACCTTTCCCTCCAGCAGAAGCCTCATGTTCATGGAAAGATCATCAAAAGGATGACTTTCCACCTTGAGACGCTCGGAGGCGAACGTGTCGAATTGCTCGCCGAAGGAAGCGCCGAAGGGAATGAGGCCTCTCAGTCCGATCAGGTCTTCCAGCCTTCCCGGCTGCTCGACCATGGTCTTGCGCATGAAGACAGCGACTTCCTCGACCGTCACGCGAACGCTATAGGCGAATTTCTCCAACCGCTCCTCAGTCCGGTACGCTCCCGTAATCATGTCAATACCGCCATTTTCCAACGTCACCAAGACCCGCTTCCACGGCAGCTCCGGCCCGGCTTCAACGGACACCTGCAGCTTGCCGAGTATCTCCCTTGCAAGATCCGGAAACACGCCTTCCAGCGTTTGCGTCTCCCGATTGCGCATGGCGATCGGAAACCAGTCACTGGCGCCATTTAGCCTGACGTTCGTGCATCCCTCAGCGTCAGCGCGAGCGTCGTGGCTAAAGCCCAGGCTGAGCAACAACGAACAGAGGAAGGCCGCCTTGATCAAGAACCTGCAATGAAAGCACATGGAGAAGCGACCATAAGAATTTCCACCTAAGAAGCGACGACCATCAAACCACGTTCAGCGCGCCGGTCAATCCGAGACCTCGGCAGCCGCCGTTGCACTCGTATTTTACTGATATTATTTACAAAACATATACCTTGCCCCTCGGCCACACCAGAACTTTCTATTACGGGTTGTGGGCGGGGTGTACCTCCTCGACTCCCTTTACGCGTTTGGTGGAAATGCTAAGGTCAAGCGATGAAAACCACCACCGCTGTCCGACTGCCCAATTCACAGGCGCGACGTCTTTTCCTTCAAAAACACGGTCTCTCAGAAGCACCGAAAGGTCCCGGCAAAGGCGATGATCTGACCGCCGTGATCGACCGGCTGGGGTTCGTGCAGGTCGACAGTATCAACACGGTGGCGCGTGCACACCACATGATCCTTGCCGCACGGCGTCCCGCTTACAAGGAAAAGAATCTCAAGCACCACCTGGAACGGGACCGACTGCTGTTCGAACACTGGACCCACGACGCATCCGTTATCCCTATGACGTTCTATCCCCACTGGCGCTTGCGCTTCGAACGTGACCGGGAGCGGCTGATGTCGCGTTGGCGGACCTGGCAGCAGAACGACTTCGAGACGAAGTTCGAGGAGGTTCTGGAGAAGATCAGAGCCCATGGACCGGTGACCTCCGCCTCTGTCGGCGAAGAGGAAGAACGCAGCAATGGGGGCTGGTGGGAGTGGCACCCGTCCAAGACCGCCCTTGAATTCCTGTGGCGGACCGGCCAGCTGGCTGTGCGCGGCCGGAATAGTTTCCAGAAGGTCTACGACCTGACGGAGCGGGTAATCCCGAAGCCGTATCTGGATATCCGATACGAGGTTAGGGAAACCGTGGACTGGGCCGCACGCTCTGCCCTCGACAGGCTGGGCTTCGCCACGTCCGGTGAGATTGCCGCCTTCTGGGCCCTCATCACCCCGCAGGAGTCGAAGGACTGGTGCCTTGCGGCGGTAAAGCGCGGCGAGATCATGGAAATCGAGATGGAATGCGCAGACGGTGCGTGGCGCAAGGTCTTCGCCTATCCCCAGACGCTCGAAGAGGTCCCTTCCCTGTCGGAGCCGGCGCCGCGCGTGCGCATCCTCTCGCCTTTCGACCCGGCCTTGCGCGACCGCAAACGCACGGAGCGCCTGTTCGGCTTCCACTACAGGATCGAGATCTTCGTGCCCGAACCCAAGCGCCGCTTCGGCTATTATGTCTTCCCGGTCATGGAGAAAGACAGGCTCATCGGCCGCATCGACATGAAGGCGCTTCGGGCCGACGACCGTCTGCATGTGCGCGCCTTCTGGCCGGAGCCGGGGGTGCGGATCAGCAAGGGACGGCTGGCGCGCCTGGAATCCGAGCTATCCCGTCTGGCCCGGTTCTCGGGCTGCGCGACTGTAGGCTTCGAGGCGGACTGGCTGAAGTCCTGATCGGCTGCGCCGTTCTGGGATGGCTGATGAATCGGGAGGGGTATCCGGTTGTCGCGGTGGTGATCGGGCTCATGCTGGGGTCCACCGCCATACGGAGCTGATCAGGGGTTTCCAGCTTTATTCCGGCAATCTCTTGGTCTTTTGGTCCAGCCCGATCTGCGTCGTGCTGATCGTTGCCACCCTGCTCAGCATCGGGACAGCGCTGTGGAGAGCACGCTCGAGTTCAAATCCAACGGCGCCAGAACAAATATCGACCCCGGCGGCGTCCCGAAGAACGCCGCCGGGGTCGGTGTCATGTCAGGCCGAGACGGTCTCCAGCAGGTGCTTGCCCGCCCTCGCCCTGACATCCTCGAAGCTCCACTCGGTCAGCAATTCACCGTTCCGGTAGACCGTCTGAAGCCGGTCTTCACCTTCTGCGATGTCATCCAGCCGCGTCGCGGCAAGGGTCCCGTCCACCGAGACCACCGCCTGACGGCCGGCTTTCGAGGCCTTGCCCGGATCTGTCGCCGGTTTCTTGGAGACATCGGCCCACTCGCCGCTGCCGGTTTCCATCGCGTTCGCCTTCATCGCAAAGCGCATGGTGTCGCGGTTGATCCGCTGCAGCATGCCGCCTCCCATTCCGAAGGCGATGTTGTCGATCGACCAGTCGTTCTCGACCATCTTGCCGACCAGTCTGCCGATCGTCGTCAGCGACATGCCGTCGCCCTGGATGATCCGGATCGCCGGGTCGAGGACCTTGGCGCCCTTTTCGTTGACGCTGCCACCGTAATGGCGCCACAGGGTTTCCAGAATGCGCAGCGGGGTTTCGACCGGGTTGCCGGAATCAGGCCTTACGACGATTGTCGCTCCCGATTGAAGCACGCGCTCTTTCAGGCTGCCTGACCAGATGTTCTCGACGGCGTTGTCGATGTCGTAACTGTCGGAGACGACGGCGACCATCTTTCCCTTCTGCGCGAACTGGTCGAGCATGTTCGCATAGGCATCCTCTTCGCGCTCCCGGCCCCAACTCGTCATCGTCGAGTGTTCTGCCGCTGGGATGGAGAAGCCGGGAACCTCGCCGCCGTAGAAGGTCATGGCCGCCTCGAGGGCTTCCATCGTGTCCGTTCCGGCAAAGTTCACCAGATGCGCCATGCCACCGAGGCCCGCGCTTTGCGCCGAAGAGACGCCCCTTGCGCCGAAATCGTGCAGCTTGAACGGTATCTGCGCATCCGGATCGTCAGAGGTCGCCATCAGTCCCTTGTAGATGGTCTGCTTGGCAAGGAACGACACGGTGGCAACTGTCGAGGGATACCAGATCGCGCGCAGAAGGCCGGTCTCGACCCAGGTCGTCAGCCAGGGCATGCGGGTGTCGGTGTTTTCCACCTGAACCATCGGCACGCCGCTCGGCACCAGAGCGCCTTCGGGCAAGGCCTTGATTTCCAGGGGAAACAGTCCGCCGTGGTCGTTGAGGATCTGCTCCCAGCCGGTCCGGTTGAACGGAACGCCATGAGCGGCGCAGATGGCCGTAGCTCGCTTGATGTCGTCCGCCGTGATTGGCTTCAGCAGGACGTCCTTCAGATAGGCCTGCAGCCCGAAGAACAGGACGTGGCTGGAAAAGTCGTTCGCACGCGCCTCGACATAGGCCGAGATCCGACGGGCTTCAGGAGGGTATTGCAGGAAGTGCGACTGCTTGTAGCTGTCGGTCGCCAAAAGCGGATTCGTCATTGTGAACTCCTCACGTGACATTTTTCGGTAATGCCCGCGGGCCTCACCCGCAGGCGGCAAGATCAGAGATCAGCCATCATGCTGATGATCGACCAGTGGTCCTCGAAGAACTGTTCGGATTCCAGATCCCCGAGGCGGTACCAGTTGGCGGCCCGGGCATCGTCGCCGCCGGTCACCGAAAACAGCTCCCGCCGTTCGGGAAGCCGGAACAGGAACGCGTGGGTGATGACCCGGCCACGCAGCGACCTGTCAGGATGGTCGAAAACACGTGTTCTCGCGCTGTCGATGAAGGAGGCCAGCATGGCGGGCGGAATTTCGCCCTTGCTGTCGCTGATCGCGGTTTCCTCCTTCAATTCACGTATCGCGGCATCGCGGATGCTTTCGCTCGGGTCAAGAAACCCGCCGGGCAATGCCAGCAGCCCTTTGCCCGGGGCCTGGCCACGCTCGACCAGCAGGATGTTGCCGGACTGGACCACCACCGCGTCGACGGTGACGAATGGCCCCCGCCCCCACTGCTTCGGATAGGCCTCCAGATACTCCGCTTCCTCGAGCAGGATCCGGAAGGTGTCCGTCAGGGTGAAAGCGCTCAGCCATTCGGCAACCCCGTCAGACAGGACCGAGTGAGAAACAGTCGGGATCCTCTGGAAGAGGTGCTTGCGGACGTCGGTGGATGAAAACGTGCCGTACTGGCTCGCCAGTTGCACATTCCCCCATTCAGGAAAGAGCTTCAGGTAATAGCTCGTGCGATCCTTGCCGTAGCCGGCCAGTGCGATCCGGATATCCTTGAGCCCATGCAGCACGATGCCACCCTTGTTGTAATGCTCAAGCACCGTCTCGTTGACCGCGCGCTGGACCTCGGCGCACCAGGCCGTGTCCGAGTAAATGTGATCGGGAACCGCCTTCAGGATCAGGCGACCGGTCGCGATCTCGTGCTTGAACACCTTGCCGAACATGTCAGCACGTTCGTCGAAGGTGAAGGGATCGCGGGGCGTGCGGGGCTGGCGCGCAGAACCGACCAGAACGATAAGCGTTTCAACCTGTTCCAGCGCTGCGCGAATAACAGCCTCGTGGCCAACATGGAGCGGTTGGAAACGGCCGATGAAGACGCCGTAGTCATAGTGAGACATTCGAGACTCCCTCGAATTGGTGAAGTGTCAGCCGAACTCCTCGGCTGCCGATATTGCTAATACTCAAAATGAGCATTAGCAAGAGTGATTTGTTGAATTTGGTAAAAAAATCAAAGCCCGGAGTTTGAGCAGGTGCCATGAAGGTTTCTACTCACAAGGAAATGCTGGCATTTCGCTTTCCCAAAGCTACTATCTTCATAGTTGCGAATATTTATAAATAACTGGAGATGCAAGATGACGGTGGAACGCGCGATCCTTCTTGTCGTCGGCGTGCTGATTGTCGCGTCTGTGCTGCTTAGTGTTTACGTCAACCTCAACTAGCTGTGGCTGACGGGACTGTTGGGGGCTCACCTCGTTCAGGCCTCTTTCACCGGCTTGTGCCCGGTCGTCATGGTCCTGAAGAAAATGGGCCTCCCGCAGCGTGCCGGCTTCTCCTGACGCCTGAAACCGTTGCCCTCCCAAACTGGCGGGAGGCATGCCATTTTGGCACGTCAGTTCCAGCTCAGCACGACCTTCCCCGCTTCGCCGGACTTCATTGCGGCAAAGCCGTCGCGAAAATCATCCACGGCAAAGCGGTGCGTGATGACGTTGCGCACGTCGAGGCCGTTCTGCAGCATGGCGATCATCTTGTACCAGGTCTCGAAGATCTCCCGGCCATAAACGCCCTTGATGGTGATCGCCTTGAAGACGATGCGCGACCAGTCAACCGGTGACTTTCCGGGCGGAATGCCGAGAAGCGCAATGCGCCCGCCCATCACGAGGTTCTCGACCATCTGATCGAGCGCGGCCTGATTGCCCGACATCTCAAGCCCGACATCAAAGCCCTGCTTCATGCCGAGACGTTTCTCGATGCCCTTCAGGTCTTCCTCTGCAACATTGACCGGGACGACGTCAGTTACCCGTGTCGCCAGATCCAGCCGGGACTGATTGACATCGGTGATGACCACATTACGCGCCCCGACATGCCGGGCAACCGCTGCGGCCATGATCCCGATCGGCCCAGCCCCTGTAATGAGAACGTCCTCGCCGACAAGGTCGAAACTGAGGGCCGTGTGAACCGCATTGCCGAGCGGGTCGAGGATCGCACCGATCTCGTCATCGATCTCGTCCGGCAGCGGAACCACATTGAAGGCCGGCAGGCACAGGTATTCGGCAAAGGCCCCCTGTTCGTTGACACCAATCCCGCGAGTTTCCGGGTCGAGATGAAACTTCCCGGACCGCGACTGGCGCGAATGCATGCCGATCAGGTGTCCCTCGCCCGAACAGCGCTGCCCGATCTCAAGATCCGTGACGTTGCGCCCCAGTTCCACGATCTCTCCGGCGAATTCATGTCCAGTGATCAGCGGAACCGGAACCGTTTTCGATGCCCACTCGTCCCAGTTCCAGATATGGATATCCGTGCCGCAGATGCCCGTCTTGTTGATCCGGATCAGAACATCATCTGGACCGATTTCCGGAACCGGTGAGCGGACCATCCAGAGCCCTTCTTTCGGCTCGGACTTGCAAAGCGCCTTCATCTGGTTGCTGCTCACGACAGAACTCCCGTCGCCTTGCCGGCCTTTGCGAAAGCATCGAGCGCGCGATCCAGATCCTCACGGGTCAGGGCCGCGTTCATCTGCGTTCTGATGCGCGCCTGTCCCCTCGGGACGACCGGGAAGAAGAAGCCCGACACATAGACACCTTCGTCGAACAGTTTCGAAGCCATATCCTGTGCCAGCTTCGCCTCGCCCAGCATGACCGGAATGATCGGATGTTCGCCTGGCAGCAGCGAGAAGCCGAGCGCATCCAGACCGCTGCGCCAGTAGGCGGAATTGTCAACCAGCTTCTGACGCAACTCGTCGCCTTCTTCCACGAGCCGGATCGCCTCAAGGCCGCTCATTACCACGGCGGGCGGAAGCGAGTTGGAGAAAAGATATGGCCGCGCCCTTTGGCGAAGAAGGTCGATGACGGGCTGCGGCCCGGCGATATAACCGCCGATGCCACCGCCCAGCGCCTTGCCGAGAGTGCCGGTCAGAATGTCGACATCAACACCGAAATGGGCAGGCGTCCCCTCACCCTTCGGTCCCATGAAGCCCGTTGCATGGCAGTCGTCGACCATGACGACCGCGTCGTATTTCTTCGCAAGCGTCGTGATCTCGGGAAGTTTCGCCAGATAGCCATCCATGGAAAAGACGCCGTCCGTCGCGACCATGATGTGACGCACTCCCGCTTCGCGGGCTTCTTTGAGTTTCGCTTCCAGATCGGCCATGTCGGAGTTGGCATATCGATAGCGCTGCGCCTTGCAGAGCCTTATGCCGTCGATGATCGAGGCATGATTGAGCGCGTCCGATATGATCGCGTCCTCAGGGCCGAGCAACGGCTCGAACAGGCCTCCATTGGCGTCGAAACAGGCGGCGAACAGAATGGAGTCGTCCTTGCCGAGGAAGCGGGCGATGCGTTGTTCAAGGTCCCGGTGAATATCCTGCGTGCCGCAGATGAAGCGGACCGATGCCATGCCGTAACCCTTTGGCTCCAGCGCCTTGCGCGCCGCCTCTTCCAGGGCCGGATGGTCGGCAAGACCGAGATAATTGTTGGCGCACAGATTGATGACCTCACGACCGCCGACCGTGATCCGGCCCGCCTGGGGTGACGTGATCATCCGCTCGCGCTTGTAGAGCCCCTCCGCTTCGATGTCCTTCAGGGTATCGCTTATGTGGGACAGAAAGGCACTGGTCACGGCATCCTCCGGTAAAATGGATATTTCGTCTACTATGACGGATTTCATGGAAGCAGAAAAGGGCAACGCTTCGTATTACGGAAACAGATTTCCGTTCGATGGAGCTCCGCTCAGAATTTCACCACCATCAGGATCGCCCGCGCAGGCCCGTCCAGTGCCGCGATGGAATGAGACACGTCCGCAGCGTAGCGTGCGGTATCCCCTTTGGATATCGCTCCCTTTGCCACGCCGGAGGTCACCTCCATCCGGCCCTCTTCGGCAATGAGCTGCTCGCGTGTTCCACGCTCGTGCGGTCTGCTTTCCAGTCTCCCGCCGGCGGCAAAGATCAGTTCGTAGACCTCGAACGTGCCGGTATCCTGCGGCGACGAGAGGATCCGGATCTTGCAGCCGTCGCCCGCCCTGTCGAGGGCAGGTGTCTGGTGCTCGTGGACGATTTCCACCCGGTCCTCGGACGTCTCTTCGGCAAGCAGCCCGGCAAAATCCACTCCCAGCGCCCGCGTCAGGTTGAAAAGCGTTGCCACCGTCGGATTGGACTCGCCCCGTTCGATCTGACTCACCATGGATCTGGACACCCCGGAGAGTTTTTCAACCGCCTCCAGTGAAAGCCCTTGCGCGCGGCGCGCCTTCTTCAGGCGTTCGGGCAAACGGGCGAGAATATCTGAATCTGTCATCACGGAATTAAAATCCGCTCCGACAGAATTGGCAATTCTGTTTTCCCGAAAGACCTGTGAGGACATGACAGGCTGCAGTGAACGAGGCCACGAATTCGCGAAAACATGCGAAGCCCGTCGTATTCCCGTAGAAGGCCGTCGCATCCGAAACATTTTTTGCAGCGCGACGTCCCCTAGCCTTTTTACATTTCCACGGCTAGGTGTGGCGGAGTGCAACCGCCCCGGAGACCCCAATATGGCCAGCGACATCGAAATTGCCCGCGCCGCGAGCATGAAGCCAATTCAGGACATCGGTGCGCGGCTCGATGTTCCCGAAGAAGCCTTGCTGCCATACGGTCGAACAAAGGCCAAGATCTCCGCCGACTTCATCAGATCGCTTGAGGGCAGACCCGACGGCAAGCTCATCCTGGTCACCGCGATCAACCCGACGCCGGCCGGCGAAGGCAAGACGACGACGACGGTCGGCCTCGGGGATGGTCTCAACCGTATCGGTAAGAAGGCGATGATCTGCCTGCGCGAACCGTCTCTCGGGCCGTGCTTCGGCATGAAGGGCGGCGCGGCCGGCGGCGGACGCGCGCAGATCGTGCCGATGGAAGACATCAACCTGCATTTCACCGGGGATTTTCATGCCATCACGTCGGCGCATAATCTTCTGGCGGCTCTGATCGAGAACCACATCTACTGGGGCAACGAGCTTGATATCGACCTTCGCCGGGTCACCTGGCGGCGCGTGATGGACATGAACGACCGGGCGTTGCGGTCCATCGTCTGCTCGCTCGGCGGCGTTTCCAACGGGTTCCCGCGCGAGGGTGGCTTCGACATCACGGTCGCTTCGGAGATCATGGCCATTCTTTGCCTTGCAAGCGATCTGGACGACCTTCAGAAGCGTCTCGGCAACATCGTCGTCGCCTATCGCCGCGACCGCACGGCCATCACCGCCCGTGATCTGGAAGCCGATGGCGCCATGACGGTTCTGCTGAAAGAGGCCATGCAGCCCAATCTCGTCCAGACGCTGGAGAACAACCCGGCGTTCGTCCACGGCGGTCCCTTTGCCAACATCGCGCATGGCTGCAACTCAGTCGTTGCGACGAAAACCGCGCTCAAGCTGGCGGACTACGTGGTGACCGAAGCCGGTTTCGGCGCGGATCTCGGCGCGGAGAAGTTCTTCGACATCAAATGTCGCAAGGCCGGTCTTCATCCTGATGCTGCCGTTATCGTCGCGACGGTGCGAGCGCTGAAGATGAATGGCGGTATTTCCAAGGAGGACCTCGGCGCTGAAAATGTCGAGGCTGTCCGGCAGGGATGCGCCAACCTGGGCCGCCATATCGAGAACGTCAAACAGTTCGGCGTTCCCGCCGTCGTCGCCATCAACCACTTCACCGCCGATACCGATGCGGAAGTGGAAGCGGTCAAGGCCTATTGTGCGGAACTCGGCGTCGAGGCGGTGCTCGCCACCCATTGGGCCGACGGATCGGCCGGCACGGAAGCGCTGGCGAACAAGGTGGTGGAGCTTGCCGAGAGCGGGCTTGCCCAGTTTGACCCCATCTACGAAGACGCCGTGCCGCTCTTCGAGAAGATCGAAACCGTCGCACGGCGCATCTACCGGGCCGAGGAAGTCATTGCCGACAAGAGCGTGCGCGACCAGTTGCACCGCTGGGAAGAAGACGGCTTCGGCGACCTGCCCGTCTGCATGGCCAAGACGCAATATTCCTTTTCCACCGACCCGACACTGCGCGGCGCGCCGACCGGACATAGCGTCCCGGTGCGTGAGGTCCGCCTGTCAGCGGGTGCCGGCTTCATCGTGGCGATCTGCGGAGAGATCATGACCATGCCCGGCCTGCCGCGCGTCCCCTCGGCCAATCACATCCGGCTGAACGGCGACGGGCAGATCGAAGGCCTGTTCTAGGTCTCTCCGGCAGAGATAAGCTCACCTCGGCGAAGTCAGAAGGCCGCATGTCGCTTCGGATTCGGTCTGAGTTGCCCTACCGCGTCCTCAGCCAGCGGTATTCGATCGTCGGCTCTCCGGCGACACAAGCAATGTCGCTTGCAGAGGCCTGCCGCTTGCGGCCTGCATAGGCGACTGCCTGCTGCTCCGTCGTGCAAACTGGCCGCGACAGGACGGTGTATCCCTTTGCAGCCAGGCAACGGTTGAACTGCCTAGCCCGCAAGGCATCGTTCGGATCGTAGCTGGTTATGGCTGTCTGGTAGGGATAGCCGCCGTAGCCGTAACACGAGAAACCGGTGCAAAAGCCCGGTGAGAAACCGCCACCGATGCTCGTGGACCTGACCTTGTAGGCGGGCGGCACCTCGCGCAGGGCCGCGACCTGACAGGTATCTATGACTTCCCGGCGCTGTTCGACGGTCGAACCTGTCTTGTGAACGATATTGGCGGAACCGCCCAGTGTCTGGCATGCGGCCAGCACGGCGCCTGCCGCCAGCAACGTCGCCCCCCGGCGATAGCGTTTCATCTGCGTTACCCTTGCATATGTCAGGCCGTGCCTGACTGGACCCAATTTAACCGGAAGTGAGAGCACGGAGCCCGCCGCGCCACAACCCCTTCCCTTGCTGTCGCGTAGGAGACTTGGCATGTCGTATTGAGAATATCGGCAATTTCGCATTGAGGCATAAGCTTTTAAACTTGAAGCCAGCGTTGCGCTTTCCGGGAGCTGCCCATGTCTGATGAAGACGATATCGATCTCACCTCCCTGTCCGACGACGAACTCGTCGAACAGATGCATGACGATCTCTATGACGGCCTGCAGGATGAAATCGTGGAAGGGGTCAACATCCTTCTGGAGCGCGGCTGGACGCCCTATGACGTCCTGACGAAGGCGCTTGTCGAAGGCATGCGCATTGTCGGGGTCGATTTCAGGGACGGTATCCTGTTCGTACCCGAGGTTCTGCTGTCAGCCAATGCCATGAAGGCCGGCATGGGCATCCTTCGCCCGCTTCTGGCCGAGACCGGCGCCCCCAAGGTCGGCAAGATGGTGATCGGCACGGTGAAGGGCGACATCCACGACATCGGCAAGAACCTCGTCTCCATGATGATGGAGGGCGCCGGTTTCGAGGTCATCGATATCGGGATCAACAACCCGGTCGAGAACTACCTCGCCGCTCTTGAAGAACACAAACCCGACATCCTTGGCATGTCGGCGCTCCTGACCACGACGATGCCCTACATGAAGGTCGTGATCGACGAAATGAAGGAAAAGGGCATTCGGGACGATTACATCGTGCTTGTGGGCGGCGCGCCGCTGAATGAAGAATTCGGTGAGGCCGTCGGAGCTGATGGCTACTGCCGCGACGCTGCGGTCGCAGTGGAGATGGCCACGGACCTGATCGCACGGCGTCATAACCAGCTGGCCGGAAAAGGCTAGCCTTGTGCTGGAGGAGGCTGCCGGAATGACTGTTGGCGAGCCTCTCTTTCCGGTCGGGCCGGACGAGGCCGCGGATAACAGGATCGGCCGTGTCCTGGTGATCGCCTGCGGAGCGCTTGCCCGCGAGATCGTCGCGCTCCGCGACAGCAACGGCCTCGATCATGTCGACCTCACCTGCCTGCCGGCGCAGCTCCATAACACACCGGACAAGATCCCCGACGCTGTCCGTCGGGCCATACGCCTCAATCAGGACGCCTATTCCCGCATCCTGATCGGCTATGGCGATTGCGGCACGGGCGGACTGCTCGACAAGGTGCTGGAGGAAACCGGTGCCGAGCGGATTGAGGGCGCCCATTGCTATGCCTTCTTCACCGGTCTGGAGGCTTTTTCGCAGCTGGAAGACGATCAGCTCGGAACATTCTATCTGACCGATTTCCTGGCCCGTCATTTTCAGACCATGGTGATAGAGCCGCTCGGGCTCGACTGGCATCCGCATCTGCGTGACCTTTACTTCGCGCATTATACCCGCGTGCTTTACCTCGCCCAGACCGAAAATTCGGAGCTTGAGGAGGCCGCACATCAGGCGGCGGCGCGGCTGGACCTGCCACTTGAAATACGCCGCACGGGCTATGGCCTGCTTGCACCGTTCCTGAGCGAGGCGCCCAGCGCCTGACCATTGGTCAAACCGACATGGCGGAGTCGCTTTTTCACGTTGCCATGACGCTATCAAACGTCCTGTGAGCCGGCGCTTCCGGCAATCATGATGTCAGCGGAAAGAGTCGGAAATGGCACAGAAGATCATCGTTTACTGGCGGGATATCCCGGCGCAGATCCTGGTCAGGAAGGGGCGGAAATCCGCTCGCAGGGAAATGCCGGGCATCTTCATGGAAACGATCGACGCCTGCGCCATGCGGATCGGGGCCAAGGACAGCGAAGCCTATATGGCCGAATGGCGCCGGGCCGATCCGGTCGAGGTGTCCGACGATCTGGAGGCAGAGGCGGATTCGGCTCTTGAGGAGATGGGGGCCGCCTACCCGCGCGACCGATTGAAAACCCTGCTTGCAAGTGGAGGGACGGAATGACAGATCAGCGGCTTCTGGACAACGGGCGCCTGCCCGCGTCGACGGAAATGTCCCCCAAGCAGGTGGTCGAGAAGACCGAGCTTCTGGCGCACATTCCGGCCGGCACGAAAGTCTACGTGACCGATCTCGGCAACACACCGGAAGACATGATCGTCAGTGCCTGCCGCATCCTGCAAGACAGCAACCTGACCGCAGTGCCGCATATGGCTGCGCGCCGATATCCGTCCCTGGCAGCGTTTGATCAGCGCATCCGGCGCCTGACGCAGGAAGCAGGTGCCACCGAGGTTCTGGCAATTGCCGGAGAAGCGCAAACGCCGGGGCCCCTCACCTGCTCGGTCAAAATGATCGAAACCGGCCTCTTCGACGCTCTGGGCATCCGCCGGATTGCGGTTGCCGGACATCCCGAAGGCGCGCCGGACATCCAGCCGGATGTCATCCGCGCCTACCTGACACGCAAGCACGAACTGGCAGCGTCAAGCGACGCCGAGTTCCGGATTGTCACCCAGTTCGGCTTCGATCCCTACCGCGTCAGCCTGTGGCTCGACGAATTGCGCGAGTGGGGCAATCGCTTCCCGGTCCATATCGGTGTCGCGGGACCGGCCAAGATGACCACCCTTCTGAAATACGCCGCTTTTGCGGGCGTCGAGAATTCGCTGAACTTTTTGAAGAAACGTGGCGGAGCCGTCGTCTCCATGCTGTCCGGCTATGACCCGGAGACGATGGTGAGCCCGCTGGAGACGCGCGTCACCAGCCAGCCGGCGTCGCAACTTGCCCAGATCCATGTCTACCCGTTCGGGGGCATCGAAAAGACCGCGAACTGGCTGCATGGCCGCGGGAGCTGGTCTTTTCACCGCTCTTCCTCAACCCTGACAGCCAACGAGATCGCCTGAAATGACCCGCACAGTCGTCGCCTCCGCCACCAAGGAAATCATCATCGGTTTCGACCAGCCCTTCTGCGTCATCGGCGAGCGGATCAATCCGACCGGCCGCAAGAAGCTGGCGGCGGAAATGATCGAAGGCAACTTCGAGACGGTCAAGGCCGACGCCCTTGCCCAGGTCGCCGCGGGCGCCACCATGCTGGATATCAATGCGGGCGTGACGGCGGTAAACCCGAACGAAACCGAACCGCCGCTTCTGGTGAAAACTCTCGAAATCGTTCAGGGCCTTACAGACGTTCCCTTATCAATTGATTCATCCGTGACCGCCGCAATCAAGGCCGGGCTGGAGGTGGCCAAGGGACGTCCGCTCGTCAACTCCATCACCGGGGAAGAGGAGAAGCTGGAAGCCATCCTGCCGCTGATCAAGAAGTACAACGTGCCCGTGGTCGCGATCTCCAATGACGAGACAGGGATTTCCGAAGACCCGGACGTTCGCTTCGCCGTCGCCAAGAAGATCGTCGAGCATGCCGCCGACTACGGCATCCCCGCACACGACATCGTCGTGGACCCGCTTGTCATGCCGATCGGTGCGATGGGAACTGCCGGCAGGCAGGTCTTTCACCTTCTGCGCCGCCTGCGCGAGGAACTGAAGGTCAACACGACCTGCGGTCTGTCGAACATCTCCTTCGGCTTGCCGCACCGCCACGGTATCAATGCCGGCTTCATTCCCATGGTCATCGGCGCCGGCATGACGTCGGCGATCATGAACCCCTGCCGCCCGCAGGAAATGGAGGCGGTGCGTGCGGCCAACGTTCTGAACAGCACCGACCCGAACTGTTCGGAGTGGATCATGACCTATCGCGACTATCAGCCGGCGGCCGCGGGCACGGCAACGCCACCGGCCGAAGGCGGCGCACCGTCTGGTGGCGGCCGACGCCGTGGCGGCCGTGCTGCAAGACTTGCCGGCGGCTGAGGGCAATCCCTTGCTGCCCGGCGCATGCTTGAACAAACGTGTCGGCCCCAGCCTCTCCCCTGTCAGGGGAGAGGTTTTGCACATTGAGGGCCTTTCCCTGCAGAAACAGATCCGTCACCGATGACCGAAACCGCCAAACTCGCAAAAGTCGTCTTTCAGCCCAGCGGACGCCGTGGCACCTTTCCAGTCGGAACGCCGCTGCTCGATGCGGCGCGATCACTGGGTGTCTATGTAGAATCCGTGTGCGGCGGGCGCGGCATTTGCGGGCGATGCCAGATCTCCGTCTCCGAAGGCACCTTTGCCAAGGAAAAGCTGACGAGTGCCGCCGACCACCTTGACGCGGCAAGCGAGGCCGAGATCCGCTACGCGCAGCTGCGGTCTCTTGCAACTGACCGACGTCTTTCCTGTCAGGCAAAAATCCTCGGCGATCTGGTCGTGGACGTTCCGACCGATGCGCAGACCAACCGGCAGGTGGTGCGAAAGCGCGCCGAAGCCAGGCAGATCGAGCCGGACAGCGCAATTTCGCTTGTCTCGGTCACCATAGACGAACCGGACATGGAAACGCCGCGGGGCGACACCGACAGGCTGAGGGAGGCGCTGGTGTCCGCGACCGGGCTTGCCGATCTCACCGTTGATCCGGTGCTGCTGCCAAGGGTGCAGGCAATCCTTCGCAAGGGCGGCTGGAGCGTTACGGCCGCCATCCACCAGGATCGTGGAGCTCTCCCGACCCTCGTCGCGCTGTGGCCGGAAGAAAAGCAGGCCGTCTACGGCCTTGCCGTCGATATCGGATCGACCACGATCGCGGCGCATCTTTGCAATCTGCAGAGCGGGCGCACGGTTTCTTCGGCCGGGACGTCCAATCCGCAGATCCGCTTCGGCGAAGATCTCATGTCGCGGGTCTCCTATGTCCAGATGAACCCGTCGAAGCTTCCGGACCTGACGAAGGCCGTCCGTGATGCAATCAATGCGCTCGTCGGCAAGCTGGTGGGCGATGTCGGCGCCGAGCGCAGCGACGTTCTGGATGCGACCTTTGTCGGCAATCCGGTCATGCATCATCTTTTCCTCGGCATAGACCCGGTGGAACTTGGCGGCGCGCCCTTTGCCCTCGCCGCCTCGGACGCCATGGTCCTCAATGCCCGCGATCTCGATCTCGAACTCAACCCGGGTGCAAGGGTCTATATGCTGCCCTGCATCGCCGGCCACGTCGGTGCGGATGCCGCTGCCGCGACCCTGGCCGAAGGCCCCAACAAGCTGGACGAGATCACGTTGCTGGTCGACGTCGGCACCAACGCGGAAATCGTGCTCGGCAACAGGAAGCGCCTGCTGGCAGCCTCGTCCCCAACCGGTCCGGCCTTCGAAGGGGCCGAGATTTCCTCAGGACAGCGTGCGGCGCCTGGCGCTATCGAGCGCATCCGCATCGACGGGGAAACGCTGGAGCCTCGCTACAAGGTGATTGGCGTGGACGAATGGTCTGACGAGGACGGCTTTGCGGAAAAGGTCGACAGCGTCGGCGTTACCGGCATCTGCGGATCGGGCATCATCGAGGCGGTTGCCGAGATGTATCTTGCGGGACTGATCACCGAGGACGGTGTCATTGACGGCGCAATGGCGGAGCGCACCTCGCGCATTAGGGCGCAGGGCAGGACGTTTTCCTATCTGATCGCCGAAGACGGGGTCGAGATTTCCATCTTGCAGACCGACATTCGCGCAATCCAGCTTGCCAAGGGCGCGCTTTATGCGGGCGTCAAGCTGCTACAGGACAAGCTCGGCACCTCTCACCTTGACCGCATCCGGCTCGCCGGTGCTTTCGGCAGCTATATCGATCCCCGATACGCGATGATCCTGGGCCTCTTGCCCGATTGTCCGTTGGCCGGTGTGACCGGTGTCGGCAATGCCGCCGGGACCGGCGCACGCATGGCGCTGTGCAATCGCGCGTATCGCCGTGACATCGAGAAGACCGTCCGCGAGATCGAAAAGATCGAAACCGCGCTGGAGCCGAAGTTCCAGGAGCATTTCGTCAACGCCATGGCCCTGCCCAACAAGGTCGATGCCTTCCCTCACCTGCGCGCAGCTGTCGAGCTTCCTGAACGCGGACAGACCGACGATCAAGGCGGCGCGGGAGAGCGTCGGCGCCGGCGCAGAAGGGGCTGAAACCAAAGAGCGTTCACTGGTTCCAGAAATTCTGCTCGCGCAACCGCTGCCAGATCTTCTCGCCAACGAGACAGTCGTAAGGCTTGTCGAACGTGATCTTCGCCGGAATGATACGAGGCGTTTCGGGCGGCGTTCGACCGCCGATTTCCAGGATCAGCTTTCGCCGGACAGCATCCGGGAACTGCTCCCATTCGACCACCGGAAGCACGAAGCTTGCCGGGCCGCCGGTGACGCAGTGGCGGTAATAGACGTCGAGATCCGGGATGTTGAACTGGAAGCCCATGCCGCCGTGGGTCATCAGCGGCAAGCCGTTGATGACGATGCCGCGCTCGACGGCGGCATCACGTTCCACCGTCACGGGCAAGCCCTGATTGTTGGGGCCGTCACCGGAAATGTCTATCACGAGCCGCTCAGCCAGAAAGGGCACTTCATCCAGCAACACGGTGGCATGCCGGATTGCGCCGGAAATAGAGGTCCGCCGCTGTCCGAAGGTTCTGTCGCCAAGTACCTTCTCCGCAAAGGCGAAGGCGTCGTCCTGGTTTTCAACCAGCGACCAGTCGACGATCACCCGGGCGTGGTTGTCGTTGGCCCATTCGAACATCAACAGGGCGATGCGTCCGTGCGCGCCCATGCTGATGGCCCGCACGACCTCGGGACTGGAGATCGCCGTCGCATAGCCTTTCCGCTGGATCTGAAGTTCATCCGGAGACATCGATCTGGACACATCGACCGCCAGAACAAGCGCGACATCCACCTGATCCTCGCCCCTCGCGGCGGACAAGGTCAGGACTGCGCCCAGAATTGCGCAGATCACAAAACGAAGACGACCGAAACTGCACATGGCCGAAGGATAGCCAAACGGTCGCAATCCGTCAGCATGTTGAACCGGGATGGAGATAAACGATGCGTGATAGGCTCGTTCTGCCGGTCACCCTGTCCTTGCCATTGTCATTACCAGCGCGATGGGCGCCTTGCCTCGGCGGGGTATTTCTCGTGCGGACTTCCCCCTCACCGGCTATCGCTCCGCCGCCCTGATCCGCTATAAAGGCGGAAAAGAAACCTCAGGGAGTGCTCCATGGCCGATACCGCCGCGAACGACCAGATCGAAAAGCCGATGCTTTCCACGCTTCTGCATGAAGGCGTCTACCGGATCGTCATGCAGCGCCCGGAACGGATGAACGCGCTTTCCAGCGAGATGATGACGGCTTTGGCCGAAGAATTACGCAAGGCGGGCGAGAATCCGGCCGTGCGTGTGGTTCTGGTCGGCGCCGAGGGCAAGGTGTTCTGTGCCGGGCATGACCTCAAGGAACTGACCACTGCGCGCGCTGAAGCCGACGGCGGCCGGGAGACCTACGAGCGCATCATGCGGCAGTGCTCCGATCTGATGCAGCAGATCGTGCGCCTGCCCAAACCCGTTATCGCCGTCGTGACGGGTGTCGCGACCGCAGCGGGGTGCCAGCTTGTTGCAAGCTGCGATCTGGCAATCGCGACCGATACCGCCACCTTCTGCACGCCCGGCGTCAATATCGGCCTTTTCTGCTCCACGCCGATGGTCGCGCTGTCACGCAATGTCGCGCCGAAACAGGCGATGGAAATGCTCTTGACCGGCGAGAGTATCGACGCCTCGACCGCCAAGGAATTCGGGCTCATCAACCGGATCGTTCCCGGCGACTACCTGGAGCAGGTGGTCCAGAAATACGCAGCGTCCATCGCCTCCAAGTCCGCGATGACAGTGAAGATCGGCAAGGAGGCGTTCTATCGCCAGCTCGAAATGCCGCTGTCGGAGGCCTACGACTTCGCTGCGCAAACCATGGTCGACAACATGATGGCTCGGGACGCGGAGGAAGGGATCTCGGCGTTTCTACAAAAGCGCAAGCCGGAATGGACGGATAGCTGACGAGATAGGGTGAAGGTGTCATCTGCGATCAGCTGTTGATGTGTACTCCAGGCAGAAAGAACATTCTTTCTGGATAAGAAGTTGCATTAATTTTCTCATCCATGACGTCAAATCGATCCGCAGGTTGCCTGAGAAGATCGAGTCGCACGCGACCCGATCGTATGCGGCGGTTTTCATTTCGGGGGAAACACACGGTTTCGCCTCCTGACGGCGGCCTGAAAGCCATCTTGCGGTTTCCCATCCAATAGCCCCAGCTTGACCCAAACTCGCTCTTGCGGCGATCCGAGATATCGCATTGGATAGCGCCGCACCGGGAGGAATTTGCAGATGAACCACGACACCTATTCCGACACCTATATCAAGGGTGTCCTGGACGAGGTCAAAACCATCGCCATGGTCGGGGCCAGCTCCAACAACGTGCGCCCCTCGTATTTCGTCCTGAAGTACCTTCTGTCGAAGGGCTACGATGTCTGGCCGGTCAATCCCGGACAGGCCGGCAAGGAGATCCTGGGACAGCCGGTATTCGCCTCTCTTGATGACCTTCCCGAAGTACCGGACATGATCGATATCTTCCGTAACTCGGACGCCGCCGGTCAGGTCGTTGATCAGGTCCTGGAAAGCGGTCGCTTGCCGAAGGTCATCTGGATGCAACTCTCGGTCCGGCACGATGAAGCGGCCGCGCGGGCCGAAGCCGCCGGTATCAAGGTGATCATGGACCGCTGTCCGAAGATCGAGTACGGGCGCCTTTCGGGCGAAATCGGCTGGGCCGGCGTCAACTCGCGCACCTTGTCGTCGAAGCGCCCCGCCCTGAAGTCGGGATTTCAGCATCGCGGCCTTTTCTCCGGCAAGGGGAAATAACCGGATCCCGGTCCAGTCCAGCTTCGCACAATCCTCACTCGCTACCCCGAAGACGGAAGCCGTTAATGCGGTTCGCGCCGGAACCAGTCGGGAGTGAGAGACTTGACCCAGGACCCAGTTCTTTTCACGACTTTGGAATGGGTTCTCATGTCCATGGCAGGCGGTTTCGCCCTTGTCGTCTTCGCATTCATCAGCCGAGACGACCCGCGCTACCCCTTCTCTTCCAGTTCGCAGGATTTGCAGCGTGACGATTCGCGCGCTTGCTCGACAGAACCGGACCGGAAGTAGCGATACCCCTTCCTGTACGGTGGCGGCATGTCGACGCGGTCGGCAGCCAGCCAAGGCGATGCCGGATTTGACGAAACATTGGAATCCCGTTGATCTGCCATAACTCTTTGAGCTGAATTAATTTTCCTCAAAGGGCAAAAAGCGGAAAATCCTGCTTTGACCTCCCCACCCCCTTCGGTCACACTGCCGCAAAATCAGTTGGGAGGTTTTCATGAACGAGATTATTCCTGGTTTTTCCACTCTGGCCATTCATGCCGGAGCGACACCGGACCCGTCGACGGGTGCCCGGGCAACGCCGATCTATCAGACGACATCCTTCGTTTTCGATGATGTCGATCACGCAGCTTCGCTCTTCGGGCTGCAGGCTTTCGGCAATATCTATACCCGCATCACCAACCCGACGACCGCCGTTCTTGAAGAGCGGGTCGCGGCGCTGGAAGGCGGCACGGCTGCGCTTGCGACCGCATCCGGACACTCCGCGCAGCTTCTGTGCTTCCACACGATGATGAAGCCGGGTGACAACATCGTCGCGGCAAACAAGCTCTACGGCGGGTCGATCAACCAGCTCAATCACTCCTTCAAGAGCTTCGGCTGGGAAGTGAAGTGGGCGGATCCTGCGGATCTCAGCACATTCGAGGCTGCAATCGACGACAAGACCCGGGCAATCTTCATCGAAAGCCTCGCAAATCCGGGCGGCATCATCACCGATATTGCCGGTATTGCGGCGATTGCCAAGGCCAAGGGCATCCCGCTCGTCGTGGACAACACGATGGCGACGCCCTACCTGTGCCGCCCGATCGAGCATGGCGCCGATATCGTGCTGCATTCGCTCACGAAATTCATGGGCGGCCACGGAAATTCCATGGGTGGCATCATCGTTGACGGTGGCAGCTTCGACTGGTCGGCCAGCGGAAACTATCCGCTGCTTTCCGAGGCTCGCCCGGAGTATCAGGGCATCGTTCTGCACGAAACCTTCGGCAACTTTGCCTTCGCCATCGCCTGCCGCGTTCTCGGGCTGCGCGATCTTGGCCCGGCGATTTCGCCGTTCAACGCCTTCATGATCCTGACCGGCATCGAAACCCTGCCGTTGCGCATGCAGCGTCATTCCGACAATGCCAAGAAGGTCGCCCTGCATCTGTCAGGACACCCGAAGGTGAAATGGGTCTCCTATGCCGCCCTGCCCGAGGACAAGCATCATGACCTGCAGCAGAAGTACATGCCCAAGGGCGCCGGAGCGGTGTTCACCTTTGGCGTGGAGGGCGGCTATGACGCAGGCGTTGCGCTCGTCTCCAAGGTTGAGCTGTTCTCGCATCTCGCCAATATCGGCGATACGCGCAGCCTGATCATCCACCCAGCCTCCACGACCCACCGCCAGCTTACCGACGAGCAGAAGACCGCTGCCGGCGCCGGCCCGGACGTCGTACGCGTCTCCATCGGTATCGAAGATGTCGACGACATCATCGCCGATCTGGATCAGGCCCTTTCAGACTGATCTTATCGCAAAACAACGAAAGGCCGGACAGCATGCTGCCCGGCCTTTTTCATGTCCGCCACCCGACGCTGCACGCGTCCGGAAAAATGAGGGTCAGTCCGCACTCTGGCGCTGGACCGGATAACTGCCTTTCAGGACCGCGAGATAGTCGACCGCCGCTGCCAGCACGAAAACGGCGAAGGCCTGATGCACCAGCGCCACGAAAAGCGGCACGTGCAGCACCAGTGTCAAAATCCCGAGAACGACCTGAAAGAGCAGGAAAGCGCCCAGGTGGGCTGCAGCCTGACGCATCTGCGGGCGTTTCGTCACCTTGAAGGTGGCAAATACCAACGCCCCACCGAGGATTGCCAGAAGATAGGCCGTCATGCGGTGCTGGAACTGAACGGTCATGACGTTCTCGAAGACATTCAGCCACGCCGGTTTCATCACCCAAAGGCCCTGCGGAATGAAGCTGCCGTCCATGAGCGGCCAGGTGTTGAACGTCAATCCCGCGTTGAGGCCGGCGACAAGTCCGCCGAAGAAGATCTGCAAGAAGACCAAGGCAAGTACGAGAACGGCGAAGCCGTGCAGTCTCTCCCGCTCGGACGACAACGGCTCCGACATGGGCGCAAGCCGCCGGGCTGTCCAGAAGAGATAGGCGAATATGACAAGCGCCAACGACAGATGGGTCGCAAGCCTGTACTGGCTGACATCAACCCTGTTGACCAGCCCCGAGGCCACCATCCACCAGCCGACAAATCCCTGCAGACCGCCAAGCGCGAGCCCGATCACGAGACGCGGCTTCAGCCACGGCTCGATACGGCCCGTTGCCCAGAAGGCCACCATCGGCACGAAGAAGGCGACACCGATGAAGCGGCCGAGCAGCCTGTGTGCCCATTCCCACCAGAAGATGAACTTGAACTCTTCCAGGCTCATGCCCTTGTTGATGAGCTGGTACTCTGGGATCTGCCGGTACTTCTCCAGCTCCTCTTCCCACTCGGCTTCCGAAAGCGGCGGGATGACGCCGTGGATGGGTTTCCACTCGGTGATCGACAGGCCGGACTCGGTCAAGCGCGTCGCACCTCCGACCACGACCATTGCGAGGATCAGCGCGCACACGCCGTAGAGCCACCAACGGATAAGGGCCCTGTCCTTGCGTATTTTCTCGAGTTTGGCGGGAAGCATCGCGCCCCGCCCTTCCTTCACGTTTTGCGCGGATACTGACATCGACCGTTTCCGGGTTTTGACGAAGTGGTTTGACCTTTGGCTTGGGGAGATATAGGTGCAATGGCAAGTCGGCAAGCAGAGACTTGCTCTTTGCGGCAATAGGTCTCTTCACCTGCCACACACCTAAATCTGCTCAACGGATGACTGAACGATGGTTCCCTCTTTTCGCAAATTCGTCGGAATGGTCGTGCTGGTGATCTTCGTGGTCGTCTATGCCCTTGTCGCCATGGTGATCGGCGACCTGAAGCTGCAGCAGGCTTCTCCGCTGGTTCAAGTGGCCTATTTTGCGGTTGCCGGGCTAGTCTGGGTGATACCGGCCGGCGCCATCATCTGGTGGATGGAAAAAGGCGGGAAAAACCGGACCTGAGGCCGAAGCCTGACACCGCCCAGCGTGCCATCCGGTAAAGGGCAAAGGGTGCGCCGGTGAGATACTGGTCAACGACCGCCGGATCCTGGAATCCACCGTTCAGGGACACTCTCGGCAGCATCATCGGATCACGCGCGTTGACCGATTGCAGAACGCCGGGCAGCGTCGTGACGGAGGATGCAAAGCCGATATCACGCAGGATGTCGGCATCGCGCAGACTGACCGCGTGTGATTTTCCATACGGATAGGCGAAGTGCTTCGGCCGGCGGCCTAGATTATCCTCAAGAGCCTTGAGACCCGTCAGCACATCCTTACGCGCCGCGCTGTCATCAAGCCGCGCCAGCGCGAAATGGTCCCGGGTGTGCGAGCCGATCGTCACCAGCGGATCGGCTGCGAGCTTGCGCACCTCATCCCAACTCATGACGAATTCTCCTGCCAAAGCCTCCAGATCGAGACCGTGCTTTTCGGCCAGCGCCCGAATGATCTTGCGCTGGTCGAGTTCCCCGACCTCGAGGGTCAGATAATCGGTCAGCTTGTTGAAAGTCGTGGTTTTCTCCGCGACAGTCCGGCAGGACAGTCCACCGGTCTCCCCCGCCCGAGTGAACATGATCTCGTCGTTGGAGGCGATGAGCCGCTCCAGCGCGACCCACCAGAGTTCGGTCGATCGCTCGACAAGACCCGTCGTCACGAACACGGTGAAAGGCGCGTCCAGCTCCTTCAGCACCGGATATGCGACTTCCAGGTTGTCCCGATAGCCGTCATCGAATGTCAAAACCGCATAGCGGCGATTGCCGTAGCCGAACTTGAGAAGGTCAACGGCCTCGTCGAGAGATATGATGTCATAACCGTTGGCACGGATGCGCTCGACCGCCTGGCGCAGAAATTCCGGCGTAATCTCGAGATGCCGGTTCGGCTGAAAGTCATCACTGCGGGCCGGACGGACATGATGCATCATAAAGATGGCGCCGCAGCCCTGCGTAATCGGCGCGAGCATGCGGCCAATGCCGGTCCTCTTCAGGATCGTGAATGCACGGGAAATCGATTTTTTCTGAATGCCCATCAGTTCAGGTCACGAACACGCGTACGGATCGATCGAGATCATCCGGTAAATCACACTTATGGGCAAATGGCTCGCGGCTTCGATCCGGGCAAGCGACATCAAAACGGATCCGGGACCCGATCAGCCGCAGGGAGAAGCGCCCCTGCCGATTTACCCGATGTCGTTTCAGTTCCATGACGCTGTGCGGCCCGTCTTGCCCAAGTTCACCCTTCCCCCGATAGAAGATCAGTAACGCACGGTTTGTTTAATAATTATTGCTAATTATCGCGAGTCTTTCCCGTTCCAATGTTTCAGAGCCCGGCCGGCCGATTATGTTGATAAAAGATGGTTTCACCGACACAAGGACACCGGCGCGCACCGACATGGCACCGGACCGGGCCGGTTCCCCACCTGGCGCCTTCAGCCGGCTGGAGCTTGATATTGTCACTGATCTCGCGAACGCGGATCGTGCGTGGCAGGACCTGGGCGCTGTTGCGATCGGCACTCCCTACCAGACCTTTGGCTGGCTGAAAGCCTGGGCCGAGACCATCGGCAAACGTCAGGGGGTTGAGCCGGTGATTGCCTGCGGCCAATTGGCCGGGCGCGTCGTCTTCATTCTCCCGCTCGGTATGGAGCGTCAGGCCGGCGTCAGGGCCCTTACCTTTCTTGGGCATCGAAACGGAAACCAGAACACCGGTTTCTGGGATCCCGAATATTACGCGATTGCCGACAGCGCACACGTGAGAGCCTTGCTGGAAGAGATCTGTGCGCGGCAGAAAGCGGACCTGATTGCCCTCAACAACGTTCCGGAGGTCTGGCACGGCCGGCGTCATCCTCTTGTCCTGGAGGGCGCGACGGCAAGCCCCAGCCCGATCTTTGTCCGGGATCTTCCTGCGGACTTCGAGGACCTCTTTCGCGACACGCACAGCAAATCCTCGCGCAAGAACCTTCTGCGCAAGCAACGACACCTTCAGGCACTGAAGGGGTTCAGGATCGGCAAGGCTGAGCGCGAAGACGAGATCCGTGAGGTGCTTGCCGCCTTTTTCGCGCAGCGTTCCCGGCGCGCCGCGGAAGCCGGCATTCCCAATGCCTTCGGGGAGGTCGCGGCGCAGGACTTCATCGGCCGTGTGACCGGGGCAGCGGGCGTAGACGTCCTCCAAGAGAAGCCGCCTCTGGGTCTGTGGTATCTGGAAGCGGACGGTGCCGTTCGCGCGACCTATCTGTGCGCCGAGCATGGCGGAACGATCTATGCCTATTCCAACAGCGTCGCCCATGACGCGCTTCTGCCGAACAGTCCCGGTCTCGTGCTTGTGAAGGAGATCATCGCGAACGCCTGCGCGTCAGCCGATCTTCATTGTCTCGATCTCGGCCTCGGTGAGGAACGTTACAAGAGTGCCTGGGCGGAACCGGTCGCGCTGAAGGACAGTTTTCTGGCCGCCACACCCAGGGGCCGAATGAAACGATCGTTTGATCTCGGCCGCTCTCGGCTGAAGACCCGAGTCCGGAACTCCGCGCTGCTTTGGTCGCTGGTCCGGCGCTTGCGGAAATGGAAAGCCGGGGGCTCGAACCGCCCTCAGACCTGATCTACCAGTCTCCTTGCCGCCTCGCGGCAGGCCCTGTTAAGCGCCCGGTCTGGTCGCCTCAGGCCGCGTGTCCGTCGTCGTTGCGGCGCGGGTCCGGCCCTTCGGCTCCGGCAATCACGACATCCACCTTGGCGCCGGTATTGTAGGAAAGCAGATTTGCCGCGCTGTGCAGCTCGTGGCTGCTGTCGGGCGAACTTGCGGCGATCAGGACGCGATCGGCAAAGCTCAACAGCCTTGCACTGGCAAGCGACCCATCGATTGCGCCCAGATCAACGACGACCGTCTCATAGGTCGTCTTGATCGCATCCAGCGCCAGCTTGAAGCGCTCCGACCCGACCATCTCGTCGGTGATCGCCAGCCGGCCGGCCTCGATGATATGCGCCTTGGAGGCGGCATCCCGGTAGACGACCTTGGCAAAAGGCGCCTTGCCGGCGACGATGTCGGAGAAGCCTTCGGCGGCCATTTCGTCCGCCAGCTCCGGAAAGACCTCCATCATCAAGGCGGATTTCCCCGCCTTCGCCGCCTTGCGGGCCAGATCGAAAGCAAGGTCATGGGAAAGCGCGTCGTCATCGACGCTCAGGACTACGATCCGGCCGATGGCCGCGACATCGTCGGCAGTCGTCACGGAGAGCCCCGGGCCCTTGCCGAAACTGCCCGTCCGAACCGACGCAGCCGCGATGCCGTCCGTTTCGGTCGGTGCCTCTGCGTCCTCCGGCAGATCATCATGACCCGCATCGTCATCATCATACGCGTCATGAAGGGCGCGATCGTCTTCTTCGAAGGCGTCAAATTCTTCCAGGTCGTCTTCCGCGTCGTCCTCGCCGCCCCGAACCCAGTCCGGCGCGAAGTCGCGGTCGTAGCTCGCCGCGTCGCGCCGCTCGCCGGCGCTGTCGTGGCGGTCGTCTTCCAGCCCAGGGGAATATCCGAGCGGGGCGATGACATCGTCTTCTTCCCGTGCCTCGGTCTCGTTGCCGTCGTTATCGGAGCGTGGCAGTTGCACCGGACCTGCATAGGCTGCCGGCGATGCGTAGGCTGCATAGGACTGCCCGTACCCACCGGACCATTGATATGAGCCCGCCTGCCCGTACACGGGCGAGCTGTCTGACTGGACGTACGGAGCACCTGCAGACCTTTGTGCAAGGTTTCCGTCATCGGAGGCACCGCGCGCGGCATCCCGTTCATTGATGCGGTAGAGGGCTTCGCCGGAGAGGAACGCGCGCATGATCACCAGCGCGGATCCAAGGATCAGCGTGACCAGGGCAGCGATGATGGTGCTGGAGATGATCTTCGGCGAGAAAGGCTCAGCCGGGACGCTGGCCTGAGAAATGACGCGGGCATCCGCGGGCAGCACCTGCGCCCTTAGCCGGGAGTCCGCTTCCTGGTAGCTGAGCATGAGCTGATCGAGCTGCGCGGCCTTGGCATTGGCTTCCCGTTCCAGTTCGCTCAGCCGGGCCTGGTCCGCATTGGTGCGGGCCGCGGCCGTTTTCAGTTCGCCCAGCCGCTTTTCAAGCGCAAGCGCCTGCTGATTGGCGACCTTCGAGTCGTTTTCCAGCCCCTGCAGAATCCGGCGGGCTTCGTTTCGGATCTGGCGATCATAGTCGCCGAGCTGAGACTGCAGCGCCTTGAGCTGCGGATGGTTTGGCAGCAGCGTGATCGAGAGTTCCGCGATATTCGACTGAATTTCCACCTGGCGCTCGCGCAGGCGCTGGATCAGAGCGGAATTGAGAACGTCGCTTGCCGTTTCCAGAGAGGCGCCGGACTTCAGCAGTTCACGGATCAGGTCCGCCTTCGCCTGTGCCTCGGCCTTTGTTGCCTGCGCTGCCGAATAGTCGCTGCTCGTCTCCGCCAGTTGCTGCTGGTTCAGGGGAATATTGTCGCTGCCGATCAGAAGATCCGCGCGAGAGCGGAAATCGGCGACCGCCTGTCGGGCAGCCTGGACTTCCTTGCGCAGTTCCGCGATCTGCGGCTGGAGGGCGGCGGATGTCTGTTCCGTGCTCTCGCGCTTCGCATTAGACTGGACCGCCAGATATTGTTCCACGATCGTGTTGGCGATCTTGGCGGAGAGGACCGGGTTCTGTGCCTTGTAGTCGACCGCGATGACTCGAGATCCCTCAAGGCGGTAGATGTCCAGGTTCTCGAAGTAGTGCTTGAGGACGCGCTCTTCTTCCGTGTTGCCGCCATCGTCGCTTCCGAGACCCACCAGCCTGAGCAGGCGGCTCACAGGAGAATTGCTGCCTTGCGCCTCGAACTCGGGAACGGCGGCGAGATCGAGCTTCTGCGCCACCCGGCGGGCCAGATCCGCGGACATGAGCAGCTGCACCTGGCTGGCAACGCCTTCGCTATCCAGAACCGCCCGCTCCTCCTCGACGCCCCTGGAGCCGCCGGGGAAATTGCTGTCGGTGCTTTCGATCAGGATACGTGCTTCGGCCTTGTATTTGGGGGCAACGAACTGCAAACCGACAAAGACCGCGGCGGCAACGAAAAGGGTCAGCGGCAGCAGCCATCCCATCGCCCGCGCGAGCAGGCGCAACAGACCACCGAGGTCCAGCGCCATGTCGTCGTCAGAAAATGTCTGCCGGTCAGATTGCATCATTCGAACTCCAGATTACGCCGAACTATGTCGAATTATGGTAAGCGATCGGTTAAGGCGGCCATTTTCAACACCGTTGCAGCATTAACCATAGTATGGGCCGCCACTTTCATGCAAAGACCCCTGCTTCCACCCTCTTCACCTACGATTAACCATAACGCGCGATGCTGGCGCGGTAATTTAGGAGAGTCGTAGATGCGAATGAGAGCGCTTCTCGTCGCGGCCCTGTGTCTGGGCCTTGCAGCTTGCAGCGGATACCGGCAGCCCCCGACAGCGTTTCATGAAACGCTGACCGAGCCGTATCGCCTCGATTCCAGCGACAAGCTGAGGATCATCGTGTTCGGTCAGGACGACCTCTCCAACACTTATGTGGTTGATCAGGCAGGCTATATTTCGTTTCCGCTGGTCGGCAGCGTCGCCGCGCGCGGCAAGACGCAACAAGGACTTGCGGCGGAGATCGCCACCAAGCTGCGGCAGGGATATATCCGCAGTCCCGACGTTTCGGTCGAGATCGACACCTATCGTCCGATCTTCATCATGGGCGAGGTGCAAAACGCAGGCCAGTATAACTACGTGGCCGGCATGACAGTTCAGAATGCCATCGCGACCGCCGGTGGATTCAGCGCCCGGGCGCTCCAGTCCAACGTCGACATCACCCGGCAGATCAACGGTGAAATTCTGAACGGACGTGTTCCCATTTCGGACCCGATTCGTCCGGGAGACACGATTTACGTCCGCGAGCGATACTTCTGAGCCTCCGTCAATTAACGGAGGACTCACTTCCCTTCATTATGGTGCATACTGAAAGCCTCACAGGGTCGAAAAGAACCCTGGAGGTGGCAACAGGGGTAACGCACCATGACAATGGCTCCATTGCGGATCGTTCATTGTGTCCGATCGCCGATCGGCGGGATCTTCCGTCACATCTGCGATCTGGCGGCAACACAATCGGAAGCCGGGCATGACGTCGGCATCATTTGCGACAGTAGCACGGGTAGCGCGTTCGACATAGATCGGCTGGAGGCTGTCGCGCCAAAGCTGACCCTTGGGGTGGCGCGGTTTCCCATGCAGCGGCAGCTGACCTTTCAGGACATGGCTGCAACCTACTCACTTTACAAATATATTCGCGACCTCAAGCCCGATATCCTGCATGGTCACGGGGCCAAGGGCGGGGCCTATATGCGCCTGATCGGCTCGTGGCTTCGACTGCGCGGCCGCAAGGTCAGCCGTGTCTATTGTCCGCATGGCGGCAGCCTGCATTACGACCCGCACCGGTTCGAGGGCCGCGTCTATCACACGCTGGAACGGCTGCTTGGCAAGCTCACCGACGGTATCGTTTTCGTGTCCGACTACGAAGCTTCGGCCTATGAAAGCAAGGTCGGTAACAGCAAAGCTCTGACCCGAATCGTTTACAACGGGCTCGCCCCTGAGGAGTTCGCACTCGTCGAAACGAATGACGATGCTGCAGATTTTGTCTATATCGGAATGCTGCGAGACCTGAAGGGACCGGATCTCTTCATCGAGGCACTCTACAATATTCGCCTGAAGAACGGCGCAGCGCCGACGGCGCATATCGTCGGCGAAGGACCGGACGAGCAACGCTACAGGGCCATGGTCAACAAGCTGGGACTGGACAGCGTCGTCACTTTCCACGGCGCGCTGCCGACCCGCGAAGCCTTCAAACTCGGCCGCAATGTCGTCGTTCCCTCTCGCGCCGAAGCCATGCCCTACATCATTCTGGAAACAATCGCTGCGCAAAGACCGCTGATCGCGACCCGTGTCGGCGGCATCCCGGAGATTTTCGGCCGCTATGCGACTCAGCTGATCGAACCAGGCAACATCGGCAAGCTGACGGTCGCGATGGATCAAGCCCTCGACGAACCGGACCGGATGGACGTTGAGGCAAAAGCCCTGGGCAGTTGCCTCGCGGATACCTTCTCCATCGAGCTGATGAGCGACCGGGTGACCACGCTTTATCAGGAGCTTCAGGGGATCCGTCCGTCCGAGACGCCCCTTCAGAGTGCAGCTTCAGCTCTCGCCTCTCCTGGAGAGGTTCAGACCGCCTATGCAAGAACGAGCAGTCGCGGATGAACACGCCTTCCCATAAATCGTTTGACGGGCCGGTGGTGGTCAAACGGCTCGATGTGAAGGACAGCGAGGCGTCGCAGCCCCGTATCGACCGACACCTCGCCGGGAATTTGCGGCAGTCGGTGCGAAAGAGTGCGAAAGTCAATGTCGAGCATCTTCAGCCCTCCAGTTCCGGACTGTCACCTGAGACACTTGAAATCGCGCGCGCGCTCGGTGGAAAGGGTCTCTCGCGCACGGTGCTGACCGGTCTCGTGCGTCTGAGCGACATTGTCCTGATCGCCGCGACCGCCGTCGCCGCGGCACTTGGCGGATCGGAAGGCCCTTTTCTCGGCCTGATGCACCTTTTCGTGACCTCTTCCGCAATTCTCTTTTCGCTCGCCTTCTTTCAGGCGGCAGATGCCTATCAGATCTCGATCATGCGGCAAGGGCTTTCGCAGCTCGGCCGCGTTGCTGCCGGCTGGACGCTCGTCTTTGCCATGTTCGCGGTGCTCCGCTCCACTACAGGTATCGGTGTCGGGTTTTCCGAAGCCTGGGTCAGCACGTGGTATGCGCTCGGTCTGACGGCTCTATGCTGTTCGCGCCTTGTGGTTTGCGCTCTCGTGCGCCGCTGGACTAAATCCGGACGCCTGGAACGGCGCGCGGTGATCGTCGGTGGCGGCACCGCTGCCGCTGAACTCATCCACGACCTGGAAGCACAGCCCGGCAACGACATCCGTATCTGCGGCATCTTCGATGACCGTTCCAACGACAGGTCGCCGCCCGTCGTCGCCGGCTACCCGAAACTCGGCAATATCAGCGCGCTGGTCGAATTCGCGCGCCTTGCCCGTATCGACATGCTCATCGTGTGCATCCCGCTCAGGGCGGAAAAGCGTGTTCTGGAACTGCTTCGCAAGCTCTGGGTCTTGCCGGTGGATATCCGCCTTTCGGCTCATACCGACAAGGTCAGCTTCAGAAATCGCGAGGCGAGCTTCATCGGCACGGTTCCCTTCGTCGATGTGGTCGAAAAACCCATCGCCGACTGGGACATGGTGGCCAAACGCGCTTTCGATCTCCTTTTCGCCAGCCTTTCGATCATCCTGCTTTTGCCGGTGATGGTGATCACGGCGATTGCCATCAAGCTGGAGAGCCGAGGACCGGTCCTGTTTCGCCAGAAGCGCTACGGCTTCAACAACGAGATCATCGAAATTCTGAAATTCCGCTCTATGTATGCGGACATGGCCGATCCGGAAGCGCGCAAGGTGGTGACAAAGGGCGATCCGCGGGTGACCCGCGTCGGCCGTTTCATCCGCAAGGCCTCCATCGATGAACTTCCGCAGCTCTTCAACGTTCTGGCCGGCAGCCTTTCCCTGGTCGGCCCCCGCCCCCATGCCGTCAATGCGCATACCAACGACAAGACCTGGGATGCGGTGGTGGACGGTTATTTCGCACGCCACAAGGTGAAGCCGGGTGTCACGGGCTGGGCGCAGATCAACGGCTGGCGCGGTGAAGTCGACACGCCGGAGAAGATCCAGAACCGCGTCGAATGCGACGTCTATTACATCGAGAACTGGTCGATCCTCTTCGACCTCAAGATCCTGTTTCTGACGCCGTTCCGCCTGTTCAATACGGAGAATGCCTATTGAGCACCCTGGCGGCCCCACTTGTCCGCATCCCTCACCTGCGCGTCCCCCGGGCGCTCACGGTGCGCGGTCTGGGCAATGGATCGTTGTGGCTCGCCGCGTTTCTCTCCGGCTTCGTCATTCGGGAACCGGCGCCGTATGAGCTGTACATGGCGCTGCTGTCGGTGGTCTGGCTCGGCTGCGGCCTGAAGCTGCGCCGGGAGTTCGGGCCGCTCATCATCTGCATGATGCTCTATATCGCCGGCGGCATTGCCTCCATCCCGATGGCACAGGTGCAGGGCGATGCGATGATGTACATCGCGGTGTCCGGCTTTCTCGCCATAACGGCGATCTTCTATGCCGCGATCCTCGCCGACGATCCGGACCGCTTCCGCATCATTCAGAGCGGCTACACCTTCAGCGCCGTGCTCGTCTCGGCAATCGGGATCGCGGGCTATTTCAACCTGTTTCCGGGCGCCGATTATTTCACGCTCTACGAGCGCGCAAGAGGTACCTTTCAGGATCCGAACGTCTTCGGGCCGTTTCTCGTGCTGCCGACACTGCTCCTGATCCAGACGCTCCTGCGTGGGCCGGTCTTCAGACACCTGCACCTACTCGTTCCGATCTCGATCCTCCTTCTCGGCATCTTCCTCAGCTTCTCGCGCGGAGCCTGGGTCGTTCTCTTTGCCGGTGTGATGATCATCTACTTTCTCGCCCTGGTGACGGAGCAGAGCAGCCGGCGGCGCGCGCGACTTCTCTTTCTCGGTCTGGCTGGCGTTGTTGCTGTCCTGGCGTTTCTTGCCGCAGCGCTTTCCATTGACACGGTCGATCAGATGTTCCACCAGCGCGCAAAGTTGGTCCAGGATTACGACGGCGCCCGGCTCGGCCGTTTCGCCCGCTATTCCCTCGGCTTCCAGATGGTGATGGACTATCCGCTCGGGCTTGGACCGCTGGAGTTCAACAAGCACTTTCCCGAGGACGAGCACAACGTCTACCTCAAGGGCTTCACCACCTATGGCTGGCTCGGCGGCACCGTCTATATCTTTCTGGCGATCTGGACCTTCTGTTCCCTCGTCCCCCTGCTGTTCAAGTCGCGCCCCTGGACAGGCTTTGCCCAGTGCCTCTTTGCCGTCTTCACAGCACACCTCATCCTGTCCGTCATCATCGACACCGACCACTGGCGCCACATGTACATGTTCTACGGTCTCGCCTGGGGCCTGATCGGCGCCGACAAGCTCGATCGAAAGCGCATGCGACGCGCCAATTCCCGCCCGACCTGACCCGTTCGCAAAATGTGTGGGCAACCCTTTCCCAATCCCCCAACAAGCAGCTTGCGCTCGGCGAACGAACAGGCTAGGTAGAGGCCGTTCGGGCAGTAGCGCAGCCTGGTAGCGCACTTCACTGGGGGTGAAGGGGTCGTCGGTTCAAATCCGGCCTGCCCGACCAACAATTTCACTAAGTTTTTTTCTTTCCGCCGTTCTCCGCTGCAATGAAAATGCAATGAAACGTGTCGCACGCAAGTTCGTTTGGCGACGCGCGCGAACTGAAATGGCGCGCACCTCGTTTCTCAAAAGCGGCTAGAAATCGGCAGGCGAGCGAATCTCGCCGAGCATCATCCTGATCATCGCCAGTTTCTCTCGCTCAGCAGCCTGCAGCGAGACCGGCGTGGCGCGTTGGGCGCCGAACGCAGTATCATATGTCGAAATTCGTAGGCAGCACGATCATGTCGCGGATGGTGACAGTACGCGGGCGGGTCAGCATGTAGACCACGGCGTCGGCAACCTCGCCCGGATCCAGAAGTGCGCCGTTTTTCTTTGCCTTTTTCAGGTTTTCCTCGGGCCAGTCCGCTAGCAGAGCGGAAACGACAGGCCCGGGCGAGACCTGCCCCACACGAACACCGTGCTTCATGAGCTGCCGCCGCATCGTCTGCACGAAACAGGTGATGGCCCATTTCGAACCGGAATAGACCGGCTCCCACGAAATCGCCGCGTGCCCCGCGACCGAGCACGTCACGATGATGTCGCCGGTGCCGCGCGCCTTCATGTGGGGAATGACGGAATGGACATTTTTCATAACCGCGTTGACGTTCAGGTTGAGCATGCGATCGATCGTCGGCTCGTCGGTCTCGTCCAGGTCACCGCCGATATAGGTTCCCGCATTGCAGTGAAGAATGTCGATGCGGTCCGTCTTTTCCAGGATCTCCGGCACCATTGACGCACAGCTTTGCGGGTCGAGCAGATCCGTCACTTGCGCGATGACATTCTCACCCAGGTCGGCCGTCAATTCGGAAAGGGCTTCTTCGTTCCGGTCCACCATGACCACTCGCGCCCCGGCCTCCACGAGCGCGCGGGTGGTGGCCAGACCTATGCCCGACGCGGCTCCGGTGATTGCCGCCACTTTGCCATTCAGGGATTGCGCCATCTCGTTCCTCCAGTTTTCAAGAAAAATGCGTCAGACACCCAGGAAACCACCATCAACGGGAAGGATGGAGCCGGTGATCATTGCGGCATCGTCCGACAGGAGCATCGCGACGGACGACGCAACATCGGCAACCTCCGCGAACCGCCCCAGAGGGTGGCGGACCATCATCGGTCCGGATTTTTCAGGATCACTCCAGGCCGCTGCGGCCAGTTCGGTCATGGTCACCGTCGGCGCGACGGCATTGACGCGAATGCCGTGTTTGCCGAGTTCCTTCGCCATGACGCGCGTCGCCCCTTCCAGTCCCGCCTTGGAGGCCGCGTAGCACACGTGGTCTTCAAAGCCGCGATGTCCAGCGATGGACGTGATGTTGACGATCGTACCGCCTCCGCCTGCCGCCACCCGGCCGCGCGCGAATTCCCTGGTGCAGATCAGGGCCGCCCGAAGATTGATGCCGAGCACCGCCTCGTAGCCCGCTTCAGTCATGTCGAGTACGCTTTCCAGCACATTGGTGCCTGCGCAGTTGACCAGATTGTCGGCAAGCCCCGCTTCCTTCATTGCCGCCTGCGCCGCGGCCGTATCGGCAAGATCGACGCAAATACCGGTCGCGCCGGTCTCTTCGCTCAAGGTGTCGAGATCGGCCTGGGTCCGGCTCATGGCAACCACATGGGCACCGCGCGCGCTCAACAGCTCGGTGCACGCCCGGCCGATCCCCTTTCCTGCTCCCGTGACGATGATCTTCTTGCCGGCGAAACTTGCGGTCATGTTGCCTGTGCCCTTCCTGATTTCTGATCCAAACCTGACTTGCTTGCGGGCCTGAACTCGGAGGTGTTTGTCCTCACCCGTCCGGAGAGCCCTGAAAATTCGGCGAACCTCTCCGCGTAGGCGTCCTGCAGCATCGGATCCGGACGGATCACCAGATCGACCTCCGGAACGGTAATAATGTCTTCGAGCGCACCGTCCGCGAGGCAGGCAACTCCGAGTTTCGCCGCACCGTAGGCAGCGCCAAAGTCGCCCGATTTCGGCACAAGAAGCTCGATCCCGCAAACGCTTGAGAGGATCTCCCGCCACTGAGAACACCGTGCCCCGCCGCCGACCACGAAAGCCCGGTCGAGGCGTGTCCCGGCGGCCTCCAACGCAGCCTTGCAATCCAGGAACGCATAACTGACGCCCTCCAGAACCGCCTGCACCATGTCCGGCAATTCGGTGCTCATGGACAGGTTCGCAAAGGTGCCGGCAGGCCAGGGCAGATTGTGGGGTGTCCGCTCGCCGGAGAGATAGGGAAGAAAGACGGAGGCTGCCGGCCTGCTGATCCTGTCCGGAAGCATGGCGGTAAGGTCGGGAGCCGAATGCCCCGTGACCCGCCCCAGCCATGCCAGGCTATCCACGGCCGCCAGGATGACACCCATGTGATGCCAGAGGCCCGGCACGGCGTGGCAGAAGGTATGAAGGGCCTGTTCCGTATTGGGCGAATAGCAGTCGCATGCGGCGAACAGGACACCCGACGTTCCCAGGCTGACGAAACCCGTCCCGGGTCGCACGACGCCCATCCCGCACGCCGTGGCAGCATTATCCCCGCCCCCGCCGGCCACCGGAACGCGGGCAATACCCCATTCTCCTGCAAGCTCGGCGCGCAGGGCGCCCGACTTTTCGGTGCCTTCCACCAGGCGGGGCATCTGCGCCTCGGTCAGGTTCGTCGCCGACAGCAACTCCGGTGACCATCGCCGGTGCGCGACGTCCAGCCACAAAGTGCCTGCGGCATCCGACATCTCCGCGACATGCTCGCCTGTCAGCCACAGGCGGACATAGTCCTTCGGCAACAGGACCTTCCGGATCCGTCTGAAAACCTCGGGCTCGTGCTTTTCGACCCAGCGCACCTTCGGCGCGGTAAACCCCGGCATGACGATGTTGCCACCGGTTTCGCGGAACGGCGCCCGTACTTCCAGTTCGGCGCATTCGGAATGTGAACGGCTGTCGTTCCACAGGATACACGGGCGCAGCACCCGGTCGTTTTCGTCCAGCAGGACCGCGCCGTGCATCTGCCCCGAAAGGCCTATGGAGCGGAGCGCCGAAAACGCCTCGGGAAAGCTTGCCCTCAGGCCGTCAATCACCGATCGCACCGCTGCGATCCAGTCGTCTGGGTCCTGCTCCGCCCATCCCGTTTTCGGGCGCGACACCGTCAGTTCGGCCCCGCAGCTTGCGACGACGCCGAAGTCCTCCGTCATCAGCAGGCCCTTCACGCCGGAGGTGCCGATATCCAATCCCAAGTGCATGCGTACCCTTCCCGGAGCCTCAAAGCGTAATCTGGATCTTCACGTCGCCGGGCCGCTGCTCGACCGCCCGATCAAAGGCCTCGACGCTTTTTTCGAACGGAAATGTTGCCGTAATCAGCGGTTTCAGATCGACCTTGCCGGAAGAGATCAGATTGATCGCCCGGTCATAGATGTTCGCATAGCGAAACACGGTCTCGATCCTCAGTTCCTTGGCCTGGAAACCGACCACATCCATCGGCACCGGGTCCACCGGCATGCCGACGAGAACCACCGCGCCCCCTGGACGGGCGAGATTTGCAACATCGAGCATTGCCGGCGCTGCGCCGGAGCATTCGAAGACCACGTCCGCGCCCCAGCCTTCGGTCAATTCCATGATCCTGTCCTGTGCCGTGGACACATTCAGGTTGATTGTCTCGATGCCGTCATAGGCTCCGATGAGGTCAAGCTTCGGCTGGGCGAAATCGGTCACCAGAACCTTTGCGCACCCGCCCGCAAGGGCTGCCAGCGCTGTCACCATGCCGATCGGACCGGCGCCGGTTACGACGGCAATGTCTCCGGGTCGAATGCGCGCCCTCAGCGCCGACTGCAGGCCGATGGCGAAGGGCTCGACCATGGCGGCTTCGGCGAAGGAGACGTTGTCCGGCAACCGATACGTGAAGGCGGCCGGATGGACGACTTCGGGCGTCAGGCAGCCATGCACTGGTGGTGTCGCCCAGAAGCGAACCGCCGGATCGACATTGTAGATGCCGAGCTTGGAGGCGCGCGAGGTCGGATCGGGTATTCCCGGCTCCATGCACACCCGGTCCCCGACGTTCAGGTGCGTGACGTCCGCACCGGTTTCACAGACCACACCGGAAGCTTCATGGCCCAGAACCATCGGCTCCTTGACGACGAAGGGACCAATCTTCCCGTGGGTGTAATAGTGGACATCAGAGCCGCAAACCCCAACGGTATGCACCTTCACCCTGACGTCTCCCGCACCGAGCGCTTCGGGCAGGTCGATATCACGCAGGTTCAGGCGTCCTTTTTCTTCGAGAACAAGCGCACGCATCACATCACCTTCTTGCAAGAGGATTGGCTTGGGTTTGCGGGACGACCGCAGCAACAGGTCTGTCTGGAGCGGACTGCGTCATGGCGCGCCCCTTACGCGCCGGCCGCTCTCTGTCTCGAAGAACAGCGAGTGGCCCTCCTGGAGCTCGAAGCGCAGCTCGCTTCCAAGTGGCGGCCGGAACTTCTTGTCACCCCGGATGATGCAGCGCGAGGCGCCCATCTCCAGCACGACGTAAGTCGCCTCACCCGTTGGCTCGACCTCGAAGACCTTGCCGCTGAAACGGCCGTTCTGGTCCAGAACCGCATCCTCCGCGCGAAAGCCGAGGGTCAGTTTGCCGTCTTTCGGCGGTGCGAGGTTCGACACGCCGGTGGCCGTGAAGGTGCCATCCCTGGCAACGCCCTCCACGAAGTTCATCGGCGGCGAACCTATGAACCCCGCCACGAACAGGTTGTCGGGATCGTCGTAGATGTCATCCGGGGTTCCGACCTGCTGGATCACGCCTTCGGACAGGAGGACGACCCGGTCGGCCAGTGTCATCGCCTCGATCTGGTCGTGGGTCACGTAGATCATCGTCACACCGAGGGAGCGCTGAAGGTGCTTTATCTCCGCGCGCATTGCCACGCGCAGCTTGGCATCAAGGTTCGACAGGGGTTCGTCGAGGAGAAAGACCTCCGGATCGCGCACCAGCGCCCGCGCTAGGGCGACCCGCTGGCGCTGGCCGCCGGACAGATCGCGCGGGTAGCGATCAAGATACGGCAGGAGATCCACCTTTTTGGCGGCGTCCTCGATCTGGCGACGCCGTGTCGCCCTGTCCACACGTGCGACCTTCAGCGGATAACCGATGTTGTCGAGCACGGTCATGTGCGGATAGAGCGCGTAGTTCTGGAACACCATCGCCACGTTTCGCTCGCGCGGGTGCATGTTGGTCACCTCGCGCTCGCCCATCCTCAACGTGCCGCCCGAGATGGTTTCCAGACCCGCGATCATGCGCATCGTCGTCGACTTTCCGCATCCGGAGGGACCGAGAAGAACGACGAACTCACCGTCGGCGATCTCCAGGTTCAGATCTTTCAGTACCGTGAAGGCACCGTAAGACTTTTCCACGTCCTCTAAACTCACTGAACTCATTGTCAGCCCTTTCTGATGATCCATTGCCCGACCAGCGCAGACAGAACCGCTGCGCCCCAGAGAGGCAGGGCCTGTTCCAGGAACCGCATCCACAAGAGCCCGATTGCGATGAACAGCACCACGGAGATGAAAACCCGGTCGAAGGTGTTGGTCTTGATGGGAAGAAAGCCTTCACGCCTGTCAGACATGCCCTATCCTTTCACTGCACCGAAGGTCAGGCCGGCCACGATGTGCCGCTGGACCAGCGCCAGGACCAGAGCCGCTGGCAAGAGGGTCAGGACGGCCACGGCGGCGAGTTGCCCCCAGTTGGTGCCGGTGACCGTCACAAATTCGGCAAGGCCGGTGGTGATGGTGCGCGCATGCACCGATGTGAGAGTTGAGGCGAAAAGATATTCGTTCCAGGCGAAGACCCAGGTCAGGATCGCCGTGACCGCAAGGCCGGGGCGCGCCAGCGGGAAGATCACAGTTCGCAGGACATAGAATGTCGATGCCCCATCGACATAGGCCGCTTCGTCGAGCTCCTGCGGAATTCCATCGACCATTCCCTGCAGCAGCCAGAAGGCGAAGGGAAGATTGAAGACGCAATAGAGCAGGATCAGGCCAATACGGGTGTCGAACAGGCTCCAGTCGCCGACGACGAACACCGTGGTGTAGAGAAGAAAGAGCGGCAGCAGGAAGACCGCCGGTGGCGCCATGCGGTTCGTCAGGACCCAGAAAAAGATGTTGTCCTTGCCGGGCAGCTTGTAGCGAGACATGGCGTAGGCGGCCAGAAGGGCAAGGACCGAGACAAGCACCGCATTGGACGTCGCCACGACCAACGAGTTGAACATGTACTTGCGGAACACCGGGTTGCCCAGCACGACCGCGTAATTGTCCCATGTCATACTGGATACATCGAGGAAGAAACTGGGAGCGCCGAACAGGTCGACGCGACGCTTGACCGACACCAGAAACATCCACCAGATCGGCACCAGCGTGAGCATGGACATGCACAGCCAGAAGATCACGGTGACGGTCTTGGAGTGAAAGAAACCCCTGTTCATTTCTTGTTCTCCTTCATGCCGGTCATGGCGACATAGAGCAGCCAGCAAAGAACGATCGTCATGTAGAGCGTGAGGACGGACATCGCGGAGCCATAGCCGTAGTCTGTCTTGGGAAAGACGATCTTCCAGATGTAGAGCCCGATGAACCTTGTTGCTGCGCCCGGGCCACCGCCGGTCAGCATCCAGACCTCATCGACCGTGCGAAGAGCGTCCATCAGCCGGATGAAGATCGTCGTCAGAAGCACCGGCTTCAGGAATGGCAGGGTGATGTCCCAGAAGATGCGCCACTCGCGGGCGCCGTCGATGCGCGCCTGTTCCAGCGGTTCCTCCGGCACGTTCGAAAGTCCGGCCAGCAGCGTGAGCGTCACCAGCGGGGTCCAGTGCCAAATGTCCATTATCACGACGGTTGCGAACGCCTGATCGGGAAACCGCGACAGCACGTAGCTGATATCGAACCACTTCCCCATGAAATGGGGAATGGGTCCGAGCCCCGGCACAGTCATCAGCCGCCATGTCGCCCCGACCGCGATCGGCGCGATCATCAGCGGCAAAGTGTGCACCGTGCGAAACAGGCCCTTGAGGGGGAAGTTGCGCATCATCAGCTTGGCCAGTGCGAAGCCGATCACGAGCTGGCTCACCAGCACGAAGAAGGTGAACTTCAGCGTCAGGCCGACGGACTTCAGAAAAGCTTCATCGAAGACGAGACGCCGGAAGTTGTTGACGCCGGCAAATTGCGGCTCCGGATTTTGCGCGAAGGTGTTCCAGTCGAAGAAGGAGACCACCAGGACATAGAGAAACGGCACGAAGCCGGTGATAAAAAGGATAAAGAGAGTCGGGGCGAGCAACAGCCACCCTGTCGTAGAATTCCGCATTGCGATCACCAGGTTCCAGGGCGGACCCGGCGAGATCCTCGAACCTCGCCGGCAGCTCAGTCTCGGGGAGGAAACTACTGACCGTAACCGAGCTGTTTCATCTCCGCATCAGCCGCCGCGGCGGCCTTGTCGAGCGCCTCGGATGGATCGAGCTGACCGATGATCGCCTCGTAGATGAAAGGCGCGACCGTCTCGCGGACCTGTGCATGGAAGGGGTATTCGGGCGCGCCCTTGAACAGGTACCCCTTGTCCTTCATCAAAGTGTAGTAACCGTCCGCTTTGGCATCCTGCGCCTGAACTTTCGGATCGTCGTAGGTCGCCTGATGAACGACCCGCGAGCCGGCGACTGCCCAGTCCGCCTGCACCGACGGTTGGCCGATGTACTGCAGCCACAGGAGCGCTGCTTCCTTGTTGCGCGATGAGTGCGGGATACTGAAGGCGCCGCCGTCATAATAGCCGATGTAGCCCTCACCCGCTTCCGCGGCCTCCATGACACCGTCGGCGACCGGCGGCAGCGTCACACCGACTTTGCCGACCACCGAGGATTTTTCGGAGTTCGTCGCAATCCATGCGGCGTTCTCGCCGTAGACCCACCCCTGGGCCGCACGCCCGGCAGCAAAAGTCGAGGCCACTTCATCCCAGGTCGAGGAGGTTGCCTCCGGCGGGGCGTAATCGAGAAGACTGATCCAGAATGCGAGTGCCTTCTTGGCGGTCTCGGAGTTCATCGACCCGCCCTTTTCGACGGAGGCAGCCCCTTTCTCGACATTGATGCCCCAGTCGTAGAGACCGAAGGTCGGAGCAATGGATTCGAAGAATTCGTAGAAGGATGCCACGTGTCCGGACGACGCTTGGACCGTGGTGCCCCAAAGCTGGTCGTTCGGGTCGAGTTCGGAGAAATATTCCGCGTTGTCGCGCCACTGGTCGAAGGTCACTGCCGGCGCAAGGTCATAGCCGTATTTTTCCTTGAAGGCAGCCTGATGCTCCGGATCCTCGAAAAGGTCTTTCCGGTAGAGGTAGACCTTGATGAACGCTTCCATCGGGATCCCGAAGATGTCGCCGTTATCGCCACGGAAATTGTCGATGAAGGTGGTGAAATCCTCGAAACTGAAGTCCGGCGCCTTGAGGTCAGGGTTCGCATCAAGGGCTGCGGTGACATCGACCAGAAAATCTCGTGCCAGATAGGAATAGATGATGTCCTGCTCGACGTAGACGAAGTCATAGATGCCGGAATTGGCTTCCATGTCCTTGATCGCCTTGTCGAACATCTGATCCCAGGACGTGGTCTCCAATTCCACAACGATGCCGGTGGCTTCGGTGAACGCGGGCGCGAGAACATCGCGAACGTAATTCGACGGCGGCGTGCTTTCCGAAATCCCGCGAATCGTGACGCCCTTGTATTCGGTCGACGCGTCCGACCAGAAATCGGCGCACGCGGCACCGCCCATGGCAAGCGTCAACGCCGTGCTGGCGAGTAACCTCTTGATCATTTCATCCTCCCAAGCTTCCCGGCAGGACCGGGAAAATTCCTCCTGATTGCAGGTCTCGCTACAGCAAGCCCAGGATGTTTTTTACATTTGCATCCTCACTCTTTCAAGTGTTTCTTACAATTGTAATGGATAACCTTCAATTGTATGTTGAGCGACATCCCGAGCGCGGTCATGTTGATGAGGAGAAGATCGTGCCCGGACAGGAGGAAAGATGTCGGCCGAAAAGCAGGATGAGAGTGAAGCCTTCCTCTGTGAGGTTTGCTGGCATTACTTCGTCAACGAACTGACGCAGGCCGAGGTCGCCAGACTTCTCGGCGTGACACGCCTGCGCGTCAATCAGGCGATCAGCCAGGCCAAGGCCTCGGGCCTCGTCCGGGTGGAGATCACCTCCCCTTTCCTGGCCTGCACACAGATGCAGCGCGATCTGTGTGAGCTTTACGACCTTAACGCGGCGTTTGTCGTGCCGGGCAACACGGAGACCTATGACTATCACCTGCCCACGGGCACGGCACTGGCGACCTACCTGACCGACCAGTTGAAGCGGAAGAACTGGAAATCCATCGGAGTGTCCTGGGGTGCCACGCTGCAATGCGCGATCCGCAAACTTCCCAAGATGGCTTTGACCGACCTTGAGATCATCTCGATGATCGGCGGGACAACGCACGGCGGTTCTTTCAACGCCTTCAGCATCGCATCGGGTTTTGCCGAACGGCTTGGCGCCACATACTCGCTGTTCGCCGCGCCGATCTATCTGTCGCACGGGGCAAGCAGAACGGATTTTCTGGCCCAGGACATCTACGCCGATCACATGCGCAAGCTGAGCAGCCTCGATGCGGCCGTTCTGGTGGCGGGCGACATTTCGGAGAAATCCTACATGGTCTCGACCGGTCTGCCGGCTGACGTGTCGACCGATGTGCTTCTGGCCGAAGGAGCCGTCGGCGACGTACTTGGCCGGTTTCTGGACCGGGACGGCAACGACATTCCCCATCCGCTGAACCAGAGAACCATCGGCATCGATCTTGAGGCCTTGAAGCAGGTGCCGGAAATCATCCTTGCGGCAGCCGGCCCGCACAAGCTCGACATCATCCGCGCGGCCATTCGCCGGGGGCTGGTGCATGTCCTGATCACCGACGACGTGACCGCCAGGCTCCTGCTTGAGGAGCAAACATGAACGCCTCCACGATCCGAGCCGTGATCTTCGATTTCGATGGCGTTCTGGTGAACAGCGAGATCATCGCGCTGCATGAACTGCGCGCCTGTCTCGCCGAGATCGGCATCTCCGTGCCGCAAGAAGAGATGACCAGCAGCTTTCTCGGGTCGTCCTTCGAGGACGTTGCCGCCTTTATCCGCCGCCGGCAGCCGGAGATCGATACGGAGGCCTTTCGCAAGACCTGGTACGACAGGCTGTTTTCCCGCTACGAGTCGGAACTCGCCATCATGTCCGGTGCGCAGGAGTTGCTCGACATACTGGCGAAACGCGGATTACCCCATTGCATTGCGTCTGGCGGCTCTTATCGACGGCTGAATTTTGCCCTGAACGTCACCGGTCTTGCAGGCGCCTTCCAGAACTGTGCTTTCAGTGCGGATTCCGTTACCAGGGGCAAACCGGAACCGGATGTCTTTCTCTACGCCGCAGAGCAACTCGGAATACCGGTTGAACAGTGCCTCGTGATTGAAGACGCGGTTGCTGGTGTGACAGCGGCGCGAAGGGCTGGAATGCACGTCATCGGCTACACAGGTGGCGATCACCTTGCAGACATCCGAGACATACATTCCGAAATGCTCACGACAGCAGGTGCCTACACTGTCGCGGATGACTTGCTGCAGATCCCCGATCTGATGAGCTTGGCTTAGCGACGGCCGCCAGAACTGGCTTGCCAGCAGCGCAGAGCGACTGATCAACCCGCCCGGCCAGAGGCGCAAGGCCCCAAGTGAGATGCACCACGAGATGAAAACATGGCGCAGTGCGCCAGGTTGTGAGTGCTGCTCAATTAGCAACTCTTTAGGGTGTGGACCCAGCCACCTCAGCACACTTGCCACCTGCCTTTTTCAAGTGTTGGCGGCCAGTCGCGACAGCCCACAATTCGGGCAGGACAAATAGCATTAGTCTACGCATTAGAAAAAATAATCTGCTATACTGGACGTCATTCGGAATGCCTTTCTTGCCGGAAATTCCAGGAGATTGCCCAGATGACCTATGCAGAAGCAAAGAAGACGAGTGCGGACGTTATTCCAGTCATTGACATTTCTCCGTTGAGAGACGGGAGTGACCCGCAATCGGTCGCCGACGCGTTGCACGCGGCGAGCAAGGATCTCGGGTTTATCTATGTCACCGGTCACGGCATACCGGACGCGTTGATCAACTCCGCCCGAGAGGCCGCTTACGCGTTTTTCCGGGCAGATAATGCGCGCAAGGACGAGGTCCGCGTTTCCAGCCATCACCGGGGCTGGATCGGCCAGGGCGGGGCCAAGATGCAGGACGACGCAAAAGCCGATCTGAAGGAGAGTTTCATCTGGGGGTGGGAAGCTTCCACGCAAACGGAAGGTGACGGCCATCCATTGCGGGGCGACAATCAGTGGCCGGACTTCATCCCCCAGCTGGAGCCGCATTCGAAAGCGTATTTCGAGGCGGCGCACGACGTCGCGCACCACCTCATGCGCGGCTTTGCGCTCGGCCTCTCCCTTCCGGAAGATTTCTTCCTGCGCAGCACGGATCGCCCGCTGTCACGCGCGTCCTATGTCTATTACCCGGCTCAGCCTGAGACGATGGGAAAAGATCAGTTCGGCGTTGGCCCCCACACCGATTTCGGCGTCCTGACGGTCCTGTGCCAGGATGATGTCGGCGGGCTGCAGGTCGAGAACGCGCAGGGCGAATGGGTCGAAGCACCGCCGATACCGGGGTCCCTGGTTGTGAATGTGGCCGATCTTCTGGCCCGTTGGACCGCAGGAGCCTACAAGTCTACCCCGCATCGGGTCGTGAACAGTTCGGGACGTGAGCGTCTGTCGCTTGTCCTGGCATATGATCCCAATCCCGAAACTCAAATCGACGCGCGCGATGTCTTTGGGCCGGACACGGCATCGGCCGATCCCATCACATGCGGCGACTATCTTCTGTGGCGCTTCGAAAAGGCCTTCAGCTACCGCAAGGCCTGAGGGATGAACCTTGCAGAGCCAATGCTGAAACTAGCCGCGTTCGGTGCCTTGGAGGGTGCCGGGCGCGCCAGATCCGCTCTTGAGAAAACCGCGACGCGCTTATCCGGACGCGGGCTCAGACCTGAATTGCAGCCTTCCGTTTGCTGAAAGGCCTATTTCCCGGGCAGGCGCGCGAAAGAGATCGGCCAGCATTTCATAGCGGTCCAACAGCTCCTTGCCACCCGCCAGCCTGTCGGGAAAGAAGCTTCCCCCCTCCCAAACCGGGACGCCATCAATCAGAACCGTCGGATCGACGATATTGAGCGAGATCTCGCCTGGCGCATAGTTTCCGCAGGTGTGGAAGTGCAGCAGCCGGGGATTGCCGAATGCCCCACCCGACCAGCGCTCCAGGCTGGCTCCGGCGCTCTGCCCGAACGCACAACCGGGGTGGATACCGGCATGCCACGAGTGCATGACCCAAGGGTCGATCCCGAACTGATCCGCGACGTGGCGATAGTGTTTGCGCGCGGTCGCCACGTCTTCTGCACCGCCATCAAAACCGGTAATTCGCTCGCCATCGAATGTGATGAAAAGCGTGTCTCTGAGTTCAACACCGTAGGGATCGTAATAGTTCGAACCCGTACCGACGAGAAATCCGGCCTGCGCGACCTGTCCTCGATATCCAGAACCCGGAACAGGCGTGAAGACGGATTGCGGGAACCGGATCACGGATGTGTCGCTGCCGGTGTCCGGAAACCCCGCGCCGCCGCCCCTGACGTCCGTGCCAAGCGGACAGGTCACGTGAATGTCTTTTGCGCCGGCCAGTGCCCGGTTAACGAGGTCCTTGAGGTTGACCATTGCGCCGTGCTCCGTCTGGCCGAAGCCGGAGGCGAGCATCTCGCGGTCCAGTGTGTAACAGACGACTGGACGCTTCTCTGCCAGGACCGAGCTGAACCGCAACTGATCGCCCACACGGTGAAGGAATACCGTCTGATCGTGCGGTTCCATGGATGCCAGAATGTCATCAGAGTTGCCGGCCTGTCCGGGATCGAACGGTAGAACCGTCAGCGTGACGTCGCAGCCAAGATCCCGGGCCACATCCGCGACGGCTTCAGCCAGTCCCTGGCCATACATTCCGCAAGCCGGATCCTCCGCGATCACTAGCAGACTCTGGCCGGAACGCAGCCCTGCGCAGTTCTTGAGAAGGTTCTCTGCGCCGCGCCTCAGATTACTGGCAACTTGGGTCATGGTCTCTCGCAAACTGGTGATTTCTGAGTCTGTTTTCAGCCCGCGCCAGTTCAGCTGACGCGACAGTGAATTGAACTCTTCTAATTTCGGCATTAGAACAGCTAATATGATTTCGAATTTGCCCTTCACCGCGTTGCGCGCCTTCGAGGCAGTGGTCCGACTGCAAGGATTTGCACGCGCGGCCGAAGAGCTTGCCGTGACCCAGAGTGCCGTCAGCCAGCAGGTCAAAACGCTCGAGGAATGGCTTGGTCGCAGGCTTGTGGATCGGAAGCCGGGGCGCACGCAACCAACCGAAGACGGGCGCCGTCTGGCCGCCGCGGTTGCGGAAAACTTTGGCAATATCGCCAGCGTCTGTCAGGAAATTCGCGATGCCAATCAGCCCAATCTGACGATCGTGCTGTCTGCGCTTCCCGGCTTTGCTTACATCTGGCTTATTCCGAGGCTCATCAACTTCAATCTTCGCCATCCTCAGTACGAGGTGTCGATCGTAACCTCGCAACTCCCTCCGAATTTTGCGGCCGACGAGACGGATGTATCGATCAGATATGGAAGCGGAACCTATCCCGGCCTGCATGTCGAGACCCTCATGCATGAACGCCTCTTCCCTGTCTGTTCGCCGGAGCTTCTTCAAAAGACCCCTTTGAACAGCATTGACGATCTCGCAAACCACACGCTGCTTGTCGACGACATCGGCCAGAGCGACGGTCCGCCGCCGACATGGGAGTACTGGGCCAGGGAGATGGGGCACAGTTTGCCCCAACCCGCGCGCTCCATGCAGTTCGGCCAGTCGAACATGGTCGTTCAGGCGGCTGTCCGCGGCTTCGGGGTTGCACTTGGCAGGGAACCGCTGGTCATTGACGAACTGGAAGCCGGTCGCCTGGTTCGGCCGTTCCCGGAACTCGCCACGTCGCATTATTCCTATTCGATCGTCTGCCCGAAGGCCGCTGTCGATTCCGAACGAATTTCGGCCATCCGAAGCTGGCTGCACGATGAAGTGCGCGAACAGGCGTCCATCACGGACGCCTCGCTGTCCAGGCCGCCGGCCGGTCATTCTTCCAATCGCGAAAACAGCTGCGACAGTCCGAAGCAGATCAGAAAATAGAACCCGGCACATGTGAGCCAGGCTTCGAATATCAGACGCGTGGATGCGACGAGTTCCAGCGTTTTGAACGTCAGCTCCTGAACAGAGATCAGCGAGACGATCGAACTGTCCTTGATCAGCGAAATGAACTGGTTCGCCAGCGGCGGAATGACCTTTCTGATCGCTTGCGGCAAGATGATGTACCGCATCTCCTGCCAGTAATTCATGCCTATCGACCTTGCGGCCTCGCGCTGCCCATTCGGCACGGCCTGGATGCCGGCCCGGACGATCTCTCCGACGAAGGCGCTTTCAAACAGGGCAAGCACGATTGTTCCGGCCACAAGCTGCGGGAACAGGCGCATGTCGCCGAAGATAAAGACCCAGACCGCGTTGTTGTCCGATCGTGCGATCCCGCGCGCCCAGCGCTCGAGACCAAGCGCTTCGATCAGCGGTTGGGACAGGAAAAAGAAAAAGATGAAAACGACAACGACCGGCGGAATATTGCGAAGGAGCTCCAGATAAGTGCGGGCCAGCATCCGGACGGTCAGGTTTCGCGACGTACGCGCAAGACCGAGAACGACACCGAGAACCACAGCCAGAACGGAAGCGCATATGGTGATCCTGACAGTCACTGCCAGGCCCTGCAGCAGCAGATTGGGGAACCACTCCTGGCGCCGGGTATGCCAGCCCAGGATGTAGTTGGGGATCAGGTGCCAGCGCCATTTGTAATTCAGGGTTTGGGCTGTCTGGAAGGCGAACAAGAGGACTGCCGCGAGCAGGACCGCAAGGATGAGCCAGTCGACCCAGTGAAGTCGTTTCAGAAGCCGCATCGTGGTCCTTTCGCGAATGCGCGTTCACTGCGGATGGAAGCGGGACGCCCTGCCCCGCTCCCGTTGCCTGGATTATTCAGGGATCTGGTCGGCCCACTCGTCGGACCGGAACCAGTAGTCGTGCCTCTGCTTGAGCCAGCCGTTCCTGGTGTTGACGCCGATCCAGTTGTTGAAGAAATTGAGGGCATCCGGATCGCCCTTGCGGATGGCAAATGCCTCGCCCGTTGCCTGGAAGGCATAATCGAACGGCACGTTGACGACATCGGGATAGCGGCGCGCTTCGGTTGACGGCGCCGGCTCGGAGCCCATCATGGCGTGGGCCTTGCCGTTGAGAACCTCCTGAATCACGGCTCCCTCGTCATCGAAATGGACCACTTTGGCCTGAGGAAAGATCGAAGCGATGATCTCCGCACCCACGGCGCCGCGGCGAACGGCAAGGGTCACATCCGGGCTGTTGTAGTCCTCGAGCGAAAAGCCTTCGGTCAACTTGGTGTTGGCAAGAATGGTCTGTCCGGAAAAGGCGTAGGGGTCGGTAAAGTTGACCGTCAGGTTGCGTGCCGGATTGATCGACATGCCGGAGATGATCACGTCGAACTGGCCTGACACCAACGCTGGAATGATGCCGTCCCAGGCCGTCGGGATCCACTCGATGTCGACCCCCATATCATCGGCGAGCTTGGCTGCGACATCGATTTCAAATCCGATGAGATCACCGTTCACGTCGCGCATGGTCCAGGGTTTGAAGAGCGAAACACCGACCTTTATCACCCCGTCGCTCTTTATGGATTCAATCACGCTTTCGCTGCTCAGTGCCTGAGTGGCAGACTGCGCAAGCGCCGGACCGGCGCCCGCGACCGCAAGAGCTGCGGCAAGGACAAGCCCTAGTGTTCTTCTTGTCGGTCTCATGCAAATTCCTTTCTCTGGAGTGTGTTCCCGTCAGACGGCGCGTTTGTCTTGTTATTCATGCCGTCCGATACGATTTTCGAGAGCTGATACGCCGAAGGACATCGTGAGCGTTATTGCCAGATAGATGAGCGCAACGGTGAACCAGACCTCGAAGCTCATGTATGTGTCGGATACCAGGTTCCGCCCCACGGTCGTGAGCTCGGCAACGGCAATGACACTGACGATCGCGGAGGATTTGATCAGCTGAATGGCTTCGTTCGTGAGAGGTGGCAGCATCAGAGGCACGGCCTGCGGCAGGATGATGTAGAGATAAGCCTGCCCCTTCGTCATGCCGATAGATCTGGCGGCTTCCCACTGCCCCTGGGCGACCGATTTGATGCCGCCGCGAATGATCTCCGAGACCAATGCTCCGTGAAAGACGCCCAGGCAGATGACCGCGGCGGTTATTCGGCTCCAGGTAAAGATCGGCCCCAGCACGTAGTAGAAAAGATAGACAAGGACCAGCAGCGGCATGTTCCGCAAGAATTCCAGAAGAGCGATGGACAGCCATTTGCCGATGACGAGATCCGAGAGCCTCAGCAAGGCCATCGCCAGACCGGCACCAACGGCCAGCAGAAACGCCCCGAGTGAAAGAACGAGGGTCATGCCGAGGCCGATCATGAGCTCCCCTGCCTGGAACCCATCGTCGGTGAACCGATAGATATAGCGTGGAATATTGTACCACTGCCAATTATAGCCCATGCGCGCGGCGCCGGAATAGGCACCGTAAACGAATAGCCCCATGAGGCCGGCGTACATCAGCAGCGCGAACCCGGTTGACCCTGTGACCCGGCGGGACAGCGGCGGCCGGGCCGGCATGAGGTTCTGTGGAAGAGCGGCGTCTGACATCAGTGGTCCAGAATCTTGTCGAGAAAATCCCTGCAGCGCTCACTGCGAGGATGATCGAAAAACGTCTCCGGATCGGCCATTTCAACGATCTCGCCTGCGTCCATGAAGACCATTCTGTCGGCGACCTTCCGCGCAAAACCCATTTCGTGGGTCACGCAGACCATCGTCATGCCCTCCTGAGCCAGCTCGACCATCACCTCCAGAACCTCGCTGATCATTTCAGGATCAAGCGCGGACGTGGGCTCGTCGAACAGCATGATCCGGGTCTCCATGCAAAGAGAGCGCGCGATTGCCACCCTCTGCTGCTGTCCGCCGGACAACTGGCGAGGGTACTTGTCTGCCTGATCGGGGATACGCACGCGCTCAAGGAACTTGCGGGCTGTCGCCTCCGCTGCCGCCCTTGAAACGCCGCGCACCTTTTGCGGACCGATCGTGAGATTTTCCAGGACTGTGAGATGCGGGAAGAGATTGAACTGCTGAAAAACCATGCCGACGTGCTGGCGCAGCAGGTTTATGTTTTTCGCGCCTTCGTAGACCTCGTTTCCGGCAACGAAAAGTTTGCCCCCCTGGTGGAACTCAAGCGCATTGAAGCAACGGATCAGGGTTGATTTTCCGGAGCCGGACGGCCCGCAGATGACCACCCTCTCTCCTCTCTCGACATCAATGCTCACTCCCTTCAGCGCATGAAAATCGCCATAGAACTTGTCGAGTTTTCGGGCACTGATCACTGGTGCGTCGGTCAATGTCGCGCCTTTCGTTATTGCCACTTAATCAGACTATCAGTTTATGTTAAGTAGTGTCTAATGTGAATAATATGGCGATGCCTCATCTGCGCAAAATACCCGCACATGACCATTCATTGAGCGCCGGATTGGTCGATCTGAATGCACTTCGAAGGCCTGTATTTCAGGAAAAACTGCATCGGCTCCAGCATCAGTCGTGCAGGCCTTTGAAAGATGGACGGGTTGGGCAAAGAAGAGGTGCTGGCGCTATCGAGGCGGGCGGACGCCCTGCCCCTTCGCGTGCCTCCTGGAAGGATGACGGCGTGGAAAATCGGTGTCTTTTCGACGACAGCTCCAGTCGTGTGCTTTTGCGCGATCGGCCAAGTCAGGCTTCGAGTTTCCCGGAGCACATCGCGACGGGAACACGGCCAGGTTTCCGCCAATCACACGCTTGCCGGCACCGGTTTTTCGCTGCCTCCCCCTTGTGAAAAGAGGATTAAAACATGTCTGCCTGGATACGCATGCTCTCCGACGAAGAAGCCGATGAAACGCTGACGGAAGCGCTAGAGCTCGCCCGGACGCCCCATGGCACGGTCGACAACGTCATGCGGGTTCATTCCCTCCGTCCCTCGACGATGATCGGTCACATCAGACTGTATCGCGCGTGTCTTCACGACGAGTCGAACGAAATCCCGATGTGGTTTCAGGAGGTCATCAGCTCCTATGTGTCGAGCCTCAACGATTGCGCCTACTCCTATGCCAATCACTGGAAGAACGCGGCTCATCTGATCGGAGATGCCGACAAGGCGCGGAAGATCGAGGCTGCGCTGGAGCGGCGCAAACCCGAAGAGGCCTTCGACGGCCCCGAACTTGCCCTTCTGCGCTACACGGAGAAACTCACGCTCCACCCCGGAGACATGACCGAAAGCGATATCGCCGCCCTGCGAAACGAAGGCATCGATGACGGCCGGATTCTGGAAGCCAATCAGATCATCGGATACTTCAATTACGTCAACCGTCAGCTGAACGGGCTTGGCGTCAGCACGACAGGCGATGTTGTCGGCTACTACGCGGAAGATTGAGCCTGAGCGTCATGCATGTGCCGACCAGCGCATTCAGACCAGACACTTCTGATCCGCGGACATGCCTGATCCGTAATATCGTGGATTAGGAGGCCGATCATGACTGCGTTCCACAAGATTATCCTGTCGTTTCTTGCTGCCTTTATCCTGACGCTGCCTGCGGGGGCGGCGGAGTTGCGATTGGAGGACTTCTTCAAGGGGCGCACGAGCGCCACAGGCAGCTTCGGGACGATAACGGGATACTCTCGGCAATTCGATGTGTCCTTGCATGGTCGTTGGGATGGACGAACCCTCGTCCTTCGCGAGGATTTCCGGTATGACGACGGCGAAAAGGACACCAAGACCTGGCGATTCCGAAAAACCGGATGGAACACCTATATCGGCACCCGCGAGGACGTTCTGGGTGAGGCCAAGGTGATCCTTGCGGGCGACGAGGCCTATTTCAACTATCTCGTTGACCTTGATGAGGGCGAAGGCCGCAACATTGTCCGTTTCTACGACAAGCTGACATTGTCTGCCGATGGACAAACGATCGTGAACACAGCTCGCGTCTTCAAAGGTCCCCTGCCGGTGGCCTGGGTTCGGGTCGACTTCAAGCGCTAACACTTCCAAGACTGGGAATTGTGCCGGCGAGACAGGCGCACAGCCGACCCGGCAAGAGGCGACGCGAACGTCGCCTCTTGCCGGATTGATCACTCCCCCAAGCCAACTGCGCAGCAAGCGCTTATGCCGCCAGGTCGACCGATTGCTCTTCGCTCCACTGGCCACCGGGCCGATACCGCTTTGAGACAAGGCCATCTTTCAAGGTGAAGAGATGAAGCCAGCCATTCTCGAAGAGATCTCTGACCTCCGGGTGCTTGCCGAGGATGCTCAGGATCGCCTCTTCGGGGGCCTCGATCATGACCGAGAGCCGGAGCGGTGCGTGCGCGAGGCGTTCGCCGTCGTGAACGGCCTGCCAGGACAGACCTGGCCGAAGGCGACCGCCATTGCCTTCCACAACACCGATCCCGCCGACCACATTATGAATGAGCTTGTTGCCGCTGCCGAAAACATCCGGCGCAACGGTAGAGCCATAGTACTGGAGGCTGATCCAGCTCGCAACGACGACGGGAGCCGTCATGATCAGTTCAAGGGTCTTTAAGTCCGCGTCGGATTGCCAATCGTAGCTGTGAAGAAAGGCCCGACCATCCAGTGAGGCCCCGGCCGTCAGGTGGCGCGGCGCTGCTATGAATGCCGCGCATCCCGAAAGCCCCCATTCGGGTCTGATCTGAGACCAGTCGAGTGCCCGGTCCGCGACGGAGACCGCACTTGCGCCGGGCAACCGGACTGCCCGTTCGGCGCGCGCCTCGGCACCGGCGCGCAAAAGCCAATTCCGCAGGCATTCCATTTCGTCCTTCGTCCCCGCACAATCGCTATCGAACAAGGCAACCTCGTCCGTTGTCGTGTCGTGCAACGCTGCAACGAAACGGGTATCGCTCGGCAAAACGATGCCGTGGGCGGACAGGCCGGCACGGGTGTCTGCATCGTTCAGCAGTGTTGCGAGCAGCCTCGCCGAGACTTCACCCGAATGCCCGCCACACGCTCCGCACTGATAGGCGCTTTGATGCGGGTTGTTTCTCATGTTGGCGCCGTGACCGACGAGCAGCACCGACCTGGCGAAATTGCTCGTCAGGCTCATCGCCTTCAGAATTGTCGCAGCTGTCGCCGCCTTCTGGTCTGCACTCAGAGCCGGATAAAGTTTCGGCGCCGGAGAGCATGATGCGCCACGCTCGGCAAAGCCAAGCGTTTCCTTCAATAGCTTGCCGGCATAGACAAGGCCTGCTGCTTCCACATAGGCAAAGGACGAGACGGCCGCCTGGCGGAACCTGCCGAGCGCCCGCACAGCACGCGCCTTGATGCGGGTGGTCTTTTCACTGTCGGCGGAGCCGTGACTGTTTGAGTCAAGGGCCGGTTTCAGCAGCACCGGCAGATGGCTTTCCGCGACATCGGAACCATGATCCCTGTGCGAAACAGGCAGACCGAAGAAACCAGCAAAACCAAGGGTCTCGATGCCCTGGCTCTGTCCTTCCAGAGCCCGCCGGAAAACTTCCGAACGAACGTCGATGCAGAACGCAGCCTGCAAGATCGGCCGCTCTTCGGCCTGCGGCGCTGCACCGGCAAGGTTTGCCGAAAGACCTCGCAGGTACGCCCGCTCCGCTGCGTCCTGCAGGATTTCGTAGCCGACCTGTATCCGTCTCGGGGCAAGCGGCGCAGAGTAAAGCTCCAGAGTGGCCTCCCATTGACCCTCTATTTCCGGGTACCGGTTCAGGAGCGCGTCTTCCCAGAGCAGCCGGATCGCCAGCAAGTCGCCAAGCGTTCCATCGCATGTACCCTCCTGCTCGGCCCGCCAGAGCAACCAGCGCGCATGTTGCGCCCAGCCCCCAAGGTCCATGATCAACCTGTGGAAGAGGATTTCTGCTGCCTGCGGGTTCACCTTCAGCCGATCGCTCGCCTTCAGGATGGCTTGTTCAGATGTATCCGGAGCCTGGGAAACATGCGCGCAGAAGCCTGTGAGGCCTGCAATTTCAGGCGTCAGATCACGGCTCGCCCAGGACCGCCAGGCGGTAAACGCCTGCTGGCCGGGCGCGCACGACCAGAGTGCCTGCCCCCGGTCAAAATATCCGGATGCCCAAAGCCCGATCGTCTTTTCGATGATCGAGGGCCAATCGATGCCGGAGATGGCAGCGGCAAGATCCGCAACGGTCGGTGCGGCCTTCGGCATCGGGCACTCATGTTTGGCGAGTTCCTTCAGTTGCTCAAGTCTGCCGGGCTTCTTCGCGGCAGAACTCGTTTCGAGCGCCGCTGCCAGGTCTTCGTCCGTGATGCGGCCGGCGGCGATTTCGGCCTCATAATGGCTCCCAGTCATGGTCAGGCTTACGCCTGCACTCCTGAGAAGACGTATGCCCGCCGAGGTGAAGTCCTGCCCGGTCTGACCCAGGAACGGATTGACCGCAACCGTCGCGTCCAGTGGAAACGCAGGTGGCACAGCCCTGATGGCCCGCTTTCCGGCGTCCATGATGGCAGACGCTTCTACGGAGCCGAATTGCGTGTGTCTGATGAACATCTGAATTCCTCACACTACTTGGATTTCGCAAGCCGATAGCCGCCGATCCAGCGGTCGAGCAGCGCATTGAGATAGAGCCCGTTTGCGATGTGAACCCGCAGACCTGCTGCGGCGGGATGATGTGCCCAGAGGGGGAACAGGGTCTGTGCAACGGCGACCGCACCAAAGGACAGGACCGACAGGACGATCAGGGCCCATTCCAGCGGTCCTGCGACCGGTACTTGCGGCAAGGTGGCTCCCCAGATCAGGTTCGCGATCTGCTGGAACCCGAAATAGGCAAGTGCGACGACGATCGCCGACAGGGATGTCCGATATGTCAGCTGTGCGGGGGCGGTATCGGCCAGTCCCTGCGCCACGAGATAGGCGACCCCGAAGAGCAGCATCATGCCCATCGCCACGGCCTGCGGCGTTTTCGGGCCGGCGACGATCGAAAACCCGAGCAGCACAACACCGTAGAGAAGAAGGGCGATGGCAAAGGAGCGCAGGACGTTTGCAACGCTGGGGATGGCGATCGGACCGGGGCGGTGCAGGCTGACAACCGCCGAAACGGCACCGCCCGACGACAGGAAGGCGTGAGCCTTGTAAAGGGAATGGGCAACAACATGCAGGAGAGCCAGCGGCCACAGACCCAGGCCGCATTGCAGCAGCATGAAGCCCATCTGCGAGATTGTGGACCAGGCAAGAGCCGTTTTCACGGCGCTTTGGGTCAGCATGACCACCGCGCCGAAGAGTGCCGTCAATCCGCCGATGGCGACCAGCACCCCCATCGATCCCGGGCTCGCCTGAACAAGGTCTGCGGTCCGGATCAACAGGAAGCCGCCGGCATTGATGATCCCGGCGTGAAGCAGAGCCGAAACCGGCGTGGGTGCTTCCATAACCTCTGTCAGCCACCCGTGCAGAGGGAACGCAGCCGCTTTCAGGACGGCAGCCAGGACGAGGCAGGCGACCGCAAGGTGTTCCGTGAACGACAGGTCCGGGCCCACGGCAAGCGAAAGTTCTGAAAACTCCGAGGTTCCCGTACTCGCGATGAAGAGCCCCACCGCCAGCAACAGCGCAATGTCGCCAGCGTGCCAGACGATCGCGAACTTCGTCGCAGCCCGCCGGGCGGTCGAGCGCTCGGGATAGAACAGCAAGAGCTTGCGAAGGCAGATTCCCGTGCCTGCGAGGCCGAGAGCAATCAGAAGCAGGCTGCCTGACTGGACGACGATCAGCACTGCCGCGAGCGTCGCGAGCATCAGGCCGTGAAAGGTTCCTTCGCGCGCTTCTCCATCAAGGTATGTGCGTGAATACCGCATCACGACCCAGCCGATGAATGCCACGAGCAATGTCATCGTCGCGCTGACGGGATCAAGCCGGACCGCAAGGGTCAGCGGACCTTCGAAAAGACGGGCCTCGGATGCGCCGAAAACCAGAAGCTGGACCAGGCCAGCCAAGGCAACAGCGAGGGCGGCGAGAGCGCTTGCCTCTGCGATCAGGGGATATTTACCTGGCCGGCGCCCGGGGTGGGCTATCGCGAGGGCGGCAGTCGCCAGCAGGACCAATGGCGCCAGCAGAGGCAATGGAAAAAGCTCAGACATGAAAACCTCACGTGCGACGGAACGTGAGGCGGGTATAGCGTCTCGCCTTAATTCAAAAAATTACATATATTAGTCAAAACCGTTCTCTTTTATGGAAGCGTTACAGTTGAACCTGCATCACCTTCGTCTGTTCCGGGCTGTTGCGCGCGATGGCACGCTGACCGGTGCCGCCAAGGCCCTGAACCTGTCCCAATCGGCACTGTCCACTCAGATCAAGACCCTTGAAGCGGCCCTTGGACACGACCTTTTCGAGCGGCGCGGTAGAGGGCTGGTCCTCACCGAGGCCGGGCGGATTGCCCTGGACCATGCGGAAGCGATCTTCCGGACGGCGGAAGATCTTTCGGCCACGCTCAAGAATACGGGCACGGCGCGAAAAGCCTTGCGTGTCGGTGCTCTGGCGACGCTCTCCAGAAACTTCCAGATCGGTTTCATCGAGCCTCTGATCGGTCGATCGGATGTCGAGGTGGTGCTTCGCTCGGGTGCGCAGCCGGATCTTTTGAGAGCACTGGAAGCGCTCGCGATCGATGTTGTTCTGACAAATCTCGTGCCTGCCCGCGACGCCTCCAGTCCCTATCTTGTGCATGGATTGTCGGAGCAGCCGGTCAGCCTGATTGCCACTCCATCAGCGTCCGGGCTCATGGGCAAAGCCTTGCCCGACCTTCTGGCTTCGCAACCTTTGATCCTTCCGACACCGGAGTCGGCCCTGCGGGCTTCATTCGATGCAATGGTCGAACGCCTCGGCATTTCCGCGCGGATCGCCGCTGAGGCCGACGACATGGCCATGCTACGCCTGCTTGCACGCGCGAATGCCGGCCTTGCCGTCATTCCGCCGATCGTCGTGCGAGACGAGCTCGCCTCGGGTCACCTCATCGAGTTGGGGAGGCTGGAAGGCATCAGGGAAGAATTCTTCGCCATCACCCTGCACCGACGGTTCCCGAACCCTCTGGTCGCAGATCTTCTGACTGTCTTCAAAAGCAAGAACCCCTGAGAACAGCAAGGAAATCAGCCATTCCTCATGCTGTCCAGCAGGTGGCGGGTCGCAGTCATGAGGCGGCGGAATTTCAGGTCCGGGTCCTGGTGCGGTAGTCGGGCGCTGTCCGGCACTTCGAGAGCCAAAGGAATATCCGGCGGAAGGGCCGCGACAAAACGGCGAAGATCTATCTCCCCTTCCCCCGGCGCGAGACGATCTTCGCGGGCCGCCGTAATCAACTGGTCGGTCGTATAGGAGGGCTGGACGGGCGCATCGCAAAGATGGGCGAACGGGAGGCGTTCGGGCGGAAGGCTCGCGAGCAGGTCGTGCTCGCTCACTGACCTGTCGAAATGGAGACTGTCGGCCAGAATGCCGACCTCTGAACCGGCCTTCTGCACCACCTGCCAGCAGGTCGACAGATCCGGCACCGATGTCCAGGGGAAGAATTCCAGCACCACCTTCAGATCGCGCTCCATTGCAGCCTCCGACACGGCGGCCAGCGTTTCCGCCAGCCTGTTCAGGTCGGGATCATAGGGCGCGGTGATGACGCGTTTCGCGCCAAGCTCCGCACCGGTGTCGAGAAAGTCGAGGAGGCTCTGCACGTTCGTCTCGGATGAAATCTTGACGAACTCGATATCCGACACTTTCAGCCCCGTCGCCGAAAGCGCGGCCATCGTCTCGCGCAAGGCTTGCGGCTGGTGCATCAGGGGATAGCCGGGCGTCGTGTCCGTCACGCGGATGAGACGCAGGCCGACACCTTCGAACCCTGCCCGCGCGGCCGCGTCGATGAAGACCGGCGGGGCAAGATCTATGGCCGTCAGATGGGCGATGGAAAGCTCACGCGTCATGTCCGGCATCCCTTGCTGCGGCATGCCGCCCGGCTATGTAACCGAAGGTCAGGGCCGGTCCGAGATTGATCCCTCCTGCGGGATAGAAGCCGCCGAAGACGCTGGCGCTGTCCGTTCCGGCTGCATAAAGACCGTCGATGACGCTGAGGTCTTCGCGCAGCACCCGGGCATGTTCGTCTGTGGCAAGGCCCGCGAACGTGCCGAAACTGCCCGGCACCACCTTCACCGCGTAAAAGGGCGCTTTCGAAATCGGTGCAACGCAGGGGTTGGGCATCTGTTCAGGGTCTCCCTGAAGCCGCATATACGGGGTCGTTCCCCGATGAAATTCAGGGTCCTCCCCTTTCCGTGCGCTCCGGTTCCAGTCGGAGATCGTCCTTTCAAGCCCCTCGGCATCGATCCCGCACGATCGGGCAAGGTCCTCGATCGTTCGGCCCGTCTTGAGATACCCCCGCTTGATCCATTGGCGAAAGGGAACTGGCGCCGGGCGCACGACGCCCAGCCCGAAGCGGCGAAGAACGCGATGGTCGCAGACAAGCCAGGATTCTGCGGGTACATCCTCCGACACCGCGCCCAGCAGCGCCTCGACGTAATCATGATAGCCGAGACCTTCGTTGCAGAAGCGCCGACCATTGGCCAGAACACCGATAACGCCGGGCTTGCCACGGTCGATGATATGCGGGAACCGTCCGGTCGTGCCATCCGCCCAGGGTACCTCGGAGACGGGACAGAATGCGGCGGGCCGCGCCGTGGACGTTTTCACCAGCGCGCCGACCTCCTCCGCCAGCTTCAACCCGTCGCCGGTTGCCGAGGGAACGGCGAGCGCCTGATGCTCCCTGTCCCGCGCAAAGACCTGCCGGCGCCGATCCGCGTCATGCGGGAAACCGCCGCATGCCAGCACGACACCGCACCGCGCGCGCAGGACACTGTCATCCGACAGACGAACGCCGCTTACCCTGCCCTCGTTGATGAGAAGACCGGCGACACGCGTGTCGACGCGTATCTCCACGGCGAGATCGAGCGCGGATCGCAGAAGACGGGCGACCAGCGCATTGCCGTTGCGAAGGCTCATGCCGCGGCCATGGCGGGCCAGATCCAGAAAATGACGAACTGTCCGACGGGTCACATGCACCAGTGATGAAAGCGAGCGCGTTGCGGTCATGAAGGCCTTCAGATCCGGGCCGGACTGGATGGTCATGCCGCAGAACGTCGTTTCGCGCGGCGGCTTTCGCAGGAGAGAAATCGATGTGCCGAGGTCGCGACCGTCGAAAGGGCGGGCAATCACCGACCGGCCGCCGGTTCCAGCTCCCGGAAGATGTCCGTATGTGTCGGGAATGGCCAGCCCGGGCTCGAACTGAAGTGCCGTGTTGGCTTCGAAGAATGCCACCATCTCTGGCGCGCCATGAAGAAACGCTTCAACCCGCGCGGCATCGTAGTGGTTCCCCAGAACGGCTTCGAGATACATTCGGGGCGCGTCTTCGGATTCGCTCTTGCCTCCGCGCACGACAACCGGGTTGCGCGGTGCCCAGATCCACCCTCCCGACCAGGCAGATGTGCCACCGATCTCCGACGTCTTTTCGATCAGCGCCACCCGCATCCCATGCCAGGCAGCCGTGACCGCGCAGGCAAGTCCCGCCGCCCCGGAGCCGAGCACGATCAGGTCATAGTCGGCACCTTCGGGGCTGGTCTTCTCAGCACTCATGCCACTCCTCCACGACATTTGTCTTGCCACAGGATTTTCGAACGCACCGGTTAACGTCAATTACCGACGTTTGGCTTGCCGTAACATCATGTTAAGCTGACTGTGAGGAGGACGCCGCATGCGGGAAATCACACTGAGGCAGATCGAGGTCATCCGCGCCGTCATGTTGCGCGGAACCATAAATGGCGCAGCGGAGCATCTGGGGGTTTCCGCGCCCGGCGTCAGTCGCCTCATCAAGCACACGGAGGACTCTCTTGGCATCAGGCTGTTCGAACGCCAGGCCGGGCTGTTCGTGCCTTCCCTTGAAGCCGGCCCCGTGTTTGATCAGCTCGGCCAGGTCTACAGGGGCGTTGAGAATCTTCAGTCGGCGCTGGAATCGCTTCAGAAGGGCGTCGATGTCCAGCTCGCCTTTGCCTCGGCGCCTTCGGTTGCCCAGTTCATCGCGGCGCGCGCCATCCGCAGCATTCGCAAGCGCTATCCCGACCTCTTCATCGATCTGAACATCCTCAAGATCGAGGAAACACTGGACTATCTTCTGCTCGATCGGGGCGAATTCGTCATCATGAGTTCCCCCGCCCGCAATCCTGGCGTCGAAAGCACCGAGATTGCCCGCGGACGGATCGTGGCGATCCTGCCGGAAAATCATCGGCTGGCCTCGCAGGAACGGATTTCAGTCCATGACATCGCGGACGAACCGCTGATCGGTGTCGACCCGAGTGATCCTTACGGCGCAATCGTCGCCAAGCCGTTTCTGCAAGCCGGTCTGTCGCTGCGCCACAGCGTGCGCGGACGGTTCGCTCAGACAGTCGTGAGTCTGGTCCGGCACGGACTGGGCGTCGCGCTGATCGACGAGTTCTCGGTCGCCGAAGTCTATATGCCAGGCCTCGTTCGCAAACCGCTCGTCGAGGAATTCGGGGTGACCATCTACGTGGTTCAGAAGAAGGGGCGTGTCCTCTCCAATTTTGCCGAATTCGGCATCCGGCAATTCCGGAAGGAGCTGGCGGAGGCGCATCGTCATTGGGAGCCAGACGCGCCCGAGAATTAACATGAAGTTACAATAACCACTGTTTAGGTATTTGACGTTACCCCCGACTTGCTCGCACAGTGATGTCGGCATACCGGTGGCTCGACCACCAGCTTGCTAATAGATAATGGGAGGAAATCCATGAAAAAGTTCGTTCTCGGCGCCGTTTCGGCGCTCGTTTTCGCGACAACCGCGGCTGTCGCCGCAGACTATCCGTCCAAGGAAATTCAGGGAATCATCCAGTGGGGCGCTGGTGGCTCGACCGACACGGTCATGCGGTCAGTGACACCGCACGCCGAAGAAGCCCTCGGTGGAACCATCGTCATGCAGAACATGACCGGCGGCGTCGGCGCAATTGCGCTGAACAACGTCGCAGGGCAGCCGGCCGACGGCTACACCCTGCTGATGGGCGCGGAAAATCCGCTGCTTTACAAGGTCATGGGTCTCGGCGACAAGGATTACTCGGACTTCATCCCGGTCACCCTGCTCGCGCGCGGAACGCCAATCCTCGTTGCCAACAAGGACGCCCCTTTCGACGACTACGACGGCATGATGGCCTACATCAAGGAGAACCCGGGCGAGCTGCGCGTGGGCGCGACCGGCCCCGGTGGTCTGCCTTCCGTCATCACCGCGATGATGAACACGGTCGAGGGCGAACTCGACGTGATCTCGGTTCCCTATGACGGCGACGGCCCTGCCCTTACCGCTCTTCAGGGTGGCGCCATCGACGTGATGCCGGCAGTCCTCGGGGCGGCAATCGAAGGGATCCGTGCCGGCAACATGAAACCGCTTGCGATCTTCGATGTCGCAAAGAACGAAAAGCTGCCCGATGTACCGCTCGTGACGTCCTTCAACGACGGCTACAACACCTACCTGCCCTGGGGGCCCTTCTTCGGCGTCTTCGTCGTCAAGGGCACGCCTGATGATGTGGTTGCCAAGCTTTCGAAGGCCTATGCGGAAGGAGCCAAGAACGAGGAATTCGTCGAGCTGATGGACAATCGCGGCTTCAAGATGATGGGTATCTCCGGCGCCGAGGCCGAGGACTTCCTGGCCAAGTGGCAGCAGGGAACGACCTGGCTTCTTCAGGATGCCGGCCTGACCAAGGCATCTCCTGAAGAATTCGGTATCAAGCGCCCCAGCGAATAAGGGGCACCCGGACGGTGCCTTGACCGTCGAACGACTGTCGGCGCCGCCTTCCTTTAAAGAAGCGCGGCGTCGTTTTTATTGATGGACCCGGACTCTGGGGAGAACGTCATGCAACATATCGATCCGGAGCATCACGACGGCACGTCCGACGCGACGCCCGGCGGAGACGAGACCTGCCGCAGGCCGGGCGAACTGGCCTTTGCTGCCCTGATGCTGCTGGCGAGCCTCGGTCTTTTGTGGAGCGCCTACGGGATCTCGGGTTTTGAAGCCCTGTCATCACCGGGCACGGTGCCTATGGCGACGACGCTTGTCATGGTGGTCGCCGCCCTGATCGTCGTGGTGAAAACCGCCCTCCAGCCCAAAACCACGACCGAGACCCTGGCCAAGGACATTCTGCCGGGCATCGTCATCATCTTCGCCGCAATGCTCGTCGCCTACGGGTTCCTTCTCAAACCGCTTGGCTTCATTCCGACATCAGCACTGTTCCTGACGGCCAGCATCAAGATCCTTGCCAAACGAAGCTGGGCCTGGACGCTTCTCGTCTCGCTTGGCAGCCTCGTCGTGATCTGGCTCATCTTCCGCATCGTCTTCACCGTGCTGATGCCGGTCGGCATCGTACCGGAAGCCGAGGTCATCCAGTTCTTTCGCAATCTTCTGAACGGGGCGGGTACGTGATGCAGGCGCTCATGGATTTTCTGACGGTCTTCACGCAGCCACAACTCCTGCTGCTCGTCGGCCTCGGCACGTTCGCAGGTATCTATGTCGGTGCGATACCCGGTCTCTCCGTCACCATGGCGGTGTCGATCCTGATCTCCTTCACCTTCTCATGGGATGTCTACCCGGCGATTTCGCTGATGATCGGGATCTACATGGGCGGCGTCTATGGCGGTTCCCGCACCGCGATCCTTCTGAATATTCCGGGCGCGCCGTCGGCAATCGCGACCGCGCTCGACGGCTATCCGATGGCCAGGCGCGGCGAGGCCGGCACCGCAATCGGCGTGACCACCGTCATGTCCTTCATTGGCGGGTTCGTCGGCATTGCCGTTCTTGCGCTCGCGGCCCCACTGGTCTCCGACTTCGCCCTGACGTTCCAGCCGCGCGACTACATGCTTCTTGCCGTCCTCGGCATTCTGCTGGTCGGCTCGCTGTCCCAGGGCAGCCTGGTCAAGGGCATCTTCGCGGGGGCGCTCGGCATCGCGATCGGCGCCGTCGGACGGGACCCCCTCACCTTCACCGAGCGGTTCACCTTCGATATCAGCCTGATGCAGGGCGGCATTTCGTTCATCGCGGTGATGATCGGCATGTTCGGCGTGTCCGAAGCCCTCATCCAGCTTCATCACGTCGACAAGGCGGCTGTTCGCCAGAAGATCACCCGCATCGTGCCCTCGCTCGCCACTGTGCGAAAGCACCTCCCCCTCTCGCTTCAGACGTCGACCATCGGCGTCGCGATCGGCGCTCTGCCCGGAACGGGCGGCGACATTGCGGCCCTCATGGCCTATGACCACGCCAAGCGTGTCACGAAGAACCCGGAGCGGCCCTTCGGCGACGGCGCCATGGAAGGTCTCGTCGCGCCCGAAACCGCGAACAACGCGGCCGTGGGCGGCGCCTTCATTCCCATGATGACACTCGGCATACCGGGCGACGCGGTGACCGCGATCATGATCGGCGCCCTGTTCATCCACGGACTCAACCCCGGGCCGATGCTGATGATCGACAAGCCGGACATGTTCTGGTTCATCGTCGGCGCACTGGTCACGGCAAATTTCTTCATACTGATCTTCGGACTGACCGGCATCCGGCTCTTCACGAAGCTGGTCGAAATGCCGCGCTCGGTGCTCATTCCGCTGATCATGCTTCTGTCGATCGTCGGCGCCTATGCGGTCAACAATTCGATCACCGATGTCTACTGGATGCTCGGCTTCGGCCTTTTCGGGTATTTCATGCGCCACTACGGTTATCCGCTGGGGCCGGTGATCCTGGGCGTCATTCTGTCCCGGCTTCTGGATGACAACTGGCGCCGGGCGATCATCTCAGAACGCGAGGACTTCTGGCGGTTCATGGAAGGCGTGCTGACAAGCCCGCTGTCACTCGTCCTGTTCGTGTCGGTGGTCCTGATCTTCGTTTCGCAAACACCAGTGTGGACATGGGGAAAAGCCCTCCTGTCCGGTAGACCTCATAAGGTATCCGGTAATGAACAACACGATTGACCCCGCCAAAGGGCTGCAGCTCGGCCTGATCGGGGACAATATCGCACGCTCCAGATCTCCCCTGCTGCACCGCCTTGCCGGCCGGCAGAACGGGATCGACGTCCGCTATGACCGGCTGGTCCCCGTGGATCTCGGCCTCGATTTCGAGGCGGTGTTCGAGCGCTGCAAGCGTGAGGCATACCGGGGGATCAATGTCACCTACCCCTACAAGGAACGGGTCGCCGGGCTGGTCAGGATCGACAATCCGCTTGTGAAGGCGATGGGCGCCGTCAACACGGTGATCTTCGAAGGCGAGACGCCACGTGGATACAACACCGATTATTCGGGCTTCATGGAAGCCTACAAGCTGGTGCGCGGCTCTGCGCCAACCGGCACCGTGCTGATGATCGGCACCGGCGGCGTCGGCCGGGCCGTCGCCTTCGGGCTGGCCGCGCTCGGCACGCGGGAACTTCGCCTGGTCGACCGTGACCCGTCGAAGGCCGAAGCACTAGCACAGGCGCTGGAAGCGGCAGCTCCCGACATGAAGATCACGATCTGGCTCGAAGCGGAAAAGGCAGCCGGTGGCGCAACGGGCCTGATCAACTGCACGCCCGTCGGTATGGTTGGCTACGAAGGAACACCGCTCGCACGCCCGTTCATGACAGGCGCTGAATGGGCCTTTGACGCGGTCTACACGCCAACCGACACGCAATTCCTCACCGACGCAGCCGAAGCGGGCCTTTCCGTCATCTCCGGCTGGGAGCTTTTTTTCTACCAGGGCATTCATGCCTGGAAGCACTTCTTGGATTTGCCGCTCGATGAAGCTGCGCTGCGAAGTGATTTGCTCAACACGGGAGACACCGTATGAAAACCGCCATCGCCACAGTCTCGATTTCCGGAGACCTGAAGGAAAAGCTGGCGGCCATCGCCGCGGCCGGGTTCGACGGGGTCGAGATCTTCGAGAACGACTTTCTAGCGTACGACGCAAGCCCGCGCGAGGTCGGGCAGATGGTGCGCGATCACGGACTGGAGATCTCGCTGTTTCAGCCGTTCCGTGATTTCGAGGGCATGCCCGAACCCCAGCGCACACGCGCTTTCGACCGCGCGGAACGCAAGTTCGACCTGATGCAGGACCTCGGCACGGATCTTGTGCTGATCTGCTCGAACGTCTCCCCGATATCGCTTGGCGGCATCGACCGCGCCGCGGACGATTTCCGCGCGCTGGGGGAACGGGCCGCCGCGCGCGACATCCGGATCGGTTACGAAGCCCTGTGCTGGGGGCGGCATGTCAACGACCACCGGGACGCCTGGGAGATCGTCCGACGAGCCGACCACCCGAATGTCGGCCTCATCCTGGACAGCTTCCACACACTGGCACGCAAGATCGACCCCGAGACGATCCGAAGCATTCCGGGCAACAAGATCTTTTTCGTGCAGCTGGCGGATGCCCCGCAGATCTCGATGGATCTGCTTTACTGGAGCCGCCACTTCCGCAACATGCCCGGCGAAGGCGATCTCGATGTCACGGCCTTCATGCGCGCCGTCGCTGCGACCGGCTATGACGGCATGTTGTCGCTGGAGATCTTCAACGACCAGTTCCGCAGCGGATCGGCGCGCTCGATTTCCGCCGACGGGCACCGCTCACTGGTCTACCTGATGGACCAGGTCAGCCGGGTCGAACCGGACGTCCGGATTGCAGTTCCCGACATGCCGGAACGCATTTCCGTCAACGGCATAGAATTTGTCGAATTCGCAACCAGCGATGCGGAAGCGGACAGCCTAGGCAGCGTGTTGCAGACCCTCGGCTTTGCAAAAACGGGACAGCACATTTCCAAGAAGGTGGAGCTCTGGCGACAGGGCGACATCAATATTGTCCTCAACACCGAGCACGAGGGCTTCGCGCATTCCTCCTATGTGACCCACGGAACCAACGTGTGCGACATCGGCCTGAAGGTCGAAGATGCGCAGGCGACGGTTGCCCGAGCCAAGGCGCTTGGCGCCTCCCCTTTCGAGCAGGCCGTCGGTCCGGGAGAACTTCAGATCCCGGCAATCCGCGGCCTGGGGGGCGGCGTCATGCATTTCGTGGACCGAAAGAGCGAGCTTGCCAAGCTCTGGGAGGTGGAGTTCACGCCCGTGACCGAGGGGAGCAGCGCTGAAGACGCCGGCCTGACAAGGATTGACCATGTCGCGGAGACCATGGGCTACGGCGAGATGCTGACCTGGCTGCTCTTTTACACGTCGATCTTCGAGACGGAAAAGACCCCGATGGTCGATGTGGTCGACCCGGCCGGCCTCGTGCGCAGTCAGGCGGTGGAGAACAGTGAAGGCACCTTCCGGATCACGCTCAACGGTGCGGAAAACTACAAGACGCTTGCCGGCCATTTCCTGATGGAGAATTTCGGCTCCGCAGTCCAGCACCTTGCCTTCGAGACGAACGACATATTCGCCTCCGCCGCGGCGCTTTTGAAAAACGGCTTCAAGCCGCTGACGATCTCTCCCAACTACTACGAGGATCTCGATGCGCGGTTCGGGCTGGAAGAGGACTTTCTCGACGCGGTGAAAAGCCACGGAATTCTCTACGACCGGGATGATCAGGGCGGCGAGTACTTCCAGCTCTACAGCCCTTTCTTCGGCGAAGGCTTCTTCTTCGAGATCATCGAACGGCGGGGGGGTTATTCAGGATATGGCGCGGCCAATGCCCAGTTCCGTATCGCGGCCCAGAAACGGCACATGCGCGCCAAGGGTACGCCGAAACGGTAGACCGGGCGCGGTTCCTGGACAGAGGACGGCCCTTCGGCGAGGCTGTCCGCGGGACCGAAGAAAAGGTCACGGCGTTTCGCCCAGCGCCCGCCAGGCCCGGATCGCAAATCTCTGCGCCAGCGGACCGTAGCGCGCGGCCTCGGGATCAGCGGCGTTGCCTGAGGCCGCGCGGTCGGCGATGCCAACGAAGATCACCGCGAAACGATAGAGTGCGAACGCGACATGAAACGGGTCCGGTGCCGGAACGGCGGGCAGGATGTTGCGATAGGCGGCGATGAACTCCGCTTCCGATGGAATGCCCTCGCTCTCCTCTCCCATGATGCCCCCGTACTCGTCCGGTGCCGTGTGCCAGGGCATGCAGCAGAAGCCGAGATCGGCAAGGGGATGGCCGAGCGTCGAGAGTTCCCAGTCCAGCACGGCGACGACGCGTGGCTCGGTCGGGTGAACCAGCATGTTGCCAAGACGGAAGTCGCCATGAGCAATGGATGTCAGCCCATCGTCTTCCGGCATCAGGGCCTCCAACCGATCGGCCAGCGTGTGCAGCACCCGCTCCTTGCCGGCCGGCGACGCCTTGAGCTGCGACGTCCAGCGGTGGTGCTGGCGCGCGAAATAGTTGCCGGGGCGGCCGTAGTCGGAAAGCCCGATGTCCGCCGGATTGACGCGGTGGAGAGCGGCGAGGGTTTCCGCCATCGAAAGATAAAGTTGCCTGCGCTGCGAGGGCGCAAGACCCGGCAACCGACAGTCTGAAAAGACCCGCCCTGCCACGAAGTCCATGAGATAGAACGGCGTCCCGAGGATCGTGCTGTCTTCTTCGTAGAGGATGGTTTCTGGAACCGGAACATCGGTCTGCCGGAGCGCCGTCATGATGCGGTACTCTCGATCGATGGCGTGAGCGCCGCGCAGGATCTCGCCATTGGGCTGCTTTCGCAACACCATCTTTCTATCGCGATGGCAGACCACATAAGTCGGGTTGGACTGTCCTCCACCGATGCGTTCAAGCGCCATATCGCCGGTGCCGAAGCGCCTGTTCAGGTAACCTCCCAGTACTCCTAACTCAAAATCGGAAGCGATATTATCGCTCACGACACTTCCTCCGAAACCGGCCAGCGGAAGAAATCGCGCCCTTCCGCACCAAGGTGCCGGGTCAGCACCATGCGGTGAACCTCGTCAGCCCCGTCAACAAGCCGTGCCTGACGGGCGTAGCGGTAGACCCATTCAAGTATCGTATCCCTGGAATAACCGCGCGCACCGTTGATCTGGATCGCGGTGTCGGCGGCGCGGTGCAGCAGATTGGCGACGTGCACCTTGGCCATGGAAACCTCCTTTTGAGCATAGCCACCGTGATCCAGTTCCCACGCCGCTTTCATCACCAGAAGCCGGCCCACCTCGATATCGGCACAGATCGTTCCCAGCATGATCTGAACGCTCTCGCGGTCCGCCAGCCGGACCCCGAAGCCCTCGCGCGAATGGGCATATTCCATCGCTATTTCGACACAGCGCCTGGCAAGCCCCAGCCAGCGCATGCAATGGGTCAGGCGCGCGACGCCGAGGCGCGTCTGCACGACCTTCAGTCCGCGCCCCTCCTCCAGCACCACGTTGCGGCGGGGAATACGCAATCCGTCGAAGATGAGTTCACAGTGTCCGCCGTGCTCTTCCGGACCCATGATGGGAATGCGCCGTGTGATTTCCCAACCCGGATCGTCCCGATGAAAGAGAAAGCATGTATGGCCGCGCCGCGGATCGTCGGACGTGCGCGCCACCAGCATGAAATGCTCTGCCTCTTCCGCCCCGGTGATGAACCACTTGTGGCCATGAATGACATAGTCATCGCCGTCCTGCGTCGCCGTGGTCCGCATCATTCCCGGATCGGAACCGCCACCGGGATGGGGCTCGGTCATGGCAAAGGCCGAACGGACCCTTCCCTCCACTACAGGCTTCAGCCACCAGTCTTTCTGCTCCGGCGTTCCAAGAGCCTCCAGCACCATCATGTTGCCGTCGTCCGGGGCGGCTGAATTGAAGACGACCGGTCCGAAGATCGAGCGGTTCATTTCCTCATAACAGACGGCCATGCCGACACGGCCAAGCCCCCGGCCACCGGTCTCCGGTGCGAGCTGAAGGCACCACAGCCCCTCACCCTTGGCCTTAGACCTGAGGTCCTCGAGGAGATCCGGCCGGATATTCTCGTGCGGATCGTAATTGTCCCTGTCAGCCTCGAGCGGCAGCAACTCGGTCTCGACGAACGCGGCAATCTGGCGGCGGATGCCGTCAATCTCTGGGGAAATGGTGAAATCCATGGGAGGCCTCACAGGCTGGAAACGAGATGACCGCCATCGACGGCGATGATGGAGCCGGTCATGTAGTCGGCACCGTCGGAACACAGGAGGCGAAGGGGAGCATCGAGATCACCCAGCCGGCCGAGACGCCTCTGGGGAATGCGCTGAACCAGCTTCCTGCCGGCCTCGGTTGCGAAGAAATCCGCGTTGAGCGGCGTTTCGATATAGCCGGGACAAAGCGCATTAACGCGTATGCCGTAGCGCGCCCATTCCAGGGCCAGTGCTTTGGTCAGCTGGACGACAGCGGCCTTCGAGGCAGCATAGGCAGCGACACCTCCGGCCACCCGAAGGCCGAGGATGGAGGCAACGTTCACGATCGCGCCGCCCGTCTCCTGCATGTGGCGGGCGGCCTGCTGCGCAACAAGAAAGACGCCTTTCAGATTGGTATCGAAAACGCTGTCGAAATCCGCCGGATCCTGCGTCAGCGCCGAACCGCTGTTGCTGATCCCTGCATTGTTGATCACCACATCAAGCGGGCCATCCAGCTTTGAAAACGTCCTTTCGACCGAGCCCGGATCGGTCACGTCCATCTCCATGACCCGAGCAGAACCGCCACCCTCAGTGATATCGCGCGCGATTTGATCGAGTCGCCCTATCCGGCGCGCAACAAGAATTACACGGGCCCCATCCGCGGCAAGTATCCTTGAAAAATGCTCCCCCAGGCCACTCGACGCGCCCGTGACCATGATCGTCTTCGCTGACATTTGCCCCTCCCTGACAATAACGCCGCAAGCCAATTGACCCAACTTACCGAACGCCAATTGTCCGGCAATCCTACTTTCGGTTTTTCCGGTCAGCTTTGTGTCTAACGACGCTGGGCGGCACCAGGGTAGTCGGGCCTCGGGTCAGGAGCGTATTGTTGTCATGGGCCACGCCAGTAAACGCGTATCCGAAACAGCCGAAGACCTGCACCCTTCCGCTAACTGGGCAAGCAGTGGTCGACCGCGCTATGACCAATCTCGGCACTTCGATATCGTCGAAGGCAGGTCGTGCATCGCAGACACGGCGTCCGGTGTATCGCGAGGTACCAACCTCGCACGGATCAGGGCAGTGATGGTGGTGCCGGAACAGGATCAAACACGGCCGGGATAAAGGGAGAAAGTCATGACGAACACTGTGGTCATCGCATCGGGCGTGCGCACCGCGATCGGGGATTTTGGCGGGGCACTGTCAAACACCTCCCCATGCGACCTGGCGGCTGCCGTCGCGCGCGAGGCTATCCAGCGCGCCGGCATCGATGCCGGCGACGTGGCGCAGACCGTTTTCGGCAATGTCATCCATACGGCGCCGGAGGACATGTACCTCAGCCGCGTCGCCGCGATCCGCGCCGGTGTCCCGGAAACCTCCCCTGCCCTGACGCTGAACCGCCTCTGCGGGTCAGGCCTTCAGGCGGTCGTCAGCGCCGCGGAACAGATCATGCTCGGCAATGCCGAGATTACCCTTGCCGGCGGATCCGAATGCATGAGCCGGGCGGGCCACCTGGTTTCGCAGGCACGCAGAGGCCAGAAGATGGGGGACTTCTCCGCGGTCGACATGATGATAGGCGCGCTGAACGACCCGTTCGGCAACGGCCACATGGGCATCACGGCGGAAAACGTCGCCGACCGCTACAGCATCGACCGGGCTGCCCAGGACGAATTCGCCCTTGAATCGCATCGCAGAGCTGCCAGGGCCATTGCCGACGGCCGGTTCCAGGACCAGATCCTTTCCATCACCGTCCGCAAGGGTCGGGAAGAAGTTGCCTTTGAGACCGACGAGCATGTGCGCGCCGAAATATCCCTGGAAGATCTGGAAAAACTGCGCGCGGCGTTCCGAAAGGACGGCTCAGTGACGGCAGGCAACGCCAGCGGCATCAATGACGGTGCCGCGGCCGTGATCCTGATGAGCGAGGATGCCGCACGCTCCAAAGGTGCAAAGCCACTCGCGCGGATCGTGGCTTATGGTCTTGGCGGTGTTGCACCGGATGTCATGGGGCTCGGGCCGGTTCCCGCCACCAGACAGGCGCTCAAAAGAGCCGGCCTCGGTGTCGACGACCTCGACGTGATCGAATCCAACGAAGCCTTTGCAGCCCAGGCCTGCGCCGTCTCGATGGAGCTGGGCCTGCCGTCAGACAAGGTCAATCCGAATGGCGGCGCGGTGGCGCTCGGCCATCCGGTCGGCGCCTCCGGTGCGATCATTCTGGTCAAGCTTGCCTACGAACTACAGCGCACGGGCGGGCGCTACGGCCTTGCCACGATGTGCATCGGCGGAGGCCAGGGCATCGCGATGATCATCGAGCGGCTCTGAGCACCGCATATCCGGTGAACGTCGTTTTATCCGAGCGGAGAGATGGCGCTTAACGACCCGACGGATCGCGGGCCTTGGCGTCTGCCGACCGCAATCCGTCGTTTGAAATCACGCGTTTGCAGACTTGCCCGGCGCGGGACATGCCTGCAAAGGCGCAATTTGTGAGATCAAACGCGTCAGCGGGTCAGGTAAAATCCGGCTAGAACCGGGGCAAAGGTGAGTTTCGCCCCGCTCAGCTTCTGACGCCACTGCGCTTTTTTGTCATCCGACCAGGCCGTATAGAGAACCAGCTCCGTCGGCGCGACCAGTGTGCCCTCGTTCAGCTTGGCGACATGCTCCTGAACCGCCGGATTATCGAAATGTGCCGCGAAGGCGTCGGAATCCTCGAAGATCTCGAGCCAGCGGTAGGTGACCGCATCCGCCGTTTCCTTCACCCGTGTGAGCGCATGAACAAGCATGCCCGGCTCGCTGTCCTTGACCTTGTCGTCAATCACGACCCCGGCAGCTTCATAGTCGGCGCAGCGGTCTGGGTGGACATGCTCGAAGGCTTCCATGACCAGAATCCGGCCTGCGTTTTCGCTCTGGCTCATTGTGTCTTTCCTCATGTTTCAGCGGATGGTGCGTCCGTCGCCGGCGCGGAAGAAATGCAGCTTGTGCGGATCGAAGGAAATATGGCGACGTTCGCCCGGCTCCGCTTTCGTCCCGGCAGCAACCTGGCCCGTGAACTTGGCGCCGCCCGCCTGCCCGATCAGCAGTGTATGCGGCCCGAGCGGCTCGATATCGACCACTTCGATCTCGACCGAAGGATCCCCGCCACCTTCCTCGTGGGTGTGTTCAGGTCGGATACCCAGGACACAGGTTTCGCCGGCATAGGGAGCAAGCGATGCCACACGTTCCTGAGGGATCGCGAAATCCGAACCGGCCTCGCCGCGAAAGCGGAGGTCTTCGCCCACCTGCTCGATCCGTCCTTCCAGCATGTTCATGCTGGGCGCGCCGATGAAGCCGGCAACGAACTGGTTGGCAGGCTGCTCGTAGAGCGTGATCGGGTCGGCGGCCTGTTCGATGATGCCGTCGCGCAGGACGACGACGCGGTCCGCCATCGTCATCGCCTCCACCTGATCATGGGTGACATAGACCATGGTGGTTTTCAGGCGCCGGTGGAGCTGCTTGATCTCGACACGCATCTCGACACGCAGCTTGGCATCAAGGTTCGACAGTGGTTCGTCGAAGAGGAAGACGTCCGGGTCGCGCACGATGGCGCGGCCGATCGCGACGCGCTGGCGCTGCCCGCCAGAGAGTGCCGCCGGCTTGCGGTCGAGGTACTCCGAAAGGTTCAGGATGCGCGCGACCTTCTCGATCGCCGAAGCGATCTCAGCCTTCCGCACACCGCGCACCTTCATGCCGTATCCGATATTGTCGCGCACGCTCATATGCGGATAGAGCGCGTAACTCTGGAACACCATGGCGCAGTTGCGCAGGCCCGGGCGCAGTTCGGTCACGTCCCGCTCGCCGATCATCAACTTGCCGCCGCTGACGGTTTCAAGGCCTGCGATCATGCGCAGCGTCGTCGACTTGCCGCAGCCGGACGGGCCGACCAGAACGACGAATTCGCCCTCCTCGATCTCAAGGTCCATGGACGGGATAACCTGTACCGAACCATAGGACTTTGTAACGCCGCTCAGCGATATCTTTGCCATTCAGGGTGTCTCTTCTCACATGGAAATTGCAGGCCGTGCCGCCCGCGCAGAAGCGGGCGGCACGGGTCCGTTCTTACTGGAGGGGCGGCAGGCCCATGGACGCACGGTAGGCAGAAAGCTGCGCATCGCGGCCGAACTGGTCGGTCAGTTCGTTCCAGCCCTTGGCGACAGTGTCGAGCGCTTCCTGTGCCGAGACCTCACCCGCAAGGGCGCGGGACAGCTCGATCTCCAGGATCTCCGTGTAGGAGAAATAGCCCGGCAGACGCATGTCGAGTGCGACGTTGTCCGCCGTCACCGCGTCCCGCTGCGCGCCCAGATACTCCTTGGCTTCCCGGTCGGAGAAGAGCTTGGACCAGCGCTCCGTGTCGGTCGTGTGCGAGATGCGGTAGGGGTTGACGCCCGTACCACCGGTCACCGCGGCCTGTCCGGAGACCACCGGGCTGCTCAGGTGGGAAATGAAGTCCCACGCGGCTTCCTGGTGTTTGGAACTTTGCGGCACGGCCGCCTGCCAGCCGCCGAAGGCCATGAAGGATGTGTCGACGGGCTGGTCGAACGTGTCCCACTCTCCGGTCTTGTAGTTGTAGACCTCGGTGGAAGACGGCAGCACGGCGGACCCGACCTTGCCGGCGACGGTCGACTGTTCCGGATCGGCGGCGATCACGCCGGTGTCGCCCCAACCGATCGACTGGGCCACCTGCCCACCGGCGAAGGCTGCATTGACCTCCCCGAAGGAGAAGTTGAGTGCAGAAGGCGGTGCCAGTTTGGACGAGCGGATATACTCATCCAGACCGCGCACCCAGGCCGGGTTGTTGACCTGTGCGTCCATGGTTTCGGGATCGAAGAACATGGCACCTGGAAGGTCCGGGTGGCTGGCATAGGCGGCCACATGGCTGAACAGGAACCAGAACTGCTGACCGCCGCGGCGGTAGGCTTCGGCCGTTCCGTAAACGCCGTCCACGTTGTTCTGGAAGTACTCGGCAATGTCGAGGTATTCCTTCCATGTTTTCGGCACAGCGAGATCGTAGCCGTATTTCTCCTTGAACGCGGTCTTGTTGGCCTCGTCCTCGAAGAGATCGATCCGGTAGGTGTAGGTGTGGACGTCGCCGTCCATCGTCTGCGACAGCACCTTGCCGTTCCAGACCATCAGCGATTCACGGTAGACCGGCGCGATGTCCTCCCAGGCTTCGCCTTCCTGATATTGTGCCGGCATTTCGGTGAGGAACGGTGTGAAGTCAGGCGCCCAGGCCGGCGCGAAGGCGATCACATCGAAGGAATCGTCGCCGCTCGTCAGCGTGGTGACGATCTTGGGATAGAGCTCCGACCACGGAAACTCGACCACCTTCACGGTGCCGCAGGTCTTCTTGGTCCAGCTTTCTGCCGCCAGCGTCAGCGCGGAAGCGATGTAGGGGCCGGTCTGAGTGGTCGCGGTAATCTCCACCCCGGTATAGTCCGGATCGCAGGCAAAAGCCGGCCCTGCGGCAAGCGTCAGCGCCAGTGCACCGACCGTCGTCATCAGTCCTCTTGTCATGTTACTTCCTCCCTGTGCGCGCCCCTCCTCTCAGGGGCGATATTAAACCTTGTTATTTTACGGCGCCGGTCAGCAGTCCCGAGCGCATCAGCCGGCCGAGGAGACCGGCGACGACGACCATGGGGATGATTGCCACCAGGGCCGCCGCCGAAATCGCCCACCACTCGTCCCCACGCTGGCTGTTCTGCCCCGCAATCAGGACCGGCAGCGTCTGCCATTCCGAGTTGGTCAGGAAAAGCGCGAAGAGAAACTCGTTCCAGGTGAAGGCCAGCGTGATCACGAAAGTCGCGATCAGGCCGGGACGGCTCATCGGAAGAACGATGCCGAAGAAGATCCGCCATTGCGGCACGTTGTCGACCATCGCCGCCTCCTCCACCTCCAGGGGGAGCGCGGAAATGAAATCGCGCATCAGCCAGACGACGATGGGCAGCGAAAACGAGATATAGGCAAGGGTCAGCCCGAGATAGGTATCCGTCATCTTGAAGCCCATCTTGCCCATCTCCGAATAGAGCAGGAACAGGGCGAAGGCGACGACGATGGGCGGGAACAGGCGCTGGCTGACGAACCAGAAAACGATATCGTCATTCCCCAGAACCTTGCCGGGAAGCGGAAACCGATTGAGAAACACCGAGAGAGCCAGAGCCACCGTAAAGGCAAGGATGGAGGCCATCGCCGGCGAAATGCCGAAGACATTCCGCCCGAGCAGAAAGCCCCCCATGGCGACCGCAAAGAAGATCACCCCCGACAGAAGCCGGACCCGGAAGGGAAAGCGCACCAGCGCATAGGCAGCCATTGCCCCAAGAAGCGTTGCAAAGACGGATGACGAGACCGACACGATCGCGGACGACCAGAAGTTGGAATAGAACTCGCCGCGGATGCCGGACAACAGATCGCGCCAGGCCTTCAGGGTTGGCTCGAAATCGATGAACGGGAAATAGGTCGGACCGTTGACCACATCCGGCGGCGTCTTCAGCGATGTGATCGCCACCCAGTAGAGCGGGAAGATCGTGAACACGAACCAGGCGCAGCAGCCCGCGAAGGCCAGCCAGCGACGATTGCCAGTCAGGTCGCGCACGCTCATTTGTACTTCTCCAGATAAGGCTTCAGCAGCGCGAGATAGACAAGGCTCAGGATCAGCACGACACCAAGGAAGAGAAAGCTCAGCGCCGAGGTGTAGCCGAGATTGAATTTCTTGAAGCCTTCCTGATAGGCGAACAGCGTCAGGGTCTCGGTCGCAATGCCCGGTCCTCCGCCGGTCATGACGAAGACCGTGTCGATGATCTTGAAACTCTCGACGACGCGGATGAAGATCACTGCGGCGGAAATCGGCAGCATCATCGGAAAGGTGATGCCCCAGAACTGCTGCCACGGAGACGCATTCTCCACTTCCGCCGCCTCGTAAACATCATCAGGCAGCCCTTGAAGGCCGGCCAGTAGCAGAAGAACGACGAAGGGAGTCCACTGCCAGATCTCGACCGCGATCAGCGAGCCAAGCGCCCAGTTGGCATCGGTCAGATACGGCAGGTTCGGGAAGCCAAGGAAGGTTGCGACCTGGTTGAGCGGCCCCATGGTGGGGTTCAGGATCTGCCGCGCGACCAGCGCGACCGCCACCGGCGCCACCAGCATGGGCATCAGGAACGTCGTGCGGAAGAAATTGACCCCGCGCACACGTTTCGCCAGCGCCAGAGCGAGGGCAAAGCCGATGACGAACTGAAGCGCCACCGAGGTGATCGCGATGAAGGCGGTCGTTCTGACCGTGTGCCAGAACCGAGGATTGGTCAAAAGGTCCGTGTAGTTGTCGACCCCGACGAAGCGCGCCGGCATAGGCGGCACAAGCCGCAGCGACATCATGCTGTTCGCGAGAGAATAGATCAGCGGAAAGATCGCAACGGCCAGAACGACGAGGAATGCCGGCCATAGAAACAGGTGCTTGACCGGATCGTCGCGCGTCATACCAGCTCCTCCCGCGACAAAAGCTGCTCGATCTCGGCCCGCTTCGGCATGGCCGGCGCCGTGCCGCGCCGGGTCACGGCAATACCGGCCGTAGCGCAGCCGAACCGGACCGCGTCTTCAATGCCCATATCCTCGGAAAGCGCTGTGGCGAAGCCGCCGATGAAGGCATCCCCCGCCCCTGCGGTGTCGATTGCCGGTGCTGCCGAGATGGCCGGGATTCGTTTGCTCAGATCGGCTGAGTGGATATAGACGCCATTTTCACCGAGTGTGATCAGCGCCGTCTTGACGCCGCGCTTCAAAAACTCCTCACCTGCCCGGCGGGCCTCGGCTTCCGTTTCGATCTCGAATCCGACGATCGCTGCCGCTTCGCTTTCATTGGGAACGAAGAAGTCGCACAGCCCGTAACACGCGTCATCGAAAGGGTTGGCAGGTGCGGGATTGAACACGGTGGTCACGCCGGCATTTCCTGCGATACGCAGCGCGGCCAGCGCCGCTTCCGCGGGCTGTTCGAGCTGGGTCACGAAAACCGCGGCGTTTTCGATTTCCGCGCGATGCGCCTCGACGTCGGCCACCGAGATCGTTCCGGCCGCCCCCGGGTAAACGATGATGGCGTTGTCGCCGGTCTGATCGTTGACGAAGATGAAGGCAGCGCCCGAGGGCATGTCGGACATCACCTCGACCTTCGGCGTGACGCCGGTTTCTTCATAGATCTCCAGCGCCATCTTGCCGAACGGGTCATCGCCGATCTTGGAGATGAAGCTGACCTTGCCGCCCGCGCGGCCTGCGGCCACCGCCTGGTTGGAACCCTTGCCGCCCGGCCCGAGCGAAAATCCGCTGCCGGAGATCGTTTCCCCGATCTTCGGCATCCGTCCCGCCAGATAGGCGGTATCGGCGACATAAATCCCGAGGATCGCAATCCCCTTGCCATCTGCCATGGCAGTCTCCTCCCTTGTGTGCCCGTCGTCTCCCTCGACAGGCACGAATTTTCTATTCGCCGTACGGCACCCAGATGTTCTTCACCTGTGTTGCGCGGCGCAGGAATTCCTCGCCCTCGCACGCCGGGGCGCTCCAGTCCCAGGCGCGGCCGTAATCGGTAAAAGTTCGCTTCAGATTGCCTGACGAAAGACGCTCCACCGCCTCTGCCAGTTCCAACGTTCCGAAGGCCCACAAGCCATCGACATCGTTGTGTTTTGCCAGTTCCTTGCCGAGCGCAGCGGCCTCGCCGGTCACGATATTGAGGACACCCGCCGGCACATCGGAAGTTTCCACGACCTGATAGAAATCCGTCGCGGCAAGCGGGTATGGTTCGGACGGAACGGCCACGATGCGGTTGCCGACAGCGATCAGCGGCGCCACCGTGCTGACGAAGCCGAGCAGCGGCATTTCCGGCGGACAGACGACCCCGACGACACCAAGCGGTTCCGGCACGGCCAGCGCGAGGCCGCGCATCGGCGGCATGTGAACCGCTCCCTCGAACTTGTCCGCCCAGGCGCCATAGCTGAAGAGGCGCGACACTGATGCGGAGACCTCCGCCTTGGCCTTTTCTGCCTTCACCCCGGTCATCGCCCGCAAACGATCGGCGAATTCTGCGGCGCGGGCCGACAGGTTCTCGCCGAGGTAATAGAGGATCTGAGCGCGATTATGCTGCGTCTTCGAGCCCCAGCTCGCAGCCCCGCGTGCCGCCTCGACAGCGTTTCGAATATCCTTGCGGTTGCCCTCCCCGACCTCGCCGAGGATCTCACCGCCCGCGCCGACGACCGGCCGGGTATAGTTCCCGTCCGGGCGCGCCTGCTTGCCGCCGATAAAGAGTTTTGCCGTCCGGTCCACCGCGGCGACTGCGAACATCTTCGCTTTTGCGGTCTGGGCCGGCTTGCGCTCCGGAGCCTTGGCAAACGCGCGCGGCTTCAGGTAGTCGTAGCAACCCTCGCGCCCCCCCTCACGGCCGAAACCGCTTTCCTTCACGCCGCCGAAACCGACGCCGGCATCCATGACGTTGGTGCAGTTCACCCAGACGATGCCCGCCTGAACGCCTGCTGCAATTTCAAGCGACTGATTGACGTTCTCGCTCCAGATGCTTGCCGCAAGGCCGTATCGGGAATGATTGGCCAGTTGCAGTGCCTCACCGGGCGTTCGGAAGGTCATCGAGACGGCAACCGGGCCGAAGATTTCTTCTGTCGCAGCTTCCGAGGTTGCTGGAACGTTGCACAGGAGCGTCGGCGGATAGAATGTGCCGTCCTTGGGTGCAGCCACCTGCGCCTGAACGAGTTCCGCGCCATCCGCGACCGCACGGTCAACCATCGCGGCGATGCGCGCCCTTTGATCTGCATCGATGATGGCGCCCATGTCGATGGTCTTGTCGAGCGATGCTCCGAGCCGCAGGGTCATCATCCGCGCGGCAAGACGGGCGTGGAAGTCTTCGGCGACGCCTTCATGGACCAGGAGTCTTGAGCCTGCGCAGCAGACCTCGCCCTGATTGAACCAGATCGCATCGACGACACCTTCGACGGCTGCATCGAGATCGGCGTCGTCAAAGACAATAAAGGGGGACTTCCCGCCGAGCTCAAGCGTCAGCGATTTGCCGGTTCCGGCCGTCGCTTCCCTGATCTTGCGCCCCACCTCCGTGGATCCGGTGAAGGCTATCTTGTCGACATCTTCGTGCGAAACGATCGTTTCGCCGGTCGAGCCATCGCCGGTGACGACGTTGAGGACACCGGCCGGCAGCCCGGCGGCCTCGGCCAGCTCCGCAAAGAGCAGTGCCGTCAGGGGCGTCGCCTCGGCCGGCTTCAGCACCACCGTATTGCCGAGCGCAAGGGCCGGCGCAACTTTCCATGCCAGCATCAGCAGCGGAAAGTTCCACGGGATGATCTGGCCGATCACTCCGACCGGATCGTGGTCCGGAAACTGGCTTTCCTTCAGCTGTGCCCAACCGGCATGATGATAGAAGTGGCGTGCGGCCAGCGGAATGTCGATATCGCGCGTTTCGCGGATCGGCTTGCCGTTATCCAGCGCCTCGACGACAGCAAGAAGTCGTGCATTTCTCTGGATGATCCGGGCAAGCGCATAAAGCTTCACAGCCCGCTCATGGCCGGAAAGCCCTGCCCAGCCCTTTTGCGCCTTGCGGGCAGCGGCCACCGCCTTGTTCACAACTTCATCGGTGCCCTGAGCGATCTCGGCAAGCACCTTGCCGCTCGCCGGTTCACGGGTCTCTAACCCTTTTGCAGGGTCCGTAAACCGTCCGCCGATGAAATGGCCGAACCGGCCGCCATGATCCGCCAGCCACTTGCGGGCGACACTGTCGTCTTCCGTGCTCGGTGCGTAATCCATGGTGTCGAAGTAGGTCGCGACTGTCATCGTGGTCATCCGATCGGGTGGCGATTGAGCGCGCTGTAAGCGCCGGTCACGCGGTGCTCGAGCTGGCGCTCGATATCGGCCAGCAGCGAGGATGCGCCGATCCGGAAAAGGTCGGGCTCCAGCCAGTCGCGGCCCAGCTCCTCTTTCATCAGGGCGAAATAGGTCAAGACATCCTTTGCCTTGGAAATGCCGCCGGCCGGTTTGTAGCCAACCTTCGCGCCGGTCATCGCCTGATACTGACGGATCGCCCGGACCATCGTCAGCGTGACGGGCAACGTTGCGTTGACGCCTTCCTTGCCGGTGGATGTCTTGATAAAATCGGCACCTGCCATCATGCACACGAGGCTGGCCCTCGCGACGTTGCGCAGGGTCTTGAGGTCGCCGGTGGCGAGTATGGCCTTCACATGGGCCTCTCCACAGGCGGCGCGGAAATCGCGCATCTCATCGTAGAGTGCCTGCCAGTTACCGGTCAGGACATGCTCGCGGGTGATCACGATGTCGATTTCCTGCGCACCGTCGCGCACGGAGGCCTCGATTTCCGATAGCTTCACTTCATGCGGTACGAGACCGGCCGGGAACCCGGTGGAGACGGCGGCAACCGGAATGCCCGTCCCCTTCAACGCATCGACGGCGGCCTCGACAAAGCGGTGATAGACACAGACGGCACCCGTCGTGATGCGGCGCTCTCCCAGGCCGAGGGCCTCGAGAAGATCGTGCCGGATCGGCTGACGGGCCTTGGCACACAGGCGGCGAACCCTGCCCTCGGTGTCGTCCCCATTCAGTGTCGTCAGATCGATGCAGGTTACAGCCTTGACCAGCCAGGCACTTTGAGCGTCGCCCTTGACCGCACGGCGGCCCGGAAGCGTCGCGGCACGGCGGTCGGATGCGGAGCGGTTCACCTGAACCGCATTGACCAGGGCGAGATCCAGCGGGATGCCCGCATTGCGCTCGGCATTATGACCGGCAGCGGCTGGCGCCACCGACTGCGTCATGGCAGGTTCGGGCATGGAACTCCTCACTTCATATCGCGGCCCGACTGACGTCGTTTCGCGCTCCTCCGACTCGATGTATGACTCATCAATGTTGCGATTTCAACATTATATTGTTACTTTCGTGACATTCTCAGACAGGATCCCTTAACCATGCAGATTGACCGCCCGCGCGGCCGTGCACCGAAGCGCAAGGAAGTGCGCCTTCAGCAGCTTCGGGACGCTGTTACGAAGCACAAGAGTCTGCATGTGCGTGATGCTGCGGAATTGCTGGATGTTTCGGAAATGACGATCCGCCGCGACGTTTATGAAAACGCCGGTATGTTCCAGTTTCTGGGCGGCCACATCGTTTTTGCCGACGACGGGTTCCACCGGGCGCCCTATGATCTGGTGCATGCAGCCGAACAGAATGCCCCTGCCAAGCGGGCCGCCTGCGCCGCTTGCGTGCCAGAGTTGAGATCGGAGGAAACGCTGTTCGTCGATTGCGGCACCACGCTGCCTCACCTGATCAGCCTGATCCCGATTGATATGGAAATAACAATTATATGTTACGCCCTTAACATTGCTGACCTGATCGTCCGCAAACCCAACATCAAGCTGGTGATGCTCGGAGGCGTCTACCACGCCCCCACCGCCTCGTTCTATCCGGCGGAGGAAGATGTGACGCTCGACCGTTTCGCGATCAATCGCGCGTATATGTCGGCAGCCGGCATTGATGAAAAGCTTGGCGTCACCTGCACGACCTTTCGAGAGGCCGCCCTGAAACGCGCTGCAATGGCACGGGCGCAGGAAAAGATACTGGTGGCGGACACATCGAAATTCGGTCAGGTGAAACCCGCCACCTTTGCACAGCTTTCCGATTTCGACCTGATCGCAACGGAAGACGGCATATCCCCTCCGGAGACGTGACGGAAGAACCGTCAGCCGCGCAAGGCCGACCTCCCTTCCGGCTTCAGTCCTGAGGAATACCGGTGGCCGGTGCCACGTCGATGGTCTGCGTGTCGAGATGGAGCAGCCACGCAATTCGGGTCTGATACCGGACGATGATCTCGTAGTCCTTACCGAGCACGTCGAGTGCCAGATGCCGGAATGGCTTCTGTTTCAAATGACTTGGAAGAAGATCGGAGAGGCTGGCGACCTTGTACTGGCTGTCTGACGGCAAATCGACGAGAACCCAGACTTCGGCAACCTTGCGCACGGCATGGACATCAACCCGAAGGATCTCGACCGGCACATCTGCTGCCCATTCCTTGATCCGGTAGGCAAGCGTCGATTCCATGCGCGTTTCCAGATAGCGGTAGTAGGTTGCGGCGAAGAGATGGACAACGACGAAGAACAGGAATGCGAGGGTCACTCCCATCCCGAGCGTGAATTTCAGCCGACGCTCCGTCTTCTTGAACAGTGTTCCAGCAGGGCTGAGGGCGACATAGACCAGCGCGGCGGAGAGAATGATCGCTCCGAAGTTGGTGGCGAACAGGAAGCTTGCCTCGAAGGCTCGGGCGTATTCAGCGAAATAGAAAAGAATGCCTGCGGCCGCAAGGGGCGGCACGAGCGACACGCCGATCGCCGCTCCTGGAAGGAGACTGATCTCCGTTTTCTTCACCTGGACATAAGCACCGGCGATACCGGCCGCGAGAGCCACCACCAGATCCTCCGCACCGGGATTGCTGCGGCTCAGGACTTCTTCCGGCAGGAGTATGGCCGATGGCACGTCCGCGATCCAGACGATGAGCCAGGCGAGCATCACGCTCGTGCCGGCAGCCAGCCAGACGATCACGATCAGCATGGACGCGCGGCCGACCCAGCCCATGACCAGGGATGAGGTAATGCCGAGGATCGGTGTCATGAGCGGCGCAATAAGCATCGCCGCGATCACGACGGCGCCGGAATTCCGCAGCAAGCCCATCGTCGCGATGGTCACCGCGAGGCCCAGAAGCAATGCGAACTTGCGCCAGTAGGCGATCTTGTTGACGCCCTCGAAGCGAAGAATTTCCTTGGCGGTGCTGAGCGGGGCCGATGCCATCGCGTATCCCCCCCGAAACAGTCAATTTCAGGAGCGAGTATGCTCTTGGCCAAGATGGTTGTCAGAAAAATTGAAGCGCACGAAATCACAACCTTGGGAGGATCATTTGCCCGCAAGATTTTAAAGACGCCGCGTCACTATCGAAGAGAGCAAGAAGCGAAACAGCGAGAGACGACTGGATATCAAGAAGAGGTCGCAGCGGGAAATGGCTTCGCTGATACGAGGTGTCGCACGACAACGCCTCGGGTCGTAAAGGAGGTCAGATCGCGGAAACTCACGCGGCTGCGCGTTTGTTCGCCCGCTCGGCCCGGCCAATGAATTCCGAGAGCCAGGAAATTTCCTTCAGATAGACTTCCATGCTGAGCGACGCCAGGTCCATCAGCAGTGCTTGTGGATCGGGATTGTCGAATCCGCTTTCCAGCAGAAAGGTCTCGTATTCTTTTTCTAAAGCCTCAGGTACCCGCATCTCGGCCTCTCATACGCACCGATTATTAATCGTTGCGGGGGACCGCACCCCGCGTTTACTAACTGTTAAGATTTCGATCCGCACCCGGGTATCGTCAGTTTTTCCATTTCCTCGCTATCCCCAATTCGGGATGTCGAAATCTGGAAAAGTTAAAGTTTCTTTGAGGTGACAACAGGTTTCCCTGTCTTTTCCCTTGCACCCGCAGAGTCAAATCTTCGACCCTGCCAAGAATCACAATTATATTCGAACCCCACCCTCGTCGAGAGTCCCTAATGCCTCCGTCCACAGACCTTTCCTTCCAACCCCTCAGCGATGAATTCGCCCAGGATCCCTATCGTTTCTACACCGCACTGAGGCAAAAGGAGGGACTTACCTATTACGAACCGTTCGACATCTGGCTGGCATCCAGATTCGAAGACGTGTCACGAATCGTGCTGGACGAGTCCATGGTCCGATCAATGGAGCACATGGCGACAGCTGAGGAGATTGCCACGCAAAAGCGGGCTGGCAATTGGCACGACATGCCGCATCATTCCCGCTTTGTGCAATTTTCGCTGCTCGACAGTGACGGCGACGTGCATGACCGGTTGCGCAAGCAGGTTTTCAAGCTGTTCACACCGGTCATGGTCGGAAAGCTGCGCTCCGACATCCAGAGCTATGTGGACAGCCTTTTCGATGGTCTCTCAGGCCGGCAGGAGATCGATTTCATCGAGGACCTCGCGGCGCATGTTCCCGGCCACATCATCGGGCGTGTTCTTGGCGTGCCGGACGAGGACTGCCCGCAGCTGCGCGTCTGGTCGGAGAACATTGTACAGTTCTTCGACATCGACCGGTCCGACGAGCGCAAGGAGCTTGCGGAGCGGAACACGACGGAGTTCTATCACTATCTTCAGAAGCTGAAGGCACGCCGCGAGGCCGAGCCACAAGACGACCTGATGACGCTCATGATCGAGGCAGAGCGGCAGGGCCAAATGAACCACGACGAGTTCTTCTCCACCGCCATGCTGATCCTCATGGCCGGCCATGGCTCCACCATCGATGTCCTCGGGAGCGGCCTTCATGCCCTGCTCAGGTTTCCCGACCAGATGGAGCGCCTGCGGCGCGAGCCGGAGCTCATGAAAACCGCCGTGCAGGAGATGTTTCGTTTCGAAAGTCCACTGCCCTTCTTCCATCGCTATTGCACGCAGGAAGTCGAGTTCGGCGGAAGGACCTTTGCGAAGGGAACGAAGTTCGGCGTGCTCTACGGCTCGGCAAACCGCGATCCGGACCAGTTTCCCTCTGCCGACAGTTTCGATGTTGCCCGCACCCCCAACTGGCATATCGCCTTCGGGCGAGGGCCCCATTTCTGCCTCGGCAACCATCTCGCCCGGCTCGACATGGACATCATCTTCTCCACGCTGCTCAAGCGCTATGCCTCGATCGAACTCGCGGACCCGGAACCGGTCTACAAGAGAGGACTGTCCGTGCGCGGCCCGAAGTCGCTTAAAATTGCCTTGAGGACCGCCTGAGAACGTATTCTGGCGACATGGAATGTGTCTTCGCTCTGGCGACGGGTGACGGTCAGCCGGAATGCACGCGAGGAGATCGCGGATCCCGTCAGCGCGCCTGATCGAGGGTCCGTTTGCACTCAAGGAGTTCGAAAAGGGTTGCCTGAAGGCGGCGAATGTCTTCCTTGGAAACCTTCGCCTGGGACGCGGCTCCGTTGCCGGCCGACTTGTCGCCCCGCAACCGGCCGAGAAGGTTCAGTCCACCGCCATGACCGTGGGAGGCCGGGTCGGGTGCGTTGTCGGCAAGCACCCCGCTCGGCAACTGTTCGTGCTGACCGTTCTGGACATATTGCACGGGCTCTTCCGTCGACGCCTTGGCGACAGTAGCTTCTGCATCCGTATTGACGGCGACCTGCAAGGGCGACGCGTCCTCGCGCCAGAGCTGCATGACAAAGCGCGGCCCCTGCTCTTTCAGGATCCGCTGTACACCCTTGATGGTGTAGCCTTCACCATAGAGAAGATGCCTGATCCCCTTCAGCAGTTCCACGTCATCGGGGCGATAGTAACGCCGCCCCCCGCCTCTCTTCAGAGGCTTGATCTGACTGAAACGCGTTTCCCAGAATCTGAGGACATGCTGAGGCAGGTCCAGATCGTCTGCGACTTCGCTGATGGTTCGAAAGGCGTCCGGGCTTTTATCCTGAGAGCTCATTCGACCTTGTTTATTTGCCTGCCTGCCCTGTCAGCGCATCATTGATCCGCTGCTTCAATACGTTGGACGGCTTGAAGACCATCACACGGCGGGGTGATATCGGAACTTCCTCGCCCGTTTTCGGGTTGCGGCCGATACGCTCTCCCTTGGAGCGGACGACAAACGACCCGAAGCTGGACAATTTTACCGATTCTCCGGTCACGAGACAGTCAGAAATTTCAGAAAGTACACGCTCGACCAATTCAGATGACTCGGTCCGCGAGAGGCCGACTTTTTGATAAACGGCTTCACACAAATCCGCTCGGGTAATAGTCCGATTGCCCATAACCCCTCCACAAGGATGCCAGCGATCTGGCTGATTTTGCACAAGAACTCGAATGCAATGGCGTACGGTACGGCCTCGCGGCGACCCGGTCAACCGCAAGTCGGCGGATCGTTAAGATTTGTCGCCCCTCACCATGACGCTCCGTCACCAGCGCAGAAGAACCGATCCCCAGGTAAATCCTCCGCCCATGGCTTCGAGCATCAGCAGATCATTCCGTTTAACACGGCCATCCTGCACGGCCACATCCAGAGCGAGTGGAATCGACGCCGCGGAAGTGTTCCCGTGCAACTGAACGGTGGTGACCACCTTTTCCGGTGCAATGTTCAGCTTCTTCGCGCTCGCATCGATGATGCGCTTGTTCGCCTGATGCGGAATGAACCAGTCGAGATCGTCCGAGCTCAGGCCGGTTGCCTTGTAGGCGTCCTCGATCACGTCGGTGATCATGCCGACGGCATGCTTGAAGACCTCACGGCCTTCCATGCGCACGTGTCCCACGGTGCCGGTGCCCGATGGGCCGCCGTCGACAAAGAGCTTTTCCTTGTGCCGGCCGTCCGAACGAATATGTGATGTCAGGATGCCGCGATCGGAATTGGTGCCCTCGCCTTCGGTCGCCTCGACCACGACGGCTCCCGCGCCGTCGCCGAAGAGGACGCAGGTGGTGCGGTCTTCCCAGTCGAGAATGCGAGAGAAGGTTTCTGCGCCGATGACGAGGCATCGCTTGGCGAGACCGGTCCGGATATAGGCATCAGCGGTATTGAGGGCGAAGACGAAGCCCGAGCAAACCGCGTGCAGGTCGAATGCGGCCCCGCCGGTGATGCCGAGCCGGGCCTGAACCGTGACGGCCGTGGCCGGAAAGGTGTTGTCCGGCGTTGCGGTCGCAAGAATGATCGTGTCGATATCGCCAGCTTCGAGACCGGCCGATTCAAGCGCCCGTCTTGCCGCTTCCAGAGCGAGGTCGGACGTGACTTCGCCCTCCGCCGCAATGTGCCTTTGTCTGATACCCGTCCGCTGAACGATCCACTCGTCGGAAGTGTCGACCATTTTGGCCAGGTCGTCGTTTGTCAGGATTTTTTCCGGCAGATAGCTTCCGCAGCCGGTTACGGTGGAACGGATCACGCTCACAAATCACCTTCCGATGTCGGCGCGGCTTCAGCGAAGCGGCCGCGATGATAATGAACAAGATCCTGGGCAATCTTGTTCGTCAATTCGTTCTTGACCATGTCGTATGCGAGGTCGATCGCGGAGGCATAGCCTTCCGCATCGGTTCCGCCATGGCTCTTGATAACAATTCCGTTCAAGCCCAGGAAAACGCCGCCGTTGACCTTTCTCGGGTCCATTTTCTCGCGCAGCAGATTGAAGGCGCCCTTCGCGAAAACATAGCCGATCTTCGACATGAAGGTCCGGTTCATGGCGGAGCGCAGGTAACTGCCGATCTGCTTCGCCGTGCCTTCGGCCGTCTTCAACGCAATGTTGCCGGCAAAGCCTTCGGTCACGACCACGTCCACCGTGCCCTTGCCGAGGTCGTCGCCTTCCACAAAGCCGGAATATTGCAGAGACCGCAGCGGGGTTTCCCGCAGCAGACGTCCGGCCGTGCGGACTTCTTCCAGTCCCTTGACCTCTTCCACACCGATGTTGAGCAAACCGACCGTCGGGCGCTGCACGCCGAAGAGTGCGCGCGCCATGGCACCGCCGAGAATGGCGAAATCAATGAGCTGCTGGGCATCGGCGCCGATGGTGGCGCCGACATCAAGCACGACCGATTCTCCGCGCGTCGTTGGCCAGATGGCCGCGATCGCAGGGCGTTCGATATTGGCCATCGTGCGCAGGCAGAACTTGGACATGGCCATCAGCGCGCCGGTATTGCCGGCAGACACTGCGACGGACGCCTCGCCTGTCTTCACCGCTTCGATGGACCGCCACATGCTGGAGCGCCAGCGACCCTGCCTCAGGGCCTGGCTCGGCTTGGTATCCATTGCAATGGAAACATCGCAGTGATGCAGCGTGGAGGCGTCGCGCACACGCGGATACTGATCCAGGAGCGGCTTGATGATCTTTTCATTGCCATAGAGCAGAAAGCGGATGTCGGGATGGCGGACAAGCGCAATCTCGGCTCCGGGAATAACAACTTCAGCTCCGTTGTCTCCCCCCATGGCATCCAAGGAAATGGGAATTGTTTTCGCCATCTAGAAGATCTTTTGACGTCTCGCTACCGGGGGCAACACCAGGTGATGTGCCCAAAAGGGTTCCTCCGGCCCGGCAGGTGCACAGACCGGGCGCGAACATAACGGTTTTGAAGGGTGTGACAACCGTTTTCCTGACGGTTGCACAGAACGGCGGGAAAAAGCGGCCGAAAAAGCAGAATTGATCTGGTGTTGTTGCAAGGGCCGGTCTTCCGCCTCTCAGTTCTCTTGCTTGTCTTTCAGGGCCTGGAGGGCCGCAAAGGGCGACGGCTTGTCCTCTTCCGGAGCGGCGGCCTCGACGTCATCCTCGTCCGGACCGTCGAATTCGACGCCCGGCTTGCGCGGGAACGGGTCAAGCGAGAGCGCGAGCTCCTCCGAGATCACCGCGCCGAGGTCCAGGACGCCGTCAATGATGACATCCGGCGGATCAAGCGATTCCAGATCGATCTCGATCTCGCCCTCGTCATTCAGGTCACGGATCTTGCGAGAACGTTCGGAATGGGGCTCGAACGTCCGGTCCACGTCGATGGTGACGGTGCTTTCGAACGGCTCCAGCGTGACGACACAAACCTGGGTAAGCTGCGCCGTTATCGTGCCAACCACGCGCAAGCCGGCCTTCCGGTACGGCTTCAGGACAAAATCCGCGTTCAGGCTCTCGACGGACCGCAGATCGTAGGAGTCGGCGATCGCCTTGAGGCCGGCGGCGTCTGGTTCGACCACCAGCTTCTGATCCTTGTCGACCACGCGCGACGCATTGATCTTGTAGCTGTAGGGAAAATCGGCTGTCGCCATTGTTCTTCTTTCTCTTGCAATCTGCGCTCCGGTTGCCGGTCAGACCGGCTGCTTTGCGAAGCGTTCCGGATCCGGCCAGGCAATACGGCCCTTCATGAGGTCGTCCACGGGCTGCTCCGCCAGCAGCCGTCCGGCTTCAAGCAGATAAAGGGCGAGCCTCTTCTGAGCAATCTGCTCCGGTGCCTCGGTATATATATTCCGGTCAAGAGCCTCCGCAAGCGCATCGCTGTCGCCGGCGTCGATAGGTGGAATATAGGCGTCGGCACGGCCGTAGAAGGCCTCTCCCATCTGCTTGACCTTTTTCGGCACCCGTGTGTCGCTCACCCCCATCTCTCGAAGGGAAGCGTCCATGTCGGAGAAGAACAGGTCGAACACGTTCTGTGCGAAGGTCGAGGCCGCCTTGCCCTCTCCGCGCATACGCCGGAAATAGATGACCGCATGCGCCACGATCAGGTCGAACCGGCCGTCGATGGTATCGGGCACGAGAAAATCAGTGTAAAACGCAGGCTGCCGTGCTTGAGCCACGATTTCACAATAGGTCTCGTGCTCTTCTTCACGGGGGCGGCTGCGGAACAGGCCGAAAAGCATGACCGTCTCCTTTGAAGTAGGTGTTGCCTTGTGCCCTATCCCACGATAGTGACTTTGCCAAGGAACGAATTCTGATAATAAGCCATTCGATCTGGCGACATGGGAAATCTTAGATGAACTTCAAGGCGAGCGCCCTGATCATTCCGCTTCTTGCCACACTGCCACTTGGCGGGTGTTTTACATCGACCTATACGCACGGTCATGTTGTGACGGCAGACATGCTGAACCAGGTTCAGGTCGGATCGAGCCGCGAACAGGTGGAACTTGTCCTCGGTTCGCCGTCGACCACCTCCAGCATCAGCGGCGATGCCTATTACTATATCTCCCAGAAAACCGCCACGACCGCCTTTCTGGCTCCCGACATCGTCGAACAGCGCGTCGTTGCCGTTTACTTCGACAAGGACGGTTACGTCCAGGATCTCGGCAATTACACGCTCGAGGACGGCAAGATCGTGGACATCGTCACCCGCAAGACCAGGACCGGCGGCGCCGATTACGGCTTCCTGACGCAGATCCTGAAGGGCGCTGCGAACCCGTCCCTGGGTCTCTGATCGCATCCCTCCTTTCATGAAAAAGCCCCGGCCGGGAGATCCCGGCCGGGGCTTTTTCATGTCTGTCCGATGGGCAATCAGGCAATCAGTGCGCCATGATCGCCAGCAGTAGCAGAGCCACGATATTGGTGATCTTGATCATCGGGTTGACTGCGGGGCCTGCGGTGTCCTTGTAGGGGTCGCCGACCGTATCGCCCGTCACGGACGCCTTGTGCGCATCGCTGCCCTTTTGGTGGGTGACGCCGTCCTTGTCGGTAAACCCGTCCTCGAAGGATTTCTTGGCGTTGTCCCAGGCGCCTCCGCCCGCGGTCATGGAAATCGCGACGAACAGTCCCGTCACGATCACCCCGAGCAGCATCGCGCCAAGCGCGGCAAAGGCATCAGCGGGCGTTGCGACCGCCCAGACCACGAAGAACACCACGATCGGCGACAGGACCGGCAAGAGCGACGGCAGGATCATTTCCTTGATGGCCGCCCGCGTGAGCATGTCCACCGCCCGTCCGTAATCCGGACGTTCCGTGCCTTCCATGATGCCGGGCTTTTCCCGAAACTGCCTGCGGACCTCTTCGACCACGGCCCCGGCGGCGCGTCCGACTGCGGTCATGGAAATGCCGCCGAAGAGATACGGCAGCAGCCCGCCGAAAAGCAGTCCGGCAACGACATAGGGATTGGACAGCGAGAACAGCGTGCTGACGTCAATGCCGGCGAAGATGGAGCCTTCTTCCGCCGTGCTTGAGAAGTAGCGCAGATCCTCGGTATAGGCGGCGAACAGCACCAGAGCGCCGAGACCGGCGGATCCGATCGCGTATCCCTTGGTCACGGCTTTCGTGGTGTTTCCGACGGCATCCAGCGCATCGGTCGTGGTTCGAACTTCCGCCGGCAGATCGGCCATTTCCGCGATGCCGCCGGCATTGTCGGTCACCGGTCCGAAAGCGTCGAGGGCGACGACCATCCCGGCCAGCGCCAGCATGGTGGTCACCGCGATGGCAATGCCGAAGAGGCCGGCAAAGCTGTGGGTCACCAGAATACCGGCGATGATGATGATTGCCGGAAGCGCAGTTGCCTCGAGCGAGACAGCAAGCCCCTGAATGACGTTCGTGCCGTGGCCCGTGACGGAAGCCTGGGCGATCGACCTGACCGGGCGATACTCCGTACCGGTGTAATATTCGGTCACCCAGATGATGAGGCCGGTCACCACAAGACCGACGATCCCGCAGACGAAGAGATCGAAACCGGTGAAGACCAGGCCGGCGGGCGTGGTGAATTCGGTTCCGGCACCCAGCCAGCCGAACACGATCACGGCAAGGGCGACCGCTGACAGCACCGCCGTCGCAATGAAGCCCTTGTAGAGAGCCCCCATGATCGAATTATTGGCGCCGAGCTTGACGAAGAACGTCCCCATGATGGACGTCACCACGCAGCTTGCACCGATCAGGAGCGGCAGCAGCATCAGCGAGATCGCCTCTGCACCCGTGAAGTAGATCGAGGAGAGAACCATGGTCGCGACGACGGTCACGGCATAGGTCTCGAAGAGGTCGGCAGCCATGCCGGCGCAGTCACCGACATTGTCGCCGACGTTGTCGGCGATGGTCGCCGGGTTGCGCGGATCATCCTCCGGGATTCCCGCCTCGACCTTGCCAACCAGATCGCCGCCCACATCCGCACCCTTGGTAAAGATGCCACCGCCCAGCCGGGCGAAAATGGAGATGAGCGAAGCACCGAAGCCGAGCGCGACGAGCGCGTCGATCACGGTACGGTCCGTCGGCTCGTATCCAATGCCGGCCGTCAGAATGGTGAAATAGACCGCAACGCCCAGGAGCGCGAGCCCGGCAACCAAAAGGCCGGTGACGGCACCGGCCTTGAATGCAATTTCCAGCCCTGCCCCGAGGCTTTGGCTCGCCGCTTGCGCGGTGCGCACATTGGCACGGACCGAGACCATCATGCCGATATAACCGGCGGCGCCGGACAGCACCGCACCGATCAGAAACCCGATCGCGGCCGGTCCGGACAACAGCAACCATGCAATAACAAAAACAACGGCCCCTACTGCGGCGATTGTTGTGTACTGCCGATTCAGATAGGCGCGGGCGCCTTCCTGAATTGCGCCGGCGATCTCCTGCATGCGGGCGTTGCCCGCGTCCGCCGCCATGACGGACTGGATCGCCCACGCGCCATAGGCAATGGACAAAAGGCCACAAATAATGATGACGACAAGCTCGGTCATGCTTCCTCCCAAAGCTGCGGCGGGTCGATTTTGCTGTTTTTTTCCCCGCCAGACTGGACCCCGCTGATATTCCTCAGCGTGATCCGCGCTCACGATAGCAGCAGATATGAGCGCTCCGTCAAGCTCTTACATCGTTTAATATCCAATTTCCGCTACGGCATTATTTGACGCACCGCAGTAGAAATGCTGCACCAACGAAGAGAAGTTCGGGACCGACTTTAAGCAGTTGTAAGCGTTTTCTTTTCCGCAACCGCAAGCCACACCAGCAGCCCAAGGCAGAGCAGAACGAACGGAAAGACCAGATAGTTGACCGTTTCCCAGCCGAACTGGTTGAGAAGGGCGCCGGAGGAAAAGGATGCCGCCGCGACAAAGCCGAAAACGAGGAAATCGTTGGCGGACTGGGCCATATTGCGTTCCTCGGGTCGGTAGGCATCCGCCAGCATGGCAGTCGCGCCAATGAAGCCGAAGTTCCATCCGACGCCCAGCAGGATCAGTGCGCTCCAGAAGTGCGCAAGGTCGATCCCCGTCAGGGCAACGATGGAACAGCCTGCAAGAAGCGCCAGCCCGATGGAGACGATCCGTTCCCTGCCGAAGCGCGCGATCAGGTTTCCGGTGAAGAAACTCGGACCGAACATCGCAAGAACGTGCCACTGGATGCCGAGTGCCGCATCGGTCTCCGACAGGCCACAGCCGATCATGGCGAGCGGCGTTGCCGTCATGACGAGGCTCATGAGCGCGTAGGAACAGATGCCGCAGGCGGCTGCAACAATGAAGCGCGGCTGCCGCATGATCTGGCGAAGCGGGCGTCCGCCGGCTTCGGCGTGACTGATGCGCGGCGGCCTTGGAATGCGAATGAAGGCCAGCAGGAAAAAGGCGAAGAGAGCCAGCCCGGCCTGGGCCAGATACGTGCCCGCGAACAGGATCGGTTCAAACAGTTCCCTGGTCCAGATCACCGTTTGCGGGCCGATGATGCCGGCCAGGACGCCACCCGCCAGCACCCAGGAGATTGCACGGGGTCGGAACGCGTTGCTGGCGGTATCTGCCGCCGCGAAGCGGTACTGCTGAACAAAGGCGCCGGTCATGCCGCCGATGCAAAGCGCAAGCGCGAATAGAGGGAAATTGTTCCTGAAGATAGCATAGGCCGCCAGCAGGCCCGAAAGAACGCTCAACGCGGACGCGCCCATGAACCCCGCCCGGCGGCCAAAGCGGTGCATGATGATGCCGGCAGGAATCGTGCCGAATGCGGTCCCCAGAACCATCGCGGAGACCGGCAGGGTCGCCAGCGACTTGTCGGCGCCGAGCATCATGTAGCCGATCAGCGGGCCGGTCGCGATGACAATGGATGCGGATGCGCCACCGACGGCCTGGGCAAGTGCAAGAAGCAGCGCATTGCGTCGTGCCAGACGATCGTCGACGAACGAATCCTTGAAAACAGCGGTCATTGCGGCACTTTCGAAAACGGCGGAAGGAGAGGTACTCCTCCTATCACGCTGCACCAACAGGGGAAAGACGCCAAAGAGTGTACTAGCGGTACACTGGCGGCAACCGCGGAGCTTTCGGATATCACGGGCACCGTTGGCGGGCCGGCCCCTCAAAAATGCCTGAAACCGCGCTTGGAAAGATCTACCGGCCGGCCATCATCAAGCAGCCGCACACCGGGCTTACCCTCAACGATGGTTCCAATCTGCGAGACCGGACACCCGGCCGCTTCGGCTTGGCCTTTAAAGGCGGCGGCATTGTCCGGCGACACGGTCGCAAGGATTTCATAATCGTCGCCGCCATCAAGGCAGCGCAGGAATTCATCCGGCGCCGCTGTTCTCAGCCTCTCAAGGGAACCCGACAGAGGCACCTTTTCCATGTCGATGACGATTTCCACGTCTGAAGCCCCGGAAAGATGGCCGCTGTCGGCAAACAGACCGTCGGAGACATCCATGGCCGCGCTGGCGTATTGCAAAAGCACGGGCGCAAGCCGCGTCCGGGGCTGCGGCAGAAGATAGCGGCACAAAATGTGCTTTTCCTCGGCCTCACTGAGCCCGTGTGCCTCGCAGTAGCCCGAGTGCAATCGGGCCTGAAGCCCGGCGGCACCATCGCCGATGGTGCCGGTAACGAAGAGAAGATCACCCGGCCTTGCGCCGCAGCGGCGAACCGCCCCGCCCTCGTCCACTTCTCCGATTGCCGTAACCGAAATCTGAAGGGTTTCGCCGGATCGGATGGTATCGCCGCCGAGAAGATGGACATCATAGGCGGCCTGGTCGCCCGCGAGCCCCTTGCAGAACCGCTCAAGCCAGTCTGTATTCCAGTCCGACGGAAGCGCAAGCCCCAGAAGATAGCCGAGCGGGCGCGCGCCCTTGGATGCAAGGTCCGACAGGTTGACCCGCAAGGCCTTGGCGGCCACGGCTTCCGGCGCATCCTGGGAAAAGAAATGGACGTCGGCCGCGAGCACGTCCTTGGTCAGGACCAGGTCCATACCGGCGCGTGGCGACAATACCGCCGCATCGTCGGTCAGGCCCAGGCTGCCGGGATCGGTTGCGAGCGGCGCGAAAAAGCGCCGGATCAGATCAAACTCGCCTGGCCGGTCCTCCGCCATGGTCAGAAAGTGCCGTCCGCCTCGTCGGCAGCCTTGCCCGCGTCGAATTCCGCATTGCGCAATTCATGAGCCAGACGATCAAGCACACCATTTACGAGCCCCGGCTCGTCATCCTCGAAAAAGGCCTTGGCGACGTCGATATACTCGGAAATGATGACCTTCGCCGGAACATCCTTCCGGCGCAGCAGTTCATAGGAACCGGAGCGCAGGATTGCACGCAAAAGACTGTCGATGCGCTTCAGCGGCCAGTCTTCGGTCAGCGCCGTATGAATATAGGGATCCAGAAACTTCTGGTCCTGAACGACGCCGGCAACGATCTGCTTGAACCACTGCTCGTCGGCTTCGCGATACTGCGCGCCATCGATTTCCTTGCCCAAACGGAACGCAGTAAATTCGCTGATGACGCTGGTCAGCGGTGCGCCACCAACGTCCATCTGGTAGAGGGCCTGAACCGCAGCAAGGCGGGCCACGCCGCGTTTGTTCGCCGGTCGCACAGTTTTCGCAGCCGGTTTTTCCGGGTCGGCCTTTCCGGTCATTGGTCTTATACTCCGAGGCGTTCGCGCAGGGCGATCATGTCGAGGGCCGCCTTGGCCGCCGCGCCGCCCTTGTCCTTGTCATCCACCTTCGCACGGGCCCATGCCTGTTCGCCGTTTTCCACCGTCAGGATAGCATTTCCGACAGCAAGATCCGCGTCGACGATCAGGTCCATGATCACGCGGTTCGATTCATTGGCAACGATATCGTAATGCGTGGTTTCGCCGCGGATCACGACGCCCAGCAGAACGAAGCCATCATAGAATACGCCATCGCCTTCCATCGCGGTCAACGCCATGGAAAGCGCGGCCGGAATCTCCAGAACGCCAGGCACGGCGATCCTGTCATAGCTTGCACCGGCTGCTTCGAGCGTCTTGATCGCTCCCTCGGCAAGGGCATCGGCCAGATCCTCATAGAAACGGGCTTCGATGATCAGAAGTTTCGGTGCTGCGCTCATGGCATTTTCTTTCCGTGTGGGGCCGCGACAGGAACCATGTCTGCCCCGGTTTGTCCAGTCTCAATCGTAATGGGCCACGGCAACCGGAACCGGAAGATCGGAACCGGTGGCAACGGCCGCAATGGTCAATTCGTTTCTCGAAGGTGTCGCCGTCCCTACCCGGTCTTTGCAAATTCCGCAAGACGCGCAGCGTATCGGGCCATCATGTCCACTTCCAGATTGATCTTGTCGCCCACCTGGCGCTCTGACCAGGTCGTGACCTCAAGCGTATGGGGGATCAGGAAGACCGAAAAGAGATTGCCATCCACCTCGTTGACCGTCAGGGACGTTCCGTCCAGCGCGACGGAGCCCTTGCGTGCGATGAAGGGCGCGAATTCATCCGAAGCCTCGAACTGGAAATAGACCGAATCCGGATGATCCTCGCGCTTGACCACGGTCGCGACGCCATCGACATGTCCGAGGACCAGATGCCCGCCGAGTTCGGCGCCCATGGTCAACGAGCGCTCCAGATTTATCTTCTGACCGGCCTGCCAGTCCGCCACGGTGGTCAGTGCCAGCGTTTCAGCCGCCGATTCAATGTCGAACCAGTTGCCGTTGGAGCTGTTCGCCTTGTCCGTCACCGTATGACAGACCCCGCCGCAGGATATGGAAGCGCCGATGTCGAAGGTGTCGGTATCGTAGACGGTGCGAATGCGCGAGCGCTTGCCCGCCGGAATATCCTCGATCGTCAGGATTTCGCCAAGGTCGGTCACAATACCGGTAAACATGTCAGGCTCCGCGGCGTCTGAGAAAAACATAGGCGTCAGACCCGAAGTATCCGGCCTCGACACGCTCGAATTTGGGATCTATCAGCACATCTGCAAGGGCAAGATCGTGCAGGGCAGGCACGCCGTCCTTACCGATGACGATGTCGCCCGTCACGACGCACAGGTCATCGACAAGATCCGCGGCCAGAAAGGAGGACGCCATGCGTGAGCCACCCTCCAGCATCAGCCGCGTGACACCGCGGGTCGCAAGGGCGCTCAGGATGACTGCCGGTCGGATGACGTCGACATCGACGGGTACCCGGATCACATTGACGCCGGCAGCGACAAGGGCGTCGATCTTGTCCGGATCGGCATCATTGCCGCAGATCAGCCAGACCGGGACGTCCGGACAGGTCTGCACGAGCTTGGAGTTCAGCGCCAGCCGTGCGCGCCGATCGATAATCACGCGCACGGGCGACCGGTCCGCAAGGCCGGGAAGTCTGCAGGTGAGCTGCGGATCATCGGCAAGCGCCGTTCCCGAGCCGACCAGGATGGCATCGTATTCAGCGCGGTAGCCGTGGACCTTGCGCATGGAGAGCGGTCCAGAAATCCTGATCTGCCCCTCGCCGGCCCGGCCGATAAACCCATCCCGTGAGACAGCTATCTTCATGAAGACCTGAGGGCGCTGCTTCAACTGTCTGAGGGTGAAGCCGCGATAGAGCGTCTGCATTGCCGCCTCACGGACACCGGCCACGACCTCAATGCCCGCGTCCTGGAGCATCTTCACGCCGCGTCCGGCGACGCGGGGGTTGGGATCCAGCATGCCGACGACAACCCGCCTGACGCCGGCCTCGATCAGCGCCAGCGAACACGGCGGCGTACGCCCGTAGTGTGAGCAAGGCTCCAGGGTGACGTAACAGGTCGCGCCGCGGGCCTGTTCGCCTGCCTGTCGAAGTGCGTTGACTTCCGCATGCGCCATGCCCGGACGAGACGTAACACCCCGACCGACGAGCACCGGGCCACCCTCCTCCTCCCGCACGATCAATGCCGCGACGGATGGATTCGGCCACACACACCCGAGACCGCGCCGGGCGAGGCGTTCGGCGGCCGCCATGAAACGCAAATCAATGTTGGAAACGGATGACATCAAGGACCTGCGGGAAAGGCTCAATCGTCCTTCAGAAGTTGCTTTTCTGAATCGCTGAGTTCGTCGAGAAGCGCTTCGAAATCCTTGGCTTCTCGGAAATTCTTGTAAACGGAGGCAAAGCGCACATAGGCCACATCATCGATGCCCTTGAGGCCCTCCATGACATGATTGCCGATGGTCTCGGCAGTGATTTCGCTTTCGCCGGAGCTTTCAAGCTGGCGCACGATGCCGCTGACCATGCGTTCGATCTTCTCCGGGTCGACCGGCCGCTTGCGTACGGCGATCTGGACGGAGCGCATCAGTTTTTCCCGATCGAACGGGACGCGCCGACTGGAGCGCTTCAGGACCATCAATTCGCGAAGCTGAACGCGCTCGAATGTCGTGAAACGACCGCCGCAGGTGTTGCAGATCCTGCGGCGGCGAATGGCTGTATTGTCCTCGGTTGGGCGAGAGTCCTTGACCTGGGTCTCATCGCCGCCGCAAAACGGACATCTCATATGGCATTGCTCCTGACCGAGCCGGCTTATTATCCCCCGTAGATCGGGAACCGGGCCGTCAGTGCTTCTACCTTGGCTTTGACCGCAGCTTCAACCGCCGTGTTGCCCTCTTCACTGTTTGCTGCCTTCAGGCCGTCGAGCACTTCGGTGATCAGCATACCGACCTCGCGGAATTCGGCCACGCCGAAACCACGCGTCGTTGCAGCCGGCGTGCCGAGACGGATGCCGGAGGTGACAAAGGGCTTTTCCGGGTCGAAGGGAATGCCGTTCTTGTTGCAGGTGATGTTCGCCCGTCCGAGCGCCTTTTCGGCGGACTTGCCTGTGGCGTTCTTCGGGCGAAGGTCAACAAGCATCAGGTGATTGTCGGTGCCGCCGGAAACGATATCCAGCCCCTGCTCCTTCAGCACCTCGGCAAGCGCCTTGGCATTGTCTGCAACAGCGCGGGCGTAGGCCTTGAATTCCGGCTGCAGCGCTTCCTTGAACGCGACCGCCTTGGCAGCGATCACATGCATCAGCGGACCACCCTGAAGACCCGGGAACACTGCCGAGTTGATCTTCTTGGCGATCGCCTCGTCGTTGGTCAGGATCATGCCGCCGCGCGGGCCGCGCAGGGACTTGTGGGTGGTTGTGGTGCACACATGCGCATGGGGCACAGGAGACGGGTGCACGCCGCCGGCGACAAGACCCGCGATATGCGCCATGTCCACCATCAGGTAAGCCCCGACGCTGTCGGCGATGTCACGGAACCGCTTCCAGTCCCAGGTGCGGGAATAGGCGGTACCGCCGGCCAGGATCAGCTTCGGCTTGTGTTCATGCGCCAGACGCTCGACCTCATCCATGTCGAGCAGGTGATCATCCTTCCGGACGCCGTAGGACACCACGTTGAACCACTTGCCGGACATGTTGACCGGGGAACCGTGCGTAAGGTGTCCACCGGAATTCAGGTCCAGGCCCATGAACGTGTCGCCCGGCTGCAGCAGAGCCAGGAAGACCGCCTGGTTCATCTGGCTGCCGGAGTTCGGCTGAACGTTGGCAAAGCCGCAGCCGAAGAGCTCCTTCGCGCGCTCGATCGCCAGCGTTTCGGCAACATCGGCGAACTCGCACCCACCATAGTAGCGCTTGCCCGGATAGCCTTCGGCATACTTGTTGGTGAAAATGGAGCCCTGAGCTTCCAGCACTGCACGTGAGACGATGTTCTCGGAGGCGATCAGCTCGATTTCATGCTGCTGGCGACCGAGCTCGTTCTCGATGGTGCCGAAAATGTCCGGATCGGCTTCCGAGAGGCTGCTCGTGAAGAAACCCGACTGCAGGGACTGACCGGAGTTTTCCATCAAAGACATGGCACCATCCTTGTTTCATTCGCTGATTGGCTGCCGCCGGCGGGTTTGCGCATTCCTGCGCGGTTCGCTGCCGTCCGGCATGTGGCGTGGAATTAACACAGCCCCCGGGAAGAACCAAGGGCTATAGCGACCCGGCTGCATTGGAAAACGACACCAATGTTCCACAAAATCACTTTTGCATGGAAAATGCTTCCGGACAGCCTTTCAGACAAGGCTCAGCCCCTGAAAACGGGTCGTCAGTAAAGGGTGGGGTCTCCCCGATCCGCACGCGCGGCCGCTTCCTGTTCCAGCCGGCGCTGCAGCTTGCGAACAGCAATTCGCTTGAGATCTGCCTGGGAGGCGGAAACCGGACCAAAGGTCGACACCTCGACGCCGGTCGCCGCATCAATGGCAGTGACCTTCACCTGCTGTCCGACAGCCCGAAATTCCAGATAGACTTCGCCCGGCCGCGGATCGCGACTCATCCCGATGCTCCTTGTGCGGAAACGGGTACCAGAAGACACGAAACGCCGGCCTTAGCAAGACCGGCGTTTCAGCATTCGATCAGATCTGACTGGCGCAGAGTATCAGAGACGTGCCTGCGCGCCCGTGCCGTAAAGATCGTCACGGTCGTAGATGTCGTCCCGGAAATGCACCACGCCATCGGCATTGGCCCAGGCGGTTACATAGGTGAAATAGACCGGAATGGAGCTTTTCAGCTTCACGTCTTCACGCTCTCCGGTCCGGATCACGCCATCGACGCGGCTGCGGTCCCAGTCCGGGGTGGTGGACTGGAGAAGCCAGGTCACAAGTTCGCGAACGTTCTGAACACGCACGCAGCCCGACGAATGGAAGCGGTTGGCTTCGCCGAACAGGGTCTTGGACGGCGTGTCGTGCATATAGACCTGGTGCTTGTTGTGGAAATTGATGCGCACGGAGCCGAGCGAGTTTTCCGCACCGGGATCCTGCGTGAAGCGATACTGCGTCGCCTCGTCCGTATTCCAGTCGATCTGCTGCCAGGACATTTCGTTTCCGCTCCAGTCGAAGATGCGGATGTTGTTCCGGGAGAGATATTCCGGATCTTCCTTCATCTTCGGGATCAGGTCCTTGCGGATGATGGAAACCGGCACGGTCCAGTACGGATTGAAGTTCAGCTCATAGATCTTGCTGTTCAGAATCGGCGTCTGACGGTCGATCTTGCCGACGACAGCCGTGTGGCGAGACCGCACGCGTCCGTTCTCGACAGCCTCGATCTCGGCAGCGGGAATGTTGACCATCACGTAGCGATCACCCAGGAAACCGGACATGGAGCGCATGCGGATCAGGTTCGTCTCAAGCTGACGAAGACGCACGTCGGCCGGAATGTTCAGCGCGACGACAGTGCTCTCGCCCATCACCCCGTCCGGGATCAGGCCATGACGGAGCTGGAAGCGGCGAAGCCCAGCGTCGACGTAGGAATCGAAGGTATCGGAAAGGCCAGCCTGCTGCTCAAGATCGCCCGAGGCGATGAGACGGCGGCGCAGTTCAACGACGCGCGGATCCTTGGCGCCGATGTGCAGGGATTTTCCACCTGCGGTCACGGTGCCCCAGCCTCCGGCCTGAACGATGCGCTGGTAGCGTTCGATGGACATGGAAATGTAGTCGGCGGTCTCCGGCGACAGCGTCGGCGCGGAGGACTTCACCTCCTTGATGCGATCGGTCGCAATGTCGAAATTATCTGCCCACTCGACCTGCTGCGACTGCGCATGAGCAGGGGTGCCGGCGAACAGCGGCAGAAGAAGTCCAAGTGTGCACAAGCTCTTGAGCATATGTCCCCGTGCCTTTTTCAGGTGGGTGGTCTTGCCGACCGGTCCGGATAATAGGTGCATTGCCGACCCCGTATTCCAGCGTCTCACGCGTTGATTTTTTTCATGTGTCAAAGCGCGGCCGGTAGTAATGGTGCCGCACAGTTCATCCAGATCCGACTCGTAACGGATGGGAGTTAACAAATCGCTTGATTTTTTAACCATCAGAACTCTGGAGGTGCGCAAATAGCCACTCCAATGTGACCACATCATGTCATGTACGGCGCGATTCCGCGCGGTATTGCGCTGCAAACCTGCTGCCGTGTCTTTTGCGCGACACACATGGGGCACGATTTCGTGAATTCGCTGAAATTGCTTCAAAAATGGAGAAGGCACCGTCCTTGCGAGACGGTGCCTTTGTCATCCGAATCTCCGAAAAAATCAGAGACGGTAAAGAATCTGGTCGGTCCAGAAGCGTTCCAGACGGCGCAGGGACTTGTTCAGTGCAACAAAATCCTCCGGTCCGATTTCACCAACCTGCTGGACCGAAAGAATGTGACGCTCGTAGAGATCGTTGACGATCTTTGCGACTTCGCTGCCTTTTTCGGTCAGGCTCACCCGAACCGAACGACGGTCCATGCGTGAACGCTGGTGGTGGATGTAGCCGGTCTCAACAAGCTTCTTCAGGTTGTAGGAGACATTCGAGCCGAGATAGTAGCCACGGGTGCGCAGCTCTCCGGCGGTGAGCTCGGAATCGCCGATGTTGAACAGCAGCAGTGCCTGTACGCTGTTGACATCGGACCGGCCCATACGGTCGAACTCATCCTTGATGACGTCAAGAAGACGACGGTGAAGCCGCTCGACCAGAGTAAGAGCTTCCAGGTAAAGTGGCTTGATTTCCACTTCATCCGCTTCGCCCTGTGCTACAGATTCAACTGCCCTACTTGCGGTGATCATTTGCTTTGCGCCTCTATTAGTTCCTGTCGTTCGACGGATATTTTCCCGCCTTGATGGGTAAATTAGCGGAGCGATTCTAAAATCCGCTTAAGAGACACGCTGAATCATTAGTTAATTTTCGAGGGGGCTTCGAAGGGGTCTGTTAAGACCTTGTTCATGATGATCCACGCAGGAACTGCACGATCCCGGAGAAATCCCGCACTTCTCCGCCGGAGTTGCAAAAGAGGGTATAGAGGGACGCGGCTTCTGCGCCCAGCGGCGTCGCCGCCCCGGCCGAACTGGCGGCTTCCTGCGCAAGTTTGAGATCCTTGAGCATCATTGCTGCGGCAAAACCCGGCTGGTAGTCCCTGTTGGCAGGCGATCCGGGCACCGGTCCGGGCACGGGGCAATAGGACGTCAGTGACCAGCACTGGCCCGACGCCGTGGAGGAAATATCGAAAAGCTTCTGCGCGTCGAGCCCGAGTTTTTCGGCGAGCACAAAAGCTTCGCTGACACCGATCATCGAAATTCCGAGAATCATGTTGTTGCAGATTTTTGCAGCCTGGCCGTTGCCCGCTCCGCCCGCGTGGACAATGGTCTTGCCCATGATGTCCAGAAAGGGTTTTGCGGCAGCAAAGGCATCGTCCGGCCCGCCGACCATGAATGTCAGCGCCCCTGCAGCCGCGCCGGCAACGCCGCCGGACACCGGCGCATCAACCATCGTCATCCCCTTTTCCAGCGCCGCGGCACTGACGACGCGCGCGCTGTCGACGTCGATTGTGGAGGAATCGATCATTACTGTGTCAGGACGGGCGCTTTCCAGAATGCCGCCCTCCCCCTGATAGATCTGCCGCACGTGTTTGCCAGCCGGCAACATCGTGACGATCACGTCCGACGCTGCGGCCAGGTCGCCGACGCTGCCCGCTTTTTCTCCGCCGCCCGATACGAAGGTCTCCAGGGCGGCCTCTGATAGGTCGAACCCCAGGACCCGGTGCCCGGCCTTCACGAGGTTGAGCGCCATCGGCCCTCCCATGTTGCCGAGACCGATAAAGCCGACTGTGCTGGACATGATTTCCTCCCGAAATAGATTTGTCAGCGTTTTGAATCTGTTGGCCGCCTCAGCTGACGCGACGGTCCAACCGGTTCACATATTGATTCAAGTTTTCGTGCCGCCGTTCACCACGCACCGTCGAACCTCCCCTCCTCCGGAAGCCCGGCCCGCACGACACGCATCCCTGCAAATAGATACCTAGGGTGTGGCCGCCCGGTTCTCCTTTTCCGTGAGATAGGCGAGCGCGAAATAAATGACGATCGTCAGCAGATAGAAGGAGATCTCGTAGGGACGACGACCATAGAGGTCCGAAAAGACCGAATGCATGACGATCTGGCAGAAGCAGCGGAACAGCCACATGACGGTTCCCCAGGAGACGGTCAGCCAGAGCCCGGTGGCGGCCACCAGGTCGAGAACGGCAAAGAAGACGATTGCTCCCTGCAGGGCGATCGGCATGTCCCAGAACCAGAGACCGCGCCATTCGACGATCCCGATGATACGCGCCCAGTAGATGACACCGCCGCCGAACAGAAGAACGGCGATGAAGCGCAGGTACCAGATGAGGATGGTGCTCCAGGGCGGTCGGGCGTCTATGAGGTCCTGAAAGCTGGTAATCATGCGGGAATCAGATCCTGTTTAGAGAGGCAGGTCGCCATCTGACGGCACCTCGAAATAGGATGCAAGGTCGTCGCTGTCCACCTGGCTGATGTCGGATGGCGACCAGACGGGTGCCTGATCCTTGTCCACCAGCACCGCACGCACGCCCTCATAAAAATCGTGTCCCCGCAGGATTCGGGAAACAATGCGGTATTCCAGTTTCATGCAGTCCGTGAACGACAGATCCACGCCACGCTTCATCTGCTCGAACGCGACGAGAACGCTCGTGGGGGACTTGCTGCGGATCGATCGGGCTGTCTCGGCGGCGAATTCCGTTTCTCCCTCGTCCAGCCGCTCAAGAATCTCCTGAACGGAGCCCGCGGAAAAAATCGCCTCGATCTCGTAAAGATGCTCTTCCATCCTTCCCTTTTCCGGCGTTACCAGACGAGGGGCCAGCAGGGCATCGATATCGTCACTATCTTCCAGGCCCTTTTCAATGTCAGCGAGTGTGCTCTCGTCGATTGCATGGGTCAGGATGCCGGCGGCGAGTGCATCGCCCTGTTTCAGTCGTCCCGCGCTGAGGGCGCAATAAACGCCGGTCCTTGCCGGCAGGCGCGGCAGAAACCAGGTCGCGCCGACGTCCGGAAAGAAACCGATGCCTGTTTCCGGCATTGCGAAAAGCGTTTTCCCGGTACCGACCCGGTAGGTCCCGTGAACGGAGATCCCGACGCCGCCGCCCATGACGATGCCATCGATCAGCGACACATAAGGCTTCGGAAAGGACTTGATCCGGGCGTTGAGCAGGTATTCATCGCGAAAGAATGCACTGAGGCCTTCGCTGCGGCCCGCCTTGTGCGCGTCATAGATGCTGCGAATGTCGCCGCCGGCACAGAAGGCTTTTTCCCTGGCTCCCGTCACGACCACGCGGGCAACCTGCGGGTCGTCTGCCCAGCGCGCCAATTGGGCATCCATGGCCGTGACCATGGCGTGATTGAGAGCATTCAGGGCCTTGGGCCGGTTCAGGATAATGAACCCGGCCTGGCCGCGTCGTTCAAAAAGAATTTCTTCGCTCACGCTTCCTCACAAATCGAGAATCAAATCAGGCACAAGGCGCCCTGTCTTCGTTCAATCCTTCAGCAACTGACGGGCAATGATCAAGCGCATGATCTCGTTCGTGCCTTCCAAGATCTGGTGAACCCGCACATCCCGGAAGAAACGTTCGATCGGGTAGTCGCGAAGATATCCGTAGCCGCCATGAAGCTGAAGCGCCTCGTTGACCACCTTGAATCCGGTGTCGGTCGCCAGACGCTTGGCCATGGCCGCCAGCCGGGTCGCATCGGGCGACTTGGCGTCGACAGCGGCTGCAGCCTTGTGAAGAAGCAGCCGGGCGGCCTCCAGTTCGGTCGCCATGTCGGCCAGTCGAAACTGCAGCGCCTGGAATTCGGCAATCGGCTTGCCGAACTGCTTGCGCTCCTGGACGTAGGCAAGCGAATGGTCGAGGCAGGCCTGGGCCGCCCCCAGCGAGCAGGCTCCGATATTGACGCGTCCCCCGTCCAAAGCGGACATGGCGATCTTGAAGCCCTGCCCCTCCTCGCCGACGAGATTGCTCTTCGGGACCCGGCAGTCCGTGAAGTTCACCTGGGCGGTTGGCTGGCTCTTCCAGCCGAGCTTGATCTCGTTGGCGCCGAAACTGAGACCCGGCGTGTCCTTTTCCACCAGAATGCAGGAGATGCCGGAAGGTCCCTCGCCGCCCGTGCGCACCATGACCGCGTAGAGATCGCTGACGCCGCCGCCGGAAATGAAGGCCTTGGAGCCGTTGAGAACATAGTCATCGCCGTCCGCCTTTGCCGTCGTGCGCAAGGCGGCGGCATCAGATCCGGAACCTGGCTCGGTGAGACAATAGCTTGTCAGCAATTCCATGGTGCACAGTCTTGCGAGATACGTCTCGCGCTGCGCCTCGGTGCCGAAGGTATCGACGATCCAGGCAACCATGTTGTGGATGGACATATAGGCGGCGGTGGAGGTGCAGCCCCTGGCGAGTTCCTCGAATATCAGTGCCGCATCCAGGCGCGACAGGGCCGACCCGCCAAAATCCTCGCGCACGTAGATCCCGCCGAAACCGAGTTCGGCCGCCTTGCGCATGGTCGGGACGGGAAAGATGCTGTCTTCGTCCCACTCCCGCGCATGAGGGGCCAGTTCGTCCCGCGCAAACCCCGCAGCCATATCCTGAAAGGCGCGCTGCTCTTCGTTCAGTGCAAAGTCCACAATGTCCTCCCTCAAAGCGCAAACGCGACTCGCCCCTCGTCTCCCGGGCAATATGTATGCGTTCCTGTGTCCTGAAAGCACTTAAGCACATTTGACGCGAACGTCAAACAACCTCTTTTTCTTTATTGAATTCAATTATTTTGACCGAATGTTGGAATGCGTCATTCTGCGTGATAGATTGCGTCAGCTCTTCCTGAAAGAACCAAGAACACTCTATTTCCTCATCAAACAGGCTGGTTTCATGGCGCCGACCCCTCAGCTTCCGCCGATTACTTCTGATCATATGGACTCGCTTCTGGCGGGTACGCGCTTGCGCCGGAACCGCAGGACCGACTGGTCGCGTCGGCTGGTGCGCGAGAATGTCCTGACGGTCGATGATCTTATCTGGCCGATCTTTTTGGTAGACGGCGAGAAGGTTCGCCAGCCCGTTCCCTCGATGCCCGACGTCGTGCGTGTGTCGGTGGACGAGGCGGTGCGCGAAGCCGAACGCGCCACGAGGCTCGGCATTCCTGCCCTCGCCCTCTTTCCTTACACGGACCCGGACCTGCGCGACGACATGGGCACGGAAGCGCTGAATTCGGAAAACCTGACATGCCGAGCGCTGCGGGCCATCAAGGCGGAAGGTTTCAATATCGGCCTGATGACGGACGTGGCGCTCGACCCCTATACCAGCCACGGTCACGACGGCCTGATGAATGGCGAGACGATCCTGAACGACGAGACGGTCGACCAGCTTTGCAGGCAGGCACTCGTCCAGGCCGATGCGGGCGCCGATGTCATCGCGCCGTCCGACATGATGGACGGGCGCATTGCCGCCATCCGCCAGTCTCTCGACGCACTGGGCTTCCGCGAAACGCAGATCATGGCGTATTCGGCGAAATATGCGTCTGCCTTCTACGGCCCCTTCCGGGATGCGGTCGGCTCGTCCGGAACGCTGATCGGCGACAAGCGCACATACCAGATGGACCCGGCAAACACCGACGAGGCCCTGCGCGAGACGGAGCTCGATATCGCCGAAGGTGCGGACATGGTCATGGTCAAACCGGGCATGCCCTATCTCGATATCCTCCGGCGGATCAAGGACACATACCAGGTGCCGACCTACGCCTACCAGGTCTCCGGGGAATACGCGATGATCAAGGCGGCGGGAACAAATGGCTGGCTTGACGAGGAGCGGGCGATGCTCGAAAGCCTGCTTGCCTTCAAGCGTGCGGGCGCGAACGGCGTCCTGACCTATTTCGCTCCGCGGATCGCTGAATTCCTGGCTGGCGAGAAATGACGGCATCCGATCCGGCGGCGACGATGCCGGTTTCCTTCGCCGACATAAAGAACGCGGCCGCACTGATAAAGGGCGCGGTTCTGGAAACGCCCTGCCTGCCGGCACCGCGCCTGTCGCAGATGGCAGGTGCGGATATCTACATCAAGTACGAAAACATGCAGGTGACCGGCGCGTTCAAGGAGCGCGGCGCCCTGGTCAAGCTGTCCGGCCTGAGCGCGAGCGAAAAGGCACGCGGCGTGATCGCCGTGTCCGCTGGCAATCATGCCCAGGGCGTTGCCTATCACGCCGGCCGGCTTGGCATCCCTGCCACCATCGTCATGCCGCTGCTGACACCCTTTGTCAAAATTGCCGCGACCCGCAACTACGGCGCGGAAGTCGTGCTGGCGGGAAACACGCTCGCCGAAGCCAAGGCGGAAGCCGACAGGCTGGCAGACGAGAACAACCTCGTCTGGGTTCATCCCTATGACGACGTCGACGTCATCCGCGGCCAGGGAACCATAGCGATCGAGATGCTGGCGGCCCGGCCCGATCTCGACGTGCTGATCGTACCGATCGGCGGCGGCGGTCTCATCGCCGGCATGGCGACGGCCGCCAAGGCGATCAAGCCGTCCATTCAGGTGATCGGCGTCGAGACCACGCTTTATCCCGGGATGTGGGGTGCCTTCAAAGGCAAGGAAGTGCGCTGCGAAGGCGCGACGATTGCGGAAGGCATCGCGGTGCGCGATATCGGCGCGATCACGACGGAGATCGTGCTGAAGACCGTGGACGACATTCTACTGGTGTCGGAAAGCAGCATCGAACAGGCAATCAACGCCTACCTCACCGCGCAGCGTACCATTGCCGAAGGCGCCGGCGCGGCGGGCCTCGCCGCCCTTCTGTCTAATCCCGACCGCTTCGCCGGACAGCGTGTCGGCCTTGTCCTTTGCGGCGGCAATATCGATCCACGCCTGCTGTCAAAGATCGTGGTGCGCGAACTTGCGCGCGACGGACGTCTCGTCTCCATCCGCATCGATACGCCCGACCGACCGGGTGTCCTCGGCGAGATCGCAACGGTCATCGGCGAGTTGCAGGGCAACGTGGTGGATGTGGAGCATCACCGGCTTTTCCTCAACGTGCCGGCAAAGGGCGCAACGCTGGACGTCACCTTCGAGGCATTCGACCGCCCCCACGGCGAAAAGATCATCGCGGCGCTGCGCGAGCGAGATTATGTTGTCCGGTACCTGGAAATCGGCGAACGGATGGATTGAGGCCGTGCCTCGGGTTGCCGGGATTTGCGAAAACCCGGCGCAATGCCCACATTATGGGCAAGACGAAACAGGAGCCTCTCATGTCCTCAGAATACACACCGGAATATGCTCAACAGGACGCATTCGATCCGGTTGCAAATCCGGAGCTGTTTACGGGTGTTCGCAGCCGACGGATGTTTGCGTTCTGCATTGACGTGATCATCATCGCGATCCTGACCTTCGTTGCCGGTATCGTCGTGTTCTTCCTCGGGATCTTCACGCTGGGCCTCGGCTTCCTGCTTTACGCGATCCTGCCGACGGCGGTCGCGCTGCTTTATGCCGCCTTCACGCTCGGCGGGCCTGCCGCATCCACGCTCGGCATGCGGGCGATGGGACTTGAGCTGCGCCTCTGGTACGGTGCGCGCCCCTACCCTCTTCTGGCCGCGGTTCACGTGATCCTGTTCTGGTTCTCGATCTCCGTGCTGACGCCGCTGGTGCTGCTGGTTGCGCTTTTCACGGACAAGAAACGCCTTCTCCATGACATCGTTCTGGGCGTCGTGATGATCAATTCGTCCGCGCTACGCAACCTGCCCCGATAGAAACAGCTGCCGTTCAGTGCCTGGCGGCCACTTTGCTCATCCGTTGAGGACCGCTATCGAGAGGTTCAAGGCGCCCGCATAGGCAAGCCAGAGTCCGTATGGAATGAACAGGACCGCGGACAGTCGGTCCCGGCTCCAGCGGTCTGCGATGAAGGACAGCACCAGGGCAATCATCGCGATGATGATCGCGAAAGCGGGCCACGGAAGGTGCAGTGTGAAGAAAACAGGCGACCACAGCCAGTTCAGTACCAGTTGCCCACCCCACATCCCCATGGCCGGTCCGGACGGCTCGCGCGTGAATGTGCGCCACCCGGCAATTGCGATAAAGATGTAAAGGATCGTCCAGGCCGGCGCGAAGATCCAGTTCGGCGGTGTGAAATTCGGCTTCATCAATTCCCGGTACCAATCGCCCGGCGGTGAACCGATACCGATCAGAATGCCGACGCCGAGCACGACGGTCAGAAAGATCGCGAGAATGACGAGAGAAACAGGGGTGGACGTCCGGGTCGGGAATGATGCCTTCATGGCTTGGGCAACGTCCGAGCCGCCAATCGGTTCCTGCATTTTTCCGCGTGTCCGGCTGGAGAGTGTAAAGAGGCCTGAGCCGAATGCAGGATTCCGATACCGACACACGGCTGAATTGAAACTCTCAAAATGACAGTCACTTAGGCCATAATTCTCTTTTGAAACCCGTCAAATCAGTATCTTAATCCCACCAACGCCTCTTCCATTGCCGGGACCGCATGTTCTAGACTGCAGGTCGACAGGGTTGGCCACCTTAGGCTACGGGCAGGTGAATGGAATCAATTGATATTGCAATGGCGCTCACCTTCATGGTGATTGCGGTCACGGTTGTTCTCTACGCCATCGAGCGTTACGCGATCGAATCCATCGCACTCGGGTCTGTCTCAGCTTTCATTGTCATCTTTTATCTTTTTCCCGTCACGGCGCCGGACGGCAATATGGTCGACACCGGCGACTTTCTTGCCGGCTTCGCCAATCCCGCGCTTATCACCGTCATCTGCCTGCTGATCATTGGCCAGGGGCTGTTCCAGACAGATGCGCTGGAAGGCCCGGCGAAGCTGATCGTGCGCATGGCACGCGGGCGCTCGCAATGGGTTGCTGTCCCGATCCTGTTCTTTGTCGGGATACTGAGTGCTTTCTTGAACAACACGCCGGTCGTCGTCATGTTTCTGCCGATCCTGACGGCAGTTGCGGCAACCGTCGGACAGTCGCCAGCCCGCGTGCTCATGCCGCTTTCCTTCATTGCCATTCTGGGCGGCATGACAACGCTGATCGGCTCATCCACGAACCTGCTCGTCGCCAGTCAGGCTTCGCAGATTTCCGACCTGAAGCTCACCTTCTTCAGCTTCACGCCGATCGGTCTTCTGGTGGCAAGTGTCGGCGCCGTCTACGTCCTGTTCCTCATGCCGCGCTTCCTGCAGCCGCGCAAGACGATGGCCGAGGAACTTCAGGTCACCTCCGGAAAGCAGTTCATCGCGCAGATCGAAATTACCTATGGCCATCCGCTAGTCGGCGTTGAATCGGTTTCCGGCATGTTCCCCAAGCTGAAGGACATGACGGTCCGTCTCGTCCAGCGTGGCCAGAAGCCGATCCTGCCGCCGTTCGAGAATGTTGTTCTGTCGCCCGGCGATACGGTCATCGTGGCGGCGACGCGCACGGCGCTCGCCAACGCGCTTGCCCGGCGGCAGCCACTCATGGAGGCGGAGTCGGAGAACAGCGGCAACGGTCGGGAGTCGACGGCGGTTCAGCCGGGGTCGATCAGCCTTGCGGAAGTCGTTGTCGCACCAGCCTCTCGTCTCATGGGCAGAACGCTGCCGCAGTCCGGTTTCTACAGCGAGACCGGGTGCCTTGTGATGGGCATCCAGCGGCGCAGCCGCATGCCGCGCATGGCGATGAACGACATTCGCCTCGAAGCGGGCGACGTGCTACTCGTGGCCGGCCGGGAAGAGGAAATCGCGCGCCTGCGCGGAAACCGCGACGTGCTCCTGCTCGACTGGTCGACAGCAGAGGTGCCCCGGCGTCGCTATGCCCCGCGTGCACTTGCGATCTTCGGTTGCGTCGTCGGCCTTGCCGCTGCCGGACTGATGCCGATCGCGACGGCCTCCGTTGCCGGCACCTTCGCCATGATTGCGTCCGGCTGCCTCAACATCCGTCAGGCGATGCGCGCCATCGACAGCCGCATCTTCATGCTCGTCGGCGCTTCGCTTGCCGGCGCAGTGGCCCTGGAGGCAACGGGTGGCGCCCAGGCGATTGCCTCGGCGCTCGTCTATGTGCTCGAGGGCGCTTCCGCATCCGTCATGCTGTCCGCGCTCTTTTTCATCGTGATGGTTCTGACCAATTTTCTGTCCAACAATGCGGCTGCCGTGCTGTTCACACCGGTCGCGATCAACCTCGCCGCCCAGATCGACCAGAGGCCGGAAGCCTTCGTGGTGTGCCTGATCATTGCGGCCAACGCGTCTTTCGCCACGCCGATCGGATACCAGACCAACCTGATCGTGATGGGGCCGGGACACTATCGTTTCGCCGATTTCATGCGCGCCGGCGCGCCGCTGGCCCTTATTTTATGGTTGACCTTCTCGCTGGCGGCCCCATGGTATTACGGGTTATAAACAGCCGGACCATGGCAATGAGATTTCGCTGGACGACAAGGTGACACGGCACCCAACAGACCATCCGCAATTCTATCTCACCGCACCAGCGCCCTGCCCCTATATTGAGGGCAAGCAGGAGCGCAAGGTCTTCACGCATCTTGTTGGCCACGGCGCTCCGGCGCTCAACGAGGTCCTGACCCAGGGCGGTTTCCGGCGCAGCCAGAACATTGCCTATCGCCCCGCCTGCGAAAGCTGCCAGTCCTGCATATCCGTCCGGGTGCGGGTAGACGACTTCAATTGGACCCGATCTTTCAAGCGTGTCTGGAAATCCGCCTCCGACATCGTCGGCGCCCGCCTCCCCGCGAGCCCGTCCGCCGAGCAATATGACCTCTTCCGCGAATATCTGGAGACCCGCCACGAAAACGGCGGCATGACCGAGATGAGCGTGCTGGACTACGCCATGATGGTGGAGGACACGCATGTGGAAACGCTGGTGATCGAATATCGGCGCCGCGGACCGGACACATTTCTGACCGGAGCCGGCGAAGGCCCTCTCCTCGGCGTCGCGCTCAGCGACCAGCTGTCGGACGGCCTGTCGATGGTCTATTCCTTCTACGATCCGACCTTCCGGGACACGCCGCTCGGCACCTACATGATCTTGGACCATGTTGAGCGTGCCCGCAGGATGCGCCTGCCCTATGTCTACCTCGGCTACTGGGTCGAGGGGTCGGCAAAGATGGCCTACAAGGCGCGTTTCAAGCCCCAGGAACATCTTGGCCCGAACGGCTGGATGGTCGTGGATGCTCCGGCCTATGTCGACCCGTCCTGAAAATTCGGATTTGGCATCGCGGATAGACCGCGAGGTTCGCTCAGGGAATGTGCTGGCGGATCCCGTCAAAGACCGAGCGGAACATCTCTTCCGTCAGTCGGCCGGTATTCGTGTTGTAACGCGAGCAATGATAGCTGTCGAACAACGACATGCTGTAGCCGGGCAAGCTGTGCCTTGCGCCATGGCGGAACGGGAATTCCGCGCGCCTGAGGCCGAGCGCGCTCAGGAATGTTTCATGCGCGATGCGTCCCAGCGCCAGGACAGCCCTGATGGAGGGGTTGGCGTCGAGCGTTGCCAGAAGATACGGACGGCACGTCTTGATTTCCGGGCCGGTCGGCTTGTTCTGCGGTGGCAGACAGCGCACGGCATTGGTGATCATGGCGTCCTGCAGCTCCAGACCGTCGTCGGGGCGAGCGCGATAGGTCCCGCTCGCAAAGCCGTAATCCAGCATCGTCTTGTAGAGAAGGTCGCCGGCGTAGTCGCCGGTAAAGGGTCGGCCCGTGGCATTTGCCCCCTTCATGCCCGGCGCGAGACCGATGACCAGAAGCCGGGGATCTGCGGACGTGAACGAGCGCACCGGAGCGTTGTACCACTCCGGGTGCGCGCTGTTCAGCTCATCGCGAAGCGCAACGAGCCTGGGGCAGGCTGGACAATCCAGTGGCGGATCGACCGGCCCGTATTTTCCGTCGAGTGCGGACATCCGGCGCCTTAGTACTCGTCGTCCTCATCGTCCTCATCCGCCTGCGGCGCAACCTGCGGGCGGGCTGGACGTTCGGACGGATCACGGCCGATCTTGTTGGCGAGGCTGGCCAGATCGATGAAATGGTCTGCCTGCCGACGCAGGTCGTCAGCAATCATGGGCGGCTGTGTCTTGAGGGTCGAAACGACGCTGACCTTGCGGCCCTTGCGCTGCAAGGCCTCGACGAGTGAGCGGAAATCGCCATCGCCCGAAAAGAGGACGATGTGATCAACGGACTCGACGAGCTGCATGGCATCGACAGCAAGCTCGATGTCCATGTTTCCCTTCACCTTGCGACGGCCCGCACTGTCGACGAATTCCTTCACAGGCTTGGTGATCACCTTATAGCCATTGTAGTCCAGCCAATCGATGAGCGGCCGAATGGACGAGTACTCCTGATCTTCGATCAATGCGGTGTAATAATACGCACGCAGAAGATAGGCATGTCCCTGAAATTCTTTCAGCAAACGCTTGTAATCGATATCAAAGCCAATAGCCTTGGCAGTGGAGTACAAGTTAGCGCCATCAATGAACAAAGCTACCTTTTCTCGAGCATCAAACATGTTATTTGAAACCTTTCCGAGTCATATGCATAGAAAAGCCGAAATGAGGCCAAAGAATCCGGCTTCCCGCAGCCAAATCCGATCTGCCCCACCGTCGATTCAACGCATACGTTTGCTGTAAGGAAACCTTCGTTTATATCAGCTTCCATCAGCTTTTTTGTTTTGTTATCCCAACGGCCATATGATTCTTTTTTTGACCGTTTGAGTGCCCTACACCATAATATTGTCTTGTCGCAATGCAAAAGCGAGCGGCAGATTCAAAAATTGGGCGTAACATTTGGTATATGTGGAGCGCTGATCTGACTTCTGACAGGGGCTTGCTTTTTGAAAGTGCCACCACTATACGCTTTCCTTTCAAGTTCCTTTTAGACTATGGAGACGTCGTATGGCGCGCGTGACCGTCGAGGACTGCATCGACAAGGTCGAAAACCGGTTTGAGCTGGTGCTGCTTGCTGCGCATCGCGCTCGCATGATTTCCAGCGGTTCCCCGCTGACCATCGACCGGGACAACGACAAGAACCCGGTCGTGGCTCTCAGAGAGATTGCCGAGCAGACCGTCAGCCCGGAAGACATGAAAGAGGACCTGATCCACTCGCTGCAGAAATTTGTGGAAGTGGACGAGCCGGAAGCGGAAGCCGTTCCGGTTGTGCCGTCGAACCCGCAGCAGCTGACCCAGGTCAACAATGTCGACGACAGCGCGGTGGAATTCGACCGTATGTCGGAAGAAGACCTGCTGCGCGGTCTGGAAGGCCTGGTTCCGCCAGAGCGGACCGACGACATCTGATTCATGTAGTATCCTTTTCATCCGAAGCGCCCCCGGTTTCGGCGGGCGCTTCGGATAGCTTTCATTTCACCGCTGAAGTCTCAGCCGGTTTCCAGGGTCGGTTGCGGCCATGATGCGTCAATACGAACTCGTCGAACGGGTTACCAGATACAACCCGGAAGCCGACGAAGCCTTGCTCAACAAGGCCTATGTTTATGCCATGCAGAAGCATGGTACGCAGACGCGTGCTTCCGGCGACCCCTATTTTTCCCATCCTCTCGAAGTTGCCGCCATCCTGACGAACCTGCGTCTGGACGATGCGACGATTGCCGTCGCCCTGCTGCACGACACGATCGAGGACACCGATGCCACGCGTCAGGAAATCGACGCGATGTTCGGCGAGGAAATCGGCAAGCTGGTCGAAGGCCTGACCAAGATCAAGCGGCTGGACCTGGTCTCCCGCAAGGCCAAGCAGGCCGAGAATTTCCGCAAGCTTCTGCTGGCGATCGCCGACGATGTCCGGGTGCTTCTGGTCAAGCTGGCTGACCGCCTGCACAACATGCGCACCCTGCATCACATGCCGGAGCACAAACGCGGGCGGATCGCCGAAGAGACGATGGAGATCTATGCCCCGCTCGCAGGGCGCATGGGCATGCACGACATGCGCGAGGAGCTTGAGGACATCTCCTTCCGCACGCTCAACCCGGAAGCCTACGAGACCATCTCCGATCGCCTCGTCGACCTGCGCGACCGCAACCGGGACCTCATCCTCGACATCGAGACGACCTTGACCGAACGCCTCAGCGAACGCGGCATGGCGGCGCTGGTGAAAGGCCGGGAGAAGCACCCCCATTCGATCTTCCGAAAGATGCAGCGCAAGGCGATCGGCTTCGAGCAGCTGTCCGACATCTACGGCTTCCGGGTGACTGTCGGCACGGTCGAAGCGTGCTACCGTGTGCTGGGTGTCATTCACACGACGTGGCCCACCGTGCCCGGCCGGTTCAAGGACTATATCTCGACACCGAAGCAGAACGACTACAGGTCGATCCACACAACCATCGTCGGTCCGTCGCGACAGCGCGTCGAACTGCAGATCCGTACGATCGCCATGGACCGTGTCGCCGAATACGGCATTGCCGCCCATGCGCTCTACAAAGATGGTGAACTGGGTGGGCGAAACATTGCCCAGCACACGGAAGACTGCCGCGCCTTCGAGTGGCTGCGCCGCACCACCGAGCTTCTCGCCCAGGGCGACACGCCGGAGGAATTCCTGGAAAACACCAAGCTGGAACTGTTCCACGACCAGGTGTTCTGTTTCACGCCCAAGGGACGGCTGATTGCACTGCCCCGCGGAGCGACCCCGATCGACTTCGCCTATGCGGTCCATACCGGCGTCGGCAACACCTGCGTCGGCTGCAAGGTCAACGGCAAGATCATGCCTCTCGTCACCGAACTTCGCAACGGGGACGAGGTGGAGATCATCCGCTCGCAGGCGCAGACCCCTCCCCCCGCCTGGGAAGCCATTGCCGTGACCGGCAAGGCGCGCGCCGCAATCCGGCGGGCGACGCGAGAATCGGTGCGCAAGCAGTATGGCGCGCTTGGCGAGCACATCCTGAAGCGTGCCTTCGCGCGCGCCGACAAGCACTATTCGGAAACGCTGCTGGAGGCGGTTCTGGTCGAGGTCAACCAGTCGAGCGTGGCGGATCTTCTGGCCGCCGTCGGCCGGGGCGATCTTAGCGCCCAGACCGTGGTCAAGGCGGCTCATCCCGACTACCAGGACGAGCGCGTCGCCATCTCCGGTCCGCCGCTGGAGGAAGGGTGGTTCGGGCTGAAACAGGGGCACGGACTCAAGTTCCGCATCCCGCCGTCCGATCTGGAAGAGGAAAAGGCGAACGACGACCAACCGCTGGAGACGAGCGAGGGTCCGGCTCTCCCGATCCGTGGAATTTCGGGCGATATACCTGTGACATTTGCGCCCGATGGGGGCGCCGTTCCCGGCGACCGCATCGTCGGTATCTTGACCCCATCCGAAGGACTGACCATCTATCCGATACAGTCGCCGTCGTTGAAGGAATTTGATGACCAGACGGAGCGCTGGGTGGACGTTCGCTGGGATATCGACGTAAACAATCCAGAACGTTTTCCCGCGCGCCTTGACATATCTGCCGCCAACGAACCCGGTTCGCTGGCCACGATCGCGCAGGTCATCGGAGAAAACAGCGGAAATATCGACAACGTGAAAATGGTTCAAAGGGCTGCGGACTTCCACCAGATGATCATTGATCTCAGTGTCTGGGACCTGAAACACCTGAACCGGATCATCAACCAACTACGTTCCAAGCCGAATGTTTCCAGCGTCAGCCGGGTAAACGGCTGACAGTGCCAGAATTCAAGGGATCCAACTACATGACACGCGACGAAGTGCTGGACGTCTTCCGTGAGGCCGGTGCCATCCTGGAGGGCCACTTCATTCTGACGTCCGGCCTGCGCAGCCCCGTCTTCATCCAGAAAGCCCGGGTGTTCATGTATCCGGACAAGACCGAGATCCTTTGCAAGGCTCTGGCTTCCAAGATCGAAGATGCCGGCCTCGGCAAGATCGACTACATCGTTTCGCCTGCCCTCGGCGGCCTGATTCCGGGCTATGAAACCGCCCGTCACCTCAATGTGCCGGCCGTGTGGGTGGAACGGGAAGGCGGCGAGTTCCGCCTGCGCCGTTTCGAACTTCCCGAAGGCGCCCGCGTCATAATTGTTGAGGATATCGTGACCACGGGCCTTTCCTGCCGCGAAACGGTAACCTCGCTGAAATCTCTTGGTGCTGAAGTCCTCGCAGTCGCCTGCCTGATCGACCGTTCCGGTGGTGAGGCGGACGTGTCCGTGCCGCTTGTTTCGCTTGCGCAATACAAGGTGCCCGCCTATGAGGCTGACAATCTGCCTCCAGAGCTGGCCGCCCTGCCTGCCGTCAAGCCGGGAAGTCGCGGACTGAGCTGAATCGAGAGGACCTGATTTCTTATCATGCTGTTTCGCCGCAGAAATAAGCCGACACGTGTCGAACGGATGCGCGTAGCTGTCTGGCCTCGGCACAGCTGGTCAAGGTCCACCCGCTATTTCGGCAAGCGCGTCCTGAGATTGACCGCGACCCCTCACGCTATCGCCATCGGCTTTGCGGCCGGGGCTTCCGCGTCCTGCACGCCGCTGGTCGGTTTTCACTTTCTCACGGCCCTTGCGCTGGCCTACATCGTTCGCGGCAACCTGATCGCCTCGGCGCTCGGAACCTCCGTCGGCAATCCGCTGACCTTCCCCTTCATCTGGGCACTGACATTCAAGATCGGCCAATGGATCCTGCACGGTCGCGCTCCGGACGCCGATCCGCATCAGGTGCACCAGCAGTTCCAGCACGGGCTGTTCGAGAAATCCTTCGAATCGCTCTGGCCAATGATCAAGCCAATGCTGATAGGCGGCATTCCGCTCGGCCTCGTCGTCGGTTTGGTGTCCTATCTGGTCGTCTACAAGAGCGTCGACATCTACCAGCGCCGCCGCCGCCAGACGCTGGCGGCAAAGGGCGAGCGCCTCTTCCCCGCCCCCGGACAGCCCCTTGAATAGGCACAAGTGCCCTGACGGCGGAGGCGACCTCGAAATCTCCGGCACCCAGACTGACGCATCAGCCCCGGCCAGGCAGGCCACTCGAAGATTAAACAATGGTTAAAGCATGTTCGGCTGGATTGCGCCCGCCCGAATGAGGGGCTAAAAGTCCCGCAGCGAAGCGCTCTCGCTTCGCCGGCTTCATGCCAGCATTTTTAAGGGACGAAATGAGCGTGACGGATAAGAAGAAAGAACAGGACGGCGGTCTTTATGAAACCATAAAGGTCGTGATCCAGGCGATTTTGCTCGCCGTGATCGTTCGCACCTTTCTGTTTCAGCCATTCAACATCCCGTCCGGGTCGATGAAGGACACGCTGCTCATCGGCGATTATCTTTTCGTCTCCAAATACAGCTACGGATATTCGCGATACTCCTTTCCTTTCGGCCTCCCACCGTTTTCCGGCCGCTTCTTCGCGTCGGAGCCCGAGCGAGGGGATGTCGCGGTTTTCAAGCTTCCGAAAGACACGTCCATTGACTACATCAAGCGGGTGATCGGGCTGCCCGGCGACAAAATCCAGGTGATCGACGGCGTGCTGCATATCAACGGCACAGCAGTGAAGCGGGAGAGGACCGACGATTACATCGAGCAGTCCCCTAACGGCATGGTTCGCCGAGTTCCGCGGTACAAGGAAACGCTGCCGAATGGCGTTTCTTATGACACGCTGGACCTCACGACGAGCGGGAGCGTGGACAATACGGACGTCTATGAGGTTCCCGAAGGTCATTACTTCATGATGGGCGACAACCGTGACAATTCCGTCGACAGCCGTTTCCTGGACAGGGTGGGATACGTCCCGTTCGAGAACTTCATCGGTCGCGCGGAAATCCTGTTCTTCTCCATCGGGGATGGTACGCCCGCATATCAAATCTGGAACTGGCCTTGGGACGTGCGCTGGAGCCGGATCGGCCGTACGCTCTAGGGTATAATTCCCCGAGCGCCTTGCGCCTTGGAGGGAACGAACAGGCATAGAAATCCAGCACGAGCAGCGTTCTTGAAGACGCTGCTTCGATCCCGGGTCGTCCAGGGACATGACAGGCGGTATGACAGAAAGACCTCGACAGAATTCCATTTCGTCTTTGAAATCCTCTCTGAAGTACGACTTCAAGGACCTCGAGCTGCTGCGCATCGCCCTCACCCATGCCAGCGCCCTTGCCCCGTCGGAATCCGTTGCCGGCAGCTACCAACGGCTGGAGTTTCTGGGCGACAGGGTGCTTGGCCTTGCGATCGCGACCATGCTTCACCGGCATTTTCCGAAGGCCGACGAAGGCGAGCTTGCCCGGCGTTTCAACCACATGGTCAAACGCGAGACCTGCGCGGAGATTGCCCAGGAACTGGGTGTTGGCGACGCCATGCGCATCGGCCTTGCAGAGGCGCAGACCGGCGGGCGAAAAAAGACCGCGCTGCTTGCCGATATCTGTGAAGCCATCATCGCAGCGATCTATCTGGACGGTGGTTTTGACGCTGCCGAGGATTTTATCCGGCGCCTGTGGGAGCCGCGTATGCTATCGTGGTCCGGTCCGCTGCGGGATGCGAAGACCACCTTGCAGGAGTGGGCCCAGTCCAAGGGATTGCCCACCCCGCGCTATGAGGTGACCGGCCGGGACGGTCCCGACCATGCCCCCAGCTTCACCGTGGCCGTCATCGTCCAGGGCCTCGCTGCCGGCGAAGGCAAGGGCGGGTCCAAACGGATCGCGGAACAGAACGCTGCCGAGACCGTGCTTCGCCGCGAAGGCGTCTGGAAGGAATGAGAACAGCTTGAGTGACGATAACCAAACCTCCCGGCCGGAGGATGACGACGACAACGGGTATCAGGCACCGACCGGGCGCTTCGACATGCCCCTGCCCGACCCGCTCGGCGCGATGCCCTCGGACACGCGCGCCGGTTTCATCGCGCTGATCGGCGCACCGAACGCGGGCAAGTCGACCCTGATCAACCAGCTTGTCGGAACGAAGGTCTCGATCGTCACCCACAAGGTCCAGACGACGCGCACGATTGTTCGCGGCGTCGCCATGCATGGCTCCGCACAGCTCGTTTTCATCGATACGCCCGGCATCTTCAAGCCCAAGCGCCGGCTTGATCGCGCCATGGTCGACACCGCCTGGGGCGGCGCGCGGGATGCGGATCTGATTGCCCTCCTCATCGATGCGCGCAAGGGCATTGACGAGGAAGTCGAGAACATCCTGAAGCGCCTGTCGAGCCAGTCCGCGCCGAAAGTCCTCATCCTCAACAAGACCGATGTCGCCAAGCGCGAGAAGCTGTTGCAGCTTGCGCAAAAGGCGAACGAGTACCTGCCGTTTGAAGAAACCTTCATGGTGTCCGCGCTGACCGGCGACGGAACGCAGGCCATCCTCGACCACTTCGCCTCCAAGGTCCCGGAAGGGCCCTGGCTTTATCCCGACGACCAGCCGTCCGATCTTCCCTTGCGCATTCTTGCTGCCGAGATTACCCGGGAAAAGCTGTTTGAGCGTCTGCACGAGGAACTGCCCTATATCTCGACGGTCGAGACCGAGCAATGGCAGTCGCGCAAGGATGGCTCGGCCCGGATCGAACAGACCATCTATGTGGAACGCGACAGCCAGAAATCGATCGTACTTGGCAAGCGCGGCCAGACCATCAAGGCAATCTCGCAGGCGGCGCGCACAGAACTCTCCGAGATCATCGAAGCGCCGGTTCATCTCTTCCTGTTCGTGAAGGTGCGCCAGAACTGGGCCGACGATCCGGAGCGCTACCGTGAAATGGGACTGGAGTTTCCGAAATAGCAGGCGTGAGCGGACTGTTTCGCCGGTTGGACGGACGGAACGCGTGGGCACGGGGCATCTGACGTGGAATGGAGCGGACGCGGCGTGGTCCTGACCACGCGCAAACACGGCGAAAGCGATATAATCCTTGAGGTGATGACCCTTGAGCACGGCCGCCATCTCGGTCTCGTTCGTGGTGGTCGCTCGAGACGCCACCGCCCCGTCCTTCAGGCCGGCAACGAGCTGACCCTCAACTGGAAAGCAAGGCTTTCCGACCACCTTGGCCAATTTCACATCGAGCCGGAGACCTTGCGGGTCGCGGACCTGATGACGTCCTCCGTCGGCCTGACCGGACTGCAGCATGTGGCCTTCCTCACACGCCTTCTGCCAGAGCGGCATCCCTACCCCCGGCTCTTCCACGCCCTGGGCGTTGTCCTCGACAATCTGGCCGACCCGGAAGCCGCAGCTGCCCTTGTGATACGCTATGAACTGGAACTTCTGGGCGACCTCGGCATCGGTCTGGATCTCACACGCTGCGCGGCAACCGGAACGCAGGAAGACCTTGCCTATGTCTCGCCAAAATCGGCGCGCGCGGTCAGCCGGGACGCCGGGCGCCCTTACCACGACCGGCTGCTGCCGTTGCCATCGTTCCTGCTGGAAGGCCAGCGGCAACAGGGCTCAGAACTGACATGGGCGGACGTTCGCCAAGGTTTCGAGCTGACAAGCTTTTTCCTCGACCGCCATTTTCAGGAACACGGACTCACAGAGAGCGATACGCGCGGAGCATTTCTGAACGCACTGGAACGGCGCTACCGCCAGGATTTCCCTTGGAATTTCTGAACGGCAAACCCTACCAGTCGACCGCACGGACTGATTTTATGGGTCGACACTCTCATCTGATCCGGTTTCGACCGGACGCCAGACGAACGCTTTCGTTTCACCCGAATAATAGAGTTGTTCAGCGACACCGATAACGCTCTCGACCGGAACATAGCCGACCCTGGAGAGAAACCGGCTGTCGACGGAGTTATCGCGATTGTCACCGAGCACAAACAGATGCCCCGCCGGTACCGCATATTCCGGGGTATCGTCCACCTGCGAAGTCGTCGTCAGATCGAGTGTCTGGTAGCTGCGACCGTTGGCAAGTGTTTCCCGGTAACGAGGGAGCCGCTTGACCCCACTGGACCTGTCTTGCTCTACGCCGTCCTCGATGCGCTCTCGCTTCACCGGTTCGCCATTGATAAAGACAACGCCGCCCTTGAGCTGAACCGTGTCACCAGGCAACCCGATGAGCCGTGCCACATAAGTAATGGATGGCTTGGCTGGCAGCGGAAAGAAGATTATGTCTCCTGCAGTAGGAGAATAGGTTTCCCCGGACTTGGGGAAAATACGACGCACCAGTATGTGATCTCCAACCTGCAACGTCGGCCTCATGCTGCTGGACGGAATGCTGTAGGATTTCATGCGCAGGACATGGAAATCATCCCAGGAAAGCAGAAAACCGAGAGCTGCAAGCACTCCAACAAAAAGAACGACCCAAATTCGGCTCCATGACATGTTTTGGTCTTTCCTTTCAGGACCAACGTCGCCAAAGCGCATTGGCAGCTTCAACTTGCAGATTCGAATGTCCCAAACCAGTTTCTTCGCTTCGCTTTTTTAATCAGAAACGTCAACGCCTTATCCAACCTTATGGTTACTCGCGGTCGGTCCCGATCTCCGCGGCAAGACGAGCGACACCGGCACGTCCGGCAGAACCGGGACACTCATCCGAGAAACCTCCCACAGACTGTCGAAATCCGTTGAAAATCCGCCATTCCGCGCCGGATTTCGAAGGAACGAATTGCGTACACCCGGGGAAACGGCTAGCAAGCAATCATGGGAAAAGAGACGACACCGCCGCCAAGCCCGATTGAGGGCATCAATCTCAAGGATGCGCTTGAAGAGCGCTATCTGGCCTATGCGCTTTCGACCATCATGCACCGGGCCCTCCCCGACGTGCGCGACGGCCTGAAACCCGTGCACAGGCGGCTTCTTTACGCCATGCGGCTGTTGAAACTCGATCCGGGCGCCGGCTTCAAGAAATGCGCCCGCGTGGTCGGTGACGTCATCGGTAAATACCACCCGCACGGCGACCAGGCGGTCTATGACGCGCTTGTCCGTCTCGCGCAGGACTTTGCGCAGCGCTATCCGCTGATCGATGGCCAGGGCAACTTCGGCAACGTCGACGGCGATAACGCAGCAGCCATGCGTTACACCGAAGCGCGCATGACCGACACGGCCAAGCGTTTGCTTGACGGTCTGGACGAGAACGCGGTCGATTTTCGCGAAACCTACGACGGCGAGGAAAAGGAACCAATCGTTCTGCCCGGCGGGTTCCCGAACCTTCTCGGCAACGGCTCCTCTGGCATTGCCGTCGGCATGGCGACCTCAATTCCGCCGCACAACGCCTTCGAGCTGTGCCAGGCCTGTCAGCACCTGATCCAGAACCCTTCTGCCGAGGTTGATGATCTGCTTCAGTTCATCAAGGGCCCGGACTTTCCGACAGGTGGTCTCCTGGTTTCGGACCAGGGATCGATCCGCGAGGCCTATGCGACCGGCCGTGGCAGTTTCCGCGTACGCGCACGCTGGGAAGTGGAAGATCTTGGACGTGGCCAGTGGGCGATCATCGTCACGGAAATTCCCTATCAGGTCCAGAAGTCCCGGCTGATTGAAAAGATCGCGGAACTTCTGACGGCCCGCAAGCTGCCGCTTCTCGACGACGTGCGCGATGAATCGACGGAAGATATTCGCGTCGTCCTGGTGCCGCGCTCGCGCAACGTCGATGCAAACATTCTGATGGAATCCCTGTTCAAGCTGACAGACCTGGAAAACCGGTTCTCGCTGAACATGAACGTCTTGTCCATGGGCCGGGTGCCCACAGTGATGGGCCTGAAGCAGGTTCTGCGCGAATGGCTGGACCACCGCAAGGAAGTGCTTGTCCGCCGGTCCGAACACCGGCTTGGCCAGATCAACCACCGCCTCGAGGTTCTGGAAGGCTATCTGATCGCCTATCTCAATCTCGATGAGGTGATCCGCATCATCCGCGAGGAAGATGACGCCAAGGCGGAACTGATGCGCACGTTCGAGCTCTCGGATGTTCAGGCAGAAGCCATCCTCAACATGCGCTTGCGGTCCTTGCGCAAGCTTGAAGAGATGGAAATCCGCAAGGAGCATGGAAAGCTGAGCGACGAAAAGGACCAGCTGACAAAGCTGCTCGGCTCCGACGCGCGTCAGTGGACGAAGATTTCCAAGGAGATCGGCGAGATCTCGAAAGTCTATGGGCCCGAGACCGATATCGGCAAACGCAGAACGGACAAGGGCGAAGCGCCGGAAACCGACATCATCGACATTCAGCAGGCGATGATCGAGAAGGAACCGATAACGGTCATCATTTCCGAAAAGGGCTGGATCCGTGCCCTCAAGGGACACCAGAGTGATCTCGGCAATGTCGCCTTCAAGCAGGGCGACAAGCTGAAACTGTCCTTCCATGCGGAGACGACGGACAAGATCCTGATCTTCTCGACCGGCGGCAAGTTCTTCACACTGGGTGCCGACCGCCTTCCGGGCGGGCGCGGCCACGGCGAACCGATCCGCCTCATGGTCGAGATGGACGAGGCTCAGGATGTGGTCAACGCGTTCGTCTACAAACCCGGCCGCCTGCTGCTGCTTGCCAGCAACGAAGCCCGTGGGTTTGTTGTCAACGAGGACGACGTCATCGCCAACACGCGAAAAGGCAAGCAGGTGTTGAACCTCACCATGCCGGACGAAGCGAGCCTGTGCGTCGAAGCTGCCGGAGATCAGGTGGCTGTCATCGGCGAGAATCGCAAGCTTCTGGTGTTCCCTCTGGTCCAGATCCCGCAAATGGGCCGTGGTCGCGGTGTGCGCCTGCAGCGCTATCGCGACGGCAACATCTCCGACGTCAGGGTGTTCAAGGGCGAGGTCGGGCTGACCTGGACGGACAGCTCCGGCCGCAGCTTCACCCGGTCCATGGACGAGCTGGCCGACTGGCTTGGCGAGCGCGGACAGGCCGGCCGACTGCCACCCACCGGTTTCCCGAGGTCCAACAAGTTCGGCCCCAACGGGCTTTGACAAGGTAACAACGGGCGGCTTCAGGCCGCCCGAACGGCATTCAGTGCCTGCCAGCGACCAGGTGTCATACCAAAGGTTCGCTTGAAATGGCGGTTCATGTGGCTCTGGTCCGCGAACCCGCTTTCAACGGCCGCCTCCGCCAGGGGCGTGTCGCCCGCCAGCAGCCCCTTCACCCTGTCCAGACGCCGCATGACCAGATAGCGGTGCGGGCTCGTTCCGAAAACATGCTTGAACTGGCGCGACAGCTGGAACCGATCCAACTGCGTTGCCTGCTCCAGATCCTCCATGCGAATAGCCACGTCAATGCTGTCACGCAACAGATCGCGGCACCGGCTCAGCGCCGGCCAGTCCAGAACCGCCCGACGGGATCTGGCTGCATCGCCATGCCGCTGAAGGCAACCGGCGAGATCGGTCAGAAGACAGGCGCGCCTGAAACCTCCCAGTTCCGCGTCGATATCGACGAGCGCGTCGGCAAGATCCTGGCGAAACTCGGGATCGGAGAGGACGGGTGATGCAACGAAAGGCAACCCGGTGTGTCCAGCGCCCTGCAATACCTCTGCAATCTGCTCCGGCGGCAGATAGATCATACGGTAAATGAGGCCCTCGCCTGTTCCCGCGCCGCCGTCGTGCAATTCGTCCGGGTGGATCACAATGACCTGCCCGGGCAGAGACGCCCGGCGCTCGCCCCGGTACTGGAACGTCTGGATGCCTGCCATCGTCAACCCGATCGCGTAGGTGTCGTGGCGATGCGGTGAAAAGCCGTTGCCCTTGAACTGCGCTTCTATGCGCTCGATACCGGCTTCCGTCGGCGCAGCGTGGATGCCGTCCTGCCCGCGGACGCACAAACGTTCAATACTATCGCTCTCCCGCATGACAAGGCTGCGCGCATCATCTCTTTTCTGAAACCCGCGCGTGGAGTTGGAATACATGTTCGAAACCAAATTCGTCGTTGTCATCCGCGAGGATCTTGCCGTTTGGCAAAAACTGAATGTCACAGCCTTCCTGGCAACCGGCGTGGCCGCAGCAAAGCCGGACATCATTGGCGAAAATTACCGCGATGCTGCCGGCAATGTCCACCATGCGATGAGTGTTCAGCCGATCATCATCCTGAGTGCGGACGGCGAAACCCTGAAAAAAATCCATGAGAGAACGCTGCGCCGCTGGCAGACGGCAAGTCTCTACATCGACGACATGTTCTCAACCGGTCACGACGAGGCAAACCGGGCAGTCTTTGCCAGTTATCCGCCCGGTGAAGCGCAGATTGCCGGCATTTCCTTTCACGCCGAAAAGAAGGTCGCCGACAAGATCACGAAAGGCGCCCGGATGCATGACTGACGAGACCGTCAGTGAGATCAGTGCCTACGCGCCATCTGAAGATGCGCAAAATTTCACCTTGGGCGCGACGTTTGTGGTCTCGACGCAACGACACCAAGGGGGCAATGTGGCGTCAATGAAAACAGGGGCAGAGGAAACAGATGACAGGTGCCGTCAACACCAGCCTGAGCATTGTGTTTGGAGACAGCCTGGCGTCAAAACCGACGGAACATGTTGCGCGCTTCCCCGGCAAACGCCTCTTTCCGGTCGACGATCCATGGGAGCTCACCGAAACCGGTGCGCCTGAGATCTACAGGTGCGCCCTTTGATGTCTGAACTTTCTCCACAGGCTGCGCGCCCTACCCCGATGCAACGGCATGATTTCAAGGCTTTTCAACATATCCCCACCAGGTGGATGGATGTCGATATCTACGGTCACGTCAACAACGTGCAGTATTTGAGCTATTTCGACACCGCGGTAAACGCATGGTATGTCGAGAACGGCCTTCTGGATCCGGTGAAGAGTTCGCAGATCTTTCTCGTCGTTGAGACGGGCTGCCATTACTTTGCCGAACTGACGTTCCCCTCAAGCGTTGCCGCAGGATTGAAAATCGAAAAACTCGGCAGCAGCTCTGTGGTTTTCAGGGTCGGGTTGTTTTCCGGTGAAGATACGGCGACGGCCGCGCACGGTCGCTTCGTCCATGTCCATGTGGACCGCGCGAGCCGCCGGCCAGCGCCTATGGACGAAACGAAACGGCGCACTCTAGCGGCCTTGATGGACTGAAGCGCCGGCCGGAGAAACCTCTCACGGTTCACCGGTCGTCAACCGCACGTTCACAGGAAAACCTGTGCAAACCGGTCGGCACCATTCACAGCCTGCAAACAGGAAAACCACAACTTGTTCAGAGCTTGTCCACAGGTTGCACACACTCTTGGACCGCCCCCAACCAAGCGCGGAAACGGCCGTCAGCCCATCGTCTTCATGATGCGCGACTTCTCGCGCTGCCAATCCCGCTTCTTTTCCGTCTCACGCTTGTCATGAAGCTTCTTACCGCGTGCAAGCGCCAGTTCCAGCTTCGCCCTGCCCTGCGCATTGAAATAAAGCTTCAGCGGGACAATCGTCTTGCCTTCCTTCTGCACAGCACCGGCGAGCTTGCCGATCTCGCGTTTGTGCAGCAGCAGCTTTCGCGGGCGGCGCGGTTCGTGGTTGAACCGGTTCGCTTGCAGGTACTCCGGAATATAGACGTTGTAGATCCAGAGTTCTCCGCCATATTCGGCCGCATAGGATTCGGCAATGTTGGCCTTGCCGGTGCGCAGGGATTTCACTTCCGTGCCCTTGAGCTCGATCCCTGCTTCCAGCGTGTCCTCAATTTCGAAATTGAACCGGGCCTTCCGGTTGTCGGAAATGATTGTCCGGCCCGGATCGCCCCCTTTTTTCGGAGCCATTGTTATCCTCTCGGATGCCAGTGCACCCTGTTTACCTAGTTGATCAGACCTGCGTGAGCCATTGCTGCACGGATCTCTGTTTGCCCGGCTTCAGACACCGGAACCAGCGGGAGCCGAAGTTCTGCTTCGATCATCCCAAGCAGCGACAGAGCGTATTTTGCTCCGCCCGGGCTTGGCTCAAGGAACATCGCGCGGTGCAGCGGTGCCAGTCGGTCCTGGTATTCAAGCGCCTTCTTGAAGTCGCCCGCCAGGGTCGCAGCCTGAAACTCGGCGCAGAGGCGCGGCGCGACATTGGCCGTTACCGATATGCAGCCGACGCCGCCATGCGCGTTGAAGCCGAGTGCCGAAATGTCCTCGCCCGAAAGTTGGACGAAGTCAGGACCACATAGATGGCGCTGACGGCTGATTTTTGAAAGGTCCGCTGTCGCATCTTTCACTCCCTTGACGTTTTTGCACTCGTGATAGAGGTCGGCCATCGTCTCCGGCGTCATATCAATGATAGAGCGCCCTGGAATGTTGTAGATGATGATCGGCAGTCCGACGGCATTGTCGACAGCCTTGAAATGCGCTTTCAATCCAGCCTGGTTCGGCTTGTTGTAATATGGCGTCACGACAAGTACAGCATCAGCGCCAGCCTTTTCGGCATGCTGGGCGAAATCGATCGCCTCGATCGTGTTGTTGGAACCGGCTCCGGCGATGACCGGAACCCGGCCGGCGGCCGCTTCGACGCACAGTTCAATCACACGCTTATGCTCGTCATGAGTCAGTGTAGGGCTTTCGCCGGTGGTGCCGACCGGTACCAACCCGCTGGACCCTTCTCCGATCTGCCATTCCACGAAGTCCTGAAACCGTTTTTCATCAAGCGCTCCGCCCTTGAATGGCGTGATCAGCGCTGGCATCGAGCCCTTGAACATCTCGGTTTCCTCTCGGACAAATATCGTGGTTTTCTTTTTCTGAATGCAACCGGATCCCGGTGGAGGCGCACCATACTCACCTGCCCGACGAGGGGCAATGCCGGAGACGCCGCTTGGACCCGTTCTTGCGATTTTCTATCGTCTAATGAGACGTCTTGGCGACACAATTCACATCGTCCGAAACGTTTTTCTCGCGCCACAACTGGGCTAACCTGGATCTCCCCGGCGCCATTGATCCACTTGAGCAGATGGAGAACAAAACTCTCGCCCTGCCTGAGCCCTCAGCCGCCGATCTTCTTCATGCTCTTTCGCCTTCTGGGTGCCACCAAGTCTGCCACTACGGAGCAGCGGCCACGAACTCTTCCTATTGTCAGTCTTTCCAAAACATCAGTATCCTGACGTGAACGACGGCGAGGAAAGAAAGTTTCGGGAGGAAGACATGTCGGCAACACAGCGTAGCGCACCTCAACAGGGTGCTGCATCGGGCTTGCCTGCCTGCAGGGAGTTCACCTGGAAGAGCCACGACGGGCTGACGCTGTCAGGCTGCAGCTGGTTGCCGGGGAACGTCAATGCTGCTGAAGAGAATATACCGGTCCTTTGCCTTCCCGGCCTGTCGAGAAATGTTCGCGATTTCAAAGACATCGCAGCCTTTCTTCAACATCGCGGCCATTGCGTTCATGCGCTTGACTATCGCGGTCGAGGCAAAAGCGACTGGGATCAGGACTGGAGCAATTATTCCATACCGGTCGAAGCGCGCGATATCGATGCCGCGATCGACATGCTTGGGCTGAAGCGGTTCGTCCTTCTTGGCACCTCGCGGGGCGGATTGCACGCACTCACCATGGCGGAAAAGTACCCAAAATCGAGAATGGCAGGCGTCATCTTCAATGATATCGGCCCGCACATCGAAATGCCTGCCATTCATCGGATTACAGAATCGATCGGACGAGACATGGAACTCGGCTCGGATGAGGATGCTGCCCGCAATGAGCTTGCACGAAGATTGGGCCCGCAATTTCCGGAGTTTGGACCGGACGACTGGGACAAGCTGGTGCGGCAACTCGCCTCGCATCGTGACGGAACACTCGTCCTTGATTACGACCCGGCGATCGCACACCAGTTTGCGGCATTAGCGGAAAGCTCATCGGCGCCCGAACTCTGGAACGAATTCCAAAATCTGACGGACCGCCCGGTTCTTGTCCTGCGCGGCGAACACTCCGATCTTCTCAGTCCGGAAACCTGTCGCCGCATGCTGGAAATGCACTCCGGCGCCGACCTTCAGATGGTCGCCGGACAGGGCCACGCCCCCGTGCTATGGGACTCCGAAACGCAGGAAGTAATTGCCAGGTTTCTGAGAAAATTCTGATTTTCGATGCAGTCCCGATCGCGCGGAACCTTGCGGTGCTTTGAGTGACCGACCGTCGCCGAATGTATAAGCCGCACCGCATCGGATAACTGATTTAGCGGACAGCGCTTCTTGCGACGCGTTTCTTCTGACGCGTTTTTGCCAGCGTGGTTTTCATGGTGCGATGAAACAAAGTCCGCGTGGGGTGATCGCTCAAAGGCCCCAAGGCATCAATCCTTAGAACCACACCCCAGTTACAAAAAAAGAAAACCCGGCGTTTCCGCCGGGTTTTCCATCAAACCTCGATTGAGGATTGATTAGAAGGTGCGCTGCATACGAACACCGAAGAGGAGTTCATCAACATCGTCTTCACCGTCGGCCTGAGTGTTGGCGTAACCAACGTCAGCACCGATTTCCAGACCGGAGACCGGCTGCCAAACAACAGAACCGTCGACTGCGTAACGGTTGAAGTCGTCGAAGCCTTCTGCCTGGTCGAGGTCCATGAAGGAACCGTCGAGAGCAAGACCGATCGTGGAGGTTGCCTGGATGTAGGCACCAGCCGACAGGGAGTAACCAGTGGAGGTGTCGCCGTTCGAACCGAAGTCAGACACGGTCACGCCACCAACGGTGCCGCTTGCGCCGAGGTAGCTCAGAGCGCCGTCAGCATAGAAACCCTGGAAGAAGATGTTCGAACCCGGAGTGATCATCGGCAGGTTGAACACAACGCCACCGCCAACTGCGAAGCCGAGGTCGTCTTCAGCACCGTCGAGGGTAATACCAGTCTGGTAGGACGAAGCAGTGTCCGGGTAGACCTGGTGCAGAGCACCGGACAGCTGTGCGGAACCCCAACCCTGGGAAACAGCAAGAGCTGCAACGAAGTCAGGCATGCGAGTGCCGCCGTATGCGCCAACTTCACGTGCGGAACGATCTTCAACAGCGAGGGTCGCGGAGAAGCCGTTGCCGAAAGCAGCGGTGTAAGCGAGCTGGTTGACCGTCTGGTCGGACCAGTTACGGGTGACAACACCCATGAATGTCTGACCGGTGAAGATGTCGAAGTTCGACGTTGCATAACCTGCGGTCATGCCGCCCCACTGGATGTAGGCTTTGTCGAGCTGAACGGACAGAACGCCGTTTTCAGCGCGCTGGCTGAGTGCAGAGTATGCACGCAGGGTGCCGAACTGGGTAGCGGTACGAGCGTCGAGGTAGGCGTAAGCCTGGGTACGCCAGGTGTAGCCATCAGCGTCGCGGGTGCCCCATGCGCCGTCTTCGAGAACGTTGTTCACGACGAACTGGGTACGGATACGACCGCCAACTTTCAGGCAGGTTTCGGTGCCCGGGATGTAGTAGAAGGTGGAACCGTAGGCGTCACAGATACGGACGTAGTCAACCGGCTCCGGAGCAACCGGAAGGTCGGCTGCCTGTGCGGTGGTTGCGGCAGCAGCAGCTGCAGCAGCGCCGAGCATCATGCTCTTGAATTTCATTTTGACCTCCAAATCAGTCATTTCAATCGGTACTCGAAAGAAGCACCATTGTCCCCGCGAATAGTCTCTGAGTTTGCCACCTTGCGGAGGTTGGATGTCCGTGGCTGCAAATCAGTGCGGCTCGAAGCCGCTCGCAAAATGACCATACGCATCCCGGTTGGCGGTTCAACTACGAATGCAGGTTCGACACCCTCCGGGGGCTGTTTTCAAAAACCGGTGTTGCGCGAATGTCACAAAAACGGTGCCCCTGTTTAGATTCTGTTAGGGAAATCAGCCATTCCCGGCTGTTTTCAGCCCGTTTGCAGCAGGTTCGCGACTGCATCTTGCCAAGGATTGAGAGACATTTCCGGAATCGAATCCCGCCGGACGCGTCTTTTTGAGGGGGGACGGCCCGGCAGGTGGGAAGCTGCCGGGCCGCATGACTGACTGGAGATCGGGATTTCACAGTCAGAACTGGCCGATTCTCAGAATCGACCGATTCCTTCGGACAACCGTTCCAGGTCTCTGACCTGCCGGTCGATGTCCACCGAACCAAGTTTACCGCAAATCGTGACCATTTCTAAGCACGTTTGACAAAAACGCTTTGCGATTCCTGCAACAGCGTAAACGCTCGCCCGATTCTGCGGCCGGGTCCGGAAACGGGAAATCTGTCCAGAACGTTTCTCAAGCCGGCGCGTTCGCCGCGGCAGAGAAGAAGATGTGCTGCGGGGCAGCCGCTATTTGAGTTGAACGCCGATCCGGGCGGCCCCACCCGTCGAATCCATGACCGTGATATCGGCGAACCCGGATGATTCCGGTGTCCAGACCAACTGGCTGTCGAAATGACTGCTCGTCTGGGGCAGGCCGTTGACCATGAATAGGTAGGGACGATGCCCCCCGCGCACCTTGACGACCAGTGGCGTGCCCCCAGGTCCGGCACGTTTCCTGGCGTCAAGTCCAAGATCAAGCACAGCCCCGTCCGGCGGATAGGCGATCTGAAGAACGTTTCCATTACTGGCGGCATGGGGGCGTGTAATGACACGGGCATATCTCAGAGCCTGGGGAACAGCATCGTGTTCGGCAATCAGTGCATCGTCGGGCGCTCGCGGCAGCGGCACCCTTTCAGGCCCTAGCTTCTGGAAGGCGTCAAAGAGAATCGGCACTGCGGCATCGGCACCGGTCTGCCCCGGGACAGGAGACCCGTCCGGGCGCCCCACCCAGATGGAGACGACGTGCCGGCCGTCGTAGCCCACGGCCCAGGCGTCCCGGTACCCATAGGCCGTGCCAGTCTTGTAGGCGATCTGCCGGGTCTGCTTTCCCTGAACCTGCGGAAGTCCGGAAAGAATATCGCTGACAAGCCAGGACGCCTTTCTTGAAAGAAGAGGCAGGTGGCTCGGCATCTCCTCATTCTTCTTACAGGAGCTTCGGCATGACGTGAGGGTGACCGGATCGCCTCCCCGCGCCAACGCGGCATAAGCCTGGGTAAGGTCGTAGAGCGTCATACCCAGCCCGCCAAGACCGATCGCAAGGCCAGGTGCCGCCCCCTTCTCCATCACCGGTCGCACACCCGCCCGCTTGAGGCGTGCCAGAAGTCTGGTGGGTCCTGTGGCTTCCAGCAATTGAATGGCAGGTGTGTTGAGTGAGAGCTGAAGAGCTTCGCGAAGCGTAACGGTTCCCTGATAACCCTGGTCGAAATTGGTCGGCTGGTAGCCACCGATATCCGTCGGCCGGTCATCAATGAAACTGCCCGGCACACCGATGCCTTCTTCAAAGGCGAGACCATATATGAATGGCTTCAGCGTGGAGCCGGGAGACCGGGCCGCACGCGTCATGTCCACATGTCCGAGGCGGGCCGTTGCCAGCATGTTCGGCGCACCGATGCTGGCAAGCACCTCGCCTGTCTTGTGGTCGGCGACAAGAACGGCCATGGAGATTGGCGCTGGATAGGCTGCGATCTTGTATCTTGCAAGGTCTTCCAGGGCTGCCTGCAGGTCACGGTCCAGTGTCAGCCTGTGAACGGTGACACCGGGCGCATCAGCCCGTGCCTTGCGGCTTTCGTGCGGCGCGATAAACGGCATGGCGTGCCGCGTGCCTCGGACAGGCTCTCTTGCGGCGGAGTGCGCATCCTCTTCACTCAGCACTCCGGCGGCCACGGCGCGCTCCAGTACCCTGTTGCGCGCCGCCCGTGCACTGTCGGCCGCCCTGTCGGGACGACGCGTTTCCGGGCTCTGTGGCAGGGCGACAAGAAGGGCCGCCTCCGCAGGTGTAAGACGCTTCGGCTCTTTTCCGAACCAGGTGAGGCTTGCCGCCCTCACCCCTTCGAGGTTTCCGCCAAATGGTGCGCGCAGAACATAGAGATGCAGAATCTCGGTCTTGGAAAGAGCGCTTTCGAGCTGCACGGCCTTCAGGACCTGCTCATATTTACGCTGGAGCGATCTCGTCGGGCTTTCGTCAAGAAGCCTTGCGACCTGCATCGTCAGCGTTGATCCGCCGGAGACGATCCGCCCAGCCCTCAGGCTCTGCAGCGCGGAGCGTGCGAAAGCCATGGGATCGACGCCTCCGTGTTCCAGGAAGCGTCTGTCCTCGAAGGCCATGAGCAGCTTGAAATAGAGAGGATCGATCTCGTCCGGACGCACCGGCAGGCGCCATTTGTCGTCCTGGCTCGTGAAGGCCCTCAAAAGCCGGTCGTCCCGGTCAAGAACGACTTCGGACAACGGCAGCGCTTCGATATCCGGCACGGGCGTCAGACTGTCGTAGTCACTGAACACCTGCAGAGCGGCACAGAACGACAGGGAAACGACCGCGATCGTCGCTGCGGCCGTCGCCTGTCCCCACCTTGCCCAACGCCGTTGAGAGCCGGACATCGTCATGCCTTACCGGGTTGGACCCACAACGACAAAGCTTCCCGTTTCGGTCAGCGCATGACGATCCGGACGGTACATGTCCTCCACCGACGCCGGCGGGTGCGTGTATGTTCCTGGGGTTGCCGCGCGGGCAAGGTAGGCAAAGGTCAGGGTCCGGTCGTCCCAGCGCCTCTGATCGACAGCCACCTCGAACCTGTCCGAATGGAAGGCCGCGTGTTCGGGCCGGTCTATGGTCGACAGGAACGAAAGTCCGCCAAGGTCTCCGGACCGGACCAGCCTCGGATTGTCGATAGCCCAGCCGGCAGGCAGGCGATCGACCACGATCAGCCGTCCGGGCTGATCGGTCAGGGCACGAACCGTGAGAACGACCGCGAGACGCGTGTTCACCGGAACCGCATCGGGATCAACCGGATTTCCGTCGAGATCATAAACGGTCCGCTCGATAGCATAGTCCTTGCCACCGGCAGGCTCCGGAACAAGGGGCTTGCCGCTGACCGAAACCAGAACATCCATCGAATCCTGGCCGTTGTTGCTGACATCGACGGGCTGATCGACGAGTTCCGGTCCGGTGAACGACCATACCAGCCGCCCGGACGTTTCTTCACCATTCACGGACAGCTGTGCTTCCTCTGCGGACTTGTTGAGCGCGCGGGCGGCAAGCAGGAGCCAGGCCATTTCCTGCGTCGAGCGGCTTCCATCCGCTACCTGTGCCTGTTTCAGCTTGCCGATCGCTTCGTTGACGAGCCCTGACCCCATTGAAGTGGACACAACGTAATCCGTGATCCCGGCGCTATCGCGCAACTCGGAACCAAAGTCGTTTCTAAAGCTCTCCCTCGGCTTGTCGTTCAAAGACTCGAGCGCGGCCTCGAAGGCGGTCGATGCCCGACCTGTCTCGCCATAGAGCGCAAGACTTGCCGCCAGCTGAGCCTTTGCGAGCGGTGTTCCGAAGTTGTCCAGCTTGGCATCGAGATAGTATCGCAGATCCCCCATGGAGGCGCGGCCGTTGCGGGCAAGAACATAAAGCGCATAGGCCAGTCCCTCACCGCCATCCTCAAAATCCGTTGCGTAGGCAATCCGGTTTTCAAGATTGTCGAGCGACGTGGTGAATGCCAGTTCGGGAATGTCGTAGCCCTTCTCCTGTGCGCGGGTGAGGAAATCAGTGACATAGGCGTCCAGCCAGGTGTCATTGTCCCCATAGCTGCTCCACAAGCCAAACCCTCCGGATGACGACTGGTTCGCCAGAACCCTTGAGATAGCCTTCACGATCCGATCGCGGATTGCAGCGTCCGAGCCAAGTCCGGCCGCCTCGGCGACCTCACTCAGATAGAGCAGCGGCAACGCACGGCTCGTGGTCTGCTCGGTGCACCCGTACGGATAGCGGTCTAGTGCCGCCAGGAGGCCCGCGATATCGATATCGGCAGCCCCGCCCACGGTCATCGTCAGTTCGACGCTATCTCGCACAAGACCATCGAAGCTGTCCGGCGACAGGGAAAGGTTACCGCCGGCAGCAAGCTGAAAGGAAGACCGGCGCACCAGTTCGGGCTGGTTGTTCCTGATCTCGAGCGAACCGCGCTTGACGTAGGTCTTGCCATCCGGACCGGTAATCGATGCAACGATCTCACTCCTTTGCGCCGTATCTCCGGCGCTGACAGGGACAAGCACGACGGTCTTTTCCGCCTCGCCTATCTGAAGGTCCTGCACCTTGCGCCCTGATCCGCCATCAAGGGTCAGCCCCTCTCCCGCAGACACCTCGAGTTCATAAGTGCCGGCAGGGCCCTGGACATTGTCGATTTCGAGCGAAATGCGCGAGCGGTCGCCAGTCGAGAGAAACGCCGGCAGGCTGGCTGTCACGACCACGGGCGAAGCGACCTTCACCTCCTCTTCCGCATGGCCGACGGCATCCGCGCTCCAGGCAACGGCCATCAGCCTCACGGCGCCGTTGAAGTTCGGAATATCGAAAGAGACAGTGGCTTCACCGTTCTGGCCGACTTCCACCAGCCCGGAGAAGAGAGCCAACGGCTCCTCGTCTGGCGGAGGAGAATCGAGGCGCGTTCCCATCGCGTCTCCGCCGGAACGAACCCGACCGAGCGTCCCCGCCATCCTGTCGATCAGTTGTCCGTAAAGGTCGCGAATGTCGGTCCCAAGGCTGCGCTGTCCGAAATACCAGCCATCCGGATCGGGAGTCTGGAAATTCGTCAGATTGAGGATCCCGACATCAACGGCCGCAACCGTGATGAAGGCGGTGGAACCGGCTTCCAGATTGGCAAGCCTGACGGGCACATCAAGCGTCGTCTCCGGCAGGATCTTGTCCGGTGCATCCAGTTCGACATCCAGCACCCCGTCGCCCGGGTCGACCTTGAGCCAGGACAAGCCGAGCGCCCGCGAAGGCATCCGCTTCTGGTCCATGTCCATCGGCCTGTAGAGACTTGCCGTGATATAGGCGCCGGCCCCCCAGTCATCGGCGACCGGAATGTCGATTTCCGTTTCCTCGCCCGAGACCTGGACAGTCTGGCTGGACACAAGCCCCCCCACGACCACATTGACCACCGCGATGCCGGAGGACTGGGGTTTCAGGCGCAGCTTGGCCGTATCGCCCGGCCGGTATTGGGCCTTGTCCAGGCCGACATCGAGATAATCCGGCGTGTCGGAGCTGGCATCAGCCGTGTACCATCCTGCATCGAACGTCAGGCTGGTTGCGATTTTCTGTCCGCCGGTCGTCTCCACGGTCAGCTTGTATTCGCCCCATTCCACCGGGAGCGACAGTGTCTCAGGCGTGCCGGCCTTCTTGTCGATCGCACCATTTGCCACCCGCTTGGATGTCGTGACGGGCTCAAAGTTCCAGCGGCCATCCACCCGGTACCACTGATAGCGTCGGTCGATCCTGGACAAGGTCCACTTCAGGCCCGAGGCGTCGATTTCCTTGCCGTGTTCATCAACGACGATCACTGAAAAATCAGCGGGACCGCCCTCGTCGACGCCGCCGTCGAAAGCAGGCTTGATGCCGATGCGCGGCGCATCCGACACGACCGGCAACTTGAGGGTTCGCTCGACGTAGCGCCCACCCGTTTCGACCAGGCGCGCGATCAGTTCGCCTTCATAGAGCCCGGTCGTTTCCGGCATATGGGGCGGAGTGGCGCTGAACTGGACCTGGCCGTCCTGATCGGTCGTCAGACCGGCCGCCAACGACGCCCGTTGAGGATAGGCGGATTCATCCTCAAGTCCGAAGACGTAGCCCGGGAAAGCTGCCATGGACCGTGTCGGATTGAAGACAAGCTCTCCTTCAAGCGTCTGCCCGCTCGCCGCCGAACCGTAAAGGAATTTTGCCGTAACGCGAAAATCGGTCGGATCATTCAGGTCGAAGAAAGTCGCGTCTGTAACAATATCGAAATCAACCCGCTCCGGCTGATAGTCCTCGACGAGAAATGTCTTTTCGCTGAGAGCCTTTCCCTTGGGATCGGCAAACACCCGCCACGACCAGATGCCCTGCTGTGCCGAATTGGCGAGGGTCAGATCCTGAAGATGCCCCCCGAGACCGCCGTCTTCCACCGTATAGCGGGCATGCTCTACGCCATCGGGTCTTGAAAACACGAAGGTAAGTGGGAAATTCTCCTGAGCGACGGCGCGAGATGTGCGCAGGAGTGCCTGCGCGTGCACGGTTTCCCCTGCCTTGTAGATCCCCCTGTCGGTCCAGGCGAATGCGTCGAGCGGGCCTGGCGCCGGCCGGCCCTCAACGCCCCGGTCAGACAAATCGAATGCGGGCTTGCGCAGATCAAGGAACGAATAATCGCCTGCATCGGTCTCCGCCACCAGAATTCCGGGCGCATTGCCGCCGCGTCCGCGCGTGAGTCCGGTTGCGAACTCGGCAAACCCATCGTCATTGGATGTCGTTTCACCGAGAATCTGGTTATTCACCGCCAGGAGGCGCACCGTAACACCGGACAGCGCCTCGGCGCTGGTGAGCGACCGGATATTGGCAACGATGCCATTGTCTCCGCTGAAGGCCGTCAGCCCGAGATCGGAGACCAGGAACCATTGGGTCGCCTTGGCGCCCCAGACGGAGTCGCGGTCCGTCTTAGAGCGCGCCGTCATGGCATAGACGCCGGGTTTCAACTCCAGTCCTGTTTCGCCAATCGGAATCGCGGTCGTGATGTCCTGGTTCAATTCGTTTCCGGTCTCGACAATCCCGGACCAGACCTTTTCGCCCAACTCGTTTTCTATCTTTTTAGCTTCGGATCCGTGAAGCTGCCGCAAGAATTGGTTGTCGCGCAGAACGTCCGCGACGGAGCGGCCTCCGACGCGATAGATCGATGCTTCAACCTCGTTCGTGTTGACGGAAACGATCGGAATCGTCGGATTGCCGCCGGAGGGAAGCACATAGGAACGGCCGACGAAATGAACGGTGGGCGAGCGGTCGCGAACGTATATGGAAAGCTCTCTCGACTTTACCAGCTCTTCGCCGTCTGCCGCCGGCAGTCCGCTACGGGCCGTGATTTCATAACGCGTACCGTGTTTCAAACCGTCGACGCAGACCTGCGACCCCTCGGTTTCGATGGAAACAGCTCCTGCGCCTCTCACGGTGACATAGGGGCTGAAATCCGTATCCTTCGGGAGCGTCTGGGAAAAGACGAGACAAATACGGGGCGAAGCGCTTTCGGAATCAACCTGATGGTCCACGATGCGGAAGCCATGCTGCGCCACGAGAGTGTCGTAGCGATCACGCCGTCCCTTGCTTTCGACCAGGGCAAGCGACGCACGAAGCGCCTTGATCGCCGAACTGTAATCTTCGATCCGTTCAAGGGAGATCGCCAGAAGGCTGAGTGACAGGGCCGCCTCCTGCGGGGAAACCGACCGCAAATAGCTATTCACCGCCGCAGAAACACTGTCTCTCTGTTTGGTCCGCTTCTCGCTCCAGTCGCTCGGTTTCTGCTGCAGCAACGCACGCGTCAACTGAACCCAGGCGTCGAAGTCCGCCGTATCTCGCATGACGAGTTCGCGAAATTGCGGTTCGGCAGCCGCGCCATTGCGATTTCGGAGCGACTGCACGCCCTCACTACGCAGCTCTTCGGAGGGCAGGCCCGTAGTGCGGAAATTATCGATGCTCGCGAGGTAGGTTTCAGCCTCGACCATCCGGTATCTGTCAAGGAAGGAAAGCTCGCTCTTCCTCGTCTCGCTCATGTCCGGGCGCGGCGCATCGACCTCCACGACCCGACCGGCGACCGCACCTGCAAAACTTTGAATCTCTCCGACCTCTCTCTTCAGGAAGCACCACCCGGCCGAGGTATTGAACGTGAATGCGCGGCACTGACTGTCGTCGAGACAGATGGACTTGCAGCCTTCAAGATCGACCTCTTTCACCGTGCGGTAATCTCCGCCGAAAAAGTCCGCATCATTTACCGTGACGATGCGCTTGTCCTGCGCCTGCGCCTGCGCCTGCGCCGGAACCTGACCGCCAATGAAAAACGCGGCAAGCGAGGCGGCGAGCAGTGACGTAGCGGCAAAAATGCCTCCCCGAACGCCGAGTCCTCCACGCATACATTTGACGAGGTCAGAGAAAATGGCCACGGTTGTCCTCCTGATCATACTACCCTTATGAAGACACTTCATCGTCTCCAGCACAAGGCAAAACCGCCAGCCGGACGGTACTCCTGACGGTTCCAAGCGGGTTTGAAAAGTATCCCGAAGGCTCCAGGCATGTTCCGGCACATGGCAAGACGGCAGGGACTAACCGATTCTCGCAACGAGTTCTTTGATCAGAGCAGAAATTTCCAGAGCTGCCTTGCTGGACGGCGCCTCTTCCTCAACCGAAAGCCCGCGGCCCATCGCCGACGCGAAAACCGTGCGGTTGCCGAGCCGGGCAGCGAGGCTTTCGTAACCGGCAGAGGCAATCGCCTCGGACATCTCGCTGGTGAGTGACGCCCTTGGCGGAACCCGGTTCAGAACCAGGAAAGCGGGTGTGTCCTCGCGTGCGGCAAGGTCTATTGTCTGCGAGGTTGCCCAAAGGTCGACCGGCGTCGGTTGAATCGGAACCAGCACGAAATCCGCGGCGTCTATCGCCGGCTTTGCGTCACTGTCGGTTTTCGGCGGCGTGTCGATGACCACATAGCCGTGTGACTTCGCAAGAGACCGGGCTTCGCGCCGAGCCCCCCATCCGGAAGCGGTGCGAAATTCCAGGCCGGTGTTGTCCTCACCAAGCTTGTCCTCACGAGCTTCGAACCAGGTGCCGAGCGACCCTTGCGGATCGACGTCCAGAATCGCCACCGGTTCTCCGGACTGCCTTGCAAGCGCGACGGCGATGTGCGCCGCCAGCGTCGTCTTGCCTGAACCGCCTTTTTGCTGAGCAACAGTCAGAATTCGACCGGACATGAATAACCTCCACAATGCGAGGTCAGTTTGCTCGGCATCGTGCCGCAACGCAACAAGTCTGTTGCCCCAACGCCTGTTTCAGGCATTCGCTTGCAGGATCTCGGTCTTGAACGGTCTGATTGGTGAAGGACAGCCCCGGCCGAGACGGCCCGGAACGCCTCAGTCGGATGCTATTATCTGCCGCCAAGAGCGTAATAGACGTTCCACGACGGCCGGCCCGTGACGGGCAGACCGTATTTCGCTTCCGCATTGCGAATGCCCTTGCGCGTCGCAGGACCGACCTTGCCGTCCGGCTCGCCCACATTGAAGCCGTTGCGGTTCAGGAGCTTCTGAAGCTCGAGCCTCTGAGCACGCGACAAGCCAGGATTGTCCGTCGGCCACGGCGTCTTGAACGGCTCGCCGCCGGAAACGAGTTCCGAAAGAAGCGCGATGGCAAGTCCGTAGGATGTCGAGGCGTTGTAGGATCTCAATGCCCGAAAATTGCGCGTTACCAGAAAGGCGGGCCCCGCCGCACCGGCAGGCCGGATCAACGCCGCATCGAGATTGCCGGACAGCGACCCACCGCCGATCTTCTTGAAACCACGCTTTGCCCATGTGTTCAAAGACGCGTATTTCTTGCGCCCGGACGGTCCGGAGTAGCCGTCCGGCACCAGGACCTCATAGCCCCAGGGACGGCTGTCCCGCCAGCCTGCGTTCTTAAGGAAATTGGCCGTTGACGCCAGCGCATCCGGTACGGAATTGACGAGATCCTTGTGGCCGTCGCCGTCATAGTCGACGGCAAGGCTGTTGTAGGTGCTCGGCATGAACTGGGTCTGTCCGAAGGCCCCCGCCCAGGATCCCTTGAAGTCATCGACAGGAACGTCGCCGCGCGAGGCGATCTGCATGGTCTTGATCAGTTCGCCCTTGAAATAGCTCTGGCGCCGTTTTCCGGCGCACACGAGATTGGCCAGCGCGTGGGGGGTATAGAAGTCGCCCCGGAAATTTCCGTAGTCGCTTTCAATACCCCAAACGGCCACCACGACGTGACGGTCGACGCCGTAGCGTTTTTCGATGGAAGCCAGTGTGTTGCCGTGTTTCTTCAGGTTGGCCTTGCCATCCTTGATGCGTTGGGCATCAACAAGAAAGGCCATGTAGTCCCAGATTTCGGTCTTGTGCTCGGGCTGGGAGGTGGAGAAGCGGATCACCTTTTCGTCGAAGGTGGCGCCGGAGAGCATACGGTCTGCAATCTCGGGACGTACGCCGGCGGAAACTGCCTGCTTCTTCAGGCTGGCCACGCAGCTGTCGATCGCGTGGGCCGGAACCACCTGGGCGACAAAGCCGCTCGCCAGCCCGATGACCGTCCCTGCAATTTTCCGTCCCGCTGCCGATCGCATCGCGTTCTCCCGCCTGTTGAATCACTTGCGTGACGCTGCCACGCTACCTCGACGTAAATACGGCGAGAAGACGGATTGGCGAGTTATCAAGGAGAAAGCACCCATGGCAGAGCGCCGCCTCATCGCTGCCGCCATTCTCTTTTGTCGCTAGCGGCCCTCGATCAGCTTTCGGCGGAGCCAGCTCGACATCTGATCCATGAGGATGACCACAACGATGGTCAGGATGATGATATAGCTGGTGTTTTCCCAGTCGCGCGAAGTCTTCATGGTCTCGACCAGAAGAAGGCCAATGCCCCCTGCCCCGAGGGCACCGATCACGGTGGCCGAACGGGTGTTCGACTCGAGATAATAGAGCACCTGCGACACGAAAACGGGAAGAATTTGTGGAATGACGCCGAACCGGTAGCGTTGAAGCTGGTTGGCACCGGTTGCACGGACCCCTTCGACCTGCCTGTTGTCGATATTCTCCAGAGCTTCGGAAAACAGTTTGCCGAGAGATCCGGTGTCGGTGAAGGCAATTGCAAGCGCACCGGTCAGCGGCCCGAGGCCGAAGGCACGAATGAAGATGAGCGACCAGATCAGCATGTCGATGCCGCGCAGGAAGTCGAACAGCCGACGCGTTCCGAAGCGCAGGACGAGGGAGGGCGTGAAATTACGCGCGGCGAGAAACGCCAGCGGCAGGCCGAAAAGCGCTGCGGTCAGCGTTCCCAGAACCGCCATCATGATGGTCTCGAAAAGCGCAGTCAGGACGGCGCCGTGTTGCCAATCAGGATTGCTGAGGAATTCCTCGACGACAAACCAGAGGTTAGAGTAGTCCGGATCGATACGGTCCGCATTCAGGGCAAGCGCATAGAGTTCGCTGAAGGACATGCCATAGAGCGGTGAGCGGAACGGGAACCAGAAATTTTCCCAGCCAGCGAAGTAGTTGTGGACCTCGATCTTGGTCTTGGTGATCTGCAGCCGCCTGTCGATCGTCGGCCTGACTTCGAGCTTGCGCGGATCGACCTTGACCCAGTCGGGGACCGGCCCTTCCGGCAGTTTCGTTTCCACGCCCGTTTCAGTCGCAGTTCCTCGGATCACGCCGAAATTCGGTATCGTGAAAAGCGCCGTCTTGCCATCAATCTCGATCTCGTAGCCTTCGCCCAGATCAACGACGGCGTTGTCACCGGAAAGGTCGATCCAGTCCGGCAGGTCGGTGTTGTCGTAGGTTGCCGTGCGCTCGCCCTCGATGGCTACTTCGAACGTGTCGCTCCGAAAGTTCTTCTCCACCTGCACCTTGTAGGCCACCGAGTCCGTTGCCAGAATCGCCGCTCTGTCCGGCCGTGCCTTGGCGAGGAGACCGGTTATGTCGAAGGCGAACCAGGTGTAGGCCAGATAGAGAAGGACTGTGCAAGGCACCAGAACGGTGAGCCAGGCCCGGCGCCGGATCTTCGGCCAGACCGTGTTCAGTGTGACGGTGGGTTCCAGAGTGTCGGTCGTCATCTCTAGGTCTCTCAATGCGCCCGGCTGCTGCCGACGAGCCGACCGCGCAGCCAGGACGACAGCTGGTCTATGATCATGATGGTGATGAACAGGAGGACAAAGATCGCCGCGGTCTCATCGCCGGCCCCCTTGCCCCAGCCGATGGTCCTGCGCAGCTCCTGCCCTATGCCGCCGGCCCCGACGAAGCCGAGGATGGCCGAGGCGCGAACATTGATCTCGAGCCTCAAGAGAAAATAGCTGAGGTAATTGGGCGCGACTTGCGGAAGAACCGCGAAACGGATGCGCTGCAACCAGTTTGCACCGCAGGCCGACAGACCCTCGATCGGTTTGCGGTCAATGTTGTCGTTGACTTCCGAAAACAGCTTGCCCAGCGCCCCGGCGGTGTGGAATGCAACCGCGATCATGGCAGGCACCGGGCTTGAGCCCAGCACGAAGATCAGGAAGAGCGCTATTATGAGTTCCGGAAAGGCGCGCATGACATCCATGATCCGGCGGACAACCGGAATGAGCGGGCCCCAGCTGTCGACATTCCGGGTCGAGGCCATGGCGAGGACGACGGCCCCTGCCCCGCCGAGCAACGTGGCGACCAGCGCGATGTTGAGCGTTTCCATCATGGCCGGCAGAAAGTGCAGGATCTGGCCAAAAAAAGCCGGTCCGGCATCTATCGCCTCTGCAACGATTTCACCCGGATAGTCGAAGAACTTCGAAAGGCCCTGAAGAAAACCTCCCGAATTCATCGAATTGGCTTTGGAATAGCCTGAGACGAGAACGGCGACGACCAGCAACAATCCGATGAGGGAATAGAGCTGGCGGTGCTTTCGCAGCGACAGGATTTCCTGCTCGAGAGCGGCAACAGCCATTTGGAAGGACCTTCGAATAAACGAGTTCGGTTCTTTCGCTCATCTGCAGCCACTTCGCGACTGCTATTCTTCGAGCGATGACGATCCCGTCGACGCCAGCAAAACCCTGGATGTTCTCCGGTCTTTGACCTGGCGATGTCGAATAGGAAAAAGCCGAAAACGCGGACCAGTGACTGGTCCGCGTCTCACGAATGGAGCGATTACTCGCTTTTCGACTTACGGGCTTCGATGATGGAAGTGTAGGCCTCGTGGGTGATCGGCTCGAAGCCTCTGGCTTCGCCGGCCATCACGCCGTAGGCGCATTCCGGATCTTCCTTGGCAAGGTTGGCCATCAGGTCGGTCATCTTGGTCTTGACGTCGTCCGGCAGTTTGTTCGACAGAACGACCGGACCTTCCGGGATGACCGGCGAACGCCAGATTTCCCGAATCTCGGTCATGTCGACCAGACCGGCATCAGAGGCCTTGCGCAGGGCACCGGAATTGTAGCCGTCCTCCCATTCTCCGAGGCCGTCGGCCCAGGTGACGCCCGCATCGATATCGCCATTGAACACGGCAACGATTGTCTGCTCGTGACCGCCGGTGAAAACGACGTCGGAGAAGTATTCACCCGGCTTCATGGAATAGCCCAGCTTCGGGATCTCGATCGACGGGATCAGGTAACCCGACGTCGAATTCGGATCGCCAAAGCCGAAAGTCTTGGCCTTCATGTCCTCAAGCGAGTTGATCTCGCTGTCGACGCGTGCAAAGCCGATGGAGTAGTAGCCGTAGCTGCCGTCGTTATTGACCTTCACCAGAACCGGCTCGACTGCTTCCGGGTCGGTCAGAAAAACCTTGGCGTAACCGGATGCGCCGAGCAATGCCATGTCGAGATTGCCGCCGAGAAGGCCTTCGATCACGCCGTTATAATCGGCCGGCGCGAACAGTTTGACTGGTACGCCGAGCAGGTCGGCAGCCTTTTCTTCCAGGCATTCGTTGGCGCGCAGGCGGTCCGAAGCGTTTTCGCCCCCAAGGATGCCGATGCGGAATTCGCTGATTTCCTGGGCTCCGGCGATCGAAGCGTTCAGGGCGATCGTGCTGACTGCGGCGAACACAGCTATACTGGAAACTATTTTCATATGGGACACTCCCCGAGGGTCTGATACGTGATTACGTCTTTCGTGCGGGCTGCTTAGACCGCCACTGCCGCCGGGCTCATCGCTCCGGCGGATCTCGATCTGCCGGGGGCACCGGCATCGATGGCGGTCGACGTGGCCGCCTCGTTGAAACTTTCATCCGCGCCATAGATCTCGCGGGCGGCCTGTGTCGTCAGTTCCTCCGGCTTGCCGTCGAAGACGAGGACGCCGTCACGCATTCCGATGACCCGGTCGCAATAGCTGCGGGCCGTATCGAGCGTGTGCAGGTTGCAGATGACCATCTTGCCGTCGCGTTCGTGAATTTCGCGCAGCGCATCCATGACAATCTTTGCATTCATCGGATCGAGCGAGGCGATCGGTTCGTCCGCCAGGATCATGTAAGGCGTCTGCATGAGCGCACGTGCGATCGCGACGCGCTGCTGCTGCCCTCCGGACAACTCCTCGGCACGCTTCGTTGCTTCTTGCGCGATGCCAAGGCGATCGAGCGCAGCAAGTGCGTCGCGGACATCGTCTTCCGCAAAAACGTTGAAGAGGCTCTTGAGGGTCCCGTGACCGTTAAGCCTGCCCAGCATCACGTTGGTCACGACATCAAGCCGCGGCACAAGGTTGAACTGCTGGAACACCATGGCGCAGTCGCGTTGCCAGCGACGCATCATTGCGCCCTTGAGGCTGAGGATATCCCGGTCACCGAACAGAATCTGGCCGGAGGTTGCCGGTGTCAGGCGATTGATCATTCGCAAGAGGGTCGACTTGCCCGCCCCCGAACGTCCAATCACACCGACCATCTGCGGCTTGTCGATGCCGAAACTGATGCCGTTGACTGCGGTCCTTGCGCCGAAGCTCTTCGAAACGTTCCGAAATTGAATCACCCGTCAGCCCTGCCGTGGTTGGTGCGTTTTCTCCGGCGAGAAGAGCCATCGCAAGATTGCAGGTTGATGACAGGTTCTTGACCGGACCATCAAAGATTGACGACGGTTCAATGACAGCGGCCGGGAGGTCTGCCGGCACCGATTTTCCCGAAGACGAATTGACCGGTCTCCTTAAGAGCTTCGGGCAGCCGCAGGCGAGATGCCCCGTCAGACATCGACCGGGCCCCTCGGCAGATCGCAGAGCCGCAGGCGTCGCGCTTTTTGCCCCATGTCGCACAGGAAAAGGCGGCCTCGGTCATGACAGTGTCATCGAAGCGTCGCCAAAGCGCGCGCCGGAAGCCTTATGATGCTCCCCTCACCTCGATTCTTCCCGGAGCCTCAATGTCCGCCCCCACACAGAAACCCGCTCTCACAGAAGCACCGAACATTCATCCGGACGCACATGTCCTTGACTGCGAGCTTGGGAGATGGACCGAAGTCGGTGCCTTCACCGACATGCGGGAAAGCCGGATGGGAGATTATTCCTACATCGTCCAGGAAGGCGATGTCGTCTGGTCTACCATCGGAAAGTTCTGTTCCATCGCACGCCGTGTGCGTCTCAATCCCGGCAATCACGCAACCTGGCGAGCATCGCAGCACCACTTCACCTATCGCGCAGCAGCATACGGTTTGGGGGATGACGATGCGGAGTTCTTCAACTGGCGCAAGGAGGATTGGGTGACGATCGGAAACGATGTCTGGATCGGGCACAACGTGACGGTTCTTGCGGGTGTTACCATAGGAACCGGCGCGATCGTCGCTGCCGGAGCAGTCGTTTCAAAGGATGTTGCGCCCTATACTGTCGTCGGCGGTGTCGCCGCAAAGGAAATCAAGCGCCGTTTCAGCAAGGCCCAGGAAGAGGCTCTTCTGGCCATAAGCTGGTGGGACTGGAGCCACGACCAGTTGAAGGAGCGACTTCCCGATTTCCGCAAGCTCTCCATCGACGCCTTCATCGAGAAATACCGCTAGCTCCCCGAACACATCCGGCGGTGTTTGCCCGGTCCGGACGTGGGGTGACCTTCAGCGGTTCCACCAACATCCATTCGGCATTACACTGGCGCGATGAGCGACACCCCTGCCCTCTTTCAGTGCAGTCTTGGCCCCAGCTTGCGCAGGTGGCGGGTGCTCAACCGTATCAAGCAGGAGACGCTGGCGCGCGACCTTGGCGTTTCGCAGAGCAAGGTTTCTCGCTGGGAAAGCGGGCTCGTACAGCCCGAGGGCGCGGATCGGCTTGCGGTCCTCAGGCTTCTGCGCGCCAGAACTTGCAGTGCCGCCGACCGGGCCTTGCTCGATCTCGTGACGCGGTCCTCGGCGCCGGTTCATCTTGTCTGCGACCTGACGCACAGGCTGCTCGCCATTTCGCAATCGCGCGCACAGGAATGGCATCTCCCGGTCGCGGAGTTCATGAACCGGCCTCTGTGGCGGTTCGCATCCGAAGGAATCCGGCAGATGGAAGCCGAACTGTCTGACCGTGGATGGTTCGAGCCGTTTGCGCCCGACATCTGCTTCACGACCGAGCGAGCGGATTTCCCTGAGATGTCGATCCCCGAAAGCGGTGTCCGGATTTCCCGGCTCCCGCTGTCGGATGGCAGCTTTGCGCGGCTTGTGCGCGAAATACCGGTGACCGCCACAAGCGCGCACTGAAGGATGAGTGACGGGGTCCGGTATCGGCGCATAAAATATGCGGTAGCTCGATTTCAACCTTCCGGACGGTTAGCGTTGGCCTCATGACCGATATTCATACCGCCTCCCCCACCGATCTCGCCATGCCTGCCGAACGGCTCGCCGGTCTTCTGGACTTCATGCAGGCGGCCGAACGCCTGAAGGACACGCTTCGATCCGGCGCGACACGCCGGGGCCGTCCGGAAAGCACCGCGGAGCATTCCTGGCGCCTTGCGCTGATGGTTCTCGTATTCGAGCGCGAACTTGCCGGGATCGATGTTCTAAAGCTCTTGAAACTGTGCATCGTTCATGATCTTGGCGAAGCCATCTCAGGAGACGTTCCAGCGCCGCTTCAAACGGCGGACGACAACCGGGTCGCGCGTGAGCGGCAGGATTTCGAAACCCTGTGCGCGCCCCTGCCCCCGGACGTTGCGCGTCATCTGATGGACCTTTGGGGGGAGTATTCCGCAGCAGAGACACCGGAAGCTCGCATGGCCAAGGGCTTGGACAAGCTGGAAACCATGCTGCAACACCAGTTGATGCCTTTGCAGAACACGAGCTTCTATTCCTTCAACTTGACTTACGGAACGCGGCAAACCGATTTTCAGCCGCTGACGCGACAGATCCGCAAGGACGTCGATGCGGGCACGCGTGCCATCATGGAAGGCGCTGTGGAACCGGGCTTCCGCTACCGGGCTGCATCGAAAGATGACTAGAAAAGCTCCGCGCTTGATCAGCAAGGCATCTGCTCGCAAATCTTGATGCGGTGCTATCCGTTTATGCCTTGCCGCTCAGGCCGGCGCCCACCGTCAGCAGGCGCGGGACCGCCTCGACAAGCGCCGCGATGCCGCCGAAGGCGTGTGGCCGCGAGGCCATCCAGGCGACCGTGCGCGAAACCTGCAGGCGCGGCCCGAAGCGCCTGACCCAACTTGAAGAATAGCGTTGACCGGCAGCATCCCGCAGGGCGGCATCGTGAAGGTCGATGCCTTCAAGCTCGCGCCCAAGCAGGGAGGCGGACTGGATCGCCATCGATATTCCCTCAGCGATCGCCGGATGCGCTTCTCCCGCCAGATTGCCGACGCGGAAAATACCGTCCTGGTAGCGCGTCCGGATCGCCGGTCGGACAGAACCGGTCGCAAGCCACTTGCCCGATAGCTCCGCACCCTCCAGCACCTCCCGCACACCGCGGCAACTCGCAAGAAGGTGGGCATGGACGATTTCGGCGGCGGTTCCGCTGTGCTCCTGCCGCAACCGATCAAGAGCCTCGGCACGTATGCAGCAGGAAAGGGATAGCCGTCCCGCGTCGGCCCAGACGATCCCGCCGTAGCCACCGGGAAAGGCCAGTAACGGCATGGTATCGTCGGCGAGTTCGGCGTCCTTGAAATAGGCTTTGAAGCCCAGAAGATCCCTTGTGCCGGCGTTTTTCGGCAGGCCGGTCGGCAGCGTCGTGCGATCCCAGGACCCGTGGGCGGCTATGACAATCGGCGCACGAAGCGTCCGCGATTCTCCGCCGGCCGCTTCGAGGGTCACCTCATGTTCGCCATCCACATGATCGAGTGCCACCGCACGGCAGGGCTGGTGGAGATCGGCCCCCTCGCCCTTAGCGGCGTCGCGAAGCAGGGTGTCGAGCACATCGCGGCCGAGCGCCCGGCCAAAACTCTCGCCGCCCGGCATCGGTGCCGTCACCATGCGCTTGCCGGCGTAAAGGGCAACCTTTCGGATCTCCGGCCCCGCGTGAGCCCGCCACGCCTCCTCGACGCCCAGTCGGTGAAAGATGGGAATGTTGGCGGCCGACATGAATTCCCCGCACACCTTTCGGCGTGGGAATTCTTCCCGTTCGACAAGGGCTACCCGGCGCCCTTGGCGGGCCAGCTCTATCGCGGCCGTCGAGCCGGCCGGGCCTGCACCAATGACAATCACGTCATAGCTCATGGCATCTCCCCGCCGCGTGCCGCAAAACCATGCGTAAACGGCCCGATCGATCGCTCGCACAGGACGTTCCCGGAACCTCCGGGCCAGAGTTCCGACAGTTCATGCCCAGTGAACCCCGCCCAAACGCTCGCGGGCGCATCATGACGCGTGACGGCGTTGGCGCCGATCACGCCGAGTGTTCCGGAGGCCATCAGGGCAAAGCGGGACCGGCGCGGCTCCGTCGCAACGAAGCAATCCGCAAGGTCTGCGATCCCTGTAAGAAGATCCGTAAGCTGCTCTTGATGAAAGTGATGGAGAAAAAGATTTGTCAGCATGAGGTCCTGCCGTTCGCCACGGCCCAGCCAGTCAAAGACATCAGCAGTTACGGTTTCCAGAGACCAGCCAAACGCTGCGATCTGCTCACGCACATCCTTCCTCACAAGATCCTGCTGGTCGACGAGGGTCAGCGTGACATCCGGCCAGGCCGGGGCCATTTTCCGCGCAAGTGCCAATGTGGCGTGCCCGTCTCCGCAGCCGATTTCGGCGATCCGGCGCGGCGGATTGGCAACATATCTGCGCAGGAGCCCGGACATGACGGACGTCTGAAACATCAACGCGTTGATGCGGCGCAGATCCCGGCGCGAGCCCTGGGCGGCAGCATCTTCCGGCGGCAGCAGATCAAGCATTTCCGGAACGATGGCGCGCCCGGCTCGAAGGTCCTTCATGACGCCATCCTGAAGGTCATAGTCTCGGCGGTCAGGCCCGGCCCGAACGCCATGCCGCACCCTTTCTCGCCGGCGCGGGCCGTTTTCAGCATTCTGGCGAGTACGAACATGACCGTCGCAGACGACATGTTGCCGTAATCACGCAGCACCTGACGCGACGGCTCCAGCGCATCCGAGGAAAGGTTCAGCGTTCGCTGCACCGCATCCAGCACCGACCGCCCGCCGGGATGAACGGCCCAAAGATCGATGTCATCGACCGCGTCGCCATCAAGGATCGTTTCGATATTTCCTCCGAGCACCGTGTGGATCTTTGCAGGTATCTGGCCGGACAGCACCATATCGAAACCGTCATTGCGCACATGCCAGCTCATGAGGTCCCGTCCATCCGGGGCAAGCAGTGCCTTGAACCGGTCGAGCTGTATGCCTTCCTCGCTCGCCGTCACAAGGGCCGCGGAACAACCGTCGCCCCAGAGGCTGAATGTGAGCAGCTGTTCAAGATCCGCAGTTTCCTTGAGGTGGAGCGTCGTCAGCTCGCAATTGACGACGAGGACTTTTGCCTCTGGCTCGGATCGGACGATATGGCGGGCAAGCTTGAGGCTGTTGATGGCGGCGTAACAGCCCATGAACCCCACCGACGTTCGCTCGACCGAAGGGTTCAGGCCGGCGCGTGCGACGATCTCCAGATCGACACCGGGTGCGGAAAACCCCGTGCAGCTTGCAACGATCAGGTGCGTGATCTTGCTGGTGTCACTGCCCAGCTCCAGCTTCTCGACGGCCTGAATCGCAAGCTCGGCTGCATGGACTTCGTAGAGGTCCATACGATCGGCCGTTCCCGGGAAAGCGCCCCTGCGAAACAGTCCGTCCCTGTCGATCACCGGTCCGGACGCATCATTGGCGGGTGCGAGACAGGAAAAGCGATGTTCTATGCCCGCGCGGTCGGCCATCTTCCTGAAAAGCGCCTGTTTCCTCGGCTCCCTTTCAAGGTTCGCCGCGGCAAATTGTAGAAAGTAGTCGTGAACTTCGAAAGCGGGCACCGCTGTTGCAATGCGGTTGATAAACGTGCGGGTCATGAAGCGCTCCAGATCAGCCGCGTCTCACGCCGCCTTGTCATTAAACGCCCCAGCCTCGCTTTTGGTTCATGTTTCAGAGAAAAAGGTGCAGGGAAACAAAGGCGTCTCCGCCCGCCCCGGCGCCGGTTTGGCTCACGTTACAGTGACTGCGCTACAGCCCGTGTCGGCAACTCGGTCTGCGATGGAGGAAATCCGCCCATCAGGGAAAGGTGCCTCACTCGGCAGCTTCCCGCTCTTCGCTGTGGAAGGCGCTCTGGCTTACCTTTCCGTCCTTCACTTCGATCATCTGGCCCTGCGGGACTTCAATCCAGCAGTCCCGGGCCTCGTCGAGAGGTTCGGAAACGACCATGACGCCGTCCTCGAAGATCCGGTAGAAGAGTGTCGGCGCCAGATAGTCCGACGCATAACGGGCAGCATAGAGTGTCTCACCGTCGGACCAGCCGGCGGCAAAGCGCATGTGCGGCGTGATTCCGGAATAGCGCGACAGGGCTTCGGCTTCGTAGATCGCGCGGGCCATGGCCGCACGCGGATGCCGGTCGAGACCGTAGGCGAGCGCCACCAGGAACAGGCTTTCACTGTCGGTACCGCCGAGCCGGCTGCGGTAGAGATCGTCCGGGATCATGTTGTCGAGGCGGCGGCGCACCTTTTCGTAACCGCCAACCTGGCCGTTGTGCATGAATGTCCAGCGATCGTGGGTGAAAGGGTGACAGTTTTCGCGGTTCGTCGCCGTCCCTGTCGAGGCGCGCACATGAGCCAGGAAATGCCCTGAGCGGATGTGTGTCGCGATCTGCAACAGGTTCGGATCCGACCAGGCCGGACGAACGTCCTTGTAGAGACAGGGCGTCTGACGGTCCGAATACCATGCAACCCCGAAACCATCGGCGTTGACCGCTGTCTTGCAGGAGATCGCGTTTCGGCTCTGGTTGATCAGCGAATGCTGAGGGTGGCAAATGACTTCTTCAAGATACTTCGGAGCCCCGCTCCAGGCAGCCCAGCGGCACATAGCACGTCTTTTCCCTTGGCAGCATTCCGGATCCGGCAGAGACGCCCGACCGACACCCCGCGATGTGGTCGGGCGCAGACTGGTCCTGTCTGCGCATTAGCTGCGATATGAAACTGGAAAAAGTGAGTCCCGTCCAGACGGATCGTTGCCGTTGCGCACCGGAAAGTGCACCTGCAACGACCCGTCGTGACGGTCACCATCCGGCCTGGCAGGCCAACCGGATGCGCTGGTCCGATCAGCGCCGGCGCATTCCGCCGCCACGTCCACCACCGCCGGCACCCATTTGTGGACGGGCCTGAGGTCTGGTTTTCTGCACGTTGCGCTGTCGGTTGACCTGCCGGCTGCCGGCTTCGCGGGCCCTCTTGTCCCGATTGAGGTGCGCCGGAGCCTGCGGGCGTGCCGGCCGGGTCGACGGTCGCTGGACCGCAGGCCTTTGAACGGACGGACGCTGCGCCGGTCGTGTCGCCGGTTTCTGGACGTTTGGCCTCTGGACATTGGGACGCTCGACATTGGGGCGCTGCGCCGCGGGCCGGTTTGGACGTTCCACAGAAGGCCGTTGGCTGGCCGGCCGGTTCGCTGGACGCTGGAGATTCGGGCGGTCTCCGGCGGGGCGGTTTGCAAGCGCTGCTCCTGCCCCAGCACCGATGGCCGCTCCCGCACCGAGGTCCTTCATCCGGTCCTGGATGGCGTCGCGAGACGGCGCCTGGACATCCCCCCAGCGACCGCTCTCGAACTTCTGCCAGTTGTCACCATCGCGGCGATAGACCGAGCCGTCCCGTCCGGCGAAGACATCGCCGCGCCGGTCCAGACTGGCGACCCGGCCCGGAGTTCCGTCCTGTTTCCAGCGCTTGACCGCGCCTGCCTGGAGATCCCTGGTGCGTGACCATTGCGGGCCGGAGACGACGCCCCCGCCCCAGGACCCGTAGATCCCGCGCGCACCGCCGGCGACGATCCGGTTTCCGGTGCGCGGATTATAGGCCGTAATGAAACCGGCACTTCCGCGCGGCCCGCTGATCGCGGCGCCACGGATGTAACCGCCGGTGCGCGGATTGTAGATCCCGCCGCCGGCGATCCCGCGCAGCGGGCCATAGGCGTAGCCGTAGCGGCCGAACGTGCCCCGGACCGGATTGTAGAAGGCTCCGATTCCGTAGCTGACCGGGCGAGGAAAATAGATCGGACGAACGCCTGGACGGTACCAGGGGCGATAATAATAGCCCGTGCCGTAGACGAAGACGCCCCAGGCCAGAAAGCCGGTGAGATACCCCATCGTGTAGCCGTACCAGACCGCGCCGGGCTCGCTTTCATACACCCGGACATAAGTCGTGTTGTAGACCGGAGAGGACGGCGGAATGGTGTAAATCTCGTCGGGAACGGAGGTCGCCACCTGGAACGGCCCCTGAGGGCTGTCGCCGACAAACCAGACACCGTCCTGCAGCACGTAATACTTCGCACCGACCTGAATGACCTGATCGCTGGTATTGACCGCATAGGACATGGAGGTGCCTTCGATCGGCTTGAATTCCGGATCGCCCGCATAGGCGACATCGGCGCTGACCGAGCCGACTTCCACCCGGGCCGTGGTCGGAATGCTGGCCTTCAGGCGGGCTTGTGCGGCCTCCGACGTGCCTGGGATGGAGGCCCGGACGGAATAGTAGGGCGCATCTTCGGGAATGTTGAAGAAGTCGGATGGCATATCAGGTGTCGTGAACGTCCAGGGCCCGTCCAGCGAAGCGGACTTGAACCAGCGGCCGGACACCAGAATGTACCAGGTCTTGTCTGTCTTCAGGAAAAAGACATCGCTATCGGTGTTCGACGCCCATTCAAGGTTGGTGCCCTCGACCGCCTCCAGTTTCGGCGCCCCTTCGAAGACGATCATTTCGGCGGGCTTGTCGGAATAGATCACCTTGGGCGGATTGTTGTCGGCAAATGGTTCCGGCGGAATCGCTTCACGGGTTTCCTTCCAGTTCTCATCCTCCGGCAGGGAGCTGAACAGATCGGGCAGCGTCGTTACCGCCTCCCAGCCAGCGGAGACATCCCTGGTCTTGAGCCAGGATTTCTCGTCGCGCAGGTAGTACTCGCCGCTCTCGTCGATCTTCAGGACATCCCAGTTGGTGTTGACGACGAAACTGAGGCCCTGCACGCCCTTGACCGGGGCGATCACGGGGTCACCGTCGGTCTGAACCAGAATGGCCGGCTCCTCGGACAAGAAAATGGGTGGCGCCTCGGAATTGAGACCCTTGACGTCATCCATCCGTTTATATTCGGCAAGCCCTGCGGTGATCCGGTCTTCCTGCACCGAAATCGTGCCGGTGGGCATGATCTTGCCGACCTGAAGCGTCAGATCGGTCAGCGAGGTCCGGTCAAGCGAAGAGAAATCAAGCTGAGTGACCTGGATGTCGCTGATGTCGACGACACCTTCCTGGGTGTCCGCGACGGTCTGCCCGCTGACGCCGATCACGCCAAAGACAGGTGTTGCGTCCTTGTCCTTGATATATTCGGCAGCCACCAGGGCCTTGAGCGTCTTGAAATCGTCCCACTCGGTGAACTGAGGCTGATAGAGGACCATGGTTGCGCCACTGTCGGTCTGGAAGGAGCGCGGCCAGCCGGTCTTCTGTTCCGGATCGGTCATCTGCACGAAATTGCCGCTGATAAAACCGTTCTGGCCGTTATAGGAGACGGAACACCAGGCGCCGGTATCGTCGCAGTTCTGAAGATCGACCTGCGTGCCGTCCGGTACTGTGCCGAGTGAACCGAACCCGGTTCCCGGTCCCTGCCTGAAATTCACGTTCGCGGTTGTCACGGCGGGCGCTGCAAATGCCCCTTCGATCAGCGCCGGCTGCAGGATGAGGACTGCCGACAAGATCACCGAAACGGATTTACGCATCTAAACCTCCAAATTCAGGCGGCATCTGCCGCGGGTGCCTACGTGAGCCTGATGGATGAGCTTAAGCTCATTCAAACCGTATTGCAGCCCATGTAAACCACAACAAACTGGCTTCACCCTGATCATAGTTGGGGCTGCATTCAAGCTGTGTGAGGCGCGTCACAGCAACCGGCGCGCGACATCGAATATCGTTCCACTCCAGATGATCACCCCAGGCACCGGCAAAGACGGGCCACAACAGGGAGAGCTTAGATGCAGCTGCTCAGGAGGACTTTAACCGGAACGCTCGCCGCGCTGGTCCTTGGCGTTGGCGGAGGTGCAATGGTGCCGGCCGCGGCAAAGGCGGAAATCTTCTATTGCGAAAGCACCAAGACCAAATCCGGAACGGCCAAATACTGCAATTTCCTGTTGTTCGACCGCAATTTCACCCGCCACAAGCAGATCGTGCTCGCGCAGGGTGCCCACCGGGACGTTGCGATCAACGGAAAGTATGACCTCTTCTGCGTGCTGGTGCAGAACCACAGGAACGTGCCGAACAACCTCGCGTATCGGACCCAGCAGTGCAAGAAGACGGATACCGGCAAGGAATACAAGGTGCCGATCAGGGCGATGAACATGCGCCGCGGCCATGATGGTTTCAGCTCAAATACGGTCAGAGGATTTCTCCCGCCGGCCTGGTAGGCGAAAGCAAACAGGAGACCGGCCAGGTCACGGATCTGGCCGGTTTCACTTCGCGCAGCTTACAGCTTTCAGCAGGTAGCCTTTCAGCAGGCGACCGAGGACACGGTCCGGGGAGAAAACGACACCGACTGCCCGGTGCGCGCGGACTGCTGGGCCGCAAGGCCCATTTCCACCGCACGGCGTCCGTCCTCAAGGGTCACCTCGGGCAAGGCTCGTTCACCGCGCACCACGGCGACGAAGCGTTGGTGCTGATAGAAGGTGGAACCGTTGTGGTCGCCGGCCTCCAGAAGCGCGGGATCGACGGGAATATCGACCAACCTGGGCCCCTTCGGAGTGCGCGGCGAAACGATAAGCTGGGGAACGGGTGGCTCGCCGAGATGGTCTGGCCAGAAACGGCCGGGCCCCGGAACAAAGGCCTCGATCTTGCCGGCCGGGCCGACGGCAACGACCTCTTCCTGATAGCGAGACCCTTCCGCGAACATGCACAGTTCCAGCATCGCCCTGGCACCGTTCTCGAAATCGACGATGACATAACCGTTGTCGAGAATGTCCGGCTGTTCGCCGTTATAGAGTTCGTCCTTATGGTTCGCGTCCTGCCCCGCCGACGCCATGACCCTGACAGGTTCACACTGCATGATCAGGCGCATCAGGTCGAAGAAGTGGCAGCATTTCTCGACGAATGTGCCGCCGGAATAGCGATTGAAACGGTTCCAGGCACCGACCTTGTCCAGAAACGGGAACCGATGCTCGCGGATCGTCAGCATCTTGATGCCGCCTGTCGCCTCACGCGCCTGCGTGATGAGCGCCGCGATCGGCGGCATGTAGCGATACTCCATGGCGACCCAGACGGGCGCCGGATAAGCCGCCTTGAACGCATCGAGTTCCGCCATGTCCTTAGGGTCGGTGAAGAGCGGCTTCTCGACCAGAAGCGGCAGCGGCCGCTTGCGGCGGATTTCTTCCATCTGCGGCACATGACAGTGGTTCGGGCTGGCAATCAGGATGCAGTCCAGATCGTCCGCGTCCAGCAGTTCCGACACCGAGCCGACGAAGCGGGCTGCGGGCGCCATTTCCGCCGACAGGCGCGCCATTTCGGCATCCGGCTCGAAAATCACGGTCACTTCGGTGTCGGGCAGCAACGCGATGTTGCGCAGATGCTCCTGTCCCATCATGCCGCAGCCGATGACACCGTATCTTACCTTCGCAGGCATTCAGTTCCTCCACTTCGCAGGCTGGTACGGGCCGCCTGCCTATTTCAATCTCTGGACATAATGCGCCCTGGTGGTGTCGAACCACGTTCGCGAAAACTCCACAGGCCGGGGTTTATCGGCCCAGCTGTAGCGCTCGATGTAACCGGTCACCGTTCCCACGGGCAGCGAAAACACCTCCGGCGCCCACTCCGGCACCGGGCCGATCGTCACCCGGTCCTCCGCCCGTACGATCCAGAAGCCGAGCTGCTTCTGGTAGTAACGGTAGAGCGAATCCGACAAGAGCTCCCGCCGGACGGTCCCGCTGTCACCGTCCAGCCAGATCTCCTCGACCGCGATCATGACGTCGTTCAGAAACCTGAGCCTTCGGATCCGCGTCGCCTCTCTGCCGGTTCCGAACTCCGGCAGGTGGTCCGGCTTCAACAGTCGCGCGACATCCAGAATGTTCGCCCTCGGCAGGCCGCCGCCTGTCAGCAGCTCCAGCCGGAACATGGCGTAGACGCTCTCCCGGGTTGCACCGGGGCGTATGTAGTTTCCCGACCCCTGTATCCGGTCGAGTAAGCCTTTTTCCGTAAGATCCGCCAATGCCTTCCGCAGGGTACCGATGGAAATTCCAAGCTCGTCAGCCATGTCCCGCTCTGGCGGCAGGCGCTCGCCCTCTATCAACCGTCCGGAGGCGATATCCCGGATCAAAAGCTCGCTTATCTGCACATAGAGCGGCAGCGCGTGCGAGGAATGCGGTTCGGCTGACATGATATTTCGCTGTTGCATTTTTCCAAAATTGATACACTATTGATTTACATCAAACCCGGTGATATGCAAGAAAAAAGCGAAGGCAAAATGAAGCCTTTCGAAATTAAATGAAACTTCGATCCACTTCCCGGCGAAGGCCGGCGAAAGGTCGGAGGAACAAACACCGATCGCCGGGCGGGACTTCAGGAAGGTCCTGCGCAGACGATCAAGGGAGGACATTCATGACCATCGTTCCAGTAACGTCGCCGGATCTCGATGCTGCGGAAGTATCCTGGTTCGCGGCGCTCTGCTCCGATGATTACCAGTTTCTGGGTGTGCCCGAAGGGCAGCTGCGCTCGTCCTGGGAACATTGCTCTTCGATCGTGAAAACGGCGGAAAGCCAGGGGTTCCGGAACATCCTTTGCCCGTCGTCCTATCAGGTAGGACAGGACACGCTGTCCTTCGTCGCCGGCTGCGCGCCGATCACGGAGAAAATCAATCTTCTTGCGGCTGTGCGTTGCGGCGAGATGCAGCCGATCATGCTGGCGCGAACCATCGCGACGCTCGATCACATGCTGAAGGGACGCCTGACGGTCAACATCATCTCGTCCGACTTTCCAGGTGAGCAGGCCGACAGCGCCTATCGCTACCAGCGCTCGCGCGAGGTCGTGGAGATCCTCAAGCAGGCGTGGACGCAGGACGAGATCAACTACGAGGGCGAGGTCTACTCTTTCAAGGGGCTCACCACCGACCCTGCCCGCCCCTATCAGACCGGCGGCCCGCTGCTTTACTTCGGCGGGTATTCGCCCTCTGCCCTGGAGCTCTGCGGTCAGCATTGCGACGTCTACCTGATGTGGCCGGAAAAGGTCGAGGAACTGGCGGGTCGCATGAAAGCGGTTCACGCGGTCGCCGAAAAATACGATCGCACGCTGGACTACGGCCTGCGCGTCCACATGATCGTGCGTGATACGGAGAAGGAAGCGCAGGAATACGCCGACTACATCGTCTCCAAGCTGGATGACACGCAGGGGTCGGCGATCCGCGAACGGGCCCTCGACGCGAAATCGCTGGGGGTCAGTCACCAGTCCCGCAACCGTGAAATCGCGGACGAATACGGGTATATCGAACCGAATCTTTGGACCGGCGTCGGCAGGGCCCGCTCGGGCTGCGGCGCTGCTCTGGTCGGGTCGACCGACCAGGTCATGTCCAAGATCGAAGCCTATCAGAAGATGGGCATCCGGGCTTTCATCTTCTCCGGTTACCCGCATGAAGAAGAAGCAAAACATTTCGGGGCTCGAGTCCTGCCGAACCTGAAGACCTGCTCGTTGCCACATGCTTATGGCCGCGTGCCGGCAGGGACGCCGGCAACCCCTCTTGGCAATGGAGACCGCCGCTGATGCAACGCGTGAAACTGTCCGAAACGCTTGAATTCTCACGCCTGATCTACGGCATGTGGCGGCTGGGAGACGACACGGATACGTCCCCCGCTTACGTGGAACGGAAAATCCAGACCTGCCTGGACCAGGGCATCACGACCTTCGACCAGGCCGACATCTACGGCGGCTATGTGGCCGAGGCCGTGCTTGGCGGCGCGCTGAAAGCCAATCCTTCACTGCGCCAGCGGATGGAAATCGTCACGAAATGCGACATCGTCGCGCCGGCCGGTCGCTATTCCGAGGCCAAGGTGAAGCATTACGACACCTCGCGCGCCCACATCGAGAAGTCCGTCGAGCACTCCCTGTCGAACATGGGAGTGGAGACGATCGATCTTCTTTTGATCCACCGGCCGGATCCGCTGATGGATCATCACGAGACCGGTGCTGTCCTCGACGACCTTATCAAGAGCGGCAAGATCAGAAGCGCCGGCGTTTCCAATTTCCGGCCGTGGGACTGGGATCTTCTTCAGTCGGCCATGACGAACACGCTGGTGACGAACCAGATCGAGATCTCTCTCAAGGAGATTGCACCCTTCACGAACGGCGACCTCGCCTTTCACCAGAAGCTCGGCACTCGGCTGATGGCCTGGTCGCCCCTTGGTGGCGGCGCGCTGATTTCCGAAGGCGGCAAGCTCGGCGCCGTCCTGGATGAAGTCGCTTCCGGATTCGGCGTCGACCGCTCGGCCGTCGCTGTCGCCTTTCTCCTGACGCATCCGGCGCAGCTTCTGCCGGTTCTGGGCACGAACAACCTGGATCGGATCGCGAAGATCTCGGATGCGCTCAAGGTGAAACTGGATCGCGAAACCTGGTACCGGCTTTACGAGGCCGCCCTTGGACAAGAGGTTCCCTGATGACCATGCAGAATGCCAATCATCCCGTGACCTTTGCACCCGGCACCGACAATACCCGGCTGCTCAGGGACGCCTTCGGGCGTTTCGCCACAGGCGTCACAGTTGTGACGACCGGGTCTGAAGACGGACCGGTCGGCATTACGGCAAACAGTTTTTCCTCCGTCTCCCTAGAGCCGCCACTTGTGCTCTGGATGCCCGACAAGGGTTCCCGCCGCTTCAACTACTTCGAGACGGCGGAGCACTACGCGATTCATGTGCTGAGCCATCATCAGGCCGAAGTGTGCAGCGGGTTCGTCCGCAACGCGCACGCCTTTGATCAGCTCACCTACACGATCGACGACAACGGCGTGCCACTGATCGAGGACTGTCTCGCACGCTTCGAATGCAGGCGTTTTGCGGCCTATGAGGGGGGAGATCACCTGATCGTGCTCGGTCAGGTTCTTCAGGCCGAAATGCGTTCAGGAGAAGCACTGACATTTTATGCAGGCAAACTCGGACAAATCGCTCCAAAGTAGGGCGGTAAGCAGGACGATGAACGTCCTGTACCTGTTGCATGTTTCTGGGAGGAGAGCCTGAATGGGCATATTGCTGGCGGTTCTGATGCCGCTCGCTTTCGTCAATTCGCTATTGCTGCGGATTGGACGCGCAATCGGCATCGCCGCCGTGGCCCTGATGGTGGTCGCCATCCTGGTCCAGGTGGTGTTTCGATATGTTTTGAACAACGCCCTGCCCTGGCCTGACGAGGCTGCCCGATTCTGCATGCTGTGGATGACCGGGCTGATGGCGCCGACCGCATTCCGGCGCGGTGGCTTCGTCGCCATCGACATGTTCAGCCACATGCTGCCGCGCCTCGCCGGCAATCTTCTGTCCCTGTTCCTGCTGCTGATCTCCCTGCTGGTGCTGGTCGTCGCACTGCGCATCGGCTACAGCGAAGTCACCGGCTTCGGCGGTCGTTTCGCCACCGCGTCACTTTATGTGCCTGCCGACGTCACCATGACGAGCTGGATGCGCGTGCCGCGTAGCTGGATGATGGCCTCACTGGTCGTCGGCGTCGCTCTGCTGACGCTGGTCAACGTCGAACTCATCCTGCGAAACATCATCTCCTGGGTCGGCGGCGAGGAAGCTTTGCCCCAGATCCCGGATGCCGACATGGCGGGGGCCGAGTGATGCTGATCTGGTTCCTTCCCGTATTTCTCGTATTCCTGATGATTGGCCTGCCGGTCGTCTTCGGCCTGCTCGCCGCTCCGGGCATCCTCTTGTGGCTGAACGGTCAGGAGCGCGACATCACGCTTCTCTACCGTAACGTCTACAACGGCATGGACAGTTTTCCTCTGATGGCGATTCCGTTCTTCATGCTCGCCGGCGAGCTGATGAACAAGGGCGGCATCACGATGCGCCTCGTCGAATTCTCGCAGGCCCTCATGGGGCACCTGCGCGGAGGCCTTGCGCATGTGAACATCCTGTCTTCCATGTTGTTCGCAGGCCTGTCCGGCTCGGCCGTTGCCGATACCTCGGCGCTTGGGTCAATGCTGATCCCGGCCATGGAAAAGCAGGGCTATACCCGCCGGTTTGCCGCGGCCATCACGGCAGCAAGTTCCGTCATCGGCCCGATCATCCCGCCATCAGGTATCATGATCATCTACGCCTATGTCATGGGCGAAAGCGTTGCGGCCCTCTTCCTCGCCGGCATCGTGCCCGGCGTCATGGTCGGCATCGGGCTGATGCTCATGGTCAAGGTCATGGCCGACAGATACGACTTCCCCGCCGCCAGTCGCCGCTACACCTGGGGCGAGCGGGGGCAGGCCTCGTTGAAGGCATTCTTTCCGCTGCTTACGCCGGTCATCATCCTGGGCGGCATCCTCGGGGGCGTCTTCACCCCGACAGAAGCGGCAGCGGTCGCCGTTGCCTACGCGCTGGTCATCGGCCTCTTCGTGCTGCGGACGATTGCCGTCAGCGAGATTCCGGGCATCCTGAACCGGGCCGGCGTCACGTCCGCCGTGGTGTTGCTGCTGGTCGGCGCGGCGATGGCGTTCAAGACGGTCGTCAGCCTGAGCCACGCGCCGGAAATCATGGCCGATTTCATCCTTGGCCTGACCGAGAACCCGCTGATCCTGCTGTTCCTGATCAATCTGCTGCTGTTCGTGGTGGGCATGTTCCTGGATGCGGGGCCGGCGATCATCATTCTGGGGCCGATCCTCGGGCCGATCTTCGTCAGCATGGGTGTCGACCCGATCCACTTTGCCATCATCATGAGCGTCAACCTGACCATCGGCCTGGCAACGCCGCCAATGGGCCTGGTGCTCTTCGTCGCGGCATCGGTTTCAAGAGAACGGGTTGAAACCATAGCCAAGGCCATCCTGCCGTTTCTTGCGGTGGAGATCGCGGTGATCTTCCTGATCACCTATATTCCGGCTCTTTCGATGACGATCCCGCGACTGACCGGATTCGCGAACTGAACCAGAGCTTTTTCATAAGGGAGGTACCTACAAAATGCTCAAGACCACACTGAAGTCACTGACCGTGGCGGCGATGCTCGCCAGCTCGGCAATGAGCGCGGTGGCAGCCGATTACACGCTGCGCGCAACCGCAAACTCCAACGAGAACGACGAGGACTACGACGGTCTGGTCGTCTTCAAGAACTTCGTCGAGGCAGCATCCAACGGGGCGATCGAAGTCGAGCTCTTCATCGGCACGCAGCTGTGCTCCAACGGCGCAGAGTGCCTGCAGGGCGTCGCCGACGGTGCCATCGACATCTATATCTCCACGTCCGGCGGCGCGGCGGGCATCTTCCCGTATGTCCAGGTTCTCGACCTGCCCTACATGATGGCGGACGACCGGATCGCGGAGCACGTTCTGTCCGGCGATTTCACCCGCACGATGCGCACCATGGCACTGGAAGACAGCGGCGATGCCATCCGCCTGATGACCATCGGCAACACCGGCGGCTGGCGCAACTTCGCCAACACCAAGCACCGTGTCAAGATGCCTTCCGACCTGGAAGGCCTGAAGATCCGGACCGTCGTCGCAGACCTGCCGCAGGAACTCGTGAAGGCACTTGGTGCCGCCCCCACCCCGATCCCGTGGCCGGAACTCTTCACCTCGCTGCAGACCGGCGTCGTGGAAGGCTCCAAGAACGGCATCACCGACATCATGGGCATGAAGTTCCCGGATGCCGGACTGCAGTATGTGACGCTTGACGGTCACGCCTACATGGGCGCGCTGTGGTGGATGAACAACCAGAAGTTCCTCTCCATGCCGGAAGACATGCGCCGCGTCGTCGTGGACGGGTTCTACGCCCTGCAGCAGGCGACCTTCGCCTCGCCGAAGCGCAAGTCTATCCAGGCGTATGAGGATTTCGTCGCCGGCGGCGGTGATCTCTACGTGCCGACACCGGAGCAGAAGGCCGCCTTCAAGGAAGCAGCTGCCCCTGTTTACGAATGGTTCAAGGGCAATGTCGACCGGGGAGACGAGATCTTCGGCGCAATGGAGGAAGCCGTTGCAGAGGCTGAAAGCTCCATCGACGTGGAACGCGGCGCGGACCTGAACTAGGTCCTGAAGCCGATCCGTTTCGAACAACATCGGAAGACGCCCCATGATCGGGGCGTTTTCCGGACACCGGGTTCAGAACATCTGTGGGGGCCTGCCCTGTCCTCCGGCTCTCGGACAGGCAGAACGCAGATCGGGTCCTCCGAAGCAAACGCCGGAGGGCTCAATTGAACGGATACATCCAGACCTTGTAGTCGCCGACCAGAACATGCGCCTTGTCGATCTCTTCCCCGGTCATCTTCTTGACCACCTCTTCCAGAGAGATTGCCGCGTCGGGGTCCCCTCCGATGGCAGACAGCGTGTACCACATGTAGGCTCTGACGAGATCAGGCTCCGGCATTCCCCGACCAACCTCATAGTACCAGCCGACGCCGGACTGCGCGCCCGGATGCCCCTTCATGGCGCTTCTGAGGTACCACTCGAACGCGCGCTGGTCGTCCCGTTCGACGCCAAGACCCATGGCATACATGACCCCGATCAGTTCCTCGGCATCGGCATTGCCAGAGCGTGCAGCGGGCCGAAGTTCCTTCATGGCCTCCTCAAAACGGCCGGCCTCCATCATGTCGCGCGCAGCCTCGATCTCCGCGGCTGCCGGCGAGGCTGCCCCGATCACAAGCGCAAGACACAGTCGTTTCGCCGTTTTCCTCATTGGCTTCGTCTCCTCCCGCTGGTGTTCCTTGTTCCCGGCACCGCTCTTTCCGCCAGCCTGCCCTCGCCTCTGACCGAAGACGATTTCATCGCCTTCGACCGCAAGCAGGCTGCTCTCGGTCAGCTTCTCTTTTACGACAGGATCCTGTCCGGCAACAGGAACATTGCCTGCGCCACATGCCATCACCCACGGTTTGGAACAAGTGACGGCCTGTCGCTCGGCATTGGAGAAGGAGGTGCGGGCCTTGGACCGGACAGGCGTGCCGGCGACGGTGCCAGCCGGATTCAGAAACGGATTCCGCGAAATGCTCCAGGCCTCTGGAATCTTGGCGCAAAAGAGCTTCACACCCTCTTTCACGACGGCCGGCTGTCGCGGGCGGAGACCTTCGGCAACGAGTTCAATTCTCCTGCGGAGGAATGGCTTCCCTCCGGCTTCAATTCGCTGCTTGCCGCTCAGGCCGTCTTTCCTCTGACGGCGCAATTCGAGATGGCGGGAAACCCGAAAGAGAACGAGGTGGCGGGCGCGATCCGAGACCGGGTGGACAATGCCTGGCCGATCCTGGCGAAGCGGGTGCGGATCATTCCCGAATACGGGACGCTTTTCGTCGATGCATTCAACGATATCGACCGGCCGGAGGATGTCACCATCGTCGATATCGCAAATGCGCTTGCGGCCTTCCAGGCAAGCGAATGGCGGAGCATGGACAGCCCGTTCGACCGTTATCTTGCAGGTGACGCAACCGCGCTTGCAGCCGATCAGAAGCGCGGCGTTGATCTCTTTTATGGCAAGGCGGGCTGTTCCACCTGCCATTCGGGCAAGCTCCTCAGCGACCAGAAGTTCCACGCGCTCGGACTGCCCCCCTTCGGCCCCGGACGCACCCGCACCTTCGATCCGATGGTGCGTGATGTCGGGGCGATGGGTGAAACCGACCGGCTGGAGGACGCCTATCGCTTCCGCACGCCGATGCTGCGAAACGTCGAACTGACCGCTCCCTACGGTCACAATGGCGCCTATCCGACGCTCGAGGCGATCATCCGTCACCACCTCGATCCGGACGCGATGTTGTCCGCCTGGCAGCCGCATATGGCGGCGCTGCCGGACGCACCCTGGCTTTCGCCCATCGATTTCATCGTCTGGAACGACGCGCGCGAGATCGCCCGCCAGTCTCGTTTCAGGGACATTCGCCCCGCGCCTCTCTCGGACCCGGAGATTTCCGATCTCCTGGCTTTCCTGAAAGCCCTGACCGGAACCAGTTCCGTCTCATCCCCTCCTTTCGGCATCCCGGACGCTGTGCCGAGCGGACTGCCCGTCGACCGCTAGCCGACCGACCGACAACAAGGACAAAGCATGGTTGAACCCTTCAAGGACCGGGCCCACCGGCTGTTTCCGGGCATCGCGATTGCGGGACTGGTGGCGATTGCGGCCCAGTTTCTCAATGAGCACTATGGTGCGCCGGCGATGCTGATGGCGATCCTGCTTGGCATGCCGCTGAACTTTCTGTCCGACGAACCGCGCACAGGCGAAGGAATTGCCTTTGCGGCACGCACCCTCCTGCGCATCGGCGTCGCGCTGCTGGGCGTCCGCATCAGCGTGGAAATGGTGCAGGCACTTGGTCTGCCCTACCTGTTTCTGGTCATTGTCGGCGTGCTGGCGACCATCGGCTTTTCTCTGCTGATAGGAAAATTATTCGGACGGGACCGCCTGTTCGCCTTCCTCACCGGCGGCGCGGTTGCCATCTGCGGCGCATCGGCCGCCATGGCGATCGGCTCCATCCTGCCGAAACGCGACCATGCAGAGCGCGATCTCGCCTTCACGGTGATCACCGTGACCGTGCTGTCGACCCTCGCGATGATCTTCTATCCGCTCCTGACAAACGCCCTCGGTCTCTCGCTCGATGCGACCGGCGTCTTCCTCGGCGGAACGATCCACGACGTCGCACAGGTGGTCGGTGCCGGGTTTTCGATCTCCGACGAAACCGGCGATCTCTCGACGCTCGTCAAGCTGATCCGCGTGACGATGCTCGCCCCGATCGTGCTCGTGGCCGCGCTGATCCTGCGCAAGAAGTCCTCAGCCCACAGCTCGCGCCCGCCGCTGATGCCTCTCTTCGTCGCCGCCTTCCTCGTCCTCGCCGCGCTGAATTCGTTCGCTCTCATTCCCGAACCGGTCAAGGACCTCTCCGGCCACGTCTCCCGCTGGGCCTTGCTGGCCGCCATCGCTGCCGTCGGCATGAAGACTTCGATTCCAAAGTTGCTGGAAGTCGGCGGTCCTGCAATCTGGATGCTGGTGACCCAGACGGCATTTCTGGCGCTCTTCGTGCTTGGCGGGATCTGGGTGATCGGGTAGCGATTTCCGGAGTGGGGCCGTCTGGTTCGTGCGGAAGCATGGGCCTGTCGCCTTGGTGTCTGCCGCCCATCCTTCGAGACAGCGCGTTCGCGCTTCCTCAGAATGAGGATGCGGGTAGAGCAGAATCCCAGTGTCGACACCTTCCCACTCCGCCTCATCCTGAGGAGGGCCGCCTTGCCCGTTTCGAAGGATGGGCCGCTCGTCTCGGCGCCCGCCGCCCTTCGTTCGTAATGGCGCCCACGCATCGTCAGAATGAGAATGCGCGTCGAACCTTTTCCTCATATCGGCAGCTCGCCCCCCGCGTCCTCCTTGACACTTCGCTTCATGCTTCGAAAGGGTCTTCTCGGCAGGCCAGAGTATAGCGTCTTCATCCCGGTGCCTGCCGCCCATCCTTCGAGACAGCGCGTTCGCGCTTCCTCAGGATGAGGATGCGGGTAGAGCAAATTCCCGTTTCGGCAGCCCGCTCCTGCATCGCAAACCCCACTCCGCCTCATCCTGAGGAGGGCCGCCAGGCCCGTCTCGAAGGATGGGCCGCTCGTCTCGGCGCCCGCCGCCCTTTCGTCGAAATGACACTTCCGCGCCACCGCAAGATGACGCGAGCGTTTGGTCCGCGGCTCTCAGGCATCGCTTCCCTGCCGATCTCTGAGAACAGCGCGAGACGGATCGAGGTGAAGGAAGGGGTGGCGGTCTCAGCAACCGCGCCGCTGTGGTGACGGGCCCTTGCGAATTTGACCAAGGAGACCCACTTTGGGGGGCCGTATCCCACTCGGGGCTTTTCTTGGCCTCTTGAGTGTGAAATATAGCTGCGATCCCACAAAGGGGCGGGCTTCAGCGTCCATCCGGTCGCTGTATCGCACAGTGTCCAGCCCGTATCAGCCGGAATATCGAAAGCGTTTGGATGAAAAGCTACATCACCACCCCGATCTACTACGTCAACGGTTCACCGCATATCGGTCACGCGTTCACGTCCGTGATGGCCGATATCCTGAAACGCAACCGCGAGGCGCTGGGGTATGAGCTGATGCTGTCCACCGGCGTTGACGAGCACGGCCAGAAGAACCAGGAAGCGGCGGAAGACAAGGGGATGTCGGTCACCGACTATCTCGACATGCGCTGCACCGAGTTCCGGAACGTGTTCGACAAGCTCGACGTTACCTACGACTATTTCGTGCGCACCAGCCGCGAAGGCCACAAGCAGGCCGTCGCCGGCATGGAGCAGTCGATCTTCGACAAGGACCTGATCGTCAAGAAGAACTACACCGGCATCTACTGCAAGGGCTGTGAGGAGTTCAAGAAGGAGAGCGATCTCACCGAGGACGGTCAGTGCGCGCTTCATCCGACCATGAAGGTGGAGCAGACCGACGAGACGAACTACTTCCTCAAGATGGAGCCGTTCCGCGAGCGCCTCCTGCAGCATATTGCCGACAATCCGGACTGGATTCAGCCGGAGGCTTTCCGGAACGAGCTGACGAAGATGCTGTCGGAGCCGCTGGACGATCTTTGCATTTCGCGGCCGAAAGCCCGCGTCACGCTTGGCATCGAGCTGCCGTTCGACCAGGACTTCGTCACCTACGTGTGGTTCGACGCGCTGGCCAACTACCTGACGAACATCGGCTGGCCGGACGATGCCGGCTACGAAGCCTGGTGGGCGGAGTGCGAGCACCTGATCGGCAAGGACATCCTGAAGCCTCACGGGGTCTACTGGCCGATCATGCTGATGGCGGCCGGCCTGCCGCTGCCGAAAAAGCTCTCCGTGCACAGTCACTGGACGGGTGCCGGCGGCGTCAAGATGTCGAAATCCATCGGCAATGTGGTCGATCCGATCGAGGTGATCGAGAAGCTCGGCGTCGATGCGCTGCGCTGGTACCTCGCCCGGCACATGCGCGCCGACAGCGACAGCCAGATATCGGTGGAGTTCATCACCCAGAGCTACAACACGGAGCTGGGCAACAAGATCGGCAACCTGCTCTCGCGGGCCGCGAAGTTCTCAAAGGCCCGTTTCGACGGCAAGCTGCCGGCACCGGGTGCGCTCACGGCGGAAGATGAAGCGATCCGCAAGGCGGTCGTGGACGCAACGACAGGCATGGGCGAGTGGATCAACCTTGCCGATATTCCTGCACGCCTGCAGGCGATCATCACGGTTGCCGATGAGATGAACAACTATTTCGCCGAACAGGCACCCTGGGACCTCATCAAGAACGAAGAGACCCGCGAGCGCTGCCAGACGGTGATCTATGTCACGCTCGACAGCCTGCGGGTTGTCATGGAAGCGCTGCTTCAGGTCATTCCGGGGTCTGCCGGAAAAGCCCTGAAGATGCTGAACGCCCCCGAGATTGCCACACCGTGGAAGCCAGAACTTGACCGGCTGAAGGGCGACAGCGACCTCGGCGAGATCGAGACCCTGTTCCCGCGCGTTCAGTAAACCTTTCCAGGTTTGAACCAGATCCGCAGAGCCTCCCGCTAGACGCTCTGCGGAATTTTCCTTTTAAAGAGCCGGTCCCTCAAGGTTTTTCGGTCATCCGCCTGCAGTCGCGGCGTGAGATTGTCGTGCTCGCGATGGCTATGTCGTCGGCGTCCGCGTATTCATACGAAACGTACCAGGCCTTTTCCGCGATGATCGGATCGGCACAAATCTCACTCATCGTGTTCGGATGCATCGTCCCTTCGAGCCAGAGCCGCACCTTGTCGCGGTCGATCCCCTCACCGCTTAGGACATAGACGAAAAACAGATACGTCTGTCCGAGTTCCTGCAAGGTCTCAGCGCCCGCAAACGTAGCATGCGGGGCGACGGTCTTCGGTGGACGGGCATGCTTCGTAAAGGCAGTCTCGTCGACGCCCGGTGCTTCGATGGTGTCGAGCACGGTGGCTTCGGCCCGCACGGACGAGCTGCCCTGCATGAGCCATGTCACCGCAAGCAACAGAGCAATCATGATATCGCGAAGCAGCAGACGCTTCGGGTACGAGGGCAGTTGCACACGTTCGTGCTTCACGGTGCTGACCATCCTGACAGACCTGCGGAATGCGCGCGCGAATTCAACTGATCCGTTGCCGAACGCGGTTTGCTGCCGGACCATGTCCAGCCCGAGCGCGACCAGTAAACCTCTGGCGAAAGTCGACGGGTACAAACAGATACCGGTCAAGACATGCTCCATCGCAGCTCTCCAGGCAGGCCAGACCTATGCCCCTCCTCGCCTGCACCGTCCATTAGAACACGATTTCACCCCGTCAGGCTGCTTCTTCTGCCAGGTCGTGCAAACGCGGGTCACAGACCAACCGGGGCACAGACGTCAGATCAGGCCGGCGAATTCCATGGCTTCATCGATCGCGCGTTTTGTCTCTGACGTAACCGGCACCAGCGGCAGGCGCAGATCCTGCGAACACAGGCCAAGCCTTGAGAGGGCGTATTTCGTGCAGGCGGCCGGCGGCTCCAGAAAGAGCGCCGTGTGCAGGGGCAGCAGCCGATCCTGATAGGCCCTTGCCTCTTCCAGCCTTTCTGCAAGCGACGCCTCCTGAAACGCAGCACACAGGCGCGGCGCCACATTCGCCGTCACCGAGATGCAGCCGGTCCCGCCATGGGCGTTGAAGCCCAGGGCCGCGGCATCTTCCGCGCTGAGCTGGATGAAGTGTTTTCCGCACATCGCCCGCTGGCGGCTGACGCGCTCCATGCTGCCGGAGGCATCCTTCACGCCGATCACCCGCGGCCAGCGGGCCATTTCCGCCATCGTGTCGGGCAGGATGTCGATCACGCAGCGGCCGGGAATGTTGTAGAGGATGATGGGCAAATTGGTGCTGTCATGCAGGACCCGATAGTGGCTCAGCAAGCCGGCCTGGTTCGGCTTGTTGTAATAGGGCGTGACGACAAGCGCGGCATCCGCCCCGGCGGCTTCCGCCGCTTTCATCATGTCGAGAGACTGGACGGTGGAGTTGGACCCCGTCCCGGCGATTACCGGTATTCGGCCGTTCACGAACTCCACCACCCGCCGGATGACCTGCTTGTGCTCCTCGGTCCCGACCGTCGGGCTTTCGCCCGTGGTGCCAACCGCGACAAGGCCGTGGCTGCCTTCCGAGACATGCCACTCCACCAGCCGCTCAAGGGCTTCGAAGTCGATCGAACCGTCGGCAAAGGGTGTCACGAGGGCCGGAATGGATCCTCTGAACTGGCGCATGCTACCTCCCTGGAAAAGCGCATCTACCGGATGTTCGCTTTTCCTCAGTCTTCTCCCCGCGATGAGCAGTGCCACCATCAGGACAGGAAGGCAAGCTTCGGTCGTCGGGGCACGTCTGACCCCGGGTCCTCACCCTAGGCGGCCAGAAAGCCGAGCCTGTCGTCGAGCCGGGAGGGCGTAATTTCCAGAATTGTTGCGCTCACGATGCCCTCGGCGACGAAGGGATCGGTGGCCACGAATGCCTGCAGGGTCTCGCGACTGGTTTCATGAGCGATGATGGCACCGCCCATGTTTGGCTGAAGGCTGCCGACCATCAGGAAAAGGCCCCGGTCGAAACCTTCCTGAATCCACGCATTGTGGCCCTTCATGAACTCTGGCGCCTTCGCCTTGTTTTCGGAAAATGTCAGCGTCACGACAAACATGTTCGTCTCCATGTCCTGCGGTGCATCGACCGCGTTCAAATCAGCCTTTGCGGCCGTTCAAAAGTCCTTCGATCGCTCCCCGTCCGCCAAATCTTCGAGCCAGGCAAGGATCTGCTCGACTTCTCGGCGGACAAAGGCTTCATCCTTGAAGGTCTGTGCCAGAGTTGCGACGCCCTGGCTCCAGCTGAGGACATGAAGCGCATGCTCCTGCGCCGCGGCACCGCTTCCCATCTCCTCGAACCGGGCAACCAGCCAGTCGCGGAACAGGGCCATGATTTCGTTGGCTCTGTTGCGGGAGGCATGTTCAAGCTTTTCAAGCTCGCTCGTGAGCGTGCCCACCGGGCACCCCCAGGCCATGATCTTGCTCTGGTTGATGATGACGATCCTGATGAAACAGGCGATACGCTGCTGTGCGGTCCCGCCCCTCTCGTCCCAGGAGGCGAGAAGCGCCTGCCTGTCGGCCAGCCGCTTCGCGATGACCGCGTCCAGGATCTCGTCCTTGGTCCTGAAGTGGTAATAGAAATTGCCTCGGGAAATCTCGACGGCGGCAGCGATATCGGCAAAGGACGTGTGGTCGAAGCCCTGACTGTAGAAGAGCTGGTCCGCCGCATCGACGATCTGTTGTCGGGTTGCCTTGCCCGCCATGTCTACCCCTTCCCTTCCATGCTTGCGCCTGTCCCGTGGAGACTTCTTCTGATCCTCGAACTGCGCATAAACACCGTCTAGGACAATTGCCCTAATGCACCTTTAGGATGATTGTCCTAGATCGTCAAGTCAGACCGTCAAGTCAGGTCGGCAGTCGAGTGGTGGGCAGAGCGACCGCCTACCGGTCCTCGTCTTTGTCATCTGTCGGTCGAAACGATCTCCACAGGTCCTGCGGAGGACTCTCATCGCGAAGATCGGCCCCGTCGTTCACGCCGATGTGAAGATCTGCCGCCGACCCTTCCTGACACGAGGCTGTCAGGAAGGGTCGGCTAGTCTTGAGAGAAGTGACGACGGACAACAGCCCTCAGGATGCTATTTCCTCCCAGAAAACAAACGATTGATGACTTCTTGTCACAACAAGGCGGGATATGTTTGAATTATCACCAATGTTATTCTTATTCACCAACAACAGGACACCGACTACGCCCGCGCGGTTCTGCAGCGGTGCCGTGCGATTTCCCGCGTTGGAAATCCGTTTTTTATCCCTACGTCCTGACAGCCTGAAAGCATCTCGCGAACGGGTCAGAGGTCGCCGGCCATCCCAGTTCCTGGAGGATTTGAAATGACGCATCTGGACGCCGATCCAACGAACGAAGCGACCGAGTTCACAAGCCAGTCCGCCGTGGGACAGCTTTTCGACGCGACCCGTGAGCGCACGCTCACGCTTGTCGAGCCCCTGACCGAAGAGGACATGGGCCTTCAGTCGATGGAAGATGCCAGCCCGCCGAAATGGCATCTGGCCCACACGACCTGGTTCTTCGAGGAGTTCATCCTCAAGCCGTATCTTCCGGGCTATGAGCCGAAGGACGATCGGTTCGCGGTGCTGTTCAACTCCTATTATGTTCAGGCTGGGCCTCGACACATGCGGTCCAGGCGCGGATTGCTTTCACGCCCTTCCGCGGGCGATGTGAAGGCGTATAGGGCGCATGTGGAAGATGCGCTTCGCGAGGGGCGCGCTCATGGCGCATTTGCGCTGGAAGCAGACAGGCTGGACGAACTGCTGACGCTCGGCTGCCACCACGAAATGCAGCATCAGGAGCTTCTCGTCACCGACCTTATGCATGCTTTCTCTTTCAATCCCCTTCTGCCCGTTTATGCCGAACCAAGACCGGTCGAGGTGGCGGCCCCACAGACAGAAAGCTGGAGCCGGCACGACGGCGGCCTTGTGGAAATAGGGCACGCCGGCGACAGCTTTGCCTACGACTGCGAGGGTCCGCGGCACCGGGTCTGGCTGGAGCCGTACCGCCTGCGCGACCGTCCCGTCACCAATGGAGAATGGATCGCCTTCATGGAGGACGGCGGCTACGACAACCAGACCCTTTGGCTGATGGAAGGCTGGGCGGTGCGGGAGAAAAACGACTGGGACAGCCCGCTCTACTGGTGGAAACAGGATGGAGTCTGGTGGACCTACACGCTGCAGGGCCCCCGTCAGGTCGATCACGCAGCTCCTGTCGTTCATGTCAGCTACTACGAGGCGGACGCCTTCGCCCGATGGGCCGGCCACAGGCTTCCGACGGAAGCCGAATGGGAAGCGGCGGCCGAGGGAACGCAGATCGACGGCAATTTCCTGGAAAGCGGCGCTTTCGTGCCCACCGGTCGAAAGCCCGGCCTTTGGGGCGATGTCTGGCAATGGACCAGCAGCGCCTTTTCGCCTTACCCGGGTTTCCGCCCGCCGGAAGGCGCCATCGGCGAGTACAACGGCAAGTTCATGGTGAACCAGATGGTGCTGCGCGGCGGTTCCTGCGCAACTCCGAAGCTTCAGATGCGTTCCTCCTACAGGACGTTCTTCTATCCTCACCAGCGCTGGCAGATGCTGGGCCTCAGATTGGCGGCAGACCTATGACCAAGCATGTTTCCCCTGTTCCCCAGGATCAGACCTTCAGGGCGGAGGTCCTGTCAGGCCTCAAGGCCGACCGAAAGTTCCTGTCCAGCAAGTGGCTCTACGATGATGTCGGCTCGCATCTGTTCGAGGCGATCACGGAACTGGATGCCTATTATCCAACGCGGACCGAGTTCACGATCCTGAAAGAGAACGCGCGCCAATATGCCCGTCTGCCGGGCGCGAGAGGCGCGATGGTGGAGCTTGGAAGTGGCTCCAGCCGCAAGACGGACCTGCTTCTGGGCACGTTTCAGGACCTCTCGGTCTACATGCCCGTCGACATCTCCGCCAATCATCTCAAAGAGGCCGGCGAGCGTGTCAGGCGTGCGTATCCCTCTCTCGCCGTGATACCGGTGACAGCGGATTTCACCCAGCCGCTCGGCAACTTGCCTCTGCTGCCGGAACTGCCCGTCCTGGTCTTCTTTCCCGGCTCCACAATCGGCAATTTCGAGCGGTCCGAGGCAGCGGCACTGCTGCAGAGAATTCGCGATGCAATGCCGGGCGCCAGCATGATTGTCGGGGTCGACCGACCAAAAAGCGAGGACATCCTCGTCACCGCCTATGACGATCCGGCCGGCATCACGGCTGCTTTCAATCAGAACCTGCTCCAGCGGATCAACCGCGAGCTTGGTGCTTCGATCGATCTTCAGAGCTTCACCCACAAGGCGATCTGGAACGCGGCCGAAAGCCGGGTGGAGATGCATCTGGTTTCATTGAAAGACCAGGACGTCGAGATCGGCGGCGAGACCATTTCGTTCCGGCAGGACGAGACGATCCACACGGAGAACTCGCACAAATACGACGAGAAGGCCTTCGCCGAGATTGCGGATGAAGGGGGGTGGAGAATTCTGGGTCAGGACACCGACAAGGACGGTCTCTTTTCCGTCTATACGCTTCAGGCCGTTTGAGCCGCGCAGCCGGCTATCGCTCGATCACCGCAAGTCGCACCGCGAGGCCCAGGAAAACCATTCCCGCGATGCGATTGAGCCAGATCTGTATGGTCGGTGATCGTTTCATCACCTCCCCCAGCTCCCCGGCAGCGAGAGCAACGGCGCCAAAGACGATCACGGTCGCCAGGATGAAGAGACCGCCGAGCATCAAGATCTGCAAGGGCACGGAGCCGCGAGCCGGGTCCGCGAATTGCGGCAAGAGCGCCAGGAAAAAGATCGCAACCTTGGGATTCGTCACATTCATGATGATCCCCCGCCGATAGAGGGCGAACGCGCCCAGCCTCTCCTGTCGCCGCGACACCATATCTGCCCGCCCTGCACGGAACGACTGCACCGCGAGATAGACAAGAAAGGCCGCCCCGGCAAACTTCAGCAGCGTGAAGGCGATCTCCGATGTCTTGAAGATGGCCGCTATACCCAGCGCGACGGCAATTGTGTGCACCAAAAGGCCCGTGCACAGGCCAAGCGTGACGAGGAGACCTGCCACCTTGCCATGGAGGGCCGACTGCGTCAGCACGAAGAGGTTGTCCGGGCCGGGAGCAGCGCCCAGCGCCAAGGCAGTCATGAAGAAAAGCGTCAGAACGTCGGTCGGTATCACGGCGGGCAGATCTTTCGGAGCGGGAGCCAAACAACAGCTGCCGCAGACTTTAGATGGATTTGCGCCGGCCGCGAAAGGCCTGCGTTCCAGATGCCATAGACGCGCGGTCGTTCCCTCACCCGGTTTCACCGATGCCTGCAAGAAGAACAGACTTCAGCCGGCGCGCCTGGGATCCCAGCGGTCTGGCGTCGGGCCAGGCCAGATAGTAACCGTGCCCGGTTTCCAGACCAGGGGCGTTGATCGGCACAAGACGCCCCGTCGCGATTTCCTCTTGCAGAAGCGGAGGTGTGCCCAGCGCGATCCCCTGCCCTTTCAATGCCCTGCCGATCGTCTGGTTATAGCTGGCACAGGGTGAAACGGGCCAATTCCTGAACTCAATCGCCCCCGTTCGCTGGATCCAGCCCGGCCAATCCATCCAGTTGGGAGCGACACGGGTATAGTTCAGCAAGGGGGGCAACACGGCACCAGAGCCCTGCTCCATGGCCTCGGCGACCGCCGGAGAAGCAACCGGCACCACGGTTTCGGAAAACAGTAGTTCGGATGACCAGCCGGAATACCTGCCGTCACCGTGGACCAGCACCAGATCATGCTCCGTTTTCAGAAGCTCCCCCAGATCATCGGCGGTCGTCAGATTGAAGAGGCAAGCCTCGTCCGACAGAGCAAAATCGCGGAGCCTCGGCTGCAGCCAGAAGGTTGCAAGGCTTGAAACGCTGGCGATCCGGATCACAGGATCCTCCGGAACTTTCACGTCCCGCAGGGACTGGTCGAGAAAATCGAGGGCCATGGACGTTCTGTCCGCAAGATGCTGCCCTGCATCTGTCGGCACCAGACGCCTTCCGGCGCGTTCGAAAAGCGGTAATCCAAGCCAGGTCTCTAACTGGCGGATACGCTTGCTGACGGCTGCCTGGGTCACGTAAAGCTCATCCGCCGCCTCTGTGAAACTCAGATGCCGCATGGCGGCTTCGAAGAAGACCAATGTGTCCAGCGGCGGCAGGTTCTTGCGGAGGCTTTTCATAACCTGAGGTTATCAAAAGCACCTACTTTTTCCAGCCTTTTCAGATTCCGCCAAAATGAGATCATGCGCTCCTGCTCAAATGGAGATCTGCAGATGGCGGAACTGGACTGGCATGCGGAACGCAGCGACCTCAACGGGCTTGCGCAGCTCGACCGCGAACCGGACGACACGGGTATCGATCTCAGGGCGGTGCGGCTCTATCGTCAGTCCCGTGTCCGCCGGATGATGCTGGACTACGGCGTTGACGCAGTGATCCTGTCCGACCCCGTGAACATCCGCTACGCGACCGGAACCCGGAACATGCAGGTGTTCTCCATGCGCAATGCCGCCTCCCGTTATCTGGTGCTGACGGCGGACCGGTCGATCCTGTTCGAGTTCACGGGCGCGCTGCACCTTGGCGAAGGATTCGAGACGGTCGATGAAGTCAGACCGGCGAAGACGGCCAGCTTTGTCGCCGCCGGCCCGGACATTGCGCGGCGCGAGCGGGACTGGGCGCTGGAGATGAACGCGCTGATCCGCGAGCTAGTCGGCAAGGACGCGACCGTCGGGCTGGAGCGGCTCAACGCAGGCACCGCAATTGCGCTTGCCGAGACCGGCCTCAGGATCGTTGATGCACAGCAGCCCGTGGAAATGGCGCGGGCGATCAAGTCTCCGGAGGAAATGAAGTGCGTGATCGCCTCGCTGCGCGCCACTGAGATCGGCGTCGGCAAGCTTCGCGAAGCCATTCGTCCGGGCCTGACGGAGGCCGAACTCTGGTCGGTGCTCTACAAGTCGATCATCGAGCAGAACGGCGACTATATCGAAACCCGTCTCCTGAACGCGGGGGCCAGAACCAACCCCTGGTACCAGGAAACGTCGGACGCCGTCATCGGCGAGAACGAACTCATCGCGCTCGACACCGATGTGGTCGGCTGCCACGGATATTACGCGGATTTCTCAAGAACCTTTCACTCCGGCCCGGCTCGCCCCGACCAGCAGCAGCGCGATCTCTACAAGGTCGCTTTCGAGCAGGTGCACCACAACATGGACGTGCTGCGGCCAGGCATGTCCTTCAGGGACTATGCCGATGCCGCATGGGACATTCCCGAGAAATACCACGCCCATCGCTACTATCTCTCCGCCCACGGATGCGGCATGACCGGGGAATATCCCTATCTCTACCACAGCGGCGATTTCCCCGAGGCCGGGTACGACGGGATGATAGAGCCAGGCATGACCCTTTGCGTGGAGAGCTTCATTGGCGAAGCTGGCGGCAAGGAAGGCGTGAAGCTGGAACAGCAGGTCCTTGTCACCGACACGGGAACAGAGTTGCTGTCACGCTTCCCGTTCGAGGATGCGCTTCTTGCCTGAGGCAAGCGTCCTCTCACGATGAGACGGCAAGCCCTCTCAGACCTTCGCGAACTGAAGTTCGGCAGTGATGAGGTTTTGCCTTCCTCATGGCCAGAAAAGCGGTCATGCCTTGCATCGTGTGTCCGCACCACGATCAGAGTGCCCTAGTATCTGCGCCGGGTCGATCGGGATCAGAGGCCGCACTTTGAAAATATAACGCTACGTCATTTTTTCTGACGTTTTGTCGGCGGCGATCACGTCGGATCCCTTCCGGCGGGACGGGACGCGCAAATCAGAATTTTCTGGTTTCCCGCCCTAGTCATTGCTTCGGCGCACCCCTATCTTATCGTAATATTGCGATGGTTTCCTGCAGGGAACCAGGCGCATAACCCTACCATTCTCGACCCGGAGCCCCTGCCTCATGAGCGACCCGACCTACACCCCGCCCAAAGTCTGGACCAACGAGCAGCCAAGCGGCGGCAAGTTCGCCAGCATCAACCGGCCGGTCTCGGGCGCCACCCACGAAAAGGACAGGCCTGTCGGCAAGCATCCGCTGCAACTCTACTCTCTGGCAACGCCCAACGGCCAGAAAGCGACGATCATGCTGGAAGAGCTTCTGGCGCTTGGCCACAAGGGCGCGGAATATGATGCCTGGCTGATCCGGATCAACGAAGGCGACCAGTTCTCCAGTGGTTTCGTGGAAGCCAATCCGAATTCCAAGATCCCTGCTCTCGTCGATCACAGCGTCAATCCGCCTCAGCGGGTCTTCGAGTCCGGCTCGATCCTCCTTTATCTGGCAGAAAAGTTCGGCGCCTTCCTTCCCGAGGACACCGCGGAGCGGACCGAAACGCTAAACTGGCTTTTCTGGCAGATGGCTTCCGCGCCCTATGTTGGTGGCGGCTTCGGCCATTTTTACGCGTACGCACCGGAGAAGTACCAGTATCCGATCGATCGCTTCACCATGGAAACGAAGCGTCAGCTGGACGTTCTGGACAAGACCCTGGCCGACCGTCCCTACATCGCCGGCAAGGAGTATACGATCGCCGACATGGCCATCTTCCCCTGGTACGGGGGACTGGTCCTCGGAAGGCTTTACGACGCAGCGGAATTCCTGTCGGTATCCGACTACAAGAACGTGATCGCCTGGGCGGAAAAGATCGACGCACGACCCGCCGTAGAGCGCGGCAGGCGTGTCAACAAGTCGTGGGGCGAAGAATCGGAACAGGTGCTTGAGCGCCATGATGCGTCCGACCTCGACCCCAAAGCTGCTGCGAACGCAGCGGAATAAGGTTGACGGCGGCAGCTCTCTGCGAAGAGAGCTGCCGCTTTTCTAAAGTCGACAAGTTTATTTTTAAATCACTTGAAACAAATATCCTCACGGCCAGGAACATTATACTAGATCCGGCCCTCATTTGAGTATTTGCACCGGCCGCAACACTGCAACGAAGTGTCTGTTTCCAATTTCCATCCGGAACCGAGAACACACCTCGACCCTGCATTTTCAACAATGTTGCGTATTACCGTCCCTTTAGGCTCCATATCGATCTTGTCATAAGTAGTTTTTTCGTCTCTATAGTCTCTGAATGCCCGCAGACCCGATGATGTCGGGTGTTTTCGTTTGCGAATGCGGGCCCCGCCCCGAGGCCACTTCCACGTCACCATGTTGGAGCGACATATGCCAGAAGCCCTGATAATCGGCACACCGAAGGAAACCCTTCCCGGGGAAGCGCGTGTGGCCATGACACCCGACTCGGCCCGGCAGCTCCAGAAGCTCGGTTTTTCCTGTGCAATCCAGAGCGGCGCTGGCAAGGCAGCCGGCTTTTCCGACGAGATGTATCAGGAAGCAGGCGTCGAGATCGTCAAGACTGCCCCGAGCCTCTGGAAGAAATCCGATATCGTCACCAAGGTCCGACCGCCGGAGGAAAAGGAACTCGGCTATCTGACCAAGGGCAAGACGCTCATTTCCTTCTTCAACCCGGCCGGAAACGAAGCAGGCCTTGAAGCTGCCAAGGCCAAGGGCGCAAACGTCATCGCCATGGAAATGGTGCCGCGCATTTCGCGTGCGCAGAAGATGGACGCGCTCAGCTCCATGGCCAATATCGCCGGCTATCGCGCCGTCATCGAAGCGGGCAACAATTTCGGACGTTTCTTTACGGGCCAGATCACGGCAGCGGGCAAGGTCCCGCCCGCCAAGGTACTGATCGTTGGCGCAGGCGTTGCCGGACTTGCCGCCATTGGCACCTCGACATCGCTGGGCGCCGTGACCTACGCCTTCGACGTGCGCCCGGAAGTGGCCGAGCAGGTCGAATCCATGGGCGCGGAATTCGTCTATCTGGATTTCGAGGAAGAACAGCAGGACGGCTCCGCGACCGGCGGATATGCAAGTGTGTCCTCGCCGGAGTTCCGGGAAGCCCAGCTTGCCAAGTTCCGCGAACTCGCGCCGGAAATGGACATCGTCATCACGACGGCTCTGATCCCCAACCGCGACGCTCCGAAGCTCTGGCTGGAAGACATGGTGAAGGCCATGAAGCCCGGTTCCGTGATCATCGACCTTGCAGCCGAACGCGGCGGCAATGTGGAAGGCACGGTCAAGGACGAGAAGGTCGTCACCGACAACGGTGTCACCATTATCGGCTACACGGACTTCCCCTCGCGCATGGCGACCCAGTCCTCCAACCTTTATGCGACCAATGTTCGCCACATGATGAGCGACCTGACCCCTGAGAAGGACGGTCAGATCGTTCACAACATGGAAGACGACGTCATCCGAGGTGCCACCGTCGCCTTCGACGGAGAGATCACCTTCCCGCCGCCACCACCCAAGGTTCAGGCGATCGCCGCCAAGCCGAAGGAAAAGGTCAAGGAACCGACGGCGGAGGAAAAGCGCGCTGCCGAGACCGCAGCCTTCAAGGCGCAGACCAAGCAACAGGTCACGCTTCTGGCGGTTGGCGGACTGCTGCTGCTGCTCGTCGGCCTGATCGCGCCGGCCAGCTTCATGCAGCATTTCATCGTCTTCGTGCTGGCGGTCTTCGTCGGCTTCCAGGTCATCTGGAATGTCAGTCATTCCCTGCACACGCCACTCATGGCCGTCACCAACGCCATCTCGTCGATCATCATTCTCGGCGCCCTGATGCAGATCGGATCGGGATCGTTCCTCGTGATCTTCCTGGCCGGGCTGTCGGTCTTCATGGCCGGTATCAACATCTTCGGCGGTTTCCTCGTCACCCGGCGCATGCTCGCCATGTTCCAGAAATCCTAAGGAGGCCGACAGATGGAATTCGGATTCACAACCGCCGCCTATGTTGTCGCGGCAGTTCTGTTCATCCTCTCGCTGGGCGGCCTCTCGGGCCAGGAAAGCGCGAAGCGGGCTGTCTGGTACGGCATCGCCGGCATGGCACTTGCCGTCGTCGCCACCCTCATCGGACCCGGCTCCGGTCTTTGGCTGCTATCGGTCATCCTGATCGCAGGTGGCGGCATCATCGGCTATATCGTTGCACAGCGCGTGCAGATGACCGAGATGCCGCAGCTTGTCGCAGCCATGCATTCGCTGGTCGGCCTTGCCGCCGTCTTCGTCGGCTTCAATGCCTATATCGAGCTCGGCCGCGTTCTCGCCATGAGCCCGGATGAGCGTGCGGCTCTGGACGGATTTGCGGCCATACTGGCGCACAAGACACCGGTTGAGCAGTCGATCCTTAAGGTCGAGGTCTTTCTCGGTGTCTTCATCGGTGCGGTCACCTTCACCGGATCCGTGATCGCCTTCGGCAAGCTGGCCGGCAAGGTCACGTCAAAAGCGACCAAGCTCCCGGGCGGTCATATGCTCAATGCCGGAGCGGCGATCCTCAGCCTGATCCTTCTGATTGCCTTCCTCAGCGGCGCTGGCATCTGGACGCTGATCCTGATGACGCTCCTCGCCTTCTTCATCGGCTACCATCTCATCATGGGCATCGGCGGCGCCGACATGCCGGTGGTGGTGTCGATGCTGAACTCCTATTCGGGCTGGGCCGCGGCTGCCATCGGCTTTTCGCTGGGCAATGATCTTCTGATTGTCGTCGGCGCCCTGGTCGGGTCCTCCGGTGCGATCCTGTCCTACATCATGTGCAAGGCGATGAACCGTTCGTTCATCTCGGTCATCCTGGGCGGCTTCGGCAACACCACGGGACCGGCCATGGAAGTGGAAGGCGAACAGATCGCCATTGACTCCGACGGTGTCGCGACCGCGCTCAACGAAGCGGACAGCGTGATCATCATTCCGGGTTACGGAATGGCCGTCGCACAGGCGCAGAACTCCGTCTCCGAGCTGACACGCAAGCTGCGCTCTGCGGGCAAGGAAGTGCGCTTCGCCATCCACCCGGTCGCAGGCCGCCTGCCCGGGCACATGAACGTGCTTCTGGCGGAAGCGAAAGTTCCGTATGACATCGTCATGGAAATGGACGAGATCAACGAGGACTTCCCGGACACGGATGTCGCGATCGTCATCGGCTCGAACGATATCGTCAATCCGGCGGCTCAGGACGACCCCAACTCGCCGATTGCCGGCATGCCGGTTCTCGAATGCTGGAAAGCCAAGCAGGTCTTCGTTCTGAAGCGCGGCCAGGGCACGGGCTATTCCGGTATCGAAAACCCGCTGTTCTTCAAGGACAACACGCGCATGTACTACGGAGATGCGCGCGGGAGCGTCGACGCGCTGCTATCCAAGATCGACTGATCCTGGATAGACAGATCTGCAGACAAGCGACACGCGGCCGCTTCGGGTTTCCGGAGCGGCCGTTTTCGTGACCGCAGATCACACAGTCCGCCACCTCACCCTGATGGCTGGTCGCGACTCCTCTGTAATCAGTAAAAAGCGAAACGCTGCGCCACCCTCTCACGCAGGTCAGGTAACAAAAAAACGTAATTCCTAGGTATTTAAAACAATACATCAGCCTGAATTTTACTAAAGCAACGAACAAAAGTAGTATTTATGACAATATTCTATTCGAATAAAACATTTTTAACTCAAACATGAGAGTTTCTTGGATAGCAACGCTACGGGAGGAGCAAATGCCACATCGCCTGCATAAAGAAACGCCGCAGCTTGTCGCTGCGTTTGAAAAACGACTTGGAAACGACAAGATCGAATTGTTGTCTACAGCCGATTGCCTTTACGCAAGCGGATCGAAGGTTGACTTCGAAGTGGTTCGTTATATCGCCCACCGGATCGTTGGCAGTGCACGCCTGTTCGGATGCGAAGACCTTACAAAACCGGCACTGGATGTGCAACGCCTGGTCGAGAACGGAGCCGATACCGATGTCGTCATTCAGGCAGTCAAAAAACTGGCTGACCTGATTGACCGGAAATTGGTCGAAGGAATTCCCGGCCCCGACTTGTCCGGATTGAAACTTCACTGAGCAGGTGGATTGAAACTGCATGGGCGCTCTAAATGGCAAAATCAAAAGTAACGCGGACGCAATAAGCCCGGGTTACGTTCGCCTGCCATCCCCCGCCCCCAGAGCCGGAAAACGCGTTCTCGTGGTCGACACGGATGAAGAGCTTGCGAACACGCAGCGCTTGCTGGGAGGTCTCGGTTTCGAGGTTCTTGCCTACGATGACAGCGTCGACCCAACGAAGTGCTGCATTGCTCTCGTCAACCCCACGATGGACGAGGACCTGCGGATTTGCCAGAGTTTGAGCCGTCACTGCAAGGTGATGCTCACGACCAACAACCGGGACTTCCAGTTCAAGATCGAGGCCGTCCGCATGGGCGCCGAAGGTCTTCTTGCCCGCCCTCTCGACGCCGTCGAAGTCTTCTCCAGTCTGGAGGATTCCCGCAAGACCTCTGTCGGAGGTGCACGGGTCCTTCTTGTCGACGACGATGAACTCACGGCCGCGGTACATGCCATGGCTCTCGAGGAGTGCGGCTTGCGTGTGGCGGTGCTGTCCAACCCGCTCCAGACAGAAGCTGCCATTCAGGATTTCCGCCCCGACCTCTTGCTGATGGATATCGACATGCCCGGGGCGAGCGGTCTGGATGTTGCACGCGCCATTCGTCTGGATCCCGCCAATCTGTCACTTCCCATCCTTTTCCTGTCAGCCGTTCGCAAGAAAGCCATGCAACAGTCTGCAAGGGAGATTGGCGGGGACGATTTTATCAGGAAGCCGGTCGATGTCGGATATCTGGCAAAAATGGTTCGCATGCGGGCGGCCCGTTCCGTCGAACTGAGGCAGATCATGGTGACCGACGGTCTGACCGGGCTCATCAATCATGTCACCTTCAAGGAAAGATTGGCCGCCGAATGCGACAGGAGCACCCGAAAGCCCGCCGACTTCACCGTCGCTCTTCTCGACCTCGACCATTTCAAGTCAATCAACGACACCTACGGCCACCAGGCAGGGGATACGGTGATCCAGACCTTTGCGACACATCTCAAATGCTCTCTGCGTACCGTCGATGTGATCGCGCGCTACGGAGGCGAGGAATTTGCCATCATTCTGCTCGGGACCGGGATCGAGATGGCCGAGAAGACAATCGACCGGATACGCAGTGAATTCGAGCGCGTCCAATTCACCCAGGGCCAGGAAACTTTCCATGTGACCTTCAGCTGCGGCCTCGCCGAATGGAAAGAGTCCCGCAACGCCGAGGACCTTCTCGCCCAGTCCGACAGCGCCCTTTACGAAGCAAAGGCCAATGGCCGGAATTGCGTGATCCGACTTATGGCTGAGGGACACCCGCGCGCCAGAACCATTTCAGACAAGCAATAAGCCCCATCATGTTTCACGAAATGCCCTCCTTCTCGTTGCAGAGTGCCGATATGCGGGCCGCAAAACGCCGCAGGGGAAGTCTCAAGGGAAGGATCATGTTGCTTACAGCGGTGTGCGTCGCGCTGTCCACGCTTGCCATTGGAACTCTCTCCTTCATGAGAATCCGGGCAGAATCGCTCGATCTTGCGGAAATCAGGCTAGCTTCCGAGGCCCGCCTTCTCTCGCAGAGGTTCAACACGGCGTATCACCTGATCGCCAACGACCTGAAGTTGCTCGTTCAGACACCGCCGGTGCAGGGTATTATCAGAAGTCAGCGAAACAACGGGGTCGACCCGTTGGACGGGTCGACCGGCGACAGCTGGAAAAGGCGCCTGGAAACCGTTTTCCAGGCCAACCTGCGCGGGCGTCCGGAGTATTTTCAGTTCCGTTACATTGCCCTCGACGAGGCCGGAAGGGAATTGGTGCGCGTTGATCGAGCCGGCACCGGTTTTCATCGTGTTGAAGCCGGCGATCTTCAGGAAAAGCGGGCGGAACCCTATTGGCAACAGGCCCTTCGCGCCCCGATCGGAGAGGTCGTCTTTTCCAACGTGACCTACAACCGCGAATATGGTCGCGTTGTCAGCTCATTGACCCCCACTCTGCGCGGCATGATTCCGGTCAAAGACGATAAGGGCAATCGCTTCGGCTTTCTCGTGATCAACGTCAATTACGAGAAGATGCTGCAAGCGGCATTCCTTGAAATCGACCCTGAGGCGCACACCTTCGTCCTGAACGGAGCGGGCGACTACATGGAGCACAGGCCCGGTCTTGCGACGAGCCAGCACCTGCTGGTTCTGCGTGGCCGAAGTCAAGCTGCTTTTCCTGACGTGTTGGCGGCGGCCCTTGATACGAACTCCAATGAGGCCCTCTTCTACACCGATGACAGCGTCGGCTATTTCGTGCGCGAGACTCAGGACTTTGAACAGGCGTCGGCAAATCTCGGCGTCGTTGTAGAGCTGCCGAAGCAGGAATGGTACGCTACGGCGGTGCGGACCCGGAACGAATTTCTTGCCGTTGGACTTCTCATCATTCTGGCTAGCGTGGCGGTCGCGGTGGTGATGGCACGAGCGATGATGCAACCGCTCGAAGACCTTGCCGGCATCGTCCTCCATTCGAACCCGGGCGACATTCTCGACAACATGCCAACCGAACGGGTCGACGAAATTGGCGCCCTGGCCGTCGCGATCCAGAGCCGGAACTCCGAACTGATCGAAAGCAAGGACGCGGAGCTAAACGAAAATCGCGCCCGCGCGGCCGCCATCGTCAACAACGTCGTCGACGGGCTGATCCTGATCGACGACCACGGACTGATCGAGCAGTTCAACCCAAGCTGCGAGCGGATGTTCGGCTACTCGGCCTCGGAGGCAATCGGGGCGAATATCAAGATGCTCATGACCAAGGAAGATGCCGCCCCGCATGACGGCTATCTGAAGCGCTTCAGAGAGGGCAAGGGTGGCGCGATTATCGACGCGAAGCGCGAGCTTCAGGCAGTCGCAAAGGATGGCCGGGTGTTCCCCATCGAGCTTTCCGTCAACGTGGTCAGGGTGGAGGGTGAGATCAAGTTTTCCGGCATCATCCGTGACATCTCCGAACGCCAGGCGATTGACCGCCTGCAGCGTGAATTCGTCTCGACAGTCAGCCACGAGCTGCGTACGCCCCTGACGTCGATCCGGGGATCCCTGACGCTTATCGACGCCATGGCGGCAAAGGGCATGTCGCCGAAGGTGCAGCGGCTGCTGACGATGGCTCAGAATAACACCGAGCGTCTGATCCTGTTGGTCAATGATATTCTCGATTTCGAAAAGCTGGCCTCCAAGAAGACCCAATTCGAGTTCACCCGGTTCGACCTCAACGACGAACTTCGCAAGTCGGCCGAACTCAATCAGGGGTACGCGACCAGTCTTGGCGTTTCACTTCACGCGCAGCTGTCCTCGGAAAGTATCTGGGTATCACTCGACTCGAAAAAACTTCAGCAGATCCTGGGCAACCTGATTTCGAATGCGGTCAAGTTCTCTCACGAGGGCGGCCACGTGGTTCTGCGCGCACAGAAGGTCAGTGCGAAAAAGGTTCGTATCGAAGTCGAAGATCACGGCAATGGCATTCCGGAGGATTTCAAGGCCCGAATCTTCGAACCGTTCTCCCAGGCCGACGGCAGCGCCACGCGTGCGACCGGCGGTTCCGGACTGGGGCTGAACATCACGCGGGATCTCGTCGAGGGCATGAAGGGAGAGATCGGCTTCCAGACTTCCCAGGGTCAGGGAACCACATTCTGGGTGGAATTTCCGACCGACGTTCCGACAGCGTCCGAAAGCGGCCTGCCTCCGCTAATGCCGAAAAGTGCTGGCAAGGTACTTGGTCTTCATTTGGAGGATGATCCAGACTTTCATCTGGTCCTCGCGACCGGAATGGATGGCGATCTGGATCTCGTTCACGCCAGAACCATCAGCGAGGCGAACGAACTTCTGCGCAAATACGTCTTCGATATCGTGATCATCGACCGGCTCATCAGCGATGGTGAAGGACTGTCCATCATCGACCACATCCAGAACCCGGGCGATACCGAGATCATCGTTGTCACCTCCATGGATGAAACCGTGGATCATCCGTCCGTCGATGAGGTGCTCGTCAAGTCCAGAACGGGCCCGGGAGAGTTCGTGGAAAAATTCGCGCACATCGTTGATGAAGTGAAGAGCAAGAAGCTGAACAAGCTCGGCGCCGCATAGCTGAAATCTATGGGTCCGTACCCTTGGCACAGGCCCTGGCAACGCTCTCAGTCAGCGCGATCCATCAGGGCCTTGATGTCAGTTGCAAGCGTGGCCGGGTCGAATGGTTTCGATATGACCCCCGCGGCCCCAAGGTCCTCCAGCATGGTGACATCCTCACGCATGGATTTCGCGGTAATGAAGATGACGGGAATGGCGGCCGTCTTGGGGTTTTCCTTCAGATGCGCATAGGCGGTCGGACCGTCCATGCGCGGCATCATGTAATCGAGAAGGATGACATCCGGAAGCCACGCGGCAGCTTCGGTGAGGGCTTCCTGACCTGATCCGACGCAACGGGTTTCAAAACCTCCATCAAGATCAAGACACATCTCAACGATGGTCGAGATGTCTTCGTCGTCGTCCACATAAAGGGCCTTGATCATGCACTACTCGCGTAACGTTTTCCGTCAGAGAAAAGATTTCCGTTTTGTCTCTTGTACCACGGAGAAAGCATATTCACTTCATAACACTATATCTTAAGCGAATTTCTCAATACGTCTCGAAGATTCCATGTTCTTGCCACCACGGACTCCAGTTATTTTTCTAGCTGGTGCCCTCCAGAAAAAGCGAGGCAAGGCGCCGGATGCGGCCAAGTTGCGGATGTTCGCCGGCGGCTTCGCGCATGCGGGCCCACATGCAGGCCAAAACGGTTTCGCCGGTCAGTTTCATGAAGGCGTGTGCTGCGCTTGCGGGATCGTCTTGCCCGAGCACCTGCGCGCGGGCGGAGCGCCAGCGATCCTCCGTTCCGGCCAGCTCCGGACGACCGACGCATTCGCGTGCCAGAAAGGCCTCGAATGCCTTGCCGGGTCCTCCGGGCAGAAGACGGGTGACCAGCGCCCGCGCATGGATGCCGTTTGCGCCCTCATAGATCGCCGCGATGCGTGCGTCCCGATATGTCTGCTCAACGAGATATTCGCGAAGATAGCCGTAGCCGCCGAGGACCTGAATTCCAAGATCAGCAGCGCGTATGCCCGCCTCCGTGCAGTGAACCTTGACGACCGGCGTCAGGAACTCCGTAAGATCGGGATCCGTGCCGGCCTCAACCGTGACCAGTGCCAGATGCGCCATGGCCCGGCTGCCGAGGGCCAGCATGTCCGCCTCGGTCAGCATGCGCTGCACGTCGGGGTGTCGGTCGATGGTCACCGTCCCGCCGTCCCCCTCCCTGCCCTGCACCCGTTCGGCGGCATAGGCGGAGGCTATGTCATGGGCACGGGCAGCATGTGCGACGCCCTGCAGCGCGACGTCGATGCGCGCGTGGTTCATCATCGTGAACATGGCCTTCAGCCCGCCCCCCTCCGAGCCGATCAACTCGGCGCGGGCGCTGTCGAACGACAGCTGGCAGGTCGGCGACGCGTGCAGGCCCATCTTCTCCTCTATCCTGACGACCCTGACGGCGTTGCGCTCGCCGTCATTCACTGTCGAGGGGCACAGGAACAGAGACAGACCCTTTATGCCGTCGTCGGAGGTTCTGGCGAGAACGAGATGCAGGATGCCCTCGCTCATGTTCTGGTCGCCGCCGGAGATGAAGATCTTTTCGCCGATCAGGTTCCACATCGCGCCATTGCGCTCCGCCCGGCACCGGATGCGGGAGAGATCCGAACCCGCTTCGGGCTCGGTCAGGCACATGGTCGCAAGCGTCTTTCCGGAAGCGAGATCCGGCAGGAAACGGCGTTTCTGGTCTTCCGTTCCGAAATGCAGCAACGTGCGCACCGCGCCCGGAACCAGTCCGGTGACCATCTGCAGGCTGTGATTTGCGCCGGCGAAGATTTCGCTGGTGATCGCGTGCACAGCCGCCCCAAGGTCCTGCCCGCCGAAGGCTTCGGGAACACTCAGGGCCGGCCAACCCTGCTCAACATAGTCACGGTAGGCCTCGCGAAAGCCAGTCGGCATCGTCACGCGGCCGTCTTCGAGCCGGCATCCCTCCAGATCGCCGGACGCATTCAGCGGCGCAAGCCGCTCTTGTGCGAAGGAAGCGAAGTGGCCGCCGATCTCGGAGGCAAGCTCCGGGTCCCAGTCGGCCAGTGCGGACGCCCCAGCGACATGGTTCAGGGAAAACAGGATGTCGTCTAGAGGGGCAGCAAACGGCTTCATGGGTTGATCCCTTTTCCGGTAGCGTGCCCTGCATGAGCGGCGATGCCCGAGGCGGCGTCATACGTTCGGGTCGTCGCAGCACTACGAGACGCCGAGACCAGTAAACCCCTGCCCACGCGGCACCTCATCCTGAAGAGGGCGTCAGCCCGTCTCGAAGGATGGGAGCCACGGCACCGAGCAAGCCGCCCATCGTTTGAGACGGACCTGCCGGTCCTCCTCAGGATGAGGTCTCGCAACTTCGAGGGCATTTGCCCAAGTCCTATTGAAGCGTTCAACATCAGGTGCGCCTCCTTCCCTCGCCTCACAGCACGGAATAGAGAGAGATCAGCACGGCAGACGCTAGACGCCGTCCCGTGCCGATGAAGATCGTCGTGTTTACCCAGCCATAGCGCGGATCGCCGGTCTCCAGCCGCGCTGCGGTGCGGAAATAGTAGCGTGCCGGATCGACTTCGTCGCCGCGCGCCAGCGCCGCCAGAACCTCCGGCGGGCCGTGACGTACACCCTTGTTGACGATCTCGATGATCGCACCGTCATCGGTCTCCACGGCATACCGGGTGTCAATGTCGGCGGAACCGTCGGCAAGCAGCGTTTGCCAGTCGGCGCCAAGGTTCTGGACCCTGCCGCTGATCTCGCCGGTAGCCGTGCCACCGACAATCGGGATTATGCGCCGGAGCCCGTTGCGGGCCGCGCCCATTTCCCGGATCGGACCCAGTTCGACGCTGAGGTCGCAGACGTGTTTCAAACCGGGGGCGCTCATGACAGGCCCAGCAGCCGCGCGGCGTTGCCCTTGATGATGTCGGGCCGCAATTCGTCCTTGATGGCGATCTTCGCGAAATCGTCCAGCCAGCGTTCAGGCGTGATCATCGGCCAGTCGGACCCGAACAGCACCTTCTTCTTCAGGATCGAGTTGCAGTATTTGACCAGGATCTCGGGGAAATACTTCGGCGACCATCCCGACAGATCGATGTAGACGTTTGGCTTGTGCTGGGCGACCGCAAGAGCTTCTTCCTGCCAGGGGAAAGACGGATGCGCCAGAATGATCTTCATGTCCGGGAAGTCCACGGCAACGTCGTCCATGTACATCGGGTTGGAGTATTTCAGCCGCATGCCGTTGCCGCCAGGCATACCACTGCCGACACCGGTCTGGCCGGTGTGAAACAGGGCAATGGCGCCTTCGGCTGCGATTTCCTCGTAAAGCTCGTACGCCATGCGGTCATTGGGATAAAATCCCTGCATGGTCGGGTGAAACTTGAAGCCCTTGATGCCAAACTCCTTCATGAGCCGCCGCGCCTCGCGCGCGCCAAGCTTGCCCTTGTGCGGGTCAATCGAGGCGAAGGGGATCAGGACGTCGTCGTTTTCGGCGGCAAGCTCCGCCACCTCCTCATTCTTGTAACGGCGATAGCCGGTCTCCCGCTCCGCATCGACCGGAAAGATGACCGCAGCGATGTTCTGCTCGCGGTAGTGTGCCGCGGTTTCCGGCACGGTCGGCGGGTGGCTCCACGGGGCGCGGAAATACTTCGCCATGGTCGCCTGCAATTCGTCATAGCCGTCGTCGGTGTGGCAGCCGCAGGGTTCTTCAGCGTGGGTATGGATGTCGATCGCCCGCACCTTGGTGATGTCGACCATGTTCCGGTCTCCTTGTTCAGAGTGTGACCACTGCCGGGTCGTTGTCGCTGTATAGCCGCTCCAGAAGCCCGTCGCGGCGTGCAAGCACCTTGCGCACGTTCAGATTTCCCTTTGCCGTCATCTCCCCCTCCGGCATCGAAGGCGGTTCGGTCACGACGATGGCACGGGAAATCAGCGTCGAACTGCCACTGACCTCGCGCGCCCTCTCGCTGAGACGGCGATGGATCTCGCCCTGCAGAAGCGGGCAGGAATAGGCTCCGTCCGCTTCCTTCAGCGTGAAGCCCACCCGGCGCAGTTCTTCCAGATTGGGGAAGATCATCGCACCGATCTCGCGGCGGTCGGCCCCTGTGATCACGAGATCTGCGGCAAGCGGAGCAAGGCGCGCAAGAATGTCGAGACGAAGCTGTGTTGCGCGCACCCAGGTGCCCGACTGGAGCTTGAAGTCCTCCGAAATCCGGCCGTCGAAATGCATGCCCTTCTCCGGATCATCATCATCCAGAAACACCATGGCATCCCCGGTGATGAAGTAGCCCTCATCGTCAAAGGCTGCAGCGGTGCGCTCCGGATCTTTGTAATAGCCCGGCATGACATTGGGTCCCTTCACCCGCACCTCACATCGCATCTCCTCGTCGGGGATGAGCTTGATGGTAACGCCGGTGACCGGAACGCCGACAATGCCGGAGCGGGGCGCCGGCTCCTGCTGCATCATGGCCGAAGGTGCGGTTTCCGTCAGGCCCCAGGATGACGTCATCAGGGGAACCTCGCCTTTTATCTCCATCGCCATCTCTTCAAAGCCGGACCAGACGTCCTGCGGCAGCGACGCACCGGCATAGAAGATCAGGTCGAGATCCTGAAAGAAGCGCCTTCGCAGCTCCGCGTCCTCTCGCAGCGCGCCCAGCAGCATGCCGAAGCCAAGGGGAACGTTGAAGGAAAGCGTTCCGGTTTTCATGGAAAGGTTCTCGAGCGTTCGGCCGAACAGCCCCTTCACCGGCTTGCCGTCATCGATATAGAGCGACCCACCGTTCGCCAGCATCATGTTGAAGTTATGGGACCCGCCGAAGACATGGTTCCAGGGCAGCCAGTCGACGATGACCGGCGGGCGCGCGCGAAGAAACGGCAGGGTGTCTGCCAGCTGCGTCTGGTTCACGCACATCATCCGGTGGGTCGTCAGAACGCCCTTCGGGCTGGAGGTCGACCCGCTTGTCATCAGGATCTTGCCGATCGTATCGGCATTCACCTTCGCAAAGGCGGCCTCGACATCGGCTCCGGCGTCTCCCTTCAAAAGGTCGGCGAAAGGCGTCACCTTGCGGCTGCCCGGCCTGGTGGCAACGATTTCGACATCGGCCAGCGCCTCCAGATCGAGCGCTTCGCCGAACTGGTTCGCATCGACGACATAGGCCATTTTCGGGCGGATCAGCCGGATGACTTCCCGAAGACGGCCATGGGCGCCGTGGACCAGGGAATACTGCTCGGCGACGGGGACGATCGGCACACCGACATACTGCGCCGCAAGGGCCAGGATGCCATGATCGAGGCCGTTGCCGGACATGACCAGGATCGGCGTATCCGCCCCCAGACCACGGGCAACCAGCGCGGCCCCGACGTTGCGTACCTGCTGCAACGTGCCGGCATAGGTCTCCTCCCGCCAGCCGGCGCCGCTGCGCTCGGCCAGGAAAACCCGGTCAGGGGCTTTCTCAGCCCATGTGTTCAGCCAATCGCCGGTACGTTCCACCGTCGGGCCGAGTTCGTATTGGGACCGCAGAAGGATCGATCCGTCCGGGCGATCCTCTCTGACAACGGAATGTTTCCGATAGTCCGACGTGCGTTTCATGACTGTCTCCTCCCAAAGCATGTTCAGTCATTCCGTCGAAAGTTCATTTCGATCCGGCGCATCACTTCCATCGCGCCGGCCTTTGCCTCTTCCGCAACGCCCTCCAGAAGGCCGGTCTCGTGTGCCGAAACGGCCGCAATGGCCTTTTCGCAGAGCCGGGTCCCGGCAAGGGTCGCCTTCAGCGCATAAGCCCTGCGGTCACTCTCCAGCCGGTCCCGTATGACCAGGTCCCGCCGTTCCAGTTCGTCGAGAATGACGACGAGGTTCGGCCGCTCGATATCCATTGCCTCGGCAAGCTGCGATTGGCGCAGGCCCGGGTTTTCGACGATCAGGACGAGCGCCGTGTAAGTGAGCATTCTGAGGTCGAAGGGCTTCAGCGTGCGCGTCAGATCCGTCTGGATGGCGTTGAAGGTCCGCTTCATCTGGTAGCCGTAGAGCGAGCGAAGCACCCGATCGCTGACGGAGACCGAGCCCTCCTCGCCTGCCGCATTCGATGCCGACTTGTTCATCTCTTCACCTGAATTTGGGGCTGCGCTTTTCCAGAAAGGCCGCGAGCCCTTCCAGCGCATCGGGGCTTGTCTGGGTGATCGCCGCGCACAGGCTCTCGGTGAAGAGGCCATCGGCCCGCGACATGTCCTCGATGCGCGTCAGGGCCTGGATCATGATGTAGTTCGACAGCGGCGCATTGGAGGCGATCCGGCGCGCGAGCGCCCTCGCCTCGTCCAGGGCCTCTCCCTCGCCCACAAGATAATGCGCAAGACCGAGCGAAAGGCCTTCCTCCGCTGAATACTTGCGGCCGGTCAGCATCATTTCCGTCATCCGGTCTGCGCCCAGGATGCGCCCGACGCGCACCGAGGCGCCGCCGCCGACAAAGATGCCGCGCCGTCCTTCGGGAAGCTGGAAGAAGGCCGTGGGTTCGGCCACGCGGACGTGGGTTGCGGTTGCAAGCTCCAGACCACCCCCGATGACCGCGCCGAAAAGCGCCGAGACGACCGGCAGGCCGCCGCTCTGGATGCGGTCCATGACCTCGTGCCAACCGCGGGAATGGCGCATGGTGCCCTCCGCATCGCGGGCGACGTGTTCGCTGAGGTCCAGACCGGAGCAGAAATGGCCGGCGGTCCCGGTCAGTACGACCGCCTTGACCTGTTCCGGCGGCGCGCGAAAGAAACCGTCTATATCCGCCAGCAGTTCGTCGCACATGGCATTGCGCTTGTCCGGTCGGTTCATCGTCAGGGTTGCGATGTCGTCATCAATCTCGATGGTCAGGATGGGATTGCTCATGGGTCTTGTCCTTATCGCGGCGGCAGCCGCACGGAACCGTCCAGGCGGATGGTCGTACCGTTCAGATAGGGATTGCTCGCGATATGGGCCGCGAGCAGCGCGTATTCCTTCGGGTCGCCGAGGCGGCCGGGAAAAGGAATGTTCTCAGTGATCTTTGCCGTAACATCGTCGGGAAGCCCTTCCATCATCGGCGTGTTGAAGAGGCCTGGCGCGATCGACACGACGCGGATGCCGTGACGTGCAAATTCACGCGCTGCCGGAAGACACATGGCCGCGATGCCCCCCTTGGACGCGGCATAGGCGGCCTGGCCAAGCTGGCCGTCCTCGAAGGCGACCGACGCGGTGTTGATCACAACGCCTCGCTCGCCGCCCTCGTCCGGCTCAAGATCCATCATGCGCGCGGCCGCGTGGCTCATCACGTTATAGGTGCCGAAGAGGTTGACGCGCAGGGTCTTCTCGAAGACGTCGAAGGCAAGTTTTCCCTCCCGCCCGACAATGCGCGCGGCAAGTCCGACGCCGGCGCAATTGACTGCGACCCGGGGGGCTGCGCCCGTCCTTTCGGTTGCCTCGTCAACCGCCTTGCCGACCGCATCCGCATCGCCGACGTCGACCTTGATGGCGACACCGTCGATCTCGCGGGCAACCGTTTGGGCGCTTTCCTCGTCGTAATCAAGGATCGCAACCTGTGCGCCGAGGGACGAAAAGTGACGTGCGGTCGCTGCTCCAAGGCCACTGCCTCCGCCGGTGACGAGCACCGTTTTTCCGGAAATCAACATGTCACAGCCTCAATTCGATTTGTGTCATCATTGTTATGTTTCATATCTATTTCCTCGTGCCGACACGACCCCCATCTGCCATCCGTCCTCAGACGGACAGCAGGAACAGGGTTATCGACGGGAACAGCACCAGCAGGATCACCCGCACGATGTCGGACGTGACGAACCACAGAACAGCCGCGTAGGTGTCCTTCATGGGCGTCTCGCGGTCCATCGCGTTGAGGATGAAGAGGTTCATGCCGACGGGCGGCGTGATCAGGCCGACTTCCACGACGATCAGCACCAGAATGCCGAACCAGATGGCCACGCTTTCCGGGCTCATGCCGAAATCGAGAACGCTGATGACCGGGAAAAAGATCGGGATAGTCAGCAGGATCATCGACAGACTGTCCATCAGACAGCCGAAGATCAGGTAGAAGATCAGGATGAGCGTGAGCACGACGAAGGGGCTGAACCCCTGGCCGACGACCCAGGCTGACAGTTCCTGCGGAAGCTGGCTAAGGGCGAGGAAACTGTTGTAGAAGCCGGCCCCCAGCACGATGAAGAAGATCATCGCCGTGCTTATCGCTGTCTGAAAGATGCTGTCCTTGAAGATCTGCCAGGACAGGTTGCCCGAGACCAGCGCAATGACGCCCGTCCCCGCCGCACCAACGGCAGCGCCTTCAGTCGGCGTGAACCAGCCGAGATAGATGCCGCCGACCACAAGGCCGAAGACGATGAGTACCGGCCAGACATCCATCAGAGCGCGCATGCGCTCGTCATAGGGCACAGGCTCGCGCGTGCCCGCGGAGCCAGGGTGCAGGCGCACGTAGATCGAGATCGTGATCATGTAGCCGATGGCCGCCAGGATGCCCGGCACGAATGCCGCCAGGAAAAGCTTGGCGATGTTCTGCTCGGTCAGGATGGCGTAGATCACCAGGATCACGGACGGCGGGATCAGGATGCCAAGCGTCCCGCCAGCCGCCAGCGTTGCGGTGGAAAAGCCGCCGGAATATCCGTAGCGACGCAGTTCCGGCAGCGCGACACGGCTCATGGTGGCAGCCGTTGCCAGCGAGGAACCGCAGATCGCCCCGAAGCCCGCACACGCGCCGACAGCTGCCATGGCGACACCGCCCTTGCGGTGTCCGAGCCAGCTTTCCGCCGCCTTGAAGAGCGATGCCGACATGCCTGAATGAGTGGCGAACTGCCCCATCAGCAGGAACATGGGAATGATCGTCAGCGAATAGCTGGAGAAGGTCGAATAGGTTTCGCTCTTCAACTTGGCCAGAAAGATGTTGGGACTTCCGGTCGCGAAATAGAGGCCACCAAGGCCGCACACCATCATGGCAAGACCGATCGGCGCACGCAGGAAGATCAGGACGAGGAGGATGGGAAACGAAAGGTATCCCAGTTCAAGCATGCTCAATGGTGGCCCCCTTCGGCTTCAGGCGTGAGCGTTTTTCCCGACAGGAACTCACTCACGCGCGCCGCGGCACAATAGATGGATACGATCGAGGCGATGACCGCCGCCGAGAGGCTGAGCGCATAGGCCCACCAGACCGGAAACTGGATCAGAAACGTTGTTTCGCCATAGCGCATCTTGTCTTCCATACCGACGTAGAGCCGCCAGGTAATCAGGAGGATCAACGCGCAGAGGACCACTTCCCAGAAGGCCTCCAGAAACCGGTTCAGCCAGCGCGGAAAGACGGATGCGAAGATGTCCACCGTGGCATGGCCGCGGTGCAACTGGCAGATCGGCAGAAAGGCGAAGATGGTGAAGCTTATGCCGGCTTCCACCAGCTCGAAATCACCTGAGACCGGGCCGACGCCCGTTGCGATGAGAGCATCGGCGGCGGCCTGTGAAATCGCGGTCAGAAAGTCGGAGTGGCCGAGCGTATTGAGACCGCGCCCCAGCACGCTGACGCAGGTCAGGCCGATCAGAAGCGTCAGAACCAGGCCGCCAAGGATCGCCATGAAGCGCGCCAGACGCTCCATAAAGGTCAACAGCATGTGAAAATTCCCCGTCAGTTGGAAGCCTCTCCGGGAGGCATGCCCCCGGAGAGATGCGTCCTTGTCAGTTGGCCATCAGTTCGTTGGCACGCTGACGCAGGGCACCACCGTCGATGCCCTTGGCGTCCATCTCGGACATCCATTCGTCAATGGTCGACTGCGAGGCCGCTTTCCATTCCTCGGCCTGTTCGGAGGTCAGCTCGATGATGTTGTTGCCCATTTCCACTGCCTGCGCCCGCGGGCCGGCATCATCCGCCTGCATCTGCTTGCCGGCGAAGGCGGAGAACTCAAGCCCGGAATTGGCGTCGATGACCGCCTTCAGATCGTCCGGCAGGGATTCGTACTTGTCCTTGTTCATGGCGAAGATGAAGGTGGTCGTGTAGAGCGCCTCATCCGGAAACTCTGTGTGGTTCTTCACCAGCTCGTTGACCTTGAGCGCCCCGACGACTTCCCACGGGATGACAGTCGCGTCGACGACACCCTTGCTCAGCGCTTCGGGGATTGCGGGAACGGGCATTCCGACCGGCGTCGCGCCAAGATTGGAGAACAGCTTGTTGGTGACCCGTGTCGGCGCGCGCAGCTTGACCCCGTTGAGATCGGACAGCTGCTCGATCGGCTTGCTGGAATGAATGACACCTGGTCCGTGAACCCACAGGCCGAGCGGATGGAAGTCGGCGAAATCCGTATCCATCATGGTTTCTTCGGCGAGCTTCCAATAGGCACGGGACATGGTCTCCGCATCCGTCATCGTGAAGGGCAGCTCGAACACTTCCGCGCGCGGGAAACGGCCCGGCGTGTAGCCCGAAACGGTCCAGATGATATCGGCAACTCCGTCGATGGCCTGATCGATGAGTTCCGGCGGCTTGCCGCCAAGCTGCATTGCCGGGTACCGCTCGATCTTGATCCTGCCGTCAGACTCCGCCTCGATCTTGTCCGCCCATGGGTCGAGCACGTTCTTCGGCACATTGGCCTGCGCGGGCAGGAATTGATGCATGCGCAAGGTCACCTCCGCGGCGAAGGACGCCGAAGCTGCACCAGCCATGCCTATTGCGGATACGGTCGCGATCGCGGCAAGCTTCGTCAGCTGCCGCCTGTTCAAGTTGATCATGTTATCCTCCCTGATAGATCAACTCTCTCATCCCGGGCAGGCTCCTCTTCCCGCTTACGTGATGAGCTATAATAGTTATGCACTATAACTATATGGGTCGTACTGTCTATACGAAAGTGCAGCATAGCGTAACTGACGCTCCGAGTGGAATAGAGAGTTCGCGTCTCCCGGCCGATCAGAACCGGAATGACATGTGGAGGCCGGAACGGCAGACATCGCACCCGCTGCCACCTTCGATAAACGAGCCCGATCACCCCACATGCGGCGAATCGAAAAGCAGCGCAGCGTGAATTACGAAGTTCTTTCCGCAGAGGGTGTGACCAAGTCGACAGCCCTTGTGACGGCCGACTTTTCCGGCACTGGCGAGAGCGCAGCCGGCTGGAGCTGACAGTGCAGCTGTCCTCACTCGAAGAAAACATGGAAGCCGGTTACCGCGAAGGCTTCGGAGCCGGGGTTGACAATCTTGCCGGAGTGGCCGAACGCACCATGATCCTCCAGCGCGACATCAAGGCTCCGAGATCAGCGGTCTGGGGCGCCTGGATGAACCCTGAAACCCTGCCGCAATGGTGGGGGCCGGACGGCTTTTCGTACAGGACCTCCCGGCTTGATCTGAGGTCTGGCGGTGATTGGGTCTTCGACATGACAGGGCCCGACGGAACGGTCTACCCGAACCATGACATCTATAACGAGGTCCTGCCCGAAGAGCGCTTCGGCTACACCCTGCACTGGGGCGAGAACGGACCCAAACACGCCGATGCCTGGGCTTCCTTCGAGGATCTGGGCGGAGCCACCCGCGTGACGCTCGGAATGGTGTTCAGCACGGCTGAAGAATTCCAGACAGCAAAAGGCTTCGGTGCCGTCGACCTTGGCCATCAGACCCTGGGCAAGCTGGACCGCTTCGTCACGCCTGGGTGAGATGGCGTGCGACCCCACTATTCCCGGCGTCCCCTTCGGATATGCCGGGAATGACCGCGACGATCGGCAAGCTCTCCGCTTTCCGGCCCGGCAGCACACACAACATCAACCTGGGGAGCCGTGCCAGCGGCATCTCTGACACCGTTGAACTCCGGCCCTGGAGCCAAACCTGGAAGTCATCCCCGACTTGATCGGGGCCCCAATGCCCCTGACTGCACGCCCAAGGCTATCGTCTACAGCGACAAAGCCGGACGCGCCACGTTTTGTCCCGGACGCTCTGGAATCGAATGGATCCCCGATCAAGTCGGGGATGACCGGCGCGGGGCGGACAACTCCCCCACTCAGCCCCGCCCCCCTACCTCATCCTGAGGAGCCGCCTCAGCGGCGTCTCGAAGGATTGGCTGCAGACGCAGGCGCAAGTGGCCCATCCTTCGAGACAGCGCTCGCGCGCTTCCTCAGGATGAGGTGGTGCGTGTGGTGAGCGCCGTTTCGAGATGAAAGCGAGCAGGGTAAATCGCCTTGCGGTTGGAAGCTCTTTATCTCCAGAAGAAGTCCTGGAACGTCCTCACGTGCATGGGCATTGGACCACCGCTCAAATCGGGGATTGACCGGCGTGGGGCGGCCGGCTTCACGTCTCCCACTCAGCCCTACTACCAACCTCATCCTGAGGAGCCGCCTCAGCGGCGTCTCGAAGGATGGGCTGCAGACGCAGGCGCAAGTGGCCCATCCTTCGAGACAGCGCTCGCGCGCTTCCTCAGGATGAGGTGGTGCGTGTGGTGAGCGCCGTTTCAAGATGAAAGCGAGCAGCGCTAATCACTTTGCGGATTTGAGACTCTCTATCTCCAGAAGAAGTCCTGGAACGTCCTCACGTGCATGGGCATTGGATCACCGCTCAAATCGGGGATGACCGGCGCGGGGCAGCCGGCGCCACGTCTCCTACTTAGCCCTACCACCAACCTCATCCTGAGGAGCCGCGGCAGCGGCGTCTCGAAGGATGGGCGGCAGACGCCGAACCAAGTGGCCCATCCTTCGAGACAGCGCCCGCGCGCTTCCTCAGGATGAGGTGGTGCGTGTGGTGAACGCCGTTTCGAGATGAAAGCGAGCAGGGTCAATCGCTTTGCGGTTTTAAAACTCTCTATCTCCGAAAGCACTGCTGGAATGAGCTAAGGCGCGCAGGCACTGGATCGCCGCTCAAATGGCGGATCACCGGCGCGGGGCGGCCGGCTCCACGTCTCCCACTTAGCCCTACCACCAACCTCATCCTGAGGAGCCGCCTCAGCGGCGTCTCGAAGGATAGGCGGCAGATGCAGGCGCAAGTGGCCCATCCTTCGAGACAGCGCTCGCGCGCTTCCTCAGGATGTGGTGGTGCGTGTGGTGAGCGCCGTTTCAAGATGAAAGCGAGCAGCGCTAATCACTTTGCGGATTTGAGACTCTCTATCTCCAGAAGAAGTCCTGGAACGTCCTCACGTGCATGGGCATTGGATCACCGCTCAAATCGGGGATGACCGGCGCGGGGCAGCCGGCGCCACGTCTCCTACTTAGCCCTACCACCAACCTCATCCTGAGGAGCCGCGGCAGCGGCGTCTCGAAGGATGGGCGGCAGATGCCGAACCAAGTGGCCCATCCTTCGAGACAGCGCCCGCGCGCTTCCTCAGGATGAGGTGGTGCGTGTGGTGAACGCCGTTTCGAGATGAAAGCAAGCAGCTTCGCTCTCTTTTTGAAGGACAGCTACCCTTCAAAATATTCCGGTTTCTGCGCACGGATCTGATCGAGGACCGTGCCGATCCGGTCGAGGTGGTCGTGCATGGAGGCTTCGACCCTGTCCTTGGCACGCTCGCGCAGGTCCTTGATGAGATTCAGGTGATCATCATAGGCGCGCTGGGCGGCGCCGATGGTGAGCGAAATGAAGCGCACACGATCCATATGAGCCTTCTGCTCCTTGATCAGGCCCCAGGCGTATTCATGGCCGGCGATCTGGCAGATGCGGCGGTGGAAATCATCGTCGAGCGCGTGGAACAGCTTCTGGTCGTTTGCGGCGATTGCCGCCTTCTGCTCCTCCAGAAGCTCTTCGAGCCGATCGATTTCCTCATCGGTGATCACGTCCATCGCCGCTTTCCAGCAGGCAATCTCCAGCGCGATCCTGATAAATTTCGCCTTGTGAACCCCGGCTTCCGAGATCTTGGAGATCACGGTTGCCCGCTGGGGTCGGATCAGCAGGAAGCCGAGCTGGGACAGGCGGTAGAAGGCGTCGCGCACCGGCTGGCGCGAGACGTCGAAGGCCTTGGCGACCTCCGCTTCCGAAACGCGCGTGCCGGGCAGCAGCTCCAGGGAGAGGATCTGCTGATGCAACTCCTCGAAAACCGTGTCCGCGACGGTCGGTATCTTGATCGGTTCGAGCACCTTCAAGGCGCTGCTTTGGGCCATCCGCTTTCTCTCCGTTGACTCGTCTAGTCAACTAGCATATCAGTTGACTAGCCGCAACATTCAGGACACCGGATCGAACGGCGGGAGGAAAAATGACACTGGGACTTTCACAAGCCAGAGCCGTCGCAAGTGCAACGCTCGACCCCTTCCGGCTGTTTCCAACCGAAAGACGGTCCCGCGACCTGGCAGCCGCGCTCTATGACGGCGTGAAGGAACTGCCGATCATCAGCCCGCATGGCCATACCGATCCGCGCTGGTTTGCCGAAAATGAGCCTTTCGCCGATCCGGCACAGCTCTTCATCGTCCCGGACCACTATGTCTTCCGGATGCTCTTCTCCCAGGGCATAGACCTTGCCGAGCTCGGCGTGCCGCGCGCCGACGGCAACCTGACGGAAACAGACAGCCGCAAGATCTGGCGCGTCTTTGCGGAGAACTATCATCTCTTCCGGGCGACGCCCTCGCGCACGTGGCTCGACCATTCCTTTCACGACCTCTTCGGATGGACGGAACGGCTTTCGGGCGACAACGCAGATCAGGCCTACGACCATATCGCCGATTGCCTGGCGAGACCGGAGTTTCGCCCGCGTGCACTGTTCGAGAGGTTCAACATCGAGGTCATCTCGACGACGGAATCGCCGCTTGATGACCTCAAGTGGCACGCCATGATCCGCGACAGCGACTGGAACGGACGCGTGATCACCGCCTACCGTCCGGACGCCGTCGTCGATCCGGACGTTGATGGATTTGCCGCGAACATCGAAGCATTCGGCGCCCTTGCGGCCGAAGACGCCACGACCTGGCACGGCTATCTCAACGCTCACAGAAATCGCCGCGCCTATTTCAAGTCCTTCGGGGCGACCTCTTCCGACCACGGCCACCCGAACGCGCGCACGGAAAACCTCTCGGCGACAACCGCCAGTGAGCTCTTCCAGAAAGCGTTGAAAGGCACATGCACGGCGGAGGAAGCGGATGTCTTTCGGGGACATATGCTGACCGAGATGGCCCGCATGAGCCTGGAAGATGGCCTGGTGCTGCAGATCCACCCGGGCAGTTTCCGCAATCACTCCGGCCCAATCCTGCAGGCGTTCGGGCGCGACAAGGGGTTCGATATCCCGACACGGACCGATTACGTGCGGGCCCTGAGGCCACTGCTGGAGGCAGTTGGCCTGGAAAAGGATCTCAGCGTCATCCTGTTCACGCTGGACGAGACAGCCTACGCGCGGGAGCTTGCACCGCTTGCAGGGGTCTATCCGGTTCTGAAGCTCGGCCCGCCCTGGTGGTTCTACGACAGCCCCGAGGGCATGCGCCGCTTCCGTGAGATGACGACGGAAACCGCCGGTTTCTACAACACGGTCGGCTTCAACGACGACACACGCGCATTCTGTTCGATCCCGGCGCGCCACGACGTGGCGCGGCGTGTCGACTGTGCCTACCTCGCATCGCTCGTGACATCCGGGAGGTTGGACGAAGACGAGGCTCATGAGGTCGCATACGACCTCACTTACAGGCTTGCGAAGCAGGCCTATCGGCTCTGAAGAGCTATTCCAGGGAGGAATGTTATGAATGTATTGAAGTCCTTGACGGCAGCGCTGCTGGCCACTGCGGCCCTCACGTCAGCCGCCGTCGCGTGCGAAGTGACGCTCAAGTCTTCCGATACCCATCCGGAAGGATATCCGACGGTGGAAGCGGTCAAGCATATGGGCGAGCTTCTGGTGGAGCGTACCGACGGGCGCATCTGCGTGGAGGTTTTCCACTCCGCACAGCTTGGCGAGGAAAAGGATACCATCGAGCAGACCAAGTTCGGCGTCATCGACCTGAACCGCGTCTCCATGGGCCCGTTCAACAACCTGGTCGAGGAAACCAAGGTTGTGTCGTTGCCTTACATCTTCAAGGGCACGGATCACATGCACAAGGTGATGGACGGTCCGGTCGGCGAGGACATTCTGGCGGCTTTCGAACCGCACGGCTACGTTGGCCTCGCCTTCTATGACGGCGGCTCGCGCAGCTTCTACAACAAGGTCAAGCCGATCAAGTCGATCGATGACCTGGAGGGCATGAAGGTGCGCGTCATGCAGTCCGACATCTTCGTCGACATGATGTCCGCCCTTGGCGCAAACGCAACGCCCATGCCTTACGGCGAAGTCTATTCGTCCATTCAGACCGGCGTCATCGACGGTGCGGAAAACAACTGGCCGTCCTACGAGTCCTCCGGTCACTACGAGGTCGCCGGCTACTACACGCTCGACGAACACCTGATCGTTCCCGAAGTCCTGGTCATGTCCAAGAAGAGCTGGGACAAGCTTTCTCCGGAAGATCAGGAAGCCGTTCGCCAGGCAGCCAAGGATTCCGTGCCGTTCATGCGCGAACAGTGGCAGGCACGCGAAAAGGCATCAGAGGAAAAGGTCCGCGCGTCCGGTGTCGAAGTCGTCACCGAGATCGACAAGGAGCCGTTCATGGCGGCGATGGACAGTGTCTACGAAAAGCACGTTACGTCCGACAAGCTGAAGGACCTGGTTGAGCGTATCCGCGCAACCGACTGATACGAAACGCCTGCGGCCGCTCCCGGCCGCAGGTCTCTCTCCGGGACTTCGTCGTGCAAATTCTCCTTAAATCCTCAGCGCATTTCCTGCGCCTCGTGTCGACGGCTGCCTTGTGGCTGGCCGGAGCCGGGCTCATTCTGATGACGGTCTTCATCACGGCGCAGGTTTTCATGCGCTACGTCATGAACGACAGCCTCGTGTGGAGCGAGCCGGCGTCCGTCATCCTCATGGGCTGGTTCATCTTTCTGGGAGCTGCCGTCGGCATCCGCGAAGGCTATCATCTCAGCTTCGATGTCCTGCTCTATTTTCTTCCCCTTGGCGCGAAGCTGATCCTCTTCAGCATTTCCGACGCGGTGGTCGCCGCATTCGGAGCGGGCATGGCCTATTTCGGCGCCCAGCTCGCCCTGTCCGCTTGGGATGTGCAGCTTCCGTCACTCGGCGTGTCCGGCGCAATCGACTTCCTGCCGCTGGTCGGCGGTGGCTGTCTCGTCTTCCTGTTTTCGATCGAACGTCTTGTCCGCCGCGCCGCCGGTCTCCCGACCGCCCGCTTCGGCGAAGAAATGCTGGAAGAGGCCTGATATGGAAACACTGATCCTCTTCGGCACGTTCGTGTTCCTGCTTCTCATCGGAACGCCCGTCGCCTTCTGCCTTGGCGCGGCGTCGCTCGCGACCGTCCTCTACATGGACCTGCCGCCGGTGGTCGTGTTCCAGAGGTTGAACTCCGGCGTCTCGGTCTTCGCGCTGATGGCGATCCCGTTCTTCATCTTCGCCGGCGAGCTGATGGTGCGCGGTGACATCGCCCGTCGGCTCGTCGCCCTTGCGGGCGCGGTGGTCGGGCACATGCGCGGCGGGCTTGGCCAGGTCAACATCGCCGCCTCGGTGCTGTTCGGCGGCATTTCCGGATCCGCGGCAGCGGATGCGACCGCAATCGGCGGGCTGATGATCCCGCAGATGAAGGAAAAGGGCTATTCGGTTCAGTACGGCGTCAACGTCACGGTCGTCTCGTCGATCATCGCGCTGATGCTGCCGCCCTCCCACAACATGATCATCTATTCGATCTCAGCCGGCGGACGGCTTTCGATCGCGGACCTCTTCACGGCAGGCATCCTGCCTGGGCTTCTGCTGGCCATCAGCTTGATGATCACCGCCTGGTTTGTCGCCAGACGGGCCGGATACCCGACGGAGAAATTTCCCGGCTGGTCCATGCTCGGCGGCCTGTTCATCAACGCCATTCCCGGCCTGCTTCTGATCGGCATCATCTTCGGCGGCGTACGCTCCGGTGTCTTCACCGCCTCGGAAAGCTCCTGCATAGCGGCTGTCTATGCGCTGCTGGTGACCACCCTCGCCTACCGGACGATGCACTGGCCGGAATTCGTCGCCGCGACCAAGGCCGCCGTCAGAACCACCGCCATGGTTCTGCTGGTGATCGGCTCAGCCGCGTCCTTCGGCTGGCTGCTGGCGTTCCTGCGCATTCCCGCCGAACTCGTTGCCTTCATGAAGACCGTGTCGGAGAACCCGCTGATCATTCTCCTGATGATCAACATCCTTCTTCTGTTCCTCGGCACCTTCATGGACATGTCGCCGCTGATCGTCATCACCACCCCGATTTTCCTGCCGGTCGCCACCGCCTTCGGCGTCGACCCGGTACATTTCGGTGTCATCCTGGTGCTGAACCTCGGCATCGGGCTGTGCACCCCGCCGGTGGGCACCGTTCTTTTCGTCGGCTGCGCAGTCGGGCGGATTTCGGTCTGGGATGCGATCAGGACGATCTGGCCGTTCTATGGCGCGGCCATCTTCACCCTTTTGCTCGTCACCTACATTCCAGCGCTGTCGCTCTGGCTGCCGTCGCTGTTCCATTGAGGATGAAACGATGTTCGTAAAGACCTTTCCGGAAGTCGACGCCGATCCAGGCGTCCGGCGGCAGGTGCTCTCCGACAGCAAGGACCTGATGGTTGTCGCCTTCCGGTTCGGGCAAGAAGGTGCCGAAGGCAAGTTGCACAATCACCCCCATGTGCAGTCGACCTATGTGGAGAGCGGGCGGTTTCGCTTTTCCATCGACGGCACCGATTTCGAGGTCGGACCGGGCGACAGTTTCGTCATCCCGTCGAAAGCGATGCACGGCTGCGTGTGCCTTCAACCCGGCACACTGATCGACACCTTCACGCCCCGGCGCGACGACTTTCTATGACATTCGGCCCCAAGCCAAAGAGGATTGCCCATGACCAATGTTGAAACCCGCTATGCGATCGACCCGCAGACGGCAAAAACCCTCGACACACAGGGGCTGCGTGACCATTTCCACGCACCGGGACTGTTCGTCGAGGGCGAGATCAACCTCGTCTATACCCATTACGACCGTCTGATCCTGGGCGGTGCGGTTCCGGGCTCCGGCGAACTGGTTCTGGACGAGGTCAAGGAGGCCGGCACGCCGTCCCTCCTCGACCGGCGCGAGCTCGGCATCCTCAATGTCGGTGACGCGGGCAAGGTCACCGTTGACGGAACGAGCCATGACGTCGGAAATGGCGATGTTCTTTATGTGGGCATGGGATCGGGCCCGGTGACGTTTTCCGGTGCCGGTCGCTTCTATATCCTGTCCGCCCCCGCACACCGGACCTGTCCGACGCGGCTGATCACCGTCAAGGATGCCCGCCGCGTCGAACTCGGCTCGGCAGACACCTCCAACGAGCGCGTCATCCTGCAATTCCTGCATCCCGAGGTCGCCGAAAGCTGTCAGCTGCTGATGGGATACACACAGTTCGCACCGGGTTCGGTCTGGAACACCATGCCGGCGCACGTGCATGACCGCCGCATGGAGGCCTATCTCTATTTCGATCTCGGCTCCGATCAGCGGGTCTTCCACTTCATGGGCAAGCCCGAGGAAACCCGGCATCTGGTGATGGCCAACGAGGAAGCCGTGATCTCCCCGCCCTGGTCGATCCATTGCGGCGCGGGGACCGGCGCCTACACGTTCTGCTGGGCGATGGCCGGAGATAACGTCGACTTCACCGACATGGACATGGTTGCGATGGGAGATCTGCGGTGACCCCGTTTTCTCTGGAGGGCAAGCGCGCCCTGGTGACCGGTGCCAACACCGGCATCGGCCAGGCAATCGCCATTTCGATGGGCGCGGCCGGGGCCGAAGTTCTGTGCGGCGCCCGGCGCGACTGCGATGAAACCCTGTCGAGGATCGCGAAGGGCCGGCACGTGCCGCTCGACTTGGCCGATCCGATGGCGGCCGCTCCGCTGTTCGAGGAAGAACGGATCGACATCCTGGTCAACAACGCCGGGACCATCCGCAGGGCTGACTCGACCGAGTTCACCGAAGCCGACTGGGACGACGTCATGGATGTCAATCTCAAGGCCGTCTTCTTCACCTGTCAGGCTTTCGGCAAGGCAGCACTCTCGGAGGGCCGAGGAGGTGCAATCGTGAACATAGCCTCTCTGCTGTCCTTTCAGGGGGGTATCCGGGTGCCGTCCTACACAGCCGCGAAACACGGTGTTGCCGGCATCACCAGGCTGCTCGCCAACGAGTGGGCGGCGAAGGGCATCAACGTCAACGCCATCGCTCCCGGCTACATCGTCACCAACAACACCGAAGCGCTGCGCAACGATCCCGAACGCAGCCGGCAGATCCTGGAACGGATACCGGCCGGCCGCTGGGGGGACGCCAGCGACATCGGCGAGGCCGCGGTCTTTCTGGCTTCACCCGCCGCCAAATATGTTCACGGCGCCGTCCTCAATGTCGATGGAGGCTGGCTTGCCCGCTGACCTTCCACGCCTTCAACGTCAAAACGGCCCCGCTCCGAAACCCGGGATCGTTCATCTGGGTCTCGGGGCGTTCTACCGCGCCCATGTGGCGATCTATGTCGAAGAGGCGATGGAAGCGTCTGGCGGCGACTGGGGCATTGTCGGTGTCAGCCTGCAGAGTCCGACCATGCATGACAACCTGGCACCGCAGGACTATGTCTATACCGCCGAGGAACTGCGACCCCAAGGGCCTTTCCTGCGGCAGGTCGAAATCCTCTCGGACGTTCTGGTCGCACGCGACGATCCTGAGGCCGTCCTGCGGAAGATGGCCGATCCGGGTATCCGGATCGTCACTCTGACGATCACCGAAAAGGGCTACTGCCATGATCCGGCGTCCGGCAGGCTGAACCTCGACCATCCGGACATCGTGCACGATCTTGAGGAAGAGATGCCGCTATCCGCCCCGGGCTATCTCGTGCGTGCCCTGGAGCGGCGCAAGGCGGCAGGGCATCCGCCCTTCACCGTGCTGACCTGCGACAACCTTCCCGACAATGGACCGCTGGTAAGGGGCATCGTGCTCGAACTGGCCGAGCGCATCGGTCCGGAGCTGGCGCAGTGGATCGCAAGCGAAGGTCGGTTCCCGGCAACGATGGTCGACCGGATCGTGCCTGCGACCAAACCGGAGGATGTCGAGGCGCTTGCCGCCCGTACCGGACGCCTCGATGCCGCACCGGTCACCCACGAGCCGTTTCGCCAATGGGTCGTCGAAGACGATTTCGTCTCCGCTTATGGCAATGCCGCTCGTCCCGACCTCGCCGCTTCGGGCGTGGAGCTGGTCGATAACGTCACGCCCTATGAACGCATGAAGCTGAGGATGCTGAACGGCACCCACTCTGCGCTTGCGTATCTCGGCTATCTCGCGGGGATGGAGACGATTTCCGAGACCGTAGCGGACACCGTCCTTGCCGGCTACGTGAAACGACTCTGGCGGACGGAGATCGCCCCCTCCTTCGACGCTCCGCAAGGCATTGATCTTGCCGCCTATGCCGACGCTCTCTTCTCGCGCTACGCCAACCCGGCCATCCGACACCGGACTTGGCAGATCGCAATGGATGGCAGCCAGAAACTGCCCCAGCGCATTCTCGCAACGCTGCACGACAACATCGCGCGCGACACCCCCTCACCCGGCCTTACTGCCGCTGTTGCCGCCTGGATGATCTATGTCGGCGGAACGGACCTTTCCGGCCGGCAGATCGACGTGCGCGACCCGATGGCGGAGCGCCTGAGATCACTTTCGGAAGGTGCAGAGAACGCTGCCGAGAAGGTGCGGGCGTTTCTGGATATCAGGGATATTTTTGATGCCGATCTCGCAGAGACGCTGCGTCCGGGGCTCATAGACGCTTATGAAGGTCTTCGCGCGAACGGTGTTCGGCGCACACTTGAGGAACTGCAATGATCGAGGGATGGCGCTGGTACGGAGATTACGACCGCATAACCCTTTCGGAGATTGCGCAGGCGGGCGCGCGAAGCATCGTGACCGCCCTGCACCAGATCCCCTATGGCGAAGTCTGGCCGCAAACGACGATCGCCGCGACCCGAAACCGGATCGAAAGCGCGGGCTTCGAGTGGACGGTTGTCGAAAGCCTGCCGATCCATGAACGGATCAAGCGCGGCGACGGCGACCTCAGCGCACTCTTTGCAAACTACAGGCAGTCGATGGCGAACCTTGCCGCCGAGGGCCTGAAGGTCATCTGCTACAATTTCATGCCTCTCCTGGACTGGACCCGCACCGACCTTACCGCACCGGTCGCACGCGGCGGTACCTGCCTGCGGTTTTCCGCGGCCAGGATGGCAGCCTTCGAGCTTTTCATGATCAAGCGGCCCGGGGCCGAGCGAGATTACACAGAGCAGAACATCCGCGAAGCAAAGGCCTGGTACGAGATCGCCACGCCCGCGGACCTTGAAACGCTGATCACCGCAATCATGTCCGGCCTTCCCGGAGCTTTCGAACGCTATGACGTGGAAGGCCTGCAGGAGGCGCTCTGCCCCTATCAGGGCCTTGGTCGCAACGACTTGCGCGCAAACTACAAACGCTTCCTGGAGGAGATCATCCCGACGGCGGAAGAGCTTGGCCTGCGCTTCGGCGTTCACCCGGACGACCCGCCCCGCGACATTCTCGGCCTGCCGCGCATCGTTTCCAATGCAGAAGACATCGGCTGGATTCTGGACGCGGTCGACAGTCCTTCGAACGGCCTGACGCTATGTTCGGGATCGCTCGGCGCGAACCCGGCGAACGATGTTCCCGCCATTGCGGAACAGTTTGCGGACAAGATTCATTTCACGCATCTCAGGAATGTTTCCAAGGACCCTGATGGATCATTCGAGGAAGCGGCTCACCTTAGCGGCGACACAAACATGCCCGCCCTCATCTCGGTTCTGCTCGGCGAGGAAAACCGCCGCAGGCAGGAGGGCCGCGCGGACTGCGATATCGTCTTCCGGCCGGATCACGGTCACGAGCTTCTTCAGGATGCTGAAATAGGAACGCATCCCGGCTATCCGCTGGCCGGGCGGATGAGAGGGCTTGCCGAACTGCGCGGCGTGATCGCGGGCCTCAATTTCGGGGTTTCCGCCGCCTGACACCGTATCGGCCGGCCGACAATCGGAAGCGGCGAGCCCGGCCACAGATCGGGCTCGCAACGGTCATGGCTGCGTCCGCTGCTCGTCGAACAGGAAATAATCCGGCCAGAGTTCCTGGAAGGTACCGATGTCGATCTGCAGCTTGTTGAGATGGCTCATCATGGCTGCGACCGCCGCATCGCCGTCGCCCGTTTCAATGGCATCCAGAACGGCGGAATGCTCGCTGACCACGAGCTGCATGCGCCCCTTTTGCGGCAAGGTCAGCCTTCGGTAGCGCTCCACCTGAATTCGGATCTTCTCGATCATCGTCCAGATGCCCGGATAGCCCGCAGCAGCGGCAATCCCGGAGTGGAAGGCATTGTCGGCGTCATGGAATGCGTGCTCGTCGCCATTTTCCGCCAACTCTTGTTCACGCTGAACGATTGCGCGCAGCTCCATCAGTCGGCTCTTGCTCGCCTTCGCGGTTGCCTCGCGCACGCATACTTCCTCCAGAGCCTTTCGGGCAACGATCGCCTCCCGCAGTTCGGATACGGGAATCCTGGAAACGAACGTGCCGGATTTGGGAAAGACGTTCACCAGCCGCTCCTCGGCAAGCCGAAGGATGGCTTCGCGCACCGGGGTCCGGCTGATGCCGTAGCGCTCGGTCACTTCCTTTTCGAGGATTGGCGCCCCAGGGGCCAGGGCAACATTCATGATGTCGTCGCGCAGATCCCGGTAGACGATCTCCGAGTTGCGGGCCGCCCGGCCCGTTGCCGTTGCCCTGCCGCTGATCGGAGGCGAGTTCGGCGCCCTCGGCTTGCGGGTCTTCACGTCATTGTCCGGCATGTTGTCCGGGGACACGTCCATTTTAACTCCCGGTGAGCTGCATACCATTAGCGCGTGGCAACAGTTTCTTTTGCCCGCGACTTCGGTATTTCGCCGGTTATAGCGCCTGACTAACAGGCAGTGGCCGGATTGGCCAGTTTCAAATCCGATTGCTTTCCAAGGATAGATAATATACGTAAAATATCTTGTATACTAGTTATACAAACCGGCCGCGGGTTGAGGAGCTTATGGCGGCCACAGGGAGGAAAACCATGTTGGGAAGAACAGTAAGGCGCGGTCTTCTGGCCGCCGCGATGACGATTGCGATGGCCGGCCAGTCGCTGGCCGCAGACCTGAAATGGGCTCATGTCTACGAGGAAGGGTCCAGCTACCACAAATGGGCGCTCTGGGCCGCCGAACAGATCACGGAGAAGACCGACGGCCGCGTGAACATTTCGGTTTATCCTGCATCTTCGCTGGGCAAGGAAGCGGAGATCAATGAAGGTCTGACCATTGGTTCGGTCGACATGATCTACACCGGCCCCAGCTTCGCCGAGCGCGATTACGGGCCAATCGCCATTTCCGATTACCCTTTCATGCTGAAGAACTACGACCACTGGAAGGCCTATCGCGACAGCGATCTCTTCAGTGAATTATCCGACGGCTACAGGGATGCGACGGGGCACTCCGTGATGGCGATCACCTGGTATGGCTACCGGCACGTGACCTCGAAATTTCCGATCACCAAGCCGGACGACATGAATGGCCTGAAGATCCGCGTTCCGGATTCTCCCCTGATGGTGCTGTTCCCCAATGCGGTCGGCGCCAACCCGACCCCCATCGCCTTCTCCGAAGTCTATCTCGCCCTGCAGCAGGGCGTGGTCGACGCCCAGGAGAACCCGTTGCCGACCATCAAGTTCAAGAAGTTCTACGAAGTTCAGTCGGACATCAACCTGACCGGTCACATCGGCAATTCGCTGATCATCGTGGTCTCGGAAAATGCCATGGGCCAGATCGGTGACGATGCAGCTGTCGTGAAAGAGGTGCTGCAGGAAGCTGCGGCGAAGAATGCCGACGAGATCTATCAGTCGGAGCAGGACCTCGCCCAATGGTTCGTTGAACAGGGCATCAAGGTCAACGAGGTCGACAAGGCGGCCTTCCAGGCTGCCGTTGAACCGATCCTGACAGATGAAAGCAAGGTTCCCTACACGCAGGAACATTACGAACGGATGCAGGCTCTCGCTCAATGAGTGACGGATCCGATGCGGCCACGGGCGTGAAGCCAATTGACACCGCACACACATCGGAAGGGCGTGCGGAAGGCGCGCCCGACCTGCTCGATTTCAAGGACGGCAAGACCGACATCAGCGCCATCCGCTGGATCGACGCTCCGGGCATCTTGATCTTCTGGGTGCTGGCGGTCGTCGTGTTCCTCCAGTTCTTCACCAGATACGTCCTGAACGACTCCCTTGCCTGGACGGAGGAAGCCGCCCGCTACCTTCTCATTCTCGTCTGCTTTCTAGGCTCGATCACCGCCACCAGGCGCGGATCGCATATCACGCTGGAATTCCTGCTGCGCATGGTACCGGCCAAAGCCGCGAAGGCCCTGACCATCCTGTCCCAGACAATCACCCTCGGTTTCTTCGCATCCATGACGTGGATCGGAATCGAGCTGACGCAGAAGACCCGTCAGAAAATGATCAGCATGCCGATCCCCAAGGCCTGGATCTATACGATCTGCGTCATCGCCCTCGGCATCATGGCGTTTTACTCGGCCATCTGGCTCTGGCGCCGTCTGCGCCAGTCCCCCGAAGACCTCGTCAAGTCGCTCGACGACCACCTGATCCACGATTGAAGGCACGTTTATCGCATGACTATCGCGCTCATGATCCTGCTTCTTTTCGCGCTGATGATCATCGGCGTGCCGATTGCCGCGGCGCTGGCCCTCGCCTCCCTGGCCTTTGTCGTCATGGATGGCCTGCCGCCGATGATCGTGCTTGCCAATATGGTCAACGGCATCAATTCCTTTCCGCTGATCGCAGTCCCCTTCTTCATTCTGGCCGGCAACCTCATGAATTCCGCGGGCATCACAACCCGCATCTTCGCGTTCGCCCGGTCCGTGGTCGGCTGGATGCATGGCGGACTGGGGCATGTGAATGTCGGCGCCAGCGTCATTTTCGCGGGCATGTCGGGTGCTGCGGTGGCCGATGCCGGCGGGCTCGGCAACATCGAGATCAAGGCCATGCGCGACAGCGGCTATGACACGGACTTTGCGGTCGGCATCACGGCGGCGTCGTCCACGATCGGCCCGATCATCCCCCCGTCCCTGCCACTCGTGATCTACGGCGTCATCGCCGACGCCTCGATCGGCCAGCTCTTCATGGCCGGGATCGTGCCCGGCGTGATGATGGCCCTCGCGCTGATGGTCATGGTGGCCTGGTATGCGCGGCGTCGGGACTACCCGCGGGACCTGGAATTTGTCTTCTCCCGCTTGTGGCGAACCTTTCTCAGCGCACTTCTCCCGCTCATGACACCGGTCATCATCATCGGCGGCATCATGTTCGGCATCTTCACGCCGACGGAAGCGGCGATCGCTGCCGTCGCCTGGTGCCTCTTCCTCGGAACAGCCGTCTACCGGACGCTCGACTGGCGCACGGTCCTGAAAGTGTCCTTCGACACGGTGGAAACGACAGCGGCCATCATGCTCATCGTCGCCGCGTCGACAATCTTCGCCTGGATCCTGACCGCCAACCAGACCGCCCAGCATTTCTCGAACCTGATGGTAAACCTCACGGACAACCGGATTGCCCTTCTTCTGATCATCACCCTGATCGTTCTGGTGATCGGGCTCTTCATGGAAACCATCGCGGCGATCACCATCCTCACGCCTGTCCTGCTGCCGGTGGCCGTCGGGCTCGGCATCGATCCGGTGCATTTCGGCATCATCATGATCCTGAACCTCATGATCGGGCTTCTGACACCGCCTGTCGGCATGGTGCTCTACGTTCTGTCGAAGGTTGCTCATGTGCCGTTCGAACAATGCGTCCGGGCCACCGCACCGTTCCTCGTGCCCCTCGTCACCGTGCTCCTGCTGCTGACGTTCATCCCCGCCTTTTCCATGTGGCTGCCGACGCTGGTCTACAGGTAGGCCGGCTGCAGAATTGGCGCTTATTCAAGCTGCAGCTTGCTCAAATTAAGCCCCCATTAAATTGAATGTATTATTTTTCGATGACGTACAGTTCAACATGCGCCTGAATCGCATCTCTCAGTTGTTGCACCGAAATGGAAACACCAGAAAAAACTACAATGCGAAAATTCGGAGGGTCTTCAGAGTATGGACTCTCTGCCTACGTACCTTTTGCAACAATCGGTCTGGCGGGATTTCTGGCTGTTGGATATCTGACCTTGTTTAGTTTCGCCGATGACGCCCCGGTTATTGTCATCTCATCTCCCTGGGAGAGCGAACGGCAGGCGATCACCAGAGCGCTGACACCCGCATCTACGCTTCTGAGATCCGACTTTGGCGGAACATTCGTGACGGTTTTGCCTGAGCAACAGGATTACCCGGCAAAGGTGCAGGCGCTTGGTGCCTGGGCGGTCATCAGTTCCTTTGGTATCGGAGGCTGCAATCCGAGACCATCAACGAATTACGGCAGCAACATCTAATAAAAGCACCAATCAGCTTAATCCTGATCAAGCTTACCCAGAGGCCAGAAATGCAAGCTACTTCCGCATCTTCAGTCGTTGAGACCGCCCCCGAACTTACAAGACTTCGCCAGATAGCGAGCAAGGCGTTCATTGCGAGCCTTTGGTTCATGGTGATCGTCATTGGAAGCGTCGCGTCTTTTACGACCGCGCCAATGCTGACGACAGCTCTTGTCGCAGCAGCTCTTGCCGGCGTCTCGACGCTCATGTTTCTCAAGGACCCGATTGGACCGGCGACCAGATTTGCGATCGGGGCCGCCCTGACCACTGACTGGGCTCTGCTGGTTTTCAGCGCAAGCGGGTTGCCGGATGGACTGGTTCTGGATGCCCACATGCTGTTTTTCGTCTTGAATGCGGTGCTGGTCATTTATTGCTGCTGGCGCACGATCCTGATCGTCAATGCGCTGGCAACCGTGCACCACGTGGTCTTCTCTCTGCTTTTGCCGCTCTACATCTGGCCAACGGCAGAATATGTTCTGCATCATTTTCTCATCCACGCCACATATGTTGTGCTCGTGGGCGGGCCGATGCTCTGGCTGGCCTTTCGCATCAATCGTCAGTTCACGGACAATCATCAGGCGATGAAGGATCTGAACCTGGCTCAGGCCGAGGCGGGCACGCTGGTGGAAGAAACCAAGATCCGCGCCCAACAGGAAGAAACCAAACGGGCAGACATGTTTGCCTTGGCCGAGAAACTCGATACGAGCGTCGCCGAAGTTGTCGGGTCCCTGTCCTCCGCATCAATCACACTCCGCGAATCAGCCCAGGAAATGGCCGCTGGAGCGACGCAAACCGACCAGCAAAGCCAGACCATGTCTCAAGCGGCCAATGAGGCCTCGAACAATCTCGAAACATTGGCTGCAGCTTCCGAAGAACTGTCGGCATCGATCGCCGAGATCAGCGGGCAGATCACCCAGTCGACCGATATTGCCAATGGGGCTGCAAGGGAAGCGGAAGATACCAACCAGAAAATTCAGGGCCTGGCCAAGGCCTCATATAAAGTTGGCGAGGTTGTCCAGCTGATCACCGCGATTGCTGAACAAACCAATCTTCTGGCCCTCAATGCCACCATTGAAGCTGCAAGAGCCGGGGATGCCGGAAAGGGCTTTGCCATCGTGGCAGCAGAAGTCAAGGAACTGGCAAATCAGACCTCGAGCGCGACGGAGAGCATCGTAAGCCAGATTTCTCAAATTCAGAACGCCACGCAAGAAGCCGTTGATGCCATTGATGGCATCGGTAAAACCATCGACAAGGTAAAGGAAATCTCGGTTTCCGTCTCCTCCGCCATTGAAGAACAGGACAGCGCCACCCGCGAAATCGCTCGGAACGTCGAACAAGCTGCGAACGGAGTCAGGGACGTTGCCAGAAACATCTCGGATGTCGCCAGTGTTTCCGAAAGCAATCTCAAATCGGTTGGAAACTTTGTCGATACAGCCGAGGAAATTTCCAGGCAATCACAAGCCTTGAGGGCGGAAGTCGATGGCTATCTGGGGCAAGCAAAAGCCATATGATTTCGAGGCAGCGCGTCCATTAAATTGAGCACCGACACCGATGGCAAATATTCTGTCATCTTACCGAAAGAATATTTTCCATTTTAGCGAGTTCTTTCAGGAGACTTTACAGCCAGTCGGAACGGTGCTCTGCGTTTTGTCAAAGTCGCCCACGTGCCGGTTTTGCAGTTGACCGGGTCACCGCGCTGTTGCTCGTGCCCTCGTCACCTTGCTCCAGATACGGGCGGTTTGGCTGCGTATCCGCCCCCCCCAACTCGAAGGGACTTGTTAACAACGCCAACGCGCTCGGCTCAGTTATCAGTCCTTCTCGTTCAAGGCGTCGTTCAGCCCGTCCCCCAGCAGATTGAAACCGAGAACGATGGTAACGATGGCAAGGCCCGGCCAGATCGACATCCACGGAGCGTTGGTCATGAACTGGCGGGCAACGTCCAGCATGCTCCCCCAGGACGCCGCCGGCGGCTTCTGACCGAGCCCGAGAAAGGCGAGACTTGCTTCGGCCAGAATAGCGACTGCCATGGTGATCGTTGCCTGCACGACAACCGGCGTCACGACGTTGGGCAGGATGTGCGATACGATGATCGGGCCGTCGCGCATCCCCTGCCCGCGGGCGGCGGTGACGAAATCCTCATTCTTGATGGAAAGAACCTGCCCCCGGACCAGTCGGATAAAGATCGGCATGGCTGAAATGCCGATGGCAATCATGGCGTTTTGCAGGCTCGCCCCAAGAAATGCCGCCAGGGCAATGGCCAAAACGAGGAACGGACATGCCAGCAAAGCGTCGGTGCATCTTGAAATGACCGTATCGATCCAGCCGCCGAAATAGCCTGCGATCAGACCGAGCGGCAAGCCGGCCAGAATGGCAATGGAGACCGCAATCGTTCCGGCCAGAAGCGACGCCTGAGACCCGTAAATGACACGCGACAGAACATCCCGGCCGAGATCATCCGTTCCCATCCAGTGCGCTGCCGAAGGCGGCTGACGTACGGTGAGCCAATCCGAGGCCACAGGATCATAGGGTGCGATCAGCGGGGCGAACAGAGCCAAAAAAACGAAGAACAAGACGATGACCAGCCCGATCAGTGCGCTTCTCTGGCGTATCAGGCGGGCCGCGAGACTGCGTGTGCTGGGCGACTTCTGGGCTGTTTCGGCAACCGTGCTCATGCCTGCAACCTCGGGCTCAGTTTAACGTAAAGAATATCCGCGATCAGGCTGAGAAGGACGAAGATCGCCGCCGAACAGAGGATGACCGCCTGAACCACCGCATAATCACGGCTGAAAACCCCGTCGACGATCATCTTGCCGAAGCCGGGAATGCCGAACACCTGCTCAGTCAACACGGCCCCGGACAGCAGTTCGCCCAGATGCAACGCGCCCGTGGTGACGACGGGGATAAGTCCGTTGCGCAGGGCATGTCGAACGATGACGATCCGTTCCTTCAGCCCCTTCGCCCGCGCGGTGCGCACGAAGTCCTCCTTCAGGATGGACAGCATGGAATTACGGGTGTGCCGCATGATGATCGCTGCCGCGGCCGTCCCGAGAACGATGCTGGGCAGCAGCGTGTAGCGCAGATTTTCAAGCGGAGAGTCCCAGAAACTGACGTAGCCGCCACTCGGCAGCCAGCCCAGCGAAACCGCAAAGATCATGATCAGGATGATACCGAACCAGAAACTCGGGATCGAGAGCCCCGCGAGACCAGCGGTCGTCACCGCGACATCCGTCGCCTTGCCCCGGCGGATCGCCGCAATGGTTCCGGCGGGAATGCCGATGACGCACGCGATGATCATGGCCTGAAGCGAAAGCTGCAGGGTCACCGGCAACCTTTGGACGAGCATGTCGCCAATCGGCATCTTTGTGCGGATCGAAATGCCGAAATCGCCTTGCAGAACCCCGAGAAGCCAAGTCACATACTGGATCGGCAGCGGCTGGTCGAGACCGTAGCGCGCACGAATGCTGGCGATCACGGCGGGATCCCGGTCCTCGCCGGCGAGCACGAGCGCAGGGTCTCCTGGCAGGAACTTGAGCAGCAGGAAGACGAAGACGGACAGGATCAACAAGGTGGGGATCGCCGTAAGCAAGCGTCTGAAAATGAAATTGAGCATGGCCATTTCGCGTTTCACGGGACGACACGGCGCCCGCGCGGGCGCCGTGTCGATGTTTCCTACGTCATTCAGTTCTTCGGCATCACGCCGGTCACGCGAAGGATGCCATCCGGGTAGATGGAGATCCCGTCGACGTCGGCGCGAGCGCCGTAGAACCAGGAGGGATGATAGAGCGGGATGGTCGGCAGATCCTCAAGCAGGATGCCGGCCGCCTTCTCGTAGAGCGCGGCCCGCTCGGTTTCGTCCACTTCGCTCCGCGCCTCATTGAGAACACTGTCCAGTTCGGAACTCTCGTAGCCGACGAGGTTCTGACTGCCCTCCGTGCTGAAGAATGTATTCAGCGTCGGGTCGGGATCCGCGCGGCCGCTCCAGTTTCCGATATAAAGCTGGAAGTTGCCCGCAAGATAGCGCTCGATCGCCGAGGAGGTTTCAAGCGGCAGAAGCTCTACCTTGAAACCCGCCTCTCCGGCCATTGCCTGAATGATCTGTGCCACGCGACCGTCCGTCAGCGAGTTCTCATAGGTGATCTCGATGGCGGGGGATTCGACACCGCTTTCAGCGATCAGTTCCTTTGCCTTTTCAACATCGCGCTCCGGCATCGGATACGCCTTGCTGTGATAGGAACTGAGCGGCGTCAGCATCTGGTTGTCGGCAGTGAAGGCGCCGTTGAAGGCAACCTGGTTGATCGCCGTGCGATCCAGGGACAGTTCAAGCGCCTGGCGCAGTTCCTTGGAAGCTGCCAGATCCTCGCCCTTCTCCTCGCTCTGATTGATGAAGAGATGCGAAACACCAAGACCGGCCGAAGAATAAAGCGCCAGATCGGCGTTGTCTTCAACAGCCTGGATATCCGTCGGCGCGACGCGTTCAGCGACGTCAAGATCACCGGCTTGCAGCCGTGACAGCCGGACTGTGGAATCCGGAAGGATCAGGTATTCGATCCGATCGTAGCCGATCTCGTCCGCATTCCAGTAATCCGCAAACCTGTCGAGCGCGATCAAGTCACGTGCCTTGCGCTCCGCGAACCTGTAAGGGCCGCTGCAGACCGGCGCGGCGGCAAAGTTGTCGCCGGCAGCTTTGGCCGCGTCCGGAGATACCATCATGCCCGCGCGGTCCGAAAGAACGGAAAGCAACGGTGCGAAAGGGGCGTCCAGCTTGAATATGACCGTGAAGTCGTCGACCACTTCCACAGTCTTGATCGGAGACAGCTGAGACTTTCGCTTGCTTTCGCCCAGCGTCTGCATGCGTTCGATATTCGCCTTGACAGCGTTCGCATCAAAAGGCGTGCCGTCGTGAAAGACGACGCCTTCGCGAAGCTTCAGGGTCAGTTCGGTGTTGTCGTCGTTCCAGCTCCATTCGGTTGCCAGCTGGGGAACGATCTTCAGGTTAGCGTCAATGTCGACCAACTTGTCGCACAGGGCGTCGAAGACGATGCGCCCCGCATAGGTGCCGCCCAGCGCCGGGTCCAGCGCATCCGGATCGTCCTGCATTCCGACCTTCAGCGTTGCCGCGCTCACAGAGGACATTGCCGCCAGCATGACGGCAGCGGCGACAGAAAGTCTGCGTCCAATTCTCATTTCTATTCCCCTTGGCTTTTTTTGAACAGACAGCGCACGGAACCACAGGAAATTCTATTTGTAAAGAAGCTGGACTAATTTGCACTTTTAACGTTTATAAATTGCTTTACTCAACTAATATGACATTGACCAAACCACTTGATTCATCTAATTAGTCATTTAAACGAACTAATAACAGGTTTCCATGTCGTCCTCCGCCCAAACCTTTTCCTCCCGTCATCAGATCCAGCGCGCCGTTATCCTGGCCGCCATGGACGACGAGCCGGTCTCCCGCGCGGATCTCGCCAGGCAGTCCGGCCTTTCCAAGCAGACCATGTCCGAGGTGTTCCGATACCTGGAAGACGACGGCTGGATCGAGGTTGCCGGCAGAACCTCGGGCTCTGTCGGCCGCAGTGCCGCGATCTATGAACTTTCAGCCAGACGCGCCCTGCTCTTTGGAGCGGATGTCGGCGGAACCAAGATCCATGCCGCAATTGCGGACGTGAAGGGCGACATTCTGGAGGAACTGGAAATCCCGACCACGCAGGACGGGCCGGATGCCTTCGGGCAGCAGATCCGGGAGTGCTGCGCAACCCTCGCAAGGAAGGCGGGCATCTCCATGGACCGGATCGTTGCCGGCGCCGTGGGCATACCGGGCGCTTTCGACCGCAAGCGGCGCCAGGTCTTCATGGTCGCCAATATCGCAAGCCTGAACGGCTATGCGATCGAGGACGATCTGCAAAAGCGTCTCGGATTTCCTGTTCGCGTGGACAATGATGTCAATCTGGCCGCCAAGGGCGAGATGTGGCGCGGCGAGGGAAAAGGCGTTCCGTGTTTCGTCTTCGTTGCGCTTGGTACCGGCCTTGGCATGGGGATCATCAACGAAGGCACGATCCTGTCCGGCTCGCGCGGCGCAGCAGGCGAGATCTCGACGCTGCCCGTCGGTGGCGATCCGTTCGACGCCCGGCACTTTCATGCCGGCGCACTGGAGAAAACGGTCGGCAGCATTGCGATCCGTGAGCGATATGAAGGCGCCGGAGGGCCCTCCGGGCTCACCGTTCGCGACATTTTCGAGCGCCTTGAGACGGGCGACACCATCGCCGATCACACTCTTACGGAAGTCGCACGGCAGCTTTCAGTGGGCATCGTGGCTGTCTGCGCCATTCTCGACCCTGAGCGGATCGTGATGGGCGGCAGCATTGGAGCGCGCCATGAATTGCTGGAGCGCATTCGTTCCTTTCTTCCGCTGTGCACGCCGACGCCTCCGGAGTGCGTGGTCAGCACGCTCGGCCGACGCGCCGGCCTTCTGGGCGCAATCAGCCAGAGCCGTGACGTTCTGCGTGATCTGCTGAACACCACGGAACCGGCAAAGCTGGGTCGTCCGTGATGAGTTCGACCAGTACCGCCCTGGCCCGGAGCTTCGCATGCGATGAGACGCAGGCCTCTCCCCGCCCCCGTCGCATCCTCAGGGTTATTGAGCTTGGCACGCCGGAAGAGGCCGCCGAAGCAACCGCCATGGAAATCGGTGCGTTCATTTGCTCGAAAGAGAACGCTGTGCTGGGTCTTGCGACCGGCCGCACCATGCTTCCGGTCTACGAGCATCTGTCGCAGTGGCACCGGACGCAAGACCTCCGCCTCGACCGCTGTACAAGCTTCAACCTCGACGAATATTGCGGTCTTCCGGATAACGACCCTTCGAGCTTCGTCAGCTACATGCACAAGCACCTGTTCGAAAAGGTGGGAATGCCGCAGGCGGCGACGCATTTCCCCCCTGTCTCGGGCGCACCGCTTTTGCCCGAGGCCTATGACGACAGCATCCGGCAAGCCGGCGGGATCGATCTTCAGCTGCTCGGCATCGGCCGCAACGGTCATATCGGCTTCAACGAGCCGGGCACCGATCCGGAAACGAAAACCCATGTCGTGGAACTGGACGCCTCGACACGAGAGGCCAATGCAGGCGATTTCCCGGACGGCGCCGAAGTGCCGACGCACGCCGTGACCATGGGCATCAGCACGATCCTGTCAGCACGCCGGATCCTTCTTCTGGCAACCGGCGAAGGCAAGTCCGAAGCTCTTGAAACCGCCTTCAAGGCGCCCGTGTCACCGGATTGCCCGGCTTCCTTTCTTCAGCGCCACCCACATGTAACCGTCGTCTGCGACAGCGCAGCCGCTGCCGGATGCAAGGAGCTTTCATGATCAGCAACGTCATCCGCCAGCGGGATTTCATGAAGACGGGAAAATCCGTAGCCATTTCCGCTAAAGCGATGATCGCGACCTCCCATCCCCAGGCGACCCAGGCTGGCCTCAGGATTCTGGAAGACGGCGGCAATGCGGTCGATGCGGCGCTTGCGGCCGTCGCCCTTCAGGGGGTCATCGACCCGCATATGACCGGGATCGGCGGCGATTGTTTCGCGCTTTACTGTCCGGCAGGCGGCAGACCGGTCGCACTCAACGGCTCCGGCTATGCGCCAGCGGCAGCAACGCTTGAAAAGATGAACAGCTTCGGCTTCGACACGATCCCCGACGGCTCGCCGCATGCGGTGACCATACCGGGAGCGGTCGACGCCTGGTGCCGGCTCAGCGAGCGATACGGCAAGGTCAGCCTGGAAGCGATCCTGTCACCGGCCATCGAGGCGGCCAGGGAAGGCTACGTCATCACGCCGCGCGTCGCGCTCGACTGGGCGCGCTACGCGGACCGGCTGACGCCCTATCCCGCATCTGCCAAACAGTTCCTGCCCGGTGGCAAGCCCCCCACCCTCGGCGATCGCCTGACCAATCCGGCACTCGCTGCCACCTTGCAGCGGATTGCCGCCGAAGGCCGCAGCGCCTTCTACGAAGGGGAGGTTGCCGAAGACATGGTCAACACGCTGGCCAGCGCCGGCGGACTGCATTCGCTGGAGGACTTCTCCTCCTTCAGCTCTTTCGAGACCGATCCGATCTCGGCGCGCTATGGCGACTACGACCTGTTCGAATGTCCGCCCAACGGCCAGGGCCTGGCCGCTCTCATCATGGCCCGTATTCTCGACGGCTTCGATCTCTCCTTTGACGCCCTGTCGGAGACTGACCGCATTCACCTCTTCGCGGAAGCAACCAAGGCGGCCTATCGGCAACGGGACCTATACATCGCCGACCCGAACGCCATGGAGCAGTCGGTCGAAGATCTTCTATCCGAAGATTTCATCAAGTCGTTGCGTGCGGCGATCGACATGAACAGGGCCTCGCCTGTGGAAGCGTTCGACATGCCGATCCACCGCGATACGGTCTATGTCAGCGTTGTCGATGAAGACGGCAACGCCATCTCCCTGATCAATTCGATCTTTTTCGCCTTCGGCAGTGGCATCTATGCACCGAAGGCTGGCGTCCTTTTCCAGAACCGCGGCACCGGCTTTTCTCTTGAGCCGGGGCATCCGAACGTCATTGCCCCGCGCAAGCGCCCATTCCACACCATCATTCCCGCAATGGTGCTTCAGGACGGAAAGCCGGTCATGTGCTACGGCGTCATGGGTGGCCAGTATCAGGCGCTCGGCCATGTCCACATCCTGTCGCAAATCGCGGACCGCGGGTTTGATGTTCAAATGGCAAGCGACCAGCCGCGTTCGTTCTTCACAGAAGGGGCTCTGTCGCTCGAGCCGACCATTTCGCCCGAAATCAAGCAGGACCTCGAGAAACGCGGCCACAAGACAGTCTGGGCGGACGAACCGCTGGGCGGTTGCCAGGCCATCTGGATCGATCGCGGGCGGGGCGTGCTGTGGGGCGCGTCCGACCACCGCAAGGACGGCGTCGCCCTGGGGTACTAATCATGGAAAAGAACACCGTCGTCGCCATTTCGAACCTCAGCCTCAAGCTGCCGCCCGGCGGAGACCGGGAGTTCGCACTGAAGGACATGTCGCTTGATCTCAATGCGAACGAGATCGTCTGCATCGTCGGGGAATCGGGTTCCGGCAAGTCCCTGTGCGCACAAGCGCTCATGGGCCTGCTACCAAAAGCGATCCGCATTGCCGGCGGTCAGGCGCTGCACGGAGATCTGGATCTCCTGAAGGCCAGCCAGGAGCAGATGCGCGCCGTTCGCGGGGCCCGAATCTCGATGATCTTTCAGGAACCCATGACCGCGCTCAACCCGTCGATGAGGATCGGCGAGCAAATTGCGGAAGTGTTCGAGGCCCATGGCCTGCTGACGCCGCCCGAACGCCGCCGGCGCGCGCTTGACCTTGCCAGGGAAGTGCATCTGCCGGACCCGGAAAAGCTTCTGGATGCCTACCCTCATCAGTTGTCCGGCGGGCAGCGACAAAGGGCGATGATCGCCATGGCGCTTGCGCTGGAACCCGAACTGATCATCGCGGATGAGCCGACAACCGCGCTTGACGTGACAACCCAGGCTCAGGTGCTGAAGCTGATCCGCGAAATCCAGCAGCGGCGCGGGACGGCGGTGATGTTCATCACCCACGACTTCGGCGTGGTGGCCGATATCGCAGACCGCGTGCTCGTTCTCAAGCGTGGCATCGTCGTGGAACAGGGCAGCGTCGACGAGGTGCTGGAATCCCCGAAAGATCCTTATACGAAGGCCCTTCTGGCAGCCGTCCCGACCGGCACTCCGCGTCCGCCCGAAGACGCAGTGTTCAAGAAGCCAGCCCTTGAGGTTCGCAACCTGATGAAAACCTACAGGTCGCGGTCCGGGCTCATGGGACAGGTGCGCGAAGTTCTGGCCGTCGACGACGTCAGCTTTTCAATAGCGCGGGGCGAAACGCTGGGGCTGGTGGGCGAATCCGGATCCGGCAAGTCCAGCATCGCACGGCTCGTCACCCGCATCACGGAACCGGACAGCGGTGCCATTGAGCTGAACGGCGCCTCGTTCTCGGACATGAAGGGGGCTGACCTTCGCAAGGGGCGCAGCCGGATCCAGATGATCTTTCAGGACCCCTTCGCCTCGCTCAACCCCAAACGCTCCGTCGGACTTTCCATTGCCGATGGTCCGATGGCGCGCGGCCTACCGAAGCGTCAGGCGCTGGCAACGGCGCGCGAACTGATGGATCTGGTCGGTCTGACGCCGGATGCCGTCGACCGTCTGCCGCATGAATTCTCCGGCGGCCAGCGTCAGCGCATCGGCATTGCACGCGCTCTTGCACTGGAGCCGGATGTCATCATCGCCGACGAAGCGGTTTCGGCTCTCGATGTCACGGTCCAGGCACATGTGCTGGAGTTGCTTTCCGAGCTGAAAACAAAGCTGGACCTTGCGATGCTGTTCATCACGCATGACCTGCATGTCGCCGCACAGGTCTGCGACCGCCTCGCCGTCATGCGACGGGGCAAGATCGTCGAGCTTGGCTCGACGGCCCAGATTTTCTCCGACCCGCAAGACGAATACACCCGCACGCTACTTTCTGCGATCCCGGGTATGGGGCACACTCAAAAAGAGGTTTCGCCTCTCTCCTGAGGCGGGACTCCCTACCCTTTAGTCGTCATTGCTTTGGCACGCTTCGCTCAAAAAGCCATAGACGGCCAGATTGCGCGCGTCATGCAACAGCGGCAACTCACGTATTCGCTCGTGAGACTGGAAGATATAACTGGACTGGGCAGATGGGATGATGGCGGAGAGGAAGGGATTCGAACCCTCGAGACGGTTGCCCGTCTACTCCCTTAGCAGGGGAGCGCCTTCGACCACTCGGCCACCTCTCCGGTCCGTTCCGTTTAGAGGCGGAAGCCTTGCAGATCAAGGCGTTTTTTTTCGTGTTCTGCGTTTTTCCCCGCTTGCGTGCCTGGCTTGGCGTGTGAATTCGATTTGCCGACGTGGCCGCCGCCCCCTCACATTCCCGCCTTTCACATCCGCTCACCGCGTTGCCCTCAAAACGGACAAAGTGTTGTCGTTGAAATCTGTGGGTGTGATGACGGGTCGGGATGTGACGGTTGGGCGGTGCGTGGGGCCTTGATGTCGACAGGTTGGTCGCCGAGCGATTCCCCTGGGTGTGTGCCCTCCTTCTGCATGTCATGCTGTTCGTGATGCTGGCGGATCAATTGACCGGCATGCCGATGCCACCGCAGGTGCTTCCGGAAGCGGTTGAAGTCGAAATCTTCTTGCCGCAAGTCTCCGCCCCCGACGATCCGAAGCGCGCGGAAGTTCAATCGCAAGATATCGCGCCCGCAACGGCTGCAAATCCTGCCTGGGCTGCGGCGAGCAGGGGAGACGTCAGCGAAGAGAAGGAAATTCCAGACGCCTCGATCAATTCGGGCGTTCGGGACGATGAAGCTGCGACGGGAAGCTGGAAGACGGCGACGCGGATGCTTGGCGGGTCGGTACTTGCCGATCCCCGCTCCGCGGCGGCACGCGAGCGACTGGCAACGCTTGCGGATGGCGACAGGATCGAGCAGATCTGCGCGCTCGAGGCGATGGAGCAGGTGCGTGAGCGGGAGGCTGGTTTTCAGCCGACTCGTGTCGTGCCCTAAGCGCTGCGTGGCACCTCGTTGAAGGATAACGAGCTGTATGCCCCGGCCGCGGCGCTGCGGAGCAAATACGTCTGGTATGAACTTGCCTACAGATGCCGTTTTGACGGTGAAGGCGTGGTCACGGCCTTCGCCTATTCCATGGGTGCCGAAATAGATCGTTCGCTCTGGGATGAACTTGGCCTCGCCCCGATCCACTGATTACTGGCATAGCAATCGACCATGTGGACGCGGCAGGCTGCAAGAGCTGCCGCGTCAGAGAGTAACAAAACGTTCGATTGCGACGGCCGGCCTCAATGCATCGACAGCCATTCGCGGGCGGAGCGCTGTGCTTCGGCGATTTCGGCCGAACTCATTTCGCTCGAGAGTTCCTTGCGATACTGCACGGCGTCGCGATTGCCCTTGAGGGCTGCGATGTTGAACCATTTGTGCGCCGTGACGAGATCGACACCGCCGTGGCGACCGCTGGCGCTGTCGAGGCCCATCTGGAAGAGAATATCTGCGGTGACGGGCTTCTCGCCCATGGCGGCCATGTCGGCCGAGTTAATTTCAAAACGAGCCATGATGCTCCCCTTTTCGTGTCTGCGTGACTTTCCCAGAGCCTACCGGCCGGACGGCCGTCCCACTCTGTTGGTCTTGTTCCGGTCAGCTTGTGCGTGGCTGAACAAACCAGAACATCCCTGAACCTGAAACGCAGGCGTCGTTGAAACTTACGCCGTCGTTTCTTGGGTTTTACTTCATCAGGAGCAGTTAAAGAGCCCGTTAAAAGACACGTTTAACGTAAAACGAACAAAACCTTAAATAAGTCCGAATTTAAGGTTCCGGCAATCATATCGTCGAGAATTTCCCTTTCAAATCAATCCAATTTTTCGAAAATTTGAAGAAGCCAATCAACGAACTGTTCACCAAGGATTGCTTTCTCGCAAAATCATCCAGGTGAATTTTCCCGGTTTCTTCCGGGTGTTTCGATTGTCGGCGGTCAACGCGCCCGCTGGCCGAAGAGAACGCCTTGCTGGTCCTTGTCCTTGTCGAGCGCCATTTTCTCGCGTTCCTCGCGGGCAAGTGCCAGGCCCTTCTGCACCGCCTCGCGGGCCTCCAGCCGTTCTTTCCATGCCTTCACGTTCGGGAAGTCCTTTTCGAGATCCATCCCCTGTCGCTCCCAGCTCTGGGCCCAGCCGAGAATGGCCATGTCGGCGATGGTGTATTCGCCCGCGGCGACAAAGTCCTGCCCCTCCAGCCGACGATTCAGGACGCCGTAAAGCCGGTGCGTCTCGTTGAGATAGCGTTCCATCGCGTAGGGCAGCTTTTCGGGCGCGTAGACGCGGAAATGATGGTTCTGGCCCAACATCGGACCAAAGCCGCCCATCTGCCACATGAGCCACTCTTCCGTCTCGACGCGCTTGCGCTCATCCTGCGGATAGAACTTTCCGAACTTGCGTCCGAGATATTGCAGGATCGCGCCGGATTCGAAGACGGAAATCGGCTCGCCGTCCGGCCCTTCCGGATCAATGATCGCGGGCATGCGGTTGTTGGGCGAAAAGGACAGGAAGTGTGGATCGAACTGGTCGCCCTTGCCGATATTGATCAGCTTCAGATCATAGGGAACGCCAAGCTCCTCCAGCATAATGGAGATCTTCCACCCGTTCGGCGTTGGCCAGTAGTAGAGTTCGATCGGCTTGTGTTGCGGTACTGTCATGAGTGCCTCGCTTGACTTGCGGTCCCAGCCTGCATCAGCGCGGTGTTTCAGGAAAGCATCTTCTTGTAGCCCAGGTGGCTCTGGTCGAACCCCAATGCCCGGTAAAAGTGATGCGACCCTTCCCGCTCGCGGTTCGAGGTCAGCTGGATCATGCAGGCACCAGCGTCGCGCGCAAGTGTCTCGGCGTGCTCCATCATCAGCCGACCTATGCCGCTGCCCCGCTTGTCAGAGCGCACATGCACGCTTTCCAGCTCCACACGCGGTCGTCCCCTGAACGCGAGTCCTTTCAAGAAATGGATCTGATAGGTGCCGACGATCTCACCTGCCTGGTCAAGCGCGACATGGATGGACATTTCGGGCGCCTGAAGCATTGCTTCGTATGCGGGTCGATAGTCTTCCCAGTTCGCAAACTCCGCACCCTTGCGCATCCCGACCGCTCCCGCATTGATGATCGCCACGATCTCACGCAAGTGTTCCGGCCTGGCAAGGGTCATTTCAATTTCTGACCGTCGCGTTGCTTCCAAGTCATCAAGCCTTTCGTCTTCGGACCAAGCCGGTTTTCGGCGGCAGGGCTACTGGCAGCGGGCATCGGACGGAGCAAGCTCGGCAACGCCCCACCAGGTGGTGCGCCATCCCTCCGGTTTCCACGCATGTGGCCAGGAGCCGGTCAGATATGTCGCGGTCAGCGGCGCCCCGCCTTCACCGAAAGCCACCCTTGCGAAGCGTTCCATCGCCGGCGCCTTCGGTTCCTTGCCACCCTCTTCCCAGATGAAGAAGCATTTGTCGCGCGGGGGCGTTCTTGCCGGGATGGCCCTGGTTGCCACGCGTGCATCGGGAAACAGCATGCGCAGGTTACCGCCGGTGTAGCCATCATCAGCGATCAGCGTTGCTTCATCCGCGCCGCGTAGTGACAGCGGCGCTCGCAGGTCTTCATAGGGCTTCATGTGCCGGCAGTTGCCGCCGCACCAGAACCGGTCCGGTGCGAAGAGGGGCGGAATACGCGCTGCAAAGGCAACGGCGGCAAAGGCAATCACGATCACCGCCAGCCAGCGCCATTGCCTCTTGAAGCCGAAACGCTCCAGATCGGCAAACAGAAAGATGGGCAAGAGAAGCATCAACGGATGCATGTGCCGCTCTTTCACATAGGTTGCCCCGGTGATGATGATCATCACCGCCGTCAGAAGAATGATTGCGATGACGGTGCGCCCGCACAGGCGCGCGACGTCACTGACCGGTGCCTCGCGGGTCCCGCGACCGAGATATCGCGGCCAGAAGAGAAGCAGCAGCACCGGCACGAGGGGAACGGAAAAGCCCAAAAGGCCAAAGGCGAGTTTTCCAAGCCCCTCCCCGGCCCGCAGGAGATGGGGCGTCTCGGAGGCGACCCCCATGGTCTGGGAAACGGACGAGAGCAGCTTCAGCCCTTCGCTCAGGATCCACCATGCATAGGGGCTGTAAACGAGCGCGGCGGCAAATGGCACCAGTAGAAGCCCGAGGAGCCGCAGCTTGCCCCGCCATGCCGTGTCGCTGAGCGCCGCAAGCAGCAGGGCGACAACAAAAACCGGGTAGGAATGCTTGCCCAGAAGCCCGGCGCCGGCCGCCAGTCCGAACAGCAGATAGAAGCCGAGGCGTCCGGTCTCCAGGGCCTTGATGAAGAGATACGCGCTCATTGCGCATGCGGTCGTCAGAACCACCGTGTGGGTGACGCCCTCATGCAGGTTCCAGCCGAACTGGTAGAAGAGTGAATAGGAAAAGGCGCAAAGCGCGGCCAGTCTCGGATCGGATATCGCCTTGCGCGCAATCAGGAACAGAAAGACCGCTGCAACGGAGATCAGGCCGTATTTGAGGAAAAGCGCCGCCTGAACCGTCGGTCCGAAAACCTGCTGGGACGACCAGAGCAGCCATTCGTAGAGCGGCGGCTGGCGCAGCATGTACCCCGCATCAAGGGTCTGGACGAGCACGTTTTCGAACATGTCGTCGGTGCCCAGAACCGGCGTGTTCAGCGCGCGCAGCAGGAGATGACACAGCCCCCAGGCAGCGACGATCGCCCAGACGCCAAGCGGGGTCGCATAAAACGGGGGGCTGACGGAAGTCGGATTACCGGCGGAAGTCATGAGGCTCAAAGGCTGATGAAACGTCGCTGAGCCGTTTAGCGCATTTGAGCGCGGTTTCCTAGCGACAGGCGCCTTGCCTGCCGACTTCTTTCAGCCCGCAATGAACAAATTGCCCCGAGACCGGTGTGTCACCGTACCTGAGGTTCGGCGGACGAAAAGCCTCGGCAGGCGCAACGCGCCTGCCGATGGATCACAAAAGGTCTTATTCCAGGCCGATCTTCTGTTTCAGCATGTCGCTCACGGCCTGCGGGTTAGCCTTGCCCTGGGACTGTTTCATCACCTGGCCAACGAACCACCCGAGCAGCCCCGGCTTCGCCTTGGCCTGTTCGACCTTTTCCGGGTTCGCTGCGATGATCTCGTCGACGATCGCCTCGATCGCTCCAAGGTCGGTCACCTGCTTCATGCCCCGATCTTCGACGATTTTCGCGGGATCGCCGCCTTCGGTCCAGACGATCTCGAACAGGTCCTTGGCGATCTTGCCGGAAATGACGCCTTCCTTGATCAGGTCGACGATCGCGCCGAGCTGAGCCGCGGAAACCGGGCTTTCCGAAAGGTCCTTGCCTTCCTTGTTCAGACGGCCGAAGAGCTCGTTGATCACCCAGTTGGCAGCAAGCTTGGCGTCGCGGCCCTTTGCCACTTCCTCGAAGAAATCGGCCGACGCACGCTCAACGACAAGGATGTCGGCGTCATAGGCGGTCAGACCGTAGTCGTTGATGAACCGGTTCTTCTTGTCGTCGGGCAGTTCCGGAAGATCCTGCGCCAGCTCGTCGACATAGGTCTGCGTGAACTCCAGCGGCAGCAGGTCGGGGTCCGGGAAGTAGCGGTAGTCGTGTGCTTCTTCCTTGGAGCGCATCGAGCGCGTCTCGCCCTTGACCGCGTCGAACAGACGGGTTTCCTGATCGATCTCGCCTCCATCCTCCAGGATCGCAACCTGGCGGCGGGCTTCATACTCGATGGCCTGTCCGACGAAGCGGATGGAGTTGACGTTCTTGATCTCGCAACGAGTGCCGAATTCACCGCCCGGACGGCGCACGGAAACGTTGACATCCGCACGCATGGAGCCCTGGTCCATGTTGCCGTCGCAGGTGCCGAGGTAGCGCAGGATCGTGCGCAGCTTGCCGAGATAAGCCTTCGCCTCGTCGGAAGAGCGAATGTCGGGCTTGGACACGATTTCCATCAGTGCGACGCCGGACCGGTTCAGGTCGACGAAGGACATGGTCGGATGCTGGTCGTGCAGCGACTTGCCTGCGTCCTGCTCCAGATGCAGGCGTTCAACACCGATCTCGACCTGTTCGTCCGACATGTCGAGAAGGATCTTGCCTTCCCCGACAATCGGTTGCTTGAACTGGGAGATCTGATAGCCCTGCGGGAGGTCCGGATAGAAATAGTTCTTGCGGTCAAAAACCGATTTCAGGTTGATGTCGGCCTTCAGGCCAAGGCCGGTGCGGATCGCCTGACGGACGCATTCCTCGTTGATCACCGGCAGCATGCCCGGCATGGCCGCGTCGACGAGGCTGACATTGTCGTTCGGGTCTTTGCCAAATTCGGTGGAGGCGCCGGAAAATAGCTTGGCTTCGGAAGAGACCTGGGCGTGGACTTCCATCCCGATCACGATTTCCCAGTCGCCGGTCGCTCCCTTGATGAATTTCTTCGGATCGGGTGTGCGTACGTCGACAATCGTCATTTTCGTCAAGAATCCTGTTGTTTCGGGCTCCGTGGCGGCAGATACGAATTCGCCTGCCTCGGCGCGAACTTTCAACCGAATGATGACCTAGTCGGGAATTGCCTATCCTGCAAGGGTTTCCTTGCCCGCAAGCCGCCCTTTCGCACAGGAGCGGGCATCGACATGAAGCGCTGAAAGATGGCTTCGGGGCATGATCGGCAGCGGCAGAGCCTCATGTCACCGGGGCGCGCCACCGGAGCGCATGATGAAGCCTATGAGCACGGCGACGGCCTGATAGAGTTCGACCGGGATTTCGTGGTCGAGTTCAATCTGGGACAAGGCCTCCGCCATCATCGGGTTCTGCTCGATCGGCACCCCCGCCTCGCGGGCAAGCTGCTCTATCTGCTCCGCGACCGAACCCGTTCCCTTGGCGGTGACGACCGGCGCGCTCTCATTGTCGTATTTGAGAGCGACGGCCAGTTTTCTCGATTTGTCGGTCTTTTCGTTCACGTGCGTCCCCTCAGGATTGGCGGTCGACCATCGCGCCGGAGCGGGCGGCGGATTTCGGCGGCAGTCCGCGGATCAGGCGCAGTTCCTGAAGGTCAAGCCCCGCATCGGCGAAGGCAGCTTCCATCGTTTCGCGCACGGCATTCAGGCTGTCGAAGGTTTCCTTGCGGTCGATCCAAAGGCTGGCGTACGTGCCGCCGCCCCGCAAGCTGACGGCAGCTTCCAGCGGGCCGGTGGCCGTCAGATCCAGGGCGAAGCGTAGGCGCCAGGATGCCCCGTCGTCCTCCTCGTTGTCTTTTCCGCCACCATCCCGGCCAATCTGGAACTGCATGACCGCCGTCTCCTGGCCGATGGCCAGCGGCAGCTCAAAGACAAGATCCATGGGGCGCGAGGCTGCCTGGGGCCGGTCGTCGGCAGTGAGGCCGGAATTCACCAGCTGTGTCATGCGCAGCCGGGCAAGGGCCGTGTCCGTTTCGCGCAAGAGCGCACGGAGGTTCTGCGGGGCAGCTCCAGCCCAATGTCCACCCGCGATCTGCTGCGCCTGGGCGTGCGGCGAACCTGTTCGGGCCGGAATGGGGGGCTGGCTGGCAGGGCGCGCCACCTGCGGTTCGGCGCCAAGGGACTGCAGAAGCGAGCGAAACGACAGAAGTGCCGACTTCAGATCAGGCTGCGGCTGCGCACCACCCGGTAGCGCCAGCCTTGCCTCGCGAAACTGGCCCGACTGCATCACGGCCTGCTGGAGATCCTTCGCATTCGGCGTCTGCCCCGCCGCGCCCACACGAAAGCCGAAGATCTGCTGCATGGCCTTGATCACCGGATCGGGCAGCGAGACCCGACCGGAGGACTGCGCCGCCATAAGGGTTCCGATCTGCGAGAAGAGCCCGCCCATTCCTGCCTGCTGTTCCGAAAGTGCGGTGCGAAGTCCGTTGGCGAGCCTTGCCGTATCTCCCTGCCCGCCGGTGGGTTCGGGACGCGAGGGCGCAGCCATTTCCGCGGGCGTGCCGTAGGGAGGTGACGCGAAAACGCGCGTGCCGCTCACGGAAGCTGCCGGGGGCGAGCCGACAGTGCCGGCACTCGTTTGACGCACCTGCGCAGGCTCGGCTGCACCTGGAATAGCAGCAGCGTTCACCTGCGATTGCGGCGCTTGCAGCGTTCCAGTGACCTGGCCAGCAGGCCCGGGCACCGTGCCGCCTGGCCCGCTCACGGGCTGTCCCGTTCCTGGTGTGGACAAGGGCGGAGCCTGCATGGTCGCTCCGGATGGCACCGGTCCGCTTGCCGATGCCTGCAATACGGTGCCTGCCTGACCGGATGCAGATCCGTTTGCCGGAGCCAGGGTTTGACCGGCGACCGTGGCAGGTGGCGTGACCTGTCCTGAGGGCAAGACAGGTCGCGGAATTGACGAGGGAGCCTCCGGGTTCGCCGCTTGAGCCGGCGGGGCGACACCGGCAGGCGCCCCTGAAACAGGCTGTTGGCCACCGGCCGACGGCAAAGGGGCCGCTGTGCCGGACACGCTTGCCTGTGAAGCCCCCGGTGCGGAGGCGCCCCCGGTGGTCGGTGCAGCTGGCCGGGTCCCTCCGGCGGCGCTCGCGGCCTGGCCAGTGCCGCTTGCTGGGCCTGCCCCTGTCTGGGCGGCCCCTGGCGCGCCGGACGCGCCGGCGGGTATCTGCGGGTTCCCCGGAGGGGTTCCGCCCGCCGCCCCGACTGCCGGTGTCTGCGGTGCCGAGCCTGGTTGTGCGTTCGGAGACGGCGAAGCCGCAGGGTGAGACGCAAGCGGCCCCGATTGGCCGGGGGGCGTTTGCGGCGCCTGGGATTGGCCAGCCTGATTCAAAGGGCTCTGAACCTGGGGAGGCTGAGCCTGAGACAACTGGGTCTGAGGGAGCTGGGCCTGCGGAAATTGTACCCGGCCAGACGGCGGCGGTGTGTCGATCTGCACCAGATGTGCCAGCAGCGGTGCCGGTCTGGCATAGGTGGTGGTCGACGTGGAACCGGCTGCTGTTTGAGGCAGCGATGCCGGGCCGCCGGCGACGACGCTTGCCGGGGTCTGGCCGCTTGCAGGTGGCTGCGTGGGCTTGGCTGGCTGTTCGGTCGGAGATCCGGTGGTAATCTGGATCGTTGGCTGCTGACGGCTTCCAGAGACCGTCACCGTGACCTCTGATCCGACGGCCAGCGGTTGCGAAACGCGCAAGTCGATCTCGGAATTTCCGCTGGAGAGCCGCACCACACCGCCGGGCAGATTTGCCTCGACCCTGGCGCGCACTTCCGTACCCGGTTCAAGAACCGGGCGGGTGGAGCTGCTGCCCGTTCCGGCCGGCAGCGGCTGAGCGCTTACCGTTTCGACCATCACACCGTCTCCGGCTGTTCGACTTCATCTCCGTTGCAGCTTCGCCCCGGAAACCTGTTTCGGCGGCAGGATCTGTCTGTTCGTTTCCCAAGACCGGGAATCGCCGTCCGCCGCAAGTACCATACTGAACTATGGATCGTTTCTCATTGCTTGCACAGGCTTGCGCAAAACGGGAGGCCACCTTCCGTTGCAACGCCAGCTTCCTGCCCTGTCGTCGCCGCTTCCATTTTCCAGGCATGTTGACCCTGATCAAAGCCGAACGAAAACGGATGCCGCAGACTACCGATGACTGCCGGCTTAGGTGAGCGATCCTGCCGGACTGAGGACAGACCATTCGAAGTGTCTGAGGGTGCGCTTCGCCTGAGGGAGAGATCTATGAACTGGATGGAACGACTGAACGAGCGAGCGGAACTCATGGGCCGCATGCTTGATACGATCGGTGCCATGAGCAAGGTTCCGACCGACTTCAATTCCGCGAACAAGGTGAGATCCGCAGCGCTTCGTTGTATCAGCTGTCAGGAATCCGAGAATTGCCGCAAGTGGCTGGACGACCACCCCGACGGCGCCGAGCGCCCCCTGGCGCAATGTCCGAATGCGGAACTCTTCAACAGCTGGCTTGACGGATAAGGTTGCGACGGGGCGTCGCTCAATGGCGATGCCGGTGCGAACGCACCCACATGGCAACAGCAGCTGCGAGCACGCCGGAGACAAAGCGGAATGGAAACATTGCAAGCGCTCCTGCGTCCTGGGAGAGCGGCACCGGAACGTTCAGCATTCCGACCGCGGCCTCGAGAATCAGCGACAGCGCAGCCGCAGCGAATCCGGCAATCCATAGCTTCTGTGTCTGATCCGCACGCCAGCCGAGATACCCGCCGATAATCAGCGCGAACGGATTGAGCAATCCGGATAATCCGAACAGATGAAACCAAGTATCAGAGAGCGTTGCCATGACCCTCTCATACAGGGCCGGACTTTAAAAATCGAGTAGCTTCGATTGCCCGCACGGGCATCGCAAAGAGACTATTCCTCGGCCGGTTCAATTCGTCCTTTTCAGCCTCCTGCGAAACATGTCAGACAACGGCCTGACCTCAGGCGGTCATTGGGGAAAACCAGGTATGCCCATCTCCCCGTTTCAAAACCCAGATCATCCGGTGCCTCACGGCTTCGCGCGGACCTGACGGCTGGACTGTGACCATGGGAATTGCCGTTGCGTTTTCAGTGCAATGGTTCATCTGGCGCGTACATCAGCGTCAATGATCGCCGCATAGGCAAGTGAAACAGCATTTCAAAAGCAGCAAACAGCGCACACAACCCATGGATTCGGTAAGATTACTCGATAACATGAACGGGTATTCATGTTTTTATTTAGAGCTTTGCTTTCGCTCTTTTTATGGTAGACTGAATTTCGTCAATTTTTAATATTAGCGCCCCTTGTGGACGACCATTTCCTTGCGATAAGAAATTTCATTATGTCATTGATTTCACCAATCTCTTTCGACGATCCCACGGTAGACAATCTGTTCGAGACTGACCGACGTCTCGCAATACAGTGTGATTATTGCGGACGCTTTCGATACATGAACTCTTCACGGTTTGACGGCACGCAGAAAGTGTCTGCACTTGGCGACAGCCTGACCTGCAGCAGCTGCGGCTCGAAAGACGTGCATGCGGTTGCAGTCTCCCGCAATCCGGAAAGCGGTTTCTGGCCAGCAGAACACAGCTGACCGGCCCCACTCCCCGCCTTTCTTCCCCGACACGGGTTTGACCTCGCCCACCGTCCATCGGGCGGCCTCTGACGTTTGCCGATCCGGCCCGCCCGACACCGCCTTTTCGAGCCATTTGTCACGATATGCCGGCCATGCTATAGCGCGTCTGTCTGACCAAGAGGCTTTATGCGCGGAACTCAAGAGACCCGGTGAACCCTGACCAAGGTTGGTTGGGGTGATTGAAACAAGGCGCTGCATGCGTTTGCTGCGGCGACCGAAGCCGTGCATCCAATTCGGGCTTCTCAGACTCAATGGACATTTCAAAAGCCGAGCAGCGGGTGCTTCACCTGCTGGCTCAAGGCGGCTTCATCCTTCTGGAAAAGGACGATGAAGGCCGTATCATCAAGTATGAAACAGTGACGCGTGACGGATGGTACTGGGGAGGTTGTTCACCTCACCTGTTCCGGAAGCTCAAGTACAAGAGGCTGATTGCCTCCAGAAATAGCGGCCCCTATCGCATTACCCAGCTCGGGTTACGGCGGGTGCGGGCTCAACTGGACAATCGCTGAGCGCTGGCGTGCCGGACGTCCGACCAACCGGCCGGGCGTTCGGCCACCCTCGGAACCCGGTGGCACCGTCGATCAGATATCCTCATCGGGCGCGTCGCCCAGGATGTAACGTGGCCCGCGCCCATGCCGAGCCGCCGCGTCGCCGGCATTGTAGAGCTGGCAGGATTGCAGCGAGAGACAGCCACACCCGATGCAACCGTCCAGCTTCTCGCGCAGCGCGGTCATGCGCTCGATCCTCTGATCGAGATGAACCCTGAATTCCTTGCCTATCCGGGTCCAGTCCGCCTTGCTGGGCGCCCGGTTCTCGGGAAGCTTTCGAAGCTGTGCTGCAATTTCGGCAATCGAAAATCCGAACTCCTGCGCAACGAGGGCGAAGGAAAGGCGTCGGATATCCGCTCTCAGAAATCGGCGCTGACCGGCTGTATTGCGCATCGGATGCACAAGACCCTTTTCCTCATAGAAGCGGATGGCGGAAACCGAAAGGCCGGTCCGATCCGCCAACTCCCCGATTGTCAGCAGCGCGTTGTTGCTCACGGGCATTGCAAAAAACGTCTCCAAGCCTCTTGACCTCAACCTTACTTGAGGTCCTATCTCCAGTGTCCTGTGGAGTCAAACCATGAAAGGACACCCTCATGAGCACAGCATTTCTGGAACATGTGAACGTAACCGTCAGCGACCCTGAAGCGACCGCAAGGCGGCTCAAGGACTGGTTCGGCTGGGAGGTTCGCTGGAAAGGGCCAAGCCTTGGTGGCGGCACGACCTATCATATCGGAAACCAGACGAGCTACGTCGCCGCCTACTGTCCTGCGACCCCGCTCAATACCCTGGATGCGGTCAGTCATCACACCCGCGGCGGGCTCAATCACGTGGCGGTCGTCGTCGACGATCTCGACGCTGCCGAAGACCGGATCAAGGCAGGCGGCTACGTCACGAAAAATCACGCTGACTACGAGCCCGGCCAGCGCTTTTATTTTCACGATGACGACGGGATCGAATTCGAGATTGTCAGCTATACCGCGTGACACCGGGCGCCGGGGCGGCGGTCAGCCGCCGCCCCTCGCACACCATCCGTCGCCCGGTCAGTGGCCCGACAGGACCAGGGTCTGGATCGGGTACAGCAGCGCCTGAACGCGCAGCAGCAAGGCGTGCACCGTCCCGACCGCATCGACCATATGCAGGTACAGGAATTCCGCCGTACCGATCCCGCTCTCGTCGAGTTTGTCGTGATTGCTCGTATAGGCATTCACGATGCAATTTGCGCCGGGAGGCAAGGTTTCCAGCCCATCCGGATAAAGCGGCTCCATGATCGTCGTGATCGTTGCCGGCCTCGCCGCCTGGGTCGTATCCACGAGCTGGCCGCTCGCATTGAGCTGCCCGGAGGCAATCTGAGTCTGCACCTCCGTGATCACCAGCGGAATGATCTTGAAGGGATCAGCGCCGCAAAAGGCCTCTGCGACCATGCCCGTGTGCAGGACCTGCGCCTCGATCTGGTCGAAGCCGGCGATGATGCGCTGCCTCTGCGCATCCCTGGGAATCAGGATACCCGCCGGCCGCAGCATCTGGTTGACGATATCGCCCGGACGAAGCACGAATTGGGCAATAGTGCCGTCGACGCCGGCATGGACGGTCATCTTTTCCAGTTCGACTTCCGCCTCCCGAAGCCGCGCTCTTGCACTTTCAAGTCGGGCGGGAAGAGAGATGGAGATCTTGCTCTCGATCAGTTCCTGGTTGGACTCGGCCGCACGCAGGGCACCTTGCCGCGCTGCCACGGCATTTTCTAGCTTTTCGACATCCCGCTGACTGACCACATTGGCATTGCGCCCCATCAGTTCGGTACGCGTATCGAGTTCATCCTGAGCCTGTTTCAGAGCGGCGCGAGCCTGATCCACCTGTGCGGTAGCAACGGCGAGTTCCGATTGCGCCAGAGCCAGCTCGCTCTCGACTTCCGTCACCTGATTGCGCGCGGTGTCGACGTTGGCCTCCTGTCGGCTGCTGTCCAGCCGGAAGATCGGATCTCCGGCCTTGACCTCCGTCTCGAGCTGCACCGGCACGTAGACTTCCTCCACGCGCCCGGAGCTTTCCGGCAGGATCGGGATCGTACGGAAAGTGGACACGGCGCTGGAGGCAGTCGGATGGTAGTAGAAGATCAGCGTGACCAGCGAGACCGTCAGGATCAGGCATGTCACGATGCCATAGCGCAGCTCGTACCAGACAGAGTAAAGCGTGATCTCGCGGCCGATGCGCTTGTCCTGCACATACCTGCGGAACAGGTAGTCCGGCAGGATCGTCAGAATTGAACAGAAAACAAGTTCCAACATTCAGCTGCCCTTCCCCTGCTCTGTGTGGTCGGATGTGGTTGTCGGCGGCGTCTGGTCCACAGCCCTGGTCTCGCGGACGGCCGGACGCGCTTCCTCAACGGAAGGGACTTCGAACTCCTCGGCAAACTCCGTCTCCGGAACCCTTGGTGGCTCGGGACTGATCTTGTCGGCGACGCGGCCGGCTGCCGAGGCAAGGGCATTCAAGGGGCTCATGAAATCCGGAAGCTGGATGAAAGCCAGAAGCAGGGCCGCCACCCAGAAAACCGTGTTGTGCGTGAACAGCGCGAGAAGGCCCAGGATCGCGACCAGCTCGAACTGGATGCGCCCGTGCTTGTGCGCCAGCCGCTCCGGAAGCGAATGCAGGTGGAGATATAAAGTCCCCAGAAGAATGCCACCGATGATCAGAGCCACGAGAGCGAATGTCATCAGCGGATCGCTGCCATCTGCCGAAGGCAGAAAAAACGGCAGATGATGGGGGGCAACCTCGTGTGCCTGCTCAGCCATTCCAGATACCCTTGAAGAATTAACGTTTTCGCGAATCCGAGCAACTCAACACTGCTCTACTCGGAACTTGCCCGTTTGGCGCGAGATTGCAACCGATTTGAGCTGATCCCCAGTCGATGAATTTACTTACCGTCGTCCAACGTAAGCAAATCTGACGATCAATCGCACCGCGACCTTGCTCCAGGCTTGCGCCTGCTTCCTCTCCGTTTGTCCGTGCGGCCGCTTATCAATCAAAAAGTCCCGGCGTTTACGAAGCAACCACAGAACGGCGGCACCTCTCTTCGGTTCGGCATGCCGCTGTCGCAGATAGGCGTGCACCCCGCCTTCTCAATCGGCTTGCGACGACAACCAAAGAGAGGCCATATGGTCTGCAACAACAAAATTCGGATGTTTAGATGATCGACGCCCCTCGCTCCGGCCAAACTGTGTCGCGGATGGCACTGGAGCTTTCACCAAAACGGGTTCCAGCACCTGCCAGAAATAACTGCAGCTCTTGGTTCTTCGCATTCTCTATGCTGGCAGGCCTTCTTGTCTTGTCTGCCCCGGCGATGTCAGAAGAGCAGACCGCTAGCAGCCATTTCGAGCCTTCGGCTGATGCGCCGATGCAATTCCGCATGGCCAGTACAGGTGGCAATTGCAGTTCCTGCACATGGATTGCCGCCGAGGGGGGGATCGTTCCCGGCACCGCGCAGAGATTTGCCAACTTCGTCGAACGCACGGAGACAGCGAACTTCGGACTTTTCCTTCACCTGAATTCCGTCGGAGGCGACGTGAACGAAGCGATGGAACTGGGAAGGCTCATCCGGTCCAACGGTTTCAACACCGCGGTTTCCCAGACCGTCGGCGACGAACGATCTTCCACGAACCCCAAGTTCGATCAGTTCGTGATCGAGCCACCCGTCTCGAGCGACGAAACGCGACCGGCTTGCCTCTCCGCCTGCGCAATCGCGTTCGCAGGCGGAAACCTTCGGCTTGCGGAAGAAACAATCAGCGAGCCCGTTTCCTTCGGCTTCGGCTCCATCGGCACGATTGGCGTTGGACAGCTGTTTTCCCAGGAAGCCGGCATGGGTGCCGCCTCGGATGGCGCATCGGATCCGGAAATCATGGTGCAGATCCTGAGCTACCTGAATGACATGGGTATCGGTTCGCAATTCCTCTCCATCATGGCAGCGACCTCGTCGCCGGATACCCACGTTCTGACGGCAGAGGAGCTTTTCGAGACGAACATCGTGAACAACGGCAGATATGTCGCCGAAGTCGCCGCGAACCAGAATGGCGTGGCCATCGTCGACGTTCGCTTTCAGAAAGCCGACGGAGCTTACAAGGCAGAATTGTTCTGCAAAGCCGGGAAGATCCGCATGCTCGTGGAGGCAGACTGGTATGTCTCTCCCACGTGGAACGATGTGGAGAGCTGGAATCTCTTCAAGAACGTCCTCCTCCTCGGGGATACGGAAATTCCAGTCCGCCTGCTCACGGAGAAGCCTTCCGGCGGCTCCGACACGGCCATCGGCCCGCTTTTATTCGAATTTGAAACGGAAATGACCCGGATCGTCCCGCTCAAGGCGTTCAGCTTCACTCAGGGGCCGGGTGCACAGAACCGATACTCAGCCGCTTCGCTTTCGTCGCTCAGCTTCGTGCTACCCGATGATTTTGACGGGCTGTACATCCTTCCGCGAACCTGCCTCTAGGGTTGTACGTGAACGCTTTCGCCTTGTCTTCATACGAAAACAAGACGATCGGCAAGGCCAGGAAGGGCTGGAGGTCATTCCTTCGGCAAGGGCGACAAGATGAGCGCACGGAGGCTCCGCACTCTCGCCCCTTATTTGGGAGCCATGCGGATGGCCCCGTCGAGCCGGATGGTCTCGCCGTTCAGCATGTCGTTCTCGCAGATGGACCTGACCAGCCTGGCGTATTCTTCCGCCTTGCCGAGCCGCGAGGGAAAGGGAACCTGCTCGCCGAGAGAGTCCTGCACATCCTGCGAAAGCCCCAGCAGCATCGGGGTCTCGAAGATGCCGGGAGCGATCGTCATGACGCGAATGCCAGACTTTGCAAGGTCCCTGGCGACAGGCAGCGTCATGCCCGCGACGCCCGCCTTCGAGGCGGCATAGGCGACCTGGCCAATCTGACCGTCAAACGCAGCAACGGACGCCGTCGAGACAATAACGCCGCGGCCGCCGTCATCCGTGACCGCCGGCAGTGTCGCCATGCCTGTGGCGGCGATCGAGATGCAACGGAAAGAGCCGATCAGGTTGACCGCAATCACCTTCTCGAACATGTCCATCGGATGCGCCTCACCGCGCGACGTGGTTTTGGCGACCGGCGCAATCCCGGCGCAGTTCACCAGAATGCGCTCCTGCCCATGGGCACCGCGGGCCTTTTCGAAACCAGCCTCGACGCTTGTCTGGTCGGTGACATCCACCTCGGCAAACACACCGCCGATTTCGGAAGCGACCTCTGTCCCCTGCTCCGCATTGCGGTCGAACAGGGTAACCTTCACCCCCTCGCCTGCCAGCATCCGCGCCGTTGCAGCCCCAAGGCCCGACGCACCGCCGGTCACCACAGCGGCAAGAGAAGAATCGAGTTTCAAGTGAACCTCCCGTTCATTTAATTCATTGAAATCAATGAAAGTTGAAACCTCCATTGACGAGAACGTCAAGACATTCTCAACGTGACCGGCAATATCGCGCCGGTCAAGCGGGATTTCCGGTGCCGGATGGATCGGGAAGCGGCACTGCGGGCGCGACAGGCGCCGCCGCCAGAACGACTAGATCGACCGGCTCGCCGATGCCGGCGACCGAACTGTGCGGTCGCCGCTCCTCGTGCTGCCCGTCATATCCTTGCGTGCGCGCAAGTTCCCAGGTTGCCCGGTCTGTCAGCCCCAGTGATCCTTGGACCTTGTTGGCATTTTCCAGCTTTGCTGCCCGGTTGACGGCATCACCGATCACGGTGAACTCCAGCCGATCCCGCGATCCGATGACACCAACCGTCACGGCGCCGGCGGACACGGCAGTTCCGATGCGCAGCGGGCCCGGCCAGCCTGCTGCCAAAAACCGGTCCTGCCGGAGCGCGATGTTCTCCACAATCCCGGTCGCCGTCCGCAGGGCATCGGCTGCATAGGTGCCTGACGGGTGGACCGCACCGAATGTCGCCAGAATCCCGTCGCCCAGGAACTTGTCTATGCGCCCGCCTTCCGCCTCGATCGCTTCAACAACGATGTTCTGATATTCGGCCAGGACAGCCAGCACCGTCTCGGGCGGCAGGGAGGCGGCACTTGCTGTGAACGACCGAATGTCGGCAAACAGAATGGCGGCTTCCCGCTGATCCCCCTCTCCCGCCTGAAGAACGGTCGGGGCATCGGTGATGGAGGCGGCGACTTCCGGCGAAAAGAACCGGCGCAGATCCATTGCAGCCGCATGGTCCCGCGTTGCCTCGAACAGCATCGAGCGACCGCGGTAGACAGTAACGGCGAGGATGACCGTGACAGCGATGATGACGATCGTCTTGTCGAGTTCCGCTCCGATGAGAATGGAATTTCCGGTCAGATACTCGACGTAATTGCGGGTCACCCGCATGCCGCCCATGTCCGAAAAGGCGGCATAGAAAACAAGCCCGAGCCAGCCGCTTACCGCTACGAGGCCGCTTGTCATCACGAAGCGCGGGTCAAAGCGCAGCGCCCTGAGGCCTATGAAAATGAAGACATACATCAGCGTCGGTGCCTTCAGATAGAAGGCGGGATGCTGGCTGTACTGAATGTGAAACGAGAAGATCAGCCCGACGAGCAGCGCCATGTCGACGAAGATGGAGACGAGGAGATACCAGGGCGGCAACTCGAAACGGTAGGACAGCACCAGTCGCAGCACCGTGAACAGGAAATAGGCCCCGAGCGCAACCGGCACGAAATTGAACCCGGATGCGCCTTCCGCGCGCGGCGCGATGGCATAGAGAAGGGAGAAGAAAAGGACCAGCGACAGCTGAACCCAGCCGATGAGACGTTCCGAGGAGGCTTCCCGCGCACGAATCTCCTGACGCACCCTGTCGGGGACGCCCATTGCGGAGGGACCTCCGCTGAAGACGTAACGCAGCCTGTCGCGGAATGTGCTCATGATGCTCCAGAATTCAGACCGCGCCGAGTGTCTCCCCTCCCGAAGCAATGCGCAACAGGACCCACGCGTTTGTGAAAGAGACGGAGGTCGAAACGGGCGATCCAACGGGTCGGTCAGATCCCAGCTGACGTGCGGGCTTCGGGCCCCACCGGATTTTCAAAGGGAGAATAGATCGCTTCCGTGCGCGCTCACCAGACGGTTGCCGTTTTTTCGACCAAGGCGCGGAAACCAGCAATTTTGATCATGCATAGTCCATTTGGACCATGTAATTAGTGTGTATGCATTGTAGTCAACTGTTGATCGTATCCAACACGCGGTCGCATCGGTATTTTTCAACGATGGACCGGATGTTTTTCCGGGTGCAATCAAGGAATTCCCGCATTCCTGCACCGGGGGCCGATTAATTTTTTAAGAATGTTGTTTTTATTCGGCGGCCATTGTGCCGCCGTTTTTTTTCGCCGCTGTTCCGGCCATGGCCTCAGGGTCTCAAGACCATACCCTCGCTGGCGACCAGCGTCCCGGGATAGGCATGTTCGGCGGCTAGGCCGATCTCGTCCAGCTCGTCATCTGAGCGTCTCGGATCGTGATGGAAAAGGACCGGCGTCTTGACGTTGCCTTCCCGCGCAAGCTGCACCGCCTTTTGCCAAGTCGAGTGTCCCCAGCCCTTGTAGACCTCGTATTCCTCTTCCGTGAACATCGCATCGTAGATCATGATGTCACTGCCGCGCACGAAATCCGGCAGCGCGGCGTCTATTGCCGGGTCGCCATGCTCGTGATCGGTGATGATGCAGATGGACCTGTTCTTGTAATCGAACCTGTAGCCGCATGCTCCGCCAGGGTGGTTCAGCCGGGTGGTGTGGATCTTCAGATCGTCGTCACGGGGGATCTGGCATCCAGCGGCGAACGTCCGGAACTGGACGGCCTTGAGCGTCTTGGCTGCGACCGGGAACACCGGCGGCGACATGATGCGGCTGATGATGTCAACGAGGCTGGTTTCGTCCTCGAAATGCCCGGCCCAGGCTTTTACGTCGAAGCGCGGATCATAGGCCGGCTTGAAAAAGGGTAGTCCGCAGATGTGGTCGAGATGAGTATGGGTGAATAGCAGATCAAAATTCCGTCCACCGCCCTTGCACAGCTCCACACCGAGGTTTCTGGCGCCGGAACCGCAATCGACGAGCACAAGCGCGTCGCCGGCCCGGATTTCGAAGCAGGAGGTTTCCCCGCCGTACCGGAGCGTGCTCGAACCCGGTGTCGGGGTCGATCCCCTCACTCCCCAGCACCGAAGCGAAAAATCATCTGCCACGAGTTACTCCCCAAAGTGCCCGGTAGTGCAGCTCACGACAATGTCCGTTTTCCCAACGCATATCAACTTCCGGCTGCTCCCCTACGTGCATCAGCAAGATCCCGCGTTGTGCGCTCGAGCCGGAGGGCCAGCGTGCGCATCACCTCCAAAGAGATATCGGGAAATTCTTTCAAGAGTTTCAAGAAGTCATCCTTGGAAACGGTGAGAACATCCATATCGCTTGCGGCGACCAGTGACGCGGTCCGGGGAACGTCGCAGAGGATCGCGATTTCGCCGACGATGGAATTTTCCGAGACCTGGGCAACCGTTTTTTCCCCATCCGGTGTATCCACCAGCACATTGGCGTCACCGGAGAGAATGATAAAGGCGCAATCGCCCTCTTCCCCTTGTGAGCAAAGCCTCTCGCCCGAGGGGTACTCCGTCCTGTCACTGATGAACGCCAGCAGGCGCAGCTTGGTTTCATCGATGCCTCGGAACAGGGGCACCTTCCGAAGGGCTTCTACTTCCGTCTCAAGCGACATCTCGATCTCCAGGGCTTCCCGCCATCCGTATTCTTTCCAAATCACCGGAAGACTGCGGACCGCGATTCCGCTGATCTTCCGCACTCACACTCGACTCTACTCTTTATCCAAAATCCGTCCTTGATCTAGAACGATCGTTTCATCGAATTCTGAAGCAATCTCGACGTGGGACGTTCCGAACAGGAAAGTCTTTCCGTCCAGAATTTCACGAATACCTTTTCGCAATGCTTTGTCGTCTTCTGACATTCCGGTCGCGATATCGTCCAATATGGTGATTTTCGCGTTTTTCAGGAGTCCGCGCACCAACGCGATCTTGCGACGCTGGCCGGCTGACAGTTTCGACCCCGATACGCCGACATGATAGCCAAAGCCGGCATAGATGATCGGGTGCCGCAGACCGGTCTCCTCGACCACCGTCCGGATGACGTCGTCGATGCGCCTGCGCGCGTCGCGCCGGTCGACCCTTGCGCGGCCGAACAGTAGGTTGTCCTCGATCGTCAACGGCGGCAGGTAGACATCCGGATCAAAGGCGACAAACCCTTCGTCGTCGCTCACCACCTCCTCGAGGAACTGTTTGCGGGCGGCGATGATTTCGTCCTTCAGTTCGTCGCTCATCACGCCGAGACGATGGCGCGCGGGGACGAGTTTGAAGGCGACCCCCATCAGGCGTGTCCGGTCTGCATCGCTGAGGCCCGGCCGTTGCTGATCGGATTTGGCAATCCGGACAATCCTCTCGAATTCGGGAAGCTCCTCCGGCGTGATCAGCGAATAGGACCCCAACAGGCCGCTGTCGCCGGAGACGTTGGAAAACAGTTCCAGCATCGTTTCGGCGATCTTCAGGCCGATCTGCTGCAGCTTCTTGTCGAAGCCGGTATCCGACAGGAAGGTCTTGACGGTCGGCAGTTCCGGGACCTGATCCATCGTGATTTCGGGATCGGTCGGGACGGCGAAGAAGAAGTTCTCTGCCAAGCTGGCGCTGGCGTTGAAGCGGTCCGGGTGCCACAGTTCGACCAGTCCACTGAGAGCGGGTTCCTCCGCGATCCGGTCAGCCAGCGTCTTGCGCACGTTCAGGATCTTTTCCGCAAATGCATCGTTCATCGACGGGTCGAACCGGGACTGAAGGCCGAGGCGATAGATATCCTTGTCGATGCTGACGGCCTCCAGCAATGCCAGAGCCTTTTCGTCGAGCTTTTCCTGACTGTCGACACCGGCCGCGTCGAGGTCGTCCCACACAGCTGCCCGATCATAGATGGGATTTCGGGTTTCCTTGGCCTCGGAAACGCGCCTCTTGTAGTTCTTCAGATCCTCGCCTTCGCGTTCCGGCGCAACGAGCGGGCGGTGCCGCAAGCCGTAATAGAGGTTGTCCCGGATCGTCCCGGTCCAGACGTGGACCGCTCCGCCGACATAGGCAATCTCCCGGCCGAGTGTCGAATCGGTAAGCTTGTCGAGGTCGTGCTCGCCGATGCAGATCTTGCCGGTCGCGGGCGACACGAGCCCGGCCGCCAGTTGCAGCACTTCGGAACGACCGGATCCGTCCGGTCCGACAACGGCACAGGCCCTGCCTTCCGGGACGTTGAGCGAAATGTCGAGGACTTCCTGCCCCGCGGCTCCCCCGGAGAAGGCGACATTGTCGAACGTGAGGTCGCCGCCGAGTTTCACGATGTCGTCGGAGGTCAGGCGGCTGGTATCGTAGATATCCAGCGGATCGAAGTTCTCGACCACCGTCTGGTACTTCACGCTGACATCTGCAGTCATCTGGTAGAAGGACAAAAGCTCCTTCCACGGGCCAGCGAGGTCCTTGTACGCCGCAATGACGGCAAGCAGTGCGCCGATGCTCAGATCGCCCTGAATCACCAGGTAACCGCCGATCAGGTAGAAGAAGAACGGCGTCAGCTGGTTCATGAAGTTGTTCAGGAACTTGATGAGGAACTTCCGGTTGAAAATGTCATACCGGATCCTGAAGTTCTCATAGAGCCTGTCGGAGATATCGGCCGAATGCCAGGCTGCCGCGTCATTGGCGTGAATTTCGGCGACGCCGGTGATGCTTTCTCCGACCTTGTCCGCGACCACGCGAATGTTGCGCACCCGCTGACGGGACAGAAGAACAACCTTCCGCTGCAACAGCGGAATGACATAGCCCTGGATCGGATAGGAGCTGATGGCGGCCAGCCCCAGCAGCGGATCCTGCATGAAGATGAAGCCGATCTGAACCACGAGCATGCCGCCCTGGTAGGCCGGCAGTGCGAACGCCTCGCCGATGTAACCGCCGACATCTTCCACTTCGGAGGTGATCATCGGGATGATCTCGCCGGAGCTCACCTTCCTGAAATGCGGCAGGCGGAACCGAAGCACACGCTGAAAGAGTTCGAAACGAAGACGGCGCAGCATGCGCTCGCCCAGCCGGCCCTTGTAGACGTTCAGATAGAATTTGAGCCCGTTGGAAACGACGACGAGACCCAGAAACGTGAAACACAGAAGGACCAGGTAAGGCACCTGATCAAAGTTGAAACCGACGATCGTTCTGGGAAAATTGTCGCCCTGCACGGCATCGTTGACGATCAGCTTGGGCAACTCCAGCAGCACATAGACCACTGGATAGGTCAGGACGGTGACCATGAGGATGAACAACTGCTGACGGGAGCTGTATTTCCAAATAAAGCTAAATAGGCTTTTTTCCATCAGGTCATCCAGACAAGCTACGACGCGGTCGCATACAGGAAGTAGAAATGACCGGAGGAGGATTGGTTGTCAGCCGGGTCCAAGAGCGCGGCAAGCCCGTCCGGCACCCTTACGTCCGAAGGCTTCAGCCAATTACATTGCCAATTCATCTTCACCTGTGGGCCCGCACCCTAAAGATCAAATATGTTCAAGCAGATCAGTTTCGGTATATTAATCATCCAAACTCGATGCGCCAGCCAGGATTATCATTTGCCACAAAGACATTGAACAGAGGTGTGACTCACGTCTCTTGACAACCGTTCTCCCCTCAATTCGGGAGGTGACAAGAACCTACAGCTTGAGACATAAGGGTCTTTGGCTAGTATTACAAATTTAGGGGCAGTATGAGTTCCAGAACGCCGAAGATCCTGATCTATAGCCATGATTCCTTCGGGTTGGGCCATCTGAGAAGATGCAGGGCGATCGCCCAGTCACTGGTCGGTGACTTCGATACGCTGTCCGTGCTGATCCTGTCCGGCTCTCCAATCATCGGCAGTTTCGAGTTTCGCTCGCGCGTTGACTTCGTGCGCATTCCCGGCGTTATCAAGCTGCGTAATGGCGAGTACACGCCCCTCTCGCTGCACATCAATATTGACCAGACGCTCGCAATTCGTTCGTCCATCATCGAACACACGGCCAAGGTCTTCGACCCGGACATCTTCATCGTCGACAAGGAACCGCTCGGTTTGCGCGGTGAAGTGATCGGCACACTCGAGGCTCTGCGCGATACCAACACAAAGCTGGTTCTGGGCCTGCGTGACGTGATGGACGATCCCCAGGTTCTGAAAGAGGAATGGGACCGCAAGAACGTCTATCCGGCGCTGAAAGATCTGTATGACGAGATCTGGGTTTATGGCCCGCAGGACATCTGCGAGCCGCTGGAGGGGATTACGCTGCCGGAACGCGTGCAGGAAAAGCTTCGCTACACGGGCTACTTGCGCCGCGAACTTCCGCGAGCCGCACTGGAACAGCCGGCGCCCGAACCCTTCGGCGAAGAACCCTATATTCTGGTGACGCCAGGCGGGGGCGGAGACGGCGTGGAAATGGTCGACTGGGTCATGAGCGCATACGAGATGCGCCAACGTCCCCTGTTCCCGGCGCTGATCGTCCTCGGTCCGTTCATGCCCGCGGCCGCGGCCGCGAAATTCAGCGAGCGGGCGGAGCAACTGCGCGACGTGGAGATCATCCGGTTCACACCCCAGATCGAGCCTTATCTTGCCAGCGCGACGGCAATTGTCGGCATGGGCGGATACAATACATTCTGCGAGATCCTGTCCTTCGACAAACCCACCTTGATGGTGCCGCGCGTTGTGCCGCGCCGCGAGCAGGCGATCCGCGCCGAGCGCGCCGAGCGGAGCGGTCTCCTGAAGGTTCTGCCGATTGATCACTACCCCAATCCGGAGATCATGTCCGACGCACTCGCCGAACTGCCGGAACTGGCGCCCCCCTCCTCCGCCGGCGTTGACAATCTGCTGGGCGGTCTCGACCTGATCAGCACGCGCGTTGGAGAAATCTTCGATGAAAAGCGCACCGATCCGCAGCGCAAACTGGTGAACTTCTAGTCCCGGCCAGACCGACTTCGCCGATCCTACCGATTTCAAGGAATACCGATGTCCCGAATCGCCGTCGTCGTGAAAGGCTATCCGCGCCTTTCAGAGACGTTCATCGCGCAGGAAATGCTCGGACTGGAACGGCGCGGGATCGAAATCCTGATCGTTGCACTGCGCAAGCCCTACGATCCGTTCATTCACGAGATTCACCGACAGATTTCCGCGGACGTGCTTTATCTGCCGGAGTACGTGAAGGACGACCCGGCTAAGGTCGCAAGGGCTGCTCGCTGGGCCAGGAAGCAGCCGACCTACGAGGCGGCAAAGGCCCTGTTCGACGCGGATTTCAGCCATCAGCCCACCGCCGATCGGCAGCGCCGGTGGGCGCAGGGCTGTGTCTTCGCGCATGAGCTGCCGGACGACGTTTCCTGGATCTACACGCACTATCTGCACACGCCATGTTCGGCCGCGCGGTATGCCGCGCATCTTTCCGGCCGCGGATGGTCCTTCTCGGCTCATGCGAAGGATATCTGGACGAGCCCGGAATGGGACCTCAGGACAAAGATCAACGATGCCGCATGGGGCGTTACCTGCACCGCCGTCAATGCGGAGTTCCTGAAAGGTCTCGCGGACGAGCCCGAAAAGCTCGAACTTCTCTATCACGGGCTCGACTTTTCCGGCTTTCCAATGCCGCCGGAAAAACCCTCGCCAAGAGATGGCAGCGGCGAGCCCGTCCGGCTCGCCTCGGTGGGGCGAGCGGTCGAGAAGAAGGGGTATGACGATCTGCTTGCCGCCCTGTCGCAGCTACCCGACGAGCTCAACTGGCATTTCACCCATGTCGGTGGCGGCGAACTCGACAGCGTTCTGAAGGCGGAGGCCGACCGGCTGGGGCTTGGCGACAGAATCACCTGGCGCGGCGCGCAGCCGCGTGAAGAGGTGATAGCGAGCCTTAGCGAGGCGGATCTCTTCATTCTGCCTTCGAAGCTTGCGAAAACGGGCGACCGTGACGGTTTGCCGAACGTTCTGATGGAAGCTCAGTCGATGGGCCTTTGCTGCCTCTCGACCAAGGTCTCCGCCATTCCGGAACTGATCATCGATGGCGAGACGGGGGTTCTCGTTTCGCCCGCAGACGCCAACGCGCTGTCCAGGGCAATGGCCTCTCTCATCCGTGACCCGGACCACCGACACGCCCTCGGACTTGCCGCTTCGAAGCGTGTGCGGTCCGAGTTTTCGACCGCACCCGGACTTGACCGTCTGGCAGACAAATTTCGTAAGGTACTCTGAATTCAGAGTCAGGACCGATCATGAAAATCGCCTTCACAGCGCCCATGAAACCGCTGGACCACCCCCTGCCGTCCGGCGACCGGACGATGGGCCGGCTCATCGTGCGTGCGCTGGAGCATGCCGGCCACGAGGTCGAGGTCGCCACCACCTTCCGTTCATGGTGCAGGGATGGCGGCGAGGCGCAGCAAGCCGGGATCCGTCGCCGCGCCCTGGCGGAAGCCGACAAGATAGAGCGTGACTGGACGGACCGCGGAAACCGGCCCGATCTGTTTCTGACCTATCACCTCTACCACAAGGCACCGGACTGGATCGGCCCCGCGCTCGCCGACCGCTTCGGCCTTCCCTATGCGGTCGTTGAGGCGAGCCGGGCACCCAAGCGGCAGACCGGCGACTGGTCCCTGGGGTTCGCGGCTGCCGATGAAGCGCTCTTGCGCGCGGACGCTGTTGCCGCGATCCAGAATGCCGACGCGGAATGTCTTCGGGCCGTGGTTTCGCCGGAGAAGCTGCAGGTCCTGCTGCCCTTCCTTGATGAGGCCCCCTTCCAATCGGCATCCGACGTGCCGAAACCTCTGACAGCCCTTCCTCTGAAGCTGCTCGCGGTCGGCATGTTCCGTGACGACGTGAAGACCCGATCCTACGAGCTGCTGGCCCAGGCCCTCGCGCAGCTTCAAAACGATGCCTGGCGTCTGACCATCGTCGGCGACGGCCCCAATCGCGACCATGTGCTCGCCCTTTTCCCGCCGGAGCGCGTTGACTGGCTCGGCGCCGTTGCGCCCGACCATTTGCCACCCGTTTACGCCCGGCACGACCTTGTCGTCTGGCCGGCCCTCAGGGAAGCCTTTGGCTTCGTCTTTCTGGAAGCGCAGGCGGCCGGGGTCGGTGTCATTGCCGGCGACACCTTCGGCGTCCCGGATATCGTGGAAAACGGTGTCACCGGCCTGCTGTCGCCGGAAGGCGATGCAGACGCTTTCGCCGCAAACATGAAGCGCGTTCTGGAAGAGCCTGCAATGGCCGACCGCCTCGGCCATGCCGCGCGCGGGCACATTGCCGAGCACCACAGTCTGGCCGGAGGCGCCGCCCGTCTCGATGCATTCATCAAAAAGGCCGTCCGCAATCATGCTGCACGGCAAGACGCCGACACCGCATGACCCTCAGAGCCTTCATCCACGTTCAGCATCTTCTTGGCACCGGCCATGTGGTCCGAGCGGCTGCGATCGGCAAGGCGCTGGCCGCGCGCGGTGTCGAGGTAACACTTGCCAGCGGCAACAGCATTCCGCCGACGCTCGAGACCGGCCCGCTGCACGTCATCGAACTGCCAGCCTGCAAAAGCCCTGACGCCACCTTCAAGCGCCTTGTGGCTCTTGATGGTCAAGACATTGACGACGCTTGGAAAAACGAGCGCGTTAAAGCATCGATTCAAGCTTTCAGGGCCAGGTCATATGATCTTCTGCTGACGGAGACCTATCCGTTCGGCCGCCGCCAGCTCGATTTCGAACTGACGCCGATGCTGCAGGCCGCACTCAAAAGCCCGCGCCCACCCCTCATCGCCACCTCGATCCGCGACATTCTGGTGCGCAAGAAAGAGCTCTGGAAAGAGGAGTGGATGGCCGAGCAGGCCTTGAAGTATTATGGACGGATCCTGGTTCACTCCGACCCGGATTTCGTCCAGCTTAAGGACAGCTTTCCCTTCGCAGACCGGATCGACCATCTCGTCCGCTATACCGGCTATGTCGATGGCGCGGCGCGGGCTCCGTCCGAAGGGCAATCGCGGGACGCAAACGGCGATGGCACGGACGAAGTCATCGTTTCCTGCGGCGGCGGCGCGGTGGCGGAAAGCCTCCTGGAAGCGGCACTGACGGCCCTCGGACATTCAGCCCTCACGAGCAAGATGCCGTGGCGGATCCTCATCGGACACGATGTTGCCGAGGACCGGTTTCAGGCCTACCGGTCTCGCGCGAGCGAAGGTGTCGTGGTCGAGCGCGCTCGCCGGGACTTTGCCGATCTCCTGAAACGCGCCCGCCTTTCCATCAGTCAGGCCGGCTACAACACCGTCCTCGACATTCTGACCGCGGGTGTTCCGGCCGTGTTCGTTCCCTTTGCCCAGGTGAATGAAACGGAGCAGACGCAGCGGGCCGAAGCACTGGAAAGGCACGGGCGGGCCATTGTGGTGCCGGAGACCGGACTTACGCCGGAACGGCTCGCGCTGGCCGCCGACAGGGCGCTTGAGCTTTCCCGAAGCTCACATCACGTGATGGTAGGCGGTGCCGACAGGAGCGCCGACATTCTGATTTCCGACTTGAAGGAGCAATCCGGATGACATCAGACCTTCAGAGGTTCAAGACTGAGCTGACGGAGCATCTGGACTGGTTCGCCGAGCGCGGACGCAAGGTCCACTTCTGGTGGCGTGATGACGACGCGGTCGAGCCGACACAGTCGCTCGACCGGATGCTCGATCTCGCCAACAGGCACGACGTCGATGTCGCCCTCGCCGTCATTCCGAAGGACGCCACCGAGGCCCTGGCGGAACGTCTGCGCGGCGAGCCGCACGCGGTCGTTCTGCAACACGGCTGGCAGCACCAAAATTTTCAGCGCAAGGATCTCGGCGAAAAGGCCGCCGAACTCGGCACGCGCCGGGATCCGGACGAATTGATGGCCCAGCTTGTGGAGGGCCGAGAACGCTTGTCCACCCTCTTCGTCGACAAGTTCGTCGCCGCGATGGTACCGCCCTGGAACCGGATCGCCCCGGAAATATCGCGCAGGCTGCCGAAGATGGGTCTGCCGGGGCTTTCGAGCTTCACCTGGCACAATTTCCCGCGGGCGCATCAGGTCCAGTCGCATGTCGACATCATCAAGTGGAAGAAACAGGTCCGTTTCATTGGCTGGGAAAGCGCCCGCGCCCGCTTCGACCTGCAGCTCACGCGACGCCGGAACACCGGCTGCGAGCCTCTGGGCCTGCTGACCCATCACCTTGCCCACGACGAGGGCTGTTTCGAGTTTCTGGAAGAGTTCCTGGCGATCGCCGCGCATCACGAGGGTGCGGACTGGCCTGACGTGAAGGGGCTGTTTTCACGCACGGAAGCCTGACCTTGCCGCGCATGGGGGAACTGGAGTTGCACGACCGGCTTTATCTGCTCGAACCGGGGTTCGAGGATCCGGCCTATCCGGGAAAGACCTTCTATTGCTGGCACTGTGCGCTGATGGAAGGCATTCTGGCGTCCTTTCCGGATCTGGCAGCACGGCTGGACGTCCGTCGCATTGCCTGGGCGAGGCCCCGCCGCGAGCTTGTGGAGCTTCTGGGCGAGGACAACCAGAGCCTGCCGGTTCTTGTGCTCTCGGAAGGCGGACTTATCAATGACAAGGACGCCATTCTTGCAGCTCTGACGGAGCGGCATGGATTTCCCCATCCACATCCGTGAAGACTGCGGCCCGCAACGGGCAAATCCCCCTCCCTGCGCAACGATCTATTCCGCCGCCTCTGCGTCGCCGCGAACCCTTTGGCCATATTCCTTTCGCAGGATCGTCAGCTTCGGATCGATATAGGTCTTGCAGAACGGCCTTGAGGGATCGGTGGCATAGTAGTTCTGGAAGCGCTCGTCGGAGGCCTTGAAACGGGAAAGGCTCAGCACGCGGGTCGCCAGCGGCTCGTCAAACGCCTTCTGAAGCGTCCTGAGAATTCGGCCAACCTTCACACCTGTTCCCGCGTCGTAGACGTAGATCGCGCTGCGATACTTGCCGCGCATCTTGTGGTGAGAGGTGCTTGAATGCGTGCGCAGATGAATTTCGATCAGCACCTCAAGCGGCAGGGCAACCGGATCGAACGTGACGACCACCGCTTCCGACCATGCGTCGTCCGGCGGATCAGCGGCTATGAACCCCTGCTCCACCTTCGATATGCCTGCAACAGCCTGAAAGACGGCCTCTGTGCACCAGTGGCACCCGCCGCCCAATCCAATTTTCACCCTGTCCTCCGACGTCACGATCCAGACCCTCCAGTTTGCCGGGGTTCACCCTGCGTTTAAAATGCCTTGGCCAAGTTGCCCCCAGAGCAGATAGGGACGCAAAGCCGAAATGCCTGAAATTTTGATTCCGGAGACGGGCGTAGCCTCTTGGCGACGCAGAGTCAGCGAACTACACTTTGCGCGTCACCAGCAGGAAACCCCATGTCCCACAACAACGATCACGGGCACGATCACGACCATTCGGAACTGAGCGACATCGAACTGCGGGTTCGGGCGCTCGAGACACTTCTGACCGAAAAGGGCTATGTCGACCCGCCTGCGCTCGACAACCTTGTCGAGACCTATGAAACGAAGGTCGGGCCGAAAAACGGCGCGAGGGTCGTCGCGAAAGCCTGGACCGATCCCGACTATCGTGAGCGGCTCCTGAAGGATGCGACCGCCGCGATTGCGGAGCTTGGATACACAGGCCGCCAGGGCGAACACATGGTCGCGGTAGAGAACACGGCTGACCGCCATAACATGGTCGTCTGTACCCTTTGCTCCTGTTACCCGTGGTCCGTGCTCGGTCTGCCTCCGGTCTGGTACAAGTCCGCCCCCTACCGCTCCCGTGCCGTCCGCGACCCGCGCGGCGTTCTGGCCGAATTCGGCGTCAGCCTGCCGGAAGACACGGAGATCACCGTCTGGGATTCCACCGCCGAAGTCCGCTATCTGGTGATACCGCGCCGGCCGGACGGAACCGAGGGCTTGTCCGAGGAAGAACTTGCCGACCTTGTGACCCGCGACAGCATGATAGGCACCGGACTGGCTCTCCCGCCCTCCCCGAGCCACGGAGCATCAGCATGAACGGCGCGCAGGATCTCGGCGGTCAAATGGGCTTTGGCCCAATCGAACTGGAAGAGAACGAGCCCAACTTTCACGCCAGGTGGGAAGAGCGCGCGTTCGCTGTCACCCTCGCCATGGGCGCGACGGGCAGCTGGACGCTCGATACGTCCCGCCATGCCCGCGAAACGCTGCCGCCCGCGGAGTATCTTTCCTCCAGCTATTACGAGATCTGGACAAAGGGGCTGGAGAAGCTGCTCGTTTCGGCCGGTCTCTTAACCAGTGAAGAACTGCGCGAAGGCAAGTCGCTCGGTCCCGCGAGAGAGCTCAAACGCGTACTCAAGGCGGATGAGGTGGCGGCGACCCTCGCCAAGGGTGCGCCGGTCGCCAGGGATGAAACGCAGCCGGCCCGTTTCAAGGTCGGAGACCGTATCCGGACGCTGCGGATGCACCCGCCAACCCATACCCGTCTGCCGCGCTACGCCCGCGATGCGGTCGGAACGATCGAGCAGGTTCACGGGGTCCATGTCTTTCCTGACAGCAATGCCCATGGCGATGGCGAAGATCCTCAGTGGCTCTATGGTGTCATCTTCAAGGGCACCGATATCTGGGGCGACGACGGCGACCCGCATCTCAGCCTGCGCATAGATCTCTGGGAGCCTTATCTTGTCCCTGCCGAATGAACTCGGATTGACGCCGTCCCTGCCGCTGGACGTAGATGGCGGTCCCGTCTTCAGCGAACCGTGGGAAGCGCGCGTCTTCGCACTGACCGTCCAGGCCCACCAGGCCGGCGTCTTCACCTGGAGTGAATGGACGGCGGCCCTCGGAGCGGAGCTTGCCCGGGACGGTGACGGCAGCGAAGGGACCGCAGGCTACTATGATCGCTGGATCGACGCTTTCGAGGGCCTTCTGGCTACCAAGGGCATCGCGGCAGCAGGGCAGCTGGCGGCACTGAAAACCGCCTGGGACGAAGCGGCGAGAGCGACGCCGCATGGTGAGCCGATCGTGCTGGAAGGCAGGCGTTCGTGATGCGCCTGAAAGTGCCCCCCGTCGCAGTTCTGGCCGTCGCGGCGCTGTTGCTTGTCGCCTTCCACCTCTTGCTGCCATCTCTCACGATCACCTTTGCCGGGCAGTCTTTTCTTGCCCTGGTCTTCGTGGTGGTCGGGCTGGTGCCGGGCCTGCAGGCGGTCCGCTCCTTCCGCGCAACAAAGACCACGGTCAATCCGATGAAACCGGATGAGGCGACGAAGCTGGTGACGTCAGGTGTCTACAGGTATACGCGCAATCCGATGTATGTGGGGCTGCTCTGCCTGCTGATCGCCATTGCGCTCTTTCTTGGCACGCTTTCGGCCCTCGTCATCCTGCCCGCCTTCGTCTGGTACATGACCGAGTTCCAGATCAAGCCGGAGGAGGACAGCCTGCGCCTGATCTTCGGCGCGGAGTATGCCGACTACACCAGCCACGTACGCCGGTGGGTCTGAGGCGGGTTTCGCCAGCCGTCAAATCCCAAGGTATAAGCTGCTCTTTTCCCGAAACGCGTCGGCGGCAAAACCGAGAAACGCACGGATGCGCGCAACGTTCTTCAGATCGGGATGGGTCAGGATCCAGATATCGAAGTAGCGGCTCGGTTCTGTCCAGTGGCGAGGCGGCCGAAGAGGTTCTCTAGAGAATCCGATGACCGTTCAAGTACTTGCATTCACTACCGTTACGGACAAGGACGCACCTGGCGCCTATCGCGAGAAAGCTTCTGACGCTCTTTCCAAGCACTGTGGAAGCCTCGTCGGGGCCGATCCGGAACCGATGGTGCTGGAAGCCTCCGGCGACACGCTGTCTGTCGTCGCCCTGCTTGCGTTTCCCTCCGCGGATGCGGCGAAGGCATGGCGGGAAGATCCGGAGCTGGCCGATGTCCACGCCCTGCGCAACAAGGGCGGGAAGTCGACGATCGTGATGCTGCCTGCGTAATCGGGCGGCAGCCGGATCATTGATCGTAATTCCGGATCCTGCTTTGCGGCCTGCGCAGAGTACGCCGACGAAACCAGACAGGTTCGCCGGTGGATCCGAAGCGAATGGCTCCCGGCGACGCGGGCGTATCGAGGCTGTTCAGATGTCCCTGCCCGCCCGCGCGAGACCATGCAGCACAAGGCGATCGATCACCTCCGGGTAGCTGATCCCGCTGACAGCCATGACCTTTGAATACATGCTGATGTCGGTAAAGCCGGGAATGGTGTTGAGCTCGTTGATCAGGATGCGGCCGTCTGCGGTCAGGAAGAAATCGACACGCGCCATACCGTCACAGCCGAGCGCGCGGAAGGCGCGCAATGCCAGATCCCGGATCCTGTCTTCGATCTCGGCGGGCAGTTCGGAGGGCACCTTCAGCACGGCGCCGTCGGCATCAACATATTTGGCATCGTAACTGTAGAAGCCATGCAGCTCGGAGGGTGCGATCTCTCCAGTCCGGGACACGAACAAAGCGCCGGTCTCCTCCTCCAGCACACCGCATTCGATTTCCCGTCCATCGATGAATTCCTCCGCCAGCAATTTGCTGTCGTGGCGAAAGCCTTCCTGTAGAGCAGCTTCATAGTCCGCCTGACTGGACACCTTGCTGACACCGACCGACGAGCCCTGACGGGCAGGCTTGATGAAGGCGGGCAGACCGAGCGCCTCCTCCAGTTCGGCAAAGGACGGGGCAGCGTCGCTGAAGATGGTCAGAGACTTCGCCGTCGGCAGGCCGGCCTGCAGAAACAGCCTTTTGGCCAGATCCTTGTCGAGCGCGTTGGCCGAGCCTGCAATTCCGCAGCCAGCGAACGGCACACATGCGACTTCCGCAAGTCCCTGTGCCGCGCCATCTTCCCCGTGAAGGCCATGCAGCACTGGAAACAGAATGTCGATCTTCGCAAATTCGTAAGGGTCGTCCGTTGCCGGAAGCGCCATGGCATGACCGCCGCCGCCGGCCAGAAGGCAGATCTGCGTCGCTGGCGTCGGGGTGACGAAGCGGCCGTCCTCGAAGGAACTCAAGATCCATTTTCCATCACGCGTGACGAAAATGGGCACCGCCTCATATTTGTCCGGGTCCAGCGCAGACATGACATTGGTCGCCGACATTATCGAGACGTCGTGCTCTTCCGAACGACCGCCGTAAAGCACGCCGATACGCAGCTTCGTCGAATTTCCGGACATGCACACCCTTCCCGTCCAAATCCCTGTATCCGGCGGCTCCCGAACCGCCTGGCAAGCCATCTGCTTTCGCCACCGATTGCGCGGTTGATAAGCTTGTTCGCACCCGATTCGGGCCGTTTTGGGGAGCACACCCAGAAGACGACAATCCCGTCACTCTCAACCGAAAGCTGGCAAAACTCCAGCGGCGGTGACGGTCTGACGCAAAAGCGAACCCAAGGTTTCCGCACCGGACATGAAGCCATCAGAGGTTGCGCTCAGCCAATCACGGCGCGCACCGGCAAACGGATTGCCACGGCAAACTGACCGGCGGCCCGTCAGCCTGCCTGCGTCAGCACGATAGGCCCGTTCCGGCTGGCCACAACCGTGTGCTCTTACTGGATAACAGGCCCTGCGGGATCACCGTAGAGCGTCCAGCCGTCATAGCCCTCGACAGCCCAATGCTCCCGGATCACATATAGGGGCTGCTCAGTCCGCCAGAACCCCGACTTAGACCGCGCTTGTAGGAATAGTTCTTTCGCAGAATCTTGCGGATTTCAATCCGTTCCGAAAGTGTGACCTCGGGAAAGCGCTTCTGACCCCGCTTGTAGACGTCTGCGGCAATATCAAGGATTTTCTCGTTGTGGTTCTTGAGGAAGGACGCCTCAGTTCCCGTAATGACGTGATACATTGCCCCGGCTAGAAAGCACACGCATTCTGAGGCCAGATCCATGCGCATCGTATCTCGGATATCGAAAATTGCATGAACGGCTTCGTGCACCGCCTCGCCACGACCGGCAGGCTCCCGCAGGACCAGCTCGCTACGGAACGTGAAGGTATTGAAGATCGTCTCGTAAGACGCCAGGGAACCCTCCTGCTCCAGGCTTTCCCGGTCAATCTTGATAGCCACGCAGCTCTCATCATCTGTCAGTTTCACCGCCAATTGGCGAAAATCAATCGGCAGCAACTGAATTGCGCCGAAGCGGAATTGGATTTTCTGGACATGGCACGAGACGAGCAGAGCCCGGTATTCAGCCATCAGCGAACTGTTTTTGTTGTGGACCGTGTTGGCCATGAAATCCTCACGTGTAACCGATGCGAAACTGGAATGCTGGAGTAAAGCATCACAATACACGGAAAGATGTAATTCAGATCACATTCAACCTATGGATGACAACTCAGAAGCCCGTATCCCGAAAGCGAAAGCGCGTGGAGGCCCGTCAGCCTGCCTGGGTCAGGACGATAGGTCCGTTTCGGCTGGCCACAACCGTGTGCTCGTACTGGACGACAGGCCCTGCGGGATCACCATAGAGGGTCCAGCCGTCATCGCCCTCGACGGCCCACTGCGCTCCGAGAGAGAGGAACGGTTCCACGGTCAGCACCTGCCCTTCCATCAGATGGCGGCGCTCTTTCCGGTTCGGCCAGGTCGCGATTTCCTCCGGATATTCGTGGAGGGCCCGACCGACGCCGTGGGAGCAGAGATTGCGGATGAGCGTATAGCCGCGCTTTTTCGCAAAAAGGCCAATCGCGTCGCCGATACCCGCGATGGGTTTGCCGGGGCCAACCTGGCGAATGCCGATTTCCATCGCCTTGCGACCGTCCCGGCAGAGGCGGTCGAGCGTGGCGGCAACGGGACGAACCCGGAAGGTCGCCCCGGTATCGGCGAAAAAGCCGTTCTTGGAGGCGGAGACATCGATATTGACGAGATCTCCAGCCTTGATCACCCGCTCGCCCGGGACGCCGTGAGCGATCTCTTCATTGACGCTGATGCAGGTCGCGCCTGGAAAATCATAGCAATCTTCCGGAGCCGACACGGCCCCCTCGCGCTCCAGTAGCTTGCGCCCGTAGTCGTCGAGTTCCCGCGTCGTCATCCCCGGTTCCATGGCCGTTGCCATGGCCTGCAGCGTGTTGGCGACGATCAGGCCGATGGCACGCAGGCCCTCAAGTTCGTCTTCGTTCGTAACCGTCATCTGACTTGCCGTTCCCGAATGATCAAACCTGCTTCACCGGCCTGACCAGTCGCATGCGCCAGGTCACGCCCTTCTTGTCCGAAACAAGCCGGTAGTCATCGAGGACCTCCCACTTGCTCTCGTCGCCGGTTGCTTCCCACAAACGGTTGATCAGCTTGTTTGCACCGGATTCTGGCCGTTTCGGTGAGTACATCGAAAGGGCGATGACACCGTTTTCCTTCAGGAACGGAACGTACCGGGCAACGAGTGCGGCGGGATCCTCGGCGAAGTGCAGCACTTCGTTGAAGACAATGGCGGAAAAGCTTTCGCCCGGCTCCGGCTCGAAGGTGTGCATGTCGGCAGCGCGCAGCGACGCGATCGAAGGATCCACATTGGCGATCTGCAGAGACGCCGGCGACAGGTCCATGCCGACATAACGTTTGATGCCCATGGGCTGAAGACGCTCATACAGGAGCCCCTCGCCGCAGCCGATGTCGAGGACTTCATCCATTGCGCCGGTCAGCGACAGCCACATGCCGATGATCCCGTAGCGTCCACTTTCGGGAAGCGAGCGCAGAAACGCCCAGCGTCCGGCTTCGTATTCCTCGTCCCAGCCTTCGGCGGTGGTGGCGTTTTTCGACATTCGATCCGTATCCTGACATGTGAGGCGGGCCGGTCATTGGCCCACCGGTTCGAGTTGGCGTTTCAATGCATCCCATATAGGGATCTTCCGCGTCGCGCAAACCACGAGCCTTCGCGACCGGCTGACAAGCTGACGGCTCCCGCCGGTGCGACAGAACCCGGGCGCGAGCGCGCGGGCGGCTACATTCGTTCCTTGACCCCGGAGGCAATCAGCCACCAGTTCACCGGATAGGCCGTCAGGAAACCGGCAATCATGGCGAATTGCATCACGAACCAGAACTCCGGCATCTTGGCCTCGAGATCGACCCCGAAGACCTCGGGGAAGAGCCAGAAATGGGCGACAGCCATCAGCCCGTACATGCCGATCTGCCATGAGGAAAGAGAGGCGAAGTCTGCCTTGACCGCAGCCTTCATTCCGCTTGCGAACCCGAGATTGCGCATCGGCGCGATGGCGAAATACTGCAGCACGATGCCGAACCCGAACGCCCACACGTAGTCGTGCGCCCAGGCCGCGAAGATCTTTTCGCCAAACAGCCAGCCATAGCCGAAGACGACAAGGATCGCGGGCAGTGCAGTAACTAGGTGTGAGTTCTGAGAAGGTTGTTCATCCTGTTTGAAAGCCTGAAGGTGTTTGCGACCAAACATTCACCGGAAGGTTTCAAGGATGAACAACCCACACAAGAATGCCCGAACGACGCCTCTGGGTCGAG
>VIRH01000100.1 GCA_008107755.1 Rhodobacterales bacterium
CTTCCCCCTTCCCCCTTCCCCCTTTTCACCGGAGAAACAAGAAATGAGTGAAAACTCCGCTCGCAAGGCAGACGACGCCCCGACGGTGAGAAAAACCACCGCGGAGTGGATGCAACAGCTCACCCCGGAACAGTTCTACGTGACCCGCCAGTCGGGAACAGAGCGCCCGTTCACGGGCCCGTACTGGGACAACAAACTGATCGGCCGCTATGATTGCGTGTGCTGCAACGCGCCTCTTTTCATGTCCGATTCAAAGTTCGACGCTGGATGCGGCTGGCCGAGCTTCTTCGAGCCTGTTCACAAGGATGCGATACGCGAACTCCAGGACGATTCGCACGGGATGGTCCGCACAGAAATCCGCTGCCAGCAATGCGACGCCCATCTCGGGCACGTCTTTCCGGATGGCCCGCCCCCGACAGGCCTGCGCTATTGCCTCAACGGACATGCGATGAACTTCGTCCACGGCGGACGCCTCCCCGTCAAATCGGGCGTCGAGACCGCAACTTCCGACGAGGCGTAGCCCCGTCGAGCCGACAAGACAGCGCACCGGCCCTCGGTCCGGTGCTGCCTGTCTCGCCGGGGCGCTGCCCCCTCCCCCAACGACCATGACGTTCAGACTTAAGTTACGTCTTCCTAGGTAATAGTGACGATGTCGCTTGCGAGCCTTGTAGGGGGACCTTCTTGTCTGTCGGAATTACTAAGCTGTCCCGCTGTCTCGGACTGCTGGGACTGGCTCTTGCCGTCTTTCTTCTGCCACCAGTGAATTGTTTCGCCGCTGAGAAGGTGATCGCCTATACAGGCTACCTGCCGCCCATGGCGATCAGCCAGGAGAAAAAGGGGGTGACCATCGAACTGATGGAGCTCTTCGCGGAAAAGGCGGGAATAGACATCGAGATCCGGTTCGCGCCCTGGAAAAGAGCCCAGATTCTCGCCGAAAACACACCTGGCTCGCTGATCTTCACCCTGGCATTCTCACAAAGCCTTTCGGAGAAATTCCAGTACATCGCACCGCTGATGTATACGGACAGTTCCTTCGTGACGCTGAATGATCGCCTCGACTCCTACGAGAACGCGCGCTCAAGCGGCAAGACGATCGGCGTCCATCTGGGCAGCCACGGCAAGGAGATCCTCGATCATCTCGGGTTCACGAACCTCATCGAAGTTCCGAGCGCCCAGCAGATGGCAACCATGCTCAACACCGGACGGATCGACGCCTGGTACACGATGTCCCTGCGTGCCCGATACATGTTCCGCGAAAACGGATTTGATCCTGAACGGCTGGTGATCGGTGCTCCCGTAAGCCACGACATCCAGTGGCTGGCTGCGAACAATTCCATCGATCCGGACCTGCGCGCACGACTGAGCAAGGCCGTTTCGAACGTGTGGCGCGATCCGCGCTACTGGAAGATCGTCGATCGCTACGGGCAATAGAAGCCAATATCCCGCCCGGTTTTCAGCATCGCTCATGCGGTCAGGTGACTGTCATTCCGCGCGTCGACAAAACGGTCGACATTCAGCTCGATCCAGTCCGCGAGATCCCGCACCTTGAGTGCCGCGTCCCGGCCGATCGGGGTCAGGCTGTAATCGACGTGGGGCGGGACCACCGGATGCGACACGCGGTTGACGATACCATCCGCCTCCAGGGTCTGCAGCGTCTGCGCCAGCATCTTCTCACTGACGCCGCCAACCTTCCGGCGCAGCTCTGAAAAGCGATGCTCTTTCTCCAGCAGCGCGATAAGCACCAGGACACCCCATCGGCTCGTGAGATGGCGCAGAAAGTCGCGAGACGGACAATTCTCGTTCAAAAGCTCTCCCCGCCGCACGCGTGTCGAAAGTCTGCGATCACTCACGCCGTCGTCTTCCGGCACTGCTGCCTCGTTCTCGATGTGTCTGTTCATCAGCTTGCCTCTCCGTCTCACCCATATCCGGCCCAAACCAAAACTAACCTTTGTGTGTACTAACTAAAGGAAAGTTTGGGAGCTATATGGGGTGCATCCGACGAAATTCATCATCTCATCCTGAAGGATAGCCATCATGATTGCTGTAACGGGTGCAAACGGCCAGCTCGGCCGACTGGTCCTCAAACACCTTGCGAACCGGACCGAAGTTGCGATCCGTGCGCTCGTGCGATCGCCCGAAAACGCGCAGGACATCGCCACCGCCCGGATTTCGGTCGAAAGGGCAGATTATGACGACCCCGCCAGCCTTCCGACAGCCCTTGAAGGCGTCGACAGGCTTCTCCTCATTTCCGGGTCCGAGGTCGGAAAGCGCGTTCCACAGCACAAGGCCGTCATCGATGCAGCCGTGGCAGCCGGCGTCAGCTTCATTGCCTATACGAGCATCCTCAATCTGCCGACCTCGAGCCTGCTGCTTGCGAAGGAGCACGCAGCGACGGAGAAACTGATCGAGGACAGTGGCCTGCCCTACATCTTCCTTCGCAACGGATGGTACCTCGAGAACTTCAGTGGCACGATTGCAGGCGCCCTTGCGCAAGGTGCGGTCGCCGGAGCCAGCGGCGACGGCAGGTTCGCTGCAGCGCCAAGGGACGACTATGCGGAAGCCGCCGCAGCGGTGCTAACATCAGGCGAGCACACCAGTCACGCGCTGGAACTTGGCGGACACCCCGCATTCAGCCTGGCAGATCTTGCCGCCGAACTCTCCCGGCAGACCGGAAAGGACATCCCTTTCGTCAATCTGCCTGAAGAAACCTATACCGGCGTTCTGGTTCAGGCAGGCCTCCCCGAGGCCTTTGCACAGATCCTTGCCGATAGCGACCGCGGTGCTGCAGACGGAGAGCTCGAAACGTCATCGCATGACCTCAAGACCCTGATCGGACGCCCCACCGGAACGCTTTCCGAGTTCGTGACCCGAACGCTCTAGGAAGCACGTGCCAGGGGCGAATAAGCACCCGGCGTATCTTGGGGGGTCGGCAGCGCGAGCTCGTGCCTCCGGCCCCTCTCATCACCGGAACCGCGTCAACAATTCACGAATATTCATTGGTCGGACATTTCAGAAGCTGCTAGGCAGACGACGTCCCGTCTTTCTTCCGAAAGCCCGTTATGTCCGCCGCAGTTACGCAAGACCCCTATGCACAGGACGGTCCGTACGCCTGGTTTCGACTGGCAGTCTCGATCCTGCTCAGCACGCTGGGTGGCGCGGGAATATGGGCGGTCGTCATCGTGCTGCCCGCCGTACAGGCAGATTTCGGCGTGGACAGGGCCGATGCCTCGCTTCCCTACACGGCGACCATGATCGGCTTCGGTCTCGGCAACTATCTTCTCGGCCGTTTCGTCGACCGCTACGGCATCGTTCCGCCGGTCATCGGGTCGGCCCTGTTCCTGAGTGGCGGCTTCGCACTCGCGGCGCTGTCGCAGGACATCTGGCTGTTTTCCCTCGCGCAGGGGCTCCTCATCGGATTTGGCACATCGGCGACCTTCGCTCCGCTTCTCGCCGACATTTCCCACTGGTTCCTGAAACGGCGCGGACTAGCCGTGGGCTGCGCCGCCTGCGGTAACTACCTTGCCGGCGTCGTTTGGCCGTCTTTCATCCAGTGGAACCTTGCGACGAACGACTGGCGGAGCATCTACCTGATGATCGGCGGGATCGTTCTCGTGACGATGGTGCCGCTGGCCCTGATCCTCAGGCGTCAGCCGCCCGAAACGCACCTTGCGGCCGCCAGGGGCGGCGCGGTGGCTTTCGGCTCACGGCAGACCAGTCTGAGCCCTGCAGCCCTGCAGACGCTTCTCGTGATTGCCGGTATCGGCTGCTGCGTAGCCATGTCCATGCCCCAGGTCCACATCGTCGCCTACTGCGTCGACCTCGGCTACGGCGTTGCGCCGGGCGCCGACATGATCGCGCTCATGACCGGCGCGGGCGTCGTCAGCCGTCTGGCCTCCGGCTACGTTGCCGACCGGATCGGCGGTATCATGACATTGCTGATCGGATCCGTCGGCCAGTGCCTTTCTCTGCTTCTGTTCATGCCATTCAACGGACTGGCGTCTCTCTATGTCGTGTCGCTGGTCTTCGGATTGTCGCAGGGTGGTATCGTGCCGAGCTATGCGGTGATCGTGCGCGAATACCTGCCAGCGCGCGAGGCCGGGCAGCGCGTCGGCCTGGTGATCATGGCGACGATTCTCGGCATGGCACTCGGTGGCTGGATGTCCGGATGGATCTACGATCTCACCGGCTCCTACCGCGCGGCCTTCCTGAACGGCATCGCCTGGAACCTGATGAACATGTCGATAGCCGTCTTCATCCTGATGCGCGGCAGAGGACCCGGACGGGTTGCCACCGCCTGAAGCCGCAGCACTGGCGGGCCGAACCTTTCCGCTTGCCCTACCGGAGGATGCCGAAGCTGCTTGCGATCAGCCAGATCTGCGTCAGTAACACGAGAGTGACCAGCGCGACATGATAGGCATGACGCGAAATCCGGATCCCCGCCAGAATAAGCACGATCATGAGCACCTGCCGCACCAGATACGGCAGACCGAGATCGTGGATATGAGCCATGCCCTTGAGACGAGAATCGATGATGTCGAACACGAACAGAAGCGCCAACAGGCTGTAGATCCAGGCCTTCCGCTCCAGAAAATACTCCTTGTAGCTGGCGTATTCTCCCATCTTGTCGGGATAGAGAACGGCGGCCACGAAGAAATAGAGGGCGGAAAAGGCGATGATGAAGAGATAGCTTTCGAACGACCAGACCTCGATCCGACCAAGCGCGAATTCGAACCACCAGAAATGCACCACCGCGAGGAGCATGAACAACGACCAGCCGATATGAACGCTGTAGATGGGCTCCTGCCCCGGATGCTGCACAAATCTGGCAAGACCATTCAAGAGCCTGGCAACGCCGAGGCCAATGACCATGCCGATGATGATGCGGATATGCGTAAATCCGGCAGAATGTGCGACGATGCTTTCCATGAAACCTGTGGCGGCCTGCTTCGCGGAAAAGCTTAGCTGCAACCGGCACCAGTGGAAAGCCCGTCCCGCCTTTCGTAACCCCTCCTTGCCGCAAGGATGCGCTTCGGCACCGTCGCTTGCAGCAGCAGACTTTCAGCCGCGCAAATAAGACCGGGGAAACCGTCGAAAGACAGTTTCCCCGGTCGAAGGATGAGGTCTTGCTGTGCTGAACGCCGATCAGGCCGCGTCGAGCTTGAGCAGGAATTCGGACAGTGCAGTGCGCAGGTTGCCGCAATGCTGTCCGACATCTGATGAACAGCCTCCCAGTTTTTCTGAGGTCTCGCTGACCGTGCGGACCGCATGGGTCATCTGGTCCATGTTGCTGGAGACCCGCGAGGTCTGCGAGGAGGTTTCCTGCGCGTTTCCTGCGATTTCGCGGGTGGCGGCCCCCTGCTGCTCGACGGCCGCGGAAATTGCCGCCGTATTGGTGTCGACCGCAGCCATTGTGCTGGAAATCTGCTCGATAGCCGTCACGGCTTCCGCCGTTGAGCCCTGGATGGCTGTAATGTGGCCGGCAATTTCATCCGTCGCCCGTGCCGTCTGCGTCGCCAGTTCCTTGACCTCGGCCGCCACGACGGCGAACCCCCTGCCCATCTCACCGGCGCGCGCCGCCTCGATGGTGGCATTCAGCGCAAGAAGGTTCGTCTGCTCGGCGATTTCCTGAATGAGCGTGATGACCTGCCCGATCTTGTCGACCGCTTGCGCAAGACCGGCAATCTTCTCGTTTGTCAGCGCCGCCTGATCGCTGGCAACGGCAACAACGCCCGCCGTTTCGCTGACCTGTCTGCTGATTTCGTTGATCGAGGCCGTAAGTTCCTCCGCCGCGGCAGCGACGGCTTCAACCTTGTTCGAGGCATTGCCCGCGGCATCGACAGTCGATCCGACGACAGCTTGTGAATTCCCCGCGGCATCAGCGACGGTGTGTACCGCGGACTGCAGCGTGTCCGTCGCCTCTTCCAGTGCCACGAAATAGCTTTCGGTCGCATTGCGGAAGTCAATGGAGAGCCCCTGCATCATCTCGCGACGCTCTTCGGCCTGCCGTGCTTTCTGCTGTTCCATTTCCTCAGCCATCTTGCGCTGGTCCAGAAGAGAATTACGGAAACGCTCCAGGGAATCGTGCAGGCGGCCAAGCTCATCTGCGGAGGACCACCCCGGCAAGTCCGTCTCGAGATCACCCGAGCCGAGCCTGTTGGCGCAGTCGGAAAGCTGTGCCGCGCGGCCGGCAAGATTGCGGTTGAAATAGATCCAGCTCCCGACGGCCGGAACGATCATCGCGAGCATGCCGGCGATCTGTGTCATCCTCGCCTCTGCCCGCAGGCGCTCCAGGGACATCAGACCCGACGCCATATCGGCGTGAATGAGGCTCTCGGCGTCGTCGGCAAGGGCGATGAAGGACACGAAGGTCTCGTCGAACGCGACATCGGCGCCGGAACCGGCGGTTTCCATGGTGTCGGCCTTTGCCTTGCGTTCCTCGGCCAGCGCGATCAGCGTATCGACGTCGTTCTGGATCGCGGCATCGACACCGATCTGCGGAATCGCGGCCAGGGCCTCCTTTGCCGCTGCAAAGTTTCCGAGCGCCTCGCCAAAATCCTCGCCGGCATCGCCCCCGAGAATTTCTGCAACGAGAAGATGACCGTTCGCGAGACGATACCTCGCCTCTCCGGCAAGCCTCTGTGTCAGCGGGTCGTCCGCAGCCGTTGCGGCAACGGCGGCAATCCTTTCTTCCAGCTCGTCGTAAATCGCATCGAAGGCCGCATCGGCACCAGTGCCGACGCCCTGGTCGTCGGCCAGGGCCGCGTATCTCGACCTTGCAGCGGCAATGAACTCATCCACCGCACCTTGAACGCGGGTGATCTTATCGCGCACCTAAGCGGACTGCGTGGGATAGAAGGAGCCTTCTTCATTGCTCCCGCCATTGAGGATGGCATTGGCGTAGAATTTGGTTTCGTTCAGGAGATCCCAGACTTCATCGATGCTCTCACCGGCATCGCCCGACATGATCACCTCGAAGAGCAGATGCGCATGGGTTGCGGTCAGTTTGATTTCCATCGCCGCATCGCCGAGCGGCGCCAGCCTCGCACCTACCGCGTTTCCCTGTTCCCCCACACGGTTGAGCATGGAAAGGGTCAGATAGCCGACAGAAATCGATACGAACAGAAGCAGACAGAAGACGGTAACCAGTTTTGCGGACACGCTGCTTTTCAGCATTACCCAACTTCCCCTTAAGAAATGAATTAAATCAAATACAAGCTGCACACATTAATTCAGGATCACGTAAGAACAAAAAGTATTTTTGGTAAAAAATAACAACAGAAAATTTTATACATAGAGAATAATAACAATACATCAAAAGATGCTGATATATAAGAGAGAAGAGCGACGGTCACACAGACGTCTGCAACACCAGCACTCAATTTGAGCTTTTTCCTTGCCTTCCCTTTTGGAAAATCCTACCTCCGGAACATGAAACAGGATGCCCTCCCCCCGCGCGCTGACGTGCGCCCGACCACCCAGGAAACACACGGCGTAACGCGTCAGGACGAATACGCCTGGCTGCGCGCCGATAATTGGCAGGAGGTCATGCGCGACCCCGCCGTTCTGGCCGACGACATCCGCGCCTATCTGGACGCGGAAAACGCCTACCAAGATGACAGAATGGCGCCGACCAAAGCCCTTCAGGAGAAGCTCTTTTCCGAAATGCGCGGCCGCATTAAGGAAGATGACAGCTCCGTTCCCTCACCCGACGGCGCCTTTGCCTATGGCCTGAAATACGAGACCGGCGGCCAGCAGCCGATCTTCTTCCGTACCCCGCGCGAGGGCGGTGAGGAAACGGTACTGATCCACGGCGACAGGGAAGCAGAAGGCAAGGCCTATTTCCGCATCGGCGGTGCCGGCCAGTCCCCGGACCACAAGCTTCTGGCCTGGGCCTATGACGACAAGGGTTCGGAATATTATTCGCTGCGCCTGCGCGATATCGCGACCGGCAAGGACATGGACTACGCCGTCGAGGACACCGGCGGCGGCGGCGTCTTTTCGGCCGACAGCAAATACGTCTTCTATGTCCGCCTTGACGCCAATCATCGCCCCTCCAAGCTCTTCCGCCACGAGATTGGCACCGACCCGGCAGGCGATGTCCTTGTTTACGAGGAAAAGGACGCCGGCTTCTTCATGGGTGTCGGCAAGACGCAGTCCGGCGATACGATCGTGATCGATATCCACGACCACGAGACATCAGAAGTCTGGATGATCCCGGCGGATCGGCCGACGGCCGACCCGGTTCTGATCGCGCCGCGCGAGACCGGCATCGAGTATTCCGTCGAAGATCATGGCGACACGCTCTACATCCTGACCAATGCCGACGATGCGGAAGACTTCAAGATCGTCACCGCACCGAAGGACAATCCAGGCCGGGACAACTGGACCGACCTTGTGGCGCACAAGCCGGGTTGCCTGATCCTGTCGCATTGCGTCTACAAGACCTTCATGACACGGCTGGAACGTGAGGACGGCCTTCCCCGGATCGTCATTCGCCGGCTTGCCGACAATATCGAACACTCCATCGCCTTCGACGAGGAAGCCTATTCGCTCGGCCTGGGCGATGGATACGAGTTCGACACCACAACCATTCGCTTTTCCTATTCCTCCATGACGACGCCGTCGCAGACCTTCGACTATAACGTCGAGACACGCGAACGGGTGCTGCGCAAGGAGCAGGAAATCCCCTCGGGCCACAATTCCGAAGATTATGTGACCCGGCGCCTCATGGCGCCGGCCGCCGACGGCGAGACCGTGCCGGTTTCCGTGCTGTACCGGAAGGACACCAAGCTCGACGGCTCCGCGCCGTTGCTGCTGTATGGCTATGGCTCCTACGGCATCACTGTCTCGGCCAGCTTCAACACCAATTGTCTCTCGCTCGTGGACCGCGGTTTCGTCTACGCGATCGCCCACATCCGCGGCGGCAAGGACAAGGGCTTCCGCTGGTACAAGGATGGACGGCGCGAGAACAAGAAGAACACCTTCACCGACTTCATCTCGGCGGCGGATCATCTGGTGGCCGAGAAGTTCACGGCCCATGACCGGATCGTCGCCCAGGGAGGTTCGGCAGGCGGAATGCTCATGGGCGCCGTTGCCAACATGGCCCCTCGGAAATTTGGCGGTATCATCGCCGAAGTGCCTTTCGTGGACGTATTGAACACCATGCTGGACGACACGCTGCCCCTGACACCGCCCGAATGGCCGGAATGGGGCAATCCGGTCACGGACAAGGCCGCCTACGATTACATCGGCTCCTATTCGCCCTATGACAATGTCGCGGCACAGGATTATCCCGCAATCCTCGCAGTTGCCGGGCTGACAGACCCGCGCGTGACCTACTGGGAGCCTGCCAAGTGGGTCGCGAGACTGCGCGCCACGCGCACGAACGACAGCTTCCTGATGCTGAAGACCAACATGGAAGCCGGCCACGGCGGCGCTTCCGGACGGTTCGACCGGCTGAAGGAAGTCGCGCTCGTGCAGGCGTTCGCGCTGATGGTGACCGGAAAGACCGGATAGCCGAACCTCACCTGAACCGGATCGCGGCCCTGGCGGGTCGCGATCTCGGCCTCGTGAGAGGGCGGAACGACCGGAATGCGCGTGCCTGACATTCCTGTCTTGATTTTGCCGATGTTCTCGGGTCAATTCAAAATCGTTGCAAATCAGTCCTTTGGCACCCGTTCAGCGGGGAGCCCACACGCGATCACCGGAGTTTGCCATGCACCGCCGCCCCCTCGCCCACAGCAATCGGACGAGCACATGGAAGAGCGGGCTGCGCCTTGCGGCCGGCCTCGGGCTCGCGTTCAGCGTGGCTGCATGCCAGCAGTTCGAGAAACCTTCTGACCTTCTTTTTGCGCCGACGTTCAACAAATCGCGCATGAACATCCCGTATCTGTACAACACGGAATATGACTGCCGCACCTTTACCGGATCGGGCTGGAAGGGCATTGCCAGCGGAACAGTCAACAATTTCAGCCAGAGCTACGTCATCTCTGAAGCCGGTTGCTTCAAATCGCAAAACGAGTGTCAGGCGTATCTCGCCATAATGCACCGCTACATTGATCGCCCGCGCTTCATTCGCTGCAATCCCTACACCGCCTGATGCCGATGCTGACAGGATGGCGCGTCTTGCGGGCATGAAGTTGCAAGACCCGCAACGCACCCTGCCGGAGCAGACATTGCTCGTCGGGAGCCGGACAGCGTACCATTCGGACTTCGAATGCGGGCATGTTTCTGCGAGCAGATTCGCAATTGAGTAACGATCCGTCGGAAATTCCACTTTTAAGTAATTTTTCGGTATTGAACGTTTCTACAACTGCGCTACAACTCAGGGAAATCGCAGATACAAAAATCCCAACGGCTGTGCACGGGCAACGCGATCATAAAATGAACAAAGCACCCTAACCACCTGTGAGAGCAGGTGGTTTCTTTTTTCAGGATCTTTCAGCGTGAAATCGCGGGGCCCTGTTTAAAGACTCTTCCGAAAAAAGACGGTCTCCTCGACGGGCGTGTCGTAATAGGCCTCCGCACTTTCGAAGCCTGCTGCCTGGTAGAGCTTGATCGCGCCTGTCATGGTCGGCAGCGTATCGAGAACCATGTCCCGGTAACCGGCCTCCACGGCGGCCTCGATCACGCGATCCACCAGCGCGCCGCCGAGCCCCAGGCCGCGCCCTTCGGGAAGGACATAAAGGCGCTTCATCTCGCAACTGCCGTTGGTGCCAAACCGGCGAAGTCCTACGCATCCCAGCACCTGGCCGTCGGGGGTCTTTGCGGCAAGCAGCGCGCCTTCCGGCGGCGCATATTTGCCGGGCATGCCGGCAAGTTCCTCTTCAAAGCCCTGATAGGATAGGTCGATCCCGAGCCAGTCGACATAGGCTCTGAAGAGAACCTTCACCGCCTCGAGATCCTCCTGCGTTTCGACTGGTACGATGACGGCGCGATCACTGAGCGGCATGACTGGGTTCCCGATCGAAAAATGCGTTCCTTCGGGAGGTAGGATCAATTCCCGCCGTTCGCAACCGGCGGGATAGCCGTCAGGTAGGCAGCGATGGCTTCCCGGTCTTCCGCAGGAAGCCGGGCCATGTTTTCCTGGACATGGACCATCTCGCCACCAACGGAGTCGTATTCCGGTGTGAAACCGCTCTCCAGGTAATAGGCGATGTCGGAAGCGCTCCAACTGCCAAGTCCGGCCTCGGAGGGGGTGATGTTGGGGATCGTGCCCTCACCCGTTGGCGCCGCGGCACCGCCAAGCCACCTGGAAAGCTCCAGCCCCCCGGCGAAATCGCGAGACGTGTGGCACTCGCCGCAATGGCCCGGACCTTCCACCAGGTACCGGCCCCGCGCCCAAAGCTCGGGATCGGGTGCAGCATCACCCACCGGTTCGGAAATCACCGGCTTGGGATCAAGGAACAGCCTCTTCCAGAGACCGAGCCCCCGGCGAATGTTGTAGGGAAATCCGAGTTCATGCGGGCCCGGCTCGGTTTCCACCGCCGGAACCGTTTGCAGGAAGGCATAAAGGTCGCCAAGGTCCTGTGCATTCATCCGTGCATAAGAGGTGTAGGGAAAGGCGGGATAATAGTTTCGCCCGTCCGGAGAGGTGCCATGCGTCATGGCGTCGGCAAATTCCGTCAGCGACCAGTCACCAATGCCGGCGGATTGGCTGCTCGAGATATTCGGCACCACAAAGGTGCCGAAGGGCGTTTGCAGTTTCAGGCCGCCGCCAAGTTTGAAGAGATCCTCCCCCTCCGCATCCTTTGCGGCATGACAGGACGCACAACCGCCGGCCCAGAAGACCAGCTCCCCGCGCGAGGGATCACCGGCCTGCAGGGCAGCGGCCTCGGCCTCGCTCATCCTGGTAGGTGCGGAAAGGCCCCAGGCGGCGCCTGCTGCGACGACACCGAGCACCAAAAGGACGATGATCGCCTTTTTCATGAAGCCTCTCCGGAATTCAGGCAGGACAAGCGCAAACCCGCGCGATCAGTTCTTCTTGCGGTAGGTTTCGTGGCAGGATTTGCAGGAGCCGAGCACAGGGCCGAAAGCGGCCTTGAAGGCTTCCAGATCCGCAGGGCCGTCCTTTCCGGACGCTGCCATGGCTTTCTCGGTCGCACCAGCGAACTTGGCCAGTTCAGCCTTGAAACCGTCCGGATCCTCCCAGATCTTGGCAGCGGCCCCGGTCTTGCCCTGGTCCGACCCTTCCGGGAAGAAATCGCCGAAGGTCAGCGACGCTGCCCGCATCGTGGCGATGGCCGACTTGCCCGCGGCGGGGGAATAGGCGACATCGCCCTTCATCATGCCTCCGCCGAGCCCGGCGGCAGCGCCCACGGAACTCATGATCGCCTGACGGGTCGCGATCGGATCCTCGGCCGCGATTGCGGACGCTCCGGCGAATGTCAGAACGGACAAGGCACCGATGATGGCTGCATTGCGAAGAATGTTCATGTGTCTCTCCCTCCGGGTTGTTGCATTCCAGGGGCCCTGCCCAAGGACTGTCGCCCCGCGCCCGAGTACAGCGCATCCGGGGCATGATGTTGAAATCACGCTCACGTGAGGTCGATTAAAACTTGTAACAGTTCCCCGATCCGCTACCACCGCAGTCCGCGTCTGCGGAAAGACGTCGGGGCTTCCCTACGCCCCTCTTTCGGGCAAAGAAAAACCCCGGTCCGCAGGGACCGGGGTTTCCTGAAATGCGGTTCAGTGAACCTTATTTCGTTGCGGCTTCGTAAAGCTCCAGCACGTAATCCCAGTTGATCATGCTGTCGACGAAAGCCTCAAGATACTTCGGACGCGCGTTGCGGTAATCGATGTAGTAGGAGTGCTCCCACACATCCACACCGAGGATCGGCGTTGCTCCGTGCACGAGCGGGTTCTCGCCGTTCGGCGTCTTCATGATTTCCAGTTTGCCGTCCTTGACGGCGACCCAGGCCCAGCCGGAGCCGAACTGGCCCGCACCGGCAGCGATGAAATCGGAACGGAACTTGTCGAAACCGCCGAGATCGCTGTCAACGGCCGAAGAGAGCGCGCCCGGAAGCGACTTGCCGCCGCCGTCCTTCTTCATCCACTTCCAGAAATGGATGTGGTTGTAATGCTGAGCGGCATTGTTGAAGAGAGCGGCATTCTTGCCGAAGCTTCCCTTGACCACGTCTTCCAGGGACTTGCCTTCCAGGCCGCTGCCTGCGAGCAGTTCGTTGCCTTTCGTGACGTAGGCCTGGTGGTGCTTGTCATGGTGAAACTCAAGGGTTTCAGCGGACATGTAAGGCGCCAGCGCATCATATGCATAGGGCAGATCAGGCAATTCGAAAGACATGACAAACTCCTCAAAAACGTCTGTGGTCAACGGCTCCGGGACCTGAGCCCCGCAACGCCGTGTTGTGCGGAAAATAGAATTCCGCGGATGGATCGGCAAGCGTTGGGCGCAAAATAAAATAATTTTTTTCTTTTCTTTTTATGGAACCAGAAGCGCACTTGGGTTTCGTTCCCTATCCGTGACATTTTCTTCGGCCCGTGCAAGTTTGCGGTTCCCACCCGTGCCCGCACGATTTCAGCGAGGTTTCCATGAAAACAGATGACCGTTCTCCGGTCACGCTTGCCATTGGCGGTCTCCTGTCCCTTGCCGCGGCCATGGGGATCGGGCGCTTCGTCTACACGCCCATTCTGCCATTCATGACCGACGGCCTGCTTCTGCCGCCGGAACAGGCCGGGCTGATCGCGGCAGCCAACTTTCTCGGGTACCTGGCCGGAGCGCTTGCCGGTGCCACCAGATCCCTGCCCGGTGCTCCCAGAACATGGTTTCTCGGCGGGCTTCTGGTCAGCGCGCTGACCAGTGGTGCCATGGCAGCGAGCACGACGCTGGAGGCCTTCCTGATCATCCGCTTCGTAAGCGGCGTTGCCAGTGCCTTCGCCCTTGTGTTTTCGACAACCCTCGTGCTGGACAGGCTGGTGCTGGCCGGGCGCGGCGGACTGTCCGCGCTGCATTTTGCCGGGGTCGGAGCCGGCATCGCTTTCTCCGCCCTTCTGGTTGCAGGTCTGGCGAGGGCGGGCGCCGACTGGCGCGGTTTGTGGCTCGGCAGCTCAGTCGCGACATTTGTCGTCCTCGCCGTCGCGGCTTTTCTTGTGCCTGCGCAAGCGCCTCAGACCCCAGCTCCGGTGCCGTCATCACCACCGGACGGTGGTAAGTCAGACTTTCTGAATGCCAGTCTGATCCGGCTGATCCTAGCCTATGGTCTGTTCGGCTTCGGATACGTGATCACGGCGACATTTGTCTCAACAATCGCCAGAACGACCCCGCAGCTTCAATCGAGCGAGCCCTATGTCTGGCTGACGGTCGGCCTGTGCGCAGCTCCATCCATCTATCTCTGGAACAGGATTGCGGCGCGACTTGGCGCGCGCAAGGCCTTCTCGCTGGCGTGCCTCCTGGAATCCGCCGGCGTGACGCTGACGGCAATCACCCTTCAACCGGCACTGTTTCTCGCCGGCGCCGCGCTTCTGGGCATGACTTTCATGGGGATCACGGCACTGGGGCTGATGGAAGTGCGCCGACAGTCCAGCCCTGCCGGCCCTTCTGCCGTGCGCCGGATGCTTGCTATCCTGACGGCAAGTTTTGGCCTGGGCCAGGTGATCGGCCCGTGGTTTGCAGGAGAACTGCATGCCCTAACAGGCGATTTTTCAGCCGCTTCGATCGCTGCGGCCGCGGCTCTCGTCGTCGCAGCCGGTCTTGCATTTTTCTGAAGCCGTCCGCTGCGCGCCGGGATCTCAGGCGTGCGAGAATTCCCAGTAAAGTTCACGCGCCTGTGCCGCAATCGGTCCGGGCTGAAGGTCGCAATCCTCGATGCGCTTGACCGGCGTCACCTTGTTGTAGTTGCCCGTCGAGAAGATCTCGTCCGCCCCCAGAAACTCGTCATATCCCATCGTCCGCTCGAACACGTCGTAACCGGCGGTTTTCAGCAGCTGGATCACCCGCTGACGGGTGATCCCGTTGAGAAAGGTCCCGTTGGGCGCAGGCGTATGCACCTTGCCGTCCTTGGCCATGAAAACATTGGCGGAGGTGAGTTCGGCGACGTTGCCCAGCATGTCGCGAACCACCGCGTTGTCGAACCCCCGCCCCTTCGCCTCAAGAAGAGCCCTGGCGTTGTTCGGGTAAAGGCACCCGGCCTTCGCATTGACCGGCATGCTTTCCATGGTCGGCCGGCGATAGGGCGACAGAGTGATGCTGATTGCGGCATCCTTCGGCGCCATGGGGGCGTCAAACAGGCAGAGACAGAACCGCGTCGTGTCGGGATCACCGGCGATGACGCCCGCGCCGTCGCCCTCGACCCAGTACATGGGCTTCACGTAGATCTGCTGATCGCCGGAAAACTTGGCACAGCCCTCGCGGGTCAACTCGATCATCTCGCCGGTTTCCATGACCGGCTTCATGCCCAGCGCGACCGCAGAATCGTTCACCCGCCTGCAATGAAGGTCTATATCCGGCATCACGCCATCGAAATACCGCGCGCCGTCAAAGACGCTCGACCCGAGCCAGGAGGCATGGGTGCGCGGTCCCATGATGGGCGGATTGCCGTCGTGCCATGTCCCGTCGATCCAGGTCCAGGTGTCACTCAATCCACTCATCTTTCTTCCCTACTCTGCCATCGCAGTTTCTTGCGCCGACAAGAACATCGACCGTCTTTTCAGGTCAACAGCCTAGCGGAGGAATCGGGAAAGTTGCGGTTTTTCTTCCCCATTATTCCTACCTGCAGAACGCAAACGTTCTCACCGACGCTCATGGCGAAGAGATTTTTCCCTGCGGGAGGCCCGCCAGCTTTTCGTCGAGTGCATTTCCCTTCCGGGTCCTGGCCGTCCCTTGCAGCGCATGCGGACATCCCGATTGACATCAGACTGCACATGTTCTCTATTTGTTCCTGACACTCAACGGAGGTTCTGATGGAACAGCGGATTTCCCTCGTAACGCTTGCCGTCCCGGATGTGGCCGTGGCGCGACGGTTTTTCGAACAGGGGCTCGGATGGACCGTCAACTCCGCGCCAAACCCGCAGATCGTCTTCTTCCAGACCGGCGGCAGCGTCTTGGCTCTCTATGCACGGGAGGCTCTGAGCGCCGAACTTGGCCTCTCTGTCACCGAAACGCCCATGGGCGCGATGACGATCGCCTGGAACGGGCGAAGTGAAGAAGAGGTAGACGCTGCCTGGCGCCAGGCCGTTTCGGCGGGCGCGCGTCCGGTCAAGGAGCCGGAAAAGGCCTTCTGGGGCGGCTATTCCTCCTATGTCGAAGTGCCGGGCGGGCATCTGATGGAAATCGCCTATAATCCGTTCTGGCCTGTGGAAACCGATGGATCCATCACATTACCACCGCCGCAGTAAGCTCACAGTTCGATCAGACATAGCTTCTTTCGCAACGCGGGACGCTTGACGCGGCTGCGTCCACACTGTTCTCTTTCGCCGCTCCGGGTCTGCCCCGGGTCCGTTCAAGTCGTTGGAGATCAGAAGATGGCACATGCCGCTTTCGTGTTTGATGCATATGGCACATTGTTCGATGTGCATGCGGCCGTCCGCAAGCATGCATCGAAGCTGGGCCCCGACGCACAGCGGCTCTCCTCACTCTGGAGGGAAAAGCAGCTCGAGTATTCCTGGGTCCGCGCCCTGATGGGCCAGTATCGGGATTTCTGGGAACTGACCCAGCAGGGTCTCGACACGGCCTTTGCCCTCGTTCCCTCCGCAGACAAGTCCTTGCGCGACGATCTCCTCAGCGCCTATTGGGAACTCGACTGCTATCCCGAAGTGCCCCAGGTGCTCACCGACCTGAAGGCGACCGGCGCAAAGATCGCGATCCTGTCCAACGGCTCTCCCGCGATGCTGGAGGCAGCTGCCAAGGCGTCCGGCCTGACGGATCTCTTCGACGAGATCTTTTCCGTCGATGCGCTGCAAACCTTCAAGACCGATCCGCAGGTCTACGAGATGGTGACGACCCATTTCCGCATCTATCCTGACGAGGTCTCATTTCAGTCCTCGAACCGGTGGGATGTCGCCGGAGCCACCGCCTTCGGCTTCCGAACCGTCTGGATGAACCGGTTTGGCCTGCCGGACGAATACCACGACCTCGCTCCCAAGGCCGTTCTTGCGGATCTGACCGGATTGAAGACGCTCGTCTGAGGCCAGAGCCCAGCCCTGCCCGCGCTGACGACGGTTGCCTTCTGGCACCGGTGGGCCTCTGCCCTTCCCGTAATGCCCAATCTCACCTCGCTGCGATGATCGTGCCGGGATCCACGCTGGCAGGCAGCACGTTCGCCATTTCGCTCCCAAGGTTGCAATGCCAGATGGTAAAAACGCAAAACGCGCGGTACGACCTTGTGAAATTTACGTAAGTCACGCATAAGCTTCGCGGACTAGAACGGAGTTCCCGGTGCCCTCCACTTTCGGACGTGCGCCGGATTGAACAGGTTGGACCGCGCATGCATCGGTGCAGGGACGAAAGGCGATTGACCTTTTCCCGATCGAGAAGCATGTGAGCGGGCCGCAGCTGAGCAGGAAGCAATGGCACGCAGGAAGTTTTTCGAACAGGAACACCCGGCCCCGGCCACCCGCGCCAGGATGCGTTCGGGAATACTACGCGACATCGACAAGGCGCCGATTTGCGAATGCACCCTCTACGATCTGGAAGACGGCAATGTCGGCATCGTTCTGCCGGACACCGAGATCGATATTCCTTCCAAGATCTATGTGGAGGACCGCAAGGACCTGACGATCGCGGCAGTCCAGATCCGCTGGCGGGACGGACCTTATCTGGCCACCAGCTACCTGGAACGACCGGTTCTCCTGAGCAAGGCACTCGACGCCTGACGGATCTTGAGTTCCTGGAGAGACAGAGCCGGGCGTTTGCCTCGGCTGCGCTCCTATTTCTTCGGGATGGTCATTCCCTTGCGTTTATGGAAAATGACACTGCCGCAGACAGGACAGAAGTGCCTGCTGTCGGCAGCCTAGCCGTATTCTGCGACCTCCCCCTCTAACGAACAAGAATCTTGCGGAAACACCGTGTGCACTACACGGCCCGTCCCGCCGAAACGCCGGCAGTCCTTGCAGTAGCATTCAACGGTCTTGAGTGGCGGAGCGTCCCAGCTGTAGCGAAGGCTTCCGTAAAGCCTCCCTCCGGTCTATCTCTGGCTCATCCGTCAGGGTGCGGCTATCGCCAGGTAGCCGTCACTCCAGGGATTGAAGCAGCCTCTATTCCGCAGCTTCCGCCGATCCGTAGCCGAGTTGCTCGTTCAGTTTCCCGATCAGGCCGATCGCCGCTTCCGCGATCACCGTTCCGGGCGGGAAGATGGCAGCCGCTCCGGATCTGTAAAGCGCGTCGTAATCCTGTGGCGGCACCACACCGCCAACCACGATCATGATATCCTCCCGTCCCTCATCTGCCAGCGCCTTTTTCAGGGCCGGCACGAGCGTCAGATGTCCCGCGGCAAGGGACGACACGCCAACGACGTGCACATCGTTCTCGACCGCCTGGCGGGCTGCCTCGTCCGGGGTCTGGAACAAGGGACCGATGTCGACGTCGAAGCCGAGATCGGCAAAGGCGGAGGCGATGACCTTCTGGCCGCGGTCGTGGCCATCCTGTCCCATCTTGGCCACCAGGATGCGCGGTCGCCGGCCGTCGTTTTCCTCGAATGCCTCAACGAGCTTCTGAACCTTGTCGAGCGTTCCGGACATCGCGCCGGCCTCCCGTTTGTAGACCCCGGAAATCGACTTTATCTCCGCCTTGTGCCGGCCGAACACCTTTTCCATCGCCAGCGAGATCTCGCCGACCGTCGCCTTGGCCCGCGCCGCCTTGACGGAGAGGTCAAGGAGGTTGCCCTCACCGGTTTGCGCGCATGTCGTCAATGCGTCGAGGGCAGCCTGCGTGGCGCTCTCGTCCCGCTCTTCACGAAGGCGCTTCAGCTTGTCGATCTGGGCGGTCCGGACCTGCGCGTTGTCGACCTTGAGCACGTCAATGGACTGCTCTGCATCGGGCTTGTACTTGTTGACGCCGACGACCGTCTGGGCCCCGCTGTCGATGCGCGCCTGCGTCTTGGCCGCGGCTTCCTCGATGCGCAGTTTCGGAATGCCCTTTTCGATTGCCTTGGCCATGCCGCCGAGACCCTCGACCTCGCGGATATGCGCCATTGCCTTTTCTGCAAGATCGACCGTCAGTTTCTCGACGTAATAGCTTCCGCCCCAGGGATCGATGGTCTTCGTGGTACCGCTCTCCTGCTGCAGGAAGAGCTGCGTGTTGCGGGCGATGCGGGCGGAAAAGTCGGTCGGCAGAGCCAGCGCCTCGTCCAGTGCGTTCGTATGAAGCGACTGGGTGTGCCCCTGGGTCGCAGCCATGGCTTCAACGCAGGTTCGGATCACGTTGTTGAAGACGTCCTGTGCCGTCAGGGACCAGCCGGATGTCTGCGAATGCGTGCGCAGGGACAGCGATTTCGGGTTACCGGGGTGGAAGTTCTCCTCCATCAGGGTTGCCCAGATCAGGCGTGCGGCCCGCAGCTTGGCGACTTCCATGAAGAAGTTCATGCCGATTGCCCAGAAGAATGACAGCCTCGGCGCAAACTGGTCGATATCCATGCCTGCGGCAACGCCCGCGCGCGCATATTCGATGCCGTCTGCAATCGTATAGGCCAGTTCCAGATCCGCTGTCGCTCCGGCTTCCTGCATGTGATAGCCGGAGATGGAGATCGAATTGAACCGCGGCATGTGCTGCGACGTGTAGCTGAAGATGTCCGAGATGATCCGCATCGACTGGGCGGGCGGGTAGATATAGGTGTTCCGGACCATGAACTCCTTGAGGATGTCGTTCTGGATGGTTCCAGACAGATCCTTCTGGGCAACGCCCTGCTCTTCCGCCGCCACGATGTAAAGCGCCAGCACCGGCAGCACGGCACCGTTCATGGTCATGGAAACGCTCATCTTGTCCAGCGGAATACCGGAAAAGAGCGTGCGCATGTCATAGATGGAATCGATCGCAACGCCCGCCATGCCGACATCGCCCGAAACCCTGGGATGATCGCTGTCATAGCCACGGTGGGTCGCAAGGTCGAAGGCGACCGAAAGCCCCTTCTGCCCCGCCGCCAGATTCCGGCGATAAAAGGCGTTTGAATCCTCCGCCGTGGAAAATCCGGCATACTGGCGAACGGTCCAGGGCTGCTGGACATACATGGTCGGATATGGTCCGCGCAGGTACGGCGGCAGCCCGGGCCAGGTGTCGATATGCTTCAGCCCGTCCAGATCCGCAGCGCCATAGACCGGCGGGACCGCGATCTCCTCCGGCGTCTGCCAGGGCTCTCGCCCACCGGCATCGGCTTCGCTCGGGAGAGCCTTGAAGGGTCTGTCGGCATAGTTCGGGATGCGGCTCATGAGGAAACCTCCAGACGCGTCGTATCGGCATCCCGATCGAGACCGAGACGTTTGTGAACCTCGCAAAGGAGCGCAAGCAGATCGCAGCCGGCGTAAAGGAAGCGATCGATCCCGGATGCAAGATAGGAATCTTCCTTCTCCCCCGCCTTGCCGGCAAGGTAAACATGCTCAGCGCCCGCATCGTTCAGAAGCCGAGCCGCCTCTTCCGCCTGTGTCTCGTAGACCTCGTCGGAGGAAACGAGACAGGCGATAACCGCGCCGCTCGACCGGAACGCGGTCTCCAGGTCCTCAAGCGTCTCATAGACCGCTGGCCCGACAGGCGTCACCCCGCCGGCAGAAAAGGCGTTTGATGTCCAGGACGCACGCGCGCTGAACTGGGCGAGCGTGCCGAGACTTGCCAGGAACACCTTAGGAGCCTCACCGCTTCGCTCCTCGGCGGCAGCCGCAGCTTCACGCAAGCGTTCAAAGGGCTCCGCAACACGCATCGGTCTGAGTTTCTGAACCGTCACGCTATTGTCAGGCTTCGCAAGCTCCCGGACGGGCGAAGGCAGCGAATAACCGCCCAGCGCGGCGCGGCGCAGAGCGTCGAACCAGGCCCCGTCACCGGGGGGCGGAAGGTCGAGCGCGGCTGACGTGGTCGCGGGCTCTTTGGCCGAAGGCTCGAGAACTGAAACCGCCTTTTCCGAAAGATCGGGAAACTCGCTGACACCGGTGATGGGGCGCTTTCTGAAAGCGACCGAACGATCAAGCGCAGCTGCGGCTTCTTCGATACGCCTCTGGACGAGGCCACTTCCCAGAGCCGCTTCGAGACCGCCCGCCCCTTCGATCTCCTGAAACATCTCCCAGGCCGAAAGACACAGCTTCTCGGTCCGGTCCTCGAGCGCGCCGGACCCGGCAGCCGGGTCGGCAACCTTCGCCAGATTGCTCTCTTCCAGCAGGATCGACTGGGTGTTGCGGGCAAGCCTTCGGGCCAGCCCGTCAGGCAGCCCGACGGCAAGCGTGTGCGGCAGCACGCAAACACTGTCCGCGCCGCCGATGCCCGCCGCAAAAGCCGCCACCGTATTGCGCAGCAGATTGACCCATGGGTCCTGGCGCGTCAGCATCCGGTAGGACGTCGACATATGCACCCTCGCCGGCGTTTGCGGCAATTGCGCCCCGTCGAGCACGCAAGCCCACAGGGCCCTGAAGGCACGCGCCTTCGCAATGGTGCCGAACTGATCCGCGTCCGCGACAAGGCTGATGGAAATCCGGTCCGCCCAGGTCTCCGGCGCAAGCCCCGCTGCCTCCAGCAACCGCAGATTGGCCGCAGCCGAGGACAGGACGAGGGCAAGTTCCTGCGCCGGCGTGCCACCTGCGCCGTGCCAGACACGGCCATCCGCATTGAAGAGGCGTGCGGGACTTCCAGATCGGTCAACCGAAGCGACCATGTCCTTAAGATAGCGATCGGATATCTGCGGTTCTGAAGGCATGAGACCGTTCAGCGCAATCCAGCCGAACGGATCCGTACCGGCCGCAACGTCGACAGAAGCCGGATCGATACCTTTTCTTTCCAGATACGCAAGCAGCAGAGCCAGATGCTCGACACTTCTCTCACCCGCGTCCAGGCGAAGCTCGATCAGGTCAAGCTGGACGCCATCGAACAGCGCTTCCAGCCCCTCGACGGTCTCCACCAAGATGCCGTTGCCGTGGGCGCTCGGCGCGCCTGCAAAGACGAGGTCCAGACCCCCGGCTCCATTTTCCAGATCTCGCAAGATCTGGGCATTGGCCTGCGCAGGATCGGGAATGTCGATCCGTTGCACCACCGTCCAGTCCTGCCCCGTCCGCAAGGCTCTCGCCGGCAGATCGGTGCGGCGCTGATAAAGGGGAGCGATCTCGAGACCATCTTCCGTCTCGCCATACAGCCTCTTGCGCGGAGCGCCCTTGAGCGCCTTGTCGACAGCGTCCCACCAGGTCGTTTCGTCAGCGGCGTAAAAGCTGTCGGGTCCGGTTAAGCTGAACGGCATCGATACTGTCTCCCTGAGACCTGCAAGAATGGTCGCGCGGCCTTCCCGTGCCGTTTTAGTCCTTCATGCGGAACGATGGCAACTCAGCAGAAAGGGTAAGCAACAACTCGGTTTCCGGAAAGTATTCGAGCCCAGGCCCTGCACCATCACCCGCTGACACGAAATCTTGATTAATTCGGTAGACAAAAAAACAAACCGGCAGAACATCCGAATTCTGTTCTTGGTTGGAGCAAGAGAAAATTCACCTAGTCAAGTTGCAAAAACTGGTTACGCAAGTAAGAAACGGTCAATTTTTTGGCGCAATAAGCCAACTTTGCCATTTTTCCCTATTGGTACGATCATCAATTGTATTGTAGCGTAAGTTTGCTGACGCATGGGAATTTCTACCCGCTTAAAAAATGCGCGGCATCCGGGCACCGCCTTCGTATCACAATAACGAAATGGGGCAGTTCACCGGATTTAACCCATCAGAGGACTGATCCGGCAGGACCGGACCAGGCCCAAAAAGCGGTCATTAAAAGCCGCAAAGGATGTGCACAATGCTTGATCAATCCGAATTGAAGAGCAAGTTAAGAGCTATTTCCGAAGCAAACGCTGCTCATCATGTTCTGGACATATTGGAATCAAATCTCCGGCGCATGGGGGCAACTCATATCCTCATCACCGGTCTTCCAATGCCGAACCGACCGATCGACAATCTTGTCCAGAGGTTCCGGTGGCCCGATCAACGCAACGATGGCATCGAAAGCACTTCACTTTCTTCCAATGACAGCGCACTCATGCTCGGACTGGGTTCGAACCGTGCGCGGGTCTGGTCCATCACCGCAGGTGACATGGAGCATTCGGACCTGTTGGCATCGGCCGGTGAAGGCAGCCAGATCGTTGTAATCCCCGTAACCGAACTCTATCCCTTCCAGGCATTCGTGTTCGCAAGCGGTCATTCCCTTCAGGTCAACAAATATGACCTCGCGAACCTTGAGGTTCTGTCGGCTGCGGCGTTCTCGCGGCTGCGCGAACTCGGTGTCATTTCCGGTCAGCGCCCCGGCGCCCTGTCCACGCGTGAACGCAGGGTTCTTGAACTGACCGCATACGGCAAGACTGCAGGTGAAATCGCCGATGTTCTCGAGATTTCCCAGCGGACTGTCCACGCGCACCTTCAGAATGCCAGCGTGAAGCTGAACGCTTCGAACAAGACCCACACGGTCGTTGAAGCTCTTCGCTACGGCCAGATCAGTGTCTGATCTTCCACAACGGGCAGCCGCCGTCTCATGAGTTGCCCGTCGTGACATAAAACTCCGGATGGAGAAAGCACCGTTCAGAAGGCTCCTTTCTTTATGCCGATGCTTCAAAGGCTCGCCCTCAGGCGAGCCCTTTTTTTGACGCGACCCATCGGCTGACCCGTTATCCCTCGGCGTGCTGCCGTTCCCGCCTGATGTCTTCGTAAAAGAGCGCTTCATGCCCCACACCGGCCTTGCCAGAAAGCCGAAAAATCGGCTCAAGTGATGCTGGAACCATAAAAGAACGTCGGGGATTCGGGGGGAAGCGTGAGCGGAAGCGAGAGTATCTTTATCGGAGCGAGCACGAGGGACGAAACCCTGACGCTGAAGCTCGCTAACCGCCATGGTCTCATTGCCGGGGCTACCGGAACGGGCAAGACCGTTTCCCTCCAGATTCTCGCGGAAGGCTTTTCGAATGCCGGCGTGCCGGTCTTCTGCGCCGACATCAAGGGAGACCTCGCCGGACTTTCGGTGGCCGGCGAGAGCAAGAACTTTCTTGAGAAAAGGGCGCGGGAGGTGGGACTGGAAGGGTCCTACACCTACGAGGCCTCGCCCGCCGTGTTCTGGGATCTCCTTGGCGAACAGGGCCATCCCATCCGCACGACGGTCTCCGAAATCGGCCCCCTGTTGCTCGCGCAGCTGCTGGAGCTGAACGATACCCAGGAAGGCGTGCTCAATGTTCTGTTCGAGCTTGCCGACGACGAAGGACTGCTGCTCCTCGACCTGAAAGACCTGCGTGCGATGCTCTCACATGTGGCAGACCGCGCGTCCGAGCTTTCGACGGTCTATGGCAACGTTTCCAAATCTTCCGTCGGAGCGATCCAGCGCAGGCTTCTTGTTCTGGAGCGCCAGGGGGGCGAGAACTTCTTCGGTGAACCCGCGCTCGATATCCGCGACTTCATACGCACCGCACCGGACGGACGCGGCATCGTCAACATTCTGGCCGCCGACAAGCTGATGTCGTCACCGCGCCTTTACGGCGTGTTCCTTCTCTGGCTTTTGTCGGAACTCTTCGAAGAGCTGCCGGAGATCGGAGATCCGGACAAACCGAAGCTGGTCTTCTTCTTCGACGAAGCACATCTCCTCTTCAACGATGCCTCCAAGGCCCTTGTCGAAAAGGTCGAGCAGGTGGTCCGCCTTATCCGGTCCAAGGGGGTAGGTGTCTATTTCGTCACCCAGAACCCGCTGGACGTACCCGAAACCGTCCTGTCACAGCTCGGCAACCGTATCCAGCACGCTCTGCGCGCCTTCACGCCGCGAGACCAGAAGGCCGTCCGGGCGGCCGCGGAAACCTTCCGCCCGAACCCCGATCTCGATACCGAGCGTGTGATTACCGAACTTGGTGTCGGCGAAGCCCTGGTCTCCACGCTTGAGGGAAAGGGCATTCCCTCCGTAGTCCAGCGCACCCTGATCCGACCGCCCTGCTCCCGGCTGGGCCCGGTCACGCAGGCGGAACGGCGCGGGATGATCCAGTCGAGCGCTGTCTTTGGCACATACGAGCGCATGCGCGACCGCGTCTCTGCCTACGAGGTGCTGGCGGACAGGGCGGAGGAGACCCAGCGCCAGGAGCAGCGCCGCCGCGAGAAGGAGGAGGCTCAGGCGCGCAAGAAGGGAGAGCCGCGAAAGACGCGTACCGGCTTTCAGCTTCCGGATTTCGGACGCGATGACCGACCGCGACGGGAAAGCGTCGAGCGCCGGTCGCGCCGCTCCAGCCAGCGCGATTCCGTGCTGGAGGCCGGTCTGAAATCCGCAGCACGCAGCCTCGGGTCGTCCCTTGGCCGTGCACTCGTACGCGGACTGCTCGGATCTCTCAAGCGAGGCAACTGAACGCGGCCGAAAACACGGTCGCTGCCCGTGGTCCGGAGCGCTTCGGAACGCGCTTTGTCAAAAGTCGGGATGTACGGAACGGTGGTGCCCTACTCACCTAGGGGCAAGGTAACCCGATCCTCACTTCTCAAAAGTAACCATGCACAAAACACCACGCCCAAGGAGTAAGGATGACTGGCAGTTTTTTGGACAATCTCGGTTTTCTGACGACTGTCCCCGTCCGGAAATCCTTCCGCACGATTGTACGCAAGTCTGTTACGGGCCTCGTCCTCGCCGCAACGCTTTCACTCTCGCCCGTTCTTGCCCAGACAGTGATACCTGCTCCCACCGACGCCAGCGAACAGCAAATCGATGCCGACACGCGTCTTGAACGGGCACGGGAATTTCTGCGCGACAACCCGATCTCACCGCCCGATACGGCAAGCCCGCGCGCCACGCTGGGGAGCTTTGCCTTCATCATGGGCGAAGTCGAGAACCTGTGGCGTGATCTGCGCACCTCTTATGAAGACGGCGGCAACATCTTCCTGACGGAGGAGGAAAGAGACCGGCTGATGTTGCTCGAGGCATTGCTCGGAAAAGCAGCCGATACACTTGACCTGTCCGAGATTCCGGAAACCTCGCGCCAGGGCGCCAGTCTCGAACTGGTCCTGCAGCTTCAGGAAATCCTTGATCGAATTCCACCAATCGATCTGGCATCGGTTCCCGGCGAACGTGCCGGCACCTTTCGCCCGCCCGCTCAGGGCGACGCACTTCCCGACTACTGGACCGTTCCGGGCACCAGCCTGAAACTGGCGCGCCAGACCAGTGGCGAACGCGTCGGACACTATCTCTTTTCAGACGATACCGTCGCCCGCATTCCGGAGGACTACGCCATCGTTCGCGAGCTGCCGATACGCGCCGACGGGGACGAGGACCTGTTCGAGTACTACAATTACACACCTGGCAACCTGATCGCGCCCCGCTGGTACAATGTCATCAAGTCCGGCCCGGAGTGGCTGCGCAGCCAGTTCGGCAGTCAGGCCTACTGGCAATGGCTGGCGTTGCTGTTGCTCATCGCGGTGTATCTGACCACCTTCGCCCTTTATGTGCGCTGGCAAAGACGGCGGGCTGTCTCGATCTATGAGCGGACGCGCGCCTTCAACGCGATTCTCAATCCCTTGCTGGTCATTTGCGGTGCCGTTCTCTTTCGTTACCTCGGCGAGCACCAGATCAATGTGACCGGCGTGGCCCTCCAGGCAATCAGTACGGCAACAACGGCTGTGGTCTGGTCGGCGACCGCATGGCTCGTCTATCACTGTCTCCAGTTCCTGTATGTGTGGTTCATCCAGGGCCCGACCGACAGACAGACCGGTTTCGACGCAAGCCTGCTGCGCACCGGCTACCGCGTAGCCTCCCTCGCGGTGGCAATCCTCGTGCTCGGATACGGAGCGACCAAGATCGGCATACCGATCTACGGTGTCGTTGCCGGTCTCGGCGTTGGCGGCCTCGCCATCGCACTCGCCGCCCAGCCGACCATAGAAAACCTGATCGGCGGCATCATTCTCTATGCGGACAGGATGGTCCGCGTCGGTGAGTTCTGCCAGTTCGACGATCTTGCCGGAACGGTGGAATCCATCGGCATCCGCTCGACCCGCATCCGGGCTCTGGACCGCACCATGATCACGGTGGCGAACGCAGACCTCGCAAGACGGAAGATCATCAACTACAGCTACCGCGACATGTTCCATTTCCGGCACAAGATCGCCCTGCGGTACGAGACGCCGGCAGACCTTGTGAAGTCCCTGCTCGCGGACATCACGGATTATCTGGTCGCACACGAGAAGGTCGAGGAAGATCCCTTGCGGGTTCGGCTCATCGGCTTCGGCGAATACTCCCAGACAGTCGATATCTACGCCTATGTCACGGCAACGGCCATAAACGAGTTCCTTGAAATACAGCAGGAGCTTCTTTTCGACATTCACGACATCATCCATCGTAGCGGCACAGAATTCGCCTATCCCGCCTCAACCATCCTTCTGGGACGCGACACGGGGTTGCCCGCTCCTTCCGATGCTGATCCGGCATCGGAAGACGGCAAGGGAGCGACGACAGCGGCCTGACACAGGCAGGCGACGGGCCGGCGCTTTCCCGCACCGGCCCGTTGGGCGCACGAACCGTTTGCGCTTCGCGCGCGCTTGTGGCCTGTTAGGACTTTCTGCCGGGCTCGAGTCTCTTCGGCCCGCCTTGCCAGTGTGACATTCAAGGATCCGTCATGAGTTCCATAGACAAGGTCCTGGCGCGTATCGACGCCGACCTCGACAACAGCCTCGACCGCCTCTTCGATCTTCTGAGGATCAAGAGCATCTCCACCGACCCTGCCTACAAGGCGCCCTGCCGCGAGGCGGCGGAGTGGCTGGCCCGCGAATTGAACACCATCGGCATCGAGGCCGCCGTTCGCGACACGACGGGCCACCCGATGGTGGTCGGACACAAGAAGTCGGGCAAACCCGGCCCACATGTCCTCTTCTACGGCCATTACGATGTCCAGCCGGTCGATCCGATCGATCTCTGGAAGAACGACCCGTTCGAGCCGAGCATCCAGACCCGCGAAGACGGCAGCAAGATCATCGTGGCCCGTGGCTCGTCCGACGACAAGGGCCAGCTCATGACCTTCGTCGAAGCCGCCCGTGCGTTCATCGCCGAGACCGGCGACCTGCCCATCGACGTCACGATCCTCTTCGAGGGCGAAGAGGAATCCGGCTCCCCGTCCCTGCGGCCGTTCCTGGAAGCCAACAAGGAAGAGCTGTCCTGCGACCTCGCGCTCGTCTGCGATACCACCATGTGGGACGCGCAGACCCCGGCCATCGCCGTGATGCTGCGCGGGATGGTCGGTGACGAAATCATCGTCAAGGCGGCGAGCCGTGATCTGCATTCCGGCCTTTATGGCGGCTCGGCCAGAAACCCGAACCACATCGTCGCCGAAATCATCGCCGGCCTTCACGACGAGAATGGCAAGGTGACTCTTCCGGGCTTTTATGACGGCGTGATCGAGGTCCCCGACAACGTCAAGGCCGTCTGGGACAACCTGGGCTTTTCGGTCGAGCGGTTCCTGGGCGAAGTCGGCCTGAAAGAGCCACGCGGTGAAAAGGACCGGACGGCGCTTGAACATATCTGGACGCGGCCGACGGTCGAGGTCAACGGTATGTGGGGCGGTTACCAGGGGGCGGGCTCCAAGACCGTGATCCCGGCCGAAGCCCATGCCAAGTTCACCTTCCGCCTTGTCGGCGACCAGAACCCGGACAAGATCCAGGAAGCCTTCCGCGCCTATGTCCGCTCGAAGATCCCGGCGGACTGCACCGTGGACTTCATCGCCAAGGAAGGCAGCCCGGCCCTCAGGATCGACTTCGAAAAGCCTGCCGTCGAAAAGGGCAAGAAGGCGCTTCAGGACGAATGGGGCACCGAGGCAGCGCTGATCGGCATGGGGGGCTCGATCCCGATCGTGGGCGATTTCAAGCGCATGCTCGGCATGGATTCGCTTCTGATCGGCTACGGCCTCGAGGATGACCAGATCCATTCCCCGAACGAGAAATACAATCTGACCAGCTTCCACAAGGGCATTCGGTCCTGGGCCCGCGTGCTGAGCGAACTGGCCGAAAAGTAAGACAGACCGGGCCGGGCAGACCGGCCCGACACGATCGTGTGAGGACGACATGAAATCCATCTGCGTTTTTTGCGGCTCCAGCCTCGGCGCTCTGGCAGCTTATGGCGAAGCAGCCCGGCGGACCGGACAGGTGATCGCGGAAAGCGGTTACCGTCTGGTCTATGGCGGGGCCAAGGTCGGCCTCATGGGGGTCGTTGCGGACGCTGCCCTTGCAGCCGGCGGCGAGGTCATCGGCGTGCTGCCGCAGGCGCTTCAGGAAAAGGAACTCGGGCACGAGGGACTGACCGAATTCTACCTTGTCGGCTCCATGCACGAGCGCAAGGCAAAGATGGCCGACCTGTCGGACGGCTTCATTGCCCTGCCCGGCGGTGTCGGCACCCTTGAAGAGATCTTCGAAGTCTGGACCTGGGGGCAACTCGGATATCACGCGAAGCCGTGCGGCTTCTTGAATATCGAAGGCTACTACGACCATCTGACCGCGTTTCTCGACCACCAGACCACCGAGGGTTTCACGAAGAAAGAGATGCGCGACATGGTCCGCATCACGGAAACACCGGAAGAGATGCTGGAATTCTTCCGCAACTACCAGGCACCGACGACACCCAAGTGGATCAACCGGAGCGACACCTGACAAATGGCGGCAATCCGCCGCCTCCGCTGATCTTTTAGCGCGTCTGTCCACAGCCGAGCGCGCGCTCTTTGCAAACGCATCGGCAATTGCTACACCAGCGTCAGAATCACGCCACGCCCAACGCGGCCGGCCAAACAATCATGTGTGTCAGTTCAATGCGCTTCCCTGCTTCGGGCCTTGCCCTGCTTGCCGCCCTAGCCGTATCCGCCTGTTCTCCGACAGCCGACTACGATGGATCGTCAAACCGTATCATCTCGACCTCCAGCGTGACCCTCGTGCGGTTCACCGACGACGGTGTCGGCGGCATCACGCGGGAAACGCCATACAGCTCCAAGGCGATCGAAGCCGCCCTGCCCGGCTTCACAACGGACGGCATCCAGTCCGCCAACGAGAACTCCACCGAGTGGGCGACGGCTGTCTTCAATACGGACGGCTTTCAGGTTCTGCAGGTTTTCAAGGGCAATGACGGCAAGATACGTACCGTCCATGGCGTCACGCACCATCTCCAGGGCCCGAACGGCGAACGCATCGGCATGACCTTCTCCGAAATCGGCTCGGCCCGCTCCGACTGTCGCGTCGGCAAGAACCTGTGGCGCGGCATGGCGATCTGCAAATCCGAGGGCCACCCCAGCGTCGAGCTCGTCTATGCCATTCCTGGCTACCAGGGGCCGTTCGACCAGCTGCCGCCTGCAAAAGAACTATTCGATGCGCAACTGCAGCGGATTCTCTGGACGCCCGGCGCCTGAGAGCGTTTCAATCTCACGACCTTCCCCCAAAATGCACAGTGACCTTTCCGAAAACCTGCTTTATGCCTTCTAGTCATGACGACTCGGGCAAAAGCAATCGATCCGGAAACCCTTGCGGCTGATCTGAAGGCCGGCAAGCGCGCTGCTCTGGCACGAGCCATCACGCTGGTTGAGTCAAGGAAACCCGAGCACCGGAAGATCGCGAAGGCTCTGATCCAGGACCTCCTGCCCATGACCGGCAAGGCGCTCCGGTTGGGCATCACAGGCGTACCTGGCGTCGGTAAGTCAACCACCATCGACACGCTCGGCTCGAACCTTACCGCAGCCGGCCACAAGGTGGCGGTGCTGGCCGTCGACCCTTCCTCGACACGCACCGGTGGCTCCATCCTTGGCGACAAGACGCGCATGGCACGCCTTGCCATCGATCCCTCGGCCTATATTCGCCCCTCGCCCTCCGCCGGCACCCTGGGCGGCGTCGCGGCCAAGACCCGGGAAACGATGCTCCTGTGCGAGGCCGCGGGCTTTGACGTCATCCTTGTCGAAACGGTCGGCATCGGCCAGTCGGAGACAACGGTTGCCGACATGGTCGACTTCTTTCTCGTTCTCATGCTGCCGGGGGCCGGCGACGAATTGCAGGGTATCAAGAAGGGCGTTCTGGAGATCGCCGACATGATCGCCGTCAACAAGGCCGACGGCGACGGCGCTGCGCGAGCCCGCACTGCCGCCTCCGACTACCGGGCGGCGCTTCATATCCTCGCACCGAAATCGCCCGACTGGACGCCGCCGGTCATCACCGTGTCCGGCCTCGCAAACGACGGCCTCGACACGCTCTGGGAGCAGGTCCTTCTTTACCGGACCCGGACGGAGGCGAGCGGCGCATGGCAGGAAAAGCGCAGCCGCCAGCAGGTCGCCTGGATGTGGGACATGCTGCAGCAGCGGATGACGGAAGCGCTCAAGACCAACAAGGGCACGGCCGAGCGCCTGAAATCCCTTGAGGAAAGCGTCCGAAACGGCACGACATCCGTCTCGCTTGCCGTGGACGAACTTGCCGGACTGATGGGGCTTGGCGAATGAAGGCGGGCGTCAAGACGATCCTGGTGACGGGCTTTTCGCCTTTTCCCGGCGCGCCGATCAATCCGACCGAACGACTGATGCGCCGCCTGCCGAGGCGGCTTGCCAGCAAGAACGGCGGTACACGGTTTGTGTTCCGCGTCTTGCCGACAACCTGGACAGGCCGGAAAGATGTCACGGAAAAGCTGCGCCGTGAGTTGAAGCCGGATGCGGTCGTTCATTTCGGCGTCGATGGCGGCCGCAGGACGATCAACATCGAGACCCGCGCCGTCAACCGCGCTGTGCGCGTGCGCCCGGACGCTGCCGGCCTGTCGCCGGACCGGCCGGACCTGACCGCCGGCGCGGAGCGACACCGCATGTCCACTCTGCCCGCCAGGGCTTTGAGGGACGCCGCACTAAGCGCAGGAGCGCCCGCGCGCCTGTCAACGAGCGCCGGGACCTACCTCTGCAATGCCACGCTCTGGGATACGCTGGGAGACGGATTTCCGGCTATCTTCATCCACGTCCCCTCACTGCCGAAAGGCCGGCGAGACACGAGACCGGGCTATCCGGTTATCGAGAATGCAGCAGTCCGCATCCTGCTTGAAACCGCACGTCGCCTGAAATAGCGCGTCAGGCGCGCGGGTCTGCCAGCAATCGCTCCACCTGACGGATGCAGTCCCCCGCCATGGCTGCGGAGAGGCCTGCACGGCCGAGCACACGGAGCCCGAGATAGATCGACAGAAGGCCGCGCGCGGTTTCGCGAGACAGGACCTCATCCGCGCCGGCTCTTTCCATCAGCGCCCGGAACAATCCGTTTTCCAGCCGCAGCACCATCGCCTGAAGTTTTGCTTCGGTCTCTCCCCCTTCCGCCGCCTTGTCGACCAAAGCATTGCATAGAAGACAGCCCATGCGGTCGCCATCCCGCCTGGCGAGTTCCGCGACCTTGCCGAAAAGACCAAGAATACGCGTCCGTCCCGAGCCGAGATTCCTGTCGCTCAGATACCGCACCGTCTCGCTGATGACCGTCTCGTCGTAACGGTCCAGAGCAGCAAGGTAGATCGAGTGCTTGTCCTGAAAGGCCTTGTAGAAGGACCCCTTGGTGATCTCCATCGTCGCAAGCAGCTCGCTCAATGAAGCGTCCTCGTAGCCCACGTCCCAGAAAAGACGCATGGCCTTGTCCATGGCCTCCTCGGGATCGAATTCGCGCGGTCTTGCCATTTGCCTTCCGGAATTCCTCACATCACGAAAGGCTCACCTTTTCCTAACGCGCAAGTGTTTTGGACTTTACGGTTCCAAATCCTATTTCCTGATCACCGACAGGGAGCGGAGGTGGGCCGCTCAGTTAGGAACCGAATGGTACCGAATTTTGCCGCATGTGGCAAACGCTTCCAGGTCGGGAAGTCACCAACTCATCGGGAGTGTTTTACATGTTTGCAAATCTGATCCGCAGTTCCATCGCAGCAGCCGTCGTCGTCACCGGCATCGTCTCCAGCGCCTTCGGCGCGGGCGTCGACGTCAATGCCACCGTGACGGGCCTTGCCCTTCGCGGCGTCGATCCGGTCTCCTATTTCACCGACGGCGAGCCGAAGGACGGCAAGTTCGACATCACCGAGGTCCATAACGGTGCGACCTACCGCTTCGTATCGGAGGAAAGCCGCGACCTCTTCAAGCAGAACCCGGAAAAGTATCTTCCGGCCTACGGCGGCTTCTGCGCCTTCGGAACCGCAATGGGCGTCAAGGTCGACGGCGATCCGGACCTCTGGAAGATCGTTGACGGCAAGCTCTACCTGAACCTGTCCGAAAGCATTCAGGAGCGCTGGAACACGGACGTTCCGGGCTTCATCGAAAAGGCCGACGTCAACTGGGACAGCCTCAAGGACGTCGACCCGAGCGAACTTTGATCCCTGCAACGCAAATGAAGTTCGCAGAAGACCGGCCGGCGCCCCTCCGGCCGGTCTTCACATGTCTGGCCGCCCGCCTGCCCGGCACGCCTCTTGCTCTTTCATGCCATCGGAAAAGACACCGGTCCCAGCCTGGGACAACAACAGCAATCGGCGATGCGGATGAAAGCAAACCTGACGATACCCACCCGGCGCGCGTTCCTTGCCGGCACAGGCCTGTGCCTTTTCGGCACAGCGGCGTCCGCGCAGATGAAGGTCGCGGACCTCAGGGGATCGATCGATTCGCCGGAGCTTGGCCTCCTTCCCAACGCGGCCGACGACCAGACAGCCCAGTTCCAGAACGCGGTCAACCGCGCCGTGGAACGCGGGCGTGCCCTGTTCCTGCCAGCCGGCACCTATCCGGTCGCCAACCTGCGCCTTCCCTCCGGCACCCTGATCGTCGGCGTTCCCGGCCGCACGCGCCTTGTCTACGAGGGCGGCGGCGGACAGTTGATCCGTGCCGAAGGCGTCAGCAACATTGGCCTGACCGGCCTGACTTTCGACGGCGCCAACCGGTCGATCGGCGATTTCACCGACGGCCTGCTCCATTTCGTCGGCGTTCGCGGCGTGGAAATCGACAATTGCGAGATTGCCGGGTCCGCCAAATCCGGCGTCGTGCTGGACAGGTGCTCGGGACGCGTGAACAACAGCCGAATCTCCGGGTCTGCCGAAGCGGGCTTGCGTTCGAACGAGGCAACGGGCCTCTTGATCACCGACAACACCGTCAGCGACTGCGCCAATGGCGGCATCTGGGTGCATCGTTGGCGAGAGGGCGAAGACGGAACAATCGTTTCGGGAAACCGGGTCGAGCGGATTGGCGCGCGCTACGGTGGCACAGGACAATTCGGTAACGGCATCAATATCTTCCGCGCCCACGGTGTCATCGTCACCAGCAACCGCATCGCCGATTGCGCCTTTTCCGCAATCCGCTCCAACAGCGGGTCGAACGTCCAGATCATCGGCAACTCCTGCCTGCGGTCCGGAGAAACGGCGATCTATTCGGAGTTTTCATTTCAGGGAGCGGTCATCTCCAACAATATCGTTGACGGCGGCACGACCGGCATTTCAATCGCCAATTTCATGGACGGCGGGCGGCTGTCCGTGTGTTCGGCAAACCTCGTTCGCAACATCAACGAAGACGGCCCATACCCGCCGGAAGTTGCCGGTTTCGGTATCGGCATCGCAGTCGAAGCCGACACCGCGCTGACCGGAAATGTCATCGAAGGCGCACCAAAATTCGGCCTCATGATCGGATGGGGCCCCTACATGCGAAATGTCACGGCTTCGCAGAACGTCGTGCGCGACTGCGGCACCGGCATTGCGGTGACGGTCGTCGAAGGGGCCGGGGCCGCCGTTATCTCGGGAAACATCGTGCAGGGCTCCAGATCAGGAGCCATCCGGGGCTATCGCTGGCTGGAGCAGACGACGGGCGAGCTTGACGGCACATCCGAATTCGCGAACCTCACGGTTCGCGAAAACCAGATCGCCGCGTAACTCCGCTATTACTGCAGCGAAAAACGCAGGGAAAGACAGGACAGGCCCCCGTCGATCTTCCGCGCTTCGTGGGTCGGCAGAACGACGGTGCGAAAACCGGCGTCTTCGATTGCCGAACGTGTCTTCGGATAACCTTCCGGGACAAGGACGACGTCGTTCACGCGAATGACGTTGGCCGCATATTCCTCGCCCTCCGGAACCACCACAACCTTGCGATCGGCGAAAAACCCGCTTTCCGCCATTGTTGTCGTGGCGAGGATAACGCCATCGCCGAGCGTCGAGCACGCTGTCTTGAAATGCAGAACCCCGTCCGGCGTGTTGCAGACCCTGGCCTCATAGCCCCACTCCCGCAACACCGCGGCGAAGCTTTCCGAGCCCTCGCGGTTCGTGCGCGCGGAGAGGCCGACAAGGATGATGTCATCCAGCATCAGGACGTCGCCGCCATCGACATCACCGGCGCCCGGCAGGTCCACGACCTTTGCAAACCGCGGCTCCAGCGCCCCCCGGATCGCTTCACTCTCGCCTGCCCGGCTCGACGCGCCCGGGCGCAGCACGATGGCTCCGTCGGGCAGGCAGAAGGCCGGGTCCTCGACAAAGCAGCTGTCCGGAAAGGCTTCGAACGGCGGCAGCACATCGACAGTCAATCCCGCGGCCTGAAGCGCTTTCACATAGAGTGAATGCTCGGCGCGAAACCGATCCGCGTCGGGGTCGCCGCCATCTTCGGCTCGCAAACCGTTGGCAACGCTGTCAGAGGGCGTGCGCGTGATGGCATTGGTGAAGCGAAAGGACAGGCCGTTGCGATGAGGCATCTGCTCTCCGATTGAATCAGGCTCTCGACAAGTCCATCGAAGCCTTTGTTTTACCGTGATTTTCCAAATCAGACAGCAGCCTTGAGCGCGGAGAGAAGCTCTTTCCGCGGCTTGATGTGACCGGCCTGGACACCGCGCCGGGTGAGCACCGGCGGATTGACCAGGGAATCCAGCAGAACCGCTTCTTCCTCGCCCAGATCCAGCAAGGTCTCCAGCACGGTCGCCATCATCACTTCCGACGCCCGAGTCGCACCGTCATCGCATTTCAGCGCAATTCCGTACCCGAGTTCCGGAACGGCCGCGCAGAAGACGCCTTCGGCGCCCGTCTTGACGAAGACCCGGCCGCGAAACGTTTCCATGACCTGCGTGCAGAACCGATCCGCGCCCGCGACCATATAGGGCTCGTTGATGCAGGCATCGTAAAGCTGCTGCGCGGCTTCCGCCCTCAAGGGCTCCAGTCCCTCGCCCGTGCTGAAGGCGGCAAAGGCCCTTGCGAAACTTGCAAGGGGCGAAGCGTAGGTCGGGATGGAACAACCATCTGTGCCGCAAACGTCTTCCGAGAGCGTATCGCCGGTCAACTGCTCCATGACGTTGCGCACCTCGCGCTGCACCGGATGGTCAGGCTCTACATAGCCGCGCGTCTCCACACCCATGACTTTCGCAAGCCCCAGAAACCCCGCGTGCTTGCCCGAACAATTGTTGTGAAGACCGCAGGGCGTCTCGTCCTGCAGGATCAGCTTTGCAGCGTCTTCCATGCGCTTGGGCCATTGCGGCCCGCACTCCAGCGCGTCTTCCCCCAACCCGGCCTTCATCAGCATCACCCGGGCGGAGTTGGCATGCACCTCTTCTCCGTTGTGGGATGCGCAGGCCAGTGCAAGTTCCGCGTCGGTGTAGTCGAGCGCCTCGGCCGCGCCGGATTCGACCAGCGGAAGCGCCTGAAGGGCCTTGATCGCCGATCTCGGAAAGACCCGAGCCTCGATATCTCCGATCCCGCAAACGCGCTTGCCCGCCGCATCGACGATGACGAGGCTGCCGCGATGCCGGCTTTCGATAACATTGCCCCGGGTGACATCGACCAGAATTGGATTGTCCATGATCTACCTGTTTCCAATACTTCGCTAACGCTACGCGGATTCGGCCCGGCCCGCAGTCAAAAACGCGGTCAGCCGAGCCAGTGCTTCATCAATGACGCTATCCTGTTTGCAGAAACAGAACCGGATGTATCCGCTCGGAGCGTCGGAACCATAGAAGGCGGAGACTGGCACCGCCGCGACTCCGGCGCGCTCGACCAGCAACTGACACGCCTCGATATCGGTACCGCCAAGACCAAGCCCCGCGAAGCCGCAGGTCAGGAAGTAGGTCGCCTCGCAGGGGAGCACGGAAAAGCCCAGCTTCTCCAGTCCGCGCGCCATCCTGTCGCGCTTGGCCATCAGCTCCTGCGCCAGTCCGGTGTAGTAGCTGTCGTCCTTCGCGAGTCCGTAAGCCACGGCTTTCTGCAGGTTCGGGGCCGTTGTGAAGGTTACCCATTGATGCGCCTTGGCGACCGGATCCATCAGCGAGGCCGGCCCGGTGATGTAGCCGACTTTCCAGCCCGTCAGCGAAAAGGTCTTGCCTGCGGAGCCGATCCGCAAGGTCCGCTCACGCATTCCTTCCAGCGTCATCAGCGGCCTGTGCGCCTTTCCGTCGAAGACGAGATGTTCGTAGACCTCGTCGCAGATTGCATAGGCATCGTATTTCCGGCACAGCGATGCAATGAGCTCAAGCTCCGCATCCGAGAAGACCTTCGCTGTCGGGTTCATCGGATTGTTGAGAAGAACGGCCTTGGTCCGTTCCGAGAACGCCGCTTCAAGCGCCTGGGCGTCGAGCGACCATGTCGGAGGGGTGACCCGTACACGCACCGGAACTCCGCCGGCCTGCTTCACGAGCGGCAGGTAGCAGTCGTAGAGCGGCTCGATCAGGACAACCTCGTCGCCGGGCGAAACCAGCGCGAAAATGCAGTCTGCGAGCGCTTCCGTCGCGCCGGATGTCACCATCACCTCTGCCTGGGGATCGACCTCCAGCCCGTAAAACCGCTTGTTGGCGGCAGCAACCGCCTCACGCAATTCCGGCAGGCCCAACATCGGCGGATACTGGTTGGGGCCATCCACCAGCGCCCCGGCAGCCACTGCGCGGATATCCTCAGGCCCGTCAACGTCCGGAAAGCCCTGCCCCAGATTGACCGCGTCGTGCGTCCTCGCAAGGCGCGACATGGTCTCGAAGACAGTTGTTTCAATGCCGGTAAACACCGGATTGGTAGGTTTCATCGGTCCTCCCGAGGGTTTGCGGCCGGGTTCTGGTGCGCTCTTATACAAGAAGTCGAAAACGCATTGAAACTGCTTTCCTTCAGCCTCGAAAGGAAGTTCGGCCCGTTCAGGAAACTCTTTGAGTGACCCGGCGCAGTGATCATCCGCTGCCTATCCGGTCGCCTTTATTGCCCTGGCACGCCCAGCGACCAAAGCCTGCGGTCGGGCGAAGGCCAATCGCCCTGCTGGTTCGGGCCGTTCCCGTTCTGTCGCATTTCCACCAGAATCGCATGAAGAATACCTTCCAGCTTCGGCACCAGGGCCGCGTTCCTGCAATGAAGGAAGTGATAGAACCGGACCTCACGGATCGGCGGATACAGCGGAAAGACGTGGGTCTTTGGCTGATCGCGCATGATCCGTCTTCCCGTCTCCTCCCCCAGGATCATGATGTCCACCCGTCCGGCTTTCAGCATTTCCAGAAGCTGCTCGGGCGTGTCCGTCGTCCAGACCTCGGAAAAGCCTTTACTGGCCTCGATGGCGTAGCGGGCACCACTCAGGTAACCGACCTTCAGAAAATGAAGTTCCGACGCTGATCGCCCCCGAAGCTCCGGCTTGTTGGTGAAAGCCAGGGCACGCGACACCACGATCGGCACGTCGACGCGGAGCAGCGACGGAATTTGCTGCGAGGTTTCCGCAAGCCTGACCAGAACGCCGTCGGCCAGCCCTCCGGCAGCGTCAAGCAGGGCCCGCTGCGCCCCCTCCTCGATCAACTCGATCCGGATGCCAAGTCTCTCATACGCCTGTCTGAGGACCTCTTCGGCAATCGGATTGAGGGTCGGCTCACGGAAAGAGGTGAGCTGCAGCACCGTTTGCGCAAAGGCTGAAGGGACCAGAATGACAAGAGTGAGGAGCGCGCAGACAATGATCCGCGGCATTCTGGCGCCCATTATTGTCCGATCCGAATGGACAGGACTTCCAGGGGCAGTCTCCTTACCGAAGGAGCTTTGTGTGTGCCAAAGGTCACCGAAAAAAGCATCATGATTTCAAATGCTCTACAATAATACTGTCTGAAGGGGAAGAGCCTCGGCCTGCCCAGCGGGTCAACCGCTTCTCCCGATCCGTCCTGCCCCTCGGTAACGACCCCACCTTTCGTCAGACTGGAGCGAAGCCCGCGGCACCAGGCAGCAGGTTTCGGCTGGAGCGGGGCTTTCCGGATGCCCGGAACTTGCTGCATTGCGGAAAATAAACTAGAAGACCCTCGATTTACCGGGGTCGGGGCCGCCTTTCGGGCCATTGCGTCGCGACTGTAAACACCAAACGAGAAAATCCGGAGACTGCTTTTGTCCGCACGTGCCGAACCCGTCGCGACCGATCAACCTGTCAAACTGGATGCCGCGCGCATCAAGACCGAACTTCTGGCAGGCCTGACCGTCGCCCTCGCCCTTGTGCCGGAAGCCGTCGCCTTTGCTTTCGTTGCAGGCGTCAACCCGCTGGTCGGCCTCTACGCTGCCTTTTTCATCGGGCTGATCACCGCCTGCATCGGCGGACGCCCCGGAATGATCTCCGGTGCCACCGGTGCTCTTGCGGTCGTCATGGTCACGCTCGTTGCGCAGCATGGCGTCGAATATCTGTTTGCGACCGTCGTCCTCATGGGCTTCATCCAGATAGCTGTGGGGCTGCTCAAATGGGGCAAGTTCATCCGGATGGTTCCCCATCCCGTGATGCTTGGCTTCGTCAACGGACTTGCCATCGTGATCTTTCTCGCCCAGCTCGGCCAGTTCAAGGTCCCGGACGGCGCCGGCGGACTGGAGTGGATGAGCGGGTCTCAGCTTTACCTGATGCTCGGGCTTGTCGCCCTGACGATGGTGGTCATCTGGTTCCTGCCCAAGCTGACCACCGCCTTTCCGGCGCCTCTCGCTGGCATCCTGGTCGTTTCGGCCCTCGTGCTCGGTTTCAATCTCGACACGCGTTCCGTCGGCGATCTCGCCTCCATTTCCGGCGGCTTTCCCGAATTTCACATTCCGATGGTCCCGCTGACCTTCGAAACGCTGCAAATCATCCTCCCCTACGCGATCATCCTGTCGGCGATCGGCCTGATCGAATCTCTTCTGACCCTCAATCTTGTCGCTGACCTGACCAACACGAAGGGCGGGGCCTCCAAGGAATGTCTGGCACAGGGAACCGCGAATATTGTCACCGGTTTCTTCGGCGGCATGGGCGGCTGCGCCATGATCGGCCAGTCGATGATCAACGTGAAGTCCGGAGCCCGCACCCGCATCTCCGGCATCGCCGCGGCTCTCTTCCTGCTGTCGTTCATCGTCGTCGCCTCTCCGCTGATCGAACAGATCCCCGTCGCGGCGCTCGTCGGCGTCATGTTCATGGTTGTGATCGGCACCTTCGCCTGGGCGAGCCTCAAGATCGTGCACCGCATCCCGGTGATCGACGCGCTGGTGATGGTGATCGTCACCTGCGTTACGGTCTATTCGGATCTTGCTGTCGCTGTCGTTGTCGGCGTCATCATTTCCGCCCTCGCCTACGCCTGGAACGCCGCAAGCCGGATCAACGCACGCGTCGGCACCAGCAAGGAAGGCTGGAAGGTCTACCGCCTGTCCGGGCCGCTGTTCTTCGGCTCCACGACCGGCTTCACCGACCTCTTTGATCCCGCAGGAGACCCGGACGACGTCGTCGTTGACTTCATCGACAGCCGCGTGGTCGATCACTCTGGTCTGGAGGCCATCGACGCACTCGCCTCCAAATACGAAGCTGCCGGCAAGCGCCTTCACCTGCGCCACCTCTCGCCGGACTGCCAGAAGCTCCTGGACAAGGCCGGGAACCTCGTCGAGGTATCGGTGCTCGAGGATCCGGACTACGAAATCGCCGTCGACTACGGCCACAAGTTCGATAGCGAAGGAACGGCAAAGAACGCCTAGGCCTTTCCCTTCATTTCAGACGACAAGGACCCGCACCGTACCGATGCGGGTCTTTTTGCATGTTCTTGCGAAGAGGCATTAATCCGCAGCAACAACTCAATCCCCGATTGCTCTTGCGGCCGCTTTTTGGAAATGTCCCGAAGGTCCTCTCCCCATGACGTATGGGATTCGCCGGGGGCAACGTCGTCCAGAGACCGGGAAACCGCCGTGCCACGCCGCAACAAGCTTTTCATCACACCGACGCTTGCCACCGTGATCGGCGGCTTCGTCGCGATGACGGCGGCGGCCATCCTGATCATTCAGGTGATGACATCCAACGCACTGTTGCGCCAGCTCGGCGGTGAACTCGTCGATCTCGGTCTGGATTCCGCCGAAACCGCCCTGATCGAACAGTTGCACGCCATAACCGAGGCCGGCTCCTATTCGGCCGCCGCATGGTCCAAGAACACCGCGGGCTTCGACGATCCCGAGCTTCTACTTTCCTATCTGTATGGATCCCTCTCGCCCATGGAGCAGGTGTCCTTTCTGGTTCTGGTCGATGAGAATGGCGTTGGCGTCGAGGTGGAGCGCGGCGACAATGACGGGACGTTTCAGGGTGGAAAGATCGACCTGTCGCGCAACGCCTCGGCCCTGTCACCGATCGCGCAGAAGGCCGAGGCCGACGGAGCACCCTTCTGGTACACACCGGTCTTCATTCCCGAGCGCCAGCTCACCTACTACGTCTTTTCGCACCCGCTGTTTCGCGACGGAGCGTTCGACGGCACGATGATGATCGGCATGTCGCTCGACCGGTTGTCGGACATCATGGCGCACATCTCGACCGACGACATCACCGTCTTCCTGATGAAGGAAGACAGTCTGGAAATCGTTGCGCACCCGCACCTCCGAAAGAATTTTGCGGCGCTCGGCAAAGCCGGACAGCTTCCCCATGTCAGCGAGGGTCCGGACACGTTCCTCTCGGAAATGGAACAGATGCAGCGGCTCGACAGTCCATCCTTCGACATCAGCCCGGATCTCGACCTCCAATCCGGCATCGCCCCGAATGGAGAAAAGCGTTTCGTGATCCTGCAGAAACAGAACAGGAAGCTGGACGGCCTTCCCGTTCGCATCGGCGCCCATTTCCCGGCGGCCTATCTCGATCAGCCGCTCGAGCAGCTCGCCGCGGCTGTCGCCGCCGGCGTTGGCCTGCTGCTGCTGTCGATGGGAGGCGCCATCCTGCTGGCCCGGCGCATCACACAGCCGGTCAAGCGGGCCTCCACGGCCGCGAAGGAAGTCGCCGATCTGAAGTTCGACCGGATTTCTCCCCTTCCCCCAAGCATCATTCGCGAACTGGACGACCTGTCACGCGGTTTCAATTCCATGCTGGGCGGCCTGACCGCCTTCAACCGATATGTCCCGCGCACCCTGGTGCAGAGGCTGTTGCGAGAAGGCCGTATCGACGCCCCGCCGGAGGAACGCGAAGTTGCCGTGCTTTTCAGCGACATCGTCGGCTTCACGGCCATGTCGGAAGGCATGTCCGCCAGCGAGACGGCGGATTTCGTCAACCATCACCTGTCGCTGCTGGGTGCGGAGATCACCAGATACGGAGGCACCATCGACAAGTATATCGGTGACAGCATCATGGCTTTCTGGGGCGCCCCGGACCATCTCGACAACGCCGCCGAAGCTGCAGCCCTTGCAGCGCTTGGCATGGCGCGGGCGATCAGGCAGGACAATGTCAACCGCGTCGAAGCAGGACAGCGTCCTGTCGCCATCCGCATCGGGGTCCATATGGGACCGCTCGTGGTCGGCGACATCGGCGCACCGGAACGCGTCAACTACACGGTCATCGGCGACACCGTGAATGCGGCTTCGCGGCTGGAAAGCCTCGGCCGGGAAATCGACCCGGACGCCGATGCCATCATCCTCGTCTCGCAGGAAATCTCGCGCCGCCTCGGTCCAGAAATAGACCAGAACCCGATCGGCCCGCACGCGGTCAAGGGCCGGCTCGAACCTCTTGAAGTCGTTCGCCTGAAACCCTGAAATTCTGAATTTCTAACGCGAAGAAATGCTCAAGCCCGTGTGCTGCCGCCGGCTTCCGTTACAGCATATCTGCGCGCTGATGAGGTATCTCACAGCATTCGCGGCGGACGATAATTCGACCTGAAAAACAAATTGTCATTTCTACGTAGATCAAAAGCTGGATCAACATGAAAACGCATACATAGCTCGCGGAACATCCAAGACGTTCCTGGCGAAACAGATTGCATTTGCAATATTGCCGAAGCGTCAGGAAAGTGGGCATTCATGTCAGAGCAATTTCGGACGAATGGCTCGGTGCAGAATATCATTGCCATTGCGGCTTCAGCGGGGGGCCTCGAAGCGACATCCGCCCTCGCCCAAAACCTGCCCAGCAACCAGAATTGCTGCTATGTCGTCGCGCAGCACATGTCGCCCTACCACAAGAGCCTTCTGGTGTAGTTTCTGTCGCGGGAGACGAGTCTCTCCGTGCAAGAACTTGAGGAGACGACAAGGCCTCAGCGGGACACGATCTACATTCCCCCCCGGTCGGGACGTGGTCTGGGATGGAGAGGTCTTTCGGCTCGAACAGCCCTCAGGGCATCCATCGGCCCCCAAACCTTCGGCGGACCGCCTTTTCAAGTCCCTCGCCGACCATCGGGGGCAATTTGCGATCGGTGTCGTCCTGTCCGGTACCGGAAGCTACGGCATTCGCGAGATCCGCGAGGCCGATGGCATCACCATCGCCGAGGAACCCGAAAGCTGCAAATACGACAGCATGCCGGTTTCGGCGATCCGCACCGGCTGCACAGACCTGATCCTGACCCCACAGCAGATCGGCCAGCATCTGCAGAAGATCATTTCCACGTCGAGAGATCTGAGCAGCCTGAAAGAACTCAATGTCGACCCGTCCCGGAGCAAGGACCTCCTGGAGATCCTGCTTGCCCATACGCAGGTCGATTTCCGGCAATACAAGGAGAACACGATCCACAGACGGATCGAGCGGCGGATGATCGCCAAGGGCATCGATGATTCCGAGCACTACGTCGCTCTGTGCCGCAAGTCGGTGGACGAGGTAGAAGCGCTTTACCGCGATCTTCTGATATCGGTGACCCGCTTCTTCCGCGATATCGAGGATTTCCTGTTCCTGGCCGACCTTCTGCGGGAGACCTATTCGGACAAGCCCCCCAAGGAACCGGTCCGGATCTGGGTGCCTGGCTGTGCGACCGGCGAAGAGGCGTACACGCTTGCCATCATTGCCTGCGAAGCACTGGGCGGCCTGGACAAGGTTGCTTCGGATGACGTCCAGGTCTTTGCGACCGACATCGACGAGCGCGCGCTCGCCGTGGCGCGGAAAGCCACTTACCCCATCGCCGCAATCTCCGATATCCGGAGAGATTATCTTGAAAAGTACTTTGACGTGAACCAGGAGGTCATCACCGTGAAGCAAAAGCTTCGCAGCATGATCCTTTTCACGCGCCACAATGTCTTTCAGGATGCACCGTTTGCCTCGACCGATATCGTGAGCATCCGCTACGTCCTTATCTATTTCAACAGTCGCCTGCAGGAACGGGTTCTGAACCGCGTCCTCTACTCACTCAAATCGGACGGCATTCTGCTTCATGGTACATCCGAAACCACCGGTCGGACCGGCAGCGGTTTCATCCAGCTCAACAACCACAACCGCATTTACAAGAAGCGCGACAGGAAGCGGACCGGGCGGGATACGGAACTTGCGTTTACACCCGAACACCGCCATGGGGCTCACAGCGGCAGCCACGCCTCCACCGCCGTGCCCGACCGATGGGAAAAATTCGACCAGCTCGCCAACGCCGTGGTCACCAACGGCCTGCTGGTCGGCCGGGGCCAAAGCATCCTGCGGATCTTTGGCGACATAGCGCCTTTTTGCGAGATCAAGTCCAGCGGTCCCGACCTCTTGAAGAATGTGAGTCTCCTTAAGAAGCAATTCGCCAGCGAGGCTGCCAGCCTCCTGCTCGTCGCGTTCAAGTACAAGGAGAAGCGCGCCGGCCGGTGGCATGCGTTCGAAGGCGTCGGCTTCAACACCCTGCAAATCACGGCCTATCCGCTTCCCTCGGAAGGGGACGACGAGGAAGACACCGTCCTTCTCGGCTTCGCCACAGAGCAACGCGAACTGCCGGATGCCGAAGAGAAATCGGATTACATCAACTACATAGAAGACGAACTCTCACGCACCCGCGACGCGCTGCGGGTCACCGTCGAGCACTCCCCTTGGCCTCTATGAACCGGCGATTGAAAAGTCCCGTCAGCGGATCCTGATTGGCCTGCAGCTCAAGCTGGCTTTTCGCCCGCATGAGGTCGGTGATGTTGGAAGAGGTGATGAGCAGACAGTCCTGATGGGGTCCGTCGCTCATGATCTGAAGCTTCAGCAGAACCGGATTTTGCCCGCCGCTCTCATCGGCGAACCAGCTCTGCGTCTGGTAACCGCCCTCATCTGCAGTTCTGGAGACCGCCTCTCCCCAGGAGATGCACCCAAGCGCATCCCAGAAGGATTGTATGTTCAGCGCAGACCCGGGTTTGGTACCGGCCCCCATCTGCGCGAAGCAGGTCCCATTCCCCGCAAGCAAGTTCCCGCGCTTGTCGACGATTGCAAGCAGGTCAGCGACGTAACGAAAATGAGCTTCGACACGCAGGAGATGTTCAGGACTGAACACCTTGAAAAAGTCTGAGTACCATCCAGCTGGGGGGTGTGGCTGAGGCAGTTCTTCGATTCACTGGCCGTCAATTACGGACATCTCAGGCTCGCATCATGAATTAATCTTTTTTATAGATGTGAATTTATTCTTTCTTTTCCATGCGGCACGGACCCTACGTTATCGCGCCGCCTGTACATCATTCTTTAGTTTTTTCAGGTCGATGACAACCTGTCACAATTTGCACTTGTTCCTTTTGTCGGGCACTACGATGTGAAAACTGAATACATTAATTCTACATCCGCCCGGCCAACCGACGGCAGATTTCACGACCTGAGCCGGGGTAAGCCTCATACGCGGAAAACATGTTTCCCGACGCGGTAACCGAAAGCCGATTTTAGGGCAGCTGTCATGAGCAAGGCAGGCTGGCGACGCTATTCGAACTGAAGAAGCTTCTCGTTGACAGCATCGACAGCTCTCAGACGCTCACGTCCCTCCCGCCCGCTCTTCAGGGTTGCTCGCACGACGATCTGGTGGCAAAGCGCCAGCACGGCCGCGTGGTTGAACTGGGGTCCGTCCGAATGTGTGCGGCAATGGAAGTGCCAGCGGGCACCCTGGTACCGCGGCATGCTCTCGTCGGAAATGAGCGCCAGCTGCGCCCCCCTTACGAGGACCGCGTCGAGAAGCCGCCTTGTACCGGCCATTCGTCGCCGCAGCATGATCGCGATCACCAGATCGCCTTCCGCGATATGGGCAACATGCTCACCGAGCGTTTCTCCGCCTTGCGGAAAGACCGCGACCTCGGACACAATCTTGGTGAGCTGCCAGTAGAGATAATGAGCAAAGGAATGACTGATACGCTGCCCGGTGATCCAGACCTTGCGCGTCGAGATCGCCGCCAGCGCCAGGGCATCCAGATCAGCGGCGCTGAGTTTGCTGAACGTCCAGTCCAGGTTCTCCTTTTCCTCACGCATATCAAGCGCGAGCGCCGCTGCGTTCGCTTCCGGTTCGGCATGGGCAAAGAAAACCCGAGAGCCCGTGTCGCGTTCGTCGCGTACCGCCTTCTTCGCCTTGTCATAGCTCTCGAAGCCGATGCGCCTGACAAATCTGGAAACCGTCGCCTTGGAGACATCGCACAGTCGTGCAAGCTCCTGCGCATCGTAGCTGCCAAGCTCTCCCGGGAAGTCCAGCAGGAACTCGCCAAGGCGGCGTTCAGCCGGGCTGAGATAAGGAAGAACCCGCTGCACGCGGCTGAGAAAAGGTTCGTCCGAAACCTGGTTCTGAAATTCTGATTTCATGATTTCAGTAAACGATTTCGTTGTGTCCTTTGCAAGCACCATCAACTGCCGGCTACCAAATACTAGGACGCAACCCACCGACCGCGGCGTATCAAGCGTGCATTTCTGTGCTTTTTCACCCGCTTTTTCGCACAAGACTTCATCAGTGTGATCATATTTTTGGCAATGAAGCCACATGCCTACTTTTTCGCTTGCTCCATGCATGAAATCGTAATTTCATTTTCTGGAAATCAAGTTTCGAGAGCGCGTCCCTTTTCAGAACCGGAGTATCGACATGCCCGCAGCTACCAGACTGACGATTGCCATTCTTGCCGCCGGGCTAGCGCTCGGCGCGTCTGCCGCCTCTGCTGCTGACTATCCCGAGCGCCCGGTTCGCATTCTGGTTTCCTTTCCGCCCGGTGGCTCAAGCGATCTGGTCGCCCGTCTTCTGGCGGAGAAGCTGAGCAGCGAGCTCGGCCAGCAGTTCGTGGTGGAGAACAAGCCGGGCGCAGCCGGCACCGTCGCGGCGACGGAACTCAAGAACGCGGACAATGACGGCTACACGCTCATGCTGTCCAACCTGACGCCGTTCAGCGTCGCGCCGACCCGCTTCCCCGACACGCCCTACGACCCGGTCGCCGACTTCTCCCATATTGCCTACATCGGCGCAGTTCACCTGGGCATGTTCGCAGCCCCTTCCCTCGAAACACCCGACATGGCGGCGTTCGTGGAACAGGCCAAGGCTGAACCCGGCACCATCGACTACGGCTCCTCCGGTGTCGGTTCCTGGGGTCATGTCTTTGCGGTTGCCTTCGAGAATGAGGCCGACGTCGAACTCTCGCACATCCCCTACAAGGGCTCGGGCCCAATGCGGCTCGATTTCCGCGCCGGCGTCATCCCGGTGATGTTCGACGCCGTGCCGCAGAACCTGCCGAATGTCGAGGAAGGCGTTGCCATTCCGCTCGCCGTCAGCAGCCCGGAACGCCTCGCATCCCTTCCGGACACACCGACATTCACCGAACTCGGCTACGACATCGTTGCCGAAAACTGGCTGGGCATCTCCGGCCCGGCCGGCATTGACGGCAAGGTCATCGGTACGTTGCAGGGCGCCATCGCGAGCGCACTCAAATCCGATGATGTGGTCGCGCAGTTCGACACCTGGGGCATCGTCCGGGAGGATATGACCAGTGACGCGTTCACGGATTATGTCGCCTCCTCCGCCAAGAGCTGGGAACCGCGCGTCAAGCAGGCAACCGATTGATGCGCATCAGTCCACTGACCCCAACCGGCCGGGCAAACCTGCCCGAGATCGCCGTCGTTGTCGTCGGCGAAGCTAGGGACGACGGCTTCAACGCCAGCGGTCTGGCTGGGGCGCATACGAACGGAAGCACCGAAATCGCCCGTATCAGCGTCATTGACGGACTTGACTATGACGCTGGGGCCATCACCGCCGCATTGTGCGAAGCCCTGCCGAACTTCGACGGTCTGGTCTTCATCGGCGGGCAAGGCGACAAGGTGATGCCGGAACTGGCTCGAGCCTTTCCGGACAAACGCTTTGCGATCGTCCAGGGTGAGGTGCGGGCAGCGAACCTCGCCTGTTATGACGTTTCCCAGGAGCAGTCGGCATTTCTCGCCGGCTGCCTCGCAGCCTGGATGACGCGGATGGGAACTGTCGGACATCTGTCCGGTCACAGGGTCCGGCCCGGCCTCATGGCACGCGCTGCTTATCTGGAGGGAGCGCGGCTCGCCGACCCGAACGTGCAGGTCCTGACATCCTTCTGCGGATCTCAGGACGACAACACGGTCACCAGGCGATGGGCGGACGCACAGATCTCGGCTGGTGCCGACATCATCTTCACCATGCTCAACGGCGCGCGCCAAGGCGCGGTTGATGCCTGCCGTGCAGGTTCGGCCTGGCAGATCGGCAATGCGCTCGACTGGGTGGTACGCCAACCGGACGTCTTCCTGGCATCTGCTCTTGCCCGGATCGACCGGGGCGTGGAGCGGGCGATCAAGGACGTCGTCGCCGGAACCTTGCCCGAACAGCCTGTCGCGCTCGGCCTTGCGCAGGGCGACTATGTCGGCGTCAGTTTCAACGAGAAGGTTCCCGCCGAGATCAAGGACCGCCTGGACAAGGTCGCACAGGCCCTGCGCGATGGCTCCCTGAGCTTCGCCCGCAGCTACGACGGACCGGAATTCGAACCGGGCGTGATGGCGGAGGCAACCTGATGGAATTGAGGCGCATGAAGGAAAATGCGGGAACGCTCCTGCTTCTGGCGATCTCTCTCGTTTTCGTCACGGGAGCCCTGACGTTTCTCGAACTCGGCACGCCGCGGCGAATGGGACCGGGGGCGTTCCCGCTCATCGTGGGCCTCATTCTCCTCTGCCTCTGCGTGATAACGCTCCTGAAGGACCTGCGCCTGCCGGCTTCCTATACGCCTGCGGACTGGCGCAGCGTCGGCGCGGTCGCGGCGGCAGTCGCGCTATTTGCGCTTCTGACGCCCGCCTTCGGCGTTCTGCCCGCTGCGGGAGGGTGCGCCTTCGCGGCAAGCTTTGCCGTCGGAGACCTGTCTCCAGTGCGACGCCTTGCGCTCGTTGCCGGTGCTATCCTCGGTGTCTGGCTTATTTTCTTCGTCGGCCTCAAATTGCCGCTCGAGGCTTTCAAGGGGTTCTGAGCGATGCTTGACAATCTCGCGCTCGGCTTCGCCACCGCAACGACCGCCTCAAATCTCTTGTACTGTTTCGTCGGAACCTTCCTCGGCACCTTTATCGGTGTCCTGCCGGGCCTCGGCCCGCTGGCGGCCGTCGCCATGCTCCTGCCCGTCTCCTTCTACCTGCCTCCCGAAACGGCGCTGGTCATGCTGGCGGGCGTCTACTACGGCGCTGAATATGGCGGCTCCATTGCTTCGATCCTGCTCAACATTCCAGGAACGCCGTCTTCTTCGATCACATGCATCGACGGGTATCCGATGGCGCGGCAGGGCCGTGCCGGCGTCGCCCTCCTGATAACGGCCCTTGCCTCCTTCTTCGGCGGCATCTTCGGCATTCTGGTGATCGCGGGACTGGCTCCGGTGCTCGCCGAATTCGCGCTCCTGTTGCAGCCGGCGGATTATTTCGCCGTCATGCTGCTCGGACTTGTTGCCGCCTCGGTCGTCAGCAACTCCGGCACCATGCGAGGCGTCATGATGGTCTGTCTCGGCGTCCTGCTCGGCACCATCGGGGTCGACGTCAATTCCGGCGTGACCCGGTTTACGGGCGGCGTCCAGGACCTGCGCGACGGTGTCGGTCTTGTCGTCGTGGCAATGGGTCTCTTCGGAGTTTCCGAGGCGATGATGTCCGCACGCGGGGCAACGCCCTCCTATGCCACGGAGAAAGTCTCCTGGAGGCGCTTCCTGCCGGAGACAGACGAATGGCTGCGCACACTCGCGCCCGCCCTCAGGGGCAGCCTTGTCGGCAGCTTCTTCGGCACCCTTCCCGGCACCGGCCAGACAGTTGCCTCATCCATTGGCTATGCCCTGGAAAAACGCATCTCGAAGAACCGGGCGCAGTTCGGCAAGGGCGCCATAGAAGGCATCGTCGTGCCGGAATCCGCCAATAATGCCGCCGCGCAAACTGCCTTCATTCCAACGCTGACGCTCGGCATTCCCGGCAGCACGACCATGGCACTCATGATCGGTGCCCTGATGATCCACGGTGTCACACCCGGCCCAAGGCTGATCACTGAACACCCAGACCTCTTCTGGGGCCTGATCGTCTCGTTCCTGTTCGGCAACCTGTTCCTCCTGGTGCTGAACATCCCGCTGATCGGGATCTGGGTGAAGCTCTTGCAGATCCCTCATTATTTCCTCTACCCGGTCGTCGTCGTGCTGATTTCCATCGGTGTCTACAGCATCGACCACAGCATCTTAGATGTCTGGACGATGCTGGCCTTCGGTCTACTCGGCTACGTCTTGCGGCTCTACCGGTTCGAGCCGGCACCGCTCCTGATCGGCTTCATCCTCGGCCCAATGATGGAGGAATATCTCCGCCGTGCCATGCTTCTCTCGCGCGGCGACCCGATGGTTTTCTTCGAACGCCCCGGCAGTGCGATCCTGATCGGCATTTCGGCAGTGCTGCTTGTGCTGACGGCCCTGCCGAGACGAAAGAGGAAGGTCACGCCAAACGAGGAAGCAACAGAGACGCCGTAGTCTCGTCGTCAGTCTTCGCGCGGTGCGTAGTCGGAGGGGTCGACGGATGCCGGCCGGCCCTGGAGCGACAGACTTGCCTGCCGCGGCGGCGTCGAGGCGATGACCCGGCCGGACTTGACGACCTTGAGACGTGTCGCCTTCAGTCGGATCGCCTCGATGGTGTCCTGTGCCTGCAGAAGAACGAAGTCGGCCTTGCAGCCCTTGTCCACGCCATACCCTTCCAGGCCCATCGCCTTGGCGGGGTGGGTCGTAACGCAGTCAAAGCAGTAGCGGATCGCGTCGCGGCTGGTCATCTGGCCGACGTGCAGCCCCATGGACGCCACTTCCAGCATGTCCCCGGAGCCCATCGAGTACCAGGGGTCCATCACGCAGTCATGGCCGAAAGAGACGTTGATGCCGTAGGAGCGCATTTCCGGAACGCGGGTCTGGCCGCGCCGCTTCGGATAGGTGTCGTGCCGCCCCTGCAGCGTGATGTTGATCAGCGGATTGGCGATCGCATGGACCTCCGCCTCGGCAATCAGCGGCAGCAGCTTCGAGACGTAGTAATTGTCCATGGAGTGCATGGAGGTCAGATGCGATCCGGCCACCCTTCCCTGCAGGCCAAGCCGCTGGGTCTCGTAGGCCAGCGTCTCGATGTGCCGGGACAGCGGATCGTCGCTCTCGTCGCAGTGGAGGTCCACCATCAGGTCCCGCTCCGCCGCGATCTCGCACAGCCTTGCGACCGACTTCGCACCATCGTCCATCGTGCGTTCGAAATGCGGGATACCGCCGACAACGTCGACGCCCATGTCGAGCGCCTTCAGCAGGTTCTTCTCGGCATTGGGAGACCTATAGAGCCCGTCCTGCGGAAAGGCGACCAGTTGAAGGTCGATATAGTCCTTCACTTTCTCACGCACTTCCAGAAGTCCCTGAACGCCCGTCAGCCGGTCATCGCAGACATCGACATGGGAGCGGATCGCCAGCAGGCCTTGAGAAACCGCCAGATCGCAATAGCGCAATGCGCGCTCGACCACCGCCTCGACGGTCAGGATGTCCTTCAACTCGCCCCAGAGCGCGATACCCTCCAGCAGCGTCCCGCTGCGGTTCATGCGCGGCAAGCCGAGCGACAGCGTCGCGTCCATATGGAAGTGGCTGTCGACGAAAGGCGGCGAAACGAGCTTGCCGGCTGCATCGATCACCTCGCCGGCCTCGCCTTCGACACCGGCTTCGACGGCAACGATCCGGCCACCGCTGCAAGCAATGTCGATACCCTTTCTGCCATCGGGCAGCGTCGCGTTCTTGACGAGAAGATCAAAGCTCATGGGGACGTCTCTCGGTTAGCGCTGGCCACGGAAATAGGGCACCAGCAGCGCGCGCGGATAATCGGCGCGCCGGGCCACCACAACCAGTGCGGCTATGGACAGAAGATAGGGCATCATCAGGAAGACCTGGCCAGGCACGAAGCTGCCGACTTCCGTCTGCAGCCGTACCTGAAAGGCGTCGAACGCGCCGAACAGAAGCGCGCCGATCAGAGCCTTGCCCGGTCGCCAGGAGGCAAAGACCGTCAGCGCGATGCAGATCCAGCCACGTCCGTTGACCATGCCGAAGAAGAAGGCATCAAAAGCCGACATGGTCAGAAAGGCACCGCCAAGCGCCATGATCGCGGACCCGCCAACCACGGCGCCGATACGCAGGCCATAGACCGAGAGCCCCTGGGACTCGACCGCCGACGGATTGTCGCCCACAGCCTGGATCGCAAGGCCAAGCGGCGTGCGGTAAAGCACATAGGCCGTGCCGATGACGAGCGCGAGTGCAAAGAAAGTCAGCGGTGTCTGCTGGAACAGTGCCGGCCCGATGAAGGGTAAGTCGGAAAGGCCCGGAATGTCGAGCGGTTTGAAGGCCTCGATCCGGGGCGGAGACGACACGTCCGGCAGCGCCGTTCGATAGATGAAATAGCTGAGTGAGGTGGCAAACAGCGTCACGCCAATCCCGGACACATGCTGCGACAGGCCCAGCGGCACGGTCAGGATCGCGTGGATGAGGCCGAAGAAGCCACCTGCAAGCGCGGCAACGAGAACGCCGCCCCAGAGCCCTGCGCCGAGCCAGACGGCCATCCAGCCCGCCATGGCGCCGGCGGTGAAGATGCCCTCGATCCCGAGATTGAGCACCCCTGCCCGTTCGCAGATCAGGGCGCCGATGACACCGAAGATCAGCGGCGTCGCGATCCGAAGGGCAGCAGCCCAGAAATTCGCGGACAGGAGAATGTCGATGATGTCGCTCATTCGGCGGCCTCCTTTGCTGCTGGCGCCCCGACGAAGCGGATCCGGAACCTCAGGAACAGGCCGGAGACCAGAACGCAGAGCAGCGCCATCGCAACGATCAGATCGGCCAGATAGTTGGAAACGCCCGTCGCCCGGGACATGCTATCCGCGCCGACGAAGATGCTGGCGATGAACAGTGCGGCGAACACGACGCCGATCGGCGACAGGCCCGCCAGCATGGCAACAACAATTCCCGAATATCCGAAGCCGGGCGACAGGTCTGCGGTGAGATAGCCTTTGAGGCCTGCAACTTCGCCAACGCCCGCCAGTCCGGCAAGCGCCCCCGACAGCAGTCCGACCCGCACGAATGTGGCGGTGACCGGAATACCCGCGTGGCGCGCTGCCGCCGCATTCTCGCCGACGGCCCTGATCTCGAAGCCCCAGACGGTGCGTTTCAGCAGAAAATAGACGGCGAGTGAGGACAGCAGCGCGATGATCAGACCGAAGTGAATGCGCATGCGATCCATCAGCTTGGGCAGCGCTGCTTCATCGAGGATTGGCTCCGACTGCGGCCAGCCCATGCCCATCGGGTCTTTCATCGGGCCTTCCAGCATCATCTGGACGAAGAGAATAGTGACGAAGTTCAGAAGAAGCGTCGTCACGACTTCATCGACACCGAGACGGGTCTTCAGAAGGGTCGGCCCCAGCATGACGAGACCGCCAGCAAGCGCCCCGGCCAAAACAACCGCCGGAATGAGGACGTAGGACGGCCCGGACACCCAGCCCGTGCCGACGGCAACGGCGGCGAGCGCCCCCGCATAGAGCTGCCCCTCAGCGCCGATATTCCAGAGCTTTGCCCGGAAGGCGACGGCAGCGGCAAGGCCGGTCAGGATCAGCGGGCTTGCGCGGGTCAGCATTTCCGTGAAGGCAAAAAGTGATCCGAACGCACCCTTCACCATCAGGCCGTAGGCGCCGAACACCGAGAGACCGGCAAACAGCATGGGAATGGCCGCCAGAACGAGCGCCACGACGGCAGCGGCGACCGACACACCGATCATGCGCGGCAGTGAGACAGGGCCTCTCGGCTCGAAACGGATCATGCCGCGTCCTCCGTGCTGTGGCCCGCCATGCGCAGACCGAGCGTACCTCGGTCCAGGGTCTCGGCCGGATCGGCGGAGGAAAGTTCTCCGCGGTGAATGACAGCGATCCTGTCGGAAAGCCGCATCAGCTCATCGAGATCTTCGGAAATCAGAATGACACCGGCCCCACGGGCACGCGCATCCAGAAGCCGGCGGTGGACTTCAGATGTCGCGCCGACGTCCAGTCCCCGCGAAGGCTGTGCGGCCAGCACGACACGCGGCTCCGTCTCAAGCGTTCTTGCCAGCACGATTTTCTGGATGTTGCCGCCCGAGAGAAGACGCGCGGGGCTGTCTTCGCTCTGACAGCGAATGTCATAGGCCTTGATCATCTCTTTTGCCCGGCTGGCCATGTCAGCAAAGCGCAACAGGCCGAACCGCTGGTTTTCCGGCTTGCGGATCGCCTCGATGGCAAGGTTCTCCGAGACGCTCATGGCACCCACGATACCGTCGTGGTGACGGTCTTCCGGGATCCGGGCAAAGCCCATGTCGATCATGGACCGTGCATCCGATGCGGCAAGCGCCTTGCCGTCCAGCTGCATCTCCCCCGCCTTCAGGGGCTCCAGTCCGGAAATGACGCGGGCCAGCATGGTCTGGCCATTGCCCGAGACGCCTGCGATCCCGAGGATCTCGCCGGATTTCAGATCGAGCGTCACATCGCGCAAGGCGTCTCGTCCGCTGCCGGCAGAAACCGTGTTCAGACTGAAAAGCGTTGCCCCCGGTGTACCCGGCTCGCGCGCGGTTTCACTGATCGCATGCCCGACCATGAGTTCGGCAAGCTGGCGCCGGTCGCAGTCCGCTGTCGCAAGATCCGCGACCTTCGCCCCGCCCCTAAGAACGGCCACCCGGTGCGAGGAGGCAATCACTTCCGCCAGCTTATGGGAAATGAAGATGATACCGAGGCCCTCGGCGGACAGTTTTTTCAAAATGGCAAAGAGCGTGTCGGATTCCTGCGGCGTCAGAACCGCGGTCGGTTCGTCGAGCACCAGCACCCTTGCGTCGCGATAAAGAGCCTTGAGGATTTCCACGCGCTGCTTTTCGCCGACGGACAACTGGGAGACGCGCATGTCGAGATTGACGGTCAGTCCGGAGCGCTTCATCAGATCCTGCAATTTCTGGCGGGCCGGAGCCCGTGCGGACCGCACAGATGCGAGACGTTCGGTGCCAAGCAGGATATTGTCGAGCGCGCTCAGGTTCTCGGCCAGCGTGAAGTGCTGATGGACCATGCCGATGCCCGCTTCCAGAGCCGCATGCGGCGAGCCGGGCTCCAGTTCGCGCACGCCCTTCGCCCCGTCGGAAACCATAACGCGGCCCTCGTCCGCCACGTAGTGACCGAACAGGATGTTCATGAGCGTGGTCTTGCCGGCTCCGTTTTCGCCGAGCAGCGCCAGGATCTCTCCCTTGCGCAGATCGAGCGTTATGCCGTCATTGGCGGTCAAAGCGCCAAAGCGCTTGGTGATCCCTTCGAGCTTCAGAACAAGCGCTGTGTCGCGCGTCGGCTCCGTCATGACGCCCCCCGGCTGATCATCTTCCGCAGGTTCCTTTTCACCGTGCCGCACTTGAAAAAACCGGTTCCGCAGCCTCGCGGCAAGCAGCTGAATGCAGACAACTGAATTTCCAGAAAATTCAGGCGCTTGTCGCCGCTTCCTGAATCAAAGTCAAAGCCCGGCGGCGTCATCGCCGCCGCCGGTCCACAGCGAAATCACATGGTCGACTTCGGTTCGCTGTCGTTCACGTTGACGCGGAACAGACCGTCCATGATCTCCTGTTCCTTTTCCTTGGCCGCTTTCACGGCATCGGCAGGTGCCAGGCTTTCGTCGACGACGAAGCTGCCGCCGCTGTAGGACATGTAGGAATAGGGACCGTAGTCAGCCGGCTCGAAGTTGCCGCCCTGCACCGCCTCGATTGCCTTGTCGATCGTCGGCTCCATGTGCCACAGAGCCGAGGACAGGATGGTGCCCGGATAATCCCCGGCCGTGTCGATCACGTTGCCGATTGCCAGAATGCCCTTTTCCTTGGCCGCATCGGACACACCAAAACGCTCTGCGTAGAGAATGTCAGCACCCTTGTCGATCATCGCGAAGGCGGATTCCTTGGCCTTGGGCGGGTCGTACCAGGAGTTGATGAAGGTGACGAGGAACTTCACGTCCGGATTGACTGCGGTGGCGCCTTCCATGAAGGCGTTCATCAGGCGGTTCACTTCCGGAATCGCGTAACCGCCGACCATGCCGATGACGTTGGTCTTGGTGGTCGCACCCGCAATCATGCCGGAGAGATAGCTCGGCTCATGAATCCAGTTGTCGAAGACGGCGAAGTTCGGCTGGGCCGGCCCGAAGGACGACCCCATCAGAAAGGCCGTGTCCGGGTATTCCGCCGCCACCTTGCGCGCAGCGCGCTCGACCGCAAAGGCCTCGCCGACGATCAGGTCCATGCCCTGCTCGGCATATTCGCGCATGACGCGCTCATAGTCGGTGTTGGCAACGTTTTCGGAGAAGGTGTAGGTGATCTCACCGCGGTCCTGAGCGGCATTCAGGGCCTTGTCGATGCGGCTGACCCACTGCTGTTCGACCGGAACGGTATAGATCGCGGCGACCTTGATCGGGTCCGCGGCCAGCGCAGCGACGGGAGAAAGACCGGCAACGGCAGTCACCGCCAGCCCGGCCGCCAGCATCGCCCTTCTGGCCCTGGAAAATGGTTTTGAGAACGCCATGTTTGAACCCCTGCGAGATATTATTGATGCCCAAATTGACCACAAACCCGGCATGCCCACAAGTTGGGCTTGATATTCGCCCTCAAACTTTTTTGAACAATTGGAAAAATTCTCGCTGCTCGTGATTGCGCCGATCAAACGCACCAACCTCAGGCAGCAGAGGAGGCCGAACTTTGAACCTTTGGCGCGACTGGACGTTTCCCTGATGAAGAATTCCTCAGGAGGATGGAATGTCGAAACACTACCTAACCGCCGCCGGTCCTCGTCTGGCTTACGTACTGCTTTCCGGTCTCATGGTGCTTGGCGCATCATCGTTGCCCTCAAAGGCGCAGAACGCGACGCGGGATTGCACCGTGACGCCAGATACCGACAACGCGGAGCCTGCAGCACCGCGCGGTGACGAAACCGCAGAAGCGCTCGCGGACTGTAACGGCGTGCTGTCCCCCGCCCCCGTCGGAGATCGGGAGCTGCTTGAACCGGCGCCGGACGCCGGCACGACACTGGTTATAGAGCCGGAAGATCTGCCGGATCAGTCTCCGGATGCAGAAACACTGCAGTGACCTGAACTGGCCTCCGCGGATTGAAGACCGATCAGCATTAGGCCGCCGCCGCCAGCATCAGGGCCGTGTGCTCGACGAAGGCACGCGCCTCGCCTTCAGCCGGCGCACCAGGCCACGCTGCGTCATATGCATGAAGGGCTCCATCATACCAGCGGCTTGCTCCTTGTGCTGCGTCCATTTCCAGCCCGAGCATTTCCGCCGAAAGCGGTTCCTTCTGGAGGGTTCTGAGCACATCGAGACAGATGACGTTGCCCGAACCTTCCCAGATGCCGTTGATCGGCGCTTCCCGGTAGAAAAGCGACAGTTGCGGCGTAAACCGGTTGCCGATCGCGACGCCGCTCACACCTCTGACAAGACGGCAGAGACCTTCTTGACCACCGACCTGGTCACGCTGACGCACGTGGGCTCTGGCATCAACTTTGGTGCGCGTGGATCAGATCGAGAAAGGCGTTGAAAGATTTAATTCAATAAATCTCGTAGAAAAAATCTGTAAAAACCATTGCGCTGCCTCATTATTTTCAGGCCGAGCAATCCTTGAAAACAGAAATAAATAAATTAAGGAATCGAACCAAAAATAAAAAATCATATTTACCGAGACAGGACTTCGAAAGTGTGCTTATACTTCCTGCCAACGGCAAGTTTTTCCGGGTCCGGGCCAAAATCCCAAGTTCAGACATTTCTCGACAAGATCCAGCAAAAGCGTTCAAGCCGAAACTTTTTTCTGCCGCTCAGACCGCGGACCTGTTTCAGACACCCAGATCGAGAGATCGGCTGCCCAGTTCCATAAAGCTGGCGCCTTGAGAGGGTCCGAGCAGTTTCCTTGTCCGACTGTAGAACGCAGTCCTCTCCGATGCCCTGCCAACGCTGAGAACTCAAAAAAGCCCGTGCGTTACAGGATCATGCGCAGGGCCGAATCCATAGAACCGATCCTCTTTTTTTCCTTCGGACGCTTTCTCGAACTTCCGCAGATCCCGTCCACAAACCCCAAGGAGCCAGATCGTGGCATATGAAACCAGCCGTTCTTTCGGCCAATGCCGGTCCTCAAACCGGAGCGAAACCTCTCATCACTTTACAGTTGGTCAGGTTGTGAGATTGAAAAGCCCGCTTCCCATGCGGACGACAAAGCCCGGCGACACCTATTTCATCACCGGCACCCTGCCTGCCTCCAACGGACAGCCGCAGTACCGCATCAGGAACAAGGCGGAAGGACATGAACGCGTCATGACCGAAGATCTGCTCCAGATCGTGGCCGTTTCCACCGATGACCGGTCCAACGCCCTCCTGATCGAGAAAACCTTCGGCAAGAGCTGAAACCCGCACGTCTCACTTGCGGATTTACCGGTGGCTTTCCGAAACGGCTTAATGCGAGCCCGAGCCGTCGCAATGGCTCGAACGAAGACCAATGCCATTCAATCGATAACGGCAGCGACGTGAGGCCATCTGGTCGCGCGCATGGCAGGGGTGTGCGTCGGAAGCTATGGCCGCCACTGTGCGCCGGCACCGACATTTCCCGACTTTCCCTGCCCGCATGTCTGCTCCGGCATGTCCCGGAGCAGGAGCAATTTGAGGCGCGTTACCGCACCAGGATGTTGCGGAACTGCCAGGGATCGCTGGTGTCGATGTCTTCCTTGTAGAAGCCCGGGCGGCCTTCCAGCGGTGTCCAGTCGGTGTAGTAGCCCTTGACCGGTCCGAGATAGGGAAGCTGAACCTCAAGGCAGCGCTTGTAATCCATCTCGTCGGTCTCGACGATGCCCGCTTCCGGATTTTCCAAGGCCCACACCATGCCGGCGAGGACCGCCGACGTCACCTGCAGGCCGGTCGCGTTCTGGTTCGGAGCCAGCTTGCGCGTCTCCTCGACGGAGAGCTGCGAGCCGTACCAATAGGCATTCTTCTTGTGGCCGTAGAGAAGCACGCCCAGTTCATCGATGCCGTCCTGAAGCTCGTTTTCCTCAAGCACATGCAAGGTGTCCTGGATCTTGCCCGCCGACCCGAACAATTCGTGCAGCGACAGCACAGCCACATTCGCCGGATGATAGGCGTAGTGACAGGTCGGCCGGTAGCTGACCTTCTTGCCATCCTTCACGGTGAAGAAGTCCGCAATCGAGATGGCCTCATTATGCGTCACCAGGAAGCCGTATTGCGGTCCCGGCGTCGGGCACCATGTCCTGACGCGGGTGTCGGCGCCCGGCTGCTCCAGATAGATCGCAGCCTTGCAACCCTTCTTGTGCTTTTTGGCGTTTGACGGTTTCCAGGTCTCGTGCGTGCCCCACCCCAGTTCGGACGGCTGAAAACCTTCCGAGAGAAATCCCTCGACCGACCAGGTGTTCCAGAACTCGTTGGCAGGCTTCGGTTCGTTGGCCCGCTGGGTGTCGCGCTCGGCGATATGGATGCCCTTGACGCCAACCTTTTTCATCAGCTTCGCCCAGTCCTTGCGCGAAGACGGCTGCTTGAACTTGACGCCCGTGTCGGTCGCAATGTCGATCAGCGCCTGCTTGACGAACCAGGACACCATGCCCGGGTTGGCACCGCAGCAGGAAACCGCCGTGGTCCCGCCCGGCTTCTTCTTCTTTTCCTTGCGCACGGTTTCGCGCAGCGCATAGTTGGTGCGGTCGGCTGCCTTTGCCTTTTCGTCGAAATAGAAGCCGGGCCAGGGCTCGACCACCGTGTCGATGTAGAGCACGCCGAGCTTGCGGCACAATTTCATCAGATCGAGCGATGACGTATCGACGGACAGGTTGACGACAAACCCCTGCCCTTCGCCCTCGCTCAAAAGTGGCGTCAGGACGTCCTTGTAGTTTTCAGGCGTCAACGCGATCTTCTCGAACCGGTAGCCCCGGTCCCTCACAAGTCCCGCGTCCGTATCGACTGGATCAATCACCGTGAAACGGCTCTTGTCGAAATGGAAGTGGCGCTCGATCAGCGGAAGGGTGCCCTTGCCGATGGAACCGAGCCCGATCATCACGACCGGTCCGGTAATCGTGCCGTGAACCGGCCAGGTTGACGCTGGTGCCACTGACTTTGACTGCGCCGCGGAGGCGGCAGGTTTGCGTCTTGCGGGTGTTCTCTTCACCTCGGCGGCGGCCTTTGCAGCCGTCTTCGCGGCACCTGCATCGACAGGCGTCGCAGGCTTGCGCGCACGGGTCCGCGCAGACGGCGCCTTTACCGCAGCTGGTTTTGGCGCGGCCTCCTTCGTGGCAGCAGGCTCTGCAGCGGCAGGGCGTGCGGGCTGCTTGCGGGCCGCCGGCGCCCGTGCCACCGATGTCTTGGCACCTGCGGCCTTAGCAGCGGGCGCCTTGTTTGCGGCGGTCGTTGAGGTTGAGGTTTTTGGGGCTGTCGCTGCTGCCGCCGGCTTCTTGGTTCTGGCCGGTCTGGCAGCAGCTTTCTCTGTTGCAGTCTTTGCACTTGCGGCTCTGGCAGGCGCCTTTTGTGCGTTCGCGCCTCGCGGGGCAGCAGATGTTCCGGACGCCCGCGCTGCGGGTGTCGATGCATTTTTCCGCGTCGCTGCCGCTTTGGACGCTGCAGGCTTGCGGGAAGATTGGGTCTTCTTCGCCGGGGTTTCCGGCGCGCCGCCGTTGGTTTCGTCGGTCATTTTCCTGAAACTCCAATCGTCGTGAGATCCACCGTCCGCTACGATAATCACGGGCCGGCTCTATGGGAACATCCTCTTGCGTAAGGTGCACTTAATGCACCCTCCGGAACATTTGACCTGTTTTCATTGCGATTGCAAGGTTCGCGTGGGGGACAAGCCCCCACTGCAGCCATCAAGCAAGCTTGCGCGGCGCGTGGCTTTTTTCGGAAATCGCGGACCCCGTCACCGGATCGATCTGGCCGGCGGCCAGAACAAGCCCGTCGAGGCCGGCGAGATGTCCCGCCTGGAACTCCACGCCGAGAAAACGTTGATATTCTAGCGGCCCCGGCAGCGAGACATCGTCCAACAGTCCCGCGTCGAAGCCGAAGCGGGCATAGTAGGGAAGATCTCCAACCAGGATGACCGAGCCGTGGCCGTGAACGGCCGCCTGGTTGAGCGCGTGGCGCATCAGACGGTCGCCCACCTGCTGTCCGCGGCAACCGGGATCGACAGCCAGAGGTCCGAGCAACAGGGTCTGGAACCCGTTGCGGTCCGCCACGGACCAGAGGCGTACGGTCCCGACAAGCCTGCCGGTTTCGTCGAGCGCCGTGAATGCGAAGACCGGAAGCCGGCCTTCGCGCAGACGCTCGGACGTCTTCGTGAAGCGGTTTTCCCCGAAGCACTGGTCAAGCAGCGCCTCGCGGGCACCGGTGTGAGCCGGTGCCTCGTCAACGATATCGATCATTGTCGTCTTCTCAGATGACGAAGGATGCCAGGGGCGCAAAGCCGTTGAAGCCGACCGAGGAATAGGTCGTCGTGTAGGCGCCGCAGGCCTCGATCAGCACCTTGTCGCCGATGGACAGGCTGACCGGAAGTTCATACGGCGTCTTCTCGTAGAGCACGTCGACGCTGTCGCAGGTCGGGCCGGCCAGGACGCAGGGTGCGGTCCGGTCGCCGTCACGCGGGGTACGGATCGGATAACGGATCGCTTCGTCCATGGTCTCTGCAAGACCGTGGAACTTGCCGATGTCGAGGTAGACCCAGCGGACTTCGTCGTCCGCAGCCTTCTTCGAGATCAGGACGACTTCAGCCTCGATCATGCCGGCGTTGCCGACCATGCCGCGGCCCGGTTCGATGATCGTGGACGGCAGACGGTTGCCGAAGTGCTTGCACAGTGCCTGGAAGATCGCTTCGCCATAGGTCGGGACGCCCGGGACGTCCTTCAGGTAGCGGGTCGGGAACCCGCCGCCCATGTTGACCATCTTCAGTTCGATGCCGCGGACCGCCATTTCCTGGAAAACGCCTGCCGCCATGGCGAGAGCGAAATCCCAGGCTTGCAGGTTGGCTTGCTGCGAGCCGACGTGGAAGGAGACGCCGTATGCGACAAGGCCGAGCCGGTGCGCATGTTCGAGGACGTCGGGCGCCATTTGCGGGTCGCATCCGAACTTGCGGGAGAGCGGCCACTCGGCACCGACGCCGTCGCACAGGACGCGGCAGAAGACTTTGGAGCCGGGTGCGACACGGGCGATTTTCTCGACTTCTTCGACACAGTCGACGGCGAAGAGGCGGACGCCGTATTCATAGGCACGCGCAATATCCTTCTCCTTCTTGATCGTGTTGCCGTAGGAAATGCGGTCAGCGGATGCACCGGTCGCCAGAACCATTTCGATTTCGCCGACGGAGGCGCAATCGAAGGAGGAGCCGAGGCTTTCCAGGAGGGTCAGGATCGCAGCGTCCGGGTTGGCCTTGACCGCGTAATAGACGGACGTATCCGGAAGAGACTTTGCGAACGCATCAAAATTCTCGCGCACGATGTCGAGATCGACAACAACGCAGGGTCCATCGCTTTCGCGTCGGCGGAGGAAGTCGCGGATACGGTCGGTCATTGGGGGAAGCCCCTTTCTCTCTCAATCTCAAGCCGCAAGACGCGCATGTTCAGTTGGCGCGCTGCGTTCACGTCGCAGGATGCTGCAGGGCGCACCGGGCCTCCCCCGGGATGGAACCGGAGGTCGGGTTGACCGCAGCGACGGTTGGGCAAAGCGACTGAAACCAGTGCAATGCTTTCCCGCGTCGGGAATGCCGTTGATTGGATCGGGATACCGAACCGCACGTCGGGCAATGATGTAGCAAGTGCCTCTTCAGTGACCCCGGAGGTTGGAAACCCCGGCAGAGACCAAAAAAGCCCTCTTAACGTCGTTGCTTTCAGTCATCCGGATTTCAACTGCCCCGCCCCTTGGCGGATTTTGTGGCAGAAGGTCCCTTAAGAGATGTCTCTGATGTGACACCCCATGGAAGACCACGGGCACGTGCGAATTTGGGCAGGGCGTATATGCGCTTTTTTCCATTCCGGTGCAAGCATAAATTTCCGCATATCAGACGCCTGTTTCCTGCAAGGCGGTCACGCCGGCCACCTCTCGCCGTCAGCAACTTGCGAGAGCGCCTTTCCCGGTACACATTTGTTTCGTAAGACCAATGTTCCGGTCGGGTCCCACCCCGAATGGCGCATAATTCTGCCGATTGCGAACCGAAAGAGAGACCATGGCTTCAACGACTCCCCCCGTTTGCGACTTCGGATGGCAAGCGCCCGGTTTCACCCTTCCTGCCACCGACGGCAGAAGCTACAGGCTGGAGGACGTCGCGGGAAAGAACGGCACTCTCGTGATGTTCATCTGCAATCACTGCCCTTTCGTGCTTGCAGTCGTCGACAAGCTGGTGCGTGATTCGCGCGATCTTCAGGCGCTTGGCATCGGCGTTGCGGCCATCTGCTCCAACGATTCGGTTTCCTATCCGCAGGACAGTTTCGAGAACATGCAGCGCATGGCGGAAGAGCACGAATTCCCCTTCCCCTATCTCCATGACGCGGAGCAGACGGTTGCCCGAAGCTACGAGGCCGTCTGCACGCCGGACTTCTTCGGTTTCAACAAGGACCTTGCCCTGCAGTACCGCGGCCGCCTCGACGCCACCCGCATGGGCTCGGAAGCCGGCGATCTGCGCAGGGATCTTTTCGAGGCGATGAAACAGGTTGCCGAAACCGGCAAGGGGCCGGAAGAGCAGATCCCCTCGATCGGCTGTTCGATCAAGTGGAAAGAGGAGCAGTGAGCCCAGATGCAAATTCGTCAACTCGATCACGTCAACCTGCGCACGACGCAGCTCGACGCCCTGAAATCCTGGTACGAAGACGTGCTCGGTCTCACCGCCGGATGGCGACCGGATTTTCCCTTTCCCGGCGCCTGGCTCTATGCGGGGGAAACGGCGTTCGTCCATCTTGTCGGGATCGAGGGTGACGCCGGCACCGGGTCGGAAAGCCAGCTGAAACTGGAGCACTTCGCCTTTTCGGCTTCAGGGGCCGATGCGTTCGAACAGCGACTGCGCCATCGCGGCGAGACCTACCGAAAATCCGAGATGGCGGCAACGCGCACGGTCGCGTTCAACGTCTGGGATCCGGACGGCAATCACATTCACGTTGACTTTCCGATGGACGAATAGACGCTCACGCACCGGATCGGACGGAGGCTCAAAAGGCCTCCATGCCGATCCTGTCGGCGTCGACACCATTGAAAACGAGATCCGCCTCTATCTTTGCAGTGAAGTCCGCCGGACCGCACAGCAGAAACCGGGCGGACGGGTCCGATGTCAGCCTGCTCAGGTCGTCTCCGCTAAGCCGGCCCTCCACGTCGTAGTCGATGCCGGCCCGGTCGCCGGCTGCCGGACGGCTGTAGTAGGTCAGCGTCGTGATGTTCGGACAAGCGGCCTGCAGCGTCCGGATTTCGGCGCGGAACGGGTGATGCAAGGCGTCGCGTGCGGCATGAACGAACCAGACCGGCCGGGCACCACACTCAGCGGCCACCTGATGGAGAGTGCTGAGCATCGGTGTGACGCCTATGCCGGCGCTGACAAGAACCAGCGGTGTTTCCACCTCTCCAAGATCGAATCCACCTGAGGGACTACGGGCCTCGATCATGTCGCCGACCTCCAGCACGTCATGAAAATGGTTCGACATCATCCCGCCCGGATGCCGTTTCAACGAGATCCTGTAGCGCCCCCACGCCGGCGATCCGGACAGGGAATAGGAGCGGCTGATCTTGACCGGCAGGTCGGGGATCAAGACCTCGATCGGCAGATGTTGTCCCGCACTGAAGGGAGCAAGTGCGCCGCTGTCGCGCGCCTCGAAGGTGAAGGAAACGACATCCTCGCTTTCCTCAACCTTCTCGACAAGACGAAGCGACCGCACCGCGTCGCCATCAGCCTGCCACCGAAGACGGATGGCGGATCGCAGTTCGACCACCTCCTCTATCTGGAAGGCGACGATCTGCCTGGCGCCCGCGAATTGCGGAGCGTCGCCGGGATCGAAATCGATCGTCGCGCGCCCGGTCAGCTGCAGAAGGCTGCCTGTGGCAAAATCGATGAAAAGCAACCCCGCACGCGGATCGATCAGGATGTTGCCGAGCGTATTGTAGAACCTGTTTCCGGCGTAATCGGGAAACCGCAGATGCGACGCATCGCCGACTTCGATGAAGCCTCGGTCACCGCCCCGGTGGGAGACATCCATTCCGTACGCCTCGCTCTCGCCCTCGCCGCGATATCCGCTGGCGATGAAAAACGTATCCACCGAAGTAATCCAGGCCTTCTGGCGCTCGCTCAGGACTCCGGCCCGGGTGACCGTCGGTACCGGCTGATCCTCGGCATGCCAGAGGCTGCGCTCGCGGATATACTGCGGGCAATTGCCGAAGGACTGGCCGACGGAAAATGAAAACCCTCCGTCGCCAGACGACTTGACCGTTCCGTTGACACGGTTGCGCCGGCGGGTCGAAAGCTCGATCCCGAGGATGCCGACATCGGCACCTTGGGACAACGCCCCGTCCAGCGCATCTCCCGTCACCGGCAGCGCCTTGATCTCGAGGCCTGCCGCATCGGGTGATGCAACGAAGCCTTCGCCTCCTTCCAGAAGCGTTGCCCAGGGCCTGCCGTCCGCATCACGCGCCGAGGCGATGAGAAACGGCTGCGCGGCAAAGAAGGACCGGTGCTGTTGGGGCATGAACCTTCGAACCGCCCCGCGTACCCAGCGCTCCACATCCCTGTCGCCGAGACGCTCCTGCATGGCGGTTTCGCCCTGATGGAAGGGGGATGCCTCGTTATCCGGGACACTTCTCCCTCCCTCCCTCTTGTTCGTCATGATCTCACTCACCGGTCCATTCCTGCATTCGGCATCAATATTCGCCAGACGATCGTCCGGAGGGACACCGTCGCCTCCGGACAGAAGGGTCTTCTCAGGCAGCGAGCCCGACCGGCGTCTTTTGCATGGCGATGAAGCCCGGCAGAGCCTCGATCCGCTCCAGCAATGCGCGGAGGGCCGGATAAGGCTCCAGCGACACATTCCCTTCCGGAGCGTGGGCCGTGTAGGAGTAGGTCGCGACATCAGCGATCGTCGGCCGGTCGCCAACAAGCCAGGACCGACCTTTCAGGTGCTTTTCCAGAATATCGAAGGCATAGGCCGCGATGTCCTTGGCGCGCTGTGCGTCCAGCCCAGCGCCGAAGACGGTGACCAGACGTGCCGCCGCCGGACCGTTCGCAATCTCGTTTGCTGCAAGCGACAGGAACCTCTGGACCTCCGCCTCTGCGAGCGGGTCGGACGGTATCCAGTCCGGAGCATATTTCCGCGCCAGATAGACAAGAATGGCGTTGCTGTCGGCAAGCACCGTCGACCCATCCTCGATCACCGGCACCTTGCCGGCCGGGTTGAGGCTCAGGAAAGGCTCCCGCTTGTGTTCGCCGGCAGCCAGATCCACGGTCACATACTCGTGGGTGATCCCCGTCAGACCGGTGAAAAGCTGAACCCGGTGGCAGTGGCCCGAAAGCGGGAATCCATGGATCCTGAGAGCAGTGGTCATTTGGTCATCCTTTTCGATTGGAATTGTGGCGGTCCTCCTGACCGTCCTTTCCAAACAATATGGATGCCGTCTGATTGGAGATAATTTCTTGGTTTGTTCAAAAATTATGTATGAAATAAAGACAATGCAGATTTCTCGCCAACCGGCAATCGACGCAGGATATTCGCCATGGACAGGATCGACACAATGCAGGCCTTCGTTGCCGTTGCGCAGGAAGGTTCCTTCACCGGCGCGGGACGCAGGCTCGGCATGTCGACCAAACTCGTCAGCAAATACGTTCAGCACCTGGAAGCCCAGCTTCGGACCCAGCTCTTCAATCGCACCACGCGCAGCGTCTCGCTGACCGACGTCGGAGCGACATACCTTGAAAGATGCCGGCCGCTGCTGGAGGAGTTTGATGAGCTGGAGGACCTCGTCCGCGAACGTCACGGCGCGCTGGCAGGTCCGATCCGCCTGACGGCCCCGACCGGCTTCGGCAGCACGCATCTGAGCCGGGCGCTGGTGCCCTTTCTGGAGGCCAACCCCGATGTCGAGCTGGACCTGAGATTGAGCGATCAGCGGATCGATCTCGTCGAGGAGGGCATCGACCTGGCCATCCGGATCGGCACCTTGAGAGACTCGTCCCTCGTTGCCCGCAAACTCACCGACATGCCGATGATTCTGTCCGCGTCGCCCGACTATCTTGAACGGCGCGGACAGCCATCCACCCCGCAGGACCTGACAGGCCATACCTGCCTCATGGACAGCAATCAGGTGGAGCAGAGCATCTGGCGCTTCAGGAAAGACGGCAAGGACTGGAAGATCCGGCTGCGCTCAAACGTTTCGACCAACTCTCCAATGGCGCTGTGCCAACTGGCTATCGGCGGTCTGGGCATCATCCGGTGCCCCCGTTACACGGTCCGCGAAGCGCTGAATACCGGCGTCCTGCAGCAGGTGCTTCCGGATTTCGCATCCGACATGTACGGGATCTATGCGCTCTATCCGCCCAACCGGCACCTGGCACGCAGAGTGAGGGCGCTGATCGATCATCTCGCGGTGGAACTCTCCGACTGATGGACAGATCATCCAGACAGCCACGGACTATCTGTCAGGCACCCCTGGCCAGCAGCGGCTGCAGAGCGGGATGGATGTGCGGGCTTTCCTCACGGATGAACCGCAGCCGGTCACCCTAAGGGGATTTCTTGAAATACCCGTAACGGCAGATGAAGCGACCAAAGAGAAAATGGGAGCCGAGGTGGGCGGCTCCCATTTCCATTTCCCGCCCGCAAGGGCGCATATCGGGGGGCGCATGTGGGCGGGGACCCGGCGCTCAGGAGTTGACGCCGGAATTCCGGAACATCAGCCGCGCTTGTGCCAGCCTTTGCCCTTCTCGCCATCCTTGCCGTGCTTCCAGCCCTTGTGACGCTGGAAGTCCGCACCGGTGATGACACCGTCGCCGTTCCGGTCGGCGCGATCCATCATCCTGTCCAGCTTCCGGCTGTATTCGTCGGAGCTGACACCGAGGCTGCCGTCGCGGTCCAGACGCTGAAACCTGTCAACGACCCGGTCCTGATTGATTGTCAGCCACAGCGGTCCGAATTCTTCCAGAGTGAACGACCCGGAGCCGTCCGCATCGGCGATGGCGAACAGTTCGGCGCGACGCGCATCGAAGTCCTCACGAGTCACAGCGGCGTTTCCGTCCGTGTCGAACAGGGCAAGGAACATCCCGCCCGGACCACCATGTCCGCCATGACCGCCACGTCCGTGATGTGGACCGTGACCGCGCGGGCCGTGACGCTCGGCGTGACGCATGCCCTTGTCGTGGTCACCGCGTTTGCCGTGTTCACCGCGCCTGCCGTGTTCCTCTCGTTCGCCGTGCTCACCGCGTTCCGCCCGGTCGTGGCGTTCGGCGCGCGGTCCGCGCTCGTCGTCGTCACGGCGCCCTTCCGGGCCGCGCTGCATACGGACACGCTCGACAGTTCCGTTCCCGTCCCGGTCGAGCCGGTTGAACATGCGGTTGGCCATCTTGTCGGCCTCCGCCTGCGTGACGGTGCCGTCACCGTCGGCATCCATGACCTGGAAGGTCCGGACCATGCGGCGGCCCGATTTGTTCAGGAATTCGGCCTTGAATTCTTCCAGGGTGATTTCGCCGTCGCCATCCGTATCGACAGCAGAAAAGCGCTTTGTTTTCACGTCCGTGATTTCTTCATCCGTGATGACACCGTCATCATCGGCATCCAGATTTTCGAAAATGTGGTCCGCGCGACCTGACATGCCCCGCGAACCCATGCCGCGCCATCCGTGCCCATCCATCCAGGCAAGACGCTGATTACCGGCTTTCCCGACCTGTTGCCCCCCGTTCCCGGCTGCGGCTGCGTCTTGCGCAAAGGACGGCAGGCTGGAAGTCAGGGCGGTGCCGGCGACGCTTGCTGCCATGACGGCAATCGCGATCTTCTTGAACGGTTTCATTGAACAACTCCTTGGCTCGTTGATGAGCAGAAGGTAGGTGTCAATTGTCGCAGGAATACCTGACGAAACGCCGTTAAGTGTCGCCAACTGTCGCTCAGTCGCCGTGCGACACACTTTGTTACAAGTTCGGCTCGCGCTCATAGGCTCCACCGACTATTTTAGCCGTAGAAACAAGCAGATCGCCTCCTGTCCCCCAACGTGGAGACAGACAGACCGGCGAAGCGTGGAGATGACCTTGAGCGATCCGAGCCCGCATATTCTCGTCGTGGACGACCACCGCGATATCCGCGAGACCCTCGCCCGATACCTGACGAAGAACGGCCTTCGGGCCAGCACCGCTGAAAATGCCTCCCATGCGCGCAAGACCCTGAAGGCCGCCTCGATCGACCTCGTCGTCCTTGATATCATGATGCCGGGGGAAGACGGCCTGTCCCTGTGCCGCCATCTGGTCGAAGCCGGATCGATGCCCGTCATTCTGCTGACCGCGATGGCCGACGACACCGACAGAGTCATCGGCCTTGAAATCGGCGCCGACGATTATGTCACCAAGCCCTTCAACCCGCGCGAATTGCTCGCCCGTATCCGCGCAGTGCTGCGACGAACCTCGCTCGTGCCGAAGGAACGCGACCCGATCGATCAGGAAAAACTGCATTTCGACGGCTGGTCGCTGAATATTGCCCGAAGGGAGCTGATCGACCCGGAAAACAACTCCGTTGCCCTTTCCAGCGGAGAGTTCCAGCTTCTGTGCGCCTTCCTAAAGCGTCCGAAAATGGTGCTCAACCGCGACCAGTTGCTGGACCTGACGACCGGCCGGACACCGGCGGTCTTCGACCGGTCCATTGACAACCAGGTGTCCCGGCTGCGTCGCAAGATCGAGATCGACCCCAAGGATCCCAGGCTGATCAAGACGGTCTGGGGCGGCGGCTACATGTTTACCGCGGACGTGAAAGACCCTTCAGAATGAAATCGCACCTGCGCACGCGCAAGGCGCTGCGCCATCTCTGGCCAAGCAGCCTCGCCTCGCAACTGATCATCCTGCTGGTCATCGCCATCGTGGTGGCTCAGGCGCTCAGCATCTGGATTTTCCGCGACGAGCGACGGATCGCCCTGGTTGCCGTGGCCCGCGACAATCTGCTGACCCGCGCCATATCGGTCGCAAGCCTTCTTGAAGAAACACCGGAGAGCCTGCAGCAGAAGATCCTCGATGCCAGCAGCAGCCGCTTTACCGTCTTCTGGCTCGATACGGCGGCGCTTGCGCCCGAACGGGGAAAGAGCCGCTTTGAGCGGAAACTCCAGGGGTATATCGACACCCAGCTTCTGGACGGACAGATCGCCAATCTCAACATCCATGCCGGCGAACGCGGCGAGCGAAGCGAACGCTTCGAGCGCCATGAAACGCGCGAGCATGAGGAGAGAGAACACGACTCTTCAAGCTGGCGGGACGCACCGAGGCGCGACCGACCACCGAACCTGCGCCGGATCATGAGCAGGCCCGAAGACCTGTCGCTGTCCATACGATTGACCGACGGACGCTGGCTGAACGTTGCCACGAGCTACCGCCCGCCGAGCGGCGCTCTCCTGCCGCTTCTGGTGCAGTTGGGGCTGACCGTGATCGGCGTCGTTCTCATCATCGGCTTTGCGGTGCGCCGCGTGAGCCGCCCCTTGAAGGAACTGGCGCTTTCGGCGGAAAGGTTCGGTCGCGGCGAGGACCAGCAACCCTTGACACCCAGCGGGCCGGCGGAAGTCCGCGCGCTCACGAGGTCCTTCAACGAGATGCAGGATCGCCTGACGCGCTTCGTCAAGGACCGCACGCGCATGCTCGCCGCCATCAGCCACGATCTGCGCACGCCGATCACGTCCCTGCGCCTTCGCGCCGAGTTCATCGAGGACGAAGAGAACCGCGACAAGATGATCGAAACCCTGGAGGAGATGGCCGCCATGACCGAGGCGACATTGCGCTTTGCGCGCGATGAAGCTCATGCGGAGGCCGCCCAGAATGCCGATCTCGGTGCAATCCTCGACAGCCTCGCCGGCGACCAGCAGGACATGGGGCACGACTGCACTGTCGATGTCGGAGAACGGATCATCCTGTCCTGCCGGCCGGTCGCCCTCAAGCGCGCGCTGCGCAACCTCATCGAAAACGGCAACCGCTACGGCGGCGCTGTCTCGGTTTCGGCTGAACGGGAAGGCGACGAGGCGGTCATCAGAATAACCGACGTCGGCCCCGGCATCCCGGAAGACAGGCTGAAGGATGTGTTCGAACCCTTTGTGCGACTGGAGGAATCGCGCAGCGAGGAAACCGGCGGCATCGGCCTCGGACTGGCGATCACGCGCTCGATCATCCACGCACACGGCGGCACCATTACCCTGGAGAACGCGCCCGAAGGAGGCCTGACAGCAGAGGTCCGCCTCCCGTTCGCCAAGTGAGCCTGGTGTTCGGATGACAGTTCTGCTCCCCCGCGCATGGCATGCTTCGGCATTTCCGCAACACCGTGGGGCAATCTGCCGGTTACGCACGCAATTGCACGAACCTGCTTGCAAGCAGTGGTAGAAGGAAACTTTACACGCGGCTGTCAGCTGACCGTCCCGCCATACATGACGCGGTTATTGCCATGGACCCTTTTGAACCAGAAACGTTCGGCGAATTGAACGCCGATGATTACGACGAGCGCAACGATCCGGGCACGACTGGCGAAAGCGTCGCGCTGATCCGCGAAATTGCCGGAAACGGCCGGGTACTGGAGCTGGCAATCGGCACTGGGCGCATGGCCCTTCCGCTTGCGGCCGCAGGCGTGGATATTTCCGGCCTTGAAGCCTCTCCGCTCATGGTGGAGAAGCTGCGTCAAAAACCGGGTGGAAGGGACATTCCCGTCGTCGTCGGCGACATGGCCGACGTCGACATCGACATCGACGGGCAGTTCGACCACATATTCCTCGTCTTCAACACGCTCTTCAACCTGCAATCCCAGGAAGCCCAGCTCAGCTGCTTTGCCAATGTCGCCCGGCGACTTTCCCCAGGCGGCACCTTTTTGGTCGAGGCTTTCGTGCCGGATTTCAGCAATTTTCAGAACGACCAGCGCGTCGGTATTCGGCAAATGCAGAGGGACAGCCTCTGGCTGGACACAGTGCAACACGACCAGGTCGGGCAGATGCTGGAGTTTCAGCGGGTGCGGATGTCGGAAAGTGGTATGCGGCTGGTTCCCCTGCGCCTGCGCTACGTGTGGCCGTCCGAAATGGATCTGATGGCGCGCCTTGCGGGTCTTCGACTTGCCGAGCGCTGGGGCAGTTGGGAAAAGGCCCCGTTCACTGCCTCAAGCAAGATGCATGTTTCGCTCTATGAGAAGGCTTCGGATTAACAGCAGCCAACCGCCTCCGGCCGTTTATTTCCGCGCCTCGATGCCTCCGGCATAGGTCGCTTCGTCCACCGCCTCCTGCCAATCCGCCGAGCTGCCGTCCTGCTCTTCCTGGATCGCCAGATGCACGAGCGACGTGGTCGGCCCGGCACCGTGCCAGTGTTTCACGCCCGGCGGAATCCAGACAACGTCGCCGGGCAGTATCGACAGCTTGGTCTGCCCCCAGACATGCACGAAGCCGGCGCCTTGAAGAACCTGCAGTGTCTGACCGAGCGGATGCGTGTGCCAGTTGGTCCGCGCGCCGGGTTCGAAGGTCACCCGAATGACCCTGACGCGCGCCGGCGCAGGCGCTTCAATGATCGGGTCCTGCCAGACAATCCCGGTGAAATAGTCGGGGTTGGCGCGTTTGCTCGGACGGGAACCAGCCTCATAGACCGTCAGGACACTCATGACACCTCCTTGCCTGCTTCTGCAACGGGCAGCGCTTTTCGCCTGCCCGGCCAGTTGATCAGCACCCCCCCAGGATGGCAAGACCAATTCCGGCAAAGGTTCTCACGTCCAGGGTTTCGGAGAGAAACACCATTCCCAGGAAAACCCCGACGCCGGAGCGCAGGTACGCCTGACTTGCGGTTCCCATCGGCCCGAGTGTCGTCAGCAGCCGAAAATAGATAAGGAAGGCCAGAGCCGTACAGACCACGCCGAGAAAGACAGCGGACACGAGGCCGGTCAGATCGGGGGCGAGTGTCCACGGCCTGTCGGCGACAAGACTGAGCGGCACCAGAACGATACCGGAGCAGATCAGTGTTCCGGTTGCTGCAACGATGGGCCGCAATCCCGAAAGGGCCCTCCCCCGCAGCGCGCCATGCCGTAGAGGATGGCGCTCGCCAGCACAGCCAGCTGCGGCAGCAGGTTCTTTCCCAGATCCTCAAGCGCGCCGAAACCGACGATGAGAAGGATCCCGGCGAACCCGGCAATGGCACCGGCCAGTTGCCGCCCTCCCGGCCGCGAGGAAACGCCTGGCAAGAAAAACGACTGAGCGAAAACCCAAAGTGGCGACGTCGAGTTCAGGACGCTGGAGACCGCCGTGCCGGCATATTGCTGGCCCCAGGCAAGCAGAAGCCAGGGGCCGGTGCTGTTCAGAACCGACTGCACGAAAAACAGCCGCCAGCTGCGCCGGTCGCGCGGCAGGGGAATGCCGCGCGCCAGCAGGATTGCAAGCAGGACAAGGGAAGCGAAAAGCACTCTGAGAGCGATGAGCGTTGCGGGCGGGATGGTGGCAAGCGCCAGGCCGATCCACATGTAGGACGATCCCCACAGAAGCGCGAGCAACCCGAGCAGGGCATAGTCGATTGTACGCCTTGTCATCGATTGCGTTATCCGTGAACCGCGAGACTGTCTTCGGGCGCCTCGTCACGCTCCTCCATGCCGTAGTCACGCATCACGTGGGCGACCCGCAACCGATAATCCTGAAAATAGTGCTCACGGCCCGCCTTTTGCGCCTTTCGGTGCTGTGTGAGCTGCCGCCAGGCATCAAGAGCCTCCTCGTCGCGAAAGAACGAGATCGACAGAAGCTTGTCCGGGTTCGTCAGGCTCTGAAAGCGCTCAACGGACAGAAATCCGTCGATCTCCTCAACAAGCGGCCGCATTTGCGCGGCCATGTCCAGATAGGCCTGTTTCTTGTCGGCATGCGGTATCACTTCGAATATGACCGCGATCATCGACTGACGTCTCCCGTTCCATGTGGTGCCGAAGCCAGTTTCAGAAACGTGCGATCTTCCCGCAAGATGAATTTCTCCTTCTGCGCGAAGGCATAGTTTTCCAGGCCCAGTGGATCGGCGGAAAGCCGAGCGCGGTAAGCTTCGTAAGCGGCAAGGTTCTCGATGGAATAGACGCCATAGGCGAGCGTGGTGGAGCCTTCGTGCGGTGAAAAGTATCCGACAAGTTCGGCGCCGCAGCGCGGGATCGCTTCGCCCCAGGTCCGGGCATATTGCTCGAACTGGGCCTTCTTGCTCGGGTCGATGTGATAGCGGATGAAACAGGTGATCATGGCGGGGTTCCTTTAAAGCGGCAGTCTTCCGGGACGCCGGATCAGTGGCGCCCACGCCCCTTCTGTGCCATGGTTCACGACGCAGATGCTTCGATGGAGGTCGAACCGTGAAAGATGGACCTGACATTGCGCGCATCGGCTCGCTGATCGGCGATCCGGCGCGAGCGAACATGCTGAGCGCCTTGATGAGCGGCAAGGCGCTGACCGCGACCGAACTGGCGAAAGAAGCCGGCATCACCGGGCAGACGGCAAGTTCTCACCTGAAGAAGCTGATGGAAGGCGGCCTGCTCACCCAGGCACAACAGGGGCGGCATCGCTATTTCACGCTCGCAGGCGCAGAGGTCGGCGCAACGCTGGAAGCCGTGATGGGCCTAGCGGCACGCAAGGGGCACCTGCGCTCACGCACCGGGCCGAAGGATCCGGAGATGCGTGCAGCCCGGATCTGCTACGACCACCTGGCTGGCGACATGGCCGTCCGCATCTTCGACAGCTTGCAGAAACGCGGCTTTCTGACGGTTTCGAAAGACCCGGGCGGACTGGCTCTGTCGGCGGATGGCGCGGAATTCGTCACCGGTATCGGTATTGATCTCGAGGCGCTCACGAAGGCCAGACGGCCCCTTTGCCGCGCCTGCCTCGACTGGAGCGAACGGCGCAATCATCTTGCCGGGGGCCTCGGCGCCGCTCTCTTCGAGAGATTCCGGCAGAACGGCTGGCTGAGCCGCGAGACCGACAGCCGGATCGTCCGGATCAGCCGCAAGGGTGCCGACAATCTGGCACGGCTGTTTCCAGCCTGACGCGACAAGCTCCGCGCAACAAAAAACCCGGCAACGCGCCGGGTCTTTTTTTGAGGTGGTTGAACGTTCGGGGCTAATGAACGTCGCACAGTTTGATTTCTTGATCTAAGGGCTCTTCTTCGCGGAGCCCGTCCTGCGGAAGCATCAGGCTTCCGAAGCTTTCGGCCGGGCTTCCCGCCAGGAGCGGTAGAGCCGTGCCGGCAACCACGCAAGGCGGTCACGGTTATAATCCTGGCGATGCTGAACCAAAAAGAGCTTTGCCGTATACACAGTCATTATCATTCTCCTATCAATCCGGGAGCGGCCGTGTCAGGCGCTGTCCCGGCGGGCCTTAAATGCCGCCCTCTTGAATATGAGTGCACACTGTGCGCTTTACAAGAACGCACAATGTGCATTTTTCCTGAAATTAGTGTTTATTTCCTTACGTCATTTAATTTGCAGCACGAAATAATACGCCACCCGCGGATTGCTCCGCGGGTGGCGATAAAAAGCCGGATTTTTTCCTTCGGCAGAAGTGCCTACTCGGCAGCTTCCATACGGGCCGGATCATAGTTCAGGATCGGAGCCAGCCAGCGTTCCGCATAGGCCAGATCCCAACCCTTGCGAGCGGCATAGTCCTCGGCCTGATCGCGTTCGATCTTGCCGACGCCGAAGTAGTGGCTGTCCGCATGGCTGAAATAGAGCCCGGAAACCGAAGACCCTGGCAGCATCGCACGGCTTTCGGTCAGCTGGATTCCTGTCAGCTTTTCGGCGTCCAGGAGCTTGAACAGCGTATCCTTTTCCGTGTGATCCGGCTGCGCGGGATAGCCCGCCGCCGGCCGTATGCCCTGGTATTTCTCGGCGATGATTTCCTCGACAGACAGGGCTTCGTCCTTGGCAAAGCCCCAGAGGTCCGTACGCACGATCTGGTGCAGCTTTTCGGCGAAGGCTTCTGCCAGCCGGTCGGCCAGCGCCTGGGAGAGGATCTTGTTGTAGTCGTCCCCCTCCTTGTCATAGCGCGCTGCAAGTTCGTCCTCGCCATGTCCGGCCGTCACGGCAAAACCGCCAAGCCAGTCCGGAACGCCGCTTTCGAGCGGCGCGACAAAGTCACTGAGCGCGACATTGGCACGCCCGCCGGCATTGCGGGACATCTGCTGACGCAGCGTGTGCATTGTCGCCAGCGTCTCGCCGCGGCTCTCGTCGGTGAACAGACGGATGTCGTCGCCGACGGCGTTCGCCGGCCATAAACCAGCGACACCGCGCGCTGTCAGCAGCTTCTTTTCGACGATCTCTTCCAGCATCCGCTGCGCATCGTCAAAAAGGGCCGTGGCCGCCGGACCATAGCGATTGTCAGTCAGGACCGCCGGGTAACGCCCCCGGATTTCCCAGGTCGCGAAGAACGGCGTCCAGTCGATTAACGGCACCAGATCTTCAAGCGGGAACTCATCATAGACCTTGAGGCCCTGGGTCTTGGGCGCGATCGGCGCCTTGCCCTTGAAATCCGGCTTGAAGGAATTGCTGCGAGCATCCGCAAGCGAGGTCCGCTTCTGTCCACCGCGGCCTGCAGCATGCTTTTCCGCAATGTCCGCATACTCGGTGCGCAGCTCCGCGTAGTACGGCTCCCTGCCCTTTTCACTCATCAGCTTGGAGGCGACGCCAACGGCGCGTCCCGCATCGGTGACATAGATCGCCTGACCACGCTCATAGTTCGGGTGAATCTTGACCGCGGTATGGATCTTGGAGGTGGTGGCCCCACCGATCAGAAGCGGGACATCCATGCCCTCGCGCTCCAGTTCGGCCGCAACGTGGCACATTTCGTCGAGCGACGGTGTGATCAGGCCACTGAGGCCGATGATGTCGACCTTTTCCTGCCGCGCCGTTTCCAGGATCTTCGCAGCCGGCACCATCACGCCGAGGTCGACAACTTCGAAATTATTGCACTGGAGCACGACGCCGACGATGTTCTTGCCGATGTCATGGACGTCGCCCTTGACGGTCGCCATCAGGATCTTTCCGGCCGTGGACTGGCCGGTCGTCCCCATCTCTTCCTTTTCCTTCTCCATGAAGGGCATCAGATAGGCGACAGCCTTCTTCATGACGCGTGCGGATTTCACCACCTGCGGCAGGAACATCTGGCCGGAGCCGAACAGGTCGCCGACGACGTTCATGCCGTCCATCAGCGGTCCCTCGATCACATACAGCGGACGGTCGAAGGACTGACGCGCTTCTTCCGTATCTTCCTCGACATAATCGGAGATGCCGTGAACAAGCGCATGCTCCAGCCGCTTGGCGACATCCCACGTGCGCCAGGTCAGATCGGCTTCGCGCTTCTTGCCGCCCTCGCCTTTCCAGCGTTCGGCCGCTTCAAGCATCTTGTCCGTCGAGTCATCGCGCCGGTTGAGAACGACGTCCTCGCAAAGCTCGCGCAATTCGGTATCGAGGTCGTTGTAGACCGCAAGCTGACCGGCGTTGACAATGCCCATGTCCATGCCGCGCTTGATGGCGTGGTAGAGGAACACAGAGTGCATTGCCTCACGCACGGCCTCGTTGCCGCGGAAGGAGAAGGACAGGTTCGAAACGCCGCCGGAGACATGCGCATGCGGAAGGTTGTCCCGGATCCAGCCCGTCGCCTCAATGAAATCGACGCCGTAGTTGTTGTGCTCCTCGATGCCGGTCGCGACCGCGAAGATGTTCGGATCGAAGATGATATCCTCTGGCGGGTAGCCAACCTGTTCGGTCAGGATCTTGTAGGATCTCGCACAGATCTCGGTCTTGCGCTGGAACGTGTCCGCCTGGCCTTTCTCGTCGAAGGCCATGACCACAACGGCAGCGCCGTAACGGCGAACTTTCTTCGCCTGTTCGATGAAGGCTTCCTCGCCTTCCTTCATGGAGATCGAGTTGACGACGCCCTTGCCCTGGATGCACTTCAGGCCCGCCTCGATGACAGTCCACTTGGAACTGTCGATCATGATCGGCACCTTGGCGATATCCGGTTCGGCGGCGACAAGGTTCAGGAAGGTCACCATGGCCTCTTCGGAGTCCAGCAGGCCCTCGTCCATGTTGATGTCGATGATCTGCGCACCGTTTTCCACCTGCTGACGGGCAACGTCCAGCGCGGTCGCGTAGTCGCCTTCCTTGATCAGCTTTCGGAAACGGGCCGAGCCCGTGACATTGGTCCGCTCGCCCACGTTGACGAAGTTGGTTTCCTTCGTGACGACGAAAGGCTCCAGCCCCGACAGACGCATGTGCCGGTCGATTTCCGGGATCTCGCGCGGCGCCTTGTCGGACACAGCATCGGCGATCGCGCGGATGTGCGCCGGCGTCGTTCCGCAGCAGCCACCGACGACATTGACGAGACCTGCGGAGGCGAATTCCTCGATGAGGGACGCCATGTGCTCGGGGCTTTCGTCGTATTCGCCGAATTCGTTGGGAAGGCCGGCGTTCGGATAGGCACAGACGAGCGTATCGGCGACACGGCCGAGTTCGTCCACATGAGCGCGCATTTCCTTGGCGCCAAGCGCACAGTTGAGACCGATGGTCAGCGGCGACGTATGGCGCACCGAGTTCCAGAAGGCTTCCGGCGTCTGACCGGAAAGCGTGCGCCCGGAAAGGTCGGTGATCGTTCCGGAGATCATCACCGGCAGGATCTCGCCATTTTCCTCGAACACTTCCTCGATCGCGAACAGCGCAGCCTTGGCGTTCAGCGTATCGAAGATGGTTTCGACCAGAATGATATCAGCCCCGCCCGCGATAAGACCGCGCACGGCTTCAGCGTACGCGATACGAAGATCGTCAAAGGAAACAGCGCGGTAGCCGGGGTTGTTGACATCCGGCGAGATCGAGGCAGTCCGGTTGGTCGGGCCGAGGGCGCCCGCAACGAAGCGCGGCCGCGCCGGGTCCTGGGCGGTGACCTTGTCGCAGGCTTCACGCGCCAGTTTCGCACTCTCGAAGTTGAGCTCGTAGGCGAGTTCCTGCATGCCGTAGTCGGCCTGGGCGATGGTCGTCGAGGAGAAAGTGTTGGTCTCGACGATGTCGGCGCCCGCCTCCAGGTAATCAACATGGATCTTGCGGATGGCGTCGGGCTGCGTGAGGCTCAACAGGTCATTGTTGCCTTTCACATCGCTCGGCCAGTCGGCGAAGCGCGTGCCCCTGTAGGCGTTCTCGTCCAGTTTCAGAAGCTGGATCTCGGTGCCCATAGCCCCGTCGAGAACAAGAATACGTTTTTCGGCTATGTCACGAAGGCGCTTGAAAGCGTCGGACTTGATCACGGGACTTTCCTTCCGGATGGTCTGGTTCATGTGTGTGAGGGCGCCCTCACGGAAGGCGCCCTTGAAACTAGCTGTTTGGCACGTTCTGCCTTCAGGACGCGCTGCGCGGGCTTCCCCTGCCCCAGGCTTGCATGCATGAGGTCTTCGTCAGCAGGCTGCGTTCCCGAACAGAGCCTTTCAGGCCGCGAGATCTTCCTTCGTCTCCGGGCTGCCCATGCCGAGCATGTGGCAGATGGCGAAGGTCAGATCGGCACGGTTCATCGTGTAGAAATGGAAGTCGTTGATGCCCCGGTCCACGAGATCCATCACCTGTTCGCAGGCGATCGAAACGCCGACCAGCTTGCGGGTATCCGGGTCGTGGGCAAGACCTGCGAAGCGCCGTGCGAGCCACTGCGGAATGGACGTGCCGCACTTGGCGGAAAACACCATCGTCTGCTCGAAGTTCTGGATCGGCAGAATGCCCGGGATCACCGGCACGTTGATGCCGGCGGCCGCGATCCTCTCCATGTAGTCATCGAACATGTCGTTGTCGAAGAAATACTGGGTGATGATCCGGTCTGCGCCCGCATCCACCTTGCGCTTCAGATTGTCGATCTCGCTCTGCCAGCTTCCGCTTTCCGGATGCCGCTCCGGGTAGCCGGAAACGGAGATGTCGAAATTGGCGATCTTCTTGATACCGGCAACCAGGTCGGTGGCGTAGGGATAACCACTTTCGTGGGGCACATAGCGCGCTCCGATTCCTTCCAGCGGATCACCGCGCAGGGCCACGAGATGACGCACACCAAGATCCCAGTATTCGCGGACGATCTCGTCAACCTCCTCGCGCGACGCCCCGACGCAGGTCAGGTGAGCCGCCGGTGCGAGATCCGTTTCCTTCAGGATGCGTGCAACCGTCTTGTGGGTGCGCTCACGCGTGGTCCCGCCCGCGCCGTAGGTCACGGACACGAAAGACGGGTTCAGCGGGGCAAGACGCTCAACGGTTCCCCACAGAGTTTCTGCCATCTTGTCGGACTTGGGCGGAAAGAACTCGAAGGATGCCGTGATTGGCGAATTTGCGACCTCATGGGACCGGCGGGATGTAATGGCTGACATATCAAGCGACCTCTCGAGAAGGATTTTGAGCCGGCAGGTCCGTGACAATACGGCGGTCACGGGCAAGCCAGAGCGTAACTGTTAGATTGGTTTCACTGTCATCGCCGGGAACGAGGTCGGTGACCTGCTCCATGTCGAGATCAAGCGCCTCGATCCAGCGCTCCATCTGATCGCGGGAAAAGCCGAGACGGCGATGTGCGTGCTTGTCACGCAGAAATTCAAGCTCGTGCGGAGCGAAATCGACGACGAGCAGGCGACCGCCCGGCCGCAGCGCACGTGCGGCCTCGGCAAGCGCGCGGGCAGGTTCGGCAAGGAAGTGCAGAACCTGATGGATCGCCACGACATCGAACGAGCGCGGTGGCACGTTCAGGGCATATACGTCACCGTGACGAACCTGCGCGTTGGCAAGGCCCGCCTTGGCCAGATTGGCCCTGGCCACGGCCAGCATGTCATGGGATGCATCGACACCGAGCGCAGACTGATACTGGTCGGCGAACACCTCGAGCAGACGCCCTGTTCCCGTCCCAAGGTCCAGAAAGGTCTGGAACGGCTTGTCGCCGAGTGCCCTGCGCATGGCTGCTTCAACGTCGTCTTCCGACACATGAAGCGATCGTTCCCTGTCCCAGTTGAGCGCGCGCGCCGCGAAATAGGCCGCTGCCTCTTCGGCCTTCGCCTTGCGGATCGCCTGAAAGCGTTCCTGATCGGCCGCGAGAACCGGATCCTCACTGGAAATACGGGCGACCAGATCGCGGGCAAGCTGGCCTTCCGGCCCGTCTGCCAGTCGATAATAGACCCAGGACCCTTCCGGAAACCGCTGGATCAGATCGGCTTCCGCCAGCAGCTTCAGATGCCTCGAAATCCGTGGCTGGCTCTGCCCCAGAATCGCCGTTGCGTCCTTCACCGTCAGTTCGCTTTCCGCAAGCAGCGCGATCAGGCGAAGACGCGTGGCCTCGCCGACCGCCCTGAGGGCAGCAAGGGTTTCGTCAACGGAAAGGGTCTGGTCTTCTGTCATGCAATCTGCCATCGATGTCGATATAAAGATATCTTTATATCAATCGAACACCCATTGCAAGCCAGACAAACATATGCGGCATGGATTATCCGCTAACCGTCATGCACCGCGCGCGCAAGCCGTTTCCGGCTTCCGGGAGGCGCAAAGGCGAGATGAGAACGCCGTCCGCAGAAGAAACAGTCAAGACAGCGTCCGAAGTTCTGAAGAAAGCCCGTTCTTATTGCAAGCTGCCCATTGCGCCGGTTACGCGTAGACCCGCTCCCCCATTCCCACGATCATTGCGGCCCTGGCACCGATCTCGGCCAGCTTCGAAAGATCGGGCACCAGAACCTCCTCTCCGCCATACTCATCAAACACTTCGTCGAAAAGCTGCCTTCGCCCGGGAAGAAAATCCGACAGCACGGTGGCGTTGGTCTCCCGACAGCTTTCGAAAAACGCCTCGGCTTCATGTCGTGGCACGAGCTTCTTGCGGGCGGGATAATGTCGCTCCAGAAAATGGATCAGGGTAAGCCGAAGTTTGCGCAACTCCGAGGCCTTGTCCGGAAATTCGCCCATCCGGCGATTGAACTCCGCCAGAAAATGGATCGCCTCCAGCGACAGCGACTCGTTATGGGTCTTCGGCTTTTCTGTCCCGGGCGCACTGACGCCCGCCGCCCGCAGGAAGGATCCGACCATTCCACCCTCCGACCGGGCTTCCTCCTCGAAAATCTTCACGATGACATTCTCGCGTCCGAAGACATCGCTCCATAGCGTGACGATCTTGCCGTAGTCATAGTAGTGCAACAGCCCCTGCGAAGGCGCGGGAATTGGCCGGTCCACCACCTTCTTGCCGAACTTGAAGGGCGTCGAGAAGTAGCTCGCTGCGAGCCGGTCCTGTCGCCGGAGATACACAATGACGCTGATATCGTCGGTAAAGGCCGAAAGAACCTTCCGCAACCTCTCCGCGCCCTCGCTCGACATGACCCGGCTGTGCAGATGCTCGTTGGAAAAGAGGATTACCTCCGGCCGCTGTGCCTCGACCTGCCTTTCGAGGGTCGTTCGGATATAGGTTTCCATATCCTGGTGACCCTGCCTCGTCATCAGCGCATGCGCGGTGGCGGAAACCTCGTCCTTGTCGGGACGGCCGACGGCAAGAGCAGGCAGGCAGAGATGGTTCTCGCCGCACAGCATGTCGGGATAAAGAACACCCAGTTCTGCGAATGCTTTGCGGTTGTGATGGAAATACCGCTGAATGGTGGTGGTCGCGGTCTTCTCCGTCCCGATGTGAAGAACAATTCTCATTTTGCACCCTTTTCCAAGCACCGGCAGGACAATTTTCCGTAGGCCTCTTCCGGTTCATCAGTCTTGCGTTCCGGTGGCCAGTGCGCCTGCAGGCGACAGTCCTCCACAACGCCAGACGCTGTAGCGATCATGCGAATCCCAATCGTAATAGAAGGCGGCCTGAAGCTGGCCCGCGCGCGCGATCGTGTCAAAACCAGCTTGCGCAGCCTGAATCAGCGCCTTACGGCCTCTGTCATCCACCGGGCAGGTCTCATCTAGATTGGCAATGCCCCATTCCGTGACCCAGCAAGGCTTTCCTTCGCCCTCCGAACCGCAGACCCGGAGCTCTGACAGAACGCGGGACCGCACCGCCTCGCCCGACCTGCGTCCGGGATAAATGTGAATGCCGTAGCCATCGACGATCTGGTCGATGCCCCTCTCCCGCAGCATCGCGATGACCTCGCTTGCCTCCAGTCTCTCGAAGCCCAGCTTGTCCGCAAGCTCCGGGCCCATGTCCGACAGGCCGGCCGAAACAAGCGCGGCATCTGCGCTGTGTTTCGTCGACCGAAGGGTCTGGCGTGTTATCCGCAGGATCTCGATATAGGTATCGAGGCCGCGCTCGAAGGCAGCCCGGTCGGACAAGCCGTCGGCATCCCGGGCGGTTTGTGCGCCTGGCCTGGCGAGCACATGCAAGTCGCCGTTATAAGGACTGATGTTGATTTCGTTGCCCGGCTCGACTGCGACGAGCGCGCCCCCTGCCGCATCGATTGCGGACAGCGAGGCGGACAGTTCCCGGCGATAGAGGTTCGGGTCGAGATCGGATAGCCGATGGATGTCCCAGGTGCGTCCGTGCCCGCTGCGCAAGGCGGCCTGCGGCGGGTAGTAGCTCTTGTTGGTGAGCTGTATCTCCAGCAGAATATCGAGGCCGAGCTCATCGGCGATCTTGACCGCCTCGATACTGCGCGCCACCGGACGCGACAGCGAAAGACGGACGCTGCCGACGCCGCTTCCGGCGATCTGCTTCAGGATTTTCCGCTGCTCATCGCTTGAGAGCCAGGCCAGATTGACACGGTTGACGCCAAGACGCAGGCGGTCGCCAGACCAGGCGGGTCGAGCGCCGGTTGTGAGCAACGCAAGAACCACGAAAGCGGCAGCAAGACGCACAATCCGGTTCACGACCCGATCAGCCCCCCTGCGGCCGCCGACTGCGGAAGCATCCATAGACACGGAGATCATTCCTTGCCGATGCCGATTTCCCGCAGCGTTTCGCGAAAGCTGCGCTCGCGGTCCGAATACTCGTCAACCATCTCCGGCCCGTTCAGCCCGGCAAGGTGGTCGGCAACGAAGGCCGCTCTCTCCTCCGGCGCCTTGCCGGCGGCATCCAGTTCCTTTCGATCGACCGCCGGCAATCCGGTGTAGCCGAGCATCTCGCGCATACGATCGTCGATTGCCACCATCAGGCTCGGCACTGCGGACTGCATGGCGATGATCGAGCCATGGAAGCGCCGCCCGAAGTTGAACCCCATGGACGACGCCCAGCCACGCCACTGGTTCGTGTCGAAGAAGGTCCGGACGGCAAAAGGTTTGTCCCGCTTCTCGATGCCCGGATAGGCTAGGTCGCCAAGCATCTGACCCGACGCGCAGTCATAGACCCGGCCGGTCTCGTCCGGCTGCACCTTCATGTCGAAATGCAGGAATTCGTCCTGAACCACATATTGCGGAACGCTTTCAGCGGGCTCCAGCGCATCCGCATCGAGGATCGGTTCCTGATCTCCGCCGAGATAGCCAGAATAGATCGTCCGAGCCTTGCCGATCTCCACATGAGGCAGCTTCTTCAGCGAAGCGCGCATGTTGTGCGGTAGGAAGTAAACCGACGGGCACCCTGTCGGCTTGACGAACGAAAAGCCGTTGTCCTGCAGATAGCCGGCGGTTTCATATCCACGCGTCAGGAAATAGTGCTCGCGGGCCTTCAAAACGTCCAGAAGCCGCTGCGTGCCTTCGGGCAGATCGTGCTCCTCCAGGTCCTTCCGGTTCTGCATGCCGATGCCCATCATGACGACAGGCATCTTGAGTTCCCCCAGCACCTTGGCTTCCGCATCCGCCGAAAGGCCACGACGCAGAAGGTTGGCGCAGGTGAAGACGCAAATGTCGAAATTGGCATTGAACTCCGAAAGGTCTTCGCCCCTCGACACACAGTTGAACAGGTGCCAGAACGGAATGACCTTTGCGGTCGGCGGGAGGGCTCCCATGGCGCCTTCGCCGATCAGGTAGTTTCCCGTGTTGCTGATCGCGCGCAGCTCCTTCAGGAAAAGATCTTCGCTTTCAGGCTGTTTGTGGCGCTCGGAATAGGAAACAGAAAGGCCCTGAGCACCATTCGCCATTCGCGTGTAGTGCCCCGGAATGCCCGTCACGAGAATTCTTGGTGGCATGAAATGGTAACCTCTCTGGTTTCGGACGGTCGCGCGTCACTCGGCGGCCGCCACACCGCGATATCCAGCCTCGGCATCTAGGAAACTCGGGGGACGGGAGGCCGACGCGTTCCCGACCTCGCCGTCGCACCAGGTGATGAAATCGGCCAGGGAGGAACTCCACGACCGGCGCGCAGACGAGCGCAGGCAACCGTCCACCAGAGGCGCAAGGCGCGCCCGGTTGGAGGCAAGCTCCGTCACAAGCCGTACGAGGTCGCTGACGACCTCCACGTCGCTCGCGCCTCTCACGAGCAGTCCATCTCTGCCGTTGCGGATCAGTTCGCCGACGGCGCCGACATTCGTCGCCAGCGGCACGCACGCCAGCTGCTGCGCCTCGGGGATCATCAGCGGAGCCCCTTCCCAGCGTGACGGCATCAGCAACACATCGGCCCAGCCCAGCGCGGCGATGAGATCGCGGCTGGCAAAGACCGGCGGCCGGACCTCCATACCGAGGTCCCGAAGCCTGTCGCCCCAGGACACCCTGCTGTCGGCGAGAATTTCGCCGCCGATCACCAGACCGTCGAAGGGAACACCGGTGGCGCGCAGTCTGGAAAGCGCGCCTGCCAGACGATCGATGCCCTTCTGCCGGTCGAGACGGCCCATGTACAGCAAACGGAGACGGCTGGTTTCCCTACCCTTGCGTCGGTCCGAAACCACGTCGGACAGAACCTCGGGAGCGACCGAAAAGCTCGCCGAATTCGGCACGGCAAAGGTCTTTTCCAGCGGCACGCCGAAACTGTGCAGGTAGGTCTTCAACTGGCTGGAGCAGGTCAGGAAGGCGTCGTAGCAATGCTCATGAGCGATCGCCGCGTAAGGCTGCCCTGCGGGTCGCTGGAACTCCGTATTGTCGATGACATGCAGATAGCAAGCGGTCCGGGTGCCTTCTGCCCGCAGTCGCGCAACAAGAGGATGGACCGCCATGACGTGATTGTTGATGACGAGGTCGAAACCGGACAACTGGCCCTTCAGAAGCTGCCAGTCCATCGTGTCGTCCTCGGCAATGAAATCCTGTCCAAGGAACGATCCCGACCCGCCCCAGGCGGGAATGCCTTCGCCCCAGAAATGAATGTAGTCGAAGCAGTCGCTGAACTCGTCGATCACATCCATGCGGCTCGAGCCGAGAACGAAGAGATGCGTCTCGTAACCGGAGGCCTTCAGTTCTCCGGCCGTCGCATAGATCACCTTCTCCGCCCCGCCGAAGGAGGCATTCGGAACGAGCAGCGCGGCGGTGCGCTTGCCGGAGCTGTTGTGGCCGAGTGGTAGAACCGGATAACCGCCGATCTGTCGTCTCAGCGCCCGGAAGAGCTCCGAATAAGGCATCAGCCGCATGGGGCGCCACGTCCAGCGCTTGCCGGCCATCCGGCTGAGCATGCTGGTCGCAATCGCATTGACGCAGTTGATGATGACCTGTTGCGGAGAAATGAGTGAACGGCGCGGGAGTTTCCTAGGGAATGGAAAGCGGACACTCAGGACCGACAGGGTCGGCCAGATCTGCTCGTTGCCGATGGAGGAAAACCAGTCGAGGGCGTTGTTGCCTATGACGTCGCGCACAAGAGCGGACGACAGAAAGATCAGATCCGCCGGCGGCATGTTCTTGGCACCACTGCCGTGGACCTCGGTCTCGATCGACCGCTGTTCCCTGTCATTTCCAAGGCGAACGAAGACGATGTTCGTTTTTTCGCTCATTCTCTCCAGGTGCGAGAGAATGTTCGGCAGCATGTGAGACTCTTTCAGGAGTTCGAGTGTCGCGCCGCTGCCGGCCATCATGAAGGGGGGAAAGTGGACGTTGTCCGGCTCGCCAAGCGCGGCCCAGAAATCCGTGATCAGCGTATCAAGGCGCACAGTCCCCTGCGGCTTGCCAGGATCCGTGAAATAGGAGAGCGAGGCGTCTTCCGTCTTCATGAAAAGATAGCGCGGGCAATCCTCATGCTCGAAATCGACCAGCGTCGGGCGCTTGTAGAGCATCTTGTGGCGCTTCTTGAGAAAACTCTCCGAGGCGGCCCGATCCCGGTTGGCTTCCTTGAAACGGCTTTCCGCGCGCAGGCGGTATTCGAAGGTCGTGTCATGGCATGGCACGCCGACGAAACCGTGCTCGATGCAGGAGAGCCAGAACTCCCAATCCTCGAAGCCGTTCTGCCTGTCGTCATCGAACCGGACGCCAGACCGGAAGACCTCCATGGAGATCATCGATCCCGTATCGCAGATATTGTCCGTGATGCAGTGAACGAGGCGGGAATACCGGTTGCCGTAATGGGAGCGCCAGTTGACCGAGAAGGTGTCGATATTGGTATAGACCCAGCCGCAGCCGCTCGCGAGCAGCGCTTCGAAAAGCGTCGCGATCGTCGTCGGCAGCACGCGGTTGTCGGCATCGAGAAAATAGATCGCCCGCGCTTCCGGCATTTCCTCCATCACGTAATCGATTGCCCGATTGCGGGCGCCCCCCGGGCCAGCATTTGGACCGAAGATCACATTGACCGACGGGTGGACTGCGGAAAACACCAGTAGCTCGTCGAAGGTTTCGCGGCGCGTGTCGCCATCAACCGACACCACGATTTCGATCCGGCAGCGGGGCGCGGAGGACGACAGCACGGAGTGGATGGCTTCAAGCGCGAGCGCGGCGTGTCCGTAAAGCGGCATCGCCACGACGACCAGATCCGTCTCTCCCGGCCTACCGGACATGGGCGCCCCCGTCCGCGTGAGCCGGCATCGGCTGCTTGACCACCCGGAACCCGGAGACTTTCAGCCACGAGAAATCGACAGAGTCTCCAATGGCTCTGCTGAGGATCATCAGGTCCATCGGGTCGGCGAGAGGTTCATCGAGATGCATGTTGATGCTGATCGGCGTATGCGGACCAACTTCTCGCCAACCGCTGAAGAAAGGCGTCGGCCCGACCAGATCGTCCCAGTCAATCTCTGCCACCTTCGAGCGCGGATTTGCGGAAGACGGCGCCAGAAGGAAGCTGACCGCAGCCGGCGCGCCTTCCGGATGGTCGATGATGGCACTGGCCGAAACAGACGTCGTCCCGGCCTCAACCGCCCGGCTGATCGCCCCCGCCGTGATCCCGCTCGGCAATGGATGACAGACGAGAGCGTGCTCGTGCTCCAGAAAGCTGATCGTCTCGAACTCCGGCACGACGGAACTGACGGACACATCGATCACCTGGCGCAGGAGGTCCACAGGCAGATGATAATCCAGAACGCGCGGTTCTTGCGAAACGCTCGACGGAGCGATCATGTTCGGCACATGTACGGGAGCAATGCCGGGCACGCCGGTGAACACCTTGAACGCGATCGGCCTCAGATCGAGGTCCGCGTGTTCGATATCCGACCGACTGACATAGCGCTCGCTCGCGATCGGGTACCCGAGAGACAAGCCGGCGGTTTCCGGTCCGTTTGTCGACACACGGATGCGCATCGTCTTCGCACCGCCGCCACAGGCACGCGGCAACGAGAAGAAATTCCAGTCCGCAACGAGATGCGCATAGTCTGCGCGCCATTCGCCAACTCGCTCCCCGCTTTCAACGTAGTCAAGTGTCACCGACACCTCCCCGCCGCGCCTGGGAACGGAATGAAAATGCAGTGCGAACCCGGCTACGCCATGACTGGAAACCGGCAGAAGTTGTTCAACGTGACCATTGGCAAGAAGCGCCCCGATGCCCTCGTCCTTGGGGTCGACATATGGGTCATGGGCAAAGGTTTCGGTCAGCGGCTCCCAGTTGCGCGCCTGGAAGGCATCTTCCAGCGACCGGTAGTTTTCCAGCAGCGTCTCGCGCTCGCGTCTGAGAAGAACCAGTTCGGAGAGGACCGCTGCCGAATAGGAGGCAAGCCTGCCGAGGCCTCCTTCCAGGAGCACGCGCACCATTTCAAGTTCGCGTGGGTTGCTGTCCGCAGGAAGCCTGCACAATGATATTTCGGGAAGCGCGGCCAGCGACTGAAGGGAAGACAGCGTCGCCTGAAGGGACGTTTCCGCTTCGTCCGAGAACGCAATGGCGATCAGCGGAAAGCTGTTGCGCAACAAAGGCCTGAGTGCCGTGCCGGTTTCGGTAAACAGAACCAGATGCCCAATGCAACTCTTCTCAAGCCTTTCGCGATCAAGTTCGCACGCCAGCACAAGCTTTCTACTCGCCGACATTTGCCTACTTGCTACAGACATCATGCCCTGCACTGCCTCTGTCAAGACCAGCCCCTCGCCGAAGCTGTTGACTGGACTGTTCTACGAGCGGACAGAAACAAAAACGCTTTTGAAACAAAAGACTAACTCTACGTTCTTGATAATTTGACGCATCAGGGATAACACACAATACTTTTCGATGTAACAGTAAAATGAATTCAATAACTTGTATAATTTACACTTAAATTCGAAACAAAATAGTTTTACTGAGACCGGCCCCCATCAAGTCAGTAAACTAAGGCGTCCAGCAACCGGAGAACAACCTTTGCGAGCTAAGTGTGAAACTTCGCTCGCGACCCCTTTTTTTGGATAAGACAGACATCGGGAGATCTGGCCGTGGAAAACCCCGGCGCGTGAAAGCATCGACGAAGTCCGTATGCCTGCACCCTGGCGAGTGTCAGACCTGATCAGTCCGCATCCGGCCGAGCGAGCATATGGGCGAAGCCGCCCTGAACGACGCAATCCGGCAGTCCGTCCAGCGGGACGAGCGACGTGCCGAGCAGCTCGCGCTCATAAAGCCGATCGATATCGCTGGTGTCGACGGTCTGGCCGTGCACCACAGAGGCCAGCTTCGTCCGGAAGGCCTCCTTGCCGCCCATGGAGGAAAAGTGCCAGCCGGCATCGTTGATGATCCGGACGGGACGACTGATGCCCGAAAGGTTGCGATTGCGTATCCGCAACAAGGGCTGCGCGACGGAATTCGGCACCCAGTCCTTCTTGGTCATCCGGGCCTTGGTCCGGCGCAGTTGCTGCGGCGTCGTCAGGTATTTCTTCTCGATCATTCGCGAACCGAGCAACCACGTCCGCTCCGGAACGATCCGGTTGAGATGGTGCTTGTAAAGCCCCTGCGCGAAGACCAGCAACCTGCTCCGATAGAGCTGTTTCTCAAGCACCCTTGCAAGGACATCCCTGCGCACGATCTCGTCGACATCCGAGAGAAGAACGAGATCGTCCGGCGCCGCACCTTCAAGGGCATCAGCGATACAATTGCGCTGATAGTTCTCGCGCTCCCAGTCCTTCTTCCGCCTGTTCTTGTAAACCCCCAGGGCCGGCGGCAGTTCGTCCGGGAACGTGATCTGAAGATCAATGATCTTGTCCGCCCATCTTGCAAACCGCTCGCGGTTTTCCGCAAAATAGAACGGTTTCGCGGTTCCCCGCTGCGTCTGGTTGGCCTCCACCAGCACGAAATGGTCGACATGATCGCCCATTTCCCGCAGCCGGATTTCCAGAAGGTCGAATTCGTTGTGAAAGACGAAGCAGTCGCAGAGCTTCACCGGGCGTCTCCTTGAAAGCCCGCACTTGCGACCGCGTTGCAGCACACGTTGCATTGAGGGCCGAGAATGTTCTTTGTACCGCGGGTCTGGCCGAACCGCATGGAACTCCCGCCGCGCTCAAAGAGCGCCCCCGCCTGAAATCCGTTACGCATGCCGATTCCGTCAGTTCCGATTGCCGGACCGATATAGGATTTCGCGGCGAAGGTCCATGCAGCCGAAGGACTCCGTCTTGCTCGCATCGCTCCCGTGTTTCTGACGCGCGAGCCAGCGAAGAGGCCTGCGAAGACGCTCGGATTGCAGACAAAAAAAGGCCCGGCAGAAGCCGGGCCAGAGGACAAAGGCGCAACTGCTTTGCCATTAGTTGAGTACGACAGAACTCCAATGCGACATTTTTCGCTTGGCTTCGGCGACCGTCATGCGCTCGAACTGAGCCATGACATCGCTGCGTGTCTCCGGCGTGAGGCGATGACGCCACGGGCCGATAGACAGAAGTGCGCTCACGGTGATCGAGGAGAAGCCAGAAGCCTTTGCCAGGATCACGAAAGGTTCGGGGTTGGGACGAACCATCCAGTGGCTCATCTCATCCACACCGGCCCGAACCAGCCATGAGAAGGTTGCGACGGCTTCGGCGAACCGATCTTCCGACGCGAAGCGCCGCAATGCGGCCTCGTTGACCATGCCGCGTTTTGCCAGCAGCATGATCCTGCTGCGTGCGGTCTCGAAGTCATAACGCCCCAGCCAGTATTGGTTGGACATGTTTTGTGCCGCCACGTCCGCTGCCTGGTCCACGCGCTCGGCCTCTTCCTTTCGGCCGGCTGCCTGGAGTTTCTTGCGCACTTCCTCGCTTGCAACCGCGACCAGGCTCGAAATATGCGCTTCCGCCAGGTCCGCGCGTTCGCTCAGCGAAAGCTGAAGCGTTGCATCGGCGGCAGAGTCGCTGATGAGAGCCATGATCGCACCATCGGAAAGGCAGGCACCATCATTGCTGGCCACCTTGCGCTTCACCTTGAGGTCGCCCTGACGAACCAGAACGTCCGTCACCTCTTCGGAGAGCACTTCCCGCTGTGCAATTGCAAAGCAGTGCGAATTTCCGCGTTTTTCGGCAATCTTGATCAGATCGCTGTCACGCAGCACAGTGGACCGAACCAGGATTGGTTCGGCAACCTCGATGTCATCATCGGCCAGACGACGGATCGTCTCTTCCGGCCCGCGGCGCAGACTGGACATCTGATCGGCAACATACCGTCGCACTTCAGACTCCACCATGTCGACCAACCGCAGAAGAACGGAGTCATAGATATCGACCTGTTCGTCGGAGCATCTGTCAGATGTCAGGGCAAACAGGGTTGCGACATGTCGCGCCAGTTCCGCCCGCCGGGCGCTTCCAGCTTCCCCGGTCAGCTCCGAAAAGTTCACCAGTTCTGTTTTCAACGCTTCAGTCATTGTTCGATACCAATTCCCAAAATTTGTGCCGTATCGGCGTTGGTAGCGAAGATGAACTCGAGACTTAAAGAAGAGAGAAATACGTTTTTCGAGAATGTAATTGTGTTTATTTAAAACTTGATCGAAGTTCGAAATTCCATCGAAACTCGACCAGCAAGCTACTGTTTTTTATCGTTTAATTCCGTCCCAATCAGCAAGAAACCTGACGCACGACGGCTCATACGCACAAGATTATTTTCAAAAAAATGCGGTACGACCCGAACGCGGTCATCAAATCCATCAAAAAAGAGGCAGCTGTTAACGCCCCTCACCCGGGAGGCGACCCTAGGGGCCCGAGCTTGTGCGACACTGGACGCAGCACCTTAAAGTGGCGATGCCTGATCCCTCGCGCGCTGAGGCCAGACAGCGATTGACGATGGCAGGCCAGACAATGCCTCGGGCTGACACGATCAATGGCAGGAAGGCGCCAGTCTCGCGCCGGATTAAAGACAGGGACACTTCTTCTTTTCACGCTGCGCGCCACAGAAGGCGAGACGCCTGGCGAAGGCACATGAAACGACAAGAGAGGCCGTCGCATCCGTCGGCCTCTCTCGCAACCGGTAAATTCGAACGGTCCTATTCGGCCGCCGCCAGGAATTCCTTGGCGCCCTGACTTTCGTCGCCGCCGTCGCCGCTGGTTTTCCGAAGCCGCTCAAGAAGCTGCCGACGCTTGGCCATCGCGACCGCGAGATTGCTCTCCTTCACCGGACCGAACCCGCGCACGAGGTCTGGGACCCGCGCGAGTTCCACCAGCAGACCGTAGTCGCCATCAGGCAGGTGCGTGAGGATATCGACGATGTCCTTTTCGTACTGCTCGATCAGCGCACGCTCTGCCTTGCGCTCCTTGCTGCGGCCAAAGGGATCGTACCACTTGCCACGCGCCCCCTTGAAGCGGGCGAGAAGCTGAAAGGCCGTGAAGATCCAGGGGCCGAAGGCAATCTTGGCCGGTCGCCCCGTCTTCGGATCCGTGCGATGAGCAAGCAGCGGCGGAGACAGATGAACCTTGAGCTTGCGCGGGTTCTCGAACCGCTGGGCGATCTTCTGCTTGAAGGCCGGATCGCTGTAGAGACGCGCAACCTCGTATTCGTCCTTGTAGGCCATGACCTTGAAGAGCATGTCAGTGACGGTCTGCGTCAGGCGCAACGTTCCGGGACCATGCTCCTCGTCGGCCCGCCGGACCTTGTCGAGGAGCGCCGCATAGCGGTCGGCATAAGACGCATCCTGATAGGACATCAGCTCCTGCGCATTGAAGACGATCTTCTCAGCTAGGGTGAAGACCTGGGGCTTGCGCTCCTGGGGAAGCGCCTGCAGCAGCTTATCCGGCGTCGCGACGAGCACCCGGCCGGCGCGGAAGGCCTTGATGTTGCTCGCCACGGCAGCGCCGTTGAGCTCCAGGGCGGTCTCGATCGCCCAGTCGGAGACCGGCAATGCGCCACTCTGATAGGCCATACCGACCAGCAGCATGTTGGCGTAGATCGCATCTCCCAGAAGCTTTTCGGCAATGTCAGCCGCATTGACCGGCAGATACTCACCGGATGCGGCCTTCAAAGCCTCATCCATCCGCTTCTCGTCGAAGGAGAGCGTCTGCTTCAGAACGAATTCCGCTGTCGGCGCCACCTTGGTATTCGCAACCGTCAGCATTTCGCCGCGGCGGGCCAGGGACAGCTGATCGGCATTGGTCGCGACCACCATGTCGCTGGCTATCAGCAGGTCGAGGCTCGCCGCGGGGACGCGCGGTCCCTCGATGGCACGGTTGCTGGCAGCAAAGCGGACGTGAGAGGTGACCGGCCCGCCCTTCTGGGCAAGGCCCGTCATGTCAAGCGTCGAGGCCTGCTTGCCGTCAACATGTGCCGCCATGGCCAGAACGGCGCTGATCGTGGTGACACCCATACCGCCTATCCCGGCAACCAGGGCGTTGCGCGTGCGCTCCAGCGGCGGCAGCTTCGGCTGAGGAAGATCGGCGCTCAATGCATCGATATCGACATCGGCTTTCTTCGGCTTTTTCAGCTCGGCGCCGTTGACCTCGACGAAGGACGGGCAAAAGCCCTTGATACAGGAATAATCCTTGTTGCAGCTCGACTGGTTGATCACGCGCTTTTCACCGAACGGGGTCGGCAGAGGTTCAACGGAGAGGCAATTCGACTGAACCGAACAATCGCCGCAGCCTTCACACACCCGGTCGTTGATGAAGAGGCGCATGTCCGGATCGGGAAACTGGCCACGCTTCCGGCGGCGGCGCTTTTCCGCCGCGCAGGTTTGATCGTAAACGATCACAGATACCCCCGGGAACGTCTGAAGCTCCCTCTGGACGTCCATCAGGTCGTCCCGGTGATGGACCTTGGTTCCAGGCGCGATCGGCGACCAGGAGCCGTAGCTGTCCGGGTTCTCCGAAACGATCGCGATCCGCTCGACCCCTTCCGCCTCGAGCTGGCGGGTGATCTGCGGCACCGTCAGCTGCCCGTCAACCTTCTGACCGCCGGTCATGGCGACCGCGTCATTGAACAGGATCTTGTACGTGATCGGCACATTGGAGGCGAGCGCCTGGCGGATCGCCAGAATGCCGGAATGGAAATAGGTGCCGTCGCCCACATTGGCGAAGACATGGGTATCGCCGGAAAACGGCTGCTGCCCGACCCAGAGGATACCTTCACCGCCCATGGCGATCTGGCCTTCCGTTGTCCGGCCTGCCATTTCCGTCATGGCGTGACAGCCGATGCCGGGCATGGAGCGGGAGCCCTCGGGCGTCAGCGTCGAGGTCGAATGCGGACATCCGGAACAGAAATACGGGATGCGTGCGGCGCGCTCGGCATGACCCTGCGCCCACATGGCTTGCTGGTTCATTCGAGACGCGACTGCCCGCATCTCCTCCGTCACGATTTCCGCCGGCAGCCAGCCCATCAGGCCCTCGATCAGTTCCGCGACGGAGAGTTCGAGCACATCCGACAGGAACGGCGAACCATCCGGCCGTTTCTTGCCCCAGACCTCCGGCCGGCTCATTTCCGGCCAGTGGTAGGAGATGTCCTTGATCTGCGGTTCCATGAAGGCCCGCTTGTGCTCCACAATGAGAAGCCGCTCCGCGCCGCGCGCGAAGTCCCTGAGGCCCATCGGCTCGATCGGCCACGTCAACGCGATCTTGTAGACCGCAAGTCCGATGTCCCGCGCCGCCGCCTCGTCGATCCCCATGAGGTCGAGCGCCTGAAGCAGGTCGCGATAGGCTTTCCCGGTGGTAATGATGCCAAATTTCGGGTTGCGCCGCTGTCCGAACGTGACCCGGTCGAGCCCGTTGGTGCGCACGTAGTTCTGCGCCGCCGGCAGCCGCAAATCGCGCAGAAGGCGTTCGGTCTCGAGGCGGTTTCCAAGGAGAAGATCCCGGTTCTGGCGGTACTCCTTGCGCGGATCCCCTTCCGGCGGGCGCACCAGACGCAGCCGTTCCGGCGAGACATTGATCGTCGCCGAGGCATCCATGGTGTCGGCGACGCACACGAGCGCTGTCCAGAGACTGGCAAACCGCGACATTTCCAGACCGTGAAGACCGAAATCGAGAACGTCCTGGATATCGGAAGGGTTCAGGACCGGAATCTCGGCGTGCTCGAAATAGAATTCGCTCTGGTTCGGAAGAATGGAGGACTTGGCCAGGTGATCATCGCCTGCGAGTGCAAGCACACCGCCATTGCGATCCGTGCCCGACGCATTGGCCTGGCGAAGGGCATCGCCGGCACGGTCGACGCCCGGAGACTTGCCGTACCAGATCCCGAAGACGCCGTCGTAGTTTGTCGCGCGGCCCTCGCCGCCCTCGCCCCTCAGCTTCTGGCTGCCCCACACCGCAGTGGCGCCCAGTTCCTCGTTAACGCCAGGCTTGAAGACAACATCGTAAGTCTTGAGATGGCGGGCGGCGCGCATCAGCTCTGTGTCGTAGCCCGCGATCGGCGAGCCGCGGTAGCCGGATATGAACCCGCCGGTCTTCAGTCCGGACAGCCTGTCGAGGCGTGCCCGATCCAGAGCAAGACGGACCAAGGCCTGTATTCCCGTGAGATAAACCTGTCCCTCGTCTGCGACATATTTGTCTTCCAGCGACACGGGTGGCCTATGCACATTCATCCGACTTCCTCCTCAAGCGTCCAGACGGCAGCACGTAATTTCATGCCGCACATCCTATTCGATAAATATCATCCTTTTCACTGGCAATTTCTGTGCTATCGTCACGCACAATCCCCAATAGACAGCATAAAAATTCCCCAAAAAGCTTATGACTGACAAATATCTTCTCGATCCGTCCGACATCCGTGTCCTCCGCGTTCTGCAACGGGATGCATCGCTCTCCATTGCAGAGGTCGCCAAGGAAGCGGGGATGAGCCAGACACCCTGCTGGCGCCGCATCAAGCGGCTAAAGGAGCACGGGATCATCCGGCAGATCACCGCGATCATCGACCGGGAATCAGTCGGTCTCGGCTTCGTTGCCTATTCATTTGTAAAGCTAACAGTTCCCAGCCGTGAAAACATGGAAACTTTTGACAGGCTTGTTCATCACTGGCCCGAGGTCGTCACCTGCGAACGGATCACCGGCGCGGTCGACTATCTGATCAAGGTGGTCACGGACGACATCAAGACCTACGACAATTTCCTGCGCCTGAAACTGCTCGACAACACGCTGGTTTCCGACGTCCAGTCACGCATCGTGGTCAATACGGTCAAGGATACCGTCGCCCTGCCCCTTCGGGAAAACTGACGTCCGAGCCATCCCCCACGACAAAGCGACTAGGTCAAGAACCTCAAGGGCGACAGCGGGGTCAGGTCCACCGCCGGTTTCCGCCCGACGATCTGCTCGGCCAGAAGCTTTCCTGTCACGGGACCAAGGGTGAAACCATCGTGGGCGTGACCGAAATTCAGCCATAGCCCCGGCGTCTTTGGAGACGCACCGACGACAGGCAGCGAATCCGGCAGGCATGGACGACACCCCATCCAGGGCTCGTCCTCAAGCGCCCGTCCGAGCGGGAGAAGCTCCTCCGCCCTCCGCTTGGCCAGTTTGAGGATCGCCGGATTGGCCGGCGCGTCGCGGGCGGCCAGTTCCACTCCCGTCGTCAGCCGGATGCCCTTGTCGGTTGGCGTCAGGGCGAAACCATGTTCCTGATCGACCACCGGGCGCGAAAGCGACACGCCGGAGAGCGGACGAAAGTGCATGTGGTAGCCGCGCTTGACCGCCAGCGGATAGCTTTCACCGAGCAATTTCAGGACGTCCGGCGCCCATGCGCCCAGCGCGAGCACGGCATTGCGGGCAAACAGTGTGCCGCGCTCGCCTTCCAGCAGCCAGCCGCCACGCTGCCGCTGCAGGCGTTTCGCGTCGCCGCGGAAATACCCGCCGCCCTCCTGCACGAAGCCGCGCCAGAAGGCATCCACCACCACGCCCGGGCTGGAGACCGAGCAGCTTTCCGTCCAGTGGACGGCCCTGTAGTCCTGCGCTTTCAGACCCGGTTCAAGCTGGCCGGCGTCGCCGCGATCGAGTTCGTCATAGGCAACGCCGAACACCCGGGCGTAGTAACGCTCCGCTTCCGCGCTTCGATAGCCGGCGTCCGACCGAAAGATTTGCAGCGATCCGCCCTGGCGGTAGAACCTGTCCGCGTTGGTCGCCCTGGCCAGTTCCATATGCGCGTCCACCGCACGCTCGCGAAGCGGCGCAATGGCGCGCGAATAGAGATCAGCTCCCTGCGCGCCGCTTGCCGCCGCATACTGCTTCAGCCAGGGGAGCATCTTCACAAGAGTACCGACTTCGCAGGAAACCGCACTTGACTGTCCAAGCAAAATGCCGAGCAATTGGGCCGCGCCACTTGGCATGGCGTGGGGAACGAACCCGTTTCGCTGAATGACCCCGGCATTGCCGGAGGATGCGCCCCCACCCGGATGCATCCGGTCCACCAGCGCGACATCGAGCCCCAGCAGTCTGAGATGCAGGGCCGTTGACACCCCCACGATGCCGGCACCCAGAACCATCACGTCAAAGGAATGAAATTGCCTTGCCTTTTTTGCCATCTTTATCCCGGCTCGTCCCGGCGATGCCTTGGGACCGGTGTCATGTGTCCCGGCGCCCGCTGCGCATGAAAACGAGGCCCCGTCAGAATCTGCTTCGCGCAACGCTGTCCCGACGCTCGACTGCCGAACCCGGGTTCCTGAACCTTGATCCGGCACGGAGCGATGAGCCCATGCCCGCCGCGCCTGTCCGGATCGGTGCCACGAAGCCTGATGTGATGGAACGACGCCCTGTGGAGGCAATCTAGATGATTCGATGGCCCGCGGCAGGCTTGGCATGGATTGGTAAGCACGGAACCGGCGCCTTGGCTGTGAGTATCTTCATCGGCCTTGCCCTGCCTTCGCTCTCCGGCTACCTGCGCCCCTACCTGACAGTTGCCGTTTTCAGCCTGTTGACACTCGCCTTTCTGCGGGCCGACGGCAGGGCCATCCGCACGCGCCTGAGGCACCCGGCTCTTCTGTGCGCCGGCCTTGTCTGGATGATGATCGGCGCCCCGCTTCTCACCTATGCGGTCATCGAAATTGCCGGCCTCAGGGCATACGGCCCGGACCTGGTCCTCGCGCTTTACATCTCGACGGCAGCCCCGCCGGTGATGGCGGCACCCGCCTTCATCTACCTTCTCGGACTTGACGCCACGCTGAGCCTGGCCCTCGCGGTCGCAGCCCTGATCGTGACGCCCCTGACTGCGCCTTTCGTCGGAGAGCTGATACTCGGAGCCGCGCTGCCGCTCAGCGTCGGCGGACTTGCAAAACAGCTCTCGTTCCTGCTCGCAGGCGCCTTCCTGCTCGCCTTCCTGTTTCGCAAGATCGCGGGGGACGAGCGCCTCTCCCGCTGCACGATGCATATCAGCGGGCTCAACGTGATCCTGCTTCTTCTGTTTGCAATCGCAGCAATGGATGGTGTCGCCGCGAGCTTCGCCACAAAGCCCTTCTTCACCCTCGGGCTGACGGCTGTCACTTTCTTGCTCGCCTTTGCACAGATTGGACTGACGCTGCTGATCTTCATCCCTGCGACGCGCGAGGATGCCTACGCGATCGCCCATACCTGCGGGACGCGCAACATGGGTCTGATGGTTGCAGCCTTTGGCGGCACGCTTCCCGAATTCACCTGGCTCTGGTTCGCGGTCGGACAGTTTCCGATCTACATGCTGCCGATGGTCCTGAAACCCTTCGTCCGCGTTTTCTGCCGCCTGAACGTGAAAACTGTGACGCAGCAGACCTGATCGCGTATCCTGATGTGGTTATCTGCCTGGAATTGCAACGCCGATTTTGCAGGAGAAACCCGTGTCCCAGAACCAATTGTCCCCTGACGCCTCGCTCCCGCGCCGTGTCTTCACAGCTGTCCTCGCCCTCACCGCCTTCTTTCTTGCCCCGTTCCTTGTCACCGACGCTGAGGCCGGAGACCTGGCCGAGGTCAATGTTCTTGGTTTTTCGCCCGCAGGAGATTTCTTCGCGTTCGAACAGTTCGGCTTCGAGGACGGCTCGGGATTTCCCTATTCCCATATCTTCGTCATCGACGTTCTGGGCGACAGCTGGGTTGCCCCGTCGCCGTTTCGACTGACGGACGGCAGCGACCCGGGACCGCCCGAAGTTGCCGATGCGGAGCTTGCAGCCGTGCGGAAGGAAAATCTTGATAGTGCTTCGGCGCTGCTTCAGGAAAAGCGGATCGGCGAGTCTGGCACAATGGTTGGTTTCAGCCCACGTACCGAACTCTCAGCCGATCCGCACCGGATGCGGGTCTCCGCTCGCGATCGGGGGATCGCCCCTCCCGAGGTCATCGATCTCACCATGAACGAAATTCCGCTCCCATCGGAGAGGTGCAATGGCTTCGGCATCGAGGACACCAAAGGCTTCCGCCTCACCATGCTCCACGAGGGCGTCACCCGCGTTCTGAACAACGATGCCTCCCTTCCGGAAAGTCGGGGGTGTGCGCTTGGCTACCGGATCGAGCGCGTGATCACCTATTATCCGCAGGAAGCACCGCCCGTCTTCGTTATCTTGGTGCAGATGGCGATCTACGGGTTCGAAGGGCCAGACCACCGGTATCTCGCAATCGCCGGTCGCCTCTGAGCGGCGACGGGGCAGTCAATCCAGCGCGAAGAGCCTTGCAAATCTCTCGGCCGTTTCGCCGTTTGTCGGAAAGAACGCCTCAATTGCCAGCTCAGAAAGAGTGATGTCCAGGGCGGTTCCGAAGACCGTTGTCGTGCTCAGGAATTCGAGTGGCCCTGCCTCGCTTGCAAGCCGCAACGGCACCGCGACCCCGCCATAGGCCGTGACATCCGCCGCTAGGCCGGCCTTCTCCGCTTCCGGTACCGGATAGGCTTGCAACTCTTTCTGCAGCGAGACCAATGCCATATCCGCCGAAGCTGCAATCTGCTGTGTCAGGCGCAACAGGATATGCGCACGCCATTCGCGGAAATTCAGGATGCGAGGCGCAAGGCCCTGCGGATGCAGGCTGACGCGCAGAACGTTCACCGGCGGCTCCAGAAGCGCCGGCGCGATGCTGAACAATAGGGGTTCAAGCGCGCGGTTGGCATAGATCATCGTCCAGTGCCGGTCGACAGCAAGCGCCGGATGCGGTTCGTAGCCGCGCAGGATCTTCTGAACCGCCTCCCTGGCTGCGTCGAGTGCCGGATCGTCCAGCGACCGTTCGGCATGCACCGGCGCGAAACCGGCCGCCGTCAGCAGCCTGTTCTGCTCGCGAAACGGAATGTCGAGGTGATCGGCAAGCCGCAGGATCATCTCCCGGCTCGGGCGTGAACGGCCCGATTCCAGAAAGCTCAGATGACGCTGCGAGATCTCCGCATCGAGCGCGAGATCCAGTTGACTGCGGTGCCGGCGCTTCCGCCACTCGCGCAGAAGCATACCGACAGGCGGCATTTCGGACGCGCCGCCCCATGCGGCAAGTGAAGCGTTGCTCATGCGCCGAGCCTACCGCGATCCGCTCGGCAATCCTATTACCCGCGACGTAATCGACCCGAGCAACGGAACTTGGAAACATCTGGCTGTCGAACGGCAAGTCGCCGTCCGCTTCGCCAGGAGGATATGTCCATGCCGAGCCTGAAGTTTCTTCTTATGCTTGATGCTGTTTCCTGCGCCGTCATGGGCGTGGGTCTCGTCGCCGCCGCACCGGTGATCTCGAACCTGACCGCCATCCCGACCGCCCTGTCTGTGACGGCCGGTCTCCTGCTTCTGCCCACGGCCCTCTTCATGGCCATCACAGCAACCCGGCTTATCGAAAACCCGGTCGCTGTCTGGACGATCGTTCTCGGAAATGGTGCCTGGGCTGTCGCCAGCCTGCTTCTGATCGCCACCGGCCTGCTGCGTCCGAATGCGTTCGGGCTGACAGTCATCGCCGTTCAGGCCATGGTGGTCGGCGTTATCGCCCTTCTGGAAGCCGCCGCCTATCAGAACACCCGGCGGCAGGCCGCCTGAGCGCTGTGGCCGGCACCCTGCCAGCTAACGACCACATAAAGGAGACAGGCATGCCAGCCTACGCCCTCGCTACCCTTCGGAACGTCAAGATGGGAGACGACATCGTGCGCTACCTGGAAAGGATCGAAGACACCCTCGCGCTCTATCAAGGTGTCTTTCTCGTTCACGGCGGAAAGAAAATGGAACTGGAAGGACACTGGCCGGGCGACGTCGTAATCATCGGATTTCCGGACCTTTCGGCCGCCGAAGCCTGGTACCGGTCACCGGAATATGCCGCAATCAAACCGCTGCGGACGAACAACTCCTCTGCGGATATCATTCTGATTTCGGGCGTCGGGGAAGGCCACAAGGCAACCGATGTACTTGACCTTGTCTGACGAAAGATCGAGGCGCTTTTTCTTGCAAGCCCCTCTTCGCCGTGGTAGCGGGCCAGCACTTTCCCGAATTGCCGGAGATGCTGAAGATGTCCCGTCCGCTTGCCATCGCCCCCTCTATCCTTGCGTCCGACTTCTCCAAGCTTGGCCAGGAGGTACGTGATGTAGTGGACGCAGGGGCAGACTGGATCCATCTCGACGTCATGGACGGGCATTTCGTGCCCAACATCACCTTCGGCCCGGATGTGATCGCGAAGCTTCGCCCGCACACGGACAAGATCTTCGACACGCACCTGATGATCGCCCCCTGCGATCCCTATCTGGAAGCCTTTGCCAAGGCCGGTTCGGACATCATCACCGTGCATGCCGAAGCCGGCCCGCATCTCGACCGGTCGCTGCAGGCGATCCGCAATCTGGGCAAGAAAGCCGGTGTCTCACTCAATCCCTCGACCCCGGAAAGCGCCATCGAATACGTTCTCGACCGGCTCGACCTCATTCTGGTCATGACCGTCAACCCGGGTTTCGGCGGACAGAAATTCATCGAGGCCATGGTCGAGAAAACGCGCCGCATCCGGCAGATGATCGGCGATCGTCCCATCGACCTTCAGATCGACGGCGGCGTCACGCCCGACACGGCCCCCCTCGTGACCGAAGCCGGCGCAAACGTGCTCGTTGCCGGCTCCGCGGTCTTCAAGGGCGGCACCACCGAGAGCTACCGCACGAATATTACCGCGATCCGGGACGCGGCCGAGCGCGGCTGATCGTTTCGGAAACCGCTCGTTTCCCGATACCGCACGCGAACAGCGCTTTCGCTCGAGGCTTCGCTATTGTGCCCCTCGGCCGGCGCCCAATAGCGCATTCCCTAAAGGTAATACGTGGGAATTGCGCCCTTTCTCCCGCGCACGTCTTTCCGTGCGGTGATTTCCTCGGTTAACCTGCCAACGGCTGTTTGGGGGAATCGCTGTGGCACATATGCATCGAAATATCGGCCTGCTCGGGCTGACCTTCGTCGCGATCAGCGGAATACTGGGGTCGGGCTGGCTGTTCGCGCCCTTGCTTGCAGCGCAGGCCGCCGGTCCGTCGGCCTTGATCGCATGGGTGATCGGCGGCTTTTCCATGTTGCTTCTGGCTGCCACCTTCGCGGAAATCGCAACGATCCTGCCGGTTGCCGGCGGTATTGGCCGCGTGCCGCATTTCTCCCATGGCTCGGTGGTTTCCATGACCATGGGCTGGACCGCATGGGTCGGCTACAACACGACTGCGACCATTGAGGTCGAGGCGGTGCTGCAATATTCGGACAGTCTGGCTCCCTGGCTCTATGAGGAAAAGGGACACCTCAGCCTTGCCGGTCTTGGCGTCGCGACATTGCTTCTTTTTCTGTTCACAGTGATCAACGCCTTTGGCGTCAAGTTTTTCGCGCGCCTCAATACCACGCTCACCTGGATCAAGATCGTCGTCCCCGCCCTGTTGGCGGGCGTCATTCTCGTCTCAGCGTTCAGGATCGAGAATTTCACCAGCTACGGCGGGTTCGCGCCCGAAGGCGTCAAGGGCATCCTGTCGGCCATTTCCACCGGCGGTGTGATCTTCGCCCTGATCGGCTTCCGCCATGTCATCGACATGGCGGGTGAAGCCAAAAATCCGAAGGTCAACGTTCCGCTCGCCCTCGTCTTGAGCCTGACGATCTGCATCCTGATCTACGGCGGACTTCAGGTCGCTTTTCTGGGCGCCCTCGATGATAAACAACTTTCAGGCGGCTGGGCTGCACTGAAGTTTTCCGGCGATCTCGGGCCCATGGCAGCGCTCGCCACTGCGGTCGGTGCGCTCTGGGTGGTCAGCATTCTGGACACGAGCGCCCGCATTTCCAGCTTCGCATCCGGTCTGGTGTCCGTCGGCTCGAATGCCCGCCTCGGCCTCGCCATGGCTCAGAACGGTCTCTTCCCCAAGTTCATGGAAGTGCTCTCGGAACGCGGCGTGCCACTGTCGTCCTTGCTGGTAAACTTTGTGGTCGCCTCGCTGTTCTTCGTCATCCTACCATTTGACGAGGTCATTGCGCTCAACACGTCCTCGATCGTCCTGTCCTTCGTGGTCGGCCCGGTCGCGGTCCTCGCCTTCCGCCGCCTGATGCCCGACGCACCGCGCGCCTTCGTCCTGCCCGCCGCCCCCATCACCGGTTGCCTTGCCTTCATCGTCGCCAGCCTGATCATCTACTGGTCCGGCTGGAACACGATGCTGCATCTCGGCATCTGTCTCGGGCTCGGCTTCCTCTTGATGATCTACCAGAGCACCCGCTCAGGCTTCGACGGTCTGGACTGGCGCGAAGCGCTCTGGCTCCTTCCCTATCTTTGCGGACTGGTTCTGATGTCCTGGCTGGGCTCCTTCGGCGGCGCGTCCGGTATCATACCGGTCGGACCGGACATCGGCATCATCGCCGTAGGCGGTATCGGCATCTACGTCCTCGCCTACCGGCTGCGCCTGAAAAAGGAAAAGTTCGACCTCTACATCTCGGAAGAGTTTGACGACGAGGTCGGTGAATATGGAGCCGACGGCGACGGTCCGCTGGAGACAAAAGGCGGCAGATGAAAACGGGCCGCCGGACTGATGGCGGACGGGAAGGACAGGCCGTTTCGCGCACCTGGCGCGGCGCATTCAACTGAAGAGACGCTTGTCCCGAAGCGCATTGTCCAGGTTCTCAAGCCGTTGTCGCAGGCCTGCGGGATAAAGCTCGAGCTGCCTCAAGGAAAGCTCCTCGAGCGTCACCCACCGGGCCGTTTCACTGCTCTCGTCGCTCTCCAGAAAGTCGAAGCTGTTTCTTTGATAGAAGGTCGTCTCATCGAAACGGGCAGGACAGAGAAAAACGATCTCGTGGCCGAGCGTGCCCTGATGCTCATAGAGGTTTTCCATCACGAAATGCTTGTCGCTGAGCGTGATGCGCGCTCCCAATTCCTCAAGGAACTCGCGCTGCAGCGCATCTCGCCACGGTTCTCCGAACTCGACAGTGCCTCCCAGAGGTCTGACGCCGGTCGCTTGCCCCAGGTCGTTGAAAACCTCCGTCACGAGCAACGCATCGTCCCGCCATATCAGGGCGAGAGCCTTGACGGAGATCGAGTTTACAGGGCGCCAAATGGTCATAGTTGCCAACCGTTGAGCGGATCCGGGACAAGAACAAAGCTTCGTCAGCGCATTTCAGAATGCGCACCCTAGAATTCATATCACTGCGTGCCCCGCAAGGAAAAACGGCAGTCTCCATTGAAGGGGCGCACGCCCTCTGCTATTTCGCAGTCAGATTCTCCAACATGATAAGGTTCTGCCCGCGATGATCCCGCGTTACTCCCGCCCTGACATGGTCTCCATCTGGTCGCCGGAATCGAAATTCCGCATCTGGTTCGAGATCGAGGCCCATGCTTGTGACGCGCTGGCGGAACTCGGTGTCATTCCGAAGGAAGCCGCCAAGACGATCTGGGAAAAGGGTGGCAACGCCACCTTCGATATCGACCGGATCGACGAGATCGAGCGCGAAACCAAGCACGACGTCATCGCCTTCCTGACCCACCTGTCCGAAATCGTTGGTCCGGATGCCCGCTTCGTCCACCAGGGCATGACCTCGTCCGACGTTCTCGACACCTGCTTCAACGTGCAGCTCGTCAAGGCAACCGACCTGCTTTTGGCCGACATGGACGCGCTTCTGGCCGCCATCAAGCGGCGCGCCTTCGAGCACAAGGACACCGTCTGCATCGGCCGGTCCCACGGCATCCATGCCGAGCCCGTCACTTTCGGCCTGAAGATGGCCGAGGCTTACGCTGAATTCGACCGCTGCAAGAAGCGACTTCTTGCTGCTCGCGAGGAAATCGCCACTTGCGCCATTTCCGGCGCTGTCGGCACCTTCGCCAATATCGACCCGCGGGTTGAGGAACATGTTGCGAAGGCCATGGGCCTGCAGGCAGAACCCGTGTCCACCCAGGTCATCCCGCGCGATCGTCACGCCATGTATTTCGCGACGCTCGGCGTCATCGCATCGTCGATTGAGCGCGTCGCAACCGAAGTGCGTCATCTGCAGCGCACGGAAGTGCTGGAAGCCGAGGAATTCTTCTCCAAGGGCCAGAAGGGCTCGTCGGCCATGCCGCACAAGCGCAACCCGGTTCTGACGGAAAACCTCACCGGTCTCGCCCGCATCGTGCGCGGCTTCTCCATTCCGGCGATGGAAAACGTCGCCCTCTGGCACGAGCGCGATATCTCGCACTCCTCCGTCGAGCGCATGATCGGTCCGGACGCGACCGTCACCCTCGACTTTGCCCTTGTCCGCCTCACGGGCGTCATCGACAAGCTGATGGTCTATCCGGAGCGCATGATCGGGAACATGGATCGTCTTGGCGGTCTGGTTCACTCCCAGCGCATTCTGCTGGCGCTGACCCAGGCAGGCTCGTCCCGCGAGGATGCCTACCGTCTCGTCCAGCGCAACGCGATGAAGGTCTGGGACAGTTACCAGGTCGCGGGTGCTGCGTCCGTCGACTTCCTGAGCGAACTCCTGAAGGACGAGGACGTGCGCAAATATCTTTCCGAAGAGGAGATCCGCGATCGCTTCGACCTTGGCTACCACACCAAGAACGTCGACGTGATCTTCGAGCGGGTGTTTGCTGACGCCTGAGCCGGCAATTCGGAAGGGGTGACACTCAATTGACCGAAAAGAACGTGGCAATTTCCTGGTTACGGGCCGAGGCCATTGCCGTGTTCGCTACTCTTGTTGCCGTCTATTTCCTGATGGGCGGCAGCTGGTGGCTTTTTCTGGTCCTGTTTTTCCTTCCGGACCTGACAATGCTCGGTTACCTTGCAGGTCCACGCGCCGGTGCCCGTATCTACAATCTGGGCCACACCTACGTCGGTCCGGTCCTGCTTGCGGCAGGTGGTGCGGTCCTTCTTGCAAGCGCGCCCGCACCCTTTTCCTTCCGGGACGTCGCCGTCTTTCCCACGATCTGGGCGGCGCACATTGCATTCGACAGGATGCTCGGCTACGGGCTGAAGAGCCCGGCCAGTTTCAAGTCCACGCATCTGGGCCTCATCGGAAGGGTTTCATGAAGATTGCAGTCATCTCCGACATTCACGGCAATGTGCTTGCGCTCGAAGCGGTGCTTGCCGACCTCAAGACGGAAGCGCCGGACCTGATCGTCAATCTCGGCGATTGCGTCTCTGGCCCGCTCTGGCCGGAAGAAACCGCGACCATCCTGCGCGATACCGGCTGGCAGACCGTCCGCGGGAACCACGACCGTGTCTTGATCGAAACGCCTGTCGGGAAAATGGGACCGACCGATGCCTTTGCCGCAGAGCGCCTGTCGTCGGTAAATCTCGCATGGCTGAAGACAACGGAACCGACGATCCGGATCACGGACGAGATTTTCCTGTGCCATGGCAGACCGGACAATGACGATATCTATCTGACCGAGAAGATAGAGGGACCTAAGGGCCACATGCCCGACGAGGATACGATTCTGGAAGCCGTTCAGGGCATCGATTCCGAAATCATCTGCTGTGGCCACACGCATATTCCAAGGCTCATTCGCCTGGAAGCCACCGGCCAGATGATCCTGAACCCCGGCAGTGTCGGTCTGCCGTCCTATCAGGACGACCACCCGTCACGCCACAAGATGGAGGTCGGCAGCCCCCATGCACGCTATGCGATCATGACGAAGACGGGGACCACCTGGAACTTTCTGCAAAAGAGCCTGACCTACGACTGGGACGCGGCCAGCGACGAGGCGAAAAAGAACAATCGCCCGGGCTGGGCCCGCTCGCTGAAGCACGGATTTTACGGTCCGCTTTCCTGAGCTTTTGCGCCGTTTCCAGCTCGATACCTGGATCGCGCGGGACGGACCTCGGAACCTTGGCCCCGGCTAACCGTTTGATAAACGAGATTCAAACGGAGACACTCATGAAAATCAGGAAGACTGTTCTGACAGGTCTCGCGGCGATTGCGCTTTCGTTCCCGTTCGCCATCCCGTCGAATGCAGCGCCGAATCTTCCGGTTCCGGCGCAGACCCATCAGGCCGAAAATCCGCCCCTGATGAAGGTGCAGCACCGTCACAATCATCGCCATAGAGACAATCATCGCCACAGAGATTATCATCGCCACAAGGGCTACTATCACCACAACGGTCGCCATTATTACAATGGACACCGCGGCTACCGGAACTATCGTCACGGGTACAAGCGGTATAACGGCTGGTGGTTTCCGTCCGGTGCCTTCGGCGTGCGTGTCGTTCCCGCCCCGAGGTACGGTGCCCCGCCGCGTGTCGGCCGCGGCATGACGCCCGCCCACTATCGCTGGTGTGATCAGCGCTACCGGTCCTATCGGGCACGGGACAACAGCTTCCAGCCCTACCACGGCCCGCGTCGCGCTTGCGTGTCGCCTTACGGCCCGTGAGTTAGCACTTCAAGAAAAGCCGGCTCCAAGCCGGCTTTTTTTCTGACCGGATTCGACGTTTCCTGAAAAGCTCAGCGTTTGACAAGCAGGCTGTTCCCCGGCAAGACAGCGACAGAAAACACACGATTGCACCAGGATACCGACGTGAAAATTTCCGAAACCGATATTCTTCTTGTTCCCGGTTACGGCGAGACCCTGCCCAGCCACTGGCTGCTGCGCTGGCGCGACAAGATGGCCTCCGCCCGCGTCGTGAAACAGGCTGAATTGCACGCGCCCTCGCGCAAGGAGTGGCTGGAGACTCTCGTGGCGGATGTCGAAGCCGCGGAGCGTCCTGTAGTGCTGGTTGCCCATTCGCTCGGCTGCATTCTGGTTGCCCATGCCACCCATGCCCTCAAGGACAAGATCCGGGGCGCCTATCTGGTTGCTCCCTCTGACTGGGACCGGGCGGGACTGGTCGCCGAATTCGATGGCGGCGATTTCAAGCCGATACCGAACGACCCCATGCCCTTCCCCGCGCATGTGGTGGCCAGCAGAAACGACCCTTATTGCAGCTTCGAGCGCTCCGAACTGCTTGCAAAGGCCTGGGGTGCCACCTTTCAGGATGCCGGTGAAGCCGGGCACATCAACCTGGAAAGCGGCCATGGCCCTTGGCCAGAAGGCATGATGTCCTTTGCACATTTCATGAAGCGTCTGGGCTGAGCATTCCCGTCAGAGGCAAAGGGAAACAGCCGGTTCCCAGGGGCGCATAACCCTCCTTGCCGAAAAGCGGCAGCCTTCGTGCACACCGGCGATTCCACATGTAACAACGCCCGCGAAAAACGCGGGCGCTTCAATCTTCTCAATGCAAAAGGTTCAGCCGTCGCTTTCCAGCTGGGCAACCGCCTCGTGCATCAGTTCGTCCATGGTGCGGCGAATCTGGTGGTCGGACTGGTCGATGTTGTTCTGGTCGAAATCCGAGCGGATCTTGCGGAACACATCCTCATCGCCCGGCTCCTCGAAGTCGGCGCGGACCACTTCCTTGGCATAGTCCATGGCTTTTTCGGACTCATAGCCCAGCAGGCCGGCAGCCCACAGGCCCAGCAGCTTGTTGCGCCGGGCGGTCGCCTTGAACCGCAGCTCCTCGTCATGCGCAAACTTGTTTTCATAACCATGTTCACGCTTGTCGAATGTGCTCATAACTTTTTGTCTCCCGAACTGCGCAGATGCACTTCACCCCATATGGGACTGATTTGGCCTCTTGCATATCCCTGCGGGACCGGCAAATCAACGCAGTTGCGTGCTCCCTGCACCAAAAGCGTAATATACTTAGAATTCCTCGCGAAACATGCGATTGTACTTTTCTTCCGGTTCGGTTAAGTTCCGCGCCGCAAACTAGGGATTGCGGCCTGCGGGCTCCAACCGGTCGACGCTTAACGTCCCGGGGGAAAGATAAGGCAGGCCGGTGCCCGATCAATGGATTCTCAATAAAACGATACGGTACAGCCAATGAACCGCCGCCGGCGCATTTATGAAGGTAAAGGAAAGATCCTTTACGAAGGTCCGGAACCCGGAACCCTTGTGCAGCATTTCAAGGATGACGCGACCGCCTTCAACAACAAGAAACACGAGATTGTTGACGGCAAGGGCGTGCTCAACAACCGCATTTCCGAGTTCATCTTCAACCACCTGAATGCCATCGGCATCCCGACGCACTTCATTCGTCGCATGAACATGCGCGAACAGCTGATCCGGGAAGTCGAGATCATTCCGCTGGAAGTTGTCGTGCGCAACGTTGCCGCCGGCTCGATCGCGAAGCGTCTCGGCCTTGAGGAAGGCACCCAGCTGCCGCGCTCCATCATCGAGTTCTATTACAAGAATGACGAGCTGGACGATCCGATGGTTGCCGAAGAGCACATCACCGCCTTCGGTTGGGCCAGCCCGCAGGAACTCGATGACATCATGGCGCTCGCCATCCGCGTCAATGACTTCCTGTCCGGCCTGTTCCTCGGCGTCGGCATCCGTCTCGTCGATTTCAAGATCGAATGCGGCCGCCTCTTTGAAGGCGACATGATGCGCATCGTTGTTGCCGACGAGATCTCTCCGGACAGCTGCCGTCTCTGGGATATCGAGACCAACGACAAGATGGACAAGGACCGCTTCCGCCGCGACATGGGCGGAATGCTGGAAGCCTACCAGGAAGTTGCCAAGCGCCTCGGCATCATGATCGCTGCCGAACGTCCGGCCGGCTCCGGCCCGACGCTGGTGCAGTAAGGTAACGATCGACCAAACAGCCCCCGATGCAACCATCGGGGGTTTTTTTCGGATCAGATCGCCGGGATACGCCGAAGCAAATTTGAGGCCCTGTCTCACGCAAACGCACATCCGCCGGGCTTCCTTAACTCCCAGCTTTTGCCGTCAGGCCTCTTTTACTTGACGGGCTCCTCGTGTATGGGGAGCCCAATCTGTTTTTATTCGCAGAAACTGCAGACCGAAGCGGGAACTCCACTCATGAAAGCACGCGTGATCGTCACCCTGAAGAACGGTGTTCTGGATCCTCAGGGAAAAGCCATCGAGGGTGCGCTCGGCGGACTCGGGTTCGGCGATGTCGGATCTGTCCGCCAGGGCAAGGTCTTCGACGTGGAACTGAGAGGCTCTGACGAGGGTGCCGCGAAAGCCGTGCTGGAACAGATGTGCGAAAAGCTTCTGGCAAATACCGTGATCGAGAACTACACCATCGAGATGGCCTGACGAAAGTCACCTGAAATGGATGAAGACACACGCCGGGCGATCACTTTCATGGCCGTCAAGGCCGCCGTCTTCATTCTGGTTCCGGCCCTTGCCGCATTGATAGCCGTTCTGGTTCTGCTCTGACTTATCGGGATCCGCACTCATGAAATCCGCCGTCATCGTCTTCCCAGGCTCAAACCGCGACCGCGACATGTTCCATGCGCTGGAACTCATCACCGGACACCGGCCTCAGCATGTGTGGCACACGGAAAGCACCTTGCCGGACGTTGATCTCGTGATCGTTCCCGGCGGCTTTTCCTATGGCGATTACCTCCGGTCCGGCGCCATTGCCGCCCGCTCGCCGATCCTGAAGGATCTGGTCGCCAAGGCCGACAGCGGCGTTTCGGTTCTCGGTGTGTGCAACGGTTTCCAGATCCTGACAGAGGCCGGACTTCTTCCCGGCGCCCTGATGCGCAATGCGGGCCTGACCTTCGTCTGCCGCGAGGTGATGATGGAGACGGTCAACACCGCCACGAAGTTCTCGTCCAGGTTCGAAAAGGGCCAGGTCTGGCGCTGTCCGGTCGCCCATCACGACGGCAACTACTTCGCCGACGCGGATACCTTGAAGCGCATCGAGGACAACGGCCAGGTCGTCTTCCGCTATGCGGACGGTACCAATCCCAACGGCTCCATCAACGATATCGCCGGCATCATGAACGAAAAGGGCAACGTCCTCGGGATGATGCCGCATCCGGAGAACCTCGTTGAACCGCTTCACGGCGGGCTCGACGGCCGCCTTCTGTTCGAGAGCCTGGTGTCCGACCTACAGGCAGCCTGAATCCCGAAGGCCGAGGCCGGCATGATTGCAATCGTCGCCGTCATCGCAACCCTCGCCGTTGCGTTTGTCCTGTTCCATCCGCGCCTGATCGCCTCTCCACGCTGGCGGGCCCTGTCAACGCCGCTGGCCTCCATTATCGGCAGCGGCTTTCTGGTCACCGTCCCGATCCTGCGCGACCTGTCAGGCTCCTGGGCCACGATCCTGATGGCCGGCCTTCTGGTGGTTGCCTACTGCATCGGCTCGGCGATCCGGCACAACATCCTTCATGTCGAGCCGCTTCTTCACAATGGCAACGCGGTCCGGTCCATCGTTTCGCTCGAATGGATTTCCCACGCCGCACTCGCCTTCGCCTATTTCGTGTCGGTCGCCTATTACCTCGTCCTCTTTGCCACCTTTCTGCTGAAGCCGTTCGGTATTTCCGACGTCTTCGTGATCAAGTCCGTCGTCACGGTATGTCTTGCGCTGATCGGCGCCATCGGCTTCTTTCGCGGCTTCGGCGCGGAGGAAAAACTGGAGATCTATGCCGTTTCCCTGAAGATGGCGCTTATCGGCGGACTGGTCGCGGCCCTCGCCGCCCATGCCGTCCTGCAGTTTGCAGACGGCACGCTTTCCAGCGTACCGGGCCACTTCGAGCTGTCGAACGTGCCCGTGCTGCTTGGCCTTCTGATCGTTGTGCAGGGCTTCGAGACATCCCGGTTCCTGGGCAATGCCTACTCGCCGGAACTGCGCGCCGGCACCATGAAGCAGGCACAGATCCTTGCCGCGCTCATCTACATCGCCTTTTTCCTGGTAACGACACCCCTCTTCGGTGTGAACACGCACGGGGACGGCGTCGCGGCCATCGTCGACATGCTGACACCGGTCGCGGCGATCCTGCCGATCATGATCATCATCGGTGCGCTTGCCAGCCAGTCGAGCGCCGCCATCGCCGATACACTCGGCGCTGGCGGACTGGTTCGGGACGTTTTCGGCAAGAAGATCAAGGTTGGCCATGCCTATCTGCTGACGGCCGTGATTGCAGGGCTGGTCACCTGGGAAACCGACGTCTACGCGCTGATCACCCTCGCCTCGCGCTGTTTTGCCTTCTACTATACGATGCAATGCCTGGTCGCGGCGATCAGCGCCATCCGGCTGAAGAAGCCGCTTCCCGCCGGAGCCTTCTTCCTGCTCGCAATCATGTGCGCGCTGATTGTCCTTTTCGGCGCGACCGTCGAAGGAGGCTGAAGCGTGGAACCCCTTTCCCTTGAGAAGGAAGACCGCATCCGTCTGGCGGCCGAGATCCAGCATTTCATGGCGGCGGACCTTGATGTCGACATCGGCAACATGGACGCCGAGCGCCTGATCGATTTCCTGGCAACCTCTCTCGGTACCAAATTCTACAATCGCGGGCTCAAGGACGCGCAGGCCCTGATGGCCCGCAAGGCCGACGATATTCAGGACGAGCTCTACGCGCTGGAGCGTGCGGAAGAAAAACGCGGCTGACCGGGTCCACTCCCCGCAACGTTGCAAACGCGCCGGCAACCTCCACGGGCGCCTCCGAGGCGTCAGGCCGCCGTCTGCCGCTTCTGCTTGGGCGGGTGCCCGAAACGTCTGGAAAAGGCTCTGGAAAAGGCGGCGGCGCTGGCAAATCCGCACATCGAGGCGACGGATTTCACCTGACGTCCGGATTGAAGCTCGGCTCTTGCAATCTCCAGCCGCCAGCCTGACAGATACCCCATGGGCGTGGAACCGACGAGTTCCTTGAAAGTGACGGCGAATTGCGTGCGGGACATGCCTGCCGTTTCGGCCAGCTTTTCCAGAGTCCAGCTCTCCCCCGGTGCTTCGTGAATGGCGACCAGTGCTGCCGCTATTCGCGGATGCGATAGTCCGTTGAGCAGCCCAGTTTCAACGTTGCCTTCCTCGATTGCGTGCCGCAGCAAGCGGATCACCACCACCTCGCACAGGCGATGAAAGACCGCCTGACCTCCGCAGCGCGGCTCTGTCGCTTCCTCAACCAGGGGCGCGACGACTGCCTGGAGGTTGGGATCGGACGTCAGGCACACGGACAGGCAGTCTGGAAGTGCGTTGACCAGTTGTCCGCCAATGCCGGAAATCCCGATCCGCGCGCCTACGAGAAGCGTTTCGCCGTCCTTCTGCATCATGTCTGGAAAGTGCCGGGCACGCCCGTTCCTGACCGGGGAAAACGCCAGGCGAAGATCGTCTGTACTGCTGCGATAGACGCACAGGTTGGCAGGCAGGCTCTCGGTCGGAGCCGGACCGTCTTCATCAACCAGTGCATTCGACACATGCACCCGCAGCCTGTCGATGAGCGATGACAGCCGGTCCAGCTTGCCATTGAAGGAGGTTCGATAAGGAACAGGCATTTCCGTACCCTTGATCATATTTTGAGGACATTATCGTATCCAAAGTCCGGTATTCATGACCCTACTTCGACTTCTCATCGAAGTCCAGGAAACCCGGCACCAACAATCAGGAGGAATTCACGATGCTTGTTCCACGCGATGCCGTTCCGGAGCTGAAAGTTGAAACGCTTTCGTCCGGTGCTTTCGATCTGAAGGAAGACAAGGCGGAGTTTGCAACGCTGGTCGTCTTCTACCGCGGCCTGCATTGCCCGATCTGCGCGACCTATCTCAAGGAACTCGGACGGTTGACCGGGGAGTTCGCCGAAAAGGGCGTAAAGACCATCGCCATATCGTCGGACGACGAGGACCGGGCGCGCCAGATGGCGGAAAAGGTCGCCCAGCCGGATCTGCGCTTCGGATATGGCCTGTCCTTGAGCGTCGCGCGGGACTGGGGCCTCTTCATCTCTACCAGCCGGGGCACCACATCCATCGGCATCGAGGAGCCGGCACTGTTTTCCGAACCCGGCGTCTTTCTGGTAAAGGCAGACGGCACGCTCTATTTTTCGTCCGTACAGACGATGCCGTTCGTCCGGCCGCATTTTTCCGAAATGATCGGAGCGCTCGAATTCGTTCAGAAGAACGACTACCCGGCGCGCGGCGAATATACTGGCACGGTCTGACCAGCCCCGACGACACGCCAAAAAAAGATGCCGGACGCAGGCTGCACCGCGTCCGGCATCATTCGGAATCCGTGCACAGGTGGATTCCGATCTGATTACGCTCTCCTGAAACGGGCCGGCGGGCGAAGCGGGTGGTTTGCGAAACCGGCTCAAAGTCCGGCTTCAGCTCGCCTTCCCTTCGGCCCAAGGCCCGTTTCAGGAAAGCGCAACCGACTTCACTCGTCGATGAATCAGCATCGCCGCCATCAGTATTTGCGCCTCCGGGAGGTCGTGTCCCAGAACGGACGCAGAGCTTCCTCCAGGGCTGCCTCACGGGTCAGGCCCAGATCCTGCAGAGCACCATCCGACAATTCGGCCAGCTGCCTGCGGGTCCGGCGCATCTGGCCCCAGGCGACCAACCTTGCGTGAACCATTTTCAGAATGTTGCGCCGGAACCGGAACCTCGTGGATTGGCTCGCGCCGATTGACTCTATTGAACTCATCTTCCTTCCTTTCAACGGTAACAATTTTTGCAATTGAACGCATTGTAGCGCTTCAATGTTATGAATTGACTCAACCAGCGATGCAATATATTAAATTGTCACCATGACAAGTTGGCATCCAACCCTCCCTGAAGGCCAGACGCCCATGTATGTGCGCCTCGCCGATCGCATCGCCGAGGACATCACCACCGGTGCCCTGCCTGCTGGAACCAAGCTTCCGCCGCAGCGCGACCTTGCCTACGACCTTGGCGTGACTGTCGGCACGATCGGGCGAGCCTATGCGCTGGTTCGCCAGCGCGGCCTCGTCAGCGGCGAGGTTGGACGAGGAACCTATGTCCTCGGCTCTTCGGCGGCGCCCGGGCTCATCGAGGATCCGAAGCCTTATCTGGAACCGCTGCGTTCCAACGACCCGGCCGCGCCAGGCGCCTCTTCCTCTTCCTGGGTACAAGGGGCCGGCGGAACGCCGGCGGACACAGGGTTCGCAGGCACCCGCGTTTCCGTACCGCCACCGGAGGCAATCCGTTTCGACAGCACGTCAGCGCCCGAGATTGGCCAGTCGGATGCCATTCGCGAGCTGACCATCGCGATCACCCACGAATGTCCCTACGATATCGCAAGCTACACACGCGCAGTCCCTGACACGTGGCGGCAAGCCGGACAGCGCTGGCTTGCCCGAGGCAACTGGCACCCGGACGCCGACACCATCGTGCCGACCACTGGCGCGCAGGCGGCTATCATGGCGATCATCGCCGCGGCAACGTCGCCGGGAGACCAGATCGCCTTCGAGGACCTGACCTACAGCTCCATCGCCCGCGGCGCGACGCTTTCGGGTCGCCGGCCGGTGCAGATCCTCAGTGACGAGCAGGGAATGATCCCCGACGAACTGTCGAAGGTCTGCGCCCAGCGTCACCCGAAGATGATCTTCCTGATGCCGACGATGCACAATCCGAGCCTCAGGACCATGAACGAGGAGCGCCGGAAGGACATTGTCACCGTCGCACGCCAGCACAATCTCTGGATCATCGAGGACGAGGTTTACGGATCCCTGCGCGAGACGGAGCTGACGCCCTTCGCCGCCCTCGCTCCGGAACGCACGTTCCATGTCGGCTCCCTGTCCAAATCGGTCACCGCAGGTGTCCGGGGTGGCTGGGTCTCCAGCCCCCCGTCACACGCCCAGCGGATCTACACCGCCCACAAGATGCTGACGGGCGGCATCTCCTTTCTCCTGTCGGAGCTGTCCGCGAGACTGATCCTGACCGGCACGGCAGACGACTTCCGGAAACGCATCCGCGCGGAGATCGCAGGACGGCAGGAGCTGGTACGCCGCTCGTTCGACGGGTTCGAATATACAGCCGCCCCCGATACTCCCTTCATCTGGCTGAAGGTTCCCGAACCCTGGCTCTCGGGCACCTTCAAGGCAGCGGCGGCGGCAGCCAATGTGCTGATCGACGATGAGGATGAGTTCAAGTGCGGCCGCACGGAACGGGTCTTCCACCGGGTCCGCATCGGCATCACCAACCCGCTGACGCGAGAGGAAACCGCCCTTGGCCTCCAGACCCTGAGGAACCTGCTGCAGGACAACGGCGCCTGCTACGACAGTTTCGAGTGAGGCCTGACGACCGGGTCTTAAAATCCGCGGAATGCGAAAACCCGGCGGCGGCCATGCCGGCAAGACCTCTGACCGTAGGCCCCGGTTATCCCATCAGTCCGGACATCAGGCCAGTTCCAGAGAGCTAAGCACCACTCGCTGTCGAGACGAGGACACGCGAGATTATTTTCAGGTCCATCGCCCTCCCCATTGCACCAGGTCTGCCGCATCCCCATTTGCCGGTCACCTCTGTTGCGGGTGTTCTCCTGAAATGATCGCTTTCAATGTTCTGCTCGGATTGGTTCTGCTGGTCGCGGGCGGGGATTTGCTTGTGCGCGGGTCCGTCGGCCTCGCGCAGCGCTTCGGTATCTCCGAATTGATGATAGGCCTCGTTCTGGTCGGTTTCGGCACGTCGACGCCGGAACTCATGACCAGCATATTGGCGGCAAAAAATGGCTCGCCGGGCATCGCCGTCGGCAATGTCGCGGGTTCCAACATCGCCAACATTCTGCTCATCCTTGGTCTTTCGGCGCTGATCTGCCCGATCGCCGTCAAACCTGCCGCTCTCTTGCGCGACGGCCCGGCCAATGCGCTTGCGGCCGTCGCCTTCACGGCGCTCGCCCTGTCCGGCGCGATCACCCGCCTTGAGGGCATCGTGCTGATCGGCGCGCTGGCGGTCTATCTCGTCGTGACCTATCGCACGGAAAAGGATGCCAGCAGCCCGTCTGCCGAATTGCATCGGGGCGAAGCCCAGTCCGTCACCGCACAGCCGGCTTCGTCAAACCTTGCCCTGAACATCCTTATGGCACTCGGCGGTCTTGCCATGACCCTGGGCGGAGCGCATTTCCTTGTCGGCGGCGCCATTGACTTCGCCTCGGCCGCCGGCGTCAGCGACGCGGTGATCGGCCTGACCGTCGTCGCGGTGGGAACGTCATTGCCCGAACTGGTCACCTCCGTCATAGCCGCCTTCAAGCGCCAGACGGATATCGCCCTTGGCAACATCCTCGGCTCCAACCTCTTCAATATTCTCGGCATTCTCGGGGTGACCGCAACGATCGCCCCGCTGAAGGTTCCGCCGGAAATGGCCGGTTTCGACGTCTGGGTCCTGCTCGGCTCCACCGCGGCGCTGATCGTCTTTGCCATGAGCGGGTGGCGGATCTGCCGTAAGGAAGCTTTTCTGATGCTCATCGCCTATGTGGGCTATACCGGCTTCATCACCATCAAGGCCCTTGGATGACGTGCCGAATCTGGAAAATCTTTACGCTCGAACACTCCCCATTCACTGGACAATCTGCTAAACGGCGGCATCATTGCCTGCCTGCGCCGACAACGGCCTTGCCACAGCGGCCAAAAACACTGGAACGACATGATCCCGAACGACATCACGATCACGCCCGACCTGATCGCATCCCATGGCCTCAAGCCGGATGAATATGAGCGTATTCTGGAGCTGATAGGCCGCGAGCCGACCTTTACAGAACTCGGTATCTTCTCGGCCATGTGGAACGAGCACTGTTCCTACAAGTCCTCCAAGAAGTGGCTGAAGACCCTGCCGACGAAGGGCCCACGCGTCATCCAGGGTCCGGGCGAAAACGCCGGCGTTGTTGATATCGGCGACGGTCAGACGGTCGTCTTCAAGATGGAGAGCCACAACCACCCGTCCTATATCGAGCCCTACCAGGGCGCGGCGACCGGTGTCGGCGGCATTCTGCGTGACGTCTTCACCATGGGCGCGCGTCCGGTCGCTGCCATGAATGCGCTGCGTTTCGGCGCACCGGAGCATCCGCGCACGAAGCATCTGGTATCCGGCGTCGTCTCCGGTGTCGGCGGCTATGGCAACTCCTTCGGCGTGCCGACAGTCGGCGGTGAAGTGGAGTTCCACGCCCGCTACAACGGCAACTGCCTGGTCAACGCCTTTGCCGCCGGTCTTGCCAACGCCGATGCGATCTTCCTGTCGGAAGCCAAGGGCGTCGGTCTGCCCGTCGTCTATCTCGGCGCCAAGACCGGCCGCGACGGCGTCGGCGGCGCGACCATGGCGTCGGCCGAATTCGACGACACGATCGAGGAAAAGCGTCCGACCGTTCAGGTTGGTGACCCCTTCACCGAAAAATGTCTTCTGGAAGCCTGCCTTGAACTGATGGAGACCGGAGCGGTCATCGCCATTCAGGACATGGGTGCTGCCGGCCTGACCTGCTCGGCCGTCGAAATGGGCGCCAAGGGCGACCTTGGCATCGAACTCGACCTCGACAAGGTTCCGGTACGCGAAGAGCGCATGAGCGCCTACGAGATGATGCTCTCGGAAAGCCAGGAGCGCATGCTCATGGTTCTGCGGCCGGAAAAGGAACACGAGGCGCAAGCCATCTTCAAGAAGTGGGGGCTGGACTTCGCCATCGTCGGCATCACCACCGACACGCTGCGTTTTGTCGTCAAGCACCAGGGCACGATTGTCGCCAACCTGCCGATCAAGGAACTGGGCGACGAGGCCCCCGAATATGACCGGCCGTGGATCGAGCCGGAAAAGCGCGAAACGCTTACGGCTTCCCAGATCGAGGAGCCTGCCGACTATTCTGAAGCGCTCCTCAAGCTGATCGGCGGTGCCAACGGCTCGTCCCGTCGCTGGGTGTACGAGCAGTACGACACGCTGATCCAGGGCAACACCGCGGCCTCGCCAGGCGGCGACGCCGGTGTCATTCGCGTGGATGGCACCCGCAAAGGGCTTGCCTTCACGGTCGACGTCAACCCGCGTTACTGCGAGGCTGATCCCTACGAAGGCGGAAAGCAGGCCGTTGCCGAAGTCTGGCGCAACCTGACCGCTGTCGGATCCGAGCCGCTGGCCGCCACCGACAACCTCAATTTCGGCAATCCGGAAAAGCCGGAGATCATGGGCCAGTTCGTCTTCTGCATCAAAGGCATCGGTGAAGCCTGCAAGGAACTCGAGTTCCCGATCGTCTCCGGCAACGTGTCGCTCTACAACGAAACCCATGGCGAGGGGATCCTCCCGACACCCGCCATCGGCGGCGTCGGCCTTCTGCCGGACGTGACCGTTCGCGCCGGTGCGGCCTTCGCAGGCGAAGGCGAAGCGATCCTTCTGATCGGCGGCCATGGCACGCATCTGGGTGCCAGCCAGTATCTCGCCGACGTTCTGAACCGGGAAGAAGGCGCCCCGCCGCCGGTTGATCTCGGCGCGGAAAAGCGTCGCGGCACCATCGTGCGCCAGCTCATCGGCTCCGCCCGCGTGACCGCCGTTCATGACATCTCCTCCGGCGGCCTCGGCGTCGCGCTTGCGGAAATGGCGATGGCCTCCAGTATCGGCGCGTCGGTCAAGATCACTGGACCTGCCCACGCGGCGCTCTTTGGCGAAGACCAGGGCCGCTATGTCATCACGGTCGCTGAAGACAAGCTGGAAGCGGTTCTGGAGGATATCCTGGATGCCGGCGTCGACGTCCAGCAGATCGGGACAACGGGCGGAACGGATTTGACTGTGGAGGACGTCCTCACCATATCCGTTGCAAACATGCGCAAAGCACATGAAAGTTGGTTCCCGGACTACATGGCCAATGCCTGACTGGTGTGCCGCGGGAACTTATAAAAAGGACGACGCAAGATGCCGATGAACGCAAATGAGATCGAAACCCTGATCAAGGCGGCCCTGCCGGACGCACGGGTCGAGATCCGCGATTTGGCTGGCGACGGCGACCACTACGCGGCGAACGTCGTCTCGGAGGCTTTTCGCGGCAAGAGCCGCGTTCAGCAGCATCAGCTCGTCTACGAGGCTCTCAAGGGCAACATGGGCGGCGCGTTGCATGCCCTCGCCCTGCAGACGAAGGCGCCGGACTGACCCGGACGCTTCGACGACCTGCCACGCCCAGGGCGTGACCACTTGAATTCGGCGCCGGCTTTCTCAAGTTAGGGCGTAAACAGACAAAGGACGGACATCATGAGCATCCAGGACTGGATCAAGAACGAAGTCGACACCAACGACGTTGTGCTTTTCATGAAAGGCACGCCGAACTTCCCGCAGTGCGGCTTTTCCGGCCAGGTCGTTCAGATCCTCGATTACGTCGGCGCCCCCTACAAGGGCATCAATGTCCTTGAAGACGAAGAGCTGCGTCAGGGCATCAAGGAATTCACCAACTGGCCGACGATCCCGCAACTCTACGTCAAGGGCGAATTCGTCGGCGGCTGTGACATCATCCGCGAGATGTTCCAGAACCAGGAACTGCAGGGCCTGATGAGCGAAAAGGGTGTCGAGGTGAAGAAAACCGCCTGACACCAGCGCATTTCTTCAAGCAGCTTGCGAGCGGCTTGCGTCAGACCGGGCTGCGGATCGTCGGATCCGCGGCCCTTTTCGTTTGGATATCACTGACGAAGAACCGAATTCCTACTACCCGATAGTGCCCACAACGTCCCATCGGTCGAGGCCGGTGGGTCCTGCGAGTTTCTTTTTCACAAGAAATACCAGTCGTCAGACGCCCGGAAATCCGTCTCGGAGCGCGAGCCACCCCGCTGAACGACCTTCGATTAACCAAACATTTACCTTATCCAAAAGTAAAGCCAGATCGATTCCGGCGAAATTGGGGCGACCTATCGGCAATTTGCAACGAATCACTTAAGGTGAACGTAAGGTGAATGCGGATGTCAGGGTACATAAAGGTGTGCTCCGCCATTTTCCGACCGTGACGCACGGCTCGATCGGAGCCCGGAAATGGACCCCGGAATCATGAACAAGTTTGCTTTTGCCACGACCACGACGTTCTTTCTGGCGATTGCCGGCATCGGATACAGCATGTCCGGCGGCGCAAAGAGCGACAGCGAGTTGCGACGCGTCGACTGCGAAGCCATCACCATGTTCACCCCCGCCTACAAGAAGAGCGCAGACGAACTGTGCGCAAATTACGGCGGCGTGGCCGAAGCCGACACCCTGCCCAGCAAGCAGGGTCTCGTCATTCTGGTCCGTAACCAGCCCATGGGCGGATTTGACGGCGACAAGGCCTACCGCTGACCGTCCGAAATCCGAACGCAGGTGTCAGAACGCGCGCGACTTCTCCAGCCACGTGAAGACGCCCCTCCTCCACGACGCATCTCTTGAACCGAAGCCCGCTGTTTCTTTGAGGCAGGACTGGATGCGCGCTTGACGCCGGCTCGCAAGCTTTCCGGTGAAAAGCTGTGACGCGGCCTTGGCTCCTTCCCAACAGCAGAAGCTATTCTCGCAGGCATGAAGGCAGGTTCGTCCCAGCGGGAAGGGTGTCGCTCTGACTGGACGATGAAGGGCCTACTCGGCCGCGAACAGCTTCGCCGTCATGGCAAGGCTCGCACCGCAAGGCTCTTCCGCCTCTCCGTCCGCAGCGTCTGAAGCGCCTTCAGCAGGCCTCAGATTGACGAAGTCATAAAGGGAGCGGTCCAGCAGATGCGACGGCCGCGTATGGCCGAGCGCGCGAGCCATGACGCCCAGGCGGCCTGGGCTTGCCTTTTCCCAGCCCTGCAACATGCGCTTGACCTCTTCTCGCTGCAGGCCGTCCTGCGAGCCGCAGAGATTGCACGGGATGATCGGAAACTGCATGCCGCTCGCGAATTTAGCGATATCGCTTTCAGCCGAATAGGCCAGCGGGCGCAGCACCAGAAGATCACCCTCGTCATTGATCAGCTTCGGCGGCATCGACGCAAGTCGCCCACCGTGAAAGAGGTTCATGAAGAAGGTTTCGAGAATGTCTTCCCGGTGATGGCCAAGCACGATCGCTTCGCAGCCCTGCTCGCGGGCGATCCGGTACAAGATGCCTCTCCGCAGGCGCGAGCACAGGGAACAATAGGTCCGGTGTTCCGGGATCTTGTCGGTGACGATCGAATAGGTGTCCTCGCGCACGATGATGTGCTCTATGCCGTTGTCCTCGAAGAACTTCGGCAGGATGTCGGTCGGGAACCCCGGCTGGGCCTGATCAAGATTGCAGGCCACCAGATCGACCGGCAAGAGCCCCCGCCACTTCAGCTCCATCAGCACGGCGAGAAGCGTGTAGCTGTCCTTGCCGCCGGAGAGACAGACCAGCCACTTCGGCCGGTTCTCCTGCAAGGCTCCCTCCGGCAACATGCCGAAATCGCTGATCGCTTCGCGCGCCTGCCGCAGCAACCGCTTGCGCAGCTTCTTGAATTCGACACTGGAGGGCGCACCGCGCAGCAGCGCGGGAACGTCAAGGTCGATACTGTCGGCGGCAATGTCGTTCATCTGTCGGGCCCTGGTGCTTTGTCAAAGCGGTCTCGCTGTGCGCTGACATAGCGGATCACTGGAGCAAGGCCAAGGGGAAAGCCTGCGGTGTGCCCTCAAGGTTTGCGGACACTCCTGATCGTGCCGCTGCCGCCACCACCGCAAAAGAAGCGGTCGCCGCCGTCAGATTCCAGGCCAGAAACGCCAGTGCCCTCGGGCATGTCGAGACATTCCAGCACGTCCCCGGTCTCCGGATCGATATGGCGAATGTCGCTGAGATTTTCCTGCCACGTGCCGTGCCAGAGCTCCCCGTCGACCCAGGTGACGCCGGTCACGAAACGGTCCGACTTGATGGTCTTGAGGACCTTGCCCGTTTCCGGATCCACCTGATGGATCGCGCTGCCGCGATGCTGTCCGACCCAGAGCGTTCCTTCCGCCCAGGCAAGGCCGGAGTCGCTGCCCTCACCCGGGGCCGGGATCGTGGAGAGAACATCACCGGTTTCCGGGTCGATCTTGCGGATGACAGCTTCAGCGATCTGATAGAGATATCGACCGTCAAACGCAGTGCCGGCATGGGCGGGAAGATCGAAACCGGCTTCGAATTCGCCGCTCTCCGGATCCATGCCTTGCAGCCTGTCGCCGGTCGCGACCCACACCTTCTGGCCATCGAAGCTCACACCTGCGACATCCTCGACACCGGGAAAGGGGCCATACTCACGGATAACTTCAGCGCTCTTGCGTTTCATCCTGGTCACCTGAATCTGAAGTTCGTCCCGTTTTCGAGCCTCCTCTGAACGAACTTCGGATTCAAAAGAGTGACTAGCAAGTTTATGTTTCCAGTGTGGTTTTCGAATTTGAAGTACGCTCCGGCGGTCACTGCCAAAGTGAGGCGTGCTTCAAATTCACCACACTGGTTCCTGTTTCGGTGTAACGGCTCTGGTTCACACCCTAGCTGGCAGGACCGGATGCAGGGAGTAACAAATTTGACGGGAACCCCGGCACGCTGGCGGCGATCCAGCGACAGGCCCTCCCCCGGCCGAAGGACTCCACCTTGCCGTCCCGGGAAAGCTCTTCCAACGCACGCTGAACGGTGCGCGCGCTGACGCCAAGCGCAAGCGCAAGCGCGGAAGTCGACCATGCCTCGCCATCGGCCAGCAGCGCCAGAACGTTGCCGTGGTCCCCTTCGACCGGGGGCGCCAGAACGGACACCACCCGGCCCTGCGGCGGCTCGAGCCTGAAGCCCCGCTCCGTCGCACTGACCTCCGCCAGCGGCCCGATCGCTTCGCGCAATCTGCCTATCTCGACGCGCAGGCGCGCGCGGTGGGAGTCGTCCGCTTGACGCGCCCGAAACGCCCGCGCAAGCAGCGTCTCTCGCGAGGTATCCTCAGGCCACGCTTCTGCAAGCGCGCGAACAAGCGCGAAGAGCACCGGACGGCTCGCAAGAGGCGCTGCCGCCTCTCCCGCCCGAACGACATTCCTGCATGCGTCGATGACCAAGGCATCGGAATTGAAAAGCTCTTCGATCTCTTCCAGCACCAGCGCACGGTCAATCTCATGCCCGACCAGACGTGCCACCGTTGCCGCAAACCGGTCTGCTGCGCGCTCGGCTTCCGCAATCAGAGCCGGGATGCCTGTCATGCGAGCAGCTTCCAAGGCTTTTCGAAGGGCTTCGCGTGCAGGTACCGAGCGGATGCGCCGCATGGCAACGCCCGCCTCCACGAGGTGGTACCCCGTGAGAGACGGTTTCGGGAGCATATCGACATCGATCCGACGAAGGCCGCGCTCCGCCTCGTCGAGGCGCCCGATCAGAAGCAGGCGCCGGGCTTCGAGGTAATCGGCATGGGCTGCGTTCGCCCGGTCCCCGAGTTTTTCAAGCGTTTCCCGGGCGGCAACGAGCCCCTCCATAGGCTTGCCAAGGTCCCGGGAAACCAGCGCGATCTCAGCCTCCGCGACACCGCAACGGGCCCGCGCCATCGGCTCCCTTGCGCCGAAAGCCCGACCGGCGCGGCGCAGCAGGTCCCGTGCCTTCGGCAGATCCCCGAGCTGCGCCATCGCGATGCCGCGCAGCGCGAGCGCCGGCGGGTCCTCGCGCAAGGCGATGTGCTTCAGGGCGGAAAGCGGATCGCCTGACGAAAGCGCGCGGGCGGCGGCCGTGATCAGCGAGTCCATGAAAATCCCGTCACGATTGTCACTCCCACCCCTTCGCCGACCTGCCGTACGCCTTGCCTATCGACAGATAGTCGCCGTTTGAACCGGCGTCGAGTGGAAAGGAAAGACCCATGACCGCCCACACCAAGGGAACACGAGATGAGTGGCTTGCCGCGCGGCTGGAGCTGCTGGAAATGGAAAAGGCGCTGACCCGGAAAAGCGACGCGCTGGCAAGGAAGCGCCAGGAACTGCCCTGGGTCAGGATCGACAAGGATTACGCATTTGAAACCGAAACGGGACGCGCGTCCCTTGCCGATCTCTTCCAGGGGCGCTCTCAGCTCCTGATCTACCACTTCATGTATGGACCCGACTTCAACGCGGGCTGCATTTCCTGCTCGGCAATCGCTGACGGTTTCAACGGCTCCGTCAGTCACCTTGCCGGTCACGACGTTACGCTCTGCGCCGTCTCCCGAGCACCGTTGCCAAAGTTGCTGGCGTTCCGTGAGCGCATGGGCTGGACCTTTCCCTGGGCATCCTCCAGCGGAAGCGACTTCAACTTCGATTTCAACGTCTCGATCACCGAGGACCAGCAGCGCACCGGAAACAGCGAATACAACTACCGTACCAGCAGCCCACCAATGAAAGAAGCGGCACTGCCGGCAGGCGTCGTCGTATCCGCAACCAGAACCGGCGCAGCGCCGGCGGCCTATGTCCGCGAACGGCCGGGCTTCAGCTCCTTCATCCTGGAAGACGGCGCCGTCTATCACAGCTATTCCACCTATGCCCGCGGCCTTGATGCGCTTTGGGGTATGTATCAGTGGCTCGACCGGGCACCAAAGGGGCGCAACGAGGACGGCGTCTGGTGGCAGCACCACGACAGCTATGCCGAGGCAGCGGAATGATCGCTTCAACCCGAGCTGCCCACCGGCGCCTGGTGCCAGCGACGTCCGGCCTGGCTGCCTGGCTCGGCCTTGCCGCCTCGCCGACCTTCGCCTTCATGGCGCTCGTCTCCGCGACTGACGCACACGAGATGGCGACCTGCCTGCCGGTCGAAACGCCGGCGGTGAACGGCATGGCGCTCATGTACCTGCTGATGAGCCTCTTCCATGCGCCTAGCTGGCTGAAGCTCGCCGCCGGAGCCGGCCCGTACCGAATCCCCACCAAAGTGAAACCGAAAGGAACCAGACCATGAATATCCATACCGCCACACCCGAGGAATGGACCCTCGCACGCCGGAAACTTCTCGCGAAGGAACTGGAGCTGACCCTCGACCTCGATGCGCTGCGTGAAGAGCGCCGCAACCTTCCCTGGGTCAGGGTCGAAAAGGACTATGTCTTCGAAGGTCCGGATGGCTCCTGCTCACTCGCCGATCTCTTCGGCGATCGCAGTCAGCTTGCTGTCTATCATTTCATGCTGGCACCGGGATCGGATCACATCTGCGGGGGCTGCGCCTTCACCGTCGATCACGTGGATGCCGCCCGCCAGCACTTCGAGCAGGCCGACCTTGCCTTTGCCGCTGTCTCCCGCGCCCCGGCAAGCCGGATCGAGGATGTGAAGAAGCGCATGGGATGGACCTTCAACTGGGTCTCGTCAGGCGACAGTGATTTCAATTACGACTTCAAGGTCTCCTTTACCGACGAGGACCTTGCCGGAGGAGAGGCGACCTACAATTTCGGCAAGACGTCGATGACCAGGGCCCATGACATGTTCGGCGTCAGCGTCTTCGCGAGGGACGATATCGGAGCGATCTTTCACACCTACTCGACCTATCATCGCGGAACGGAGCTGTTGATGGGTGCGTTCAACTGGCTCGATCTTGTACCCAAGGGCCGCAACGAGGACGGCGTCATGAGCTGGGTCCGGCTTCACGACCAATACTGACGCGTCTGGCGGCCCAGCCGCCCGCATCCCTCGCCCGAACGTGGAAAATCGGCATCCGGCTTGAAAAGACATGACCGGATGCCAAACACGATATCCTTACGTAACGTAATCGAGTAGACTGACCTCTCCTGGAGGGCATCCGAAACCTTATCGGCTCAAAAGGGGATTTGTTTTGACCATTACTCTCGATATTCAGCAGCCACAGCCATTTGATCTGGTGGGATCGAAAATTCTTATCGCCGGAAATGCTGCCGCCTTCGAAGGGACGCTCAGCATTCGCGTTTCCGACGGCCACGACGAATATGCATCCTTCACCAATGTCGGATCGCTCGGGCTCAAGCAGTTTCAGGGCTTCATCGACATTCCCGACACCAACAGCTTTCAGCTCAACAGGCTTTTCCTGACGCTTGCGGATGACACGGGTAACGAGAACGGACCGGCGGTTGTCATTCCGGTGCTGTTCGGCCCGAAGATCCTGCCGGGGTATGGCGGCTGGCAGCCCTACACTGTGCAGGCCGGCGATACACTTACCAAGATCGCGCAACAGCAATACGGAGACTCGAATTTCCAGCCGATCCTGGAGGCGAACCAGAATGTGGTCACCAACCCCAATCTGATTTTCCCCGGTCAGGTGCTGCGCATCCCGCGAAGTGATATCTGACGTGGCACGAGAAAACCGCGGTCGCCGAAAACTGCGACCGCCGCGGTCCTGACGGTCTCAGAGAAACGAGACCTTGCCGGTGGCGATGTCATAGACGGCTGCCGCAGTCGAGATCTTGCCCGCGCCTTGCGCCTCTGACAGGATAGGCCCCGTCGCTGCAGCCCTTTCGGCATTCAGCTTCGCGTTCTGACCTGTTGCAGCGGCCAGAAGATCGTCCGGATTGTCGCCCATGACGTCATAGACGGCAGGCGTGATCGCATTGACAAGGCTGGGCAGATGGCCGGGCGGCAATTCCCTGTTCTTGATCGACTTGATGGTGGCGTCGACCGCGCCACAGGAGGAATGGCCGAGCACCAGGATCGTCTTGATGCCGAGCACGGCAACACCGTATTCAAGCGTCGCAATCCCGTCGTCGTTGAGGAAGTTGCCTGCGACCCGGATCACGAACAATGCTCCGGGCGGCTGATCGAATATGAGTTCGGGCACGACGCGGGAGTCCGAACAGGTCACCACCGCGGCAAACGGCTGCTGCCCTTGCGAGCGGGCCACGCGATCCGCTGAATGGTCCATGTTGGCAGGCGTGTTGGCGACATACCGCGCATTGCCCTCCTTCAGAAGCTCCAATGCTTCGTCCGGCGTGGCCGCGGCCGCACTGGTCTCTTGCGCGAAGGCGGTGGTCGATCCGGACGCTGCCGCCACCGAAAAGGCGATTCCACCGACAAACAGCCCACGTCGACTGATGGTTCCCTTGCTGCAATCCTGGCACATGCTGACCTTCTTTCTGCGTTTACCGCGGCGTGAGGAAACCCGTTCCTTCCACAAAGGATTGGCGGGGCTCATGAATACCAACAACTGAGGATGGCAGTCTATCTCGACCGCACCACACCTGACTATTCGTAAATGTCAGAGTGGCTTGCGAGAGAGGTTTCTACGGGGACCTGTCGGAAAGCTCTCCTGCCAGAGCGAACACCGACAGGCCGCCATCTTCTGCGCCAGGGTGTGGAGCCATAAAACTCAGCTATGCGTCTGCAGCCTAGATGTGGTTTCTGATCAGGTTGTTCCGTTGAGGGCCTGACTTGGTGTTTTTCCATTGATGCCCATGTGTGGCCGTTTGTTGTTGTACCAGTCAAGCCATCTTGGCAGATCGGCCTCTCGTGTCA